>CAVUPQ010000001.1:0-24940 GCA_963743485.1 uncultured Actinomycetota bacterium
GTTCCACGCCCAGCACTGGTGTGTGCAGGCGAGTCTATCTGCTCGGCTCGGAGCCCTAGCGTCGGTTGGCCCGCGTGACGATCGCGCGCTGCACGACGACGAATGTGAGCAGCAGGATGCCCACCCAGATTCGCGTCCACGACTGGGGGGCGCCCGCGAAGTTGATCAGGGTCTTGATCACCCCGTACACCAGCGCGCCCAGGAGCGAGCCGAAGATGTAACCGCTGCCGCCCGTCAGGAGCGTTCCGCCGATGACGACCGCCGCGATGGTATCGAGCTCCGTCCCCACGCCGTCGAGCGCGTAGCCAGACGCCGTGTACGCCGCGAAGATCACGCCGGCGATGCCCGCGACGTTCCGCTGATCACGTAGATGAGTACCTTGGTGCGCGCCACGGGAAGCCCCATGAGCTTGGCGGACTGCTCTCCGCCACCGATCGCGTAGATGGTCCGGCCGAAGCGGGTGTAGGCAAGCACCCCGGCGGTGATGAGAACAACCGAGATCGCGATGATCACCGTTCCCGTGAAGTACCAGTCGCCAAACCGGAACTTGTGGTTCTGGAGGCTCAGGATGGCCGTGTCCTCGATCTTGATCTGGCGGGGGGCGAGGACGTAGCACAGGCCCCGAGCGAGGAACATTCCCGCTAGGGACGCGATGAAGGGTTGAACATTGAAGTACTGCACGAGCACGCCGATGAGGAGCCCGAAGGTGGCGCCGGAGATGAGCAGCAGCGGAATGACGACCGCGGCCGAGACCCCGCCCTGCAAGAGGGTCGCGGCGAGCACGCCCGAGAAGCCCATGATCGCGCCCACCGACAGGTCGATGCCGCCAGTGATGATGACGTACGTCATTCCGCACGCGAGCACGATCAGGTAGGCGTTGTCCACGAAGAGGGACGACAGGTTGCCCGCCTTGAGGAAGTACTCGAACTTGAGGCGAGCGCCAAGGAACATGATGATCAGCAGCACGCTCGAGGCAATCACGGGGAACCACGAGGACCTGTTGATGACGAACTGGCGCCAACCCGAGGGGCCCACGACGACGGGCGCCGCCTTGGCGCGCGCCGCCGAAGCGGGCTGCTTCGTGGAACTGGTCTTGGCGCTCATGCTGCGGCCCTCTCCATGGAGGCGGGGGTCGAACCACCCGCGGAGTTGCTTCGTTGGGCTGTGACCCTCTTGAGCCACGCGCGAACCATCGGCGCCTGGGAGACCACGACGACGATGACGGCGCACGCCTTGAAGACGGGAACGGCGGACGACGGAACGCCAAGGAACGTCACCGTCGAGACGAGCGTCTGGATGATGAACACGCCGACGACCGTGCCCCCTAGCGTGAACTTCCCCCCCGCGAGCGACGTCCCGCCGAGCACGACCGCGAGGATCGCGTCGAGCTCGATGTTCGCGCCCGCCGCGTTGGCGTCGGCGGCCATGATGTTCGAGCTGTAGAGAATGCCTGCCAGGCCGGCGAGCAGGCCGCTCAGCCCGTAGAGGCTCCACATGATTCCCCGCGAGCGGACGCCCGCGAGGCGGCTCGCCGCGGGGTTGATGCCGATCGCCTCGGTGAGGACGCCGAGGGCGGTCCTGCGGACGATGACGGTGACGACGATGATCGCCGCCAGCGCGATCAGGAACTCCACGGGGAAGCCGAGGAGATACCCGTTCGATAGCGACTTGTACGGCCCGCTGTTGATCGTGGTGATGAACCCGCCGGTGATCAGAAGGGCGATGCCGCGACCCGCGAACAAGAGCACGAGGGTCGCGATGATCGGTTGTATCCCTACCACCGTCACCAGGAACCCGTTCCACACCCCGAATGCCAGGGTGATCCCCACTCCGGCAAGGATCGCCACCGTGATGGTGCCGATGTTCTCGGGGGTGTCCGACTTGGAGATGATCGTCAGCGCCACGGCCCCTGAGATCGCCATCAGGGCCCCGACCGAGAGGTCGATGCCGCGCGTCGCAATGACGAGGCACATGCCGAGGGAGACGAGCATCAGCGGGGCGCAGTTGCGCAGGATGTCGATCAGGGAGCCGTAGAGGCGCCCGTCCAGCACGGTGATGCTCAGAAAGCTGTGGCGGAAGGCCGTGTTCAGCAGGACGAGCAGCACGAGGAATCCCAGGGGCCACATGATCCGCTTCTTGCCGAGATCGGTAAGCCAGGTCATCATGCTGCGCCCTCCTTGGCGATCATTTCAACGATGTCATCGACCCCGGCCTTGGCGCTGTTCTTCAACTCGCCAATCTTGCGGTGGTCCCTCAGCACCACGATCCTCTGCGCGAGGCGCATGACCTCGTCCAACTCGGATGAGATGAAGATTACGCCCATCCCCTTCTCCGCAAGATCGGCGACGAGCCGCTGGATCTCCGCCTTCGCGCCGACGTCGATCCCTCGGGTCGGCTCGTCGAGGATGAGGAGTTGGGGGGCGGTGGCGAGCCAGCGCGCGAGCAGAACCTTCTGCTGGTTCCCGCCGGACAGCGTGCTGAGCAGGGCGTTGGGGTTATTGGGGCGAATGCCGAGCGATTCCATGTACTGGCCCACGAGCTCGTCGCGCTGCGAGGAGCCCACGCGCCTCAGCCACCCGCGCTTGGCCTGGACGCCAAGGGTGATGTTCTCCGCCACCGTCAGGTCCTGGACGACGCCCTCGGCGCGGCGGTCCTCGGAGGAGAAGGCGATGCGCTGGTCGACCGCCTGGCGCGGCTGAGCGAAGCGAAGGTGCTTGCCCCGCACTTCGAGCGAGCCGTGATCGGGGCGGTCCGCGCCGTAGATGATGCGCGCGAGCTCCGTGCGGCCCGATCCGAGCAGCCCCGCGAGCCCGAGCACCTCGCCGTCGTAGACCTCGAGGTCAACGGGCTCGATGCTTCCCTTGCGGCCGAGTCCCAGGACCTTGAGGACGGGCTCGCCCGTGCGGTCGATGGTGCGGGTCGCCGCGCGGCTGATCGATTCGAGCTCCGCCATCTCCCGGCCGAGCATCTTCTCGATCAGTTCGCGGCGGTTCAGCGCGCCGATGGCGTATTCGCCCTCCAGCTTTCCGTTGCGGAGGATGGTCATGGTGTCCGAGATCTCGTAGACCTGGTCGAGGAAGTGCGAGACGAACAGGATCGCGACGTTGCGCTCGCGAAGGCGGCGCATGACGGCGAAGAGCTGTTCGACCTCGGAGCGGTCGAGGCTCGAGGTGGGCTCGTCGAGCACGAGGAGCCGGCAGTCAATGACCACGGCGCGGCTGATGGCGACGAGCTGCTGCACCGCGAGCGAGTGGCTCGCAAGCGGCGAGCGCGGGTCGATGTCTAGGCCCAGCTCACCGAGGTAGGTGCTGGCCTTCGCGTGGGTGGCCTTCCAGTTGATGCCGAACCGGCCGCGGACCTCGTGGCCCAGCATGACGTTCTCGCCTACCGTCAAGTTCGAGCAGAGGTTGACCTCTTGGTACACGGGGGCGACGCCCGCGTCCTGCGCGTCCGCGGTGCCGTGGAACATGCGGGTGGCGCCCGCCACCTTGATCGTGCCCGAATCGATCGCATAGACGCCGGTCAGCGCCTTAATCAGAGTCGACTTCCCTGCACCGTTCTCACCCAGGAGCGAGTGAATCTCGCCGCTCCGCAACGTGATGTCCACGTTGTCGAGAGCCTTGACGCCCGGGAACTCGATGGAGATGTTCCGCATTTCGACGACCACATTGTTGTCGACCACGATCAGATTCTCTTCTATTCGGCGACGGTCGGGGCCGTCTGGTGGCGGTGGAGAGCCGGCGGGGCGAGTATCTCGCCCCGCCGGCGATGCGGCCGCTAGTGCCGCGAGGTGTTTCTAGTACTTACGGTCCGGCAGGGCGTCGATCGCCTGCTGCTGGTCGAACGTACCGTCAACGGCGTACTTCTGCTTCTCCACCGTGTCGCCCGCGAGAACGGCCTTCACGATTTCGGCAACGCCCGGGCCGAGCAGCGGCTGGCACTCAACGATGTAGTTGATCTTGCCATCGGCAAGAGCCTGCATGCCGTCGTGGACGCCGTCGATCGAGACGATCGCGATGTCCTTTCCGGGAACGAGTCCAGCACCCTCGATGGCGTCAATCGCGCCAAGGGCCATGTCGTCGTTGTGCGCGAACAGAAGGTCGATCGAGTCGCCGTACTTCTGGAGGAAGCCCTCCATGACGGTCTTGCCGTCGGCACGGGTGAAGTTACCAGTCTGCGAATCCATCTTCACAATCTGGGTTCCCTCGATGGACTTGTCGAAGCCGGTGGCACGGTCAATCGCCGGGCCGGAGCCCGTCGTGCCCTCGAGAACGACCATGTTGGTCGGCTTGTCACCGAAGTTGTCGGCGGCCCACTTACCGGCCAGCTCGCCTTCCTTCTCGAAGTCGTCCCCGTACCAAGCCGCGTACAGGCTCGGGTCGGCGTCGATGGTGCGGTCCTCAAGAACGACCGGAATCCCGGCGTCCTTGGCTTCCTTGAGCACGTCATCCCAACCGGTGACAACGACGGCCGCGATGACGATCGCGTCGACGCCCTGGTTGATGAAGCTGTGGACGGCCGCGATCTGGTTCTCGGGCTTGTTGTCCGCAGCGTTGAAGATGAGCTTGAAGCCATTCTCCTCGGAGAATGCCGCCTTCATCGACTCGGTGTTGGCCGAACGCCATCCGCTCTCAGAGCCGGTCTGCGCGAAGCCGACGGTGATCAGGTCGGACGAGGAGCCACCATCGGTGTTCGCCGCCGTCGTGTCATCCGCCTTGGAGCAGCCGCCAAGAGCGAGAGCCATGGCTCCCGTGAGCAGCACTCCGGTGATGATCTTCTTCTTCATTCCCAAAACCTCCTTGTTTGGGGCCCGTCAAAGAGTCGGGCAACTCACGTCCCGCGTCGTCGCAGGGTAGCGATGCCAATGTTAGCCTTCACATCCCGCGCCCGCGCAACGCCGGGGCGGTAACAATTGAGTAACAGGAGAGGGTGCAAGCCGACACAAATCGGCCCAGATGCCCCCACGCCGCCCCCTCGGCCGCGGAATGTGAGGGATAACACCGGGCCCCGCAGGGCGGCCCCGCCGCTCGCCGCGACTCGGTTCCGTATTCACAAGCGTCGCACCATCCTGGCAGGCTGGCAACATGTGCGGGCGCTATGCGAACTTCCTTGACGAGCAGGACGTGCTCGACGAGTTCGCCATCGCGGTCGTCGCGGAGGACGCCCGCCTGCTCCCCCCGTCGTGGAACATCGGGCCGATGCAACGCGCCCCGATCGTCACCCTCACCCCCGCCGGCGCCGACCAGGCGGCCCCGCGCGAGCGTCGCCTGATTGCGGCGCGATGGGGTCTCGTCCCCACGTGGGCCAAGGACCCGTCCATCGGGGCGAAGATGTTCAACGCGCGCTCGGAGACGGTAGCCCAGAAGCCGTCGTTCCGTTCCGCCTTCGCCAAGCGCCGCTGCCTCGTCCCCGCGAGCGGGTACTACGAGTGGCAGGCGCGGCCCGAGGGCAAGCAGCCCCACTTCATCCGCCCAGCGGACCACGCGCCGCTCGCGTTCGCGGGCCTGTGGGAGACCCGCGGCGAGGGCGACGAACGCACGTTCACGTTCAGCATCCTGACGACGGCGGCGCGGGGAGACATGGCGACGATCCACGATCGCCAGCCCGTGATGCTCCGGCCGGAGGAAAGGGACGCCTGGCTCGACCACGACGCGACGCCGGACGAGCTCATGGACGTCATCGCCGCGCCCGCGCCCGATCTCGAGACGACTCCGGTCGGGAGGGCCGTTGGCAACATCCGCAACGACGGGCCCGAGCTCGTCGAGGCCGCGGAAGCGGGAGACGACTAGGCGGGAACGGTCGCGTGGCCGACGTAGAGCCCCAGCAGCACCAGGCCGGCGGCGAGGGCCGGAGCGTAGGCCACTGACGCGGCCGCCACCGTCCATCGACGCGACTCCACCACGCCGTCGACGTAGCGACGGGCGATCCCGAGCGCCAGGGGAAGCGGAAGGCCGAACATCCATAGCGCAGGAACGAAGGCCGAGCGCGAGCCAGCAGCGCCCACCACCAGGAGCACGGCCACCACGGCAAGAAGGGCTCCGAACACCACGAAGGCCACGACCGCGTCGTCGCGGCGCCACCTCGACGTCGCGCGGTCGAGGACGAATCCGGCCGTATGAGCGAGGAGGGGCCCGGCGACCAGGACGGCGCCGAAATACAGCCCCACGACGGCCGCGGCGTAGCCGTCGACCGGCTCGCCGTGCGGCAGGGTCAACCTGCTCAGTCCCGTCACGACGCTGAGCCAAAACAGCGGGGTGAAGACCGCCGAGCCGAGGACCGTCGCGATCCAGGCCCGCTTGGTCCCGTCGTTGAAGACGGCGTCCCGTGCGTGAAGTACGGCTCGAACGAGCCCACGACTGCCATCGCCCGCACGGCCTGCGAGCGGGGCAAAGGGCGTCTGCGTCGCGGGTGAAGCCACCCGGCCAGTATCCACGCTCCCGGCGCCGCGGCCTAGATCTTGCCGGTGAAGACGCTCACGCCGATGCTGAGCGAGCCCACCACCACGACAACCGTGAACACGATGGAAAACACCCGCACCGTGCGATGCGTCATGGCGACGTCGAGGAGCATCCGGGCGATCCACGGCGCGAGCGCCGACGGGATGATGAACTGCGTGAAGGGAAGCCACCCGTATGCGTGGTTCACCATGTAGATGAAGACGGCGGGCAACGCGCCAAGAACCAGCCCCGCGAGGCCGAAGGTCGAACCCGCTCGCCACGCCGGCAGCTTCGCCGTCGCGTCGTCGACCATCTTGCCGAGGAGGAGCGTCGCGGCGGGAATGACGAAGAAGATCGTGATGATGAACGTGATGAGGAGCGCGCCGATGTAGCCGCTCGCGGCGACCGAATCCTCGATCGCGATGTCGCGGGTCGAGAAGTAGACGATGGTGAAGATGAGCGCCCACAGCATGACCGTGATCGGCGCCGAGAGCCATCCCCTGCGGTCGGGAAGGAGCCCGTCGTCCCCGAACAGGGGCACATCAAATGCTTCGGCCGCGCTCATGAGTCTCTCCCTCGTGGCGTCCCTTAGGCTTCCCTAAATCCATGGTGCCACCCCCGGTCGGGGCATGCGAGCGCCCGGCTGGTGGAATACCTCACACCGGGGCGGCGACTAGTGGGCGGAGCGCACCCGGACGTCGCCCGCCATGACGGTGCGCAGCTCGCCGCTCGTCAGGCGGACCTCAAGCCCGCCATCGGCGGACAGGCCGACCGCCGTTCCCTCGAGCGCGGACGCGCCGGGAATGTCGACGACGATGTCTTCTCCGATCGTCGCGCACGCCCGCGCCACGAGTTCGTGCGCCTGGGACGGATCGCGCTCCCAGGCGACGACGATCGCGTCGAGTTCGCGCACGATGCGCCCCAGCAGGGCGCCACGCGCAAGCGACAACGCGCCAGCAACCTCAAGGGACGTCGCGTGGGCAACGGGCAGCTCCTCGGCGCGCTGCGAGACGTTGACGCCGATTCCGACGACGACCGCGTCGAGCTCGACCTCGCACAGGATCCCAGCGATCTTGCGCGACGCGCCCCACCCGGGAAGCTCCGCGTCGTCATCGAAATCCACGACGACGTCGTTGGGCCACTTGAGACGTGCGGCGACGCCAAGCCCCGCGAGGGCGCGGACGACGGCGAGGCCGGCGAGCATGGGAACCCACACGAACGACGCGCGCGCCACCTCGGGGCGCAGGACGACGCTGAGGGTGAGCGACGTCCCGGGGGGCGTCTCCCAGACCCTGCCCGCGCGTCCGCGTCCGGCACTCTGGTGGTCGGCAAGGTAGGCGCTGAAGTGGGGAACGCGAGCGCCCGACCGTATCGCGGCGAGCGCGTCGGAGTTGGTTGACGCGGTCTCCGCCACGGTGGTCAGGCGCGAGAGCGGACCGCTCGGCCACGTGAGGCACGCCACCAATTGCGTCCCATCAAGCGCAAGCCGAGAATCCTCGATCGAATCGCGGGTCTCAACGTTCACACGGCTAGGCTATCGGGGTATCCAAGGAGGGGCGACAGGTGACAGCGAAAAAGTCCGGCGCGTCGAAGTCCACCGCGGGCGCGCTCAGCGCGCTCGAGGCGAGGATCGAGGCAGCAGTCACGGCTCCCGAGGCCGAAAAGCAGGAGCGCCAGCACGCCCGCGGCAAGAAGAGCGCGCGCGAACGCGTGCTCGCGCTGCTCGACGAGGACTCCTTCGTCGAGGTCGACGCGCTCAATCGCCACCGCTCGCGCAACTTCGGCCTCGAGAAGAACCGCCCGTACGGCGACGGCGTGATCACGGGCTACGGGACGATCGACGGCCGGCAGGTCGCGGTCTACTCCCAGGACTTCACCGTGTTCGGGGGCTCGCTCGGGGAGGTGCACGGCCAGAAGATCGCGAAGATTCAGGACTTCGCGCTCCGCACGGGCGTCCCCATCATCGGGATGCTCGACGGCGGCGGGGCGCGCATTCAGGAGGGCGTCGCGGCCCTCACGCAGTTCGCGGAGATCTTCCGCCGCAATGTCGCGGCCTCGGGCGTCATCCCGCAGATCTCGATCATCCTCGGCCCCTCGGCCGGCGGGGCGGTCTACTCGCCCGCGCTCACCGACTTCGTCGTCATGGCGGACGGAACCTCCCAGATGTTCATCACGGGGCCCGACGTCATCAAGACCGTCACGGGCGAGGACGTCACCTTCGAGGAGCTCGGCGGCGGGCAGACCCACAACGTGAAGTCGGGCGTCGCGCACTACCTCGCCTCCGACGAGGACGACGCGATCGACTACGTCAAGCACCTTCTGCAGTTCCTGCCGCAGAACAACCTCACCGACCCGCCGACGTGGGAGGTCGACGCGGACCTCGAGCCGACGGACCACGACCTCGCGCTCAACGCGATCGTCCCCGACAGCGACAACCAGCCGTACGACATGAAGACCGTCGTCGAGGCGGTGCTCGACGAGGGCGAGTTCTTCGAAATCCAACCCCTGTACGCCACGAACATCGTCGTCGGGTTCGGCCACGTCGAGGGCCACGCGGTCGGCATCGTCGCGAACCAACCGAAGTCCATGGCGGGCACCCTCGACATCAACGCGGCGGAGAAGGCCGCGCGATTCGTCCGGACATGCGACGCGTTCAACATCCCCGTCCTGACGTTCGTCGACGTTCCTGGTTTCCTCCCGGGCACGGACCAGGAGTACCAGGGGATCATCCGCCGCGGCGCGAAGCTGATCTTCGCCTACGCCGAGGCGACCGTGCCCCTCGTCACCGTCATCACGCGCAAGGCCTACGGCGGCGCGTACATCGTCATGGCCTCCAAGCAGCTGGGCGCGGACATCAACCTCGCCTGGCCGACGGCGCAGATCGCGGTCATGGGGGCGTCAGGGGCCGTCAACATCCTGCAGCGCCGGAACCTCGCGGCCGTCGCGGAGGCGGGCGGGGACGTCGAGGCGGAGCGCGCGAAGCTGGTCGCGGAGTACGAGGAAGAGATCGTCAACCCATACGACGCCGCGGACCGCGGCTATGTCGACGCGGTGATCGAACCGAGCGAAACGCGGGCCCACATCACTCGCGCCCTGAGGGCGCTCCGCACCAAGCGCGCCGCCCTGCCGCCCAAGAAGCACGGGAACGTCCCACTGTGACCGACCGCGACGAGGCCGTCGCCGCGGCCGCGAACATGCGCGTCGTCCGCGGCACCGTCGACGACGACGAGCTCGCGGCGCTCGTCGCCGGGGTCGTCGCCTACGCGACCGCCGCGAACGCGGACGAGGAAACCCCGGGCGCGCCCACGTCGGCGTGGATGGATCGCTCGCGCACCATGCGCGGCAGGAGGGTGGGGATCCTTGGCCGCGGAGACGTCGCCTGGCGGCACTCGCTCCGGTAGCGTCCCCGCCGGCGCCGCGCGCCGCCTGCGGATTCGCCCCCGCTTCCGCTGGCTCGTGGCCCTCACGATCGCGATCCCGGCGCTCGTCGCCGCACCCTGGTCGTTCCTCAGGATCGCAACGAGCGGGGACGTCATCGAGACGGGGCGCGACGTGGAACCGGCCGAGGCGGCTCTCGTGTTCGGAACCCTCGTGAACGAGGACGGAACCCTCTCTCCCAAGCTCGCCGAGCGCGTCGTCGCGGCCGTCGGCCTCTACCGCGATGGCACGGTGCCCCGACTCATCATGTCCGGGACGGGCAAGAGCAGCACGGGACAGGACGAGACGGCTCGCATGCGGGACTTCGCTGTTGCGCTCGGCGTCCCTGCAGGGGCGATCACGCTCGACCCGCTCGGGCTCGATAGCTTCGCGACCTGCGACCGCGCCGCGAACGTCTTCGGCTTGCGTCACGTCGTCGTCGTGACCAATGAGTTCCATGTCGCCCGGGCCACGTGGCTCTGCCAGCAAGCCGGGCTGGACGCCGTGGGCGTATTCCCGCCCGCGAGTGCGGCTTCCTGGACCGCAGCGGGCAACGCGCGCGAAGTGGGCGCGGCGTGGAAGGCCGTCCTCGACGTGTGGAGTGGACGCCGGACGCCCGCCGCCGAGTAGACGCTCCACCCAACTTGGCCGTTCGACGCGCAAGATTCGGCAAGCCCTGTCAGTATGAAGCGATGGGGATGTTCACGCGGGGGGACCGCACTGCCGACTCGGATTTCACCTTTCTCGCCGCTGAGGATGCCCGCCTGCTACGCGGGCTCGCGGCCGAGGCGTTCGCTCGGGAGGGGGTGCGCGTCAAGCAGCGGGGCGACCATCTCGTGGGCCCGAAGGGGCAGCTCTTCGGGCTCTACACCCTCGCCGTTGAGTGCCACGGCATTCACGACGGGCCGGAGGCGTGGGTGCCCGTGGTCGAGAAGCACGTGCGGACCCTCATCAACTCCCCCGCGATGGACGGCGGCGCGCGCTAGGCACGCGTCGCACCGCCAAGGCGCCTACGAGACCGTCGTCGACTCGAGACTCTGCGAGCGCCTCTCGGCGCGCGCCGCGGACTCCCCGGCCTCGAGGACGATTCGCGGGAGGATGCGGTCGAGCCAGGCTGGCATCCACCAATTCGCGCGCCCCAGAAGGCGCATGACCGCGGGCATGAGGACCACGCGGATGAGGAACGCGTCGAGGAACACCGCCGAGGCGAGCCCGATCCCGAGGAGTTTGACGACCCGCGCCTCCGAGGTGACGAACGAGCCGAAGACCACCACCATGATGCCTGCCGCGGCGACGATCACCCGCGAGACCTCGGCCAGCCCCCGCTTCACGGCGACGGCGTTGTCGCCCGTTGAGTTCCACAGCTCGGCGATTCGGGAGACGAGGAACACCTGGTAGTCCATCGACAACCCAAACAAGAGCGCGAAGAGGATGACGGGAACGAACGGTTCGACGGGACCACCCTCCCCGATCCCGATGAGGCTGTGGCCCCAGCCCCACTGGAACACCGCAACGATGACGCCGAATGCGGCGGCCGCAGAGAGCAGATTGAACAGGGCGCCCACCAAGGGCAGGACGAGCGAGCGGAACGCGAGCGCGAGGACGAGCATCGAGAGCCCGACGACCATCGCGAAGAAGAGGGGCAGGGAGTTCGAGATCGTGCGCGTGAAGTCAACGTGTGTCGCCACCGTCCCACCCACGTGGACCGCGAGCCCCTCGTTCGCGGCGGCGACCGCATAGGTGTCGCGGACCCGACTCACCAGTTCCTCCGTCGCCGGGTCCTGCGGGTTCGTCGCGGGAATCGCGCGGATGATCGCCGCGTCTCCCGCGGCGTTGGGAATCGGCCCGAGGGCCGCCACGACGTTGGGGTCTCCGGCGATCTGCGCCGTGAGGTCCATGATCGCCGTCGGCGAGGTCGCCCCTGCGAGGTCCACCGCTACGACGAGCGGGCCGTTCGAGCCGGGGCCGAAGCCCTCCGCGATCAGGTCATAGGCCGTGCGCGTCGTGGTGCCCGACGGGTCGTTGCCTTGGTCGGCATTTCCGAGCCGGAGGTCGAGCGCGGGAATGGCGATCACCGCGAGGACCGCGAATGCCGCGAGGCTCGTGGCCAGGGGGTGGCGTTCGATGAACCCGCCGACCGCTCTGCGACCGCCCGTGCCTCCGTCCGCGGCGCGGGTCGCGAGGACGCGCCGCTCCCGCGCGCTCAGCACCTTCGTGCCGTAGAGCTGCAGGAGGGCCGGTACCAGCGTGATGGACGCCGCAACGGAGAAGACGACCGTGATCGCGGCCGACGTCGCGAGACCCGAGAGGAAGGAGATCTGCGGGACGTACATGCCCGCGAGCGCCACGAAGACGGTGATCCCCGCGAACACCACCGCGCGCCCGGACGTGGTGGTCGCGGCGACGATGCTCTCGCTCACCGACAGTCCAGCCTTGAGGCCCCGGCGATGGCGGTTCGCGATGAAGAGGGCGTAGTCGATGCCGATGCCGAGGCCGAGGAGAGCGGCGAGCATCGGGGCCGAGGTCGAGACGGGTCCGAAGTTCGAGATGATCCCGAGGACGCCGAGGGTCCCGCCGAGCGCGACCAGCGCGCTGGCGAGTGGCACGGTGGCGGCGATCAGCGAGCCGAAGGCGAGGAACAGGATCACCATCGCGATCGCGACGCCCACGATCTCCCCCACGCCGATGGTCGGAGTAGACAGGCGCGACGCCGCTTGCCCGTTGAGCGCCACCGTCATGCCTCCCTGCCCGTCGGCCGTGGCCACGAGGTTCCCGACGGCCTCGATGGACTCGATCGGAAGGCCGTATGCCGCCTGGTCCCAGTTCACCTGTGCAAAGGCGATGGTGCCGTCGGCGCTGATCTGCCCTGCCCCTTGCGGCGAGAAGGGGCTCGTCACGCTCGCGACGTGATCCACCGCCGCGACCTGGCCCAGGAACGCGGTAATGTCCGCGCTCGCGGCCGGGTCGGTGACGGCTCCCTCAGATACGTGGAAGACGATCGTGTCCGTGGTCCCGGCGAACTCGGGGAACCGCTCGGCGAGGAGGTCGTACGCCGCCTGGCTGTCGGTGTTCTTGAGGGAGAAGGCGTCTCGCATGTCCGGGCCCGCGATGGCGCTTGCGGCCTGCAGGCCGATCACCGCCGCGACCCAGATCAGGACGATGAGGACGGGGCGGCGCGTGGAGAACTGGGCAAGGGCCTTCACGGTGTTCCTTCCAACATGACTAAACGACCGGTAAGATGCATACGACGATGATCGTTACATACTGACTGAACGATCGTCAAGCCAAGTTCCGACCTGGCGCGCCGAGGGAGGCGACATGGATCTCGAGACCGTCGACGATGCAGCGGACGCCCACGTGGACGCACGTCGGACCGACACCCGCCAGCGCATCCTGACGGTCTCGGCACGCCTGTTCTCCGAGCGCGGATTCTCCGGCACCTCGATCCGCGATATCGCAGACGAACTCGGCGTCACCAAGGCCGCGCTCTACTATCACTTCCCGTCCAAGGACGCGATCCTCGCCGAGATCGTGGCCCAGCCGCTCGCGGCGGTCCAGGCCATCCTCGCCCAGCCGAATCGCCTCTCCGACCGGGCCGGCCGCGAGGTGTTCGTCCGCAACGCCGTCGGGGCGCTCGCCGAGAACGGCCCGGAGATGATGGCCGTCTTCCGGGACCCGATGCTCGGAGCCGCGATCGACGCCGAGGTGGCGGACTCGGGAATCCTCCGGAGCGTCGCGACCATGCTCGCGATGGGCCTGTCGCGGGTCTCGAGCCCGGACGACGTCGCCCCCGTGCACCTGATTCGCGCCATCGCCGCGGTCGCCGCTGGCGAGGCCGCGCTCGACAACTGGCGGCTCGCCTATCCGACGTCCAAGCACCTCACCCCCGACGACCAAGAAGTGATCGTCCGGCTCATCCTCGCGACTCTCGAGGGCTAGGCCCGCGCGAGGAGGGGCGCGACGTAGGCTCTCTCCCGTGACAACCCGCACTCGGATCCGGCCGCGCTACCGCTGGCTCGTGGCGACGCTCGTGCTCCTGCCCGCACTCGTGGCGGGGCCGTGGGGCTACCTCAGGCTCGCGACCTGGGGGGACATCGTCGGGCCCGGCTCAACCCCGAGCCACGCAGGCGCCGCCCTCGTCCTCGGCGCGAAGGTCGGAGACGACGGCGAACCCAGCAGGTTCCTGCGCGAGCGCGTCGAGCTCGGGGTCCAGCTGTATCGGGACGGCGCGGTCAACGTCCTCGTCATGTCCGGCGCCACGCACGCCGGGGGCTACGACGAGCCCGGCACGATGCGCGACCTCGCCGTCGAACTCGGCGTCCCCGAGAGTGCCATCGTCCTCGACCGCGAGGGGGTCGACACCTTCGCCTCGTGCGCGAATACGGCGGCGATGCCGAACCTCGGGACGGTGATCGTCGTGACGCAGGAGTTCCACGTCGCCCGCGCGGTCTGGTTGTGCCAGCAAGCCGGCGTGGCCGCGCGAGGCACGTACCCGCCGATCCAGGGCCGCGCCGGGACGGTCACGGGCAACGTCCGCGAGGTCGGCGCCGACTGGAAGGCCGTGCTCAACGTCTGGGGCGGAAGAACCTAGCTGGCGCAGCGATGACGCGGCCGACGCGGCGGCTAGAATGTCGGGAGCACCCGCGGGAGCGACGTCAGCGTAGACACCTCGCCCCCGCCCACCTTGCCTGGAGGCCACCGTTGGGTACGGATGACACCGAACGCACTCCCGTGCCGGACGCGACTCACTTCGGATTCGACTCGGTCCCGGCGGACGAGAAGGCCAGCAAGGTCGCCGGGGTGTTCACGTCGGTAGCGCGACGCTACGACCTCATGAACGACCTCATGACGTGGGGCCTTCACCGCCTCTGGAAGCGCAACGCGATCCGCCTCTCGAACGTGCGGCGCGGCGACACGGTTCTCGACCTCGCCGGGGGAACCGGGGACATCGCGCTTCGACTCGCGCGAGCCGTGGGGCCGGACGGCTCCGTGATCCTTGCGGACATCAATCCGTCCATGCTCGCCGCCGCCCAGAAGCGACTGGAGGGCCACCCCTTGGCGTCGCGCATCAGCATCGTCGAGGCCGACGCCGAACGACTCCCCTTCGCGGACGACACGTTCGACGCGGTGACCATCGGCTTCGGTCTGCGCAACGTCACCGACCAGAGCCGCGCCATTCGCGACATCCGCAGGGTCCTCAAGCCGGGCGGCACGTTGGTCGTCCTTGAGTTCTCGCGCCCGGTCGCGAAGTACGTTCGCCCCTTCTACGACGCGTACTCCTTCAGCGTGCTGCCGACCATGGGCCGCCTCTGTGTTCACGACGCGCAGTCGTACCGCTACCTCGCCGAGAGCATCAGGGTCCACCCCGACCGCGACACGCTCAAGGGGATGATGGTCCAGGAGAAGTTCGCCGACTGCGACTACGACACCATGCTCTACGGGATCGTCGCGGCGCACGTCGGCGTCAAGGCGTAACGTCCTCGCAACGATTCGGCGCCCGCCGCGCCACATGTCGGCGGGTGCTCCTAGACTCCCTTCGTGACCACCGCCGCCGTGCCCTCCCTGGGCTCGCGCATGCGCGCGGCCTGGGACACGTGGGTCGAGCGCACGGTCATCTCGCGCGTGGTGATCGCCAGGATGGTGCCGCGCGCCGGCTGGGGCCTCGCGGCGCCCCTGATCGCCCTGAACATTGTGTCCGGGGTCCTGCCGGTCGCATTCGTCATCGCGACGTCCGTGGTGATCGGCCGTGTGCCGGCTGCGGTCGACGCGGGGGTGCCCTCCGAGGCGTGGGACTCGCTCGTGCGCGCGTTCCTCCTCGCCGCCGGCGCCTTCCTCCTCACGCAGGTGATCGCGCCCATCGTCACGGCCCTGTCCTCGCGCGTGAGGCGGCGCATCGACGGCCAGCTTCGCGAGGAGATGCTCGCCCTGACGTCGCGGACCGTCTCGATTGCCCCGATGGAGGATCAGGACGTGCTCGACGAACTCGGCGAGGCGACTCGTCAGTTCGACGACGATTGGCACACCCCTGGCCAGGCGGTCGCGGGTCTCATCGCCCTCCTCGCGCGGTACGGCTCGCTGCTCGGCTTCTGCGTGCTCGCGAGCCTCGCGGCGTCGTGGTGGATCGGGCTGATCGTCTTCCTGACGACCATGATGTTCCGCTACGGCAATCGCGGGGGGCTTCGGAGGTATTCCGCCATATGGCGGACGGTGATGCCAGCGGCCCGCAAGCGCACCTATCTGCGCGAGCTCTCGCTCGGGGATGTCGCGGCCAAGGAGACGCGGATCTTCGGCCTCAACGATTGGCTCGTCGGTCGGTACGAGGACGCGCACTGGGACGTCTTCGGCCCGGTCGGGCGTCAGCGGCGCCGCATCCTCTTCTACCCCTACCTCGCCTTCACCAGCGTCGGGCTCGCGAGTCTCGCGTGGGCGGTGGTCGCGATCGGCCTGGCCTCCGCGGACCAGCGGATCTCCCTCACCGCCCTCGCGCTTGCCCTCCAGGCGGTGGTCGGGGCGATCGCCCTCGGCAGCGCCTACCAGGAGGCCGACGTTCCGACCCAGTACGGGATGCAGGCCGTCGAGGCGATGCGGAAGCTCCGCAGCCACATCGAGCGGGCGGAGGCGCGCGAGCGCGACCAGACGGCCGCGAACGTCGAGCGGGAGTCCGTCGGCGTGACCAACCTCGACGGTGTCTCGACCTCGACCCTCCCGAGCGCGAGCCTCGAGTTTCACGGGCTCCGGTTCGCCTACCCGGGGGCGAGCGACCTCGTGCTCGACGGGCTCGACCTCGAGATCCCCGCGGGCCGCTCGACCGCGATCGTCGGCGTGAACGGCGCCGGAAAGACCACGCTCGTCAAGCTCCTCAGCCGCCTCTACGAGCCGACGGGCGGCGCGATACTCGCGGACGACGTCAACATCGGGCTCCTCGACGCGCGCGAGTGGCGCCGCCAGGTCAGCGTGATCTTTCAGGACTTCATCAAGTACGAGTTCACGGCGGCAGACAACATCGCCATGGGCGCGATCCACGCGCCTCGCGACGACGCAGAGATCAGGAACGCCGCGCGGCGCGCGGGCATCCTCGACGCGTTCGAGAACCACCCGCTCGGCCTCGACACGCCGCTCGCGCGGGCGTACAAGGACGGCATCGACCTGAGCGGGGGGCAGTGGCAGCGGATCGCGATCGCCCGCTCCCTGTACGCGCTGAGCCAGGGCGCCAAGATCCTCGTACTCGACGAGCCGACGTCCGCGCTCGACGTGCGCGCCGAGGTCGCGTTCTTCGACCGCTTCGTCGAGCTGACCCACGGGGTGACCTCCATCCTCATCTCGCACCGATTTTCGTCCGTGCGACGGGCCGACCACATCGTCGTCATCGACGCAGGAAAGGTCAGCGAACAGGGGACTCACGCGCAACTGATGAAGGCGGGCGGACACTACGAACGACTCTTCACCCTCCAGGCCGAGCGCTTCGCCAAAGGACTCTCGGCGGAGGGCGAGGTCGTGGACGACGCCGTCGATCCCGACGCGCTCGTGGAAGTTGGACAGGACGGCGCTCCATGATCCAAACCCTGCGCGGCACCGTCACTCTCGCACGCATCGCGTGGAGGGAGAGCAAGGGGCGCACGGCCCTTTCGCTCGTCCTCATGCTCCTGCAATTCACCGCGATGCCACTCGCCGCGCCCGCGCTCGCGGCGCTGACCAACGCGGCAATCGCCCACGACGCGTCGCGCGTCACGGGCGCGGCTGTCGCGGTCGCCGCGCTCACGATGGCGGGGCTCGTCGCCGGGCACTTCGGGCACGTCTTCTACTTCGAACTCGGCGAGAAGGTGCAGCTCGCGCTTGAGCGCGACCTTATCGACCTGAGCAATGGATCCGCCGGGCTCGAGCACCACGAGCGCCCGGACTACGCCGACAAGCTTCGCGTCATCAGCCAGGAAATCGACTGGGCCGGCTGGAACGTCATGAGCATGCTGTTCAGCACCGTCGGACTCGGCCTTGGCGGGCTCATTACCGCGTTCCTCCTCTCGACACTGAACCCCTGGCTCCTGCTCCTGCCCGTCTTCGCGATCCCGTCGCTCGTCCTCGGCCGTCGGGGCGAGGTCGTCATGGGCAAGGCGCGCGAGGACGCCGCGCCGTTCACGCGGCGCGTGCGTCACGTCTTCCGCCTCACGACCGACGCGGGCCCCGCGAAGGAACTCCGGGCGTGCGGGCTCGGCGAAGAGATGCACAGGCGCCAGC
Organism: uncultured Actinomycetota bacterium; assembly: GCA_963743485.1. GTDB lineage: Bacteria > Actinomycetota > Actinomycetes > Actinomycetales > Demequinaceae > JAFGBM01. The sequence continues at coordinate 18,087 of CAVUPQ010000001.1, forward strand.
GCGACTCCTGGAATGACGCGACGCGCGTCCTCGTGCGAGGCGAGGATCGCTCCGCAATCCTTCAGGTCGCGGGCCAGGTCTTCTTCGCCATCGCATACATCGGCGCGACGCTTCTCGTGGTCCGCGACGTCGTGACGCACCAGGGCTCCGTCGGGGATGTCGTGCTCGTCATCTCGCTCGCGAGCCAGGTCAACCAGCAGGTCACGCAGGCGGTCTTCCTGCTGGTCGGACTCCAGCGAATCTCGGGCACGCTCGCGAACTTCACATGGATCCGCGAACTTGTGGAGCGCGACCTGCCGGTCGCGGATCTCCCGTTGCCCGCGACCATCGAGAACGGCATCCGGCTCCGCGATGTCTCCTTCCGCTACCCCGGCACGGAGCGCGTCGTGCTCGGGGGCGTCAATCTGGATCTCCCCGCGGGGAAGACCGTCGCGATCGTCGGGGAGAACGGCGCGGGAAAGACCACCCTCGTCAAGCTCCTCTGCCGGTTCTACGAGCAGACCGAGGGCGCCATCGAGCTCGACGGCGTCGACATGCGACGCTTCCCGCTCGACGCCTGGAGGGAACGGATCGCCGCGGGCTTCCAGGACTTCACGCGCTTCGAGTTCCTCGCGCGCGAGGTGATCGGAGTGGGAGACCTCCCCAAGATCGACGACGACGCCGCAGTCAGCACGGCGCTCGGTCGCGCGCGAGGAGAGGACCTGCTGAGCCGCCTCGATGACGGGCTCCACACCCAGCTCGGGAAGTCGTATGCCGACGGAACGGAACTGAGCGGTGGGCAGTGGCAGAAGCTCGCCCTGGGCCGCGCGATGATGCGCGAGACCCCCCTCCTGCTGATCCTCGACGAGCCCACGAGCGCCCTCGACGCCCAGGCAGAACACAACCTCTTCGAGGAGTATGCGGAGTCCGCCAAGCGTGTTGCCGCGACGACCGGGGCGATTACCGTCCTCGTCTCGCACCGGTTCTCCACGGTGCGCATGGCCGACCTCATCCTGGTTGTCAACGACGGCCGCATCCAGGAGTCGGGCACCCACGACGAGCTCGTGAAACTCGGCGGACTCTACGCCGACCTCTACGGCATGCAGGCCCAGGCGTATTCGTGAGTTGCCGCGCACTTGGCGCCGCCGCGACGTACCGTGGACCAGGGAAGAGGGGGTGATCGTGCGCGGACTTCGCGGCGTCGTCATTGCCATTGCAGGGCTCACGATTCTCGCCGGATGCGCGGCGAGTCCGGCCGTCAGCACGGGCGCCGACGGGGAGGCCGAGAGGGCATTCCACGACTTCGTGGTCCATGCCCGCGCCGACGCCGAGGCGGGGGGCGCGGGCGAGGAGCAGCTCGCCATTCTCGACGAGGCCCTGACCAGCAACGAAATCACCTTCGAGCAGGCGCAGGAGGCCCTCAACAATTTCGCTGATTGCCTCGACGGCGTGGGGCTCGCGCTCACGGGCATCCGGGTGATTGACGACCAGGGCTTCAAGACGTTTGACTACCGGGTCCAGTCGGGCGACGAGGACGCGCTCATGGATGCGTGCGAGGCGAAGACCTTCCGGTGGGTCGACATGCTCTACCAGACGCAGCCAGCCGCGCGGCGCGCGCAAGACGCGAAGTTCGAGGCCGCGCTGCCCGGACTCATCGCCTGCCTCAAGGAGGCCGGGGTCCCCGTCGACGACGGCTCGCCTGCGGACGAGGTCAAGCAGGCAATGCTCGCCTTCATGGCCGACCACGCTCCCAAGCCCGGCGATCCCGGACTGACGATGAACGACGATGGATCATGGTCGTACGACGGAGAGTATCCGGGCCAGGACATCGTCCCGCATTGCCTGAGCATCGCCGGAATCGGTGGTTTCTAGCCGCGACCGACGCCGCGATGGCTCGGACGCAGGGACAGGGAAGGGAGTTGCCGTGCACCAAACTCGCGGCGTCGTCATTGCCATTGCAGGACTTGTGATTCTCGCCGGATGCGCGAGGAGTCCGGCCGTCGACACGGGCCCCGGCGGGGAGGCCGAGAGGACCTTCCACGACTCCGCGGTCCAGGCCCGCGCCGAGGCCGAGGCGGAGGCGCGGACGAGGCACAACTCGCCATCCTCGACGAGGTCCTGTCCGCCAACGAGGTCACCCTCGAACAGGCGCAGCTGGCTCTCGACGACTACGGCGTGTGCCTGGACGGCGCCGGGCTGGCGCTCTCGGGAGTCACGGTGATCGACGAGGCGGGCTTCAAGCGCCTCGACTACAGGATCCAGGCGGGCGAGGACACCACCGTCATGGACGCCTGCTACGCCAAGACGTTCCAGTGGGTGGACATGCTGTACCAGACCCAGCCCGCCGCGACTCAGGCCCAGGACGTCGCGTTCGAGGAGGCGCTGCCGGAGCTCATCGCTTGCCTCCAGGAGGGGGGAGTCCCCATCGACAGCGGCGCGCCAGCGGACGAGGTTAAGAACGCCATGTCGACGTTCTTCAACGAACACATGCCGAAGGCCGGCGATCCTGGCGCCACACAGAACGACGACGGTTCGTTGTCATGGAGCGAGAACCCGCCAGGGCTCGACGTCGTGCCCGAGTGCTTGGGGCGGGTCGGCATCAACGGATACTAGCCGCGCGTGTACGCTCCGAGGCGCTCGCCCGCGGAGGCGGGAGAAAGGGGGTTGCCGTGCGCGGGTTCCGTGGTGTCATGAGCGCGATCGCAGGGCTCGTCATGCTCGCCGGCTGCGGGTCGGACCCGGCCGAAACCCAAGGGGTCAACTCCGAGCCGGAAGGGACCTTTCATGATCGCGTCGTGGAGGCGATCGCCGACGCCGAGGCGGGGGGCGCGGACGAGGCGCAGCTCGCGATCCTCGACGACGCGCTCACCAGCAACGAGGTCACGCTCGAGGACGCCGCAACGCGCCCTCGACGACTACGGCACGTGCCTGGAAGGGGCGGGGCTCGCGCTCGTCGGCGTGGGCGTCGTCGACGACGGAGGCTTCACGAGGCTCGAGTACTCCGTCCAGGCGGGCGAGGACACGTCCGTAATGGACGCCTGCTACGCCAAGACGTATGAGTGGGTGGACGGGCTCTATCAAACCCAGCCCGCCGCGATCGAGGCGGAGGAAGCCAAGTTCACGGCGGCCCTGCCCTGCGCTCATCGCGTGCCTGCGGGAGGGCGGGGTCCCCGTCGACGCGGATTCCCCGGCCGACGAGGTCAGGCAGGCGATGATCACCACCATGCGCGAACACGCCCCGAAAGCCGGGGACCCGGGCGTCACGGTACTTGACGACGGGTCGATACGCTCGGACGTCCAAACGCCCGAAATGCAGGTCGTGACCGACTGCCTCCACAGCGTCGGCCTTCACAGCTTCTAGGTGCCCCGACCCCGCCGCTAGGCTCGTGTAATGCCCGTGCCCCTCGTCCTAGCCTCCGCGTCCCCCGCGCGCCTCGCTACGCTTCGGGCGGCGGGGATCGAGCCCCAGGTAGTCGTCTCCCACGTGGACGAGGATGCGGCGCTCAAGGCCGCCCACTCCGTCGGCGCCGCCACGGGGGCGTCGGACGACGCACTCGCGCTCGCGCGGGCCAAGGCCGAAGAAGTGGCAAGGGTCCACGCGCCCGCGGCTCTGGTCCTCGGTTGCGACTCGATCCTCGAGCTCGACGGCGCGGCCCTCGGAAAGCCGCGCGACGCCGCCGACGCGAGGGACAGGTGGCGCGCCATGCGCGGCCGGGACGGGGTTCTCCACACCGGACACTGGCTCATCGACGCGCGGTCGGGGGACGGCGCCTCACACTCGGCCGTCGGCGAGACGGCCTCGACCCGCGTGTGGTTCGCGGATCTCTCCGACGCCGAGATCGACGCGTACGTCGCGACCGGGGAGCCGCTGGGCGTCGCTGGCGCCTTCACCATCGACGGCCTTGGCGGCCCGTTCGTGGATCGGCTCGACGGCGACCACCACACCGTCGTCGGCCTCAGCCTGCCGCTGTTCAGGCGCCTGTGCGCCCGGGTGGGAGTCAGCATCGCCGATCTCTGGGTCGCCCGCGGATTTGTCGAGTCGCCACAACCTACGGGGCCGTAACCAGGTTCCCGCGCGGAATTCTTGGTGGTCTCCTACAAAACGCGACCGGGCGCCTTGGGCGTGGGCCCAAACTTCCCCCGGGCCGCCTTCCCGGTTGGTGGCGCGGGTCGGAAGCGCGCTACCGTGGCTGGGTGCCGACCTTCGACTCCGTGCTCGTCGCGAATCGCGGCGAGATTGCGGTCAGGATCGTTCGCGCCTGCCGCGACGCGGGGCTGAGATCGATCGCTGTCTACGCCGACGCCGATCGCGACGCCCCCTTCGTCTCCCTCGCGGACGAGGCCTACGCCCTCGGCGGCGTTTCCGCGGCGGAGACCTACCTCAGCATCCCCAAGCTCCTCGACGTCGCGAAGCGGTCCGGCGCGCAGGCCGTGCACCCCGGCTACGGCTTTCTCGCCGAGAATGCGTCGTTCGCCGCGGCGGTCATCGAGGCTGGACTCACGTGGATCGGCCCCTCGCCCGCAGCGATCGACGCCCTGGGCGACAAGGTCTCCGCGCGCCACATCGCGCAGCGCGCCGGCGCGCCCCTCGTCCCCGGCACGCCCGATCCCGTCAAGGGCTCCGATGAGGTCCTCGCCTTCGCGAAGGAGCACGGCCTGCCAATCGCCATCAAGGCGGCGTTCGGCGGAGGGGGCCGCGGCCTCAAGGTGGTCCGCGCCATCGAGGACGTCGTCGAGCAGTACGATTCCGCCGTTCGAGAGGCGACCGCCGCCTTCGGGCGCGGCGAATGCTTCGTGGAGCGCTTCCTCGACCGGCCGCGCCACGTCGAGACCCAGTGCCTCGCGGACTCCCACGGGAACGTTGTCGTCGTCTCGACTCGGGATTGCTCGCTCCAGCGGCGCCACCAGAAGCTCGTGGAGGAGGCGCCAGCGCCGTTCCTCACGGACGCGCAGAACGCGGAGCTCGTCCGGGCCTCTGAGGCGATCCTGCGCGAGGCGAAGTACGAGGGCGCGGGAACGTGCGAGTTCCTCGTCGGCACGGACGGGACCATCTCGTTCCTCGAGGTCAACACGCGCCTGCAGGTCGAGCACCCGGTGTCCGAGGAGGTCACGGGGATGGACCTGGTGCGGGAGCAGTTCCGCATCGCCGCCGGGCTTCCGATCTCCAACCTCTCCCCCGTCGTCCGAGGCCACGCGATCGAATTTCGCATCAATGGCGAGGACCCGGCGGCGGGCTTCATGCCTTCGCCTGGGCGAATCGCTCGCCTTTCCTTTCCCTCCGGCCCGGGCGTGCGCGTGGACGCGGGCGTGCGCCAGGGAGACACGGTCTCCGGCTCCTTCGACTCGATGATCGCGAAGATCATCGTCACGGGAGCGACCCGCGCGGAGGCGATCGAGCGCGCCCGCCGCGCCCTCGCCGAGGCGGAGGTGCACGGAATCCCGACCGTGCTGCCCTTCCACCGCGCGGTCCTCGACGCGCCGGAGTTCGTCGCCGCCGACGGCCAGTTCGGTGTCTTCACCACGTGGATCGAGACGGACTTCGCCCCCGTGGTCGCGGGCCTCGGCCGGAGCGCCCCGGGAGAGGGCGGAAGCGCGGAGGACGCGGGCATGTCGCGCGTCGTCGTCGAGGTCGGGGGAAAGCGCCTCGAGGTCGTCCTCCCCGCCGCCCTGGCCGCGGCCGGTCGCGCGAACGCCCGCAACGGAGGTCCCGCGCGCCGCGGAGCCAGGCGCAACGACGGCGTCAAGCTCGCCTCCGGCAAGTCCCTGACGTCGCCGATGCAGGGAACGGTCGTCAGCATCGCGGTCAAGGACGGGGCGAAGGTAGAGGAGGGCGACCTCATCGTGGTCCTCGAGGCGATGAAGATGGAGCAGCCCCTCGTCGCGCACCGCTCCGGCACGGTGAGCAAGCTTCTCGGTCGAGGTGGGCGGGGGCGTAACGGCCGGCGCGACCATCTGCGAGATCGAGGCCGCCGAGTAGCGGTGGCGAATAACGCAACATCTTCGTTGCGTATTTTTGACAACAGGGCGCATGTCGTCGTACGCTGACTCCCGAGGTTAGGTAACCCTAACTTCCCCGGACTCAGGAGGTGGCGACGTGCTGGCAAACTTCCTGATCGGCCTCCGCGAGGGGCTCGAGGCCTCGCTCGTCGTCGGCATCCTCGTCGCCTACCTTGTGCGCAGCGATCGCCGCGACCGCCTCCCCCAGGTCTGGCCGGCGTCGCGACCGCCGTGGCCATCTCCCTCGCCGCCGGCGCCGCCCTCACCTTCGGCCCCCGCGGCCTGTCCTTCCGGGCGACCGAGGCCATCGGGGGCTCCCTGAGCATCGTCGCCGTCGGGCTCGTCACCTGGATGATCTTCTGGATGGCACGGACCGCCCGCAACCTGCGCCAAAACCTCGAGTCCTCGCTCGACGCGGCCCTCGCACATGGGAGCCGGGGCCATCGTCACGATGGCGCTCGTCGCCGTCGGGCGCGAGGGGCTCGAGACCGCGCTCTTCCTCTGGGCGGGAATCAACGCCGCCGGGTCAACCACCGCACCGATCGCGGGCGCCGCGCTCGGTCTCGCACGCGCCGTTCGCGCTCGGGTGGGTGATCTACCGCGGCGCCCTGCGGATCGACCTTCGCGCCTTCTTCCAGTGGACGGGAGTGGTGCTCGATCGTCGTCGCCGCGGGAGTGCTCGCCTACGGAGTCCACGACCTCCAGGAGGCCGGCATTCTCCCCGGCCTGAGCGCCCTCGCGTTCGACGTGTCCGCCCAGGTGCCGCCCTCGTCCTGGTACGGCACCTCCTCAAGGGACCTTCAACTTCTCGCCAGCGACCACATGGCTCGAGGCGCTCGCGTGGACCGCCTACGTCGTCCCGACGCTCGCGCTGTTCG
>CAVUPQ010000002.1:0-471561 GCA_963743485.1 uncultured Actinomycetota bacterium
TGGATGTATCGCAGTTCAGACTCCATGATCTCCGGCAGGGTCTTGGGCAGATCCGCATAAAACGGCGGAATCAGTCCCGGTACAACCTGTTTCCTCAATTCCTGGAGTTCTTTCGTGTACAGGCTGAGATACTGTTTGCTCAAGGACGCACCCAAACAATTTAAGATCCCCTTTCAGCCAGTTGTAGATCATGGGAAGCTCGTCCAACCATGTGGCCCGCATAAAGCTGCCCCATTCCGTTACCCGGAAATCGTTTTTCGAGTTTCCTCCCTTATCCAGCTGGTTATTCTCATAAACATACTCTTGGAGAAATTCGGAATAGGGGTACATGGGCCTGAATTTGTACACGGTGATCATGTTTCCGTTAAATCCGGTTCGCTTTAACCGCACGATGGGACCATATGAGGGATTTTTATTTAAAGAGGGCTTTTTTATTTTTTGTGCAATAAAAAAACAGCCGGTTGTCGATTTCAAGCTCATCGATGATTTTAAACCCGCAAAAACAGAGCCGGCCGAAAATTTCAGCCTTTGACACCATTCGGTTTCGACCCCTGGTAAAGGTAAAATATATCTTCTTGATATAGGGGAGTTTCGGAAACACCCTGCACCAGACAAAATTGGCATAGTAAAACAGTGCTGCAACACCCTTAGGATATTTAGCCATATAATACTTTTTTCGGGTGGTAATGGTGTGGGCCTTTCCCACAAAATACCCTCTGGCTTTCAGATTGCCGTATACTTCAAGAAAATATCGGTTGAACCATCTGACGTCATTGGTCTTGTGAAGGTTGATAAAGAGCTGGTGGCGGTTTCTGGGAAGGTATTGGACGTCTTCTATCTCGTCGGTACTAAAAATAGAGGTGCTGCATCGTTCTATTGCCGAAAGATCGATATTTGTCTTTATGAAATGAAAAAGGGTTTCGTTGAAAAATTCCAGGGCATGTTTTAGTTTAATCTCGACAGGCTCCTCAACAGGGCAGAGATCACCTTCTTCAAGCAGATGCCTGTCCTGGTCTTCAACATGAAGCAGCGCCGTGACCTCATCGGCGGTTTCGATGTCTTTATCGAATTTTCCGTATTTTCTGTAGACATAGTACACATAGTAAACTATCAGTTCAAGGATGAACAAAACAGCAAAGGTGCCGAACAGATGAAGTCTGGAATAATAAAAAAGCCGGAAGGAAAATGCGATCATCGCAAGGCTCCCACAGATGATCAGGGTTGCCTTGATACAGGGGGTGACGGCTCTTAAATAGGTACTGTCAAAGTTGTTCTTGTCATATTTTTTGACAATAAAAGAGGCGCTAAACAACAGGCCGTATAAAACAAGAATGACCTGATCATACCTTGAGGGCAAAGCAAAACCGCCCCGTTTGATGGTGTTGATCCCTAAAAAAACAACCATCAGCAATACCGCATCAATAAATATTAATGGGGTGTACATGGATGCCGATGCTTTGGTCTTATTTTTACTCGATTTCCCGTTCTCTGTAAATTTGTCTTTAAAAATAAGGTAGCCCAGCAAAAGGCTGAGAAGCTCAAGGATGAACAATGCAGCACAAACGCCGAAGGTTTGGGTCCTGGATACAGTGGCCAGGTGCGCCCACAGAACAATGGAAAGGGAGACCAGATACACAATGACAACATTTGATTTGATGATCAGTACAACGGATTCAAGGAACGTTCTTCCGGCAATCCGTTTGAACTTTCTCATGGCCAAAGACGTCCCCAGCCAGGCAAGATAAAAAACAACAAACAGCTCGATGTAGAGGGCCGACAGTTCAAAGTTGCCACGTTTGATCAACTGAACGCCGACCAGCGCGATATTGAGCAGCAAAAAACCGATCAATCCGATCAAAACATTATGTCGAACAGGTTTTGTCGGTTCAATTTTTGAAAAGATTCCTCTTTCCTTCGCCTCCCTTCTTCCTTCCTCCTTCGTCCCTCGTCCTTCGTCCCTCGTCTGTCTTCCTTGCTCCTTCGTCCCTCTTCCTTCGTCCTTTTTAATCCTTAATCCTTGACCCTTAATCCTGCCCTTTGTCCCTTCCCCGATGACATGGTGATTCAAAAAAAAACTCAGTTTATCCTCGTGTTCTGTTTTAAGGGACTCAAACTTCAATCCGCATCGGTATGGCGAAACAGAATTGGAATCGGATATGGATTCGTTTGCATCATAAACGATAGTACAGGGTACACCGGACAAATAGAATCCGTTGTCGGCCAAAAAAACATCCACATGGGTGAATGTATCGTTGGATACTTTGTCCTCGAGATATGTGAAAGCGAGTCCGCTCAGGCTGATGTCATAAACCTTACCGACCTTGCTGAAATCTCCTCCAAGCACTGCATAAGCATTCGCGCCAGTGCCCGCGCGGCGCGCGTCGCCCGCCATCGGGACACCCACGGCGCGCTCCGCTCCCGCAGACGGGCGACGATTCGCGAGAACGCCGGCACGCTCGGGCCTATCCGATCTTGCGGAGTACTCCGAGCGCGTCATACACGCGCTCGAGCGTCGCCCGCGCGATCACCCTGGCCTTGTCCGCGCCCTCGGCCAACACGGCGTCGAGCTTGTCCGGCGACTCGATCCAGCCGAGGGCAGCCTCGCGAATCGGGGTGAGGTAATCGATGACGACGTCCGCGAGCGCTCCCTTGAAGTCGCCGTAGCCCTTGCCCGCAAAGTCGTCCTCGATGTCCGTGATCGCGCGGCCCGAAAGGGCGGAGTAGACGGTCAAGAGGTTGGAGAGTCCGGGCTTCATCCGCACGTCGTAGCGGACGTCCGTCTCCGCGTCGGTCACGGCCGAACGGATGCGCTTGGCAATGACCTTCGGGTCGTCGAGGATCTCGATGATCCCTCCGGGGCCACCGGACTTCGACATCTTGGACGACGGGTCCTGAAGGTCGTAGATCTTCGCGGTCGCCTTGACGATGTGCGGCTCTGGCACGGTGAAGATGGCGCCGTGGGCCGAGTTCACCCGCTGGGCGAGGTCGCGGGAGAGTTCGAGGTGCTGGCGCTGGTCCTCTCCGACGGGAACGACCGCGGCGTCGTAGAGGAGGATGTCTGCGGCCATGAGGATCGGATACGTGAAGAGGGCGACGTTGGTTCCGCGGTCGCCGTGCTTGGCCGACTTGTCCTTGAACTGGGTCATCCGGCTCGCCTCGCCGAACCCGGTGAAACCGCCGAGCACCCACGCGAGCTCGGCGTGCTCGTGCACGTGCGACTGCACGAAGAGGATGGAGCGCGCGGGGTCGACGCCCGCGGCGAGGAACTGCGCGGCGGTCGCGCGCGTCCTGCGCCGCAGCGCGTCCGGCTCCGGGTGCTCGTTGAGCGCGTGGAGGTCCACGACGGCGTAGATGGTCTCGTGGGTCTCCTGGAGCGCGACCCACTGCGTCAGCGCGCCGAGGTAGTTCCCCAGGTGAAGGGAGTCTGCGGTGGGCTGCATGGCGGAGAAGGCGCGCGGGGACATGGGGCCATTGTTCCAGGTTCGCGCGCCGACGAGGCCACCGGACGCCCGGGGCGGCGTGCCCGACTACGTCGCGTCGGCGTCGAACGGCGGTATGGCGCCGGGCGCGAGCCTCGCCGAACGCCTGCGCGCGGCCCGCCCGTCGGAGCGCGGCGCCCGCGACTCGGGCGCCGGCTCCGAGAGGACTTCCTTGACGATGTGGCGAGGATCGTACTGCCGGGGATCCAAGGACTCGAAGTCGATCGTGTCGCCCATCTCGTCCCGAACCGACGCGCGAGCGTCGGTCAGGAGGTCCCGTAGTCGCGCCACCAGGCCCCGAAACTCCCGCACATAGCGCGGGAGCCTTTCGGGGCCGATGACGACGACCGCCACCAGGAGAAGGATGACGAACTCCTGGCCGTTGATGTCGAACACACCGTCAGCCTACTGTTGCGAGCCGTCGTTCCAGTTGACCTTGTCGTTCGTCGTGAGCGCCACCCTCACCGTGGACGTCGCATCCCCCGACTTGATGCCAAGGGTGATCACGTCGCCGGGAGCCATCGCGCGAGTGGCGACGATGAGGTCCTCCGGCATCGCGACAGGGCGTCCGTTGAACGAGACGATGATGTCGCCCGCCTTGATCCCCGCGACATCCGCGGGCGATCCGGGCGCGACGCCGACCAGGCCAGTCGCCGGGTCGTCCTCAACGACCTTGACGCCTTCGCCGTGGTAGGTGCTGTCGAGAAGGACACCGATGACGGGGAACGTCGCCGATCCCGTCGCGATGATCTCGTCGGCGGTGCGTCGTGCCTGGTTCGACGGAATGGCGAACCCGAGGCCCACCGTCCCTGCGCCCGACAGTTGGCTGGCGCCCGGGAGCGCGGCCGTCGCGGAGTTGATTCCGATGACCTCGCCGCTGGCGTTGAGGAGCGGGCCTCCGGAGTTGCCCGGGTTGATCGCCGCGTCCGTCTGAATGGCGTCGATGAATGCCGTCGAGTCCGCGCTCGTGCCTGCCGTCACCGGCCGGTGAAGCGCGCTCACGATTCCGAGCGTGACCGTCGAGTCGAGCCCAAGCGGCGAGCCGATCGCGATGGCCTGGTCGCCCACCTGAACCGTGTCCGAGTCCGCGAGCGTGAGCGGCGTCAGCCCGGTCTTGTCCACCTTGATGACCGCGAGGTCGTAGTCGCTCGTCGAGCCGACGAGCGTTCCCGCGGCAACGGTGCCATCGGAGAAGCGCACGTTCAGCTCCCCGTCGCTGGGGGCGACCACGTGGTTGTTGGTGAGGATGTAGCCGTCTTCGCGAATGACGAAGCCCGAGCCCGTGTCGACGAGCGTGCCGCCCGAACTGGCCTCGACCCTCACGACCGAAGGCAGAACCGCCGCGACAACGCTCGTCACCGAGCCATCGGCCAGCGGCGCCGCGGGATTCACATGGGACGCGGGCAGCGCAGGCGCCGCCGCCTGGTCGTCGTGCGAGGCGATCAGGTAGCCTCCCACGCCCCCGGCGCCACCGAAGACCAGCGCCAGGACGGTGACGAGCGCGATCCACAGGGGCCCTGGCCCTCCGCGCGGCGGAGCGGGCACCCGGCCCATGCTGTCCGTCGCGAGCGACGGAGCGACGACGGGCTCATCCAGCTTGCGACTCGCCGCCTTCGCGGGCGCCTTGGTCGCAACCGCGCTTGGGGCCCCCGTTGCGGGGCCGCTTGGGTCTGCGAACAGACCGTCTTCTTCTTTCATGATTAGCCTCCCGACATAGCATCAGCGACGGCTTGAAGGCCGTCCCCCAGGCGCTCGAAGACGCCCGGTTCGCTTCCAATGGGGAATTCGTTCGCCACGGATTCGAGGACGTCGATTGAGCAGGAGCAGCCGAGGCCCACCACCACTCCGCCGGCGTCCCACACGACCTGCGAGGGATCGTCCGACACGACGTAGACCTCGCGGTCCGCGGCGCTACCCATCGGGAATTCGCTGCCAAAACCCGAGGGAAGAGTACCTTTCTGTTCGATGACCGTGATGGAGTCGCCTCCGGAGAGCACGCGCGCGACGAGCACGGTCGTGCCCTGAGCGGTCTGAATGACGGCGGCATCCACGGGGATCACGCCCGAGGTCTCCCAGTCGGGGTGCACCCACGAGAGGAGAGACCCTTCGACGCGCATGCCCGGAGCACCCATCAACTGAACGCTCGACGCCGTGGCAGCGTCGGGTGCCGCAGCAACCTCGAGGCCGACCTCCGGCGGCGCGCCGAGACGCCACAGGATCGCGAGGACGAGGGCGCCGCCGGCGACGATCGAGACGGCGAGCACGGCGACGTTCACGCCTTTGCCGCGGGCCGCCTTCGCGTGCCGACGCGGTTCGTCGCGGGCAATCTCAGCGATGCGGTCGCGGTCGAGAAGATCGCGCGCGAACGACATGTCGATTCCGGTGCCGGACGTTTGCAACGCAATACGGTCCTTACGAAGCGCCTGCCACTTCTCCGCACACTCGGCGCACTCGCCGACGTGGGCCATGGCGACGTAGGCCTCCTCGCGGCTCAGCCGCCCGTCTACCAGCGCATAGAGCCGTTTGCCGAGGTGGCGCGTGGTCACGCGCTCGACTCCTCCGGGGCCCGATGCGCGAGAGTCTCGCGAAGCCGGGCACGGGCCCGCGAGAGCCGCGAGCGGACCGTCCCCATCTTGATTCCGAGGGTCACGGCAATCTCCTCGTAGGACAGCCCCTCGATGTCGCTCAACACGACCGCGGCGCGGTACTCGGGGGGCAGGCCCGCGAGAGCCTCAAGGATGTCGGGCTCGAGGTGGCCCATGTCGAAGGCGTCCTCGGGCTGCCCGCTGCGCTCGTGGCGGTCGAAGCTGTCCGACGTCGCGACCGTTCCGTCGTCGTCACCCATCCAGTCGAAGCGGATGCGCTTGCGGCGCCGCACGCGGTCGAGGAAGAGGTTGGTGGTGATGCGGTGGAGCCAGCCCTCGAACGTTCCGGGCTTGTACTGAGAGAGCGAATTGAAGACGCGGACGAAGACATCCTGCGTCAGATCCTCGGCGTCGTGCGGGTTGCCGGTCAGGTGGAGGGCGAGGCGGTACACCCGCGCGGAGTGATCGCGCACGATCGCATCCCACGTGAGGTCGGGGACGGCGGGGTTGGCTTCGAGGGTCGCGAGATGCTCCGCGCCCGGGCGCGGCGAGACGGGCAGGTTGGTCACCGCGGCACCTCCATATGTTGGCAACGCTCCATTACTCCTCCATGTTCCCACGGCTGCGCCGATACGATGAAACCCGAGGAGGGCTATGACTGACGACGCGGCCGCGAATTGGGCCTTCTGCGAGGACTTCGTCGCCGAGGGCGACGTGCTCCTGCGCGCCCGCGACGTCGCCGCCTCGCTCGGATGCGTGCCGGTGCTGCCCGGCGCGGGATCCGTCCTGCGCGCGATGGCCCTCGCGATCGGCGCTCGAACCGTCGCGGAGATCGGGACGGGCGCGGGAGTCTCGGCCGTGTACCTCTTGAGCGGGATGCACCCCGACGGCATTCTCACGAGCATCGACGTCGAGCCGGAGAACCAGAAGGCGGCGCGCCAGACCATCGCCGCGGCGGGCTTCGCGCCCGAGCGCGTCCGCATGATCTCCGGTGCCGCGCTCGACGTCCTCCCGCGGCTGACCGACTCGGGGTACGACATGGTGTTCGTCGACGCCGTGAAGTCTGAGTATCCGGCCTACCTGGAGCACGCGCTTCGGATCCTTCGCCCGGGAGGGGTCATGGCGTTCGACAACGCCCTTTGGCATTCCAAGGTCGCGGATCCCGCACAGCGCGACCACAACACGACCGCGATCCGGGAGACGCTCAAGGCGGTGCGCTCGGACGAGGACCTCACACCGATGCTCGTTCCCTCGGGCGACGGACTCCTCGTCGCGATCCGTCGATAGCAGGTGGCGCGCGCTAAGGGGCGGGACGGGCTGCGAGGCGGCCCCGCTAGGAGAGCGCGCCCTGGAGGGTGTCGCCGAGCTGCTTGACCTCGTCGGCGTTCATTTCGACCACGAGTCGGCCGCCGCCTTCGAGCGGCAGGCGCAGAATGTAGCCGCGACCCTCCTTGACGACCTCCATGGGGCCATCGCCGGTGCGGGGCTTCATAGCAGCCATGGGGTGCTCTTCTCCTCGGGGTAGCGAGCCGCGAATCGCGGCGCCTCCCATTCTAGCGGGACATCCGAGGCAACGAGTATGCCCTCAGCGCCGGGCTACCCGGCGTCCGCGCGAAAGGCCGTCGCGAGGGCGACGGCCTCGTGAGGATCGTCCGTGATCGACAGGAGGTCGAGGTCTGCGGGCTTGATCTTCCCGTCCGCCGCGACGGTGTTTCGCAGCCACTCGAGAAGCGGGCCCCAGTAGGCCGCGCCCATGAGGACGATCGGGAAGTCCTTGACGGTATCCGTCTGGACGAGCGTGAGCGACTCAAAGAGTTCGTCGAGCGTTCCGAATCCCCCTGGCAGCACGATGAACCCCTGCGCGTACTTGAGGAACATCGTCTTGCGGGCGAAGAAATACCGGAAGTTGATCCCGAGGTCGACATAGTCGTTGAGCCCCTGCTCGTGCGGCAATTCGATGCCAAGCCCGACGGAGACGCCTCCCGCCTCCTTCGCGCCCTTGTTTGCGGCCTCCATCGTCCCCGGGCCGCCACCCGTGATGGTCGCGTAGCCGGCGTCCGCGAGAAGCTTTCCGATCGTCTCGGCGTTCGAGTACTCCGCGGAGCCCGCCTTGCTCCTGGCCGAACCAAAGACGCACACCGCCTGCCCCAGTCGCGCGAGCGCTCCGAAGCCCTCGACGAACTCGCTTTGGATGCGCAGCACCCTCCACGGGTCCGTGTCGATCCAGCCAATGCGGTCGTCGTCGCGAAGGAACTCCGCGGAGGTGCTCGCCCGTGGCACCTGCGTCCCGCGCATCAGCACTTGCCCGCGACGGTACCCCGCGACATTCCCTTTGTTCACGCGCGCAGCCATGTTCCCAAACCCTCCCTGACCCTGATGATCTCCTCGACGGCGACCCGCTCGTCGTCGGCGTGGGCAAGCTCCGCGTCCCCCGGTCCGTAGTTGACCGCCGGGATGCCAAGCGCGCCGAATCGTGCCACGTCGGTCCATCCAAGCTTCGCTCGCGGCTCGGCCGCGCCGGTCGCGGCGACGGCGGTCGCGAAGGACCGCGCGAGCGGGGCGTCGAGGCCCGGCCTGCACGCCTCGCCGTGATCGGTGACGGCGACGTCAAGCCCGTCCACTCCGGCCGAGTCCAGGACGTCGCGGACGACGGCGAGGGCCGCGTCCAGATCCTTGTCGGGCGCGTAGCGATAGTTGATGGTCACGACGCACTCGGCCGGAACGACGTTGTTCGCGATCCCGCCGGCGATCCGGACGGCGTTCAGCCCCTCGCGGTACTCGAGGCCGTCGACCGTGACCGTCGCCGGCTCGAAGGCGGCGAGCGCCGCGAGGAGGGGGGTAGCGAGGTGGATCGCGTTGCGGCCCTTCCACGCGCGCGCCGAGTGTGCCGCGACCCCCGGGATCCTCGCCTCGACGCGAAGCGTGCCGTTGCACCCTCCCTCGATGCTCGCCGAGGTCGGCTCGCCCAGGATCGCGAAGTCGACTTTGAGGAGGTCAGGGAGGTTGCGGGACAGCCGTCCAAGGCCGTTGAGGGTTGCGTCGACCTCCTCGTGATCGTAGAAGATCCAGGTTAGGTCGCGGCTCGGCTCGGCGACCTCGGCGGCGAGGGAGAGCAGGACCGCGACGCCCGCCTTCATGTCGACGGCGCCCCGTCCCCACAGCACGCCATCCTCGAGCCGTGCGGGCAGGTTGCCGCGCACGGGAACCGTGTCGAGGTGGCCGACGAGAGCGACGGACTCGGAGCGCCCGAGCCGCGTCCGCGCGACGATCGCATCCCCGTCCCGCACCACCTCGAGGTGGGGAGCGAGACGCAGGGCCGCCTCGACCGCGTCGGCGAGCTCGCGCTCACTCCCGCTCACGGACTCGATGTCGAGGAGCTGGCGCGCCAGCACCTCAACGGGGGCGGCGAGGTCGAGGGTCATGGTGCCAGCCTAGCCACGAGCGCCGTCCTCGCCCGCACCCGGCGACCTCAAGCGTCGGCGCCCGGCACCGCCCGACGTGACCCCCGAGCGGGGGCGACCACCGTAGGCTAGGCCCATGACACGCATGGCCCACGGGTTCGGTTTGGCTACGGTGGCGGACAACGGGCCCGTCCTCGACACGTGGTTCCCTTCGCCCGCGCTCGGAGACCCGTCGACGGACGTGGTGCCCGACGCGTTGCGGGCAGCCGAGCGCTCCGACGCCCTTCGGGGAGTCCGCCTTGAGGTCGTCAGCGCGCACGTGGACATGGACGCGCCGCCCGCAGACGTTCCCGACGCCTACTTGCGGCTTCACCTCCTGTCCCACCGCCTCGTCCGACCGCACGAGGTCAACCTCGAGGGCGTGTTCGGAATACTGACGAATGTCGCGTGGACGTCCCTCGGGCCCTGCCCCATCGACTCGCTCGCGGACATCAGGGAGCGGTGTCTGGCGCAGGCGATCCATCTCACCGTGCAGTCGATCGACAAGTTTCCGCGCATGGTGGACTACGTCGTCCCCTCCGGTGTGAGGATCGCCGACGCCGATCGCGTGCGCCTCGGCGCCCACCTCGCTGAGGGAACCACGGTCATGCACGAGGGCTTCGTCAATTACAACGCCGGCACTCTCGGCGCGAGCATGATTGAGGGCCGGGTCTCTGCTGGCGTCGTGATCGGCGACGGCTCGGATGTCGGCGGGGGCGCATCGATCATGGGCACGCTGTCCGGCGGGGGCAAGGAGGTCGTCTCCCTTGGGCGGCACTCCCTCCTCGGCGCGAACTCGGGCCTCGGCATCCCGCTCGGCGACGACTGCATCGTCGAGGCGGGCCTCTACCTCACCGCCGGCTCCAAGGTCGTCCTCGTCGGACAGAAGGGCGACGACGGCGGCGCGGTTGTCGTCAAGGCCCGCGACCTCGCCGGGGAGAACGGACTCCTCTTCCGCCGAAACTCGATGACGGGCGCCATCGAGGCCGTGCGGCGCGAAGGAACAGGCGTGACCCTCAACGCAGCGCTCCACAACAACTAATGGCCCGAAGGCGTCCGCGAAGGGCCCGCGCGCTCGTCGCGTCCACGCTCATCGTCTCCCTCGCGGCCGTCGCCGCCTTCGTCTTCGGCCCGACGATCGCCCACCGCTACGGCGACGCGCTCTTCTCGACGTCGCGGTGCACCGTCACGATCGACGGCGCCACCTCCACCCTGACGGCAGAGCAGGCGGACAACGCCGCCCTCATCGCGGCGACGGCAAAGCGCCGCGGCCTGCCGGCGCACGCGGTCACGGTCGCGCTCGCGACCGCGCTCCAGGAGTCCGACCTGCGGAACGTCGACTACGGCGACCGTGACTCCGTCGGCCTCTTCCAGCAGCGGCCCTCCCAGGGCTGGGGGACCGTCGAGCAGATCCGCGATCCGCACTTCGCGACCAACCAGTTCTACGATCAGCTCGAGCTCGTCGCGGGATGGGAGACGTTGCCCGTCACCGAGGCCGCCCAGGCGGTGCAACGCTCGGGCCACCCCTTGGGGTACGCCGACCACGAGGACGACGCGCGCCTGTGGGCGCGCGCACTCACGGGCGAAGTGCCGTTCGGCGCCCTCGCGTGCAGCCCCGTCGGCGACGGCGCCGACGACTCCTCCCCCGCGTCCTTCGTGGAGCGCGCGAGCGCCGATTTCGGCGCGACCGTGACCGCGGTGACGGTTCCTGGCGGCGACGGCGAGACGACCGTTCGCCTCACATCGACGGACGCCGCCGCGTCCGGCGCGCCCGTCGATGCCGTCGACGCCGTCGGCGCCTGGGCGGTCGCTGTCTCGTGGGGATGGCCGGTGGCGAGCGTGGGCACGTGCGAAGCAGTGTGGGATCGCGCCGAAGGCGCGGTGGTGACGGTAGCGCAGGCCCCTCCCGACTGCGGGGGCGCGGTGGTCGTTGTCTTCGCGCCGGATCCCGCGTCGGCTACTTAGCGAGCGCGGTCGCGTAGCTCGCGGACCGCGTGCCTCCGAGCGAGCCCTTCCGGTGCACGCGGAAGTCCCCGCGCAGCAGCGTGTCGATTCCGTCCGCGAGGTCGGGCCGGTCATCGAGCCCGCTCCTGGGCCCGACCGTCTCGTCCCACGTCGCGTGAACGCACGTGTTGTAACGCATCTGAAGGTCGACGTGATGGATGGCCTTCGTCGGCGGGACGTCGGGACCGTCGTCTTCGACGATGGGGCGCAATTCCACGCGCCAGAAGCTTCCCTCGGGCGATTGGTCGGTGACGCACACCGCGCACGCCACCCCTTGCCCCCCGGGGTCGGTAATCGTCATCAGGCGATCGCCGCGCGCCAACTCGAGGTTGGCCGCGTGCTCACTCACCTTGATCGCGTCGCCGAACGCCGCGCGCAGTCGCTTCGCCTCGCAGCGTGCCCACTCCACCTGGTGCTCTCGACGGAAATCGATTCCCATCGCGTCTCCCGTGTTGTCCCCTGCCCGCCAGGCTAGGCCCGGCGGCGCATGCCGCGCGAGCCGAGCCGCTGAGAGATGCCTCACACGAGAGCAGGGGGAACCGTCGCGCGAATGCCCCTAGGCGCGCTCGTCGACGGGCACGTACTGGCGCTCGACCTCGCCCGTGTAGATCTGGCGGGGACGCCCGATCTTGGTCTGGGGATCGTGAATCATCTCGCGCCAGTGCGCGATCCAGCCTGGCATGCGGCCGAGCGCGAAGAGCGGGGTGAACATGGCCGTCGGGAAGCCCAGGGCCTTGTAGATCAGGCCCGTGTAGAAGTCCACGTTCGGGTAGAGCTTGCGCTCGATGAAGTACTCGTCGCTCAGCGCGATCTCCTCGAGGCGCTTGGCCATGTCGAACAACTCGCTGTTGCCGCCCAGGTCCTGGAGCACCTGGTCGGCGACACCCTTGACCACGGCGCCGCGCGGGTCGTACGACTTGTAGACGCGGTGCCCAAATCCCATCAGCCGAGCGCCCTCGACGCGATCCTTCACCTTGGCGACGAATTGCTCGATGCTGTCGCCCGACTCCTTGATCTCGTCGAACATCCTGAGGGCCGCCTCGTTCGCCCCGCCGTGCAGGGAGCCGGAGAGGGCGCCTACTCCGGCGGAGACGGACGCGTAGATGTTCGCCTGGCTCGAGCCCACGATCCTGACCGTCGACGTCGAGCAGTTCTGCTCGTGGTCGGCGTGCAGGATGAGCAGGAGATCCATGGCCCGACGGATCACGGGGTTGACGTCGTAGGCGGCGTCCGACGGCGCGAACGTGAGTCGCAAGAACTCCTCGACGTAGTCGGTCCCGCCCTTCTTCGGCTCAATGAAGTCGCTGCCAACGGAGCGGCGTTCGAGGTAGGCAATGACGGTCGCCGTCTTCGCGAGGAGAAGGACGGTGGCGAGCTCCACCTCGTACTCGCCGCGCCCGACGCTGTCGGGGTAGAAGGCGGAGAGGGCGCTGATGGCGCCGGAAAGCACGGCCATGGGGTGGGCGTCGCGCGGGAAGGCCTCGAGGAAGGATTTGATCCCGTCGTGGACCTGCATGTGCCGCGCTACGCGGTTCTCAAGCGCGTTGAGGAGGTCGGGGCTCGGAAGGTTGCCGTGGATCAGCAGGTGCGCGACTTCAAGGAACGTCGACTGCGACGCGAGCTGGTCAATCGGGTAGCCGCGATAGCGCAGGATGCCCGCGTCCCCGTCGATGTAGGTGATGGCGGAGGAGCACGAGGCCGTATTCATGAAACCCGGGTCGACGGTGACGAGCCCGGTGTCCTTGAGGAGAGTCGCGACCGAGAGCCCGTCGTTCCCGACGGACGCTCGTGCGAGCGCGAGGTCACGGGTTTTGCCGTCGACGGTGAGCTTGGCGTCTTGTACGTTTCCCATGGATCCTCCGAACAGTCCTGAGGGGTCTTGAGGTGTCTTGACCTGTTCTTGGCAGTCTAGCGGGACGACGCGAGGCGGCGCACCGCGGCCTCAACTCGCTCGTCCGACGCGGTCAGGCCCACCCGCACGTGCCGGGCGCCCGCCTCCCCGTAGAAGACCCCTGGCGCGACGAGGATGCCGCTCTCGGCAAGAGCGGCGACGGTCGCCCACGCGTCTTCGCCGCGCGTGGCCCACAGGTAGAGGCCCGCGTCGGAGCCTTCCACCGCGAAGCCTGCGCCCGCGAGCGCGGGAAGAAGGGCGTCCCTCCTACGGCCGTAGGACGCCCGCTGACGCGCCACGTGGGCGTCGTCTAGCGAGCGCCGCGACCATCGCGGCCTGCACGGGAGCGGGGACCATGAGCCCCAGGTGCTTCCTCACGCCGAGCAGGCGGCCGATGAGCGAGGCGTCCCCGGCGACGAAGGCGGCGCGGTAGCCAGCGAGGCTCGACTGTTTGGAGAGCGAGTACGCGGCGAGCAGGCCGTCGTGCGTGCCCCCGGCGACGCGCGGATCAAGAAGCGACGGCACGCCCGTGCTCGCCCAAGGCTCGGACCACGCGAGCTCCGCGTAGCACTCGTCCGACGCGACCACGGCTCCGAGCGACCGCGCCTGCGAGACGACCGCGGCGAGCTGCTCGTGTCCGAGCACCCTGCCCGTCGGGTTCGACGGCGAGTTCACCCAGACGAGGCGGACGCGCGGATTGCCCGCCCATGCCGCGACGTCGTCCGTCGCGATCGTCGAGGCGCCGACGAGGCGGGCGCCGATGTCGTACGTCGGGTACGCGGTCTCGGGGAGGACGATGACGTCCCCGTCGCCGAGGCCGAGCAGCGCGGGCAGGAGGGCGACGAACTCCTTGGAGCCGATGGTCGGGAGCACGGCGTCGGGATCGAGGTCAGGCACGCCGCGGCGCCGCGCAAACCAGGAGACGATCGCCTCGCGAAGGTCGGCGCGCCCCTGGGTCCCCGGGTATCCAGGCGCGTCGGCCGCTGCCACGAGCGCGGCCTGGATCACCTCAGGCGTCGAATCGATGGGGGTGCCGACCGACAGGTCGACGATGCCGTCGGGATGGGAGGCGGCGCGCGCCTTGTGGGGCTCGAGCGCGTCCCAGGGAAAGTCGGGCAGTGCCTCCGGGTTCAGGCCCACGCGCTCGCCCCGTCACCCACGGCCTAGGCGCCGTTCTGCGGCGGCAACGCCTTGATGAGGTCGTGGTCGTGCTTGATCAGGCCCATCTTGGCCGCGCCGCCGGGCGAGCCGATCTCCGAGAAGAACTCGACGTTCGCCGCGTAGTAGTCCGCCCACTTGTCCGGCACGTCGTCCTCGTAGTAGATGGCCTCGACGGGGCACACGGGCTCGCAGGCGCCGCAGTCGACGCACTCGTCAGGGTGGATGTACAGCATCCGCTCGCCCTCGTAGATGCAGTCGACGGGGCACTCATCGATGCACGCCTTGTCCTTGACATCGACGCACGGCAAGGCGATGACGTAGGTCACGGAGGGTCCTCCAGCGGGGGTCGACGGGGCTTCATTCTATCGCCAGCGACGGGCCGCGAAACGCGGGCTATTCGTCAGGATCCCGCATCCACGACGACGGCAAGAACGCGGCGGCGACGATGGCCACCGATCCCCCGATCACGAGGACGCGGCCCAGCGTGTCGTCGAGGATGACGATCGAGTCCCCGGGGCCGCGGATCGCGAAGAGGAGGAAGACCGTGGCGAACCAGACCGTCGCGTAGACGCCAAGCCCAAGCCACGAGCGCGCGGCGCGGGAGAAGATCGCAGAGGCGAGGATGAAGGCGATGACGAGCGCCGAGCCCCAGTACGGGTGGAATCGGTGGGCCGCCGCGCTCACGATCGCGCCCAGGAACGCCGCGAGGGCCAAGCCGCCGAAGGCAAGGATGGATCGTGTCATGCGCACCACCCTACGTGCGCCGAGGCCATGCCCACGTCGGGCGCGAGCAATGCCCCGAACCGACGACGAGGTGGGCTAGTTCGCGGCGTCGCTGCTCGCCCACGCGAGCGCCTGCTCGAGGACCGTGATGGTCGTCGTGGCGCTCGCGGGGAGGGCGTCGCCCGAGGTCGCGAGAGAGGTGAAGGAGAGATCCCTCACCCCGGGCGCGAGCGACGAGCTGAGGGTGGCGAGGAAGGTCACGCGCAGGCTCTCGCCCGGCGCAAGGTCGACGCCGTCGTAGTCCGAGATGAGGAGGCCGGGCGTGAAGGCGCCGAGCGTTCCCGCGAGGCCCGAGGCGGTCGGAACGGAGTCGGAGTAGAGCGACAGGCCGCCCGCGGCCGACGTTCGCACCACGACGGTCGAGCCGGCGACGTACCCGAGCGCCGCGGGAAGGGACTCGGTCAGGGTGACCCCCGTCAAGGGCGAGCCTCCCACGTTGGAAATTTCGACCGCGATCAGTGCGGACTCGCCGGGCAGCATGTCAGCGGGAAGGGCGGACGACGCGACGGCAAGGGCGCCGGGCGAGGCGGGCGAAGGCCCTGCCACCGCGGGAGCGGCGATCATCGCGGCCACGCCAGCGATCGCCACCCCGAGGCCAACGCGCCACATGCGGCGGGTGTCGCGCGCGGGCTTGGCGCTGATCATTGTGGCTCTCTCCCTGCTGCGTCCTGCTGGAACGACTCGGGCCCAGCCCGAGGGCGGTGTGACGCGCCTCACACGTACATGTGATCTGAGTCACAACGGTACGGGCTACCTCGATTCGCCGCAAGGCGGGCGGGACTTTCGTCCCGACATTGGCGACGACCGAGCGGACGTATGGGGGCGAAACGGATGTTTCGCGCGCCCCGCGGTGCTCGCGCCCCGCGACTGGTAGAGCCCCCGCCCGCCGATCACGCCGACGGACGGGGGCTCGACTCCCAGCCTGTTTCCCACAAACGCCGACCGGCAAGGGGCTCGAGGGCCTCTTGCCGGTCGTCGCCGGGCCTAGTTACTCGCTCGCCACGCGGCGGCGGAGCAAGGTCAGTCCGAGTCCTCCCAGAATGAGCGCGAGGGCTCCGGCTGCGCCGAGCGAGGTGCCGTTGGCCCCCGTCGCCGCAAGGGTGACCTCGGTGAGCGTCGGCGTCGAGTCCTTCACGCAGTCGCCGTCCACCAGGGTGTAACCCGCAGGAACCGTCTCCTGGTCACCATCGATGTTCTTGCAGGCGTCGACGACGCCCTCAGTCACCTCGGTGACGCAGTCGCCGTCCACGACGACCATGCCGTCGGGCACGCTCGACTGATCGCCCTGAAGGTTCGGGCAGACGTCCACCGGGGGCGTCTCACAAACCAGATTGGCGAGTTCCTCGGCCGTGGCCGCGCGAGTCACGGACTCCACGAGAGGCGTCCCCGTCTCCACGGGCACGTAGCTCTGCGAGGAGTTGTCCCACTCGTAGGTGAAGTAGTGGGTCGTCTTCGTCCCCTCGACGATCGACGACTCACATGTCGGAGAGCCCCACACCGTCGAAGACTCGGTGTAATCGTCTCCCGGTTCACCACACGGACCCGAGGCGTTGAGCTCGTCCTGGGTCGCGTCGCGCGTCACGGACTCCACGAGAGGGCTACCGGTCTCCTCAGCGACGTACTGCTGAGACGTGTAGTCCCACACGTAGGTGAAGTAGTGAGTCGTCTTGGTGCCGGTGACCGTGGTCGAGCCGCACTTCAGGTCATCCCACACTGTCGACGACTCGGTGTAGTCGTCTCCCGGATTGCCACACGGACCGGTGGCGTCGAGTTCGTCTTGCGTCGCCGCACGAGAAACCGACTCGACCAGGGGCGTTCCGTACTCCTCCGCCACGTACTGCTGCGAGGTGTAGTCCCAGACGTAGTGGAAGTAGTGCGTCGTCTGAGTGCCCGTCACCGTGGTCTGGCCACAGACCAGGTCATTCCACACGATCGGATCTTCGGTGTAGTCCGGCGGCGGCGTGCCACACGGACCGGTCGCGTTGAGCTCATCCTGAGTCGCCGCACGAGAAACCGACTCGACGAGAGGCGATCCGGTCTCCTGCGCCACGTACTGCTGGCTGGTGTAGTCCCAGACGTACTCGAAGTAGTGGGTCGTCTTGGTTCCGGTCACCGTGGTCGAGCCACACACGAGGCTGTTCCACACCGTCGAATCCTCGGTATAGCTCGGCGGTTGGGTTCCACACGGGCCCGTCGCGTTGAGCTCATCCTGAGTCGCGGCGCGAGAGATCGCGACCTTCTCGTACGACTTGTGCTCGTCGTAGCGGTGGTGGCTGGTGTTCCACGTGTAGGTGTGGTGGGTCACCCAGTGATATCCGGTGACGGTCGTCGAGCCACACACGAGGTCGTCCCAGTGGTCGTCGCCCGTCGTGTCGTAGTTGTCGGGCGGCGTGCACGCGGTGGTCGTTCCCTCGTGGGTGTACGACCAGCCCTTGGAGCCAGTCGAGTCGTCCCAGGCGTGAACCTCGATCTTCCACGTGTGCGTGACCGTCTGGTCGAGTGACTGCGAGTAGACTGAAGTCCCGGCCGAAGTTGGACTCGTCGTGCACCTTGGTGCCGTCGACCCAGATCTTCACGGAGTTGTGGTGACTCGTGTTGTAGTAGCTGCCCTCGAAACTGACGCTGTAACAGCGGATGTCCTCGGAGTGGTTGTGCGCGGACGCCGGCGAGGCGGCAAAGACGAGGCCGCCCAACGCCATCGAGACGACCGCCGCGAGCGCGATGAGGAATTTCTTCTTCCCCGCTCGTGCGATTCTGGTAATCATTGACTTTCTCCCTCTGAGCGGCCGGGGCCGCTCGCCATCAGTGATGTGGGTCACAGGCTGTGACGTAGATCACACGCGAGTGTGACCTTCATCACAAAGTAGGGGCATTCGACGCTTGGCGCAACCCAGGGGGGACCTTAGTCCCTTTTGCGTGCAGGAATTTCGGGTAGCGAGCGCAGCAGATCGGACATT
The DNA here is from genome assembly GCA_963743485.1 of uncultured Actinomycetota bacterium. Classification (GTDB taxonomy): domain Bacteria; phylum Actinomycetota; class Actinomycetes; order Actinomycetales; family Demequinaceae; genus JAFGBM01. The sequence goes on from CAVUPQ010000002.1 coordinate 18,301, forward strand.
TCGCCCTCGGCGACCCCGGGGACTACACGTTGAAGCGGAATTCCACGACGTCGCCGTCGGCCATCACGTAGTCCTTGCCCTCGATGCGGACCTTGCCGCGGGCCTTCGCCTCCGCCATCGATCCGGCGGAGACAAGGTCGTCGAACGCGACGACCTCCGCCTTAATGAAGCCTCTCTCGAAGTCCGTGTGGATGACCCCCGCGGCCTGGGGCGCGGTCCAGCCCCGCCTGATCGTCCACGCGCGGGCCTCCTTCGGCCCCGCGGTGAGATACGTCTGGAGCCCCAGGGTCGCGAACCCGACGCGCGCGAGTTGATCGAGCCCGGACTCGTCTTGGCCGGACTCGGCGAGCATCTCCACCGCCTCGTCCGGCGTCAGGTCGACGAGCTCCGCCTCGAACTTCGCGTCGAGGAAGATCGCCTCCGCCGGCGCGACGCTCGCCGCGAGCGCCGCCCGCTGGGCTCGTCGAGGAGGCCCGCGTCGTCCGTGTTGAAGACGTAGATGACGGGCTTGGCGGTCAGGAGGGTGAGCTCGCGGATCGACGCGAGGTCGAGGTCGGCTCCCTTCGCCCCTGCGGAGAGCGTCTGGCCGCCGTCGAGGATCGCCCGCGCCTTCTCGCACGCGGCGAGGAAGTCCGGCGCGGCCTTCTTGATGCGCACCTCCTTCTCCAGGCGCGGGATCACCTTCTCGAGCGTCTGAAGATCGGCGAGGATCAGCTCCGTGTTAATCGTCTCAAGGTCGGACGCGGCGTCAACCTTGCCGTCCACGTGGACGACGTCGGGGTCGGCAAAGGCGCGCGTCACCTGGCAAATCGCGTCGGCCTCGCGAATGTGCGAGAGGAACGCGTTGCCGAGGCCCTCTCCCTCCGACGCGCCCTTCACGATGCCCGCGATGTCGACGAAGCTCACCGTGGCCGGAAGGATCCGCTCGGAGTGGAAGATCTCGGCGAGCACCCCGAGCCGTGGGTCGGGAAGCGGAACGACCCCCACGTTGGGCTCAATCGTCGCGAACGGATAGTTCGCCGCGAGCACCTGGGCGCGTGTGAGCGCGTTGAATAGGGTGGACTTGCCGACGTTTGGCAGGCCGACGATGCCGAGAGTAAGTGCCACGGGCCGAGTCTAGTGGCGCGCGGCTAGGCCCTGACGCGGGCGCCGCGGCGCCGCGCCTGCTCCTCTGGATCCGGGACGGGGACCGCGGCGATCAGCTGGCGGGTGTACTCCTGCGTGGGCTTGAGGAGAATGTCGGCGACATTGCCCTGCTCGACCAGGCGGCCGTCCTTCATCACGGCGATCCGGTCGCTCAGCATCTCGACCACCGCGATGTCGTGCGAGATGAACAGGCACGCGAAGCCGTGCTCACGCTGGAGGTCGCTGAAGAGCTCCAGGACGCGGGCCTGGACGGAGACGTCGAGCGCAGAGGTGGGCTCGTCCGCGATCAGCAGCTGGGGCTCGAGCGCGAGCGCCCTGGCGATGCCGATGCGCTGACGCTGACCACCCGACAGTTCGTGGGGATAGCGATTGCGCATGGAGCGCGGAATCTCCACCTGATCCATGAGTTCGCTCACGCGGGCGGTCAGCGCGTCGCCCTCGGCGACCTTCTGAAGCTCGAGCGGCTCCGCGATCGATTGACCGATGGGCCAACGCGGGTTGAGGGACGAGCCCGGGTCCTGGAAGACGATGGAAACGCCCCTACGGATCTGGTTGAGGTCCTTCTTGCGAATGCCCTGCATCGGCACGCCGGTGATGGTGAGCTCCCCGCCGTGGACGGGCAGGAGCCCCACCGCGCAGCGCCCCACCGTCGTCTTGCCAGAGCCCGACTCGCCGACGAGGCCGACGATCTCACCCTTGCGGATCGCGAGGTCAATGCCGTTGACCGCGCGGAAGGCCGGCGTTCGACCCTGCTTCGGGTATTCGATCACCAGGTCCTTCGCCTCGAAGACGATGGGTGCCGACTTCTTGACGCGATCCGCGACCTTGGTCTTGAGCGTCGAGCCGAGGTGGGGCACCGCCTCAAGCAGGATCTTGGTGTACTCGTGCTTCGGCTTGGCGAAGACCTGCTTGGACGTCCCCTCCTCGACGAGGCGGCCGTCCTTCATGACGATGATGCGGTCCGCCATGTCCGCCACCACGCCCATGTCGTGGGTGATGAGGACGATGCCGGCGTCGATCCTGTCCTTGAGGTTCCGGATGAGTTGAAGGATCTCGGCCTGAACGGTCACGTCGAGTGCCGTGGTGGGCTCGTCGGCGAACAGGAGGCTTGGCTCGCACGCGAGGGCCTGCGCGATCATGGCGCGTTGGCGCTGGCCGCCCGAGAGCTGGTGTGGGTACGCGTCGAATCGTCGCTCGGCCTCGGGGATCTCGACGAGCTTGAGTAGCTCGATGGCGCGGGCCCGGGCGTCGGCTGGGGCCATGCGGAAGTGCTGTCGCAGGACCTCGACGATCTGGAAACCGACGGTCAGGACGGGGTTGAGCGCGGTCATCGGCTCCTGGAAGATCACGCCCACGTCGACGCCGCGTACCTCGGAGAGCCGTCCCTGCGACAGGCCGATCAACTCGCGGCCGCGGAGCTTGGCGCTCCCGCTCGCGCGCCCGTTTCGGGGCAGGAGCCCGATGATGGACATCGACGACTGGGTCTTGCCCGAGCCGGACTCGCCGACGATGGCGAGGACCTCGCCCTGTCGGACCTGGTAGGTCATGTCGATGGCCGCCGGGTACCAGACGCCGTCGACCCAGAAGTCGACGTTCAGTCCCTGGACGTCGAGGACGAGTTCTCCGCTCATGCGTGGGCCTCCACTCGTGCCACCATGGTCGCGTGCACATCTACCGCCCGCGCTCGGCGCGCATCACGGCCGTGTCCATCGTCGCCGTAGCCGCGGCTGCGGCTGGCGCGCGCATCCTTGGCGATGGCGCGAGGGGCGCCGCTCCCACCCTGGGCCTGAGCGCGCTGCTCGCCACCGCGGGCATCGTCGCGTATTGGCGCCCCTACGTGGGCATCGGTCCCGACGCGCTCCACATTCGCAACGTGGTCCGACGGGCCACGATCCCGCTCGCGCGCGTGGTCCACGTCGACACCAAGTGGGCACTCGAGATCTACCTCGACGACGGCAGCAAGATCAGCGCGTTCGCCGCCCCGGCGCCGGGCGCGTTCGCCGCGCGCACCATGCGCGCCGAGGACGCACGTGGACTGCCGCGCGACACCTATCTCGCGGGAACGGTGAGGCCCGGCGACAAGCGAGGAACGCCCTCGGGAGACGCCGCGGCTCTCGTGCGAGCGTCCCTGGCGACCTTCCGCGCAGGTACCGGTGCAGACGACCCCGGCGACATCGTGAGAACGACGGACCCGGTCGCGATCGCCGCGCTGGCGCTCAGCCTCGTGGCCGTCGCCGCGGGCTTCATCGTGTAGTCGCATCGCTAGCCCCTCCAGAAACCGCGCCGCGCGGTGGCCGCAGCAGCGGTGCGCGCCGCTTCGAGGTCGAGGTCGCTCACGGCGGAATCGGCTCGGTCGAGGTCCTTGCGCTTGGGGATGCGTCGCTGGCGGGGATCGAAGGCGTCGCGCAACCCGTCTCCGATGAGGTTGATCGACAGGGCGAAGGTGATGATGAAGCCGCCCGGCCACCAGAAGAGCCACGGCCGGGTCGCGAACGCCGAGTTGTACTCGTTGATGAGGTTTCCGAGCGACACGTCGGGGCGCTGGATCCCGAAGCCGAGGTACGACAGCGACGCCTCGAGGATCGTCGCGATCGCCATGAGCAGCGTCGCGTTGACGATGATGACGCCCATCGCGTTCGGCAGGATGTGCTTGAACATGATGGAGAAGTCCGACGCCCCCGCGACCCGCGCGGCGTCGACGAACTCCCGTTCGCGAAGGCTGAGGAACTCCGCGCGCACGAGTCGCGCGAGAGGGGGCCACAGCGCGAGGCCGAGCACCACGGCGAGAAGGGAGGCGCCCGCGTGCGAGACGCTGCGCCCGATGACCGCGGCGACGACGAGCGCCGGTATCGCGATGAACACCTCCGACGTCCTCATCAAGATGTTGTCGAGGCGACCGCGGAAGTAGCCGGCGAGAGAGCCAACGAGGACGCCGAGCGACGTCGCGATGACCCCCATGATGAACATCACCATGAGGGACTGTTGGGCTCCGCGCATGACCCGCGCGAAGATGTCGCGGCCGATCTCGTCCTGGCCGAACGGGTGGTCGCCGATGATGAGCTTCCAGCCCTCGAGGTGCATGGTCGGGTGGCCCATCGGGAGCGCGATATCGCTCGTCTCGGTGTAGGTCCACTTCCACCAGCCCGGGATGGGGCCGACGCCGATCGAGGTGTAGACGAGCAGGATCGTGAGCGCAAGGACGATGGCCGCGACCATCGCGATGCGGTGGTGCGTGAACCGCGTCCACACGATGCGCGAGATCGACAGACCCTCGGTGTGGTCCTCCGGGGCCCCGAGCATTTCCGCGGGTGAGAGGCTCATGCTTCCACCCGAATCCTTGGGTCGAGGACGGCGTAGAGGATGTCCGCCACGATGTTCCCGATCAGGAGCAGCATGCCCGTCACGAGGAAGTAGCCCATCAGGACATTGACGGACACCAAGTGAAGCGCGTCGATGAAGAGGCGGCCCATGCCGTTCCAGCCGAAGACCGTCTCGGTGATCACCGCGCCTCCGAAGAGCCCTGCGAGGTCAAGCGGAATGATCGTCGCGAGGGGGATGAGGGCGTTCCTGAACGCGTGGCGAACGATGACCGCGCGCTCCGGGAGTCCCTTGGCGCGCGCCGTGCGGATGTAGTCGAGGTTCATCACCTCCAGCAGGCTCGCCCGCGCGTATCGCGTGTAGCTCGCGAGGGAGATCAGGACGAGCGCCGAGACGGGGAGCACCATGTGCGTGTACGTGTCGACGGTACCTACCCAGTACCCGCTGCCGGCGAGTTGCGGCGTCACCGAGCCGACGGTCGCGATCGGGCGGCCGTTGATCGCTCCGGTATTGGAATAGCGCTCCCACCAGCCCATCAGGAAGTCCACGTAGATCATCAGGTACACGAGGCCCCCGGTCAGGGCGGAGACCCGGACGCTGATTCGCCAGTCGGGCCCGCCGAACAGCCTTCCAACGACGACGCCGAGCACGATGAAGCCGAGGCCAGTGCCGAGCACCGCCGCCGCAGCCGAGAAGCGGAAGGCCTGCTGAAGGGGGAACCAGAGGGCGGTCGCGATCGCAGCGACGGTGAGCGACGAGTATAGGGCGCGCTTGTTCGACAGGCCCGTCGCGAGGAAGGTAACAAACACGGCGATCGCGCCTCCGAGCACGCCGATGACGACGGGGCCAAGGCTCGGGTCAAGGAACCAGCCGCTCTTGTCGAGCACGAACAGCAGGAGCACGCCGCCTAGCCCCACGGACCCGCCCACGAGGATCCGTCTGCGCCACTCGCCGCCGGCGGCGCTACCGCCGACGAGTCCGAGGGCTATCCCAATGAGGACAAGGGCGAGCAAGGGAAAGTGCGGATGGACGAGGAAGTCGTTGAACCCGATGGCTCCCCACTGCTTGAGGAGAACGGCCACCCAGAACGACGGGAGGGAGAACATGAAGAACGCCGCGAGCGTGACGCCGTAGTCGAAGCCCGAGTACTGGCGGAGCGCGCTGATCACGCCGATGGAGACGCCGATGATGATCGCGAGGACGAGGGCGATGAGGACGAGCTTGATGGTCGAGCCCATCGCGTGGGGAAGCATGGAGGTCACGGGCTGGCCGGTCTTCCAGTCGACGCCAAAGTCGCACTTGCCGACGAAGCACTTCGCGACGCCGCCGGCCCAGTAGAAGTACCGGATCGCGACGGGAACGTTGAGGTCGAGCTGCGCGGTACGCGCCTCGATCAGTTGCTCGCGGTTCCGCTGGGTCGATGCGCGCAGGTCCTCGAGCGGATCGCCTGAGTTGGCGGCAAGGATGTAGAAGAGGTAGGACGCCGCGATCAGCACGCCCAGGATTGTCACCAGGCGGCGCAGTATGAACGAGACCATGCCTCACGTTCCCATGACCGGGGCGACAGGGGGCGTCGGATTTCTCCGACGCCCCCCACCACCGTTGTGTTGAGAGTCAGCCTACCCGCGCTTAGGCAGCAGCCTTCGCGGCAGGGGCTTCCCACTCCCAGTAGTTCCAGAAGAACTGCGGCGAGAGCGGCGACGACGAGATGTTGCTCAAGTTGCTGTCGTACACCATCACACCGGGGAACTGGAACACGGTCATGCCGTAGGCGTCATCCCACAGCGTCTTGTCGACCTGGGCGAGAATGCTCTTCTGCTTCGCCGGGTCGAACTCGACCTTGAGCTGGTCGAACAGCGAGTCAACCGCCGGGTTGGCGTACCCGGTGAAGTTGTTACCGCCGTCGGACCGGAAGGTCGGGTCGGAGGCCGTCACGGCCGTGGACGTGGACTGCCACCCGAAGAGCGACGCGTCGTAGGTTCCACTGCCGAGGAGCGAGCCCCAGTTCGGGTCGGAGCAGTCCACCAGGTTGAACCCGGCGGGTGCGACCTGCTCCGCGTAGAGCTGGTACTCGTTCGCGCGACGCGTGTTCGTCGACGAGAACAGGAAGCAGACGTCGATCGGGTCGGTGATGCCGATGCCCTCGAGCATCGACTTCGCCGTCGCGGCGTCGCCCTGGCCGTAGGCCTCGGAGCCGTTGCCGGCAACCGACTCGTCATAGCCGGGGGCACCAGGCAGGAACACCTGGCTCTGGTCCCAACCCGCGTCGGGCGAGAGGGGCCGGATCAGCTTGTCGAGAACCTCGTTGACATTGAGCGCCTTGAGGAACGCCTGGCGAACGGTCTTCGCCTTCGCCTCGTCGCCGCCGTACGTCTCCGGGTTGAACGCTCCACCTTCCTTGTTGAAAACAAGGTCGATGTGCTCGTAGACCGACTCCGGGTTGTTCACGATCGTCGCGCCGGTGAGGCCTTCGGCCGCCGCGAGGACGTCAGAAGTGGCCTGGGGGAGCGTGATCGAGACCTCACCGTTGGCGAGAGCCTGAACCGAGGCGAGCGCGTCCGGAATGAAGCGGACCGTGATCGACTCGACCTTGGGCTGCGGACCGGCCTTGTAGTCGGCGCCGCGGGCCTTCAGGGTGATGTACTCGTCCTGAACGAAGTCCGTCACGACGTATGCGCCGTCGCCGACCACGATGCTGGCGTCATCGGGCATCGACGTGTAGTCGAATCCCGTGTTCCAGACGTCCGCGATCTTCTTGAGCGCGGCCTGGTCCTTGTCGGTGATGGCCGCGACAACCGCGTCCTTCGCCTTCTGGGGGTCGTCGATGCCGAGGGCGAGCTTGCCGATAACGTGCGCCGGCAACATCGCTCCCGAGAAGATGAGCTCCCAGTCCACGAGCACCTGGTCGTACTTCAGGGTGATCGAGTGGAAGTCGTCGCTCGTCTCCGGCTGCTGCGTGATCTGCTCGATACCGCCGCCGATGGCAACGGAGTCGAAGTAGACCGCGTCGCCCGGGATGATCTGGCCGGTCTCCTCGTCGTACTGCGGGTCGGCGTTCGGGTCGTTGAGGTTACCCGACAGAGCCGCCCAGTGGAGAAGGAGGTCGGCGTCGTCAACCTTGACGCCATCGGACCACGTGTCGTCCTTGTTGAGCGTGTACTTGACGACGAGCGGGTCCTTCGAGACGAGCTCGTAGGTCCCAAAGTCCTCGTTCTTCACGAGGTTCTGCTTGTCGTCGTAGTAGTTGAACCACTGTTGGGTCATGTACAGGATGTTGGCGTTCGCGGTGGCGTTGCCGTTCGTCGTGTTCGAGTTGAACGAATAGAACGGCTGGTTCCACGCCACAGTGAGCGAGGAATTCTCCACGATGCCAGTCTCCGCCGTACATGCAGAGAGGGCCACCGACGCCATTGCGGCGAGGACGGCCCCCTTGGCAAGCATGCCGAGCTTCATCTCGACTCCTTTCGAGTTGTCGCTACGCCGACTGGACCCCTTGTGAGCGCCCCTGCCGGCGAATGCGTGTTCCACGGACTACGAGTTTCCGCAGTTGAACAAATCGTAAACGGAAGGAGGTCACGAGCGCATTACGATCTGGTGAAACGTTTCGATAATCGTGTGATTTTCGCCCCGATCCGGCCCTATTTTGCCCATCGGGGCCGGAAGTCCCGGCGCGCGACGTCGCTCGCGCTCCGTGTGGGCGCCTCGTGGAAGAGTGATCGCATGACCGAACTGATCGCCGCGCTGGCCGGACTCGCCGTCGGCGCGGCCCTCGCGTACGCCGTCGCCGTCGCCCGTTCCTCCGCGCGCACCGAGGCCGTCGCCGCCAAGCGGGCCGACGAGCGCGAACTCCGCGTGCGAGAAGAGGCCGATCGACGCATCGCGGATCTCAAGGATCAATACGCGCGGATGCAGGACCAGTTCAAGGCGCTCAGCGCAGACGTCCTCGCCGCCAACTCCCAACAGTTCCTCGAGATGGCCGACGAGCGGTTCAAGCGCGCGCACCAGGCACAGGAGGCGGAGGCGGCGAAGAGGGAGGCCTCGGTCAAGCAACTGGTGGAGCCGATGGCCAAGGCGCTCGACGAGGTCAAGAGGCAGACGACGGAAGCGGAGAAGTCCAGGGCCGAGGGTCAGGCTTCCCTGCGGGAGCAGGTGCTCCAGATGGTCGCGGCGTCAGACAAGCTCGACAAGAAGACCACGGACTTCATCAACACGCTCAGGCGATCGGACGTGCGGGGCAACTGGGGCGAGGTCCAGCTGCGCCGCGTCGTGGAGCTCGCCGGCATGGTCAACCACGTGGACTTCACGGAGCAGGAGAGCGTGCAGGACGAGGGCAAGAACCTGCGGCCCGACATGGTGGTTCACCTCGCCGGGGGCCGCAGCGTCGTCGTGGACTCCAAGGTCGCGCTCGTCGCGCTCATCGAGGCCTTCGAGACGGACGACGAGAAGGTGCGCGCGGAGCGGCTGCTCGCGCACGCGCGACACGTCAAGAAGCACGTCGACGACCTATCGAGCAAGAAGTACTGGGAGCAGTTCTCGCCCACTCCAGAGTTCGTCGTCATGTTCGTGCCCTCCGAGGCGTTCTACCAGGCGGCGCTCGAGCAGGACCCCGCGCTCCAGGAGTACGCCTTTTCCAAGAACATCGTCATCGCCACCCCGACCACACTCGTCGCCATGCTCCGCACCGTCGCGCATGCCTGGAAGGAGGCGGCGCTCGCGGACAACGCGCGCGACGTGCTCAACGCCGGACAGGACCTCCACAAGCGACTGCTCACCATGGGCGAGCACTTCGCGAAACTCGGTCGCGCGCTCGATACCGCGGGAAAGGCCTACGACGGGGTCGTGGGCTCGTACGAGAGGTCCGTGCTTCCGGGCTCGCGTCGCCTCGCGGAGCTCAAGGTGATCGACGCGCCGCTCGAGGCTCCCGAGACCCTCGACCTCCACCCGCGCAGCCCCAAGGCGATCGAGTCCTCCGAGGACTAGGAGCCTGCGTTCGCGGCCTCGCGAGCCTTCATGTCCGCGCGGATCTCGTGCGGCAGGGAGAACATGAGGTCCTCCGTCGCGGTGCGCACCTCCTCGACGGCGCCGTAGCCGCGCGCGGCCAGGGCGTCGAGGACGTCGCGGACGAGGATCTCCGGGCACCGACGCGCCCGAACTGAGGCCGACCGTCGTCACGCCGTCGAACCACGCGTCCTCGAGCTCGGCCGCGCGGTCGATGCGGTAGGCCGCCGTGGCGCCGGACTGAAGCGCCACCTCGACGAGCCGCACGGAGTTGGACGAGTTGGCGCTCCCCACGACGATCACGAGGTCGCACTCGGGCGCGAGCTTCTTGACCGCGACCTGGCGGTTCTGCGTCGCGTAGCAGATGTCGTCGCTCGGGGGGTCCTGCAGCTTCGGGAAGCGCGCCCGGAGGCGGCGGACGGTCTCCATGGTCTCGTCGACGCTCAGCGTCGTCTGCGAGAGCCAGACGACGTTGTCGGGGTCCGGGACGACCACCGCGTCCGCCTCGTCGGGCGAGTTGACGACGATGGTGTGGGCGGGCGCCTCGCCCGCGGTTCCCTCGACCTCCTCGTGGCCCTCGTGCCCGATGAGCAGGATGGTCTGGTTGGCGCCCGCGAAGCGGACCGCCTCCTTGTGGACCTTGGTGACGAGCGGGCACGTGGCGTCGATCGTGACGAGGCTGCGCGAGGCGGCGGCGTCCCGGACCGCGGGCGACACCCCGTGCGCGGAGAAGACGACGCGCGCGCCCTCGGGCACCTCGTCGGTCTCGCCCACGAAGATCGCCCCGCGCGCGCTGAGCGTCTCGACCACGTACTTGTTGTGGACGATCTCCTTGCGCACATAGATGGGCGCCCCGTGGAGCTCGAGCGCCTTCTCCACGGCGATGACGGCCCGGTCGACGCCGGCGCAGTAGCCGCGCGGGGCGGCAAGGAGGACCCTCATGGGGCTGGCGCTGGGCATACACCCATCGTACGTGGCACGCTAAGTCGGTGATTGAACCCGCGCCTGTGAACGAGCCCCGACGGTGAGCGAGCCCCTGCCAGAGACCGCCGGCGACACGACCGCCGAGCGCCCGTGGCCGGTCCGCCACCTGTCCACGAAGGTGAAAGAGTACGTCGACCGGATGCCCCCGGTGTGGGTCGAGGGCCAGGTCCTGAACCTCAAGCGCTGGAAGCACCTCGCCTTCCTCACGCTGCGCGACGCCGAGGCGGACGCGTCGATGTCCGCGACCCTGCCGTTCGCCGAGGTCGAGGCGGTGGAAGGGGGGCTCGCGGACGGCGCCCGCGTCGTCGTGCACGCCAAGCCGTCGTGGTGGGTCAAGAGCGGATCCCTTCAGCTCGACGCGCGCGAGCTGCGAACGGTCGGGCTCGGGGAACTGCTCGCGAGGATTGAGGCCCTGCGCGAGCGCCTCGCGCTCGAGGGACTCTTCGACGAGGACCGCAAGGTCCCGCTCCCGTTCCTCCCCCGGCTCGTCGGCCTCGTCTGCGCGAACCAGGGAGACGCCGAGCACGACGTCGTGGTCAACGCGCGCGAGCGGTGGCCCTCGGTGCGCTTCGAGATCCGGAGGGTGACGGTCCAGGGCGCCAAGTGCGTGCCGGAGACGACCGCGGCGATACGCGAGCTCGATGCCAACCCGGACGTGGACGTCATCGTCGTCGCCCGAGGCGGGGGCTCTCTCGAGGATCTCCTCGCGTTCAGCTCCGAGGCGCTCCTCCGGGCGGCGAGCGAGTGCGTCACCCCCCTCGTCTCCGCGATCGGCCACGAGAAGGACGCCCCGCTCCTCGACCTCGTCGCCGACCTGAGAGCATCGACCCCCACCGATGCGGGCAAGCGGATCGTCCCCGACGCCGCGTCCGAGCGTCGCGCCGTCGAGCGCGCTCGGGCCGCACTCCGCGCCGCCGTCGAGTCGCGCCTCGATCGCGAGGCGACGACGCTCATTTCGTACCTGACGCGACCGGTCCTGGTACACCCCGATCGTTTGATCGAGCCTCTCGCGGTCGAGGTCGCTGCGCACACGGCGTCGGCGCGGCGAGCGCTCGCCGCCTTGCTGCGGGCGTTCGACGCGCAGCTCGCGGGGCTCGCGGCGAGCCTGCGCGCCCTCTCCCCTCAGTCGACGCTCGATCGCGGATACGCGGTGGTTCGGGACCCGTCCGGCGATGTCGTCAGGGACGCGGCGGAACTCGCGGTCGGCCAGCGCGTTTCGATCCGGCTCGCGCGCGGCTCCGCGGACGCGGACGTCGCGGGCGTCGCGCCGTAGACCACTCCTCCCGCGGCGAAAAGAAGGGGTGGCCGCCGGTTTCGGCGGCCACCCTGGACTCTTCGGATGGATGGATGAGTACTGCTCAGGCGAGTTCGCCTCCCCCTCAGCTGGAGGCGAACCCAACCTGTCCTACAGCCGGCGTGGACGCGCCGGACTTCGTGCGACTCCTTGCCTTTTCCTTCGCCGCGGTCGCGACTTCGCGATTCCACGAGCGGGAGAGGCGGGAGACAATACTGTCGGGCACTGCATCGCACTCAAGGAGCCCAAGCTGGACTTCGCGGCTCTTGTCCTGAGCAAGGTTCTCGCGAACCTCGATCGGCAGGTCCGTACGGGGGTTGCGCGCGACGGCCGCGCGAACGAAGGGCGACTCGTCGTTTGCGAGGACGATGAGCGTCGTAAGCGGCGTCTGCGGACGCGCGCCGACCGCGGCGCGGATCATGACCTGATCAGACCGGGCGAGGACGGCAAGCTCTCCATCCGTCAGGTCCTCCCTCATCACTTTCGCGACGCTGTTGCGGGCGGTCAACCCGCCTTCGTAGTCTGAACTGAACATTTCGCTTCACCTCATTGTGAACCGGTTGATTCCTTCACCCGATGAGACGCGGCGGGGAACCATCTATGACGCGACTTATCGAAAACTGCGAAGGATCGCGCGCCACGGGAGTCGGCGGGCCGCTCGCGAGCACCCTCGCGGTAGCGTGGGAGCGTGAAGGACCAACCCGACGTCGCGGACCTCAGTTACGAGGAAGCCCGCGACGAACTCGTGTCGATCGTCGCGAAGCTGGAGGCTGGCGCCGTGACTCTCGAACAGTCCCTTGAGCTCTGGGAGCGCGGCGAGGCGCTCGCCGTCCGGTGCCAGCAGGTCCTTGAGGGGGCCCGCGAGCGCGTGGCGTCCTCCGGTGACGATCCCGCCGACGGGAAGGGCGAGTGATCGAGCACGCCCTCGTCCTGGGCGAGGCGCTGATGGACGTCGTCGTCCGGCCCGACGGAACAACCACGGAGCACCCGGGCGGATCTCCCGCAAACGTTGCGATCGGGCTTGCCCGGCTCGGCCGCACGGCGGAGCTCCTGGCGTGGATCGGCCTCGACGAGTACGGCCGGCTCATCCGCGAGAACCTCGAAAGCGCCGGGGTGACCCTCGTGCGCGGATCCGAGTCGGCGATCCACACCCCGGTCGCGACCGCCGTGCTCGACGAGTCCGGCTCCGCCGACTACCACTTCGATCTCACGTGGGCGGTGAGCCCCAGCGCCGCGCCCACCCGCAAGCCGGTCGTGGTTCACACCGGGTCGCTCGGCGCGATCCTTCCTCCGGGGGGCAACGACGTTCTCGCCATGATCGAGCGCATGAAGGCATCGGCGACCATCACGTACGACCCCAACGTCCGGCCGTCGCTGATGGGCAACCCCGTGACGGCGGGCGCGCAGATTGACAGGGTCGTCGCCGTGTCGGACATCGTCAAGGTCAGCGAGGACGACCTGGCATGGCTGCGCCCCGATCAGCCGACCAACGGGCTCGCGCGGCGGTGGCTCGAGATGGGGCCGTCGATCGTCGTCGTGACCCGGGGGGAGAACGGCGCGACCGCGTTCCTCAGGGATGCGCGAAGAATCGACGTTGCCGCCCCCAGCGTCGATGTCGTCGACACGGTGGGCGCCGGCGACGCGTTCATGGCGGGCCTCATCGATGGGTTGTGGTCCCAGGGCTACCTGGGCGTCGGGCGCCAGGACGAACTCGAGACCATCTCGACCGACGTCATCACGTACGTCCTCACGCGCTGCGCGCGCATCGCCGCGATCGCGGTGTCGCAGGCGGGGGCGCACCCGCCGACGGGGGCGGACCTTGGCGAGGAGCCGCCGCTCTAGCCGTCGAGTCGCGCCTGCGCGAGCGGCCTGACGGCGCGGGGTCCGACGTCCGCCAGCCGCGCGATCGCCGACAGCCCGACGGAGTCGTTCCCCACGAGGGCGCGCGCGACGTCCGCGCTCTTATCCTGCGCGAGCGTCTCGGCGATCGAGGCCGCCCTCCCGATGGCGGGATTCGCGGCGACCGCGGCACGAACGTCGGCCTTCGAGTCCTGCGCGAAGGCCAGGAGCGCACCCATCGGCGCGTCCTCGCGACCGGCGGCGGCTGCCCGTGCCGATGCGTCCTTCGAACTCACGAGGCTCATGAAGTCGTCGGGACTCAGAGAGCCCTCGATGGCGCGGGACTCGGGCCCGTCGGTCGCGGTTCTGCCGATGATCGCCATCTCGATGCGTCTCCCTTATCGTCTGGGGACGCCAACGGGACCGAGGCGCCCCGTCATTGTGGCTACACCAGATGAGAGGGACGTCACACGCCTCCGTGACGCCGGTTTGGCGAGAAACCTCGGTCGAATCGCGCAGGCGACCTGCCAGAATGGGGACATGCCCGACACAAGCGACTTCCGAATCGAGCACGACACCATGGGCGACGTGCAGGTGCCCCGGGAGGCGTTGTGGCGCGCGCAGACCCAGCGGGCACTCGAAAACTTCCCCATCTCGGGAACGAGGCTCGAGCGAAGGCACATCCGGGCGCTCGCCCTCGTCAAGAAGGCCGCCGCCCTCGCGAACCAGGAGCTCGGCGTGGTCGAACCCGAGGTCGCGCAAGCGATCGCCGCGGCGGCGGACGAGGTCGCGGCGGGGCAGCACGACGATCACTTCCCCGTCGACATCTTCCAGACGGGATCCGGCACGTCGTCCAACATGAACGCGAACGAGGTGATCGCGAGTCTCGCCACGGCGCGGCTCGGCCGCGATGTCCACCCGAATGACCACGTCAACGCTTCGCAGTCGTCGAACGACGTCTTCCCCACGTCGGTCCACGTCGCCGCGGCCGACGCCATGGTCCACGACTTGGTCCCCGCGCTCGACCACCTGGGCGGCGCGCTCGAGGCCAAGGCCATCGAGTTCGCCGCGGTCGTGAAGTCGGGCAGGACGCACCTGATGGACGCGACGCCCGTGACGCTCGGGCAGGAGTTCGGCGGCTACGCCGCCGCGGTCAGGCTGGGGATCGAGCGTCTCGAAGCGGCGCTCCCCCGCGTCGCGGAGGTCCCGCTCGGCGGAACCGCCGTCGGCACGGGGATCAACACGCCTCCCGGATTCTCCGCGCGCGTCATCGAGTTGCTCGCCAAGGACACCGACCTTCCGCTGACCGAGGCGCGCAATCACTTCGAGGCGCAGTCGGCGCGCGACGGTCTTGTCGAACTCAGCGGCGCCCTGCGCACCATTGCCGTGAGCCTCACGAAGATCTGCAATGACCTTCGATGGATGGGTTCGGGTCCGAACACGGGACTCGGCGAGATCCGCATCCCGGACCTCCAGCCGGGGTCGTCCATCATGCCAGGCAAGGTGAACCCCGTCATTCCCGAGGCGGTCCTCATGGTGTGCGCGCGCGTGGTCGGCAACGACGCCACCGTCGCATGGGCGGGCGCGTCCGGGGCCTTCGAACTCAACGTCCAGATCCCGGTCATGGCGCTCGGGACGCTCGAGTCGCTGCGCCTGCTGAGCAACGCCGCGCGCCTCCTGGCGGACAAGACCGTGGCCGGAATCGCGGCCAACCCTGAGCGGGCGCGCCGCAACGCCGAGGCGTCCCCGAGCATCGTGACGCCCCTCAACCGCGTCATCGGCTACGAGAGCGCGGCGAAGATCGCCAAGCACTCCGTCGCCGAGGGCATCACGGTCCGCGAGGCGGTCATCGCGCTGGGCTTCGTCGAGCGAGGCGAGGTCACGGAGGAGCAGCTCGACGCGCTCCTCGACGTGACCACGATGACCGGAGACGACTAACGGGAGGGCCCGCGGGGGCCCTCCCGTCGATCTGCCCGTCCGTGCCGCTAGTCCTTTTTGCTGGTCGGCCCGAATTCCATGCGGGCGAGCAGGAGCATCGTCGCGATGACCCCGGCGAGGATGGCGCTCAGAGCGACGACGGCGCCGTAGGCATGCACCATGACCACGAACGCCGCGACGGCGACCATCCAGATCGCCCCGGCGTACATCCCGAAACGAGCTGCCGCGGCCGGGTCCTCCTTGAATCGATCCGCCGCCTCGTGGCGGCCCTGCAACTCGCGAGCCCAGGCCTTCTTCCGGTTCGTCTGCGTGACCCCGAGAAGGGTGAACACCAGGCTCGACGCGACGACGAGCGGTACGCCGACCGCGAGCGGCCAGAGTTCCGACGGCGTGTCGGCGATCACGAGCCCCATCGCGAGGCCCGCGATGCCGAGCCCGGTGGCGATCCCGTAGCCGGCCGCGCGCCGGGCGGGAAGGCGGTACGACGCCGTCGTCTCCTGGCGAAGCGAGTCCGCGACAATGACGCCGCAGGGAACGGCGACGGCAACCATGGCGAGAGCGACCTGGACGCCGACGCCCCAGTGGAGGAGGTTGGTGGCCGCGAAGGTCACGACGGTCGCAGCGGTGACGGCGAGCGCGCCGAGCGCGACGACGCGCAGGACGAAGGCGGGGCGCGGGCGAACCTTGTTCGCGAGGAACGCGGCGGCCGCGCCCGCGGGCGCGTCGCCCGACGGCCGGATGGTGCGCAGGAGCTCCTCGGTGTCGCCGAGTTCGGCGATCGCCTTCTGGGTCGCCTTGGCCGGGGAGAGACCGTCGGCCTCGAATTCGGCGACGCGCGCCGAGAGGTTGGCGCGCATCTCCTCCTTGAGATCCTGGGCCTCGGGCGTCAGCGGAATGTCCGCGAAGAGCGCGTCGAGGTGACGGTGGATGGTGGAGTGGTTCTGCGTGCTCATGACTCACTGCCCTTCAGGCCTAGCAGGTTGTTGATGATGCGCTGGGTGGCTACCCAGTCGCCGACGCTGCGCTCGTAGACCGCGCGCCCTGCGTCCGTGATCGTGTAGTACTTCCGGCGGCCGCCCTGGCTCTCGTCTCCCCAGTACGCCTCGACGAGGCCCTCGGTGACGAGGCGGCGGAAGCTCGCGTAGAGCGTCGCCTCCTTGATCTCGTACTCGCCCTCTGTGGCGTCACGGATCGTCTTGTAGATCTCATACCCGTATTGGTCGCCGCGGCGCAGCACCCCCAACACGATGGTGTCGGTGTGGCCGCGGAGCAGGTCGGAGGCGAAGGCCTCAGACTCCGGGCGGCTCGTGTTCTTAACCATGTTCATTACTGTATCAGATACAGTACTGGGCGTGCAACAGAAGATGTGCGTTCGCGCAGTGGGGCTACCTCTTCGACGAGTTCGCGGGGTCCTCGGTGTCGTACTCGCCGAACGGGAAGCGCTTGGGGAGTAGGTGGTCGAGCCAGATCAAGGCGGCCGCGAGCGCCCCGAAGCCAGCGAAGAAGAGGACGACGCGCCACGCCACACCGCCGACGCCGTAGAGCGACGTCTTGAGGAAGTCGTAGGGCGCCTCCTGGCCGGGGATGACCGCGGCAAGCGTCGAGAATCGACCGCGACGTACGCGACGACGTAGACGAGCCAGCCGCCGACGTACTTCCACGGGAACGCGCCGGTGCTCGGCGAGGAGGAACCACACGAGGAACGCGCCCACGGGCGTGACGATGTGCTCGATGTTGTTGTTGTTGAGGAACCAGCCGACGAGCGAACCCGCGCGCGGGAAGTCGTCCGGGCGCAAGACGAAGTAGTAGACGATGCCCGTGATCGCGATGAGGAAGACCGCGTTGCCCGCGAGCCACTCCGGCGGCGTCCGCTTCCTCGCGAGCAGCGCCACCGCCGTCCAGCCGAACGACACGGCCATGAGCAGGTTCGACTGAAGCGTGAAGGTCGCGAGCTCCCTCGCATGGCCCAGCACCAGGAGGCTGATGACGACGTACGCCCCGAGGAGCGCGAAGAGGATCCTCACGGCCGCGGAGACGATGTTGGTCCGCCGGACGCGGCTGGCGGAGGGAAGGGACGGCGGCACGGGCATTGCTCTCCTTCGTGTTTCGGCGGAGCGACGCACGCGGCGCTAGAGGTCCAGTCGCTCCAGGATGTCCGTCACGAGCGCGGCGACCGCCGATCGCTCGGAGCGCTCGAGCGTCACGTGAGCGAAGAGCGGGTGACCCTTGAGCGCCTCGATGACGGCGGCCACTCCATCATGGCGTCCCACGCGCAGGTTGTCGCGCTGAGCGACGTCGTGGGTGAGCACCACCCTCGACCCCTGGCCGATGCGGCTGAGCATCGTGAGGAGAACGTTGCGCTCAAGCGACTGCGCCTCGTCGACGATCACGAAAGCGTCGTGGAGGGATCGTCCGCGGATGTGCGTCAGGGGCAGCACCTCGAGCATCCCCCGCGCCATGACCTCGTCGAGCACGTCCTTCGACACCACCGCCCCGAGCGTGTCGAACACCGCCTGGGCCCAGGGGTTCATCTTCTCGGACTCGCTGCCGGGCAGATAACCGAGGTCCTGACCCCCGACGGCGTAGAGCGGCCGGAACACCATGATCTTCTTGTGCTGCCGCCGCTCCATGACCGCCTCGAGGCCCGCGCACAGCGCGAGCGCGCTCTTGCCGGTTCCCGCGCGGCCCCCCATCGAGACGATGCCCACGCTCTCGTCGAGCAGAAGGTCGATCGCGACCCTCTGCTCCGCGCTGCGTCCGTGGACCCCGAACACCTCGAGGTCTCCGCGCACGAGCCGGATGCCCCCGCCCTCGGCGACGCGCCCGAGGGCCGAGCCGCGGTTCGAGTGGATGACGAGGCCCGTGTGAACGGGGAGAGAGGCGACGTCCTCCCCCGCGTCCTCCGCCGACGGCGCCTCCATGCGCTCGGCGTCGTAGAGTTCCGCCATCTGCTGGTCGGTCAGGCGAATCTCCCGCATGCCCGTCCACCCGGACTCGACCGAGAGACCGGCGCGATACTCCTCCGCGTCCATCCCCAGCGCGGAGGCCTTCACGCGCATCGGGAGGTCCTTCGACACGAGGGTGACGGCGTGGCCCTCGGCGCGCAGGTTCGCGGCGACCGCGAGGATGCGCGTGTCGTTGTCGCCGAGCCTGAAACCGCTCGGGAGGATCTCCGGCTCCGAGTGATTGAGTTCCACGCGGAGAGTGCCGCCAGCCTCGTTGATCTCGACGGCCTGGTCGAGGTGCCCGTGCTTCACCCGGAGCTCGTCAAGGAGCCTCAGCGCCGCCCGCGCGAAGTAGCCGAGCTCGGGGTGGTGCCGCTTCGCCTCGAGCTCCGTCACGACGACGACGGGCAACACGACGGCGTGCTCGGCGAACCGCAGGGAGGCGCGCGGGTCGGACAGGAGGACGGAGGTGTCGAGGACGAAGGTGCGAACGCCCGCGGCGTTCTTGCTGCGGGCTTCGGCCGGGGACTGGCTCTGCGTGACGGTCACAAGGGCTCCCTAGCTGCTGGTCATGCCGCAGGGAACGCCCGCCCTGCGGCGGGGTTTCATGGCGCGGAGTCGGTACTCACCACGTCTTCGACGGTACGCGCGCCCGGGCGTGTGTCCGGGCAACACGCCGTGCGCGCGGGGGCCTACCTGCCCCGTCGGCGCTCGCGCTGGGAGTAGGCGCGCAGCGCCCGGAGGAAGTCGACGTGCCGGAAGTCCGGCCAGTACGCCTCGCAGAAGTAGAACTCGCTGTGCGCGCTTTGCCACATGAGGAAGCCGCTGAGCCGCTGCTCCCCGGATGTGCGAATCACGAGGTCGGGATCAGGCTGGCCCTTCGTGTAGAGGTGCTGGGCGATGTGCTCAACGGAGAAGTCCTGCGCGACCTCCGCGAGGGACAGGCCCTGGTCCACGCCCTCCTGAAGGAAGGATCGGACCGCGTCGGCAATCTCGTGCCTCCCGCCGTACCCGACGGCGATGTTCACGTGGAGACCGCCCCTGACCTTGCTGGGACGCGCGGCCTCCCGGAGCCTGTCCGCGACGCGCGGCGGCAGGAGCTCGAGCGCCCCGACCACCTGAAGCTTCCAGCGGCCATCAGACGCGAGGGTCTCGACCGCCGAACCGATGATGTCGAGCAGGGACTCGAGCTCGGAAGGGTTGCGCTCGAGGTTGTCCGTCGAGAGCATCCACAGCGTGACGACGTCGACGCCAATCTCGTCCGACCACTCGAGCAGCTCGGTGATCTTGTCCGCGCCCGCGCGGTGTCCGTCGGCGTCGGGGGCGCCTGCCTGTCGCGCCCAGCGCCTGTTCCCATCGAGGATCACGCCGATGTGCCGCGGGACCTTGCCGCTGCGCCGGAGCGTCCTGAGGAGGCGCCGCTCGTAGGTGCCGTAGAGCGGCGTCAGCACGCGCATCAGCATCCTTCCCAGGGGGGTCGAGCGGGGGAGTTTCCGCCCCCCACGGTACCGGGGCGGCGTAACCTACGGTATCGTAGGTTCATGACGCACGCGGTGGCGCAGGACGCCCCTGAGGACCAGTTGCCCGCGAAACCCCTCCTGCGAGGTTGGTTCCACATGGGCGCCATTCCCCTCGTTCTCATCGCCGGCGTCGTCCTCATCACCTTCGGCCCCACCCTCGCGGGACGGATCAGCGCGGCGGTCTACACCCTCACCGCGATCCAACTGTTCAGCACCTCGGCGATCTATCACCGCGGGAACTGGGCCGATCGCCTTCGCGGGTTGCTCCAACGCGTCGACCACGCCAACATCTTCCTCATCATCGCGGGAACGTATACGCCGCTCAGTGTGCTCCTGTTGCCCAAGCACACGGCCATCATCGCGCTGTCGATCGTGTGGGGCGGCGCCCTCGCCGGGCTGCTCGCGCGGCTCCTGTGGCACCACGCGCCGCGGTGGTTCTGGGTCCCCCTCTACATCGGGCTCGGCTGGGTGGCCGTCGCGTTCATCAAGCCACTCGCCGACGCCGGGGGGCCAGCGATCATCTCTCTCGTCTTCGCTGGCGGCCTCGCCTACACCGCGGGCGCGGGCATCTACGCGCTCAAGTGGCCGAACCCGAGCCCCAAGTACTTCGGGTTCCACGAGATCTTCCACGCGCTAACGATTACCGCCTTCGTCTGCCACTACGTCGCCGTCAGCCTCGCCATCTACCGCGCCTGACGCCGCGTCGTGACGCACCTTCCGAAGGTGCTTGCTCATCGAGCGGAAGAGCAGGATGCACGCCACGGCCAGGGCGAACGTCACGACGAATCCGACGAAACCCGGGCCCAAACTCTCGTCGATCGGGCTCATACCCACCTCCAGGGACTATCGTGCCTCATGATGACCGTTGACGAATCCATCGCGGCCGCCGCGGACGAGCTCGACGCCCGGCGCGTGGATCGTCGCGCCGTCATGGCGACGATCGCGGCGACCGTCGTGCTGACGGCCGGCGTCTCATGGTTCGGGATCAAGGCTGCGCAACAGGACGTGCGCTGGTCGGACGTCGGCTACACCATCGACTCGGCCACGTCTGCGACGACGACCTTCGAGGTCTACCTGTACTCCGACGTCGGCGCGACGTGTCGCGTCAGAGCCCTCAACGCGCGATTCGCGGAGGTCGGATACGCCGACGTCGAGGTCGCCCGCGCGGCGGGACGCCAGCAACGCGTGACCGCGTCGATCGTCACCGTCGAGCCCGCCGTCACCGCCGTCGTCGCCTATTGCGCCGCGCGCTAGTTCCCCTTCCCCTTTCGCCCGGACCCCGGGCCTTGATATCCTGTTGGACCTTGCCCTAGAGGAGGCTGACGTGACCGAGACGCAAGCGTGGCTCACCCAGGAGGCGTTCGATCGCCTCCAGGAGGAGTTTGCGTACCTCACGGGCCAAGGGCGCTCCGACATCGCCCGAGAAATTGACGAGCGCAGGCGCGAGGGCGACCTGAGCGAGAACGGCGGCTACCACGCCGCGCGCGAGGAGCAGGCCAAGCAGGAGGCGCGCATCGCGCAACTCCGGCGACTCCTCGACAACGCGAAGGTGGGCGAGGCGCCCGCAGGCAACGGCGAGATCGAGTCGGGGATGGTCGTGACCGCCGAGGTCGCCGGGCGCGAGATGCGCTTCCTTGTGGGCTCGCGCGAGGCCGCGGGCGGCACCGAGATCGACGTCTTCTCCGCGCAGTCGCCCCTCGGGAGCGCGCTGCTCGGGCTTCACCCGGGCGACGAGACGACCTACGCCGCGCCGAACGGGAACGAGATCCCGGTGCGCGTCATCGCCGTCGAGCCGTTCGTCGCCTAGGCCTCGCGCCTACGGGCCGCGGGTTCCCGCGAGCGGCAGTTCCGTCGTTGGCCCGACCCCCGTCCTGCGGAGCCCCTCGATGAAGGTCTTGGTGAACGCGAGGATCGGGACGGCGAGGAGCGCGCCCACGAGCCCGCCGACGATGCCGCCCACGCCCACGGTGAGCAGGATCGCGATCGGGTGAACCGACGCGGCCTTGCCGAACAGGAACGGGTACAGGACGTTCCCCTCGACCTGCTGCACCACGAGGATGATCCCCACCATGATGAGGGCCTTCCACGGGCCTCCCTCGACGACGGCGACGAGCACGGCGACCATGCCGGAGAGCGTCGCGCCGATGAGGGGAATGAAGGACGTCAGGAAGACGACGATGAAGATGGGTACCCACAGATTGAGGCCGAGGATCCAGGCCCCGACGCCAATGCCCGTGGCGTCGACGAGCGCGACGAAGACGGAGGTCTTGGTGTATCGGCCCAGGGTCTCCCATGCGGCGACACCCGCATAGTCAATCTGGGCTCGCGCACGCCGGGGGAAGATCTGGACGACGTCTAGCCACAGCCGCCGCCCATCCTTCAGGAAGAAGAAGAGGCAGAAGAGGGCAAGGATCGCGCCCGCCGTCAGGAGCCCGACCGTGCTCGTCACGGACAGGGCGCGCGCGGCGATGCCGGAGCTGTTGTCCTGGAGGGTCTGGCCCGCCTTGTCGAGGTAGGTCTGGATCTGATCGGCGGTGAGATTCAGCGGGCCCTCCGAGAGCCACGTGACGAGCGTGTGGAGGCCGGCGCTCGCCTGGGCCCTCAGTTCGTCGAGCCCTCCGATGACGGTGGTGCTCGCGAGCGCGATGAGCCCGAGGACGGAGACGATAAGCGCCAGGAGCGTGCTGAGCGCCGCCCACGTGCGGGAGAATCCGTGCCTCGCAAGCCAGCCGACGAACGAGCCGAGGGGCGCGGCGATGAGCAGCGCGACGGCCACCGGGACGATGAGGGCGGCCAGCTTGGCGACGATGCTGAAGATTGCGAGCGAGACGACACCGACGACGATGAGTCGCCAGGACCACGCGCCGGCAACCCTCAGCGGAACGGGGACGTGCTGCAGGATCTCGGGCGCCTCGTCGTCGGGCTCGATCGGAAGGGAGCGGGTAGCCATAACGCGAGCGTAGCGCGATGATGCGAGGAGAGCGGGGATCGCTCAACGGCGCGGAACACAATGCGGTGGGCCGGCGTTGAACGAACGGACGCGATGGCAGGGAGGCCTCGAATGCTGCTCGACAAGACGACGATGGTGGGTCCGGACACGGCGCTTCCGGGCCGCGACGAGCCGATGGCGATCTCCCCGAGGCACGTCGTCCTCGGAACCCCGCTCCAGGGGCCGTGGCCCGAGGGCCACGAGGTCATCTACCTCGCGATGGGGTGTTTCTGGGGGGCGGAGCGCATCTACTGGCAGACGGAGGGTGTGTACGTCACGGCCGTCGGCTACATGGGCGGGTGGACCAAGAATCCGACCTACGAGGAGACCTGCACCTCGCGAACGGGCCACACCGAGACGGTCCAGGTGGTGTTCGACCCGAAGAAGGTCGCCGTCGAGACTCTCCTCGCGGCCTTCTGGGAGAACCACGATCCCACCACGCCGAATCGCCAAGGCGGCGACATCGGAACGCAGTATCGCAGCGCGGTGTTCACGACGACCGAGGCCCAGTACACGGAGGCGGTGATGTCGCGCTCCCGGTACCAGCACAAGCTGATGGACAAGGGATTCGGCATGATCTCGACGCAGATCGACCGAGCGGACGAGGCCGGCGACGGCGCGTTCTACTACGCCGAGGATTACCACCAGGGCTACCTCCACAAGAACCCCCACGGCTACTGCAACCACGGGTTCTGCCAGGTCGCCTACTAGCCCGCGCGCTCAGCCGAGGAGCGCCCTGACGTAGTCCCACTGCCGCGCGACCTGGTGCGGCCCTCCGCCCTCGTGGCGGTTGTACGGGTACACGACGATGTCCTTCGGGGCCCCCGACCACGCGTTGTACGCCGCGAAGACCGTCGACGGGGGGCACGTGTCGTCCATCAGGGCGACGGAGAAGAGCGCGGGAGCGCTCGCCCGGGTCGCGAGCGTCGCGCCGTCGAAGTATCCGAGCGTCGCGAAGACGCGTTCCGTGTGGTCTCGGTGGACGGAGAGGTAGCGCGTGATCTCCGCATACGGGTCGGAGTCGACGATCGCGAGAGCCCTCCGGTAGTCGCACAGGAACGGCACGTCGACGAGGGATGCGGAGAGTCCGGGGACGAGGGCCGACACGGCGATCGCCACCCCGCCACCCTGCGAGATTCCGGCGACGATGACGCGCGAGGCGTCGACGCCGGGAAGGGCCTTTGCCGCGTCCACCGCCCGAACGCCGTCGGTGAAGAGGCGCCGGTAGTAGTACTCCGCGGGATCGAGTATCCCGCGCGTCATGTACCCCGTGCCCGCGGCCCCCGTGCCGGCGGGGTCCGGCGTCTCGCCGCCCCCGCCCCAACCGGAGCCCTGGCCGCGCGTGTCCATCATCAGGTGCGCGTAGCCGGCGGACGGCCAGAACGTGTGCTCGAACGACAGGCCCCTGCCTCCGTTGTATCCCTGGAACTGGACGACGACCGGAAGGTCATCCGCGGCGCCAGCGGGGCGCGAGTACCAGGCCTTGATCGGGTGTCCGCCGAAGCCGGGGAAGGTCACGTCCCACACGTCGACGCCCGCGAGCGCCGGCTCGACGGGCGCGACGATCGGCTCGCCGCCGAGCGCGCGCGCCTCCGCGATGGTCGCGGACCAGAAGTCGTCGAGGTCCGCGGGCGCCTCAATCTCGGGGCGGTACGCGCGGAGCTCGTCGAGGGAAAGGTCGAAGTGCGTCACAGCCGCCTCCTCGCGTCGATGGGACGTCGCCATGGTACTGCCGCGCCGCCCGGCCCCCAGCGGCGTCGTGCCCCCGGCAGGGTTCGAACCTGCGCTTGACCGGTTTTAAGCCGGCTGCCTCTGCCAATTGGGCTACGGGGGCCCGGCTTCCATCCTCCCAGCATGCGCCGGTCCGCGCGGTGCTCAGGCCAGCGCGAGGCCGAACGCGATCCCGTCGAGGATGTCGTGCTCGCTCGTCACGACGGTGCCGAGGCTCCCCCCGGCGGCCCGGACCTCCGCGGCGACCCGCGCGACGACCTCCCGCCACACGAGCGCTCCCGCGCCGATGGAATCGACCCTGCCCGGGTGCATGAAGGGCAGCGCGGCCCTCGTGGCCCGTGTCATGTGAAGGAGGTCGTCGGCCGCTGACAGGACCTCGTCGATCGCGAGAACCGTCCCGTCGATGCGCTCCGGACGATAGGCGTCGAGCCCGAGCGCGTGGGCGGTGATCGTGGTAACCGTTCCCGCTACGCCCACGAGGGTCCGCGTCCTCGACAGGGGAACGTCCCTCGCCGCCGCGTCGAGCGCCTGCCGAATGTCGCGGGCTGCGGCGTCGATCGCCGCCTGCCCTGGCGGATCGTCCGCGAGGTGTCGCTCGGCGAGCCGAACGCACCCGACGTTCATGGAGTGCGCGTGCTCCGGGGCCCGCCCTCCGAGGACGAGCTCCGTCGAACCGCCTCCCAGATCCACGACGAGGAACGGCGCGGCGTGGCCGTGCGCGAGCGCGCCGGTCGCGCCGCGAAACGACAGGCGCGCCTCCTCCTCCCCCGAGATCACCTCGGGGACGACGCCGAGGCTCGCGGCCACGCCGTCGACAAGCAGGTGCCGATTGGCGGCGTCCCGCGTCGCGGAGGTGGCGACGAACCGAATGGCCTCGGCGCCGAGCCGACGGCACGTGGCGGCGTAGGCGTCGACGGCCGCCAGGGTCCTCTCCAGGGCGGCGGGGGCGAACTCACCCGTCCGGTCCACGCCCTCACCCAGCCGCACGACCACCATCTCGCGCGTGACGTCGGTCAGGGTGGCGGCGTCGGCATCGACGTCCGCGACGAGGAGCCTCAGCGAGTTGGTTCCGCAGTCGATGGCCGCAACACGCATGGCGACAGCGTAGCGGCGCGCGCGGGAGGATCAGAACGCGCGAGGCGCCGGGCAGGTACACCGCTCGGGTCGCCACTGGTCGCGGATGGCCTCGAGCGCCTCGTCGCCGAACGGGTTGACGCCGGGACCCGCGGCGAGCGCGTGGGCGGCGAGCGCGTGGAGGCACTTCACCCGCTCGGGCATCCCGCCGGCGCTCACGCCCGCGATCTCGTCCACCTCTCCCAGCTCCGCGCGGTCCGTGAGGTAGTTCTCGTGGGCGATCCGATACCGAAACGCGAGGGCGGCGTCCTCGCCCAGGCGCGCGTTCATCTCCCGCATGACCCCGCTCGCCTCGAGCGTGGACAGGGCGGCGACCGCTCCCGGGTGCGTCAGGTAGTACGTCGTCGGAAACGGGGTGCCGTCCTCAAGCCGCGGAAGCGTCCGGACGACGACGGGGTTGCCACACGCGCAGCGCGCGGCCACCAACACGACGCCGCGAGGATCGCGCCCGAGCTGCTCGCGCAGAATCTCCAGGTCGCGGGCATCGATGCTCGGACGCGGCTCGCGACTCACGTCGCGCCGCCCGCGGCCTCGATCGAGCCCCAGAGCGTCGCGAACCAGGGCCGGGCGGGGGGCGCCTCGTCCGCGGGGGCCTCGCCCTGAGGAGCCGTCGGGTCCTTCACGAACTCCGGATCGACGACGCGGTAGGGGACTTCGCCCGGCAGCACGTAGACGAGGCGGTCGCGCGCCTGCGCGATGACGTACGCGGGATCGTCCCACCGGGCCGCCTCGCGCCTGGAGATCCGTGACGTCGGCCTGGGCAGCGGCGACCTGCCCCTCGAGATCCTTGAGGGTCTCTTGCTGCCTCAGGTACGCCCGCACCGAGGGGACCATCACCGCGAGCGCGAGGGCGAGCACGCCGGTGAGGACGACGGCCCTCCACGACATCGACGAGGCGGTCGACGCTCGCTCGATGACGGGCGCGTGCGTCCTGGCGGCCGCGGGGGCGCGGCGTCCCGGACCTCGGGGTCGCTCGACGCGCCGTGGCCTGAGACGGCCGCGGCGCGCCGGGACGCTGGGTGGGCTTCACGCCCACCATTGTCCCGGCGCGCCGCGCCGGTGACCCGCTGCTCGCGCCGCGAGTCGAGAGTTACTACGCCCCGAGCTTCGGGAAGGCCGAGCGACCCGCGTAGACCGCGGCGCCCTCGAGCTCCTCCTCGATGCGCATGAGCTGGTTGTACTTGGCGATGCGCTCGCCGCGGGCGGGGGCGCCCGTCTTGAGCTGGCCGAGGCCGTACGCCACGGACAGGTCCGCGATCGACGTGTCCTCGGTCTCGCCCGAACGGTGAGAGACCATCGCGGTGAACCCGGCGCGCGCGGCCATCGTCACGGCGTCGTTGGTCTCCGACACGGTGCCGATCTGGTTGAGCTTCACGAGAAGCGAGTTGGCGCACTTCTCCTTGATGCCGCGCGCGAGGCGGACGGGGTTGGTGACGAACAGGTCGTCGCCGACGATCTGCGTCGTGTCGCCCATCGCCGTCATCATCGCGGCCCAGCCGGACCAGTCGTCCTCGTCCAGGGGGTCCTCGATGGAGATCAGCGGGAAGTCCTTGACGGCCTTCGCGTAGAACGCGATCATCTCGTCCGCCGACTTCTTGCCGCCCTCCCACTGGTACGCGCCGTCCTTGAAGAACTCGGTCGCGGCGACGTCGAGCGCGAGCGCGATGTCCACGCCCGGCTTGTAGCCGGCCTTCTCGATGGCGGAGACGATCAGTTCGAGCGCCTCGGTGTTGGAGCCGAGGTTCGGGGCGAACCCGCCCTCGTCGCCGAGGCCCGTCGCGAGGCCCTTGGACTTCAGGACGGACTTGAGGTTGTGGTAGACCTCGGAGTTCCAGCGAATCGCCTCGCGAATGGTCGGCGCGCCGATCGGGGCGATCATGAACTCCTGGATGTCGACGTTGGAGTCCGCGTGCGAACCGCCGTTGAGGATGTTCATCATCGGGACGGGCAGGATGTGCGCGTTCGCGCCGCCGATGTACTTGTACAGCGGCAGGTCGGAGCTGTCGGCCGCGGCCTTCGCGACGGCGAGCGAGACGCCGAGGATCGCGTTGGCGCCGAACTTCTCCTTGTTGGGCGTGCCGTCGAGGTCGATCATCGTCTGGTCGACGAGGCGCTGGTCGCGTCGCCTCGAGGCCGACGACGGCGGGTGCGAGGGTGTCGATCACGGCGTCAACGGCGCCAAGAACGCCCTTGCCGAGGTAGCGCTTCGCGTCGCCATCGCGACGCTCGACGGCCTCGAAGGCTCCGGTCGACGCGCCCGACGGGACACCGGCGCGCGCGAACGTGCCGTCGTCCAGGGCGACCTCTACCTCAACGGTGGGGTTTCCGCGCGAGTCGAGAATCTCGCGGGCTCCAACGGCCTCAATGCTGGCCATGATGCTCCTTGAATTGTTGGGATTGTCCGGGTCCGACTCTATCTTCCGGCCTGTTGCCCAGTGACAGACAGAAGTCCTAGGATGCGGCGGTCGCGCGGTCGGCTTCGGCTTCGCGGATCGCCGGCCTCCAGCGATCGCACCGCATCGCGCAGGGCCCCCTCCGCGTCGACGCCCTCGGCCCTCGCCCTGGCGACGATCGCCAGAGAAGCGGCCCGACGCCGACGCCGGCCTCGGCCCGGAATTCGAGGCCCTGCGCGCCTCCGCCCGCGAGAGCACCTTCTGCGCCCGCTGAAGCGCGGGGAGCGCCGAGGGGATCCCGTCGAGGACGGACGCGCGCCCCTTGGTCTCGCCCTTGATGCGCTCCCAGTTCGCGTGGACCTCGTCCGCGCCCGCCACCTCGACGTCGCCGAACACGTGCGGGTGTCGCTCGACGAGCTTGTCCGCGAGCGCGGCCGCGACGTCGTCGATGCCGAAGGGGTCCGTCGGGTGTTCCTGCGCGATGCGCGCGTGGAAGATCACCTGGAGCAGGACGTCGCCGAGCTCCTCGCGCAGGTCGTCGCGGGTTCCCCGGCTCGATCGCGTCGGCGAGCTCGTAGACCTCCTCGATCGCGTGGCGCACGAGCGACTCGTGCGTCTGTTCCGCGTCCCACGGGCAGCCACCCGGCGAGCGCAGCCGGTCCATCACCTCCACGAGCCGCGTGAGGGCGTCAGGCACCCGAGATCCAGTCGGGCACGCCGCCCTGGAAGGCATCGACTTGGTAGAACTCGACGAAGAAGAGCACCTGATCGGAGCTGCCCTGCTTCTGGATCGCGGACTGGCCCGCGGTTCCGATCGTCGTGTTGAACTGCACGGCCGAAAAGGCGCCGTAGCGCGGATTGACGACCACGGACTGCTCGGCGGCCTTGGCGAGATCCTGCACGGCGGCGAAACCCGCGTCCGACGTGAGCAGGAAGTAGAGCGCCAGGGACTGGCGGACGAGGTCGAGCGCTACCGGAGTCGCGGTGCCCTCCTTGTTGTCGAACGTCATCCACGCTTGCGCGATGTTGGCGACTTGGGAGTCCTCGAGGACGAATCCGAGGTCCTCGGCACGCGAAATAAGGTCGGGGCCGAGGAGCAGGAAGGTGAGCGGAACGCCGGGGCTCGTCACCGCGTCGCCGAGCTCGAAGAAGGCGTCGGTGTACTCCTGAACCTGCGCGTTGGTCACGACGCGGTCGCCGAGCGTGGCGGCGACGGCAGGGTCTCCCTGGCCGGGAACGGCGCACGCGGCGAGGGCGAGGGTGGCGAGAACGGTCAGGGCGCGGGCGACGCGCCTTCTCACGGGGTTCATGGCGTCATCCTAACCGCGCCGAGCGCCGCATCCAGAACGGTGCGGGCCCAGTCGAGGACGCCGCGGCCCGCGACGTCCCCGCCCTGCTCGGGTGCCGGGGGCGCCGGGACGAGGATCTGGCGGAGGGCGGGCTTGAGGATGGTTCCGGGGAAGATCCGGCGCACGCGCAGCGCGGCGCTGTCGGGAAGCTCGAGCGGCCCGAACCTCACGTACTTCCCTTGCGACGCCGCCGTCGTCACGCCGCGAGCGACCATGTCCACGCGCAGCAGCGCCACGGCGAACAGGCTCTCCGCGGGTTCGGGCAACGGGCCGTAGCGGTCGACGAGCTCCTCGCGCGCCGCGGCGAGCGCGGCCTCGTCGCGGGCGTCGGCGATCTTCCGGTAGGCCTCGAGCCGCAGACGCTCGTGCGGGATGTAGCTGGCGGGGAGGTGGGCGTCGATCGGGAGATCGATGGTGACCTCCTCCGACTCCTCGGGCCCGTCGCCGCGGAAGCCTGCGACCGCCTCGCCGACCATCCGCATGTACAGGTCGAACCCGACCCCCTCGATGTGGCCCGACTGCTGCGCACCGAGGAGGTTGCCCGCCCCGCGTATCTCGAGGTCCTTCATGGCGACCGCCGTGCCGGAGCCCAGGTCGGTGTGGGACGCGATCGTCTGGAGCCTGTCGTGCGCGGTCTCCGTCAGGGTGCGGTCGGCGGGGTAGAGGAAGTAGGCGTACGCGCGCTCGCGGCCCCGTCCCACGCGCCCGCGCAGCTGGTGGAGCTGGCTGAGCCCGAAGGCGTCGGCCCGCTCGACGATGAGCGTGTTGGCGTTGGGTATGTCGAGCCCCGTCTCCACGATCGTCGTGCACACCAGGACGTCGTACCGCTTCTCGTAGTAGTCGACGATGACGCTTTCCAATTGGTGCTCCGACATCTGCCCGTGGGCGATGCCGACCGTCGCCTCGGGGACGAGGTCGCGCAGGCGTGCCGCGGCGCTGTCGATCGACCGGACCGCGTTGTGGACGTAGAAGATCTGGCCGTCGCGGAGGAGCTCCCTGCGGATCGCCGCGATGATCTGGGCGTCCTCGTGGGGCCCGACGTAGGTGAGGATCGGGAGGCGCTCCTCCGGCGGCGTCGCGAGGGTCGAGAGCTCGCGGATACCCGTCACCGCCATCTCCAGCGTCCTGGGGATGGGCGTCGCGGACATCGACAGGACGTCGACGGAGGTCCTCATCGCCTTCAGGGTCTCCTTGTGCTCGACGCCGAAGCGCTGCTCTTCGTCGATGATGACGAGCCCGAGGTTCTTGAATCGCACCTGGCCGGTGATCAGCCGGTGCGTGCCGATCACCATGTCGATCGTCCCGTCGGCGAGTCCCTCCTCGACCTCGCGCGCCTCCTTGTCCGTCTGGAACCGCGAGAGTGCGGCGACCTTGACGGGGAACGGGGCGAAGCGCTCGGCGAAGGTATCGGCGTGCTGGCGGACGAGGAGCGTCGTCGGGACCAGCAGCGCTACCTGGGTCCCGTCCTGTATCGCCTTGAAGGCCGCCCGGACCGCGATCTCGGTCTTGCCGAAGCCGACGTCGCCGCAGATCAGGCGGTCCATCGGGACCTCCCGCTCCATGTCTTCCTTGACCTCGTCGATGCTCGAGAGCTGGTCGGGGGTCTCGACGTAGGGGAAGGCCTCCTCGAGCTCCCTTTGCCACGGCGTGTCAGGGCCGAACGCGTGGCCCTTGGTCGCCATGCGCGCGCTGTAGAGGCGGATGAGCTCCGCGGCGATCTCCTTGATCGCGCGGCGCGCCTTGCCCTTGGTCTTTGCCCAGTCGGCGCCCCCCATCCTGCTGAGGCTCGGGGCCTCCCCGCCGACGTACTTGGTCACCCGGTCGAGGTGGTC
Organism: uncultured Actinomycetota bacterium; assembly: GCA_963743485.1. GTDB lineage: Bacteria > Actinomycetota > Actinomycetes > Actinomycetales > Demequinaceae > JAFGBM01. The sequence continues at coordinate 49,711 of CAVUPQ010000002.1, forward strand.
CGTCGGGACGGACAGCCTGTCGCCCGGCATCCCGCGTCGCGAGGGCGCGTACTCGATGACGATGTACTCGCGTTCGATCCCCCGCACCGTCCGCGTCACGAGCTCGATGAATCGGCCGATGCCGTGGCGTTCGTGGACGACGAAGTCTCCGGGCCTTAGCTGGATCGGGTCGACGGACGCGCGCCGACGCGCGGGGGTCTTGCCCCGCGCCGAGGCGATGCCCGCGCGGCCCGTGAGGTCCCGCTCGCCGAGCAGCAACACCTGCGCGTCCGGCGCGGAGAAGCCCTCGTGCATCACCCCGGGGACGATGCTGACGACGCCGGGAACGGGATCGAGGATTTCCTGGACCCGCGCCGCGAGGCTCGCTTCGCCGCACTTCTCTGCCAGCCGCTCCGCGCTCCCGTGTCCCGCGGCCGCGATCGCCACCGTCCAACCCTGGGCGACGCGCGCCCTCATCGCCTCGATCGCTCCCTCCGGCGATGTCGCCTCCTCGAACGGGTCGACGATCCCGGTCGCCACCGCTCCATCGCCGCCAAAGGGACCAATGCTGGACCACGAGATGTTCCGCGCTCCCGACCCGTCCCGGATGTCACCAAGGTCCCTGAACGACCCGGACTCGACGCCCAGGGGAACCGCGCCGCCGTCGGACGCCGCGTGCCACGCCGCATGAAGGAACTCGTCCGCGGTCCTCGCGAGCTCCTCCGCGCGCCTGGCGAGGCGCTCGGGCTCGAGCGCGACGATCCGCGAGCCGACGGGAATCTCGTCCGCGAGGGTCACGAGCCCGTCGACGAGAACCGGGAGCAAGCTCTCCATTCCGTCGACCGCCACCCCTTCCGCGAGGCGAGACAGCATGTCCCGCGCCCCGGGAATCGCGTCCGCGAGTTCGGCGGCCCTCGCGCGAACCGCGGGGGTCAGCAGCATCTCCCTGCACGCCGGCGCGACGAGCGCCTCCTCTGACGTCAGGGAGCGCTGGTCGGCGACCGAGAACTGACGGATCGATTCAACCTCGTCGCCGAAGAACTCGACGCGGGTCGGGTGGGGGTCCGTCGGGGCGAAGACGTCGACGATGCCTCCCCGCACCGCGAACTCGCCGCGGCGCTCGACCATGTCCACGCGGACGTAGGCGGCCCGAACGAGGTCCTCCACGACCTCGCTCAGGTCGCGGCGCTCGCCGATGCTCAACGCGACGGGCGCCAGCGCGCCGAGGCCGGGCGCCATCGGCTGGATCATCGCCCTGAGGGGCGCGACGACGAGGGTCGGGACGTCGTCGGGCGTCGCGAGGCGGCGAAGGGTCGTCAGGCGGCGAGCGACGGTGTCGGCGCGGGGGGAGAGGCGCTCGTGCGGAAGGGTCTCCCACGAGGGGAACAGGGCGATCCCGCGAGGATCGACGTAGGCGCCGAGCGCGACGGCTAGCTCCTCAGCCTGATGCCCGGTCGCTGTGAGGACCACCGTCGTGGGGGCGAGGCCGGCGGAGAGGGCGACGATCGCGGGAACCGCCCCCTGCGACGCGACCACGCGGGAAGCCGAGCCCAGCGGCGACGGCAAGCCCCCCGATTCCCACAGGTCGAGGATCGCGGACAGGGGCCGCGATGGTCTCATCTCACTTCCCTCCGACGGGCCGGCGTCCCGGGCGCGCGGGCACGCGTGATTCTCCGGATCCCTCCGGCACCCCCATGGTAGTTCGGGGACGGAGGGGCCAGCGTCGGGGAGGCCGACGGGGTTCGGGACCTCGAGGCGGGGGCGCCGCTGGCGAACGCTCGGCGCCCCCGTCCACGAGGCCCTGTGCCTGAGGCGGCAGGCGTGTGCCTAGAGGCCCTGTGCCAGCCGGTAGTAGGCAGCGTTCGCGCGCAGCTCGTTCTCGAAGGCGTGGACGGTCGTCGACTCGTCGATCGCGAGAAGCTCGACCTGTGACAAGCGGGCGAACTCGCGGATGACGTCGAGGCCGACCTGGTTGGACATGACCGTGTGGTGCGCGGCACCCGCCATGAGCCAGCACGTCGCGGACGTGCGGAAGTCGGGGCGCGGCTTCCAGACGGCGTGGCCGACGGGGAGGTTCGGCATCGGCGCCGGCAGGGCGACGTTGTCGACGACGTTGGCCACGAGGCGGAACCGCTCGCGCTGGTCGCTCAGGGCGACGACGATCGCCGGGCCAGCGTCTGCCGTGAAGACCAAGCGGACCGGGTCCTCCTTGCCGCCGATGCCCAGCGGGGCGATGACGAGCTTCGCCTTCTTCGAGGACAGCGACGGGCTGACCTCGAGCATGTGGGCGCCGAGGATGACCTCGCCCCCGGGCTCGAGGTTGTACGTGTAGTCCTCCATGAGGCTCGCGCCTCCGGGAAGGCCCGCACCCATCACCGCGGCGGCGCGCACGAGCACGGCCGTCTTCCAGTCGCCCTCGGCGCCGAATCCGTAGCCGTCGGCCATGAGACGCTGGACCGCGAGGCCGGGAAGCTGCTTGAGCGTGCCCAGGTCCTCGAAGGAGTCGGTGAAGGCGGTGAACCCGCCCGCCTCGAGGAAGTTCCTCAGCCCGATCTCGGTCTTCGCGCCGTAGAGCAGCGAGTCGGCCCGGTCGCCGCCCGGCTTCAGCTCGTCCGCGACGTCGTACTCCGCGACGTACTCCTTGACCAGCTCGGCCGCCTCGGCGTCGCTGACGGCGTGGACGGCGTCGGCGAGCTCGTTGACGGGCCAGGTGTTGACCTGAACGCCGAGCTTGATCTCCGCCTCGGTCTTGTCGCCCTCCGTGACGGCGACGTAGCGCATGTTGTCGCCGAAGCGCGCGACCTTCATGTTCTTGGTCGCCCAGCGCCCGAGCGCCGCGCGCTCCCACGTCCCGATGCCCTTCTGGGTGGCGGGGTCCGAGGCGTGGCCCACCACCGGTCGTCCGGGGAAGGCCCATGCGCGACTCGATGTAGGCGTGCTCCCGGTCGCCGTGCGCGGCCTGGTTGAGGTTCATGAAGTCGAAGTCGATCGCGTCCCACGGAAGCTTGACGTTCGCCTGCGTGTGCAGGTGCAGCATCGGCTTGGTGTTCGCGTCGAGGCCCGCGATCCACATCTTCGACGGGCTGAACGTGTGCATCCACGCGACGACGCCCAGCACGTTGTCCGCGGAGTTGGACTCGAGGAAGAACCGCCGGATGGCGTCGGAGCTCTTGAGCACCGGCTTCCACACGATCTTCACGGGGATGTCGCTCGCCTTGTTCAGGAGCTCGACGACCGCCTTGGACTGCTCCGCCACCTGGGCGAGCGTCTCGGGGCCGTAGAGGTCCTGGCTGCCCGTGGCGAACCAGACCTCGAACTCGTCGAGGTTCGGGATGATGCTGCGAGAGGACATGTCACTTCTCCTTGGGTTGCTGGCCGTACACGTTCTGATACCGATCGAACAGGGCGTCGATCTTGTCTTGCGGAATCGGGATCGCCCTACCCAACTGGAGCGCGATGTGGATGGTCCTCGCCACGTCCTCGCACATCACCGCCGCCTTGACCGCGTCCTTGGCGTCCTTGCCGATCGTGAAGACGCCGTGGTTCTGCATGAGGACCGCCCGCGAGCGGTGGCCGCTCAGGGTCTCGACGATCCCGCGGCCGATGGAGTCGTCTCCGATGATCGCGAAGGGGCCGACGGGAATCTCCCCGCCGAACTCGTCGGCCATTCCCGTGATCACGCAGGGGATGGGCTCGCCGCGCGCGGCCCACGCCGTCGCGTAGGTGGAATGCGTGTGCACCACCCCGCCCACGTGGTCCATGTTGCGGTACACGTACGCGTGCGCGGCGGTGTCGCTCGACGGGTTGCGCTCGGATCCCGGCGTGCCGGCGACGACGCTGCCGTCGAGGTCGCACAGGATCATGTTGTCGGGCGCGAGCTCGTCGTAGGAGACCCCGCTCGGCTTGATCACGAACAGGTCGGCGCCGGGCACGCGGCCGCTGATGTTGCCGCCGGTCCAGATGACCAGCTCGTAGCGCGGCAGCTCGGCGTGAAGGGTCGCGACGTCGGCGCGAATCTTCTCGATCGCCTCGTCGATGGCCTGCGAGTACTTCTTCGTCACGACACAGCCTCCCGTCGGAGCGCCTTGAGGCGCTTCATCACGTCATTCGCGCCGCGACCGAAGTAGTCGTGAAGCTGGGTGTACTCGGCGAAGAGGGCGTCGTAGGCGTCGGACGCCTCCGGGTTCGGCTGGTAGGCGCCGCGCTCGACGCGTCCCATCGCGTTGCCCGCGTCGGCGACCGAGGCGAACGCGCCAGCCGCGACGGCGGCGTGGATTGCGCTGCCGAGCGCGGGGCCCTGCTCCGAGGCGATCGTCGAGAGCGGGAGCCTCAGGACGTCGGCGTACATCTGCATGAGCGGCTTGTTCTTGAGCAGGCCGCCCGCGACGACGAACTCCGTCACGGGAATGCCGGACGCCTGGAACGTCTCGACGATGGTGCGGGTGCCGAACGCCGTCGCCTCGAGCAGCGCCCGGTAGCCCTGCTCCGCGCGCGTCGCGAGCGTCTGGCCGACGATCAGGCCCGAGAGCGTCGTGTCGACGAGCACGGAGCGGTTGCCGTTGTGCCAATCGAGCGCGACGAGTCCGTGGGCGCCGACCGGCTCCTCGAAGGCGAGGTCCGTGAGGTACTGGTGAATGGACTTCCCGACGGCCCTGGCGTCGTCGAAGTAGCGGCCCGGCACCTGATTCGCGACGTACCACGCGAAGATGTCGCCCACGCCGGACTGGCCGGCCTCGTAGCCGAAGAAGCCCTCCATGATGCCGCCGTCGACCACGCCGCACATCCCTGGCACCTCGGCGAGCGATGTCCCGTTCATGACGTGGCACGTCGAGGTGCCCATGATCGCGAGCATCTGGCCGGGCTCGACGGCCTTGGCCGCGGGCGCGGTGACGTGCGCGTCGACGTTTCCGACGGCGACGGCGATGCCCTCGGGAAGGCCCGTCCATGCCGCCGCCTCCGCGGTGAGCCCGCCTGCGCGCTCGCCGAGCTGCCCGATCCGGTGGTCGAGCTTGGTCGCGGCGAAGCCCTTGAAGGCCGGGTTGAGCGCCGCTTCGAAATCCTCGGACGGGTACGAGCCGTCCTGCAGGATTCCCTTGTACCCGGCCGTGCAGGCGTTGCGGACGTACTCGCCGCACAGCTGCCAGATGATCCAGTCGGCGGCCTCGATCCAGTAGTCCATCTTCGCGAAGATCTCCGGGTCCTCCTCGACGAGCTGGAGCGCCTTCGCGTACTCCCACTCGGAGGAGATGAACCCGCCGTACCGCGGGAGCCAGGATTCGCCGCGCTCGCGGGCGACGGCGTTGATGCGGTCCGCCTGGGCCTGGCCCGCGTGGTGCTTCCAGAGCTTGACGTACGCGTGGGGCCGGTCGCGGAAGCCGTCCACCTCGCAGATCGGGGTGCCGTCGGCGAGGACGGGAAGGGGCGTCGACGCGGTGAAGTCGGTCGCGATGCCGATGACCTTCGCCGGGTCGATGCCCGCGTCCTTGATCGCCTCGGGAACGGCGCGGCGGAGCACCTCGCGATAGTCGTTCGGGTCCTGGAGCGCCCATTCGGGGGGCAGGGGTGCCCCCGTCGCGGCAAGGGTCGCGTCCATGACGGCGTGCTCATACTCGTGGACGGCCGTTCCGACCTCGGTCCCGTCGCTCACTCGCACGACGAGGGCCCTGCCGGACAGCGTGCCGTAATCCACGCCAATGACGTAGCGGTCGCCGTCGACATCAGACGGTGCATTCACGGCCCGGCCTCCTTGCCTTCCGAGGTGTGCTCGGCTCGAATGACGTTGTCGCCCCGCGAGGAGGCGCACCCCGCCACCACGGTCACGCGTGACATGGACTGCATTCTCGGCACGTCCACCCCGTCGCCGTCGGTGGCGATGAGGCGCGGCGCGCCGAGTGATCCTTCTCGGAATGTTAGCGGTAACACTCTGCGCCCCGCAACGCGCGATTCGGGCCGATGTGATGGCATCGTGAGCCCGGAAATGCCGACGATTCCGGCGATTCGCGCGCCCGCAGATTCCCGCCGCGAGTCGGTGGCGGGCCCCGTGCCAACGCAAACAGCGTGCGTGTCCACGATGCCCCGCCTAGTCGGCGGAGTGGAAGCGGAGCTGGGCGGGCTCGAGGCCGGAGACAACGACCGCTTCGACGGCGTCCGCCGCGACGTCGATCATCCAGCGGGCGTCCGCCCGCTCGTTCGCGGCGAAGGGCCGAAGGACATAGTCAGCGGCGTCCATCCTGCCCGGCGGTCGCCCCACCCCCGCGCGGACCCGGACGTAGTCCTTGGTGCCGAGCGCCTTGGTGATGTCGCGCAGGCCGTTGTGGCCTCCCTCGCCGCCGCCCCGCTTGAGCTTGACGGCGCCGAGCGGCAGGTCAATGTCGTCGTGGACGACGATGACGTCGGTGGGCTCCACGGAGTGGTACTTGGCGAGCGCCGCTACGGGACCGCCGGAGAGGTTCATGTACGAGAGCGGGATTCCCAGGACGACCGACGGGCCCGGCGCCCCGCCGACCCCCGGGAGTCGAATCGTCGCGACCCGCGCGTGCGACTTGTGAGAGGAGAGCGTCGCCCCGGCGCGGCGGGCGAGCTCCATCACGACCATCTGGCCGACGTTGTGGCGCGTGCCCGCGTATTCGGGCCCGGGATTTCCCAGGCCGACCACGAGCGCCGGCATCGGGTTCCTCCGCTACTCTGCGGGTTCCGCCTCGGCGGCCTCGGCGGCCTCCTCGGCCTCGGCGGCGTCCGCGGCGTCCGCACTCGCCTGGGCGGCCTCTGCGGCGATCGCCGCGTCCGCCTCTTCGTCGGCGGCAGAGGTCCTGGGGTGCGTGATCGCGATGACGATGGCGTCGGGGTCCGTGACCAGTTCCGACCCGGCGGGAAGCTCGATCTGGCCCGCCAGAATCTTGTCTCCGTCGTCGAGTCCCTCGACGGACACCTCGATCGCCTCGGGCAGGTGAGTCGCCTCGGCGAGCACGGAGATGGTGCTGTGTTCGAGCATGACGATCGTCCCGGAAATCGAATCGCCGACGAGGTGGAGCGGAACGTCGACGGTCAGCTTCTCGCCCTTGCGGACGATGAGGAGGTCAACGTGCTCGATCACCTGGCGCACGGGGTCGCGCTGCACGTCCTTCGCGATAGCGAGCGTCTCGTCCTTGCCGATGACGATCGTGAAGAGCGCGTTCGCGTGCTTGAGCGCGAGCATGGTCTGGTGGCCAGGAAGGAGCACGTGGACGGGGTCCGTTCCGTGGCCGTAGAGCACGGCCGGGATCTGGCCTGCGGCGCGCGCGCGACGCGACGCGCCCTTGCCGAATTCCGTACGGGGGTCGGCGGCGAGCTTCAGGGCGTCGGACATCGGTGGTCTCCTCGATAGCGGTCAGGTCGCGGGTCCCGGCGAGGAGGGCACCATGCGCCTGCCGCGTCGATGACGGAGGCCGCAGCACTCCCTCGCCGTGGAACGAAGGTAGTCTACCGGCCCGCATCGCGCGGCGCGAATCACTACACTCGTGGGGGGAGAGGAACGTGTTCGATGGGGGCTTCGTTCGACCGCTGGTGCGCATGCGCGATCGCCGTCGCGGCGCTCGTTGGTCTGCCCGCCTGCTCCTCCGCGCCCGAGGCACCGAGCCCGAGCCCCTCGCCGACCGCCACGGTCCAGACGTCGACCTCGCCGCCGTCGTCGCCCTCTCCCACCGCCACCGGGGGTGAGGCGAGTTTCACGGATCGGGACCCGGAAATGACCGACTCGGAGGCGCTCGCGCGCATCGCAAACCCGTCCACTGGCGAGTCCTGGTATCCCGCGCCGCGCGCCATCGAGGCGCCCGCGTGGGCGGCGGGCGACCCGTATCTCAGCGCGTCGTCGACCTCGTGGTACGAGCTCGGGACTCGCGCGGGAAACGCGATCGTCGGCTACGTCGATGAGAACATCCAGGAACTCTTCGAGCGGAGCCCTCAAGGAACGTGGCAGTGGATCGGCGCGCCCTCCGCGCGTCAATCGATCACGGGCTCGGTCGGCGTGACCTTCGGCACGCCAGAGGTGCCGCTCAACGAGACGATCTACTACGACTCCCTCACCCTTCCCTCGGCCTTCACGCTTCCCACGGGCGAACCGCTTGAGGTCCACTCGTTCGACAGGGGCGGGCTTGCGAACCCCGGCTATACCGTCGCCAACCAGCCGACGGGGGAGACGATCGACTCCCTCGGCGGCTACTCGATCCTCCGGTACTCGACGCCGGTGGCGTTCGTGTGGTCCGAGTACTACGGCGTCGCGGCCCCGAAGGGAGTCACCTATCGCGACCTGTACTACATGCTTCGGACCCCGTACGGCACCTACATCCCCCTCTACTACGATCCCTTCCCCGATCTCTCGTCGGTGACGTGGACCGTCCCGACGTCGTTCGCGTCGGAAGAGTTCTCCTACCTCGCGGACCTCAACGACATCTCGTGCGGCGTGTGGGAGAAGGACCACAACACGCTCGTCTCCGGGGTGCCGAACAACGAATGGATCGGCGGCGGCAAGACGAGCCTCGGCAAGAACGTCTACGTTCCCACCACGTCGAATCGCCTCCTCGAACCCCTCTACGACGCCTACGTCGCGAGCAGGGAGGGTTCAGGTCAGCCCGTCGTCGACATGGAGACCTTCCGGACCGCCCCCGCGTTCGTCGGGTACGTCATCCCCGACTCGACGGACTGGGTCGTCTACCTCAACGGGGGGTTCTCCGGCCGCGCCTGGTGCTAGCGCCGGGGTTCGCTCGCGCTAGGAGTTCCCGCCGAAAAGGCTCGTGACCGAGCCGTCGTCGAAAACCTCGCGCACGGCGCGTGCGATCAGCGGCGCGATGGAAAGCACCGTGAGGCTCTCGAAGCGCTTCTCCTCGGGAATGGGCAGGGTGTCGGTGACGACAACCTCGGTGATCCTGGAGTCGCGCAGGCGCTCGACCGCCGGCCCCGAAAGGAGCCCGTGCGTCGAGGCGACGATGACGCTCTTGGCGTCGTTTTCGAAGAGCGCTTCTGCCGCCTGGACGATCGTCCCCCCGGTATCGATCATGTCGTCGACGAGCACGCAGGTGCGGCCCTTGACCTCACCGACGAGCTCGTGGACGCGGACCTGATTGGGGACGGAGGGGTCGCGGCGCTTGTGGATGATGGCGAGGGGGGCGCCAAGGAAGTCGGACCACTGGTCGGCGAGGCGGACGCGGCCGGCATCCGGCGAGACCACGGTGATGTTGTCGGGCGCGACGCGCGTGCGCACGTACTGCGCGAGGAGCGGCATCGCCCACAGGTGGTCGACCGGACCGTCGAAGAACCCCTGGATCTGCGCCGTGTGGAGGTCCACCGACATGATGCGGTGGGCGCCCGCGGTCTTGAAGAGATCCGCCATGAGGCGCGCCGAGATGGGCTCGCGCCCGCGGTGCTTCTTGTCCTGGCGCGCGTATCCGTAGCACGGGGCGACGACGGTGATGCGGGCCGCCGAGGCGCGCTTGAGGGCGTCGACCATGATCAGTTGCTCCATGATCGACTTGTTGATGGGTGCGGCGTGCGACTGGAGCACGAAGGCGTCCGCGCCTCGGACGCTCTCGCCGAACCGGATGTAGAGCTCGCCGTTGGCGAAGGTGTACGCATCCGTGGGAAGAAGCTCGGTCCCGAGTCCCTCGGCGACCTGCATCGCCAGGTCCGGGTGCGCCCTCCCGGACACCAGCACCAGCCGTCGCTCGTTCGCGTTCGAGATCCCGGAACTCATGCTTCCCCCTTGGCCTCTGACCGCTTCGCCGCGGCCCTCTCCTTCTGTGCCCCCGGCGACATCGCCTGGGGTTCCTGGGAACTGTCTCGGGCGCGCGCGGCGGCCTTCGCCGATGGCGTCCCCGGCCTCCGACGCTCAACCCAGCCCTCCACGGTCTGCTGGGGCGCGGAATTCATCCCGAGCGCCCCGGCAGGAACGTCGTGGCGAATGATCGCGCCGGCGCCCGTGTACGCGCCGTCGCCGATCGTCACCGGCGCGATCAGCGTGTTGTCCGAGCCGATGCGCACGTGGTCGCCGACCGTCGTGTGGTGCTTGGTCACGCCGTCGTAGTTGACGAAGATCGTCGCGGCGCCGATGTTGGACTCTTCCCCAACGGTCGCGTCTCCGACGTACGAGAGGTGGGGCACCTTGGAGCCCCGGCCGATCTGGGCGTTCTTGGTCTCGACGAAGGCGCCGATCTTGCCGTCCCTGCCAAGGTTCGTGCCGGGCCGGAGGTACGAGAACGGCCCGACGCTCGCGCCCGCGCCGACGATGGCGCCGGATCCGTGCGATCGAACCACGGTCGCGCCTTCCGCGACGATGACGTCGGTCAGCGTCGTGTCGGGGCCGATGACGCAGTTGGCGGCGATCGTCGTTGTCCCGTGGAGCTGCGTGCCGGGCAGGAGCGTGACGTCCGGCGCGAGCGTGACGCCGACGTCGATCCAGGTGGTCGCTGGATCGACGATCGTGACGCCCTCGAGCATCCAGCGCTCAAGAATGCGCGCGTTGAGTTCCGCCCCCACCCGCGCGAGTTGGGCCCTGTCGTTCACGCCCTCGGCGGCGGCAGGATCGTCGAGGATGATGGCCCGCACCGCTCCGCCTTCTCCGCGAACCTCGGCGATCACGTCGGTGAGGTACATCTCGCCCTGTGCGTTCTCGCGCCCAACTTTCGCGAGCGCCGCGCGCAGCGCGTCGGCGTCGAACGCGTACGTTCCCGAGTTGACCTCGGTGATCGCCCGCTCGTCTTCCGTCGCATCGGCCTCCTCGACGATCCGGGCGACGTCGCCCGTCGCAGGGTCGCGGACGATTCTGCCGTAGCCGGTCGGATCTTCCGCCACCATCGTCAGGACCGTGGCGGCGCTCCCGTCGGCGACGTGGGATGCGGCGAGGGCGGCGAGCGTCGCGCCGTCGAGAAGCGGGACGTCCCCCGACGTCACGAGGAGGGTCCCCGACACCTTGGCAGCCGCGACCTCCGTCCTGCTCCGGGAGCCGCCTGCGGCGAGGGCCGCGCCCGCCGCGGCGTCGAGCGCGGTCAGGGCGCTCCAGACCGCGCGGCCCGTTCCCGGGACGTCGTCCTGATCGGCGATGAGGGCCTCCGGCGCAACCTCACGCACGTGCGCGGATACGAGCTCCGCTTCGTGCCGCACGACGACGACGGTGCGCGTCGGTCGCGACTCCCCTGCGGCGACGAGGACGTGGTGGAGCAGCGAACGCCCTGCGACGTTGTGGAGCACCTTGGGTGTCGCGGACTTCATGCGCGTCCCCGCTCCGGCGGCAAGGACGATCACCGCGGCAGGTCGCTCGTCGCTCAAGGGGCCCCCTTGCTCATGCGCGAAATCGGCGCGGGCGTCGTGTGACACCACTGTACCGGGCGCGGGGCTCACGCCCGGTGGCTCCGCCCTCAGGATTCGAACCTGAACCGCAAGGCTCCAAAGGCCTGCATGCTGCCATTACACCAGGGCGGACCGTCGGCTCGAGGGTCCAGGAGAGAAGTCTGCCAGGATTCGGGGCACACTAAGAGCGTGCCAGCCGAACCGAAGCGTGTCCCGCGGTCCCGCATGACCGCGCGCGAGCGGCGCGAGCAACTGCTCGCGGTCGGCCGCGCGCTCTTCGCCGAGCGCGGATTCGACGGGACATCGGTCGAGGAGATCGCTGCACGCGCCGACGTGTCCAAGCCCGTCGTATACGAGCATTTCGGCGGCAAGGAAGGTCTGTATGCCGTCATCGTCGACCGCGAGGTCGAGGCGCTCCTCGGGGCCCTGACCGGCGCCCTGTCGCAACGCGGACACCCCAAACAACTCGTCCAGCGCGCCGCCCTCGCCTTGCTCGGATACATCGAGGCCTCGCCCGACGGGTTTCGCATCCTCGTGCGCGACTCCCCCGTGGCCCAGGCCACGGGGACGTTCTCGAGCCTCATCGGAGACGTCGCCACCCAGGTCGAGGGCCTTCTCGCCGAGCAATTCCGCAAGCGCGGCCTCGACGACTCGGTCGCGCCGATCTACTCCCAGATGCTCGTCGGGATGGTGGCGCTCACGGGACAACACTGGGCGGAGGTGCGCGAGCCGTCGAAGAAGGTCGTCGCCTCGCACCTCGTGAACCTCGCGTGGAACGGCCTTTCCGAACTCGAGCGCCAGCCGGCGCTCGGCGAGGACGACGCCTAGAGCGCCTCCGCGGCGACCACGGCGGCGCCGGCCGCGGGGCCGGACGCCACGAGCACGGAGTCGGCGACTCCCGCGGAGCTCAGGGCAGCGGCGATCGCGTGCGCATGGTGACGCGAGCGCGCGAGGGCAGCGACCGTCGGCCCGGAGCCCGACACCATCGCGCCGAGAGCCCCCTCCTCCCTCGCGGCGGAGATGACGTCGGCGAGGCGCGGCGCGAGCCGGATGGCGGCGTCCTGCAAGTCGTTGCTCAGGCGCTCGCCGACGACGGTGGGATCGCCCATGCGGAGCCCCCGCATGAGCTCGTCGTCGAGGGACGGCGCACCGGGCGCGACGCCCTCCGCGTCGGCCTCCCTGTCGAACTCGGCGTAGACGGCGGGGGTCGGCAGGCCCTCGGCCTGCGTCGCGAAGACCCAGTGGAATTCGCCCTTCGCGAGCACCGGAGTCAGCCGGTCGCCTCGGCCCTGGCCGACGGCGGTGTGCCCGTGCAGGGCGAAGGGAACGTCGGCGCCGAGCGCCGTCGCGAGGGCGTCGAGCTCGGGGCGCGTCGCACCCGCGCCGAGCGCCTCGGAACACGCGATGAGCGAGGCAGCGGCGTCGGCGCTACCCCCGGCCATCCCCCCCGCGACGGGGACGCCCTTGACGATGCGCAGATCCACGCCGCCGCCGACGCCAAAGCGCGCGGCAATCGCCCTCGCCGCGCGCACCGCGAGGTTGGTCTCGTCAAGGGGCACGGCGCCGTCGGGAACGGTGATCGCGGGCTGGACGTCCATCGTCACGGCGATCTCCCCGTCGTCGCGCGGAGTCGCGACGACCGTCTCCCATAGCGCCACCGCCTGGAAGACCGTTGCGAGCGGGTGGAACCCGTCCTCCCCGCGCGGCCCGACGGAAAGGCGCAGGTTGACCTTCGCGGGAGCCCGCGCCGCGACGATCCTCGGTCCATCCTCGGGGGCCATGCCCCCACGGTGCCAGATCAGTCGCGAGCGGGGAAGTCGCGCAGGCCCTCCGCGAGGCGCGCGAATGCCGCGACGTCGAGCGTCTCCCCGCGCGCGAGGCCGTCGACTCCGGCCCCCTCGAGCACGCGGTCCCCCGCCTCCGCCGAACCCGCGCGCGCCCTGATGGCGCCCCTGAGCGCCTTCCGGCGCTGCGCGAAGGCGAGGTCGATGACCGCGAAGACCTCGTCGCGCGTCGCCGATGTCGCGGGCGGATCGCGACGCTCGATGAGCACGAGCGCGCTGTCGACGCGGGGCACGGGCCAGAAGGCCGCCCGCCCGACGTCCCCTGCGCGGCGCGCGGACCCGTACCACGCGACCTTCGCGGAAGGGATCCCGTACGTGCGCGATCCCGGGGGCGCGGCGATCCGGTCGGCGACCTCCGCCTGGACCATGACGAGGACCCTCTCGAGCGACGGGAAGGCGTCGAGGGCGTGGAGGATCACGGGGACGCCGACGTTGTAGGGAAGGTTTGCGACGAGGGCACGGGGGGATGCGCCCTCGGGAAGCCCGGCGCCGGCGCGCGCGTCGGCCACGTCCGCCGCCGAGATGCGCATCGCGTCCGCGTGGACCACGGCGAGGCGCGATGCCTCCTCCGGTGCGTGGCTTGCGGCGACCGAGGGCAGCGTCGCGGCGAGGCGGGGATCGATCTCGATCGCCGTCACCTCGGCGCCCGTCTCCAGGAGGGCGAGGGTCAGCGAGCCGAACCCCGGACCGACCTCGAGCACGTGGTCGCCGCGGCCGACGCCCGCAAGACGGGCGATCTTCCGCACGGTTCCGGCGTCGACGACGAAGTTCTGCCCCCAGTGCTTCGCGGGTCGGAGGTCGATGTCTTCCGCGAGGGCGCGGATCTCCCTCGGTCCAAGGAGGCGCACCGCTAGTACCAGTGCGGCGAGCGCTCGGTCCACTTGCCCCATGCGACGCAGGGGGTGCCGTAGCGGCCCTTGATGTAGCCGAGGCCCCACGTGATCTGGGTCGCGGGATTGGTTTGCCAATCCGCGCCCGCCGAAGCCATCTTGCTTCCCGGAAGGGCCTGGGGGATGCCGTAAGCGCCCGACGACGGGTTGGCGATGAGGTGGCGCCAGTTCGACTCGCGCTCGAAGAGGTTGTCGAGGCATTGCCACTCGATTCCCGTCCAGCCGTATCCGGCGGCGAGTTGCTTGCCGATGTCGCGGTTCGAGCCGGGGACGATGGCGGGGCGTGATGGCACGACGAGCGCTCCGACCGCGACGACGTCGTGCGTCGGCTCTTTGACGACGAGCTTCGCGAGGAGCTCGCGCTCGGTTTCCACTCCGTTGACGACGGTGACGGAGTAGAGCGCGCGCTGAAGGCCGGGGTCGCCCGAGCTCACGATCTTCGTGTATCCGACGGGCACGAACTTGTCCGTCCGCGTGATGGACTCCGGCTCGAGTGGCTCCTCGAGGGTCTCGATCCGCGTGACCGTGTCAAAGGAGCCGGCAACGATCGGCGGAATGGTCTCGATGGTCGTCGCGCTCGCGGGACGCTCGCCTGGGTCGCCGACCGCGGCCGCGTGGACGCCGGTCGCTACGGCGCCGACGGCCAGCCCCGCCGCACCCGCGGAGGCGACGATCCAGCCTGCGCCCTCGCGGCGCCAGCGGTCGAACGCGTCAACGACAACGGAGCGCGCGCGAACCACCACGTCCCTCACGTCGGCCCCTCTCGTCGCCAAGGCGCGGGCGCGCAGACACGTGCCCACCGCTTCATCGGCACAACGATCGGCGCCCTTGAGGGGTGCCTCCTGCGCACCACCGGGGCCCCGCGGCTCCTGGCGTCGCTATCGATCCACGCGCGCGCCGCCGCCGCGGGCTAGTTTCTCGACGTCGTCCCGCGTCGCCATCGAGGTGTCGCCTGGCGTCGTCATCGCGAGCGCTCCGTGGGCGGCGCCGTATTCGAGCGCGGTGGCGAGGTCCTCGCCGTCGAGCAGGCCGCAGATGAGGCCGGAGGCGAAGGAGTCTCCGCCCCCGACGCGATCAAGGATCTCGAGGCCGGGTCGTTCCGTCGAACGCACGAGGCCGGTCTCCGGCGACCACGCGATGGCGCTCCAGTCGTTGACGGTCGCTGTGCGCACGCCGCGAAGCGTCGTGGCGATGACCGCGAAGTTCGGGTAGGCGGCGGCGACCTCGTCGATCATCGCGGCGAAGGCGTCGACCTCGACGCGTTCGAGGCTCGGGTCGCCTCCCGGGACCTCGAAGCCCAGGCACGCCGTGAAGTCCTCCTCGTTGCCGATCATCACGTCGATGTGGGGCGCGATCTCCCGGTTGACCTCCTGGGCCCGTTTCTGGCCGCCCTGGTCCTTCCAGAGGCTCGGGCGGTAGTTGAGGTCGTACGAGACCACCGTGCCGTGCCTCTTCGCGGCCGTGACCGCCTCGATGACCGTCCGCGACGTCGTGTCGGAAAGCGCGGCGAAGATGCCGCCCGTGTGGAACCATCGCGCCCCGAGCTCGCCGAACACGTGGTCCCAGTCGACGTCGCCCGGCGCCATCTGCGACGCCGCGGTGTGCCCGCGGTCCGAGACTCCGTGCGCGCCCCTGACGCCGAAACCGCGCTCGGTGAAGTTGAGCCCGTTGCGGGCCGTGCGCCCGATGCCGTCGAACGGTTCCCAACGGATGAGGTCGGTGTCGACGCCGCCGGTGAGGATGCAGTCCTCGACGAGCCGCCCGACGGCGTTGTCGACGAGGGCGGTGACGACGGCCGTCCGGTACCCGAACGCGCGGCGCAGCCCGCGGGCGACGTTGTACTCGCCGCCGCCCTCCCACACCCGGAAGTCCCTGGCGGTGCTGATGCGGCCCTCCCCGGGGTCGAGGCGGAGCATGACCTCGCCAAGCGCGACCGCGTCGTAGCGGCACGTTCCGGCGGGCTTGACCTCGAGCGCTGCCATCGTCGTCTCCCCTCGGGTTACACCTTCGCGACCGCGGCGACGGCCGCGGCCGTCAGATCGCGAATCGTGTCGAACTCTCCGGCGCCGATCGCGGCCTTGGGCACCATCCATGATCCCCCGACCGCGACGACCGTAGGAAGGGCGAGGTAGTCGGCGCAGTCGTCGGGCCCGATGCCCCCCGTCGGAACGAAGGTGACCCCCGCGAACGGGGCGGCCAGGGCCTTGAGCGCCTCGACGCCGCCCGACGTGCGCGCGGGAAAGAATTTGAGGGTCGTCAGCCCCAATTCCAGCGCCGCCTGGATCTCCGTCGCCGTGGCGACCCCGGGAACGACGGGCACGCCGCGCTCCCTGCATCGCTCGATCACGGCGCGGCTCAGGCCGGGAGAGACGACGAAGGACGCACCGGCGTCGACCGCCATGTCGACCTGAACTGGCGCCAGCACGGTCCCGGCGCCGACCAGCATGTCTCCGCGGGCCGCCATGTGCCGGATGGCCTCCGGGGCCGCCTCCGTGCGGAACGTCACCTCGGCGACGGCGAGGCCGCCGCCGACGAGGGCATCGGCGAGCGGCCCTGCGTCCGCCGCGTCGTCGAGTACGACCACGGGCACGAGGCGCGCGCGACGCAGCCCCTCACGGAATTCGGCGTCGTTATCGGGCAAGCCAGCCTCCATCCACGGGGATGATCGCCCCGTTGACGTATCGCGCGGCGTCCGAGGCGAGGAACACCACGGCCCCCATGAGGTCCTCGGGTTGGCCCCACCTCCCGGCGGGGATGCGCGCAAGGATGTCGGCGGAGCGCTTCTCGTCCGCCCGGAGGGGGGCCGTGTTCTCGGTCGCGATGTAGCCGGGAGCGATCGCGTTGACCGTGACGCCCGAACTCGCCCACTCGTTCGCGAGCGCCTTGGTGATCCCCGCGACGCCGTGCTTGGTCGCGGTGTAGCCGGGTACGTTGATCCCGCCTTGGAAGGAGAGCATCGACGCGACGTTGATGATCGAGCCTCGGCCGGCCTCGAGCATGCGCCTGCCGACCGACTGCGAGAGGAAGAACACCGCGCTGAGGTTGATCTGGAGCACGGCGTTCCAGTCCTCGGCGGGGTGCTCCGCAGCGGGCGCCCTGCGGATGATCCCGGCGTTGTTCACCAGGATGTCTATTCCGCCGAGCTCATCCACCACGCGCTGCACGACGGCATCGAGGGCGCTCGGGTCGGACTCGAGGAGGTCGACCTCGAGCGCGAGTGACGCGCGTCCAAGGTCGGCGATCTCGGCGACCGTATCGGCCGCCCCGGAGCGATCAAGGACGGCGACGTCGGCGCCCGCCTCCGCGAGCGCGAGCGCGTACGCCCGTCCGATGCCGCGGCCCGCCCCGGTGACGAGCGCCTTCTTGCCCGCGAGGGAGAACGTGTCGAGAATCATCGCGCCCCCCTAGTGTCCGAGGTCGCGCAGCATCGAGACGGTGCGATTCACCCAGCCGACGTTGGCGTCGTCGATCGCCCCCTGGGTCCGCTGCTCCCCGGCGAGGAACCACAGGTAGTACGTGGTGTAGCCGGGCGCGCTCACCACCGTGTGGTAGCCGGACGGCATCATGTGCATGCCGTGCTCGCGGACGGTGAAGTTCTCCTCGAAGCCGTCGTCCGTGTACATGCGGCAAATGCCGAACCCGTCGCCGGGGTTGACGCGGAAGTAGTACATCTCCTCGTGCTTCGCCTCGGTGGGGAGGTTGTCGAAGGCGTGGCGGTGCGGCGGGTACGTCGACCAGTTGCCCGACGGCGTGTAGGTTTCGCCGACGATGAGTCGGCGTGCGGGCAGGTCGGGCTGGGCGATCTCCGTGAGGATCTGGTGGAAGTTCCGCGAGAAGTTGCCGGCGCCCCAGCGTCCGGCGGCCACCTGATCGGGTCGGATGACGTACGGGTCGGTCTCGAGATCGGATGGGGCGGACGGCATGGCCACTTCGAGCGCCGTGCGCGCGGTGATGGTGTAGTCGTGGCCCGCGGGAATGTAGACCGAGTGAGGCTTCCCGGAGAAGACGTTCGGGCGGCCGCCCACCTTCTCAAACGACGCTTTTCCCACGGTGACGTCGGCAACGCCGCCCAGGACGACGGCGAGGATCTCGCGGTCGCCGGAGGTGCCGGAGTGCTTCTTCCCCGCCGCGAGGCGCACCGTCTGGAAATCGAGAAGTTCGCACGGGTTGAACGGAAGCGCGTTGACGCCCTCCTCGGCCGGCAGGTACAGGTGGTTCTTCATGGTGATCCTTTCCTGGGTCGTGCGGATGAAGTCATCATGCCGCGGGGCCTTCGACGCGGCTCGTCAGAGTGCCGACGGCGCCATAGGTCACCGACACCGTGTCTCCCGCCTGCATGAAGCGTCCGAGCGCGCCGATCTCGGGGATCTTGCCCGGCGTCCCCGTCGCGATGAGATCGCCCGGCTCGAGCGTCATCACGCTGCTCAGGTAGGCGACGAGGTAGGCGACGGAGAAGATCATGTCCGCCGTCGTGGAGTGGACGGTGACGGTGTCGTGGGACCGAACGGTGATCTCGAGTGCCTGCGGGTCCGGGATCTCGTCGGCCGTGACGAGCGCCGGTCCCATCGGGCCGAACGTGTCGAACGACTTCCCAAGCACCCACTGGCTGCCGCGCTTCTGAACGTCGCGCGCGCTGACGTCGTTGAACACCGTGTACCCGGCGACGTAGTCGAGCGCCTGTGACTCCGAGACGGCCGACGCCGTTCGGCCGATCACCACGCCAAGCTCGCCCTCGTAGTCGATGGCCTGCGATATCCGCGGAAGGCGTATCGCGTCGTCTGGGCCGACGATGGTGTTCTGCGTCTTCGCGAAGACATCGGGGTATTCGGGGACGTCCGAGCCATCGTCGACGCCGTGGCCGCGATAGTTGTAGCCGATGCAGACGATCTTGCCGGGGACGGGAATCGGGGCGCGGAGCCGGACGTCGGAACGCGCGAGCCGGGCACGGGGGTCGGCGGCCTCCGCGGCCGCCGCGGCGCGCGCGATCGTCCCCGGCCCGCCGCGAACGATGCCGATGACCGTGCGGGGAAGGTCGGGGTCCGCGGCGCCAAGGTCGACGATGCCGTCGCCGTCGTCCACCAGCGCCCCTACGCGGTCGCCGGCGCCGTGGTCAAAGGTCACCAGGCGCATCTCGGCCCGCCGCGCTTCCGCCCGCCTACCATGGCGAGACCCAGTGGGGCCGCATCGTGCGGACGAGCGATTCGAGGTAGAAGTAGTCCCCCCAGAGGTTGCCCTCGTCAACGCCGACGTTCTTCGGCGCGTCGTAGACACCGCGCTCGATGAGGGGCTTCCCTCCGACCGCGCCACCGGTGGCGTAGTCCGTCGCCAACGCGACGAGAATCGCCAGCCCCTCGCCCCGATACGTCGCGGCGAGTTCGGGTTCGGACGCGTCGAGTCCTGCCGCCAACTCCATGAGGCCCGTCGCGGCGATCGCGGCGGCGGAACTGTCGCGGGGCTCACCCGCCCCGTGCTCGAGCGCCAGGTCCCAGTAGGGAACCCTGTCGGTCGGGAGGTGGTGCAGGAAGTAGTCGGCGCACCTCCGAGACGCGTCGAGCATCGTCGCATCGCCGGAGAGCCGTGAGTTGATCGCGAATCCGTAGATGCCCCACGCCTGCCCGCGCGCCCAACACGAGTCGTCGGAGTGCCCCTGCTCGGTCGCGCCGCGGATCGGCTCGCCCGTCTCCGGGTCCCAGTAGAAGGTGTGGAACGTCGAGCCCTCGGCGCGCACCATCCGGTCGCGGACTTGAGCCGCGTGCCGACCCGCCGCATCGGCGTAGCGTCGGTCGCCCGTCTCGACCGACGCCCAGTGAAGGAGCGGCGTGTTCATGAGGCTATCGATGATCGTTCGGCCACGCTGTTCCGGGTTCCTCAGATCACCCCACGCCTGGATGATGCCGACGGGCTCGAGGAATCGCGTCATGAGGTGGTCCGCGGCCCGGAGCGCCGCCCCGCGCGCGCCCTGGTCGCCCGCGACGCGCCAGGCCGCGACACAGCCGAGCGTGTAGAGGAACCCGAGGTCGTGGGTCTCAAGGTCCACCCGGTCGTCGAGGCGGCTCACGAAGCTGGGCACGAATGACCGCGCGGCCTCCTCGTACCGCTCGTCGCCGGTCACGTCGAACGCGAGCCACAGCATCCCGGGCCAGAAGCTCGTCGTCCACCCGATGTTCGCGCCGTCTGGCGAACCTT
This sequence comes from uncultured Actinomycetota bacterium, assembly GCA_963743485.1. Classification (GTDB taxonomy): domain Bacteria; phylum Actinomycetota; class Actinomycetes; order Actinomycetales; family Demequinaceae; genus JAFGBM01. The sequence goes on from CAVUPQ010000002.1 coordinate 69,926, forward strand.
CGCGCGTACGGACGGGGTACGTTCCGCCGACGGTCGTGTCCTCGGGGAAGCGTGTCGCGAAGATCTTCAGGTTCGCGTCGATCGTGGCGAGGGCGTCGGCGAGCGCGTCCTGGGCGCGCGCGACCGCGGCCACCTCGGTCGCCCGATCGATGGACGGAACCCCGCTCACGCGCTCACCACCGTTCGTTCCGGGGCGCTCGCGATCGGCAGGAGCGCCTGCCTGCTGTTCGTCCACACGAGGTAGAGGATGGGGCTCGCCGCGAGCCCCACGCCCCATGCGGGCGTCGCGTAGATGAACGAGACGAGAAGGACGAGCGCGAACAGCGACAGCGCCGTGAGGTACCACCGTCGGACCGCCAAGTAGAGACACGCCTTCCACAGCGCCGCGCCGCTGCGAGCCTCGATGCCGTCAACGATGCCTGCGAGGACGTGCACCGTCGTCGCGGTCAGCAGCACCGCTACCATCACGAGCACGGGGATCGCGGCTGCTCCGACCGGCTTGCCCCACACGACCGTAACGTCCACGGCAAGCACGAAGGCCCCGCACGCCGCGACGATTCCCGCCCCGCCCGCGCGACGCGCGTGAGCTCGCCACCCCCGCAGGAAGGCGCGGACAACACCGATGGGACCCTCGGCCGCGTAGCCCCGGAACACCGCGAACGCGGCGCTCAGCGATAGTGCGAGAAGCGGGGAGAGCGCCAGGGCAGGGAGCCACGTCACCCGGAGGTCCGTCACGACGAAGAGGACCAGGAGCGGGAGGTTGGCGACGGCGAGAAGGAGGTTCGTCACGAGGGCCGTGTACACCGCCCCGCCGATGCTGGTGTATGCCGTGTAGAAGCCGCGCATCGGACTACCCCTTGACCCCGGTCGCGGCGATTCCCTCGATGAAGTACCGCTGTCCAAGCGCGAAGATGATCGCGACCGGGAGGACGGAGAGCACGGCGCCGGTCATGATCAGCCCGAACTCGGTGTTGTACTGGCCGACGAACGACTGGAGGCCCACCTGGATCGTCCAGATCTTCGGGTCGCGAAGGTACAGGAGCGGACCGAGGTAGTCATTCCATGTCGTCGTGAACATCAACAGGGCGAGGCTCGCGACGGCCGGAATCGACAGGGGCAGCATGATGCGCCGGTAGATGCCGACGTCGGAGAGGCCATCGAGCCTGCCCGCCTCGATGAGCGCGTCCGGGATCGAGTCGAAGAACTGCTTCATCAGGAACACCCCGAAGGCGCCGAACGCCTGGAGGGCGATGATCGACCACAGTGTGTTCGACAGGTGGAACTTCGAAAAGAGGATGAACTGCGGAATCATGTACGCCTGCCACGGCACCGCGATGGTGCCGATGTAGGTGAGAAACAGCACCCTCCTGCCGGGGAACCTTCCCTTGGAGAATCCGTAGGCGGCGAAACTCCCGGTGAAGACCTGAAGGAGGGTCACGACGACGGAGAGCAGGAGCGTGTTCCGGATCCACGTCACCATGTCCGCTTTCGCGAAGATCTCCACGTAGTTGTTCCAGACCACGGGATCCGGGAGCCACTGGACCGGCACGGTGAAGACATCGTTGTTGCGCTTCAGCGACGAGATGATCATCCACACGAAGGGCAGGAAGACCGGAATCGACACTGCGACGAGAACGAGATAGCCGAGGCCCCGCACCACATAGTGCGACGGCCGCCTTCTCCGAGCCTTGGGGACGTCGCTCCGGGAGGCGGCGCGTTCCACCTCTGCGTTCGCGCTCACTTGTCTTCGCTCCGCTTGTTGAGGAGGTACTGGAGGATCGTGATGCCGACGGCGAGAACGAACAGGACGATCGCGGCGGCCGAGCCGTACCCGAATCGGTTATCGATGAATCCCTTGTTGTAGATGAACTGGGAGAGAACGAGCGTCGACTGCCCTGGCCCTCCTCCGGTCAACACCAGGACCAGGTCGAACACTTTCAAGCTTTGAATCGTCAGGATGACCGTGACGAAGTATGTCGTGGGGCGGAGGACGGGAAGCGTGATGTTCACGAGTCTCTGCCAGGCATTCGCGCCGTCCATACGCGCGGCCTCGTGCAACTCCTTGGGGACAGTCTGGAGTCCCGCGAGGAACAACAGCATGTAGTACCCCGCCTCGCGCCACGTCCCGACGATGATGACGGCGGGCATGGACCACGTTGCCGACGTCGTCCAGCCGGGCGGATTGTCCACGCCGATGGCCATGAGCGCCTGGTTGATGACGCCCTTGTCCGGGCTGAAGAGCATGTTCCACACGACGGCGACGGCCACGATCGACGTGATGTAGGGGAAGAAGGCGGCCGTCCGGAAGAACGCGAGCGCGCGGAGTTTGGTGTTGAGTAGCAACGCCAAGCCGAGTGAGATGAGCAGCGTGAGCGGGACGTGCAGCGCGGTGTAGTACAGGGTGTTCCACAGCGCCTTGTGGAAGCTCTTGTCGTCGATAAGCCGCGTGAAGTTGTCGAGCCCGATCCACTCCGATCCGCCGAAGACGTTCCACTTGGTGAACGCCATGTAGAAGAGGATCAGGACGGGGATGAGGGTGAGGATCGAGAACCCAACGAAGTTGGGGAGGATGAACACCCACCCCTGCAGGATGGTTCTGCGCCGTTGCGCTCGAGCCTCGTCCTTCGGCGCCTTCACGGGCGCGGCGGTCACCGCCATTGATCTCTCCTGACTGCTGGGCGGGGCTTGGTGCGCAGCGTTGCCGCTGCGCACCAAGCCCTGCGGCGGAGGGTACGGAGACCCCCTTGGTTCTTTCTAGCTGACTTCGCTCTTGAACCGTGCTTCGGCTTCGGCAATCGCGTCGTCGACCGACGCGGTTCCCGACATGATCGCCGAGTGCATGTCACCCAGGATGCCCTGCACCTGAGCCGTCGTGGCCGACACCGGGTTCTCCGGCTTGGTGTCGTGGTTTCCGAACGCGAACTTCGACAGGTCGTCGGTCGGAACACCCTCGCCCGCGAAGTACGCGGTCGTGACCGCGTCCGATGCGTACGCCGGCGTGATGCCGATGCCCGCGAGGGCGATTGCCGCATCCTGACCGCCGATGTACGCCAGGAACGCCTTGGCGGCTTCGGTCTTGCTCGGGTCGATCGCAGGGTTGATGCCGATCGCCGTCGGGTCTCCGAAGGTCACCGGGTCGCTCGTCGTGCTCGAGGTGAGCTGCGGAACCGGTGCGATGCCCCAGTTGAACGGAAGAGCATCGCCCGTCTTGACCTGCTCGAGGTACGCGGCAACGTACCAGCTACCCATGATCAGCATCGCGGCCTTCTGCGTGCCGAACTGGCTCTGGTAGGTGAGCTGGGCCGTGGCCCGAGTGTTGAAGTCGATCTGCGCGCCGGACGCCTGCATTTCGAGAGCCCGGTCGTAGTACGGCTTCATGTACCCGAAGTCACCGCTCAGAATGTCGGCACCGGGGGTCTGCGCGTTGGCAAATCCCTGGATGATCGACTGCCACCCGTGCTGGTAGGTCCCGTAGACGTCGTCAGCCGGAAGACCCGCCGAGAGTGCGTTGGCGGCGGTCTGGTAGTCGTCCCATGTCCAGGTGCCGTCGGGGTAGTCGACGCCGGCCTGGTCGAAGAGATCCTTGTCGTAGTAGAGGTACCACGAGTCCTGGCGGTACGGAATCGCGTACGTCTTGCCATCGACCTGGTAGTTCGAGAGGCCGCTGGTGTGGCTGTCCAGCCCCGAAGCGACGTCCGAAACGTCAAGCAACTGACCGCCGTCCTCGTAGGTGAAGAAGTTCTTCAGGTTCTTGAGGATGTAGAGGTCCGGCGCCGATCCCGCGGCAAGGTCCGCGATCATCTGCGTGTCGTAGTCGTTGCCTGCCGTGTACTCGATCAGGTTGATGGTGATGTTGGGGTTGGCCGCGTGGAACGCATCGGTCAGCGTCTTGAATTCAGGCGTCGAATCGAGCAACCAGGCCGCCATTGTCAGGGTGACGGGTTCCGGCGCCATCGTCTCCGATGCCGTCGGACTGCTCGACGGGCTGTTCGAGCAGCCCCCCAGAGCCAGAGACGCAACAGCCGCTAGGCCGACGCCCCACTTCATTGTGTGCTTCATGACATCTCCTCCTGCTGTGGTGGCCCGTTCGTGCGGGCCGCTTCTTCCCCGATCCCACGCGACTGCGCGGACGGGAAACTCTGGGTGAATCGTGTGGTCGTCCGGACCCCATCCGGCCAGGTGACCTGTACGTCGTTGCCCTCGACCGTGGCGTCGAACGTCGCGGCCGCCGGCAGCTCGTGCCCGGAATCGCCGGCGAGGGACACGCCCGAGAGTTCGACCATGGCGCGCACCCACGCCCCCTCGCGCAAGGGTTCGCGAAGGAGCGGCACGAGCGCGGTGCGCCCGAGCGGACTCGCGTCATCGAGCGAGGTGACCGACGCCGCCGCGTCGGTCGTCGACGCGTAGAGCCGCGACACAAGGTGATCCGTCCTTGCCGCTGCCATGGGAAGGGGCTCCAGCGTCTCGGTTGCGACCATCGGCCCGGCGTCGGCGACCGGCCATCCGGCGATCCTCAGGCCCACGGCGCGCTCGCGGCCGGCGTCCGTGAGGTCGCTAGCTCGGGCGAGGCGCACCTCGTACGCCCCGCGCACGAGCGAGAGGACGGTGAGGGTGCCCGCGTCCGTCACGCGCCCGGTGAACCCGGAACCGTGGTGCTCCTGCACCTCGTCCGGCTCAACCCACCGAACACGGGACTCGGACGCGGCGACGCCGACGGCCTGATCGCCGAGGCCGTCGACGCGAGCCTCCACGAGCTCCATCCCGGCGCGGTGGGTCGCGTTGCCTCCCGAGTCGACGAGGCACACGGACTGATCGAGCGGGCTCCGCCAACTCCGCTTGTCGAGCAGGGGTGCGGTGGCGGTCGAGTAGCCGAGCCTGGCGTACAGCGGGGAGTCCGCGCGGCGATCGCCGGGCCGCGCGTGGTCCGTCCCATGGTTGATGATGCGAACGATCCCGTCGGCACGGGTTCCCGAGACGATCCACCCGGGAGCCTCGATCTCGCGCAACACATCCCCCTGCTCGACCGGGAGCGAGACCTCCGCGTCCGTCCAGGCGGGATGCGCGGCCTCGAGGGCAAGGCCGAGCATCCCCTTGCACGCCCAGTAGGGCGACCCGGGGCCCGAGTACGCCTGCGCGAGCGCGGGCCACCGGTGGTGCCAGCCAAGCGTCAGAAGTCCGTCGCCGTCGGGCGCACCATGCGCGGCGAAGTGATCGATGATCGCGAGCGCGGCATGACGAAGCGCGCCGGGGCGGTGGTTCGGGACTCCGGCCATGGCGCCCGCCCACAACGGCGCGGCGGCGGCGAAGCGGTAGGTGAGGCTGCGCCCCTGGATGAGCGGGGAGCCGTCGGCTCCGATGAGCGCGAGCGCGTCGTCGAGGTATCGGTCGAGGCGGTCGCGATCGACACTCCCCCGGTGCGCCGCGAGATCCTCGGCACCCGCCATCTGGGCCCACAAGGTCGGGTAGAGATGGAGAGCCCACCCCGTGTAGTGGTCGAACGACCTCTCGTCGCCGTCCGCGAGCCACCCCTGCGCGCGAACGAAGGAGTCGTGCGTCGCGAGATCCGCCGTCATGTCGTCGTCGGAGTACGGACCGCCGACGGACTTGAGGAACGTCTGGACCACGAGGCGGAACCACACCCAGTTGATCCGCGGGTAGGTCTGGTCTCCAACCGCGGGGCTCAAGTAGTTAATGACGTTTCGGCGCGTCTCATCCGAGAACTGATCCCAGATCCACGGGCGCGTCATGTCGAGTATGAGCGCGATCGATGCGGCCTCAACCTTGGCCTGTGGATGCTCCGTGAGCCCAATCCAGCGATCGGGCGAGGCGGGGTCCGTGCCCGTCTCGATGCCCCGGGAGTACCACGCGGCGGCCTCTTGGCCCCGTTCGCCCCGGGAGCCCTTGAGGATGAAGCCCGCGAGCAGGAGGGTGCGGGCGAATCCCTCGAGCCCGTCGACGCGCCGGCCGTAGCCGCCCTCCGGACCCTCGAAGACGATGTGGGAGTTGCCGTTCGTGCCGCGGGCCATCGCGGCGTCGAGGATGCCGATGGCATGCCGAAGGAGGTCGTCGCGCGTCAAGAGGGGGCGGGTCGCTGTCACGGTCATGACTCTCGGTCCCCGCGGGTGCTGGTCATGTTCGACGTCACCGGCGCGGACTCCATCCCGGCAATCAGAACGCGCGGCGAACTGCCACGGACACGCGTTCCGCGAAGGGATTCGGCCACGACTTGACTACTCCGTCTCGTGAGGGTCGCACGTCCTGCGGTGCGGCGCTGCACCGCGCGACCGGTACCCATGGAATCAATAGTGATCGTCTATGTCAATACTTGATGCGGATGTGTTATATTCGATCAGAATCGATCATCCCTGGACCAGGGCGAGCGACGGGAGCGGGCGGGCACAGAGAACGGCGCGAACGTGAGCGATGCTGACGAATGGACGAATAATGGTGAACGCGAACCGCCACCACCGATCGAGAGGCGAAACATGCGGGGATCACTGAGTGCGTCGCCGCTCGGCGAGACGAGGCGGGAAGCGATCATCGAGGTTCTGCGCAGGCAAGGCGCGGTTCGCGTCTCCGAATTGACCGAGGCGACGGGGGTCACCGCCGTCACGATCCGCCGCGACATCGTCCAGCTCGAGAACGAGGGCGTCGTGCGACGCGTCCACGGCGGAGCGGTGTTGGTCCAGGAGCGCACGCCGGACGCGGCAACCGACGGCGACGCGGGGCGGGGCGGCTCGGGCCGCATCGGGATGCTCGTCCCCTCGCTCGACTACTACTGGCCGGGCGTCATCGAAGGCGCCCAGCAGGAAGCCGCGAAGCACGGACTCACCGTGGTGCTCCGCGGCTCGTCGTACGACGCCGACGACATCCTGCCGCACGTCGACCACCTCTTGACCCGCGCCCACGCGGCCGGGCTGATCCTCGCGCCGAACATGAGGGCCGCCCACTCGGCGGAGACCCTCGAGGCCCTCGCGACGAGCGGCGTCCCGGTCGTGCTCGTTGAGCGCACCGCCGTCGTTGGGCCCCTGCACACCACCGTTGAGTCCGTGGTATCCGACCACTCCCAGGGCGCGTCGATCGCGATGCGGCACCTCGCAGACTTGGGCCACAGCCGGATTGGCCTCGTCATCAGCGGTGACAGCCCGACCGCGCCCCACCTTCGGCACGGCTGGCTGACCGCACGCGCAGAAGCGGGCACCGAGGCCCTCCCGGTCGTCGACGAGACGATAGCGACGTCCAATGGGGCTTCGTGGTCGGCCGCGGTTGACCGCATCCTCGACCGCTGCGTCGAGACCGGAACCACCGCGCTTCTCGTCCACCCGGATCAGGCCGCGGCATCGATCTCGCAGCGGTGCGAGGAGCGTGGCCTCAGGGTTCCGGGCGATCTCTCGATCGTCGCCTACGACGACGAGGTCGCGGAGCTCTTCACTCCACCGATGACCGCCGTCCGGCCGCCGCGAGCTTCCCTGGGGCGCGCCGCGATGTCCCTCGTCGCCGAGCGCATCATCAACCCCGATCGCCCCGCGCACAACGTCGCGATCACGCCGTCGCTTCGCGTGCGAGAAACGACCGGTCCGCCCCTTCCCGCCGAGGACCGCTGAGTCCCGGCGCCTACCAGGGCCCGTAGAGCTCGTCGGAGGTCACGGAGACCATCGCGCACGCCTCCTCGATGGGCACCGCGTGAACCCGCGCGATCTCCCTCATCGTCAGCGGAACGAGGTACGGCGCGTTAGGCGCTCCCCGGTGCGGATGGGGCGTGAGGAACGGGGCGTCCGTCTCCACGAGGACCCGCGAGAGGGGCGTCACGGCGAGAGCACCCGCGCAGTTCGCTCGCGTTCTTGAACGTCACCGTCCCCGCGAAGCTCAGGTAGTAGCCGCGGTCGACGCACAGGCGCGCGAGGCTCGCGTCGCCGGAGAAGCAGTGCATGACGGTCCGCTCCGGGGCGCCGTCCCGCTCCAGAACCTCCATCACCTCGGCGTGAGCGTCGCGGTCGTGGATCTGGAGCACCAGCCCCAGCTCCTTGGCGAGCGCGATGTGGTCGCGGAAGGCGCTCGCCTGGTGCGTCGCGACCCTCGGGGCCCGTGCGGTAGAAGTCCAGCCCCGTCTCCCCGATGACCCGCATGCGCGGACCCCGGGCGAGATCGGCGATGATCGCGAACGCCTCGTCGTATCCGAGGCCGGACTCGTGGGTACCGGCCGCATGGAGGGGGGCCTCGTTCGGGTGGATCGCCACGCCGCCGACGAGGCTGCGGGTGCTGCACCACCGCGAGCGCCGTCCAGCGCGCGCTCGCCACCTCGCATCCGATCTGCACGACCCGATCGACGCCGACCGCTGCGGCATCGGACAGGCGCTCCTCTACGGACTTGGGCTCGTCGCCCGCGGGCCACTCGAGGTGAGCGTGATTGTCCACAACCGGCAGCGGAAGTGGCGGCGGGGCGGGGGGCCACTGCCCCGGCCGAGCGATCGGCTACTCTTCCCCGCGCATGCGGGCGAGCTCGTCCTCGACGATCGAGTCGTCGAGTTTGGTGAACACGGGGACGGGGGTCGGGATCGCGGTGCCGGCCACGAGCTCTTTGCGGGCCCAGGTGTCGCGAACGGCCGTGTAGTCGCCGGTGATGATGGGGTAGTGACGGTCGGGCAGGTCGAGGTCGTCCACCTCCTGGAGCGTCGGCATCGGCGCGAACGCGCCCTCGCCCCCCAGCGCCTCGTGGATGCGCTGGGCCGAGTGAGGGAGGAAGGGCGCCAGCAGGGTGTTGGCATCCGACACGAGTTGCGCCGCGACGCCGAGAACGGTCGCCATCCTCGCGGGGTCGGTGGTCTTGAGCTTCCACGGCTCCATCTCGGCGAGGTACTTGTTCGCGTCCTGGACGACGCGCATCGCCTCACCGATCGCCTGGCGCTGGCGCTGCTGGCCGATGAGGGCGCCGACGGTGTCGAAGCCAACCGTCGATTGGGCGAGGGCGGCCCTGTCGGCGTCCGTCAACTCGGCGAGCGGCGGGATGGAGCCGACGTTGCGGTGAAGAAGCGACACCGTCCGGTTGACGAGGTTCCCCCACGCCGCGACGAGCTCGTCGTTCGTCCGGCGTTTGAACTCCGCCCACGTGAAGTCGGAGTCCGAGCTCTCCGGTCCCGCGACCGCGATGAAGTACCGGAGCGCGTCCGGCTGATAGCGGGACAGCATGTCGCGCACGTAGATCACGTGTCCGCGGGAGGAGGAGAACTTGTTCGACTCCATGGTGAGGAACTCGCTCGAGACGACCTCCGTCGGCAACTGAAGGTCGCCGAACTCGCTGAGCTCGCCGCCCTTGGACCCCCTCCCGTTCGCCGCGAGCAACTCGCCGGGCCAGATCTGGGAGTGGAAGGTGATGTTGTCCTTGCCCATGAAGTAGTACGAGAGCGCGTCGGGGTCGTTCCACCACTTGCGCCACGCCTCGGGGTCGCCCGAGCGTCGCGCCCACTCGATGGAACTGGAGAGATACCCGATGACCGCGTCGAACCAGACGTAGAGGCGCTTGGCGGGGTTGTCCTCCCAGTCGGGGAGCGGGACCGGAATGCCCCAGTCGATGTCGCGCGTCATCGCGCGCGGCCGGACGTCGTCGAGGAGGTTGAGCGAGAAGTTGAGGACGTTGGGGCGCCACCCCTTGCGGGAGCCGAGCCACCGGGCGATCTCCTCGGAGAGCGCGGGAAGGTCGAGGAAGAAGTGCTCGGTCTCGACGAACTTCGGGGTCTCTCCGTTGATGCGGCTCACCGGGTTCTTGAGGTCGATGGCGTCGAGCTGGTTGCCGCAGTTGTCGCACTGGTCGCCGCGGGCGCCGTCGTACCCGCAGATGGGGCACGTTCCCTCGATGTAGCGGTCGGGAAGCGTCCGCCCGGTCGACGGGCTGATCGCGCCCCTCGTGGTCTGCTCGATCATGTAGCCGTTGGCGTGGACGGCCTTGAACATGGCCTGCGCCACCGCGAAGTGGTTCCCCGTCGTCGTGCGGGTGAAGAGGTCGTAGCTGAGCCCGAGCGCCGTGAGGTCCTCGGCAATGACGCGGTTGTACCGGTCCGCGAGCTCCATCGGCGACACGCCCTCCTGCTCCGCCTGAACGAGGATGGGCGTGCCGTGCTCGTCCGTACCCGAGATCATGAGGACGTCGTGGCCCGCCATCCGCATGTAGCGGCTGAAGACGTCGGAAGGAACGCCGAATCCCGCGACGTGGCCGATGTGCCGTGGGCCGTTGGCGTAGGGCCATGCGACGGCCGAGAGGATGCGGGACATGTGTCACATCCTAGTGACGGGCGAGGGGCCGCCGTTGGCCTGCCGCGCGACGGCCCCTACGACGGGGATTTGGCCGCGAGCGCCTCGGCGTACAGCTCCCGCGCGGACACCCCCGCGGTCTCCGCGACATCGCGGACGGCGTCCTTGAGCCTCTCTCCCGCGCCGACCCGAGCCAGGACCTCGCCGACGAGGCTCGCGATCGGGGCCTCCCGCCTCGCCGCGCCGGCGACCACCACGACGATCTCTCCCTTGGGCTCGGCGCCCTCCGCCCACGCCCGCAACTCGACAGCGGCCCGCGCCGCGTCTCCTCGTACGTCTTCGTCAGCTCCCTGCTGACCGACGCCTCCCTGCCGTCGCCGAAGGCCACGGCCATGGCGTCGAGCGCCCCGACGAGCCGGTGGGGCGCCTCGAAGAAGATCATGGTGCGCGGCTCGGACGCCAGGGCGGCGAGCGCGGCGGCCCGCTCCCCCGCCTTGCGCGGAAGGAAGCCCTCGAAGCAGAAGCGGTCCGTCGGGAGGCCCGAGACCGCGAGCGCGGCGAGCGTCGCGCTCGGCCCCGGAAGGACGGTCACCTCGACCCCGGCGGCGATCGCCGCGGTCACCGCGCGGAAACCAGGATCGGACACGGTCGGCATACCGGCATCGGAGACCACGAGGACGGTCGCGCCCCCCACGGCCCTCTCGACAAGCCCGTCCGCCTTGTCGCGCTCGTTGTGATCGTTGAGCGAGACGACCTCCCCGGCGACGGCGACGCCCAGGCGCCTCGCGAGGTCGCGGAGTCGGCGCGTGTCTTCGGCCGCGACGACGTCCGCGGAACCGAGCGCCTCGACGAGCCGGGGCGACGCGTCGCCCGAATTCCCGATGGGGGTGGCGGCGAGAACGAGGCGGCCCGGCATGACCCCAGCGTTCCACAACCCGACCCCGGTCGCCGTCGGGATAGGCTGGCGCTCGTGCTCCTCGAACGCCTCTATCGGTGGCGCCTCGCGCTGACCCTCACCCTCATCGGCGGGCTCGCCGCGCTCCTGCGCTTCGTCAGGCTCGGCTACCCGGACAGCCTGTCGTTCGACGAGCTCTACTACGTGCGCGAGTCGTGGTCGATCCTGCACCTCGGCTACGGCGGCTCGTGGAGCGGCGAGAGCCAGGCCTTCGCCCATGGCGACTACAGCGGGCTGGCGCTCAAGGCGGACAAGGTCGTCCACCCGCTCGTCGGCAAGTACATGATCGCCGCGGGCGAGTGGCTCTTCGGCCCCACCCCCTTCGGGTGGCGGTTCGCGGCGGCCACCACCGGGACCCTCTCCGTCCTGCTGATCATCCTGATCGCGCGACACCTCTTCCACTCCCTCGCGTGGGGCGCGGTCGCCGGACTCTTTCTCGCGATCGACGGCCAGGCGATCGTCCTGTCGCGGACGTCCGTTCTGGACATCTTCCTCAGCTTCTGGGCCCTCGTCGCCTTCGGCCTCCTCCTTCTCGACCGGCGAAGAGCCCGCGCCACCCTCGCGAGACACGCCGCGGCCGACCGGGCGAGGCTCGGACTCGAGCCCGACGCCCGGATCCCCGGGTTCGCGAGCGGCCTCGGCGTCCGGTGGTGGCGCCTCGCCGCGCTCGTCGCGCTCGGGCTCGCCACCGGCGTCAAGTGGTCGGGCCTGTATTTCTGCGCGCTCTTCATGATGCTGAGCGCACTGTGGGACCTCATCGATCGCCGCGACGCCGGCTACCGGCGTGCCTTCTCTACCGCCACCGTCCGGTCGGTCCTCCCCGCGCTCGGGATGACCCTCGTCGTCTATCCGCTCACGTACCTCGGCACCTACTGGTCGTGGTTCGCGTCCCCGTTCAGCTTCGACCGGCACTGGGCGGAGACCCACCCAGGCGAGGGAATCTCGTGGCTGCCAAACGTGCTTCGCTCGCTCGCCGAGTACCACCGCGACATGTACAGCTTCCACGTCGGACTGACCAAGTCCAACGGGTTCTCCCACGGGTACATGGCGGAACCGTATTGGTGGATCGTCCAGTGGCGTCCCACCGCGTTCTTCTACGCCAGCGCGGACACGCCCGGCGACGAGGGTAGCCCCTGCGGCGCCCACAACTGCTCCTCCGCCATCACCGCGCTCGGCCACCCGCTGATCTGGTGGGCGGCGGCCGCGGCGCTCCTGTTCGCCCTCTACCGCATCGTGACGAAGTCGGACATGCTCGCGGCGACCGTCATCGCCGGGACCCTGGCGGGCTGGCTGCCGTGGTTCATGTTCCCGGACCGCGTGATCTTCACGTTCTATTCCGTCGCGTTCGTTCCCTACGTTGTCCTCACGCTCGTATGGGCGCTGAGACACATCGCGCAACCGGACCGCCTGAAGGGCGGGTGGTCGAGACGCGGCTCCATCGCCGTCGCATCGTTCGTCGCCGCGTGCGTCGTGGTCGCGGGGTTCTTCCTGCCGCTGTGGACGGGCCAGTGGGTCCCCTACAACTACTGGCTGATCCACATGTGGCTGTTCGGCCAGTGGATCTAGGGCCCGCGGCCTCTGACCTGCGACCGGCGCCTAGAGCGCCGCGAGGATGTCGATCACGAAGACGAGGGTCGATCCCGCGGGGATCGAGCCGTTGTCGGTGTCGCCGTAGCCGAGGCTCGGGGGAATGACCAGGAGGACCTGGCTGCCGACGGACGCCCCGGGAAGCCCCTGGATCCAGCCCTCGATCAGCTGAGACGAAGCGAGGACGAACGAGACGGGGGTGCCGGACGTCCAGGACGAGTCGAACTGCGTGCCGTCCCAGAGCCAACCCGTGTAGTGCACGATGAGCGTCTGGCCCTCCTCGACCGTCGCGCCCGAGCCCTGGATGAGGGTCTGCGAGACGAGGTCGGTGGGCGGATCGGTCGCGGGAATGGCCACCGTCGGTGACCCGTCGGCGCCGAGCGTGACCGTCGGGAGGCCGTCCACCGGCGCGACCGCATCGCCGGTCGCCACGCTTAGGGGCGTGGTGGCGTCCGTGACGGTGATGGCGATGAACACGGGGAGCGAGTCGAGCGACGCGCCCGTCGGGTCGGAGCTCAGCGTCGCGAAGATGACGTCCGCGCCCACCTTGTGGCCCACGAAGGCGGAGTAGAAGGCGGGATCCAGGTCGGCCTGATTGAGCTGGACGCGCTCGGGCACCTGGCCCTCGTCGTAGGTCGAGTACTGGACGGACCCGTCGGTCCCATCGGTGACCGTGTAGTCGAACGCCACGAGGTCGCCCTCGTGGATCTCGGCGCCGTCGCCCTCGTTGACCACGCGCGACGCGGAATCGGTGATCGTCAGCGGCGCCGCAAACGTCAAGACGGGAGCGCCGGAGTCGTCGAGCGTCCAGGCGATCGAGGCGAGGGCGGCGTCGTCGCTCGCCGAGCCGGTAGCCGCCGTGGCGGATGGGCTCGCCGATCCCCCGCCGCACGCGGCGAGTCCGAGGACGACGACGGCGGCGAGCGTGGCCGCCTTGATCCGGGTGAGTGTCACGGTTCCATGCTCCCTGTGTCGGGCGGTCGACTCGCGCGGTCGCGCGGGCATTGCACTGCGTCAACGATAGGCGACCCCGGGCCGCTCCCGGGTCCAAACCCGCGAGCACACGCGTTTGTCATGCGACGCGCGTGGTTGGCTAGGTTGGGCTCACGCCTTGGGTGGTGGAGCTGAGGGGATTCGAACCCCTGACCTTCTCGATGCGAACGAGACGCGCTACCAACTGCGCCACAGCCCCTCAAGCGACCTAAAGGCTACCACCCGCCCCGCGAGCGATTCCACGCCGTCGGAGGCGGCGCGCGGGCCGCGTCTACGCGCTCTGGCGACGCCGCCGGGCGAGGATCGCGTCGAGGGTCGCGGTCGCCGGCTTGGGGTCGGCGGACGGGGCGTCCGAGGGGGCGTCGGATGCGGCCGCGGCGGGCGCGCTCCGTTCAGCGTCGGCGTCGCGCTCGGCGATGCGACGGTCGACCGACTCCTCGGCCGCCTTGGCCCCCGCGGCGAGATCCTCGTCCGAGATCGGACGCGGCGTTCCGGGCTTCGCGGAGGGCTTGAGGGTGTACGACGGCACGGGCATGGTGTTCGGCGACCAGCTGGGATCGTCGACGGCCGGCTCGACAATCCCGGGAAGCTCGGGTCCCGGCAACTGCGACGGGGAGGCCCCTGGGACGAGGCCCTGGGGCGCCAGGTCCTCCGCGAGCAGGGTGCGGATGGCCTGGGTCTCGGCGGGGGACGGCGCGGCGCGGTGTCCGACGGCGCGCTCGGTCGAGACGCGCTGGAGTGCGCCCGCGGCGGTCGCGGCGACCATCACCTCGGTCGCGACGGGGATGAGGGTGGCGTCGGCGGCCTCGTAGGCGCGCGCGGCCCGACGCCCGGCGACGACGGACGAGCCGAAGAGCGTCGTCGAGGCGACCGCCGCCCACGTCCCCCAGGCGGGGGCGGAACCGAGCGCGACGGCGCCCCACATCCCGGCGCCGCCGAGGAACGCGAGGGCGGCGATGGTGGACGCGGCGGCGAGCCTGGGCGCGGCGGCGCGCGAGGACCTTGGCGCGGTCGCGACGGATCGCGACCATCTCATGGCGCGCGCGTGTTGCCGCGCGGTCGAGCGGGGCTGCGGGACGGGTCATGACGCTCTCCCCAAGTGCGGAAATGGTCTTCTTGGCTGCCTCGGGCGCGGCGGACCGCCGCCCCGAGGACGCGGGCCGCGCGTCCATGCGCGCGACGGACGCGCGGATCACGCGCATGTCGGCGCTGAAGCGATCCTCGGTGCGCACGAGCGCGTAGTCGGCCCGTTCGCGCATCCGCTGGGGCAGCGCGTAGACGAGGACGAGCCCAAGCGCTGCTATCGCGAGGAGTCCGACCGGGGGCATATACGAACGCTACGGCTGCGAGGGGCTCCCGGCCCGCATCGCGGGCGGCGTGTCAGTCGCCGCGGTCGCCGTCTTCGACGGGCCAACCGCGGCGGGTCAGTCCTCGCAGTGCCAGAGGTCGCCGAGCCGACGCTCGTCGGACGTCAGCGCGAACACCCGGTGATCGCGCCACCCGCCGTCGATGTAGAGGTAGCTCCTCCGCAACCCCTCGTCCCGGAAGCCCAGCTTCTTCGCGACGCGCAGGCTCGAGACGTTCTCCGGCCGCGCCGCGATCTCGAGGCGATGGAGTCCCACACCGAAGGCGTAGTCCGAGAGCATCGCGACCGCGCGCGGGACGATCCCGCGGCCGGCGTGGCCCTCGTCGATCCAGTAGCCGAGCGAGCCGTTGCAGGCCGAGCCCCACTCGATTCCGGTGATCGCAACCCTGCCGACGAGCCTGCCCTCGAACTCGATGCCCATGGAGAACGCCCGCTTGCGGCGCCACATCCGGCGGTCCAGCCGAACGAACGCCGGGAACGACATCGTCGGCGTCGCGCGAACCCCGGGAATCGTCGCCTCCCACGGCCGCAGCCACGCGCGATTGCGCGAGCGGAGTTCCATCCACGCGCGCTCGTCCGACGCGCGCAGCCCGCGGACGACGACGGGTCCGCACGTCAGGACGGGGGGGCGAAGTCCCCGGAGGACGTTCACCAGCGCTCAGTCGTCCCACAGGAGGCACGAAAGGGTGTCCCCCGCCGCGACGGAGGTGACGTCTTCCGGGACGATGGCGAGCGCATTCGCGACCGCGAGGTCGGCGAGCGACGGTTGCCACGGATCGCCGACGGCCTTCGCGGTCGCGCCCTGGGCATGGGGCGAGTCAACGATGACGGGCACGCACTGCGCGACGCCCTCGGGCGACTCCCAGGCCGACGCGCTCCGCACGCTCACGCGCGGCCGGTGCTTCTCCGCGTACCCCGACATGGTCCGCAGGACCGGGCGGACGTACATTTCGAACGCGACGATGGCGGCGGCGGGGTGTCCGGGCAGCGCGAAGACGGGGGTCTCGGCGTCGCCCGGTCCGGCGGCGATGCGCCCGTGCCCGTGGCGCCGGCCCGGCATGAGCGCGACGCGGTGCACCTCGAAGTCGCCAAGGTCGCGGAGGACGTCGGGGAGCGTCTCGTCCCTCGCCTCGCTCAACCCGCCCGTCGTAATGACGAGGTCCGCCCGCACGAGCTGGTCCTCGAGCGTCGTCCTCAGGGTGATGCGGTCGTCGGCGACGGCGCCGACCCGGTATGCGTTCGCGCCCGCCTCGGAGGCCATGACGGCGAGCATGTGCGAATTCGACTCGGGAACCGTCCCGGCCTTCCCGCGGCGGCTCGCGTCCCCCAGTTCGCGCCCGACGGGGATGATGACGACGCGCGGCGTCGGGTGAACGCTCAGCCGATGGCGCCCGAGTCCCGCCGCGAGGCCGAGTTGGCGGGCGCCAAGCCGCGTTCCCGCCTTGACGAGAACCTTGCCTGCGGCCGCGTCGGCTCCGGCCGCGCGCACGTTGGCGCCCGCGCGAACGGCGGACCTGCACCTCGACCCGCGCGACGCCCCCGTCGGTCGCCCCGATCGGCGCGATCGCGTCCGCGCCGACGGGCACGGGCGCACCGGACACGATCCGAGCCGCGGTCTTCGGAACGTGGCGGCGCGGGCCGCGCGCGTCCCATCCGACGTCGTGCGAGACGGCGAGCGACGTCGGGGCGTCCTCGCTCGCGCCCGCCACATCCTTGGCGGCGAGCGCGTACCCGTCGCACGTCGCGACGGCGACGGGCGGGAGCGGATGCTCGGACGCGAGGTCCTCGGCAAGGATCGAGCCGGCGGCGTCCGTGATGAGAACCTCGATCGCGGGGATCTGCTCGACGCCCTTGAGGAGCGCGGCCTGATGCTCGGCGAGGGTCCTCTTCTTCACTTCGCCTCCCCAAGGTCCGCGACGAACGAGCCCAGCCATTCCCGGAAGGCCGCCCCGAGGTCGGGGCGATCTGCGGCGATCTGCACGACGGCCTTGAGGTACTCGAGCTTGTCTCCCGTATCGTACCGACGACCTCGGTGGACGAGGCCGTAGACACCGCCGCCCTGGGACGCGGGCACGCTCGCGAGCCGCGCGATCGCGTCCGTCAACTGAACCTCGCCGAGGCGACCCGCCTGGGTCGACCGGAGGGCGTCGAAGATCGCGGAGGTGAAGACGTACCTGCCGATGATCGCGAGATTGCTGTACTCCTCGCCCCGGGCAGGCTTCTCGATGAAGCGGGTGAGCTCGTGGATCTCGGCCCCCTGCGGCACACCCGCGGCGCCGGCAAACGTCCGCTCGTCCACCGGGTGCGCGTCGACGCACCCGTAGTGGCCGATCCTGTCCGGCGCGACCTCGACGAGGAGAAGGACCGAGCCGCCGGTGACGGCGTGGATCGCCATCATCGTCGCGAGGGCGGGGTCCCGCGCGTCGATCAGGTCGTCCGCGAGCAGCACGGCGAACGCCTCGCCTTCGACGAACTCCTCCGCGCACGCGACCGCATCGCCGAGGCCCCGGGGATGATCCTGGACGATGGGAGTGACGGGCCCGAGCCCGGAGGCGCCCCGAACGGCGGCGAGCAGATCCTCGTTGGCCGCGTCGGCGAGCGCGGCCTCGAGCGCCGGATCCGCGGCGAAGTGCGCGAGGATCGCGCCCTTGTCCGGCGCCGTGATGATCCCGACGTCGCCGAGCCCCGCCGCGTTCGCCTCCTCGACGACGTACTGGATCGCGGGCTTGTCCACGAGGGGGAGAAGCTCCTTCGGTACCGCCTTGCTCGCCGGGAGGGATCGCGTTCCCCGTCCTGCCGCGGGGATCACCGCCTTGCGGAGCGCCGTCATGTCCCGAGCCTAACGGCGCGCGAGCGGCGGGGGCGACCCCCTGGCGCGGGGTCGCAATGGTTGCTTCAATGGCTGTATGGCACCGTCACCGCCGCCGTCCAACCTTCTCGAAGCCGAAGAGCTGAAGATCGCCCTGCGGGCGCGCGCCCGCGAGGAGCGCCTGCAACGAAGCGACCGCCTGAGGGCCGTCGCGGCGGAGGAGCTCGCCGCGCACGCGCTCGCGCTCCCCCAGGTCCGGGCCGCATCGTGCGTCTCCGTCTACGCTTCGCGCCCCTCGGAACCCGGGACTCTTCCCCTGATCGCCGCGCTCGCCGATCGCGGCGTCCGGTTGCTCATTCCCCTCCTGGGCGACGGCCTGCAGCGCGGATGGGGCGAGTACCTGGGAGTCGACGACCTCACCTCGCGCGCCCCCGGGCGTCCCCCCGAGCCCTCGAGCCCGTTCCTTCCCCAGGCGGCCATCGCGGACGCCGACGTCGTCATCGCGCCAGCGCTCGCCGTGGATCCGCTCGGCACGCGCCTCGGCCAGGGGGGCGGGTGGTATGACCGGTGCCTCGTCGACGCGCGGCCCGACGCGCTGATCCTCGCGTATTGCTTCCGCGAGGAGGTCCACGGCGACGACGACGAGGTTCCGCGCGAAACTCACGATTTCCCCGTCCACGGGGTCGTGACTCCCGACGGGGTGACGCTCTTCTCCCGCTAACGGGCCACGTAGGATATCCCGCGTGCCCCGGTACGACTACGCCTGCCACGAGTGTGGGCACCGCTTCGAGGCGGTCCACTCGATCACAGACGACCCCTTGAGCGTGTGCCCCGAGTGCGGGGGCGCGCTTCGACGCGTGATCGGCCCCGTCGGCGTCGCATTCAAGGGTTCGGGGTTCTATCGCACGGACTCGCGCCAGGCGTCGAAGAAGTCGGGCTCGTCCGCCGCCACAGCCGCGACGGGCGACCGCTCGACGGCGCCCGCGACCTCGCCCGCGCCCGCCACACCGTCGTCGCCATCCGCGTCGTCGCCACCCGCGTCGTCGCCCACGCCACCCAAGGCCGCGCCGTCCGCGACCTCCGACTCGTAGCCGCCGCCCGCGGGACCTCGACCTACCAGTGGGGCGGGATCTCCCTGCGAAGTTCGTCCTCGCGGTTCCCGGCGGATTCGCCCCAACCGACGTCCGTGTCGTCAACCGCGCGCCGCGGGAGGAGCGGCTCCTGGTCGTCCCCGCGCACGGGCTCGCCGACGACGGGCTCGCCGACGACGGCCTCGCCGAAGACGGGCTCGCCTGCAGGCGCATCGGCCTCGGCCTCGCCTGGCGTCCCCTGCGGCTCGCCGACGAGGCGACCGGTGACGCGCAGGATGTCCTCCGTGGCCGCCGCGGGGTCGATGAACGCGTCGATCGTCCACAGCGGCACGACCTCCCACCCGAGGGACTCGAGCCTCGCGCGCTGCCAACGCACCTGGTCGCGCAGGCTCATGCCGTGGGCGGGCAGGGCGTCGTCGGTGACGACGGCGACCGAGTACTCCTCCCCCTCGCCGAAGACGAGAGGGACGACGTCGCCCCCCACCCCGAACCTGACGGCGACGTCCACGCCCGTCGCGCGCAGTCGCTCCGCGATGTCCGCGAGCAGGTAGTCGCTCGCGCCCTGCTCCGTCGGCTCGAGCGGCGGAGCCCCGGCGACCGCGAGAAGATCGGCGAGCAAGTCGAGTCCGTGCCCGTCCTGCGCGCCCGCGGCGGCGCCGGCGAGGTCGCCAAGGTTGAGGGCGGAGACGAGGACGACGTCGCGGAGGGCCGCCACGATCGCCTGGCGGGCCGCGCCCGCTCCCCTGGCGCTCGAGAGGATTCCGAGGTCCGCCGGCGGGGTGCCGTCGGGTCCCGGGGCGAATCCGAGCGAGAGGATCACGACATCGGCCTCGAGGCCCGCGGCGTCGCCGAGCGCGACCGCCCGCACGCCGCGGTGCCGCACGCGCGGGTCGGCCCCTACAGCGGCGGCGACCGCGTCGGCGTGCTCGGTTCCTCCGCAAACCACGGCGATCGACGAGCCCTCAGCCACGGACGCGGCCTCCTCGACGACGGCGGCCACCTCGGCGCGCGTCGTCGCCGCCGACGCCCCCGAGCCCCTCGCATCCACCTCGACGAGCCGCAGGGTCCCGCCGTGGCTCGGCGCGGGCAGCATCTCGAGCTCTCGCCCGTACCCGTGGTCCGCGAGCACCGCGGTCACGCGAGCGTCGAGGGGCCGCGGGCGCGCGCGGATCCGCACCACGGGAAGGTTCTGGCGCAACTGGGAGACGGCCGTGCCCGTCGCCGAATGCTCGTCGGCGAGGACGACGACCTGGGACGCCCGGGCAAGGGCCGGGACGATCTGGGCGAAGGCCAGGGACTCGATCCCGACGAGCACGACCGTGTCAACGACCCTCGCAGGGGGAACGATCTGCGAGGCCTGCTCGGCCGAGAAGACGGACACGGGGCGAAGCGCGGACACGAGCGAAGGGAAGCGTCCCCACAGGGCGGCGATCGGCCCGTCGCCGCCCTCGACGAGACTCGCGAACACATCGCGCGCCGCGTCCTGATCGCGCGCGATCGCCGCGCGTCGCCGCTCCGCGACCGCGCGCATGAGGGGCTTGACGCGCTGGCGCGCGAAGGCTCGGTCCCGAGCGAGGAACTCGGTCACCGCCGCGCCGAGTGCGCCGAACTCCGCGAGGCTCGGCTGCGCCGTGACGATGGCGTCGAACGCGGACGCCCACCAGGAGAACTCCAACTCGACGCCGCGCGTCGGCGGGATCGACGCCCCGGGCGCTGAGGTCCCGAAGCAGCGCGCCAAGGTCCGCGCCGTCGAGGTGCGTGTGGGCCTCCCGAACGTGCGCGGCCTCGACGGGGGCGGAGTCCGTCCCCGTCGCCTCGGCGAGCGCCCGTTGCAGGTCCTCCCACGGGAGATACTCGAGCCCCGAGCGTCCGAGGACGGTTTCTACGATCGGAGCGAGAGTGGTCCACGCGGCGTACGCGTCGGCGAGGCGTTCGCGGTAGCCCTCCATCCTGTCGGGCACGCGCGGCCAGCCCCCCTCCGAGCAGTGGGACCTCCAGCGCGCGAGGCGGTGTTGCGCGAGGACGAGCTGCCCGTGCAGGAGCGACGGCTCGCGCCCCGGCCGCAGCAACTCCTCGGCGCGACGCACGCGGGCGCGCCGCTCGCGCTTGCTCAGGTGAGCGCCGGCCGGCGAGCCGTCGGGCGCCGTCGCGGCGATGAGGTCAGCGATCGACCCCTGGAAGATCGCGGGGGAGAACGTGTCGAGCGTGTCGCGGAGCTCGTAGAAGACCTCGAGCTGGTCGCGCCACTCGGACAGCGACGGGGCGGGGTCGACGCCGACCTCGAGCGCCGCCTCGTCCGCCTCCGACCTCAGCCTCGGGAGGTGGCGGGAGACGAAGGCGCCGAGCGCCTGATCGACCAGGGCGCCGCGGGCCTCGTCGAGGACGACGCCCTCCCACCACTGGCGGCCGCGCGGCTCCATGCCCTCGTCCGCGAGCGGAACCTCCGCGAGGGCCTCGTCCGCCGCGTCGGCGCGTTCCTGTTCAATCTGCGCCGCATGGGCGCGAGCGACGGCCGCGGCGACGACCTCGACGCCGCGCTCGGCGATGTATCCGACGGCCGTCGCGCCGAGACGCACCCGGGTCGCTGGCGGCCTCGGAAGCGAGGTCAGCCGCACGATGGCCTGAACCGCGTCGTACGCGCTCGTCTGCCACGGCGCCCACACCCGGTGGAGGTCCTCGTACCGTGCCCTGAGGTCCGCACGGGCGACCAGGAGCTCCTCGCCTTCGGCGCGGAGCGCGGCCTCGTCGAGTCGGGGGCTCGACATCGTCATCGACTCGAGCAGCCGCGACCGTCCCGCGGCGTTCCACGCGTCGCCAAGCGCGGACACGCACAGGTCCCCGATGCCCGCGCCGTCGAGCGCGGCCTGGACGGTCAGCGCGGCGGGGACCGATCCCGCGACGACGGCGACGGTCTTCCCGGACGCGGCGCCGTCCGCGGCGAGGGCGGTCACGGTCGAGATGGCGTCGCCACCCGGCGGCACCTGGACGAAGAGGCTGCGGCCGGTCGCGACGAGGTCGAGCGCCGCGAATTGGCGGTCGTCGAGGTCGCCGATGCCGCGTTCGGCGAAGGGATCGCGATCGCCCATCGGGATCGCGGGAAGCGGGCCGGTGAGTTCCTCGCGCGCGGCGTGGTCGCCGGCGACCGAGGCGAGGAGCATCGACGAGCCGATGAGGCTCTCGCACTCGTCCACGTCCTCGACGAGGCGCTGCTCGGGATCGTCGAAGGACCCGAGGATGAGCGCCTCGCGCACCTCGAAGTCTTCGGCGAACGCCGACGCGTGGGCCCGGAGCTCGTTCCACACGGGGCGGGGATCGAAGTCGGGGGCGTCGGGGATCGCGGAGGCGAGCTCCGCGACCTTGGCGTCGGGCGCGCGCGCCCGCAGCTCGGTTCCGAGGACGGGGTTGAGGGAGACCGACCCGTGGAGCGTGACCTGGGTGTCGACGTCGCGCGAGGCCTCGAGGGTGACCTGGCGCAGGAGGATGGGGACCTCGCGCGGCACGCCCGCCTCCGACCAGATGGCCGTGCCGACCACGAGCGCCCCGCTCGCGACCCCGGTGTTGAGCCGCACGTCTTCCGCATGCTCGCACGCGGCGCGCGCCCGCCTGAGCGCGACGGGCTGGATCTCCTGGTCGCGAATGAGGGCGGAGACGAGCGTGGGGCGGCCAGCGAACAGTTGCGCGAGGCCGCTGGGGTGCGCGGCCGTGATGTCGACGACGGGGGCGTCGGCGGCCGAAACGTCGCGCAGGGGGGAGCCCTGGGCGAGCGCGCGCAATTGTTCGCGCCACTCCGCCAGCGCGTCCGCGACGAGCTCGCGCGAGATGTAGTCCACCACTCCCCTAGCGTAGGGAGGGGCTGCGCCTCGAACCCGGCTCCCACGCCGCTCCGACCCGGCGGGAATGTGCAACAGTGCGCGCCGCACAGGGGGGCAGGCGACGCGCACCGTTGGTGCGATTGTTCTCGCCGATGGCGGTGAAGTCAAACACCCGAAGGGGCGTGGTGCGCCTGGCGCGATTCGAACGCGCGACACCCGCCTTAGGAGAGCGGTGCTCTATCCCCTGAGCTACAGGCGCAAGAGCCCACGAGCCTACCCGGTCGCGCGGAGGACCGACGGCTACCAGCGACCGTGGACGTGCTCGCGAATGTCGCGATTGTAGATCTCGCGCAAGGGCCGCGTGCAGTTCGTCGCTCAGGGACGGCAGGTCGCCGACCGCGGCGTTCGCCACAGCCTGCTCCACGTTGCGTGCGCCTGGGATGACGGTGTCGACTGCTGATCGAGGATCCACCGCAGCGCCATCTGGGCGTCGTCCATCCCTCGGGCGTGAGCGCCGCGACCTCCCGCGCCGCCCGGACGCCCACCTCGTACGGCACGCCCGCGAAGGTCTCCCCCACGTCGAACGCCTCGCCCGTGCCGGTTGTACGTCCGGTGATCGTCGTCGGGGAAGGTCGTGTCCTCGTCGTACTTCCCGCTCAGCAGGCCCGCTCGCGAGCGGAACCCGCGCGATCACCATGATCCCCTGCGGCCCGCGCCTCCGCGACGACGGCTCAAGCGGCTTGCGGCGGAACACATTGATGATGATCTGACGATCGTGACGCCCGGCTCGCCGATCGCGACGAGCGCCTCCTGAACGGTCTCGACGGAGACCCCCACGTTGCACGACGCGCCCTCGCGCACCCGAGCGTCGCGAGGTTCTCGTAGGTACGTGGGTCGAGCAAGCACCGGTGACGGCGGGCAATGCAACTGAACCAGGTCGAGGCGGTCGACCCCGAGGTTCTCTCGCGAACGGTCCGTCCACGCCCTGAAGGTGTCGAGCGTGTACGCGTCGGCCGCATGGGGATGGGCCCGACGGCCCATCTTGGTCGCGACAAGGAACCGATCGCGTCGTCGCGCGACGCGAGGAAGGCTCCGACCGCCCGTTCCGAGCGGCCATCGCCGTAGACGTCGGCGGTGTCGAAGAACGTGGTACCTGCGTCCGCCGCGGCGCCAAGGATCTGCTTGCGCGACGTCGTCGTCGACGTCGCCCCAGTCGGCGCCCAGTTGCCAGCAACCCATGCCGATCGCCGAGACGCTCCTGCCAAGCCGCATCGGCACGGACATGTGCATCCTCCGACGATATTGCAAATAGCGGTCTACTCGCGCGGCGGTGGAGAACGGAGGAAATGCCCCGCGCATTTCGCGTGGGAATGAGGGAGAGTGCGAGCTCTAGCCGACGCGAATGAAGACGTACGAGGACTGCCAGATCTCGCGGAACTGAATCGTCTTGCCCGGCCGCGGCGAGTCGATCTGCAGGTTGCCACCCGCGTAGATGGCGACGTGACCGCTCGACACGATGATGTCTCCCGGCCGGGCTCGGCGGCGGACACCCGCGTGCCGATGCGCCAGTACGCGTTCGCGATGCGCGGCAAGCGAGATGCCGAACTGGGCGTAGACATAGCTCACGAATCCCGAGCAGTCGAAGCCCGTCGAGGGCGTGGTGCCGCCGATGCGGTACGGAATGCCGACATACTTGGCCGCCTCCGCGAGGATGGCGTTTCCCGCGATGGCCGGCGGGATCGGGCTATTGCGCGTGACGGGCCCGCGCAGATACACGGGGCGAACGTGCTCCTCGACGGCTACGGGCGGAGCGTCGTAGTCCAAGTCGGCGTTCCGCCGGCAGCGGGAATCCGTGGCGGCCTCGAGGCGCACCCTGCTCGACCCAGGCGACGTACTTGGCGCCTCGATGGCCGCTTGCGTCGGTGTGGGCGGGCGGCCGGAGATCCCGCAGCTCCGCACCGGAAAGGAGCACCCGCAAGCGCCGCCCCGTTCAGGGCCGGCATCCGCGCACGAGGCGCGCCAGATCCTCTTCACACATGTCCTCACGCGCCGCTGAGCGCGGGTCCACACGCCCAACGCGTCGATTGCGCGCCACGTCCCGTGGCGCGGGGCGGCCGCACTCGGCCCACAGGGCCTCTCATGGTAACTCGGGTACTTGTCAGGAGCCATCCTATGCGACACAACGAAGAAGTGTCGCGCAGCGATCCGCGCTCGACCACGACCTCGTCCCGACGGGTCCGCTAAGACGTACTCGTCGCCCTCGGCGCTCCGCCGAGCGTCGTCCCGGCCAAATGCCCGCATGCGATCGCCGCGTCGAGGAGTCCGGCTCGGGCCTGCGCCGCCTCCCCGATCCGCACGACGCGTCACCCGCGTCGACGCCTTCGACGAACCGCGCCTCGAGAGACACCTGCGGCGTCGGTCCCGGTCGTGGTGCGGCGATGCCGAGCTCGCTGAGGCCCGGAATGGCGTTGCCATACGGGGACGACGATCGGGTCGTCGAGCATCGCGAGAAGGCGTTCCTCGACCAGCTCGCTCATGACGTGCTCCCACCGGCACGCCTCTTCGTGAACCTGGCGAAGGTAAGGCCGATGACGTCCGTCAGCAGCCGCTCGGCGAGCCGATGCTTGCGCATGACCCGCGTCGCGCTGCCCGGCCCGCGTCCGTGAGGCGAAGTGGTGGTCGCCCTCGCGACGACGAGCAGTCCGTCGCGCTCCATCCTCGCGACCGTCTGGGACACGGTCGGTCCCGAATGGCCCAGTTGCTCGGCGATGCGCGCCCGCAAGGGCGGGACGCCGTCCTCGAACAGCTCGAAGATGGTCCGCAGATACATCTCGGTGGTGTCGATGAGATCCGTCATTGTCGCGTACCTTCCCAGTCCGCGATAGACCCAGCCAGCGGCCTTCCATGCGTCCACGTCGAGACAGTTGCGGCCATCGATGACGAAGCGGCCGTGCCGCGAGCTCGGCCAGTCGCGCCGGATCGGCGTCCCTGAACTCTCGCCACTCCGTCGCGACGACCACGAGCGTCGTCCCCGCGCACGGCCTCGTCGCCGACGTCGCGAAGTGCAGCGTCGGCCACGCCGCTGCGGCGTTCTTCATTCGCTTCTGGGTCGTAAACCTTCACGTCCGCGCCCATCAGGTGAAGCGCGCCGGCCACGTCGAGCGCTGGGGAGTCGCGGACGTCGTCGCTATTCGGGCTTGAACGCGGCGCCAAGCACCGCGATCGGTCGACCCGCGAAGGGTGCCGCCGCAGGCTCCCGCTCGCCATGTCGACCACGGGGTCGCGACGGCGCATGTTGACCGCGTCGACCTCGCGCAAGAACGCGAGCGCGTCGCCCACTCCCAGTTCGTCTGCGCGGCGCAGGAACGCCCGGATGTCCTTGGGGAGGCAGCCGCCGCCGAAGCCGAGCCCCGCGCCGAGGAACTTGCGTCCGATGCGCTCGTCGTAGCCGATCGCGTCGGCCAGTTCGGTGACGTCCGCGCCCGTCGCGTCGCATACCTCCGAGATCGCGTTGATGAACGAGATCTTGGTCGCGAGAAAGGCGTTCGCGCGCGACCTTGACGAGCTCTGCTGTCGCGAGGTCGGTCACGAGGAACGGCGTCGCGCGCGCGATGGCGCTCTGCGTACACCGCGGCGGGCCATCTCCTCGATGCGCCCGGGGCGCTCTTGTCGATGCCCAAGACGATGCGGTCGGGCGTGAGCGTGTCCTCGACGGCAAAGCCCTCGCGGAGGAACTCGGGGTTCCAGCCGAGATCGGCGTGGTCGCCCGCGGGCGCGATGTCGCGCAGGCGGGCGCGCAAGCCGCGCCGCCGTACCGACGGGAACCGTCGACTTCCCGAGGATCACGGTGGGGCGCTCAGCAGCGGCGCCGAGCGTCTCGATCACAGCATCGACGAAGCTCAGGTCGGCGGCAGTGCTCGCCGGCTTCTGCTGGGGCGTGCCGACGCCGATGAAGTGCACATCGGCAATCGGCACGCCTCCGCGCGTCGGTCGTGAATCGCAGCCGGCCGGACGCGACATGTTCGCCATCAGTTCGGGAAGCCCGGGCTCGAAGAACGGGACCTCGCCGCGCGCGAGCCGCGCTACCTTCGCCGCGTCGACGTCGACGCCGATGACTTCGTGCCCCAACTCCGCCATTCCCGCGGCGTGGGTCGCGCCGAGGTACCCCGTGCCGAAGACCGCGATGCGTTCCATGAGGTCAGCCTATCCGCACGCCACCAGCCGTCACCCGGACCGTCGCCCTAGGCGCGCCCGCCAGTCCTGGGCGCCTCGGCGACGGCGACCGTGGCGCTCGCGGACACCGTCGCTTCGCCATCGGAGAAGGGAACGAAGACGGCCTCTCCGCGCGCAAGGCTCCGCTCACTTCCGGCGGCGGAGACGACCGCCGCCTCGCCCTCGAGGCAGACGACCATCCTCGGCCCCGGGGCGAGCCGAGCGTCGCCGCGCCGGACAAGGGTGAGGCGAAACTCCTCGGCACCAGGATCGAAGATCGTCGCGGCGCCCTCGGCAATCGCGCGCGGCGGATCGGGCACTCCCGGCTCGGTGGAGGCGACTAGCGAGGAGATCGTCAATGTCGATGTGCTTGGGCGTGAACCCCGCCCGCACCACGTTGTCGGAGTTGGCCATGATCTCGAGCGCGAGCCCCGATTGATAGCTATGGATTGCGCCATCGGGAGTGTAGGAGGCCTCGCCGGGCGCGAGGGCGATCCGGTTCATGGCGAGCGCCACAAGCACACCCCCGTCGTTGGGATAGCGAGCGGCCGCGGCAGCCGCAGCGCGGAGGCTGCCCCCGGCGTCGGGCCTCTGCCGCGGCGCGCACCACGGCCGCCGCCAGGTCCCTCACGTCGTCCGACCTGAGGCAGCGCTCCACGTATCTCGCGATGACGTCGGCCTCTGGCGCAGCCTCCGCAAGGATGGCCGCGAGCGCGTCCGCGTCCCCGTGGCCCAGGAGTGCAAGGTCGTCCCGGACATCCTCGGCGGGCCGAAACCCCGCGAGGACGACGGTGTCGGTCAGCGCGATGAGCATCTCGGGCTTGTGGTTCCGATCGCGGTACGTGCGCTCAGGGGAATCGAGGGGAATCCCCGCAGCCTGCTCCCGATCGAAACCCTCCGACGCGCCGCGCGCGCTCGGATGAACCTGGATCGAGAGTGGGCTTCCGATGGCGAGAACTTTGAGGAGAAAGGGAAGCCGCCCGCCATACGCCCGGGCGAGGTCAGCTCCCAGCGCACCCACGGGATCCGCGTCGATCACGCGATCGAGGGTCGTCTCGACCCCATCTGCCACGCACACGGACGGGGCCCGAGGGTGATCGCCCCACCATGCCTCGGCCACCGGCGCACCGCTCGGTTCGAGCCCAAGGAGCTCGGGGATGTCTCGCGTCGTTCCCCACGCGTACCCCTGCAGCGCCGGACGCACGGTGAACATGCGCCCATCATGCCAGCGTTCCGGTTCCCACTACGCTTGTGGCATGGCCACCCCGTTGACGATTCCCGCCGAAATGCTGCCGCGCGATGGACGATTCGGCTCGGGGCCATCGAAGATCCGCGACGAACAACTGGACGCGCTGCGCGCGGCGCAGCCAGGCGTCCTCGGCACGTCGCACCGCCAGGCCCCCGTCAAGGACCTCGTGGGCGACGTTCGCGAGATGCTGCGCGAGTTCTTCTCGCCGCCTGAGGGGTATGAGGTGCTCCTCGCCAACGGCGGCACGACGCTCTTGTGGGACGCCGCCGCCTTCGGACTCGTCCGCGAGCGCGCCCAGCACTGCGCCTTCGGCGAGTTCGGGGCGAAGTTCGCGGCGGCTACCTCCGCCGCGCCTCACCTGGGCACATCGACCGTGATCACCGCCGATCCCGGGTCGGTCTCCTTCCCCGTCGCAGAGGACGGGGTTGACGTCTACGCCTGGCCGCACAACGAGACGTCGACGGGCGCGATGGCCCCCGTGACTCGACCGGAGGGAATCGGCGACGCGCTCGTCCTCGTCGACGGGACGTCGGCGGCGGGTGGCGCGGCCGTCGACGTGGCCCAGACGGACTTCTACTACTTCGCCCCGCAGAAGAGCTTCGCCTCGGACGGAGGGCTGTGGTTCGCCCTCGCGTCGCCAGCGGCGCTCGCGCGCATCGAGGAGATCGCGGCGTCGGGCCGCTACATTCCCGCGTCCCTCTCGCTCAGCGAGGCCGTCGCGAACTCTCGCGTCAACCAGACTCTCAACACCCCGGCCGTCGCGACGTTGGTGCTCATGCGCGCCCAACTCGAGTGGCTCCTGGGCAACGGAGGAATGGCTTGGGCGGACGCGCGAACGCGCGAGTCGTCGGGCGTCCTGTACGACTGGGCGCACGATTCGACCTATCTTGAGGCATTCGTCACAAACCCCTCCCTACGCTCCACGGTCGTAGCTACGTTGGACATCGCAGGGCACATTGACTCTTCAATACTGCGAGGCGTTCTGAGGGACAACGGAATCGTCGACATCGATCCGTACCGGAAGCTCGGGCGGAATCAGATACGAGTCGGGGTATACCCGGCGGTCGATCCCGACGATGTCAGAGCACTCGCGGCATGTATCGATTGGGTGGTGGCGAGGACGGATGAGCAGCACGGTGGAGGTAGTCCCGGCGCGTAGGCACTCTCGCGCACGCTTCCTCGTCCTCATCCCCCTGCTCCCCGCGCTCGCGGCGCTCGCCGCCGTCGCCGTCGTTCCGCTCTCGTCGGTCAGCCACCGACGATGTCGCCCAGTCCCTCCCCTCAACCGTCGAGCAGCCCGCAGCGGCGCCCCTCCACGCGACGCCCGCCGTCAGCGCGTCGCCGTCGCCGAGCGCGGCCGCCGCCGAGATCTTCGAGGCGCCGCCGATCACCATCCTCCCGCCGCCCCCGCCGCCGCCCACGCGGAGGTCGGGCTCGTCGGGCACGGCTGCGTCGAGCCACGTCGTGGCCGCCGGCCGGTGCTCCGCGTATGGGATCACGGCCACGTCGGTCGGAAGCGCCCCCTACAGCTCGTACGAGCAGGAGAACCTCGGGTACCTCAACTCGGCCCGCGCGGACAACGGCCTCGCCGGACTGTCCTGGAGCGGGGGCCTCGCGAACACGGCCCGCGCCTGGGCCGTCTACCTCGCGACCAACAACTGCACCGGGTCCGAGATCGGTCACAGCACCCTGTGGCGCAACGGAGAGAACGTCTACTGGATCAGCGGAGGCTCGGGAGGCGGACTGGCCCTGAGGGCCCACAACGCCTTCATGAACTCTTCGGGGCACCGGGCCAACATCCTGCGCGATTGGTTCCACTCGGTTGGCATCGGCATCGCCCACAGCTCTACCGGCTGGTACCTGGTTCAGAACTTCTCCGCGTAGGCCCCGCCCGTCGGTGGCTGAGGCACGCTGTTCCCACGCCCGCGCGTCCCGCCCCCACGCGCCGACGCGCGTCAGTCCGTCGCCGCGCTCCCCGGTCCCCCGCTGAGCCTCCATGGGGGAATCCAGCGCCCCAGTAGCGCGGTAGCCGCCACCCCAACCGCGCCGATCGCGACGATCCCCGCGGGCAAGGCGGCGAGCGCGCCGAGCGAGACGATCCCGGGACCGGCGAGGCCCCCGACGTCTTGGAGGACCATCCACAGACCCATGAAGATCTGGCGCCCCTCCACGGGAGAGACGTCGCTTCCCAGGGTCATGAGGAGCCCCGAGCCCCACCCGTTGCCGAGCCCCAGGAGGATGGCCACCAGAGCGATCGTCCCGATCGAGTCCGTCAGGGGAAGGGCGAGGAGGCCGAGACCCAAGAGGAGGGTCGAGGGAACGGCCGTCCACCGGCGCCCGCGCTGATCCATGACGAGGCCCGCCGGGAAGAAGAGGAGCATGTCCACGGCCGCCGAGACCGCGAAGATTGCCGACGCTGTCCCGTCCGCCAGCCCCAGGTGCGCGGCCCACAGGGGGAGAGCGGCGAGCCGCGCCGCGCGCACCGCCCCGGTGAGCGACACCGCGAGGCCGAGCGTCCCCAGGACGCGCCGATTCTCCCGCACGACCCGCGCGGGCGTGATCGCCCGCCGATGCGGAACGTGCGCGGGCGCGCCAAGCGAGCGAGACCACGCGAGAGCAACGCCCCCGGCGACCATCACGACCGCCGCGAAGACGTATGCGGCCCTCAGCCCGATGTGGTGGATGACGAGCGCGCCACCCAGGGGCCCGATGAAGTTCGCGATGCGCCAGATGCCGGCAAGCGTCGTCAGGCCGCGGGCCCGGTAGTCCGTCGGGACGATCTCCACCACCTGGGACTGTCGAGAGACGTGCACGAGGGCGTGGCCGGTGCCGATGAGCGTCGCGCCGACCATGAAGGGCGCGAGGGTCGAGCTCGCCGCGCACAGGAGCGCGGCCGCCGCGGTGAAGGCGATCCCGGTGAGCGCCGCGCGAGCGGAGCCCCATCGAACGGCGAGGCCTCCGCCGAACGCGCTTCCCCCGATGCGCCCGAGGGCGTAGGCCCCGACCGCGGCGGAAGCGACCGCGGCCGACGCGCCCATGCGCACGGGCGAGAGGGCCAGGATCGGGTAGACGGCGCCGATGCCGATCTCGAAGAAGAAGGTCGGGAGGTAGACAGAAGACGCCAGGCGGCGCGCGATCGACGGGCGCGGAGCGCCGTCCCGCACCACGCGCCTACCCCGCGGCGGGGTCGTCGGAGGGCGCCTCCGGAGGTGCCACGTCGACGGCGGGCGCGCCGGCAGGTCCTCGTCCGTCGGTGCTTCGTCCGTCGGGGCTCGTCCGTCGGTGCGTCGGTGGGGGCCTCGTCCGTCGGTGCGCGGTGGGGGCCGCGTCCGTCGGGGCGTCGTCTTCGGCGGCGAGGTCGATCGGCGCCACGTCCATCGTGTCGATCACGGGGTCGTTCGCGGGCCAGCGCGCGCCCTGCTTCTCGACGTCGGTCTCGGAGTGAGCGCCGCAGCCGTGGTCGAAACTGACGACTGCGCCGTCGGACGGCGACCACTCGTTCGTGCACGCGCCGAAGAGCCCGCGCATCGAGCCCGCCAGCGGAACGACGAAGGCGCATGTTGCGCACGACGCCGTCGCGGCAATCGCCGACGGCGCTGTAGGCCCGTGCGATCCGCGGTACCAGCGCTCCGAGGCCTCGTCCCGTCCGGCGACGCCGAGCACGCGTTCGCGGCCAAGGCCGAGTTCCCAGATCGCGAGGGCGTCGGCGTCCTCCTCATCCGTCACGGTGAACCCGGGGACGAGCCTCGGGTCTTCACTCATGAACGGCAACGTCATTCCGGGCTCAAGGTCGCCGGGAAGGACTCGCTGTTCGTAGGGGACCCACGGCGGCGCGAGGAGCGCGTCGTCCGCGGGAATCAGATGCGCCTCGCACACCGTCGCGTCGCCCGTCTCCGGGGTCCGCGCGAGCGCCACTTCCCAGACCCACCCGCGGTAGCCCGAGAGCTCGCACGCGAAGAGATGGGTGATCGCGCCGCCGTCGGACTCCAGGGTGCCGAGGTGCGCGCCGACGTCCGCGGATTCGCCCGCCGCCTCGACGGCGGCCACGCGCGCGAGGTCGACGGACTCCACGAGGACGGCGTCCGCCATCACTGCTCCAGTTGATCGGCGACGGCGCGCAACACCGACGCGACCTGCTTCGCCTTGTTGGCTTCCGGGTACCGCCCGCGCCGCAGCCCGTTCGACACTCCGTCGAGCATCTTGATCAGGTCTTCGATGATGACCGTCATGTCGTCAGCGGGCTTGCGCTGGGCCGCCGCTATGGAGGGCGCTGGCTCGAGGATGGTGACCGCCATCGCCGAGGGTCCCCTCCGCCCGTCCGCAACCGAGTACTCGACGCGAGTCCCTGGCTTGGGGGCAGGGGCGTCGGCGGGCAGGGCTGAGGCGTGGAGGAAGGCCTCACCGCCGTCGTCGGCCGCGATGAAGCCGAAGCCCTTCTCCACGTCGAAAAACTTCACCTTGCCGGTTGGCACGTCGTCCTCGCCTGATCGTCGGGGCACGGTGGTCCGCGCCGGTCGCCCCAGTCTATCCGGAGTGCGCCACGGGCGGCATTCGGGTCGCCCGCGCGACGGAATTCGCCGACGCGCCTCCCAGGAAACTCCCAGGCTTTCGCGTCACACTGGCCCCATGGCGGATACCCGACGGATCCTCGTCGTTGACGACGAGCCAGACCTGCGCGACCTCCTCGCGACCTCGCTTCGCTTCGCCGGCTTCGACGTGACCACGGCGGCATCGGGCCGAGAGGCGCTCGAGGCCGTCGCGACGGGCGCTCCCCACCTCATCGTCCTCGACGTCATGATGCCCGACATGGACGGCTTCACCGTCACCAGGAAGCTTCGGGCTCGCGGTGACCACATGCCCGTCGTCTTCCTCACGGCGCGCGACCGGCCGGACGACGCCGTCGCCGGGCTGACCGTCGGCGGCGACGACTACGTGACGAAGCCGTTCTCGCTCGCGGAGCTCGTCGCTCGCATTCACGCGATCCTTCGGCGCGCATCGCCGGGAGACGAGGACCCGGGTGTCCTGACGGTCGCGGACCTCGTGATCGACGACGACGCCCACGAGGCGACCCGCGCGGGCGTGACCCTCGACCTCTCACCGACGGAGTTCTCGCTCCTGAGGTACCTGGCGTCGAATGCCGGAAGGGTCGTCTCGAAGGCGCAGATCCTCGACCACGTGTGGCAGTACGCGTTCGGGGGCGACGGGGCGATCGTGGAAACGTACGTCTCCTACCTGCGCAAGAAGGTCGACGCCCCCTTCGACCGCCCCCTGATCCACACGAAGAGAGGCGTCGGCTACATCCTGAAGGACCCGTCGTGAGTCGCTGGCCGCTCCGCGCCCGCATCCCCGCCATCGCCCTCGCGTTGCTCTTGCTCGCGCAAGTCGTCATCGGCTTCGCGGCCCTCGCCCTCGTCCAGCGCACGCTGCTGCGCCAGACGGACGAACGCCTCCTCGGGGCTTCCCAATCGATCGTGCTGCGACCCGCGGCCGCCGCCACCGCGGCGGGGCGCGTGCGCCTGGCCGAGCTTCCCTCCGACTACGTCGTCGTGTATCTCGACGCCGACGGGGCGGTAAGGAGCCGGGTCTCCAGCGCCCTGAGTAGGGCCGACGACATGCCGTCGCTGCCGATCGAGACGCGGCACCCTTGGGCCGTACACGGCTCGCGAGGACGGGGGGCTCGAGCGATGGCGCCTCGTGACGCGGACGCTGCCGAACGACCGAGGCACGCGTCACGGTCGCCCTTCCCCTCGCGGAGGTGACCGCGGCGACGTCGGGGCTCCGCCGGACGCTCATCCTCGTGTTTCTCATCACGGGGGCCGTCGGGGGGCTCATCGCGTGGCGCGCCACCCACCGGGCGCTCCAGCCCCTCCGGGATGTCGAGGCGACAGCTTCGGCCATCGCTTCCGGCGATTGGGGGCGCCGCGTCCCCGAGGGACCGGCGGGAACGGAGGTTGGGTCGCTCGCGCGCTCCCTCAACGCGATGCTCGCGCAACTCGACGGAGCGTTCACCGCCCAGCGCGCGAGCGAGGACCGCCTGCGCGCCTTCCTCTCGGACGCGAGTCACGAACTCCGGACACCGCTCGCGACGATCCGCGGATACGCGGAGCTCCAGCAGCTCGACAGCGCAATCGATCACCGCGAGTCTGCCGCGCGCATCGAGGCGAACGCGGTGCGGATGGGCGCTCTCGTCGAGGACCTCCTCACGCTCGCGCGCTTCGACGAGGCTCCCGCGCAGCTCGCGGGCGGCGAGCGCGTCGATCTCGCCTCCTTGCTGGACGACGCGGCGTCGGACCTCCGCGCGCAGGCGCCCGATCGTGCGATCACCGTCACCGGGGCGAGCGGATCGCCGATCGTGCGAGGAAGCTCGCGCCACCTGCGTCAGGTTCTCGCCAATATCGGCGCGAACGCCCTGTCCCACACCCCCGAGGGAACGCCCGTCGAGCTCTCCCTCGCGACGCGGGGCGATCGGGTCACCATCACGGTTCGAGACCACGGCCCCGGTATCCCGCCGGAGGATCGATCGAGGGTCTTCGAGCGCTTCTATCGGCCCGACGCTTCCCGCGCCAGGGAGACGGGCGGCAGCGGGCTTGGGCTCGCGATCGTCGCGGCGATCGTTGCCGCGCACGGGGGCTCGGTCGAGGCGACGGCGCCGCGCGGAGGCGGGACGGCGATCGTCATCGGGTTGCCCGCCGCGCCGAACCAGTAGGACGCGCGACCGCCGGTTTGGTCCACGACCCAAAGGGCGGCACACTAGTGAGGTCATGACCTCACTCCCCCGGCAGGATCGGCCCCGCCCCTTGCCCTTCACCCCGCCGTCGTGGCTTGCCTCGGCATTCGGTCGCGCCGCCGTCGGCGCCGGGGCCACCGCCCCCGCCGACCAGATCGCCCGCGAGGGCACGGACCTCCTCGCCCGCTGGATGGAGCCGACGCGCCGCTACCACAACGCCCGGCACCTCGTCGATCTACTTCAGCACGTCGACGAGCTTCAGCAGGAGACGCACAATCCCCACACGATTCGGCTCGCCGCCTGGTACCACGGGGCGATCTTCGACGCCGAGGCTCCCGCCGCGTACGCCAAGCGCGGAGGCGAGGACGAGGCCGCGAGCGCCGAGTACGCGCGGACGCACCTGCGGACCATCGGGGTTCCCGAGCCCGCCGTCGGTGAGGTAGCGGAGATGGTTGAGGCGCTCGCGCGCCACACCTCCGATGGGCTCCGGAGCGACTGCGCGGTCCTGTGCGACGCCGACCTCGCGATCTTGGCAGCGGATCCCCAGCGATACCGGGCTTACACGGAGGACATCCGTGCGGAGTACGCGCACATTCCCGCCCGCGACTACCTCGAGTCGCGTCGGGCGATTCTCGGCAAGCTCATGGCGCGGGATCGGCTCTACGTCAGCCCGCTCGCGGGGGCGTGGGAGATCCGCGCGCGGCAGAACATTGCGGCGGAGCTCCAGCGCATCGCCTCCGAGCTCGAGCGGCTCGACGCCGCTCAGTGATGTCCCCGGGGCTCCCTCGCGCCCCGCTCCCACCGCAACGGACCCAGCCTCGTCGAGGCCCCGCCCCCTCCCCTAGGTTCGGCTCACCGACCCAAGGAGGAGCCATGATGTACCACGTAGACGCGGGCGAGGTCTCGACCGCCGGCGGACGCGCCGCCGCGTCAGCGGAGACCATTCGCGGAGAGGTCGCAAGCCTGATCGCGCACCTCGAGTCCCTGCAGGGCACCTGGCAAGGAGGAGCGGCGCAGGCCTTCGCCGGGATCCTGGCGCAGTGGCGGACGGCTCAGGCGCAGGTCGAGGTCGCGCTCGACGGCATGGGGGCGGCCCTCGCGCAGGCGGCGGGCCAATACGAGGCGGCGGAGCAGACGGCCGCGCGGCTCTTCGCGCGCTAGCCGCGGCGGCCCATTTGGGAACGTAGGGTCGGGGGATGGCCGTGCTCGTCGATCCCCCGCTGTGGCCCCGGCACGGACGGATCTGGGGGCACCTCGTCAGCGACGCCTCGCTCGACGAACTGCACGCCGTGGCGCTCGCCGCAGGCATCCCGGCGCGCGGATTCGACCGCGACCACTACGACGTCCCCGCAGAGATGTACGGCCGACTCCGGGAACTCGGGGTACTCGAGGTCGACTCGCGCGAACTCGTGCGGCGCCTTCGCGCCTCCGGACTGAGGGTCACCGCGGCGCAACGCCGTGAGGGACCGGCCGCCCCGCACAGCCTCCCTTAGACGAAACGAAGGGCCGGAGGCATGCGCCTCCGGCCCTTCGTCGTGCGGATGGGGCTAGAAGCCCATGCCGCCCATGTCTCCGCCGCCGCCCTGGGGCATCGGCTGCTCCTTCTCGGGCTTGTCCGCCACGACCGCCTCGGTCGTCAGGAACAGCGCCGCGATGGAGGCCGCATTCTGCAAGGCGGAACGCGTGACCTTCACGGGGTCGTTGACTCCGGCCGCGAGCAGGTCCTCGTAGACGCCCGTCGCCGCGTTGAGGCCGTGCCCCGCTGGGAGACCACGAACCTTCTCCACGACGACGCCGCCCTCGAGGCCAGCGTTGATGGCGATCTGGCGAAGCGGGGCCGGGAGAGCGATCTCCACGATCCGCGCGCCGGTAGCCTCGTCGCCCTCGAGCTTGAGACCCTTGAGCGCCTTCTCGCCCGCCTGAATCAGGGCCACGCCGCCACCGGCGACGATGCCCTCCTCGACGGCCGCCTTCGCGTTGCGCACGGCGTCCTCGATGCGGTGCTTGCGCTCCTTGAGCTCCACCTCGGTGGCCGCGCCGGCCTTGATGACCGCCACGCCGCCCGCGAGCTTCGCGAGGCGCTCCTGGAGCTTCTCCTTGTCGTAGTCCGAGTCGGAGTTCTCAATCTCGGTGCGAATCTGCTTGACGCGCCCTTCGATCTGCTCCGCCTTGCCGCCGCCCTCGACGATGGTCGTGTCGTCCTTCGTGACGACGACCTTGCGGGCGGTGCCGAGGAGTTCGAGCCCGGCGTTCTCGAGCGAGAGGCCGACGGATTCGGAGATGACCTGGCCACCGGTGAGGATCGCCATGTCCTGGAGCATCGCCTTGCGGCGATCCCCGAAGCCCGGCGCCTTGACGGCGACGGCCTTGAACGTTCCTCGGATCTTGTTGACCACGAGCGTCGCGAGGGCCTCGCCCTCGACGTCCTCGGCGACGATCGCGAGCGGCTTGCCCGCCTGCATGACCTTCTCGAGGAGGGGCAGCAAGTCCTTGACCGTCGAGATCTTCGACTCGATGAGCAGGACGTACGCGTCCTCGAGGACGGCCTCCTGGCGCTCCGGGTCGGTGACGAAGTACGCGGACAGGTAGCCCTTGTCGAAGCGCATCCCCTCGGTGAGCTCGAGCTCAAGGCCAAGGCCGCTCGATTCCTCGACGGTGATGACGCCTTCCTTGCCGACCTTGTCCATCGCCTCGGCGATGAGGTCGCCGATGACGGGGTCGCCCGCGGAGATCCCCGCGGTCGCGGCGATCTGCTCCTTGGTCTCGACCTCCTTCGCGGCCTTAAGAAGTTCCGCGGTCACCGCCTCGACGGCCTTCTCGATTCCGCGCTTGAGCGCGATCGGGTTGGCGCCAGCGGCGACGTTGCGGAGGCCTTCGCGCACGAGTGCCTGCGCGAGGACCGTAGCCGTGGTCGTGCCATCGCCCGCCACGTCGTCGGTCTTCTTGGCAACTTCCTTGACGAGCTCGGCGCCGATCTTCTCGAGCGGCTCCTCCAGCTCAATCTCCTTGGCGATCGACACACCATCGTTGGTGATGGTGGGCGCGCCCCACTTCTTCTCGAGTACAACGTTGCGGCCCTTCGGGCCGAGGGTGACCTTGACGGCATCGGCGAGGGCGTTCATGCCCCGTTCCATGCCGCGACGGGCTTCCTCATCGAAAGCAATGAGCTTTGCCATGGGGACTCTTCCTCCACGATCAGTGCTGGGCCCTCGCCGCCCGCGACGGACGACGGACCCACGGCCGTTCATGTCACGGACGCGGGGACGCCTCGGCGAGGTGCCTCGGTTGTTAGCACTCTCATGGCGAGAGTGCTAACTGAATTCTGGCACTCTCGACGTTCGAGTGCAAACCCGCCGACGGCGGCGCGTCGCTGGGTCCCGCCTCGCGCCGACTAGGGGGAGACGCTCGCGGATGGGCTGGGAGTGACCTCCGGCTGGGGGCGCGGGTCGGTGACCAGAATCACCGCGATCGAGGGCCCGTCGGTCGGCCCGGACGCGACCGTCTGGATCCCCAGCGCGGCGGCGACCGCCGCGGCGCTGTCACTGAAGTCGGGGTTCTCGAAGCGGACGACGTTCGCGGGCGGGGTGGCGCCGCTCCAGCCGAGCGAGTCGATCTGGGTGAAGTCGCTGTTCTCCCCGAGGAGCGCGGCGATCTCACCGCCCAGAGCCGGGTCGGCCGAGGCGTTGTAGATCGTGACGCGGAGCGAGTAGTTGACGTCCAGCGTCACCGTGGGGCTTGGGCTCGCGGTGGCCGTGGGGCTCGGTGTCGCGGACGCCGACGCGGAGGGGGAGGGAGAGGGCTCGGCGGAACCGATGAAGGGGAGCTTCTCCCACCAGTTGTCGCCGGACTGGTCGAGGTACCACACGGCGCCGTAGGCGAGACCGCCGAAGGCGACGAAGACCGCGAGGAAGGTGAAGATGCGCAGCCACCCGCGCGGCGCAAGCCGGTGGGCGGCGACGGGCGGGCGGACCTGAGAATCGCGAGGCACGGGACGACCTTACCTTGTCGCCGGGAACTCCAGGCGACGGGCGCCGCGTCCCCGTTGCCGAGTTGCCCGCATTCTGCGCAGCCGCTTGACCAGCATCGGGTCGTGCGCGAGGGCGGCGTCGTCATCGAGGAGGGCGTTGAGCGCCTGGTAGTACTCCGTCGGGCCCAGAGAGAACTCCTCGCGGATGGAGGACTCCTTGGCGCCGCCGTACCGCCACCACGCCCGCTCGAACGCCAGGATCGCGACAGCGCGCTCGGACAGGGCCGGGGCCGCGTCCGCTTGGGGCTCGCTCGCCTGCTCGCTCATGTCTCTCCTCCTCTGCGCCAGCGATCCGGGGTCCCGCCCCAAGGCCAACGCCTCCGACCCAGCAACTCTACCTCCGGAATCACACCGGTGTCATTCGACAATCCGGGCGGGCTCGATACCCTGACGCCATGTCCAACGCGTGGCGGGCCCAGGTGGCTCCCGACTGGCTCCCCGCGCTCGACGAGGTCTCGCCGACGCTCGCGGGCCTCGGCGAGTTCCTGCGCGAGGAAATCGCGGCGGGCCGGGGGTATCTGCCCGCGAGCGGCGACATCCTTCGGGCATTTCGCACGCCCCTCGCCGACGTGCGCGTGCTCATCGTTGGCCAGGACCCCTACCCGACACCCGGCGACCCCGTCGGCCTCAGCTTCTCCGTCCCGACCGGCCGACCCCTCCCCCGCTCGCTCGCGAACATCGCGAAGGAACTGCGAGACGATACGGGCGAGGTGCTCGCGTCCGGCGATCTCTCCCCGTGGCAGGACCAGGGCGTCATGCTCCTCAACAGGGTGCTCACGGTGAGGCCCGGATCCCCGGGCTCGCACCGGGGCCGCGGATGGGAGGACGTGACCGAGCGCGCCATTCGGGCGCTCGCCAGCCGCGGAGGACCGCTCGTCGCGATCCTGTGGGGGCGCGACGCCCGGGGTCTACGGCCGATCCTCGGCGACGTGCCGGCGATCGAAAGCCCGCACCCCAGCCCCCTGAGCGCCTCGTCCGGCTTCTTCGGTTCGCGGCCGTTCTCGCGCGCCAACGCCGCGCTCGCCGCAGGGGGCGCCGCGCCGATCCGATGGGGGACGGGTCGCGACGCGAGCACTAGTTGACGACGAGGTAGAACTCTTCCCACTCGCGGACCCAGGTGCGGTTGGCGATCAAAGCGGGAAGCCCCGGCGTTCTCCGCGCAGACGTACATGGAGTTCGCGAGCGACTGGAGGCCGATGGTTCCGTCCGGGTTGTCGACGAGGACGAACTTCTGCCGCGTCCCGATCGACGTCGCTGTTCGCGATCAACTGCGATCGTCGCCGCAGTCGACGGTCGACGTACTTGTTGTTCGAGTGCGCTCGCAGGCTCACGCTTCCGTCAACGTTGGTGATCAGGTCGAACTGTTGGACGTTCCCGATCGTGGTGCTGTCCGCGATCAGCGGGAACGTCGTGCCGGCCGGCGGTCACGTACTGGCCGTTCTGGAACGAGCGAAGGCTGATCGCGTGATCGACGGGGGCGGCGGCGTCGTCGCCACGTCGTGGGCACCCCCCACCCTCCGATGAGGAGCGCGACGCCGGCGACGCTGGCGTCGACGGTAGTAGGTCGTCGGACGGCGATGTCGACGGTTCCCGGCGCGGCGGTGCCCGTGCCGGTCGCGAGCATGGTGGTCGTCCCGTTCGACGCGCGGTAGACGGTGATTTCGATCGGCGAGGCCCGCGCACGCGGCCGGCACGCCCACGAGCCTGACCCGGTTCCACGTCGTCCCGAAGTTCCAGACTCCTGAAGCCCGTGGCCGCGATGGTGGCGTCGGTGCACCGCGACGGTGTCCTGCGAGCACACAGGTGCCTGCTCGACACCGTCAGCTGGGCCGCGTTGGCGACCACGAGCCCCGCAACGAACAGCGGCGACCACCGCCGCTCCGATCGAAGCGGCGATGCGCCGCGAACGCGACGCGAAGAGGTTCATCGCAGGGACTCCTGGGGCGCAAACGCGGTCCGGGGCGGCTCGGCGATCCTCGTTCTGGAGACTCGCCTTCGTCGTCGTCATCGTCGTCGTGAGCGTTCGGCCACAGCAGGAGGCCAAGGGCCAGCGAGCAACACGCTCGCCCACAAGATCGGGCTCAGCAGCACGTCGGTCACGACGCCGAGGCTCGGGACGTGGACGTGGACGATTCCCACGACCTCGTCGTTCGTGGGGTTCCACGGGTCGTGCCACGAGTTGTTGATGCCCTTCATGTCCCAGCCGGTCACGCCATCCCCGCCGACGATCTGGTGGACGACCTGCGCATTGCCGTAGCCGGTCGGGTGGTAGACGACGATGTCGCCGACCTTGAGGGCTCCCCGTGCGCGCGACGAGGAGGTCGCCCGGGTGGTAGGTCGGTTCCATCGAGTGGCCACTCACCAGGATGAACGTGGTGGCGCCGCCGAGAGAGACTCGGCCAAATGAACCACGCGCCAACGGCGAGCACGAGCCACATTACGGCGCTTCGCAGAATCTCCCTGCCGCGATGCACGTGTGCGTGTGCACCGTCTTCGGGAGAGTGGCGTATCACGTGCGTTCCGTTCGGTCGCGCGCCTGGTTCGCGCGCTAGTGGATGACGATGGCGATTTGCGCCACCGATGCGGCGTTCACCGCGGTGATGGAGACGGTCTGGGACGTCGCGGCGATCGACGCGATGGTGCCGCTGGTGATCGCGACGTTCGAGGCGTCGAGCAGCGTGAAGTCGAGCGTCCTTCCCGAGCAACTCGGGATGGGCGGGCTCGCCGTCATGTTGATGCCGGAAATCGTCACGGAGGTGACCGCGTACGCGTGGAGCGTGGTGCTGAACGTCGTGCCGTACGTGACAGCTACGGCCGTGTCGCACGCCGAGTCAACCGAGACGCCGGCGACGACGGGCGTGGTCGTGGTGGTGAGCTGCGCGGCGGACGCGACGCTCAGCCCGGCGACCCCGGCGATCGCGAGCGCGACCGCGGCAATCTGACGAGGGCGGTTCTTCCTGCGGGCCATGACGCTCATTCCTTCGTGGAGGTGGGACTGCTTCCTGGTGTATCGACGGTTTGCCGTCAACCTATGAGAGTGACCAACCCCACATTTATGACGTGACTAATGGAACATTCCTCGGCAATCCGCTTCTAGCGAACGACGTCCCGCGACGATGGCCGTCGGGACGGCGCGGAAGCGGCACGCGGGCGCGCACGGGCGCTCCCGGCGGGCGCGGGCGCCGGCGTCGCCTCCGGCGGCTCGGCCTCCGAGGCTTCGGTCGTCGGCTCCGGCCAGGCGAGCAGGCCGAGCGCGACGATGATGATGCAGATCCACGGCACCGGGCTGAGAAGAATCTTGGTCACGAGCCCGGCGTCCGGGATCCGCGCGCGGACGATTCCCACGACGTCCGCGTTCGTCGGCGCCCACGGATCGTGCCACGAGTTGTTGATGCCCTTGACGTCCCATCCGGTCACGCCGTCCCCGCCGACGATCTGGTGGACGACGCGCGAGTGGGGGTAACCATCGGGAACGTAGATCACGACGTCGCCGACGGCGGGGGTACCAGCGCGGGCGTACACGAGGTCGCCAGGAAGGTACGAGGGCTCCATCGAGTGTCCCGCGACAATGACGAAGGTCGACTGTCCGCCGAGCGCGCT
Organism: uncultured Actinomycetota bacterium; assembly: GCA_963743485.1. Lineage (GTDB taxonomy): Bacteria > Actinomycetota > Actinomycetes > Actinomycetales > Demequinaceae > JAFGBM01. The sequence continues at coordinate 112,599 of CAVUPQ010000002.1, forward strand.
CGGCCACAAGAGGACGAACGCTGCGGCGACCACGAGCCACAGCGCGATGTTGCCCGCGAATGACAGATACCGGCCCCCTCGGTGGAGGGGGCCGGTATCTGTCTTCGTGCGAATCATCTCAATCCGCTCGTCGATGCCATGAAGGCGTCGCGAACTAGCCGATCGCGACGGCGACGCCGTAGACGTCGTCAACCTTCACCGCGCCAGCGGCGGGGTTAAGGGTGACCGTGCCCGCGGTGCCGGTGTTGCCGGTCAGGGTGGAGAGGACAGCTCCGCCCGTGCCCGTGACGATGACCGTGAGGCCGAGGTTGTCGCACGCGGTCGTCGCGATTCCGTCGACGGTCACATCACTGACGTAGAAGCCAGCGGTGGTGTAAGCGCCACCGGCGACGTGGTACGCACTGACGTAGGAGACGTCGACCGCCGTGTCGCAACCGGTGAAGTTGTCGGCTCCGGCCACGATCTCGTCGCTGTTCACGGTCAGCGTCGCCGCCGAGGCCATGCTCAGTCCCGCGACCCCGACGATCGCCAAGGCGATCGCGAGCGACTTGCGAGAGCGATTCTTCTTGCTAGCCATGGGTAATTCCCCTCGTATGGTTGACGCGCCCGAGGGCGCGCTGGTCCCCGTCGTCGGCTCCCGGGTGAGGAACCTTCGCGGTTACCGTTTCTATCGGCGGTATGCCGTTGATGTATGAGAGTGACCAACGCCTCATCTATGACGCGACTTTGGTCACATTGTGGGAAAACTTCTCAGGGCGGGCAGTTGCGACGCTTGCGACGCCGCCGACCGCCGGGACCCGCGGCCAGAGCTGGCAGCGGGACTTGAACCCGCAACCGCCCGATTACAAGTCGGGTGCGCTACCAGTTGCGCCATGCCAGCGAGGTGCGGCGCCGGAGTGAACGCGCACCGGCACCGAAACCGCAACGAGCCTACGCCCTACGGCGCCACCGTCGGGCTCGGTGTCGCGAGGCTCGCCTGGGCGGCGGCGACCGCGTCGAGATAGCTTTGGACGCCATTCTGATGGATGTACTCGAGGGCCTGGCTCAGGTAGCCCGCCTGGCTCCACTGGCCCGGGTTGATGTCGATCTGGCGCTCGATGCGAATCCACGGCGTTCCCGTGAGCCCGTCGACGGACGCCCCATTCGTCGCGTCGGTGACCCAGCGGGTGAACTCGCCGTCGTCGAACCTCCCCACGGCATCGCTCGACACGCCGGCGCTGGTCGCGATGTCCGCGATCTCGGCGTTGCTCAGGCCCGTGGTGTTCTCGTCCGGCTGATGGTCGAAGAGCGCGGCGAAGAACGCCTCGAAGTGGGCGGGGTCGTACTCGGCGACCGTCGCGAGGGCCGCTGCGGCCCGTGTGGAATAGTGTGTGCCGCGCGATAGCCGGTCGAGGATCGAAACCGGGTGGTAATAGACCGCGATCGTGCCGTCCTTTCGGAGCTTTTCGACGTCGGCGCCGTTGATCTGTTCAAAGGTGTGGCAGATCGGGCACATGAGGTCGACATAGACGTCGAGCCGCACCGCGCCCTCGGGGGGCGTGCCGCCGATGCTTCCGTCCTGGTTGAGCAGGAAGCCTCCGGACTCGTCCGCGGCCGCGGGCACCTTGAGCACGCCAGAGTCGGGAACACCGCCCTGGTCGGCGATGTACTTGGCCCCCCACACGACAAGTCCGACGGCCACAAGGATCCCGACCACGGCGAGGATCCTGTTCCTCGTCTGGACACGACGCTCTCGCGCCTTCAGCTCGATCGCTCGCGCGCGGGCGGCGCTGGCGGCCGCCTTCGTTTCCTTCGATGATGAGGCCATGGGGTCAGTCTCCGGATTCGTGGTCGGTACGGGGAAAGTCTAATCGGATAGGCGGAGCCACCGGTCGGCCGAGAGTCGGCTCACCGGGTAGAAGAGAATCCAGAGGCCGAGCGCCGCGAACTCCGCGCGCTCAAGGAAGTGCGCCGCGTAGTCGGTCGTGGCCCCTTCCGCGAGGCTCCCGTCGCCGCCGAAGCAGCCGCAGTCGATCTGAAGGCCGTGCGCCCACGCCCACACGGTGCCGCCGATATACACGGCGAGCAACGCGAGGTAGACGATCGCCGCCGCTCGCGTCGCGAGGCCCGCGATGAGGACGCATCCGAGGATCACCTCGATGTAGGGGAGAACGTTGCCAACCAAGGGAACGACGGCCTCCGGCAGGAGCTGATACGCGCGCACGGCGCGCACAGAGGCGGGGATGTCCATCAATTTCGCGACACCCGCCCACACCATGATGACGCCAGCCGCGACGCGAACGAGGAGGGAGATCCACGGTTGTATGGCGTCGAAGCGCTTGCGGGCCCCCATCGGTCCTCCTGTGCTAAGCGAGGGTCACGTCGTCAGCGTGACTCCCGTCAACCCTAGTCCCTCCCGATTGCCCAACGCGTGGACCAAAGTCCGCGTTCCCCGGGCTACCCCTGGGGAAGGGGCGGGAGCGGCCACCACCACACCTCGGTCGTCCACGCGAGGGCGAATACGGCCGTGCCGACCACGATCACGGCGACAAGCGCCCACACGCGCGCGCTCCGGTCCGTCGGCGCGACGCGAGCGGCGGACCGCCGCACGCCGTCCCGCGTGGGCTCCGACCACGGGCCCCGCCACAGGAGGGCCGAGGCGATGAGGAGCCCCGTCGCGAGCGCGAGGGCGTGACCCCACGCAAGCCCCGACTCGCCGGACGAGAGCGCGCCGAGCCGGCCGTCGTTCGCGAGCTTCCACACGAGCGCCGCCCAGGCTCCGCCGAGGAACGTCGCGATCGAGGCGGTGGGCAACACCTCGGCGAGCGCCCGAATGAGGTGCCACGGAAGCCCGACGGCCACGAGCGCCGCGTCTCCCCTGCGCCTTCCGCGTCGCGCCCGCAGCCGCGTCAGGCTCGCGACGCGACGGTGCTCGGTTCGCCCGACCACCGCGAGGAGGATGGTTGCGAGCGTCGCAAGAATCGGGGCGAGCGTCGCGATGGCGACGAGCGAGGCGAGGATCGCCGCGATGACGCCGGGACGACGCACGTCGAGGGGGGGCAGGGCCCACGGGTCGACGCCCACCCCTCCCGTGCCTTCCTCGCCAAGGTCGTACACCGTCGTCGGCGCGAGCCCGCCCGGCTGGTCGGCCGCGGCGAGCTTCTCCGTGGTGCCACGGAGCGCCGCGCATATAGAGGAGGGGCTCGGCCGCGCGGCGATGTCGAGCGAGAGCGCCTTCGCTACCTGCTTCGCTCCCTGCACGTTGGGCAACCTGACCTTGCCCTTGAGCGTCATGCTCAGCGCGCCGCGGCCCGAGCCGAAGGGCGCCCGGCCGAGCATGGCAAACGCGATGGTCGCCGCCCACGCCCACAGGTCCGCCGTCGGGCCCGGCTCAGCGCCGTCAATCACCTCCGGCGCCACGTAGCCCGCCGTCCCGCTGACCATGCCCTCGCGGGTGAGTCGCGGATCATCCGCCCGATGCGAAAGCCCGAAGTCGATCAGCACGGGGCCGCGGGAGCCCATCATGACGTTCGCCGGCGTGACGTCGCGGTGGATGACGCCCGCGCGGTGGGCCTCGGCAAGCGCGGACGCGATCGTCTCGGCGAGGTCCGCGAGGGCGTCGCCGCGCACGGGCCCGTGATCCGCAACCTGGTGCGCGAGGCTGACCCCGTCGATGTACTCGAAGACGATGAAGGGTTCCGGTCCATCAAGCTCGGCGTCGAGGATGCGCGGGATGGCGTCGTGACGGAGCGACTTGAGGGCGTCGACCTCGCGCGCGAGGCGTTCGCGCGCGGCGTCGTCGGCCTGAGCGTCGACGAGCTTGAGCGCGGCCGTCTCGCCCCGATGATCCGTGACCCGGTAGACGTCGCCGGAGCCGCCGCGCCCGATCGCCGCGACAACCCTGTAGCCGCCGATGTCCGCGCCCGGCTCTCGCAACCGCATCCCCATGCCGCCAACCGTACCGTGACGGGCTTTGCCCGGCCCCCCGCCTGTGGCAAGATGAACGGGTCCGGCGCGTGTGCGTCGGACGTGTCAATGCCGACACACAAGCATTGATGCTCTTCACTACGGATCGTCCGGCACGTACCTGCCGGTGAAGGGATCAGATCAGCATGGCTACAGTCACGTATGACAAGGCGACGAGGATTTACCCGGGGACCGAGCGCCCCGCCGTCGACAAGCTCGACATTCTCATCGAGGACGGCGAATTCCTCGTCCTCGTCGGCCCCTCCGGTTGCGGAAAGTCCACCTCCCTGCGCATGCTCGCCGGGCTCGAGGACATCGACGAGGGCAAGATCTGGGTTGGGGACCGCGACGTCACCAACGTCCAGCCCAAGGACCGCGACATCGCGATGGTGTTCCAGTCCTACGCCCTCTACCCCCACATGTCCGTCGCGGACAACATGGGCTTCGCGCTCAAGATCGCGGGCGTTCCGAAGCCCGAGATCCGCGAGCGGGTCGAGGCCGCCGCGAAGATTCTCGACCTGACCGAGTACCTGGAGCGCCGCCCCCGCGCGCTGTCCGGTGGCCAGCGCCAGCGCGTGGCCATGGGCCGCGCGATCGTGCGCCAGCCTCAGGTGTTCCTCATGGACGAGCCGCTGTCGAACCTCGACGCCAAGCTGCGCGTCCAGACCCGTACCCAGATCGCCGCGCTCCAGCGTCGCCTGGGCACCACCACGGTCTACGTCACGCACGACCAGGTCGAGGCCCTCACCATGGGTGACCGCATCGCGGTCCTCAAGGACGGCGTCCTCCAGCAGGTCGGCCCGCCCCGCGACCTCTACGACGCCCCGGCGAACGTCTTCGTCGCCGGGTTCATCGGCTCGCCCGCGATGAACATCGGGACGTACCCGGTGGTCAACGGCGCTGCTCAGGTCGGCCGCGCCAAGGTCCCGGTCGCCCGCGACGCGCTCGCCGCGCTCAAGGACGCCGACAAGGGTCAGATCGTTCTCGGCTTCCGCCCCGAGTCGCTCGACCTGGCCACGGCGAACGCCGACGGCGCCATTCCGATCGAGGTCGACGCGGTGGAGGAGCTCGGCTCCGATGCCTTCGTCTACGGCTCGGTTCCGACCGAGGTTGGCGGAACGAAGGAACTCCACTTCTCCGCGGAGGAAGCGCAGATGATCGCCCGCATCGACCCCCGCGAGGTTCCTCGCAAGGGCGAGACGATCTGGGTGACCATTCGCAAGGGAGAGCAGCACACGTTCTCCTCGGCGACCGGCAAGCGCCTCGTCGCGAGCTAGACAGGTCACGTGAGGGGCGTCCCGGCCACGGCCGGGGCGCCCCTCAACCTTCTGCCCGCTAGCTACGATGGACCCTGCGACCCACCCCCGGGCCCGAGGAGCGACGGCACATGGCACTGAAGATCAAGGGCGCGGCGGATCCCACGCTGATCTCGCTCCCCTGGAACGTCCCCCTCGAGCAGTGGCCCACAGGACACCATCGCCGCCCTGCCCCGGGGAATCTCGAGGCACGTCGTGCGGTTCGTCAAGCTCGACGATCGCGTCCTCGCGATCAAGGAGACGAACCCGCAGATCGCGAAGCACGAGTTCAAGCTCCTCCGGAAGCTCCGGGCGCTCGACGCGCCCTGCGTGCTGCCGCTCGCCGTTGTCACCGAGCGCGAGGACATGTTCGGGGCTCCCCTCGAGGCGGCGCTTGTCACCGCGCACCTGCAGTTCTCCCTGCCGTACCGCGCCCTCTTCTCGCAGTCGTTGCGCGCGGAGACGGTCACCCGGTTCGTCGATGCCCTCGCCGTCCTCCTCGTACGACTCCACCTCGTCGGGTTCTACTGGGGCGACGTCTCGCTCTCCAACGCGCTCTTCCGCCGGGACGCCGCGGAGTTCACGGCCTACCTGGTCGACGCCGAGACCGGCGAACTCCACGACGCCCTGACCGCCGGCCAGCGCAACTACGACCTCGAGTTGGCACACACCAACATCGTCGGAGAGATGTACGACCTCGAGGCCCAGGACCGCCTCCACGAGGGCGTCGACCCGATGACGGTCGCGGACCGCCTCGTCGCGCGGTACGCGGAGCTCTGGGACGCGCTCACGGAGACCGAGACGTTCACGTCCAACATCCCGCTGCGGATCGCGGAGCGGGTGACGATGCTCAACTCCCTCGGCTTCGACATCGGCGAGCTGGACATGCGCGAGGCCGAGGACGGGCACGCGATCGTCATCCGGCCGAAGGTCGTCGACGCGGGGCACCACGCGCGGCGGCTCATGCGCCTCACGGGCCTCGACGTCCAGGAGAACCAGGCACGACGCCTCCTCAACGACCTCGACGAGTATCGCGCCGTCGTGGCTCCGCACGGCGAGGAGGAGAGCTACGCCGCGCACCAGTGGCTGACGACGGTCTTCGAGCCGACGGTGCGGGCCGTCCCCCGCGAGTTTCGCGCGAAGCTCGAGCCGGCGCAGATCTTCCACGAGGTGCTCGACCACCGGTGGTTCCTCGCCGAGGCGGCGGGGCGCGACGTCCCCATGGCCGTGGCGGTGGCCTCCTACGTGAAGAACATCCTTCCGGAACGCCCCGACGAGAAGGCCGTGCTCGGGTACAGCCCCGGGGAGTTCACCGCGGAGCAGGCGGCGGAGATGACGGCGGAACTTCCGCAGCTGGCGGAAGAGGTCTCGACGCGCGAGATCCCGGAGTTCGAGGGAGACAACACGGGCGGCTGGGGCAGGGATGACTACGACGACGAGCCGGGCGAGCCCGTCCCCCCGGCCCCCGTGGTGCGCAAGACGACCAAGCGCGCCGCCCCCGCTTCGCACGGCTCCGAGCGCGACCCCGCGCGCTCCGAAGAAGGACAAGGCCTAGCGGGCCTTCCGCACCTCGTACAGGGCGAGGGATGCCGCAACCGACGCGTTGAGCGACTCCGTAGCCGCCGCGATCGGGATGCGGACGACCTGGTCGCACGCCTCCCGAACGAGCCTCGATAGGCCCTTCCCCTCGGAGCCGATGACGAGCGCGAGGCGCTCGGTAAGGAGCGTGCTCTCGGCGAGCGCGATCTCCCCGTCGCCCGCGAGGCCGACGGTGAAGACGCCCTCGTCCCGTAGTTGACCGAGCGCGCGCGCGAGGTTGGTGACGCGCGCGATGCGCATCCGCGCCACGGCGCCGGCGGAGGTCTTCCACGCCGCGACGGTGATGCCCGCCGCCCGGCGCTCCGGAAGGAGGATTCCCGTCGCTCCGAACGCGGCGGCGGAGCGGATGATCGCCCCGAGGTTTCGCGGATCCTGGACCCCGTCGAGCGCGACGATGAGCGGAAGTCCCGGCGTCGCAAGCAGGTCGTGAAGGTCGAGGTACTGGAAGGGCTCGACGACGAGCGCGATCCCCTGGTGCGCCGCCGCTCCGGTGAGCGAATCGAGCCTCGCCTTGGAGACCTCGACGACCTCGACGTCCGCGTCGAGGGCGAGGCGGAGCAGCTCGCTCACGCGGTCGTCCGCGTCGATGCGGGAGAAGACGTGCAGGCTCTCCGCGCGGACCCCGGCGCGCAGCGCCTCGAGGACGGCGTTGCGACCCGCGACCACTTCGGGGCCACCGGGAACCTTCCGGCGCGGGGCGGGGCCCCGACCCGGCGCCTTGGCCGCCGCACGCTCCGCGAGCTCCTTGCGGCGATGCGCCACGTGATACGGCCGGTCCTCCGCCTTGGGCGTTGGACCCTTGCCTTCGAGGGCGCGGCGGCCCTTCCCTCCGCTGCCGACCTGGGGCCCCTTCTTGGAGCCCTCCTTTCGAACGGCGCCCGGGCGCTTCGAGTTGCCAGCCATCGCCCCGCCCTAGTTGTCGTCCGCGAGCGACCAGCGCACGCCGTCGGTGCCGTCCTCGAGCACGATGCCCGCGGCGGCCAGGCGGTCGCGGATCGCGTCCGCCGCCGCCCAGTCCTTGGCGTCGCGCGCCGCGGCGCGGGCGTCGATCTCCGCGCGGACGAGCGAGTCGAGCGCGCCCTGCGCCGCGCCCCCGGACTGACCGCGCCACGGGGCGGCCTCGGGATCGAGGCCGAGAACGGAGAGCATGGCGCGAACGGCGAGGAGAGCGGACGACGCCGCGGCGTCGTCGCCCGAGGCGAGCGCGGCGTTTCCGACGGTGACCGCCTCGTGGACCGCGGCGAGGGCGCGGGGCACGGCAAGGTCGTCGTCCATGGCCTCGACGAAGCCCGCGGGGAGCTCGGCAGCCGAGACGGCGTCGGCTGAGGGTTGGCCGACCTTCTCCCCCGCGCGGGCGACGAAGCCCGCGAGGCGCGACCACGTCGCCTCCGCGTCGTCCATGGTCGCGTCCCCGTACTCAAGCATCGAGCGGTAGTGGACGGAGACGAGCGCGAGGCGCAGCGCGGCGGCGGGATGCCCCGCCAAGACCGAGTCAACCAGCAGGCTGTTGCCGAGCGACTTTGACATCTTGGCGCCGCCCTGCGTCACCCATGCCGAATGCATCCACAGGCGCGCGAAGCCATCCCCCGCCCCCCGGGACTGGGCCTGCTCGTTCTCGTGGTGGGGGAAGCGCAGGTCGAGCCCGCCGCCGTGGATGTCGAAGGTCTCGCCGAGGTAGCGCCGCGCCATGGCGGAGCACTCGATGTGCCAGCCGGGCCGCCCCGGGCCCCACGGGCTCTCCCAGGTCGCGCCGTCGGGATCCGTGGCCTTCGCGCCCTTCCACAGGGCGAAGTCGCGAACGTCGCGCTTGACCTCGTCCGGCGAATCTTCGGCGGGCGCGAGGTCCTCGAGGGTCTGGTTGGTGAGCGCGCCGTACGCGGGGAACGTGCGCACCTCGAAGTACACGGAGCCGTCCTTCTCGTACGCGTGGCCGGCCGCGATGAGGCGTTCGATCATCGCGAACATCTCGGGGATGTGGCCGGTGGCGCGAGGCTCGTACGCGGGCGGAAGGACGCCGACGGCGTCGTAGGCGGCCGTGAAGAGACGCTCGTTGCGCTGGGCCCACTCCCACCACGGCACGCCCGCGTCGTCCGCCTTGGCGAAGATCGTGTCGCCGACGTCGGTCACGTTGCGGATCATGGTCACCGTGGTCCCGCCGCGTTCGAGCCACCGGCGGAGGACGTCGAACGCGACGGCGGCGCGCATGTGGCCGATGTGGGGCGCCGACTGGACCGTCGCGCCGCACAGGTAGATTCCGACGCGGCCGGGCTCGAGCGGGACGAAGTCGCCGACGGCGCGGGTCGCGGAGTCGAAGAGTCGGAGCGTCACGGGGTTCAGGCTACCGGCGCGATCAGCGCGGAGGCGACCGCCGCGATGCCCTCGCCCCTGCCCGCGAGGCCGAGGCCGTCGGAGGAGGTCCCGGAGACGGACACGGGGGCGCCGATCGCGGCGGACAGGGCGGCCTCCGCCTCGGCCCGGCGTCCCCCAAGCCTCGGGCGGTTCGCGATCACCTGGATCGCGACGTTTCCGATCTCGAATCCCGCGTCCCGGACGAGCCTCGCCGTCTCGGCGAGCAGCGTCGTCCCTGACGCCCCTTCCCACTCGGGCCGGTCGACGCCGAAGGTCGATCCGAGGTCGCCGAGGCCGGCGGCGGACAGGAGCGCGTCGCACGCGGCGTGGGCCGCGACGTCGCCGTCCGAGTGCCCGGCGAGCGCCCTCTCGTCGTCCCACATCAGTCCGGCGAGCGCGAGGCCGAACTCGTCTCCGTAGGCATGGACGTCCACGCCGACCCCGGTGCGCGGAAGGCCCTTCGGCTTGGTCACGGCTTCGCCTCCGTAGGCCTTCTTCGCGATGTGCTCCGCGAGGGCGAGATCCCCCGACACCGTCACCTTAAACCCCCACGGGTGCCCCTCGGTCGCGACCACGCGGTGGCCGTATCGGCGCACGAGGGCGGCGTCGTCCGTCGCTTCGGCGAACCCGTCCGCCGCGGCGAGAATGTGGGCCTCGTGGATCGCGCTGGCGCGAAACACCTGCGGCGTCTGCGCCGCGCGGAGGGCCTCCCGATCCATCGCCACGCCCAGGGTTCCGTCCGCGTCCGGCATGAGTACGACCGTGTCGACGAGGGGCACGATGGGCACCGCCCCGTCCGCCCCGGCCTCGACGGCGCCCACCGCGACGCGCATGGCCTCCGCCGGCATGAACGCCCGCGCGGCGTCGTGAATGAGGATGATCTGCGGCGGATCGGCCCGCGCCATCAGCTCCGCGACGCCCAGCGCGACGGACTCCTGTCGCGTGCCGCCGCCCTCGATCGCGGTGATGTCACATCCCGAGGGGACGTTCGCGCCCGCGATGGCGTCCGCGAATTCCGAGGCGAAGCCGGGGGGCGTGGTGACGACGATGGCTGAGGCGACCTCGGCCGTTCTCTCGATGGCCCAGGTGACGAGCGGGCGCCCGCCCACGCGCACGAGCGCCTTGGGAAGGTCGGTACCCAGCCGGACGCCAAGGCCCGCGGCGGTCACGACCGCCGCGATGGTCACGGCGTGAGGACCCCGTCGAGGCGCGCCTCTGCGGCCTCTTCGGTGCACTTCTCTGCGAGCGCGAGCTCGGAGACCAGCACCTGGCGCGCCTTGGAGAGCATGCGCTTCTCGCCGGCGCTCAGGCCCTTGTCCGTGTCGCGGCGGCTCAGGTCGCGGACGACCTCGGCCACGCGGATCACGTCACCCGACGCGAGCTTCTCGACGTTCGCCTTATAGCGGCGCGACCAGTTGGTCGGCTCCTCGATGTAGGGCTCCGCGAGCACGGTGAAGACGTGCTTGAGACCCTCGGCGTCGACGACGTCGCGCACGCCGACCAGGTCGATGTTCTCCGCGGGAACGGTGATGGTGAGGTCGCCCTGGGCGACCTTGAGCTTCAGGAAGATCTTCTCTTCGCCCTGAACGGTCCGAGTGCTGATGTCCTGAATCTCCGCCGCCCCGTGATGGGGGTAGATCACGGTTTCGCCCACTGCAAAGTTCATCGGTGCTCGGTTTCCCCTCGTTGCGGAAGACCATTCTACCATCGGGATCACCCCGATATCAGGGGCGCCATTTGCCGTCCGGGAGGCGCGCGGTTCTCCGCCGAATCGGCCGGGCGGGTATTCTGGCCTCACGCCTGGCACCACCCTCGCAGCACCTCTTGCACCGCCCACGAAAGGTACCGCCGTGAGCCTCTCCGCGCGCATGCGCCTCGCCGCCGTCGCCCTCGTCGCCGTCGCGTCCCTCGCGGCGTGCTCCGCCGGCTCGCCCCTGACCGCGCTCAAGCCCTACGCCGCGTCCGACGGGCTTCAGATCGCGTCGGGCGAGGTGCGCGGCCTCAACCTCATCCTGTTCACCCGTGGCAAGGGCGAGCCCGCCGTCCTCACCGGAACCCTCGACAACACCGGCGAGATCGCGGCGAACGCGACGGTCATCCGTCGGCGAGCCGTCGTTCCCGGTGCGGATTCCCGCGGGACGACGCGGTCAGTGCTCGGCCTCTCCGACGGCGACACGCCATCGTCGTGGTCGCGCCGCCCGCCGATGCGCCCGGCTTGATCGCCGAACGTCGGCCTCGACCGTCTCCGGCGCGACCGTCGAGGGTCCCGTCCCGGTGCTCGACGACACGCTGCCCGAGTACGCGTCGATCCTCGCGGCGCTCGACGCCCAGGGCTGACGCCGCAGCACGCGGCGCGCGGCTACCCGAAGCGGCCGCTGGGCGCGGCCGCTTCCCGAACCTGTGCTGTCTGCGCTTCGGCCTAGCCGAAGCGGCCGCTGATGTAGTCCTCCGTCGCCTTCTCCGCGGGACTGGAGAAGATGACCGAGGTGTCGTTCATCTCGATCAGCTTGCCCGGCTTGCCCGCCCCCGCGATGTTGAAGAACGCGGTGCGGTCGCTCACGCGCGCGGCCTGCTGCATGTTGTGGGTGACGATGACGATCGTGTAGTCGGCCTTGAGCTCGGCGATCAGGTCCTCGATCGCGAGGGTGGAGATGGGGTCGAGCGCGGAGCACGGCTCGTCCATCAAGAGGACGTCGGGCTTGATCGCGATCGCGCGCGCGATGCACAGCCGCTGCTGCTGGCCGCCGGAGAGGGACGAGCCCGGGCGCTCGAGCCGATCCTTGACCTCTTCCCAGAGGTTGGCGGCCCTGAGCGATGTCTCGATCAACTGCTCGGACTCCTCCTTCGGGAGGCGTCGGTTGTTGAGCTTGCGTTCCCGCGATGACGTTCTCGGCGATGGACATCGTGGGGAAGGGGTTGGGCCGCTGGAAGACCATCCCGACGTGGCGCCGGACGGCGACCGGGTCGATGTTCGCTGCGTACAGGTCGACACCGTCCATCAGCACCTCGCCCTCGACGCGGGTGCCGGGGATCACCTCGTGCATGCGGTTGAGGGTACGGATGAACGTGGACTTCCCGCAGCCCGATGGCCCGATGAGGGCCGTCACCGACTTGGGTTCGATCGCCAAGGAGACGCCTTCTACCGCGCGGAACGCGCCGTAGTAGACGTTGAGGTTGTTGACGTCGATACGCTTTGCCACGATCTCTCCGTAGTCTTATCGGCCGGTCTTGGGGGACAGGTAACGCGCGACGAGTCGCGCGATGAGGTTCAGCACCATGACGATGAGGATGAGGACGAGCGCCGCCGCCCACGCGCGAATCACCGCGATCTGGGGCTCGCATCCAACGACGTCGGCGTGGCACGTCTGAACGTTCTTGCCCCACTCGTTGACGATGTACACCGGCAGCGACATCATGCGCTTGTCGAAGACGTTGGTGTTCATCGAGTCGCTCACGCCCACGGCGATGAGGAGCGGGGCCGTCTCGCCGATCACGCGCGCGATCGCGAGCATGACGCCCGTCGTGATTCCGGCGAAGGCCGTCCTCACGACGACCCTCAGCACCGTCAGCCACTTGGGAACGCCGAGCGCGTAAGACGCCTCGCGCAGCTCGTTCGGCACGAGCTTGAGCATCTCTTCGCTCGCGCGGACGACGACGGGGATCATCAGCACGGACAGCGCGACGGCGCCGACGAGCCCCGTCTTCGTTCCCGGCCCCATGATGATGTAGAAGAGGGCGTACGCGAAGAGCCCCGCGACGATCGACGGGATGCCGGTCATGACGTCGACGAAGAACGTCACCGACTTCTTGAGCCACCCGTTGCCGCCGTATTCGACGAGGAAGATGGCCGTGAGGAGACCGATCGGCACCGAGATGATCGTCGCGGTGAGCGTGATGAGGAGCGTGCCGACGATGGCGTGCTGGATGCCGCCCTCCGGCATGCCGCCGAACACCCCGCGCATGCTCGTCGTCAGGAATTCGAGGTTGAAGTGCTTCTCGCCGGTCGCGCTGATGAAGAAGCGGTCGAGGCCCTTCTGAATGACGGTGACGGCGAGCCAGACGAGAGGGATCATCGCGGCCCCGAAGGAGGCGTAGATCACGGCGGTCATGGCGCGATCGGTCCAGCGCCGCCTGATCGTGAGCTGCTCGATGGGGTGGGCGTCGTTCACCGCGAGGTCGCTCATCAGTTGGCCCCCGAGAACTCGGACCGACGCGAGACGACCCACCGCGCCGCCATGTTGACCAGGAGCGTGATGACGAAGAGCGCGAGTCCCATGGCGATCAGGGCCTCAACGCCCGCGGCGTTGGCCTCGGGAAACTTGAGGGCGATGTTGGCGGCGATCGTGTTGTGACTGCTCGCCTCAAGGATGTGGAAGGAGTAGCTCAGGCCGGGCGAGAGGATCATGTACACGGCCATCGTCTCTCCGAGGGCGCGGCCCAGCCCCAGCATCGTCGCCCCGACCATCCCCGAGCGTGCGAACGGAAAGACCGCCATGCGCACCATCTCCCATCGCGTCGCGCCCATCGCGAGCGCCGCCTCCTCGTGGAGGAGAGGCGTCTGGAGGAACACCTCGCGCGTCACTGCCGTGATGATGGGGAGGATCATGATCGCGAGCACGATGCTCGCCGAGAGGGCGACGCGACCCGTCGCGGACTCGTCGCCCGCGAAGAGCGGGAACCAACCGAAGGTGCTCGCGAGCCAGTGGTAGAAGGGCTTGAGGAACGGCACGAGGACGAACGCTCCCCAGAGGCCGTAGATCACCGACGGCACGGCCGCGAGGAGATCGACGAGGTACCCGAGGGTCGACGCGAGGCGGCGCGGCGCGTAGTGGGAGATGAAGAGCGCGATTCCAAACGCCACGGGGGTTCCGATGAGGATGGCCATCGCTCCGATGAGGAGCGTGCCGAAGACGAGATAGCCGATCGTCGCGAGGAGGGTCTCTCCGGAGTCCGTTCCGAGCCAGTCGACCTTGTCGGCGAGATCGGCGGCGCTCGAGGTCATCGCCGGCCACGCGCGCACGAGGAGGAAGGTCGCGACGGCGGCGAGGGTGATCAGGATGAGCGAGGCGGCCGCGGAGGAGAGCCGCTCGAACACGACGTTGGCGAAGGACGACCGAGCCTCGGTGAGGCTGGATGCCGTTGCGGAGGGGGTGTCCTCGGCCGTGGTCACGGGGAATCTCCGTCTCTGGTGTCGTTGTGCACCGGGAACGCAACCGGTGGTGGGTCCATCCTGACGAATGAACCCACCACCGGTCTAGTCGTCGGGCCTTAGCCGACCTTAATCGACTCGATCGATGCGAGGGCGAGCGCCCCCACCTTGTCGCCGATCGGGGCCGAACCGGCGGCCGCTGCCGCGTCGTTCTGGCCCTCGGAGGAGACCACGTACTTCTCGAACGCGACCACGAGCTCGCCGGTGGCGGCGTCCGCGTAGTGCGCGCACAGGATGTGGTACGAGACCAGCGCGAGCGGGTACGCGCCGGCGGCGGTCGAGTTGCGGTCCAGCTTGTAGGCGAGGTCGTGCTCGCCGTTCGCGCCGTCCTGGATGCTCGACTCGGCGACGGCGATCGCCGCGCCCTCGGTCGAGAGCGACACGAACGAGTCGCCCACCTTGATCGCGGCGGTGCCGAACGTCCCGGCCTGCGACGCGTCGACGTAGCCGATGGTGCCCTGGGTGCCGTCGACGATGGCGACGACGCCGGAGGTCTTCGCGCCACCCTCGCCGACGCTGTTGGGCCACTCGCCGCCGTGCTTGTACGGCCAGGACGACGACGCCTTCTCGAGGTAGTCGGTGAAGTTGCTCGTCGTGCCGGACTCGTCGGAGCGGTGGACGACCGTGATCGCGGTAGCAGGAAGGCTGACGCCAGCGTTGTCGGCCGCGATCGCGGGGTCGTTCCACATGGTGATCTTGCCGTCGAAGATCTGGGCGATGACGTCGGGCGTCATGTTGAGCTCGTCGATGCCGTCGAGGTTGAACACCACCGCGATGGGGGAGATGTACACCGGGACGTGAATGGCGCCCTCGGCGCCGCAGCGGTCAACCGCCGAGGCGTACTCGTCGGCGCTCATGAGCGCGTCGGAGCCGGCGAAGGCGACCGAGCCGTCGAGGAACGCCGTGCGGCCGCCGCCCGAACCGACCGGGTCGTAGCTCACGGTGACGTCGGGGTTGGCGTCCTGGAACATCGCGCGCCAGGCGTCCATCGCGGCGCCCTGCGCCGAGGAACCCGCGCCGGCGAGCTCGCCGGACAGGGGGGCCATGGTCTCGGTTCCGGTGGAGCCGGACGTCGTGGTGGTGTCGTCGCCCGAGCTGCAGGCAGCAAGGGCGAGGGTCAGCGCCGTCGCCGAGGCGAGGGCAGCGGTGCGGGTAGCAATCTTCACGTCGAGAATCCTTCTCTGATGTCGATGACCGGCATCTGCCGGATACCTAGAACGCTACGGAGGCGAGGTAACCGTAGCGGCGGGTGGGCGTGAACGTTGGGTGAACGTTCGGTGAATGCGCTCGGGACGCCTCAGGCGAGGCGATCGAGCGTGTAGCCCACCCCGCGCACCGTCTTGAGGAGAACGGGCTCCGACGGGCTCGGACTCGATGCGGCTCCTCAGACGCTTCACGTGGACGTCGAGCGTCTTGGTGTCGCCGAAGTAGTCGACGCCCCACACCCGGTCGATGATGGTCTGCCGCGTCAGCACCCGTCCCGCGTTGGCGGCGAGCAGGTAGAGCAGCGCGAACTCCTTGGGCGGCAGCGAGGTGGTCTCGCCGTTTTGAAGGAGCGTGAGCCGCTCGGGATCGAGCGTGAGCCCGGACACCGTCAGCCGCTCGGGCTCGTCCTCGGGCTCCGGCGGGCGGCGCCGACGTGCGGCGAAGGACGGACCGGATGCGAGCGACGAGTTCCCTGCCGGAGTACGGCTTGGTGACGTAGTCGTCGGCGCCGAGCTCCAGCCCGATGATCTTGTCGACCTGGTCGTCCTTGGCCGTGACCATGATGATCGGAACATCCGAGCGTTCGCGGATCGCCTTGAAGACGCCCGCGCCGCTCAGCCCGGGAAGCATCAGGTCAAGGAGCACGACGTCGGCGCCCCAGCGCTCGAAGGCATCGACGCCCTCGGGCCCGGTCGCGGCGAGGGAGACGATGAAGCCCTCCCGGGTCAGGAGGACGCGCAGCGAGTCTCGGTACGACTCCTCGTCCTCGATGACGAGCACCCGAGGCGATTCGCTTGCGGTTCACGATCGCACCGCCTTTCCGTGAATGGGCACCCTCAGGGTGAAGGTGGAACCGACGCCGAGCTTCGACCAGAGCCGGACATCCCCCTCGTGTTGCGCGGCGATGTGCTTGACGATGCTGAGGCCGAGGCCCGTGCCGCCGGAGGCGCGCGAGCGCGCAGGATCGGTGCGGTAGAAGCGCTCGAAGATTCGCTCCTGCTCGGCCTCCGCGATCCCGATGCCCTGATCGATCACCGAGACCGCGCCCGACGCCGCCGTCGCGTCCCACGGAGACCGTCACCCGCCGGCCCTCATCCGAGTACGCGACGGCGTTGTCGATGAGGTTGCGGATCGCCATCACGAGGAGGTCGCGGTCGCCGAGGACGGGCGTCGGGCCAGCCGCGGCGATGGTGACCGCGATCCCCCGAGCGTGAGCGACGAGCTGCGCGGCGTCGACCGCCTCCCGCGCCGCGTCGGCGAGATCGACCTTGCGCTTGTCCACCACGGTCTCGGTCCCCTGCAGGCGGGAGATCTCGATGATCTCCTGGATGAGTTTGGAGAGCCTGCGGGATTCCTTGCCGATCTTCTCCGCGAACTCGCGCACCATGACCGGATCGTCCGCGGAGCCCTCGATCGTCTCGGCGAGGAGCACGAGCGCGCCGACGGGCGTCTTCAATTCGTGGGAGACGTTGACGGCGAACTCGCGTCTCGACGTCTCGGCGGCGCGCTGCTCGGTGTGATCGTTCGCGATGACGAGCGCGAGCGAGTCGTCGATGGGGGTGGCGCGGACGTGGACGGTCGACGTCGTGCCCAGGACTCCCCGCTTGACCGCGACCTCGCCCTCGACCGCGGCGCCTGCCCTCCACGACTTCTCGGCAAGGTCGGCGACATCCGCGAGCAAAGCGCCGTCGGGCCGCGAGAGCCCCATTCCCGTCGCCAGGGCGTTGCTCGCGGCGGCTCGGCGGTCGCGGGTGACGACGATGGTGCCCGCCTGCAACAGGCCGAGGACCTGGCGCGTCCGGTGGGGGACGAGGGTGAGGGAGACCGCCTCGCGGCGCC
Source organism: uncultured Actinomycetota bacterium (assembly GCA_963743485.1). GTDB lineage: Bacteria > Actinomycetota > Actinomycetes > Actinomycetales > Demequinaceae > JAFGBM01. The sequence continues at coordinate 130,041 of CAVUPQ010000002.1, forward strand.
TGCGGAATCGGACGACGAGGCCCACGATTCCCGCTCCCGCGAGCCCTCCGATCACCAGCGCCGTCACCACGTCGGGGGTCATGCGCCCACAGTAACGGCGCCGGGAACCGTTTACCCAATGTTCACGGCCGCCCGCCGCTCACGCCTGTGCGCTCGCGCCGCGAGGTGTCAAACTAGGGGGCAGACGCACGCCAAACCACAAGGAGCCTCATGCGTACCATCTTCACCGCCGAGCTCTCCCAACTCGCGGACGACCTCGTCGAGATGAGCGAGCACGTCCAGGCCGCGATTCACCGCGCGACGGACGCCCTCGCGAACAAGGACCTTGAGGTCGCGCAGTCCGTCATCGCCGACGACGCCACGCTCGACAAGCTGGAGAACCGGGTCGACGAGCGGTGCGTCTTGCTCATCGCGCAGCAGCAACCGGTGGGCCTCGACCTTCGCACGCTCGTCACGTCCCTTCGCATCTCCGCGGGGCTCGAGCGCATGGGCGACCTCGCGCAGCACGTCGCCGAGGCGGCGCGCCGCGCCTACCCCGACTCGCCCATCCCCGCGTCGCACCGCAAGATCTTCACCGATATGGCCGAGGCCGCGCGCCACGCCTCCGATCTCGTCGTCGAGCTCCTCAAGACGCGAGACCTCAACGTGGCGGCGCAGATCGTGTCCGACGACGACACCCTCGACGACCTCCACGAGAAGGCGTACGCGAAGCTGCTCGCGAAGGACTACAAGGGAGACACCCAGGAGACCCTCGAGGTCGCGCTCCTCGCGCGCTTCTTCGAGCGCTTCGGCGACCACGCCGTCAACGTCTCCCGACGCATCGTTTACCTGGTCACCGGCGACACCGGCCGGGACCGCTCCGCCATCTAGACCGCGCGCGGCGGACGAAGCAGAAGGCGGGCCCCCGAGGGGACCCGCCTTCGCCGTTACCGGTGCGTGCCGGTTACTTCTCTCCCTGCGCTACTTCTTCCCCTGCGCGGCGACGGCCGCAGCGCCCGCGGCCGCGGCCTCGGGGTCGAGGTACTCGCCGCCCTTGACGACCGGCTTGAGGTCGTCGTCGAGCTGGTAGACGAGCGGGATGCCCGTGGGGATGTTGAGGCCGACGATGGTCTCGTCGTCGATGTCGTCGAGGTACTTGACGAGCGAGCGGAGCGAGTTGCCGTGGGCGGCGATCAGCACGACCTTGCCCGCCTTGAGGTCCGGGACGATGTCGCTCGTCCAGTACGGGAGGGCGCGCGCGAGCACGTCCTTGAGGCACTCGTGCTTCGGGACCGGCTCGCCCGCGTAGCGGGGGTCGCTCGCCGTGGCGTACGGGCTGTCGTCCGCGATGGGCGGCGGCGGGACGTCGTAGGAGCGGCGCCACAGCATGAACTGCTCCTCGCCGAACTGCTCGAGGGTCTCCGCCTTGTTCTTGCCCTGGAGGTCGCCGTAGTGGCGCTCGTTGAGGCGCCACGAGCGCTTGACCGGGATCCAGTGGCGGTCCGCGGCGTCGAGCGCGAGGTTCGCGGTGGTGATCGCGCGGCGGAGCACCGAGGTGTGGACGACGTCCGGGAGGACGCCCTTTTCCTTGAGCAGCTTGCCGGCGTTGCCCGCCTCCGCGTAGCCCTTCTCGCTCAGGTCAACATCCACCCAACCGCAGAAGAGGTTCTTGGCATTCCATTCGCTCTCGCCGTGGCGGAGCAGCACGAGTGTGTACGTCATGGGTCCATCCTAGGAGGCCCCCGCGGAGCGTGCGGGCGCCGAAGGTCCCACCGGCGTCACCCGAACGCGACGCACGCGGGGCTGGCGATCGCGACCGACCGGTGCGGAAGCTGGGCGATCGCGCCCGGCTCCTCCTCCGCCGCGAGTCCCAGGACGTCGGCGAGGTCGAAGACGCACGCCGTGTGGGACGTCTCGTTGCCGACGACGAACGTCTCCCCCGTCACGGCGAAGTACCGGGGGAACGTGCCGCCGGAGTCGAACGAACCGCGCAGGGTGGGGATGCCGTCGTCGCCAAGGTCGAACACCGAGATCACGTCGCACCCGCGCACGGAGGCGAGCAGGACCCCGGCGACGACGAGCGCGTGCGCCTCGTAGACCGTGTCGCCCGAGCGCAGGGGCGCGGTGGTCGACGGCGTGGAGTCCAGGAGGGTGGCCTCGCGGGCCACCGCGTCCCAGCGGAACGTCTTGACGGTGTGGTCGAGCTCGCACGTGACGTAGAGGTAGTCGTCCCTGACCGCGAAGTGGCGCGGGCCGGAGCCCGGGGCGAGCCGCGCGGCCGTCCCGGCGTCCCGGAGCGATCCGTCGGCCGCGACGTCGTAGCGCCGCAGGACGTCGGCGCCGAGGTCGGCGACCAGGACGACCGACCCGCTGGGCGCGTACCCGGCGAAGTGGGCGCGCGGTCCCGTCTGTCGGCGCGGCACGGGTCCTGAGCCGGAGCCCGGGAGGAGCTGGCTCGGCCCCGGCGTCGCGATCCGCCCGTCGGCGAGGAGGGGGACGACGGCGAGTTCGCCCGTCGCGTAGTGCGACACGTATGCGGCGAGCGTGTCGGGGGCGAGGAGGACGTGGCACGCCTCGGAACCGCCCGTCGGGACGCGGTCGAGCACGACGGGGTGGGCGGGGTCCGCGACGTCGATGCAGACGAGGTGCGACTCCGGCTCCTCCGTCACCGCGTACAGGAGCGGAAGGTCGGGGTGGACGACGACGAACGACGGCGCGGGAAGCTCGAGGGCGAGGAGCGCCGGTCCCTCGGGCGACATGACCCAGATGCCCTCGCCCGCGCCGGCGGGGGTGTCGGCGCCGGCCTCGGGGTAGGTGCCCCACCACCACGTCTCGGACATCGGATTCCTTGGGCGAAAACGCGGCGGACGAGGGACGGGGCCGTCTAGCGGTTGGCCGCCTCGTACGCGGCGCGCAGATCGGCGGAGATGCGCCCGCGCTCGTTGACGGCATGCCCGTGGCTGCGCGCCCAGGCGCGAATGGCCTGAACGTCGCTGTTCGATCGGCGGGAGGCGCGCGACGGGCGCGCGTTCGCGCGACGGGCGTGCGCGATCCACGGCTCGAGAGCGGCGCGGAGATCGGCCGCGCGGCGGCTCGTCAGGTCAATCTCGTAATTCGCTCCGTCGAGCGAAAACGACACGGTTTCGTCCGCGTCCGAACCATCAATATCGTCGATAAGAACGACCTGAACCTTCTGCGCCATCGCCAACCCTTTCGCTCATTCTCAGCATGTCACGGCCCCTGCCGGGCGTCAAAGAACGGGGCCCCCGCTGGGGAAATTGCCCCGCGCAAACCGACCTGCACCGCGTTGTCGTCCGCGGCGTCGTCCGCTCACGCCTTGTCGTCGGCGGCGTCGAGCCTCGCCTCCGCCGCGCGCTCGTTTCGGTCGGCGCGGACGATCGCCCGCATCGCGTACCAGAACAGCAGCCCGAGGCCGATGGACGGCAGGACTCCCGCGACGATCGTTGCGGCTCCGCTCACGGCGCCACCTCCTCTGATGGCTTGACGAGCGGGAACAGGATGGTGTCGCGGATCCCGAGCCCGGTGAGCGCCATGAGGAGCCGGTCGATCCCCATCCCCATCCCGCCGGACGGCGGCATCGCGTACTCCATGGCGGTCAGGAAGTCGTCGTCGACCCGCATCGCCTCGTCGTCGCCGGCGGCGGCGAGGCGCGCCTGCTCCTCGAACCGCGCGCGCTGAATGACGGGGTCCACGAGTTCGGAATAGGCGGTGGCGAGCTCGAATCCCCGTACGTACAGGTCCCACTTCTCGACGACGCCAGGGACGGTTCGGTGGTCCCGCGTGAGGGGCGAGGTCTCGACGGGGAAGTCGCGGACGAAGGTGGGCGCGTGGAGCCCATCCCCCACGTGGTGCTCCCAGAGGGCCTCGACGAGCTTGCCGTGGCTCGCGCGCTTGGGGTCCACGGAGATCTCGGCGGCGTCGCACCACGCCTGGAGCTTGGCGACCGGCGTCTCGGGCGTGACGTCCGAGCCCAGGGCATCGGAGAGCGAGCCGTAGAGCGTCAGCGTCGCCCACTCGCCGCCGACGTCGTATGTGGTCCCGTCGGCGAGCTCGAGGGTCGTGCCGCCGAACACGTCGGTGGCGGCTCCCTGGACGAGCTCGCGGGTGATGACGGCCATCGTGTCGTAGTCGCCGTATGCCTCGTAGGCCTCGAGCATCGCAAACTCCGGGGAATGCGAGGAATCCGCGCCCTCGTTGCGGAAATTCCGGTTGATCTCGAAGACCTTTTCGATTCCGCCGACGACGGCGCGCTTGAGAAAGAGTTCCGGGGCGATGCGCATATAGAGGTCGAGGTCGAACGCATTCATGTGGGTGACGAACGGTCGCGCCGTCGCGCCCCCCGGCTGCGTCTGAAGCATCGGGGTCTCCACCTCGATGAAGCCGCGCTCGTGGAGCGACTCCCGCAGCGAGCGCACGACCCCGGCCCGCCGTCTCGCGGTGTCGCGCGCGAGGGGCCGCGCGATGAGGTCGACGTAGCGCTGGCGGACGCGGGACTCCTCCGAGAGCTCCTTGTGGAGGACGGGAAGCGGGCGCAGGGCCTTGGCCGCCAGGGCCCAGTCGTCGGCGAAGACCGAGACCTCGCCGCGCTTGGACTTGATCGCGCGGCCCTTGGCGAAGAGGTGGTCGCCGAGGTCGACGTCCGCCTTGAAGGCGGAGAGGGAGGCCTCCCCCACCTGGGCCTCGCTCAGCATGATCTGAAGCCGCTCGCCCTCGCCGTCCTGGACCGCGGCGAAGACGAGCTTGCCCGTGTCGCGAAGGAAGACGACGCGCCCCGCCACGCCGACGACGTCGTCCGTTTCCGCCCCGGCCTCAAGTCCGTCGTACGCCGCCTTCACCTGGGCGATCGCGTGGGTGCGCGGCACGGAGACGGGGTAGGGGTCGCGGCCGGCGGCGAGCAGGCGTTCGCGCTTGTCGCGGCGCACGCGCATCTGCTCGGGAACGTCGGGGGCGTCGGGCTCGTCGGTCACGCCCCTAGGCTACCGGGGCGCGCCGCGCGGACGACGCGCACGCCGCGACGCGCGGCCTAGTGAAGATCCAGCGCGATGTCGAGCCCCGGGGACGAGTGCGTCAGGGCGCCGACGGAGAGGTAGTCCACGCCCGTGGCGGCGACCGACGGGGCGCGCTCCAGCGTCAGGCCCCCCGTGGCCTCGAGCTCGACCTTCCCGACCTCGCCCTCGCGCGCCCGGATCTCCCGGACCACCTCGGCCATCGCGGGGTCGGACATGTTGTCGAGCAGGAGGTAGCGGGCGCCGGCGTCGACGGCCTCGTGCGCCTGGGCGAGCCGCTCGACCTCGACCTGAATGCCGACGTCGGGGAATCGCTCGCGCACGGCGCGTATCGCCTTCGCCACTCCCCCGGCGGCGATGACGTGGTTGTCCTTGATCATCGCGACGTCGTAGAGCCCCATGCGCTTGTTGACGCCCCCGCCGCATCGGACCGCGTACTTCTCCAGCTCCCTGAGGAGCGGGGTGGTCTTGCGCGTGTCGAGGACCCGCGCCTGGGTGCCCTCAAGGGCGTCGGCCCAGCGCCGCGTGTGGGTCGCGACGCCGGAGGCGCGGCTCAGAAGGTTGAGGATGACGCGCTCGCCGGTGAGGACGACGTGGCCCGGGCCCGCGATCTCGGCGATGACGTCGTCCGGTCCGACGGCCTGGCCGTCCCGGCGCGCGACGACGACGCGGGGCTGGTCGAGTCCCCATCGATCGGCGACCTGGCGCAGCACCTCGGCGACGATCGGGGTTCCGGCGAGCGTTCCCGCCTCGCGCGCGACCAGCTCGCCCGTGACGATCGCCGTGTCGGGGATGGTCGCTTGGGTGGTGACGTCCCGCCCGGGGTCGCCGCCGAGGTCCTCGTCGAGGGCGCGCCTGACCGTCTCGGCGAGCCACTGCTCGTCGAGCGGCGCTTCCTGGGGCAGGGTCTCCGGCATCGTCACCCGCCCATTGTGTCGCCTCGGGGCCGAAGCGCAACCGGGGAGGGTGCTCCGTCGTACCTTGGGGGGTATTCTGGCGATGTCCCGCGGCCTGCGGGCGCCGGAGAAGGGAATCGTCCCCATGGACCAGCTCCACCTCACCGAGCAGGACATCGAGCCCGTGGCGAACAGGCTCAAGCGCGCCAGGGGTCAGATCGACGGCGTCCTGAGGATGCTCGAGGAGGGTCGCGACTGCGGGGACATCGTCACGCAACTCGCCGCGGCGTCGAAGGCGATCGATCGCGCGGGGTTCGCCCTCATCAGCGCGGGGCTCGAGCAGTGCATGACCGCGGGCGAGGACGCGAAGGACGCGCGGGCGCGCCTGGAGAAGATGTTCCTCTCGCTCGCCTAGTTTCGCCCGGCGCGAATTCCCGGCGACTCGGGACCCTGGACCCATATACCCCCTGGGGTATCTGCTATTCTTCCTTGGTCGAACAAGGAGGACCCATGCGCATCATCATTGTCGGCGGAGTCGCTGGCGGCATGAGCGCCGCCGCGCGCGCCAGGAGGCTCGACGAGAAGGCCGAGATCATCGTCCTCGAGAAGGGCCCGTACGTCTCGTTCGCGAACTGCGGACTTCCGTACCACGTGGGCGGGGAGATTTCCCGGCCCGGCGACCTGCTGCTCCACACGCCCGCGAGCCTTCGCGCGACGCTCGACCTCGACGTGCGCGTCATGCACGAGGTCACCGCGATCGACCCGGCCGCGCGCGAGGTCACCGTCCTCACCCCCGACGGCGTCGACACCCTCGCGTACGACGCCCTGGTCCTCTCGCCCGGCGCGCACGCCTTCCTGCCCCCCATCCCCGGGATCGACCACCCCGCCGTGAGCCACCTCCGCACCGTCGACGAGGCGGTCGCGCTCGCGGAGCGGGCAGGCACCGCGCGGACGGCCGTGGTGCTCGGCGCCGGATTCATCGGCATCGAGGCCGCCGAGGCGCTTCGCGGGCGCGGGCTCGACGTCGCCATCGTCGAGGCCGCCCCCCGGGTCCTCCCGATCCTCGCGCCGGAACTCGCCCACCTGGTCGAGGCGGAGCTCGCCACCCACGGCGTGCGGGTGCACGCGGGCGTGTCGGCGAGCGCGATCACGCCGGCCGCCACGGGCGTGACCGTCGAACTCGCCGACGGCGCGACCCTCCCAGCCGACATCGTCGTGGCCGCCATCGGCGTCCGGCCGGAGTCCACCCTCGCCGTGGCAGCGGGCCTCGAGGTCGACGAGCGCGGCGCGATCGTCGTCGACGGCTCCCAGCGCACGAGCGACCCCGCCATCTGGGCCGTGGGCGACGCCACCGCCGTCCGCCACGCCGTCACCGGCGAGGCCGGCCCCGTCCCGCTCGCCGGGCCCGCGAACAGGCAGGGCAGGCGCGCCGCCGACGCCATCGTCGGGCGCGCGCGCGAGGCGCTCCCCGTCCTCGGAACCGCGATCGTCCGGGTCTTCTCCCTCACCGCTGCAACGACGGGCGCGACGCCCGCCCAGCTCGAGCGCGCGGGCATCGAGTACGAGGCCGTCCACATCCACCCCGGCAACCACGCGGGCTACTTCCCCGGCGCCCAGGCCATCCACCTCGTCGCGTTCTTCGCGAAGGACGGGCGCCTCCTCGGAGCCCAGGCCGTGGGACGCGACGGCGTCGACAAGCGCGTCGACGTCCTCGCCACCGCGCTCCGGGCGGGCATGGGCGCCGACGACCTCGCGGAGCTCGAGCTCTCGTACGCCCCGCCGTACGGCTCGGCGAAGGACCCGGTGAACATGCTCGGCTTCATGATGCAGAACATCCTGGACGGCACGCTCGCGCTCTGGCACGGGGCGGACCTGCCGTGGGCCCGCGAGAACGCGCTCATCCTCGACGTCCGTTCGCCCGCCGAATACGCGCGCGGCCACCTTCCGGAGGCGGTCAACGTGCCGCATACCGAGGTTCGCGAGCGGCTCGAGGAGATCCGCGCCGCGGCGGGCGGGCGTCCCGTGCGCGTCCACTGCGCGAGCGGATTCCGCTCCTACCTGGCCCACCGCGTCCTCGCGCAGGAGGGCTTCGACTCGGCCAACCTCTCCGGCGGGCTCATGACCCTCGCCGCCTCGGAGGCGAACCTGCACCTCGTCTCGGCGTAGCGCGCGGCGTCTGGGGATAGCCGCCGCTCGCGAATCTCCTCACCCTGCGGCGGCGGCGTCCCGGTGCTAGCCTGCCGCTAGGTCGCTCATGGGGGAGCGATCCTTCTGAGGGGACTGACGCCATGCGTCCGACGACTGCGAACCCACACGTGCGGCGTGCCGCACTTCACTCATCGCCGCGCGGCCTGACACATGCGTTCCGCAGGTGCGTCGCCGTCCTTGCGACCGTCGCGGTCAGCCAGGGCGTGGTCACGGCGACACCCGCGGTCGCGGAGCCGCAAACTCCCGAACCCCCTACCGCCGCCGCCGCGCCCTCGGGCACCGTCGCCGGCGCGGCTGGAGCCGTCGCACAGACGCCCACGTCGCCGCCGGTCCCGACCGCGCGCATGGAGTCCTGGACTCCCTCGAGTCACTCGGTGACCGTGGATGGCCAGACGACCCTGGATCTATTCGCCCACCCGGCCTTCAAGCGGAACTCCGACGGGTGGTCGCCCATCGACGCGACGATCACCGCCGGCTCCGGCTACTACCCGTTTGAGGCCCTCGAACTGGCAAACCCGGTGCACTTCGGCCTCACCGCCGACGCCCTGGTCACCATTGACACCGTCAGCGGGCCGGTGATGTTTGGACTCGAGGGCGCGACTGTCAACACGCCCACGCTCACCGACGGCGTCATCACCTACCCCGGGGTGTTCCCCGGCGTCGACTTGGAGTTCCGCACCGACGGCGGGCGCATCGGCAAGCACGTGGTGCTGGCCGACGAGCACGCCGCATCGGCCTTCCGATTCATCATCACGGACCCGGGGCACACCCTTGGCGACCCGACCGAGGGCGCGGGGGAGTCGTGGACGTTCTCCTCGGCCGTCGCCTATGCAACCGGGATCGAGTTGCCCGCACCGGCCGCGTGGGCCCAGGCCGACGGGCGAAGCGGTGCGCCCGGGAGCGCACACCAACAGGTCTCGGTCACGGACGACGGATATGCGATTGATCTGAGCGTCGACGCGTCGTGGGCTGCGACGGCCTCCTACCCGCTGGTCCTCGACCCGGCGATCGAGTGGACGGACGAAGCGTGGGAGGAGAAAGGCGACGCGGAGGACGACCGCCTCTCCATCGCATTCGCGCCCGCGGGCGCGACCGACTGCGAGGGCGGTCCGTGCTCGCTCGCCGATCCGGTCGACGGCAAGGTGACGGTCGGCCCCGTGCAGGACCCCATCACCGACGAGGGTGAGCCTGCCACGTACACCAATTTCCTCGCCTATGTCGGCGCGGATGTCAGCGTCCTCGCCGACCGTCAGGTCGCCTCGGCAGTGCTCTACGGCTGGCAGTACGAACCCGGCCCGATCGTCCGGTCGCTGTGCTCGACGTTGGCGCCCGGAAGCACGGGCGCGGACCTGGCCGCCGCCCGCTGTGGCTCGCCGTACGGCCTGGAGTCGTTCCCCACCGAGGAGGGAGTGGGCTGGAAGGCCGACGTCACCGACACCGTGCGGCGCCGCGGTGACGGGCAACGGCCACACGGGATCGCTCGTGGGCTTCTCCATTGACGCCGCGACGGGCGCCCAGAATCGACCTCCCGCTGCTGAGCCTGGTCTACTCGGGATACCCGGTACCTCGCCCGCTTGACCGCTGACCAGACCTTCGGCTGCGACTGTTGGGCGGGTCACTCGTCTGGCAACCAGGCCATGGCCGCGGACCCCGTGAACACGGCGACCGGCGGCCTCACGGAGCAGTTCGGCGACGTGAGCGTGGCGAGCGTCGGGGAATCGATCAACCTCAGGCGCACGTACAACTCTCTGGACACGGCCTCGGGAGCCTTCGGCCCCGGGTGGTCGTATGCCTATGGCGCCTCGCTCGTGGAGAACGAGGCCGGCGAGCTGGTCTTCACCGACGGCTCCGGGACGCGCACGCGCTTCGGCGCGCTCGTCGGTGGCGGGTACGCGCCCATCGACCCTGCGGTTTCGGCGACCCTGTCCGACGGTCCGGACGGAACCCACGTCATGCGCAACCTTTCCGGCGACACGATGACCTTCGATGCCGCCGGCGTGCTCGTCGCGGCGGCGGACGAGCGCGGCCAGGGCCTGACGTTGACCTACTCCGCCGGTGCGTTGACGACGATCACCGACGCGCTGGGTCAGACCCTCACGTTCGGGTGGGATGGTGCCACTGGGGCCGACGCGAGGATCGTCTCGGCGACCACGTCCGACGGCCGCGTCCGTGGGCTACGCCTACACGGACACGGCGGGCGCGAAGCGGCTGACCGGGGTGACCGCCGTCGACGGGACCACGACGACGTACGGGTACGCGACCACGGGCGGCCTGGCGAGCATCACCGACCCGCTGGGGCACGTCAGCGCACGCAACACGTACAACGCGGCGGGGCGCATCATCAGCCAGCGCGACGAGACGGGCGCGAAGACCACGTTCGCGTGGGACGAGGCGACGCAGACCGCGACCATCACCGACCCGACGGGCAAGGTCCGCATCGACGTCTACAACAACCTCAACCTCGTCAAGCAGATCGATGGCAACGGCGAGGTCGTCGAGCAGTTGTACGACGACGACAACAACGCGGCCGGCAACGGTGGACGCCGCGAACCGCCTCTACCGCATGCGAGTATGACGACCGCGACCGGCTCGGTGCCTGCGGGTCGCCCCCGCGCCGCTGTACTACACCGAGCATGGACGTACGACGACGCCGACCACGTCACGAGCTACACCGACGCCGACGGATACACCACCTCGTACACGTACAACGCGGCTGGTCTGGTCACCTCGGTCAGCAACCCCGACGGTGGGACCAGCACTGTACACCTACACCACGGGTGCCGACGGGGCGCCGGCGAACCTGCTCGCCACCTCGACCGACGCGCTGCGCCGGACCACGACCTACACGTACGACGCGGCGGGTGACCTGGTCTCCACGACCACGCCCGGCGGTCGGACCACCACGTCAACCTACGATGCGGCGCACCGGCGCACCTCGACCACCAGCCCGTCGCGGCGCGGTCACCAGCTACACCTACGATGCGGCCGGCCGGATGTTGACGGTCACCGACGCGATGGGCGCGGTCACGACCAACACGTACGACGAGGCTGGCCGCTTGATCAAGACCACCGACGCGCTCGGGCGCCCCACGAGGTACTTCTACGACAGGTCCGACCGCCTCATCCGGACCAAGGACGCCGCCGGGAACAACACCAGGACGTCGTACGACCGTGCGGGCCGCGTCGAGACCACCACCGACGCCCTCGGTGCGGTCACCACCTACGCCTACGACGACGCGGGACGCTTGACGGGCACCACCGATGCGCTCGGGCGCGCCACCACCATGGCGTACGACGCCCTGGGCCAGCTGACGTCGACGACGGACCCGACCGGCGGCGTCACCTCGTACACCTACGACGTCGTGGGCCAGTTGATCTCGACCACGGACCCCGACGGCGTGACGCAGACCACCACGTACGACCGTCGCGGGCACGTGGCGGCGGTGACGAATGCCTCGGGGGATTCCAGCAGACGTTCTACGACGCCATGGGAAGGTCCAGCCCAGACCATCGACTCCGACGGGGTCTATACCAAATACGCCTACGACCTGGCCGGCCAGCTCATCGAACAGGCCAAGGCCCGTGCCCGGCGCGGAAGAGGACTTTGGCTACTCGGAAGACCGTCACGACGTACACGTACGACGACGACGGCCACGTGACCTCCACGGTCGACCCGCGCGGGAACGTGCCCGGCGCCGACCCGGCGGACATTCACCACGACGGTGACGTACGACGCCGACGGGCGTCCCGTCACCTCCACCGACCCGCTCGGGTCGCACGGTGACCACCGGAGTACGACGCCAACGGGCGCCCCGTCACGGTCACGGACCCGGCGGGGAACGTCACCACGACGACCTACAACGCGGTGGGTTGGACCACGTCGGTCAGGGCGCCGGGCGAGGGCAGGACGCGGTACCGCTATGACCGGGTTGGCAACCTCACCAGGCGGGTGGACCCCCTGGGCCGGGAGACGTTGTACACGTACGACGCGCTCGGTCGCGTGCTCACTCAGACGGATCCGCTGGGCCGCGTGACGACCATGTCGTATGACGCGGTGGGGAACGTGACCGAGGTGGTGAAGCCTTCGGGCACGGCGACGGCGGGCGACCCGACGGATGGAATCGTGTCGTACGCGTACGACGCGGCGAACCGACCGGTGGCGACGATCGTTCTCCGACGACACGGCGGGGTTCACGTATGACTACAGTCCGGCGGGGCGTGTGGTGACGGCGGCGCGTGTGCGGGATGCGGAGGTGGTGGCGTCGAGTGCGTACACCTATGACGACGCGGGTCGCACGACGTCGGTGGTGCGGACGGGGCCTGGTGGGTCCGAGGCGAACTATTCCTATACGTCGGCCGGTCGCCTGTCGGGTGCGTCGTGGTCGACGGGCCTGTCCGTGGCCTACAGCTACAACAGTGTGGGTGAGTTGACGCAGGTGGCGCCGTCGGGAACGGGAGATCTGCCGACGGTCACGTATGGGTATGACCCGTCGGGGCGGGTGTGGGGGGTGTCGCGTCAGGGGCAGGCTGGGCCGGTTCCGACGTCGTCGGTGGAGACCTACGCGAGTACGACCCGGCGGGGCAGTTGGCGCTGTTGGTGCACTACACGGACGAGGCGGATCTTGAGTTGTATGAGATCACGCGGGACAGTCGGGGTAACCCGACCCGGGTGGACACGACGACGGGCTGACGTGACGACGTCGGCGTTGTATTCGTATGACAAGGTCAGCCGCATGAGGACGGAGTGTTACCCGACGTCGGGGGATGCGTGCACGGCGAAGTCGCCCAAGACGTCCTACACCTACGACAAGGTGGGTAACCGTGCCACGCAGTCGGTGCGGACCGTGGACGGCAATCGGGTCACGACCCAGGTGACCGCTTACGCCTATGACGCCGCGGACCAGTTGTTGACCGAGGCGGTGGATGGGGTGGCGACGGTGACGAACACGTGGACCGATAACGGTGCGTTGGCGACCTCCACGACCCCGTCGGGCACCCGCAACCTATGTCACGGATCTGACGGACGAGTTGGTTTCGCTGACGTTGGAGGACGGCACCACCGTGGACTACACCCACGACGCGTCCGGGAACCGCACGTCCCGCAGCATCGACGGGGTGCTGGACGCCTCGTGGGCGTGGGACGACCTGTCTGCTTTGCCGATGCGCATCGGCGAATACGACTCCACTGGCACGCTGGCGACGTCGTGGCTGGCGGACCCAACATCCTCCACGGGGGCGTCGCTGGCGCAAACCACGAACGGCGCGAGCTCGTGGCTGCTGTCCGACCCGTTCGCCAACACCATCGCCACGGTGTCCACCACCGGGGACACCGTGTCGGGCACCCGCACCATGAACGCGTTCGGTGTGGAACGGCTACCGGCGACCGGGGCCCTGGCCGACGCCGCGGTCGGGTTCGCGGGACAGTACCTGGACGCCGCGACCGGGTTGTATGACATGCGGGCCCGCGACTACGACCCCACCAGCGGCCGCTTCACCGCCACCGACCCCGTCGCCGTGCCTACCGGCATGCCGTATGTCGCCGGGTACTCCTACGCGTTCAACAACCCGCTCATGTTCACCGACGTCAGCGGATTGACCGCAACTAGTCCATATGGCTACGCGGGCGGCGGGAGCTACGGATCGGGCGGGTCGTCCTCGTACACGCCGCCGTCTAGCGAAACTGCGGACTACACGAGTTGTGGGCAAGACCCGGCTCGCTTCCCCTACACTCATGCGGGCCACGACTACGGCCCAGAATGGTTCCAGTCGGACGTCGAGTACGGGGTCTACATTTGGCAAGACCTTCAAGCGCAGCCCTCGTCGTGGTCCCATTGGAACGATCCGCATAATCTCGGTCTTGAACAAGACGCCCTGGCATACGGCTACTCGCACGGCGGACACACCTACGTCGGCGGGCCGATCTGCGGTCTCTACGCCGTGTGCGTCACAGGAGTCTCTCAACTTGGGCAAGGCGAGAACAACATCACGTTCGGGCGCGTGATCCTCTTCGAGACGAAGAAGCCCCAAGCATGGCTGCAATTCCACGAGTACACGCACCTCATCGACTACGTTGACGTCGGCGCCGAACGGTTCCTGAATGACTACGTGAAGGGGGCAGTTGCTGGGATCTTCCACGGAGGCCTCCACGGCGGAAACTGGCTCGAGAAGACCGCGATCGACCACAGCAAGGACGCCCTCTCGGCTTGGATTGATGATGGAGGAGAGGAGTCAGGCACAACCGGGCCGCGACTCCTTCCCGAGACCGTGAAAGACGTCTATTGGACGACTAGCTACACTGACCTGAGTTGTGGATAGGTTGTGGACTATGAGAGCCAATCCCAAGTCGCGATCACGCCTCGGTGGGCTGAGGCCCGCGCTCCGCGCTCTCGCGATCTTCGGTGTTGTACCGATTTCCGTTCTGATGCTCGCCGGGTGTGATCCGAGCGACGAGTTGGTCGCTGTCGAGAACGGTTGTGACGCGGCACTGACGATCTCAATCGAGGAGGCGCCATTTCCGTTCCCGGACGACTTTGCGCGCGGCGAAGCAAGCGAGTTCGGCGACGTGGTCGCGCCTGGTGCGAGCATCTCAGCGACCCTAATGAAGTCGGCGGATGGATTCGTCATTGTCGCGCTGGCTTCCGACGATTCGGTTTACAACCAGTGGTACAGCTTCGAGGATCCGGAGCGGTCGTTCGTGTTGTCGACGGACACGGGGACGTGTCCGTCCTAGGCAAGCGTCGATCGGTTGGGCCTCGCTCGACGCAAGCCGTCGTCACTTGGGTATCGCGCGAGTCTTGTTGGCGACCCGCGAGTACCCGCGCCGGGGTCGGTGCGGGCGCTGCACTGCGCTCGGCGACCTGAAGGGAGTGACAAGTGGCTCCCGGACAGTGTGGGCGTGCGCACGGACGTGGCCCCGTCGGGAACGGGCAGTCTGCCGTCGGTGGAGACCTACGCAGAGTACGACCCGGCGGGGCAGTTGGCGCTGCTGGTGCACTACACCGACGAGACGGCTCTTGAGTTGTATGAGATCACGCGGGACAGTCGGGGTAACCCGACCCGGGTGGACACGACCACGGGTGACGCTGGCAGTGGTGACGTGACGACGTCGGCGGTGTATTCGTATGACAAGGTCAGCCGCATCGAACCGGGGGCAGTCCCGATTGTCGATGGAATCGCGTCTGGTGCGAACGCTCCCACCATCGTCGTCAACCCACCAACGCAAGAACAGAAGACGGGATTCTGGCTCGGCGTCTTGTCGGCGACGCTCATGGTTCTGGGGGTAGTACCGGGCCCGGCCACCGCGCCAGCACAATAGCGCAATAGCGCCGTTCGCCCACGGGATCGTGGGCGAACGACGACAACGGAAGGAGTTGTGGTCCACGTGGGCAAGCTCGTGCGTCAGGGGCTCTTCTTCACTGAGTGGACTGAGGAAGATCCCGAGGGGGTCGACGACGAGGCTTCGGATGACTTTCGCGTCGTTCACCTCGCCCTCGACTATGGCGTCAACCACGTCAACCCTGCCACCAACCGGGTTCCTGCCAAGATCCTTCTCGAAGAGGCCCGCGAGTGGGCATCCAGCCAAACCTCCGGACGCGCGAAGGTCGCAACCGAATTCATTGTGGATGTCGATGTGGATGCGGGCCGGCCTGCGATTCGGGTTGAGGCGTCGGATCTCCTGCCCCTATCCCGAATCTGCCAGGCTCTCCGTGTCCAGGCGCTCGCTCCCCAGCCCATGTATCCCGACGGACTGGTAGATGATCTTCGCCGCGACGCCCGCCTGGGCGTCGCCGCCAGCGAGGTTCCTCATCGATCGCTGCCTTCCGACTGGCCCGATTCCACGCTCGCCGTCCTTCTCGCGCCGAGCGAAAGCATGAGCTCTCTGTCGAAGCGGCCCGGGCGCGCGACGTTCCGTCTCTTCGAATCCGCCCAGGTTCTCGGGAGCCTTGCGCGTGCGTCCAAGAAGACGCGGACTCACCGTGACCTTCGCGACCTCCTCGAGGCGGAGGGGTCAACCGCGGATCACGAACCGTCCGAACTGGTCGTCCATCCGACATTTGATGACGGCGCAGTAAGGCTAACCGCCGACAGCTTGGCTGTTATGGCATCGCGCGGCATCTCTTTGAACATCGAGCCGATACCGGGGCGCGAAGCGCGGCTCCGGATCCTTCGGGAAGAGTCGAAATGAAGCCCGACAGTGGATGGAGTCAGCAAGTGAGATCGCGTGACGGCAACTGAGTCCCTGCGGCGCGCTACCCCTCAGGTCGCGACGAGTCGGGAGTCAAAGACGTTGGACCAGCGTCAGCTTCGCTCAAGCGGTGCGCGCTCGATGTGGAGTTTGTGGTCGGCGTCGTAGGTCACCGCGAGCCTCACCGCCCACTCGGCGTCGTTCGTCTCCGGGAAGTCACGCCGGAAGTGCCCGCCGCGGCTCTCCGCGCGCTCCCGGGCCGTCGCGATGAGCGCCCCGGCGGTCTGCGCCACGTTGGTGGTCTCCCACTCGGCGACCTGCGGCGTGACGTCGACGCTCGGGTCGGCGAAGCGCCCCGGCCTGCGGATCTCCTTGAGCTCCTTCCACGCGGCGCGCAGCCCGTCCGCGTCGCGCACCGGCCCCGCTCCCGCGTGCGTGAGTCGCTGGATCGCCGCGCGCTGCGTCGCGGGGAGGAGCCCCGCCGTCCCCGGGCGCTGCTCCGGCTCGCGCTGGATGAGGTCGCCGTCGCGCACCCGGTCGGCCGCGTCACGGGCGGCCCGGTGCGCGTACACGAGGCCCTCAAGAAGGGAGTTGGAGGCGAGCCGGTTCGCGCCGTGCACGCCCGTGCACGCCGCCTCCCCGGCGGCGTAGAGGCCGTCGAGCGACGAGCGGCCCACAAGGTCCGTCAGCACCCCGCCGGAGTGGAAGTGCTGGGCGGGCGCGACGGGGATCAGGTCGTGCGCGAGGCTGAGGCCGTGCTTCGCGAGCGCCTCCTGGATGGTGGGGAATCGCTTCGCGACGAAGTCCTCGCTCATGGCCCTGGCGTCCAGGTACACGTGGTCGACGCCGGTGAGCGCGATCTGCTCCACGATGGCGTGCGAGACGACGTCCCGGGGCGCCAGCTCGGCCATCGGGTGGACGTCCTGCATGAAGCGGCGCCCGTCGGCGTTGAGCAGGAGCGCGCCCTCGCCCCGCACCGCCTCGGAGATGAGGGGAAGCTGCCCGCGCGTTCCCGACCCGAGCCACAGCACGGTCGGGTGGAACTGCACGAACTCGATGTCGCCCACGGCCGCGCCCGCGCGAAGCGACATCGCGATGCCGTCACCGGTGGCCGACGGCGGGTTGGTGGACGACATGAAGACCTGCCCGATCCCCCCGGTCGCGAGGATGACGGCCTTGGCGAGGACGGCGCCGATGCCGTCCCTGCTCCCCTGCCCGATGACGTGGAGAGTCGCGCCGCAGATGGGACCCGGCCTGCCGTCGTCGTCCGGCGCCGAGGTCAGAAGGTCGACGACCTGCGCCTGCTCGATCACCTCGATCCCGGGATCGTTGCGGACGGCCTCGAGCTGGGCGACCAGGGCCCGGGAGACCTCGGCGCCCGTCGCGTCGCCCCCCGCGTGGACGATGCGGTCCGCGTGGTGCCCGCCCTCGCGGGTCAGCGAGATGTCCCCGTTCGTTCCCCGGTCGAAGTGCGCGCCCAGCTCCATCAGCTCGCGCACGCGCCCGGGACCCTCGTTGACCAGTACCTCGACGGCGGGGACGCTGCAGAGCCCGGCGCCGGCGACGAGGGTGTCCTTCAGGTGCGCGTCGGGGGTGTCGTCTGGGTCGAGCGCTGCCGCGATGCCCCCCTGGGCCCACACCGTGGAGCCGGACGCGAGGACGCCCTTGGTGACGATGAGGACGCGGTCAACCTTGGAGCGGAGCTCGAGCGCGGCGGAGAGGCCCGCGACGCCGGAGCCGACCACCACCACATCCGCCTCGGTGAACCACCCGGGCTCAGGCGCGACGAGGCGCCGCGCGAAGCTCATTCCCTGTACGCGTCCCATCCCTTGATGCGGAACGACTCCAGGCGCAGGCCGGACCGCTCGAGCGGCCCGCCGTCCGGGACGTCGCCGGGTTCGTGGCCGACGGACACGATCGCGTTCTTCTCGTCCACGAACACCACCTCCGGCTCGTGGGTCCGTGCCTCGGCGTCGGCCAACATGCCGTACGCCATGATGATGACCATGTCTCCCGGGTGGACCAGGTGGGCCGCCGCGCCGTTGATGCACAGCTGACCGGAGCGCGCCTCCCCGGGGATCGCATACGTGGTGAGGCGGGCGCCGTTCGTCACGTCGACCACATCCACCTGCTGGCCGGGCAGCAGGTCCGCGGCCTCCATCAGGGCGGCGTCGATCGTGATCGAGCCGACGTAGTGAAGGTCCGCCTGCGTCACGGTGGCGCGGTGGATCTTGGAAATGATCATGGGCCGAAGCAGCGAGGTGTTCCTCATGGCCTGCCTCCCTTGATCGTCGCGGGCATGTTGTCGATGAGCCTCGTCGCGCCAACCTTGGCCGCCACGGCGATGACCACCTCTCCACGGTAGTCGTTCGGCACGGCCTCGCACGACGCCGGGTCGATGACCGCGAGGTAGTCCAGGACGACGCCGTCGGCCCTCGCGAGGACGTCGTAGCCGGCGGCGAGAACGCTGTCCGGGGCGTCGTTGTGCTTGGCGCGCTCGACGCACGCGAGCAGCGCCTCGCTCAGGGCGAGCGCGTGCTTGCGTTCCGCGCGGCTGAGGAATCGGTTCCTGCTGGACAGCGCGAGCCCGTCTGGCTCGCGGACCGTTGGGACGCCGACGATCTCGACGGGGATGTTGAAGTCGCGGCACATGCGACGGATCGCGATGAGCTGCTGCGCGTCCTTCTGGCCGAACAGGGCGACGTCGGAATCGGCAAGGACGAGCAGCTTGAGGACGACCGTCAGCACGCCGTCGAAGTGCCCCGGCCGGTGGGCGCCCTCGAAGACCTCCCCGATGCGCCCCGCAGAAACGGTGACGACGGGCTTGCCGTCCGGGTAGACGTCCTCCACCTCCGGCGCGTAGACCAGGTCGACGCCCTCGCTCGCGAGGAGGGCGCAGTCGTCGTCGAGGGTCCGCGGGTAGCGCTCGAGGTCCACGGGGTCGTTGAACTGGGTGGGGTTGACGAAGATCGTCACGAGAACCTGATCCGCGAGCTCCCGCGCACGCCGCACGAGGGCGAGGTGCCCCTCGTGGAGCGCCCCCATGGTCATCACGACGGCCCTGGTGTCCGGCCTCGCCGCCTGCGCGAGCTCCTCGTGGGTCCGCACGACCTTCATGTCCGGTCCCCCAGGGCGCTCATGAGTTCAGCGTATTGCCCCTCGCCGATCCGCCCGGCCTTGAGCGCGATGTCCGCCGTCGCGCGGGCGAGGGCGCGGTAGGTGTCGAGGATCTCCGGCGCCGCCTCGAGCGCGCGCACGTGGGCCGCGATCGTGCCAGCGTCCCCGCGGACGATCGGGCCCGTGAGCGTGGTCGCGGCCCCCGGCGCCTCGACGAGCGCCCCGTCGATCGACGCGCGGACGAGCGGCCCGACGAGGCGACCCGGATCCTCCACGCCCGCGTCGCGGAGCGCGTCCATCGCCTGGAGCACGAGCGCGGCGACGTGATTCGCGCCGTGCACCACCCCCGCGTGATACAGGGCCCGCCGGTCGTCATCGATCACGATCGGCTCTCCGCCGATCTCGACGACGAGCGCCTGTGCGATGGGAAGGACCGCGGGAGGCGCCGTCACCGCGAAGACCGCCTCGCGGACGCGGGCGAGGTCGATCGAGGTTCCGGTGAAGGTCATCGCGGGATGGATCGCGAGGGGCATGACGCCCAGCGCGGCGGCCGGCTCGAGCGGCGCGAGCCCGTGCAGGCCGGACGCGTGAACCGCGATCTGGCCGGGGCGCCACGCCCCGACGGCCGCGAGGCCGCTCACCACGGGGGCGAGCGCGTCGTCCGGAACCGTGAGCAGGACGAGATCCGCCGCCCTGACGACGGCCTCCGGGTCGAGCCGGGGCGTGCCGGGCAGGAGGGCGTCGATGCGCGACGCGCTCTCCTCGGACACCCCCGACGCCGCCACGACGCGATGCTCCGCAAGGCGAAGCGCCGCCCCGAGCACCGCGCCGACCCGTCCCGCGCCCACCACGCCAACGTCGAGGCGACCCGGCCTCACTCCTGAACCCTCGCCATCCACTGCTCGGGGGTCTGCCTGCTCCTGGCCTCCCTGGCCCGCGTTGCCTGCGCGTCGAGGAGAGCGATGGCGTCGTCCAGGTCGAGGTGCTCCGCGACGGGAGTGATGGTTCCGCGCGTCGAGTGGACCTCGACGGTCGCGAGCGAGAGGAGGCGCTGGACCGGACCCTGACGGATCGCCAGCGACTGGGTCTTCTCGTGAGGGACCACCACGACGTCCCGCGCCAACAGCCCGTGACGGATGAAGAGCGCGCGGCCGGTGGCGAGCACGCCGCGGCGGCGCCACTGCAGCGGGTCCACCACCCACGCGCGCCGCGGGGACGCCGTGAACCCGTTGTCCGCGCCCCTCCCCGACAGCGCGGCCGACACCGCCCCGGCGGGGTCCGGATCGCCGAGGTCGGGAAGGACGAGCCACAGGGCGTAGAGCGCGTCGGTCCGTGGTCCCACGGGCAGGAGGGTCGAGACCGCCTCCTGCTCGTCCTGGTAGCCCGCGACGTTGATCGTCATGCGCCACCAGTCGAAGCGCCGCCACGGCAGCGGCTGCCGGAGCCGAACGGCCTGCACGCGCCCCGGCGGCACCGTCTGGCGACGCGTGTCGAGCAGGCCGTGCTGAAGCCGGATGCCGTCGGCCGATATCCCGGCGGTGAACCCGAACCCCGAGGAGAAGCGCGCCCACCCGACCGCGAAGAACGCGAAGAGACCGGAGAGCACGCCGAACGCGCCGCCATTGAAGAAGCCCTGGATGCCGCCGCCCGCGGCGACGGCCTCGCCCGCGAGGTCCTCGGCCGCGACGATCCCGATGACGACGACGGCGACGATCACGCCAAGAATGAACGTCGCCATGGCGAGCGCCCACCACGAGGCGGCGATCGAGCCGAGGAGGCGGCCGGGCGGGACGCGGTACACCTCCCGCTCGGGGGCCGCGGCCACGGCGCCTCGCGCGACCCTCGCCGGGGCTGCGGCCGCAGGAGACTCCTGGGCGCCGGCGTCAGCGTCGGCCGTGGGCGCCCGCGACCGGAGCCTGGGCCGGAGCCGGCGTGGACGCCTGAGCCTTGATCCCGGCGGCGAGCGCGACGATCTGGTTGCGAAGCGCCTCCGCATCCTCGACCCGGAGGTACTGGAGCCGAACGCCGGACGACTTGCCGCCCGCGACCTCTACCTTGAGCTCCGCGAAGCCGAACACCCTCGCGATAAGCGGCTGCACGACGTCGACGGCCTGCAGGCGGTCGAGCCGCGCCTGCCGGTACTGACGAAACAGGATGCCCTTGCGCTGGTGAACGGCGTCGTCGTCGACGCGGAACTGGTTCATCCACCACGCGCCAAACGCGATGGCGGCAACCACCAGCGCGAGGAACGCGATGGCGGCCAGCGGCGCCCACGCGGGCCCTTCCGACCCGGCAAGGAAGCCCCCTTGGCCGACCTGCGCCACCATCACGAGGACAAAGACGCCGATGGCGCGCCCGCCAAGGATGAGGGGCGTCACCGGGTGCAGGCGCGTCCAGACCTCGGGGACGGCCGTCGGGGATGACGTCACAGGCCCGCCAGACGCGCCTCGCCGCGAGCCGTGAGGCGATCCCTCAGCCGCGCCGCCTCGCTCGCCGGTACGCCGGACAGGTGCGCGTCGGTCCCCGGCGAGGCCGTGTGGAGCTGAACGCGCGCGAGGCCGAAGGCCCGGGCGATCGGCCCCGCCGCCACCTCGACGTACTGCATCCGGCCGTACGGGACGACCGTGACCCTGCGGAAGATGCGTCCGCGCTTGACCATGAGGTCGTCTTGGCGCTCCACCCACGCGTGCGCGGTCACTTGCCGCACGAGCACCCACACGCACCACGCCGCGACCACGGCCGCGACGGCGAGGGGGACGGCGGGCGACGCCTCAGCGACCAGGGCGAGGACGACGGCCCCGCCGGCGAGAAGGGCGACGGGCAACGCGCCGACAATGAGTCTGGCGGCGATCAGCCTGCGCGAGGCGTAGGTCCAGGAAACGTCTGAGGGCTCGAACCAGGGCATGGTCCTAGTCTGTCACTCCCCCGCCGCCTACGCCGCAGATGCCGAGGCCCCGGGCGGCTTCCGGTCGCCGTCGCCGTCGTCGGCGGCGCACCACCGCTCGGCAACCCAGCCGCTCGCCCCCAGCGCGATCGCGCCCGCGAGCGCGACCAGGGCCGCGACGATGACCTGTCGCCGCGGTTCGTGCGACCAGTCGGGCAGGAGCGCGAGGGCGTAGCCGAGGTAGGCGCCGGCGAGCACCGCGCCGGAGTAGGCGCACGCCTGCGCGAACATCGCCGTGCGCGCGGCCTGGAGCGGATCGAGCCCCGGCCGCTTGCCCGCCCGATACTGGCGCACGCGCCACCCGAGGCGCAGGGCGAGACCGCCGATGACGGCGAGGAGCGGCGGCACGGACCACGGCACGGGGACGGGAGTCGATCCGGCCCTCAGGACGATCTCGGAGATGATCCACGCGACGGCCGCCGCCCCGATGGCCGCGAGAAGGACGCGGCGCCACGTCAGTCGCGACACGACACCCTTAGCCCGCCGGGGCAGGCGGCGGAGCGGCGTCCTCCGGAGCGCGGGATCGAAGCGCCGCTGCCGGATCCCAGGGGTTCGCGACAATCGAGAGCCCCGCCGCGTCCGGCGCGGCGGTCGCGAGGTCCGCTACGCGGCCGCCGAGCGTCGGGTTGCGCCCCGGGCCCGCGAGCAGCACCGCCTCGGGATCGAGCGCGCCCCACGGAGCGAGGACGAAGGCCCGCTCGTGCGCGCGCGGGTGGGGAATGACGAGGTCGTCCGCAGCGGCGACGATCTCCTCGTACGCGATGATGTCGATGTCGAGGGTCCGCGGGCCGTTAGCGGCCGAGCGCTCGCGGCCGTGAACCATCTCGATGCCCTGCGCGACGTGAAGGAGCGAGCGCGGCGAGAGGGTGGTCTCGATGCGTACGACCGCATTGAGGAAATCGGGCTGGGCGGGACCGCCAACCGGCTTGGTGGAGACCAAGGGTGAGACGGCCACGACCTTGATTCCCTCGACCCGGCCGAGATCCTCGACGGCGCGGGCGAGGTTGTATTCGACGTCGCCCAGGTTGCTGCCGAGGGCGAGCACGGCGGGCACGGGGCCGCCCGGGCGCTCGTCGAGCTCGTCCTTCGGCTCGGGAATCGCCTCCGGCGCCGCCGGGTCGTCCGCGAGTCCGGCGGCCGAGCCGATCCTCTTGTCCGCCCACAGGTCGCCGCTGCGGACGTCGCGCCGAATCGACACATACGCGTCGGCAATCGGAACGCCGACCGGGGCGTCGGGCTTGTGGACGATGACGTCGACGGCGAACACCGTGTCGATCTCGAGCACGGCGAGCGCGATGCGCTCGGCGACCGCCTCGATCAGATCGACGGGGTCGCCCGAGAGGTGCTTCTCGGCGATCGCCGCGACGGCCGAGTAGTCGACGGTCTTGCTTAGCGCGTCCTCTCGCCCCGCGACGCGCGTGTCGAGGTGGGCGATGACGTCCGCCACGAAGCGCTGGCCCTTCTCGCGCTCCGCCGGGGCGACGCCGTGGCGACCCTGAGCGGTGACTCCCTCGACGACGACGGTGTCGAGCTGAACCCCGTTGCGGAAGTAAGGCGAGACGGTAACGGTCATGCCCTCATCCTCGCCCACCCCGGGCGTCGTGCCAAGCCGACACCACGCCAAGTGCGTCACGCGCCGCGCGCGCGTCGTGGACCCGAACGGCCCATGCGCCCGCGTCCGCGGCGAGCGCGGTGACCGCCGTCGTGGCGCTCTCGCGGGCGAGCGGGCCGTCGTCTCGGGCGACGACCTCTCCGAGGAAACGCTTGCGCGACGCCCCGACGACGACGCGGTGGCCGAGCGCCAGGATCTCGTCCAGGTGCGCGAGCAGGGGCCAGTTGTTGGCCCCCACCTTGGAGAAGCCGAGGCCGGGGTCGAGGACGATGCGCTCCGGCTCGACGCCAGCGGCCGTCAGCGCCTCGACCCGCGCCGCGAGTTCCGCGCGCACCTCCGCCACGACGTCGTCGTAGGCGTCCAGATCGTCCATGCGGTCGGAGTGGGCGCGCCAATGCATCGCGACGTAGTCCACCCCGGCGTCGGCGACCATGGAGGCCATGGCGGGGTCGGCGAGGCCCCCGGAGACGTCGTTCACCAGGGTCGCCCCGGCCTCGATCGCGGCCGCCGCGGTCTCGGCCCGCATCGTGTCGACGCTCACGCGAACTCCCTCGGCGACGAGGGCCGCGACAACCGGCCGGACGCGCTGCCGCTCGACCGCCGGCTCGACGCGCTCCGCTCCGGGGCGGGTCGACTCGCCGCCGACGTCGACGATGTCCGCGCCGTCGTCGCGCAACTGAAGGCCCCACGCGATCGCGTCGTCGACCGCCTCGAAGCGACCCCCGTCGGAGAAGGAGTCGGGGGTGACGTTGAGGATCCCCATGACGAGGCACTCCCGCTCGGCCACAGCGCCCCCTAGCGGCCGACGATGAGGCTCATCGCCTCCGCGCGGGTCGTACCGTCGCGCATCACGCCGCGGACCGCGGAGGTGACCGTGCGTGCTCCGGGTTTGCGCACGCCTCGCATCGACATGCAGAGGTGCTCGCACTCGAGCACGACGATCACGCCGCGCGCGCCGAGGTGCTCGACGAGGGCGTCGGCGATCTGAGTCGCGAGTCGCTCCTGGACCTGCGGCCGGCGCGCGTAGACGTCCACAAGCCGGGCGACCTTGCTCAGGCCCGTGATGCGGCCGTGCTCGCCCGGGATGTACGCCACGTGCGCGACGCCGTGGAAGGGAAGGAGGTGATGCTCGCACACCGAGTAGACCTCGATGTCCTTCACCAGGATCATCTCGTGGTGGCCGAGGTCGAAGACGGCCGAGACCGTCTCGGCCGGGTCCTGGGACAGGCCGGCGAAGAGCTCGTCATAGGAGCGCGCGACCCGCGCGGGCGTGTCCCTCAGCCCGTCGCGATCCGGATCCTCGCCGATGGCGGCGAGGATCTCCCTGACCGCGGCCTCGATCCGGGGGCGGTCAACCGGGCCCCGCGCGCCGTCGTCCACGGAAGCCACTCTAGGCCCGCTTGGCCCGCGTCGCCTTGGGGTGGCCGGAATCCCACACCTTGCGCTCCGGCGCCTTCTTGACGGCCTTGAACAGCGGAACGAGATCCTCCTGGAGGAGGGTCTCCTTCTCGAGGAGTTCCTTGGCGAGCGTGTCGAGCACCTTCTTGTTGGTCCTGAGCGCGTCCGCGGCCTCCCGCGCCGCGCCATCCATCAGCGCGCGAACCTCGGCGTCGATCACGGCCGCGAGCTCCTCCGAGTAGTCGCGATTGTGTCCGACGTCCCTGCCGAGGAAGACCTCGCCGGAGCCCCCGCTCAGGTGCACGGCGCCCACCTTGGCGCTCATGCCGAACTCGGTCACCATCTGCCTGGCGATCTCGGTCGCCTGGGCGATGTCGTTCGAGGCGCCCGTGGACGGGTCGCCGAAGATGAGCTCCTCGGCCATGCGCCCGCCCATCGCGTACGCGAGCGAGTCCAGCAGCTGGTTGCGGCCCTTGGAGTAGCGATCCTCCACCGGCATCACCATGGTGTACCCGAGCGCGCGGCCGCGCGGAAGGATCGTCACCTTGGTCACGGGGTCGGTGTGGCGCATCGCGGTCGCGACGAGCGCGTGGCCGGCCTCGTGGTACGCCGTCACGCTCTTGTCGTGATCGTTCATGACCCGCGTCCGCTTCTGCGGCCCGGCGACGACGCGGTCGATCGCCTCGTCGAGCGCCGACGAGTCGAGGAGCTTCTTGTCGCGGCGCGCCGTCAGCAGGGCCGCCTCGTTGAGGACGTTGGCGAGGTCGGCGCCGGTGAAGCCCGGAGTGCGCCGCGCGATGCCCTCGAGGTTGACGTCGGGGGCGATGGGTTTGCCCTTCGCGTGGACCTCGAGGATGTGGAGGCGGCCCTTGAGGTCGGGCGCGTCGACGGGCACCTGGCGGTCGAAGCGGCCGGGCCGAAGGAGCGCGGGGTCGAGGATGTCGGGGCGGTTCGTCGCCGCGATCATGATGACGTTGGTGTTGAGGTCGAAGCCGTCCATCTCGACGAGCATCTGGTTGAGCGTCTGCTCCCTCTCGTCGTGACCGCCGCCGAGGCCAGCGCCGCGGTGCCGTCCGACGGCGTCGATTTCGTCCACGAAGATGATCGCCGGCGAATTCTTCTTGGCCTGCTCGAAGAGGTCGCGCACGCGGCTCGCGCCCACGCCGACGAACATCTCGACGAAGTCGGAGCCGGAGATGGAGAAGAACGGCACGCCCGCCTCGCCCGCCACCGCGCGCGCCAGGAGCGTCTTGCCCGTGCCGGGCGCCCCGTACAGGAGGACGCCCTTGGGGATCTTGGCGCCCACGGCCTGGAACTTCGCGGGAGTCTCGAGGAACTCCTGGATCTCGCGCAACTCCTCGACCGCCTCGTCGACGCCCGCGACGTCGTCGAACGTGACCGTCGGCGTGTCAGGGGTGACGAGCGTCGCGCGCGATCGCCCGAACTGCATGATGCGGCCGCCGCCGCCCTGCATGTTGGACATGAGGAGCCAGAAGAGGCCGACGAGCAGGAGGATCGGCAAGAACGTGAAGAGAATGGTGCCCCAGATGCTGCCCTGGGGAACCTCGGCGTTGTAGCCCTTCTCGGGGTGCGCCGCCTCGATCGCGTCGACGATCGCGCCGCCCTGCTGGAACACGTAGAAGAACTCCACGCGCGTGCCGAGGTCCTTGACCGGGTCCTTGAGGGTCAGCTGGACGCGCTGGTCCCCGTCGACGATCTTGGCCTGCTCCACGTTGCCGGACGCGAGAAGCTCGAGGCCGCGCGAGGTGTCGATGCGCGTGACCTGGGGCGACGCGAAGCTCAGGATGATCCACGTGAGGACGATCCCGCCCAGGACATAGGGCACGACGGTGCGAAGGAGGCGACGGGCGTTCATAGTGCCTCCGACTCTAACCTGTGGCATCGCCGGCGCGGGACCGGTGCGCGCTGGGCGAAACTAGGCGGGGGACCCGCCGTAGACGTGTGGCGCGAGCGCCGCGACGAACGGGAGCCCCCGGTAGCGCTCCGCGTAGTCGAGCCCGAATCCGACGACGAACTCGTTCGGTATCTCCATGCCGACGTAACGAACGTCCGTGCGCACGACCGCGGCGTCGGGCTTGCGGAACATCGCCGCCACCTCGACGGACGCCGCGCCGCGCGAGCGAAGGTTGGCGACGAGCCACGCGAGCGTGCGGCCGGAGTCGACGATGTCCTCGACGATCAGCACGTTGCGCCCCGTGAGGTCCGTGTCGAGGTCCTTGAGGATGCGGACGACGCCGGAGGACTTGGTGCCGGCGCCGTAGGACGACACCGCCATCCAGTCCATCGGGACGTTCGGGGGGAGCCGACGCGCGAGGTCGGCCATCGTCATGATCGCGCCCTTGAGCACGCCGACGAGCAGGAGGTCGCGGTCGGCGTACTCCTCGCGAATCTCGGCGGCCATGCGGTCGAGGGCGGCGTGGATTTCTTCCTCGGTGGCGACGATCCGAAGGAAGTCGCTGGAGTCCTCCGCTGTCACGAGTCCGCCTCTCGGGTCGCGGTCGGGGTCGTGACGATCAGCCTGCCATACTCGCGGCGCGCTTCGAAGCCGCCGGGCAGCGAGACCGAGCCTTGGCCGCGGTAATTCGTGACGAGCTGGTCCATCGCCTTCACGTGACTGGCGGTGAGCGGGCCAGCGCCGCGGTTCTCCGCGAGCATCTTGAGCATGCGGCCCCGAATCGCCTCGGGCAGCGCGGCGAGGACGTCAACGGACCACGCGTCGGCCGCCCCGTGAATTCCGATGCGCCGCGCGCGCCTGCCGCTCGAGCTCGTCCGCGTCGGACTGGAGGAGCGCTGCGGAGCGCGCGAGGCCCGGGATGACGCCGGGGCCGAGCACCTCGACGAGCGCGGGCATCACCGTGCCCCGAAGCGCGCTGCGCTTGGGCCCGCCGTCGGGGTCGTTCGGTGGGGTCGCGCCAGGGCCGGAGTCCCAGCGCCTGGCACGCCGCGACCGTGTCGCTTCGCCGGAGCCCGAGGAAGGGGCGAACGAGGTTGCCGCGGCGCGGCGGCATCGCGGCGAGGCTCCGCGCCCCCGAGCCGCGCACGAGGCCAAGGAGCACGGTCTCGGCCTGGTCGTCCATGGTGTGGCCCGTGAGCAGTTGGGGGTTCACGCCGCCCTCGGCCTCCATCCGGCGGCCGATCGCCTCGTACCGCGCGGCACGCGCCGCGGCCTCGAGCCCGCCGTCGCGGCCCACCTTCGACCCGCTCGACGTGGACGACGGCCATGCCCGCGAGCCTGCACTGGTCCTGCGCGTCGAGCGCGACGCGCCCGCTGCCCGCCTGCAGGCCGTGATCGACGACGATCGCCCCGGCGAGGAACCCCGCCTTGCGCGCGACGAAAGCGGTGGCGGCCGTCAGGGCGAGGGAGTCGGGTCCGCCCGAGCACGCGACCCACACGCGGGTGCCGACCTCGAGGCCCTCGAGCGCCTCGCGGACCGCGCTTCGCGTCAGCGCGACCGCGGGATGCGGCCCCGTCACGAGCGCTCTCCGGCTCATGCCTCCATTATCCGCACCCGCAGGAGGCAAGGGAGGCCACAAAGTCGTCCATCGCGTGCAGGGCGGGGGTGGCGTAGATCGGAATGCCGTTGAGCATGATCGAGAAGCCGAGCCAGGATCCGTCGTCCGTGACGACCGTGCCGGACAGCGCGCTCGCGCCGTTGAGGGTTCCGGTCTTCGCCCGCACCATGCCCAGCGCCCTCCGTGTCCGCCGAACCGCGGACGCGAGCGTTCCGGAGAGATTCGCGACCGGGAAGGTCGCGCAGCGACGTCGCCCGCCACGGGGTCCGCGGCGAGCAAGACCAGGAGCGACGTGAGGGCGTGCTGGCGGAGATGCGCGAGTTGCGATCGAGGCCGGAGCCGTCCGCCATGACGATCCCCGACGTGTCGAGGCCGTAAGTCCGCGAGCGCCTCGAGAACCGCGCGCGTCGCCTCCGCCGTCGGTACCGGGGCGCCCCGCGTCGAGCGCGACGACCCTCGCAAGGTCCTCGGCGATCGTGTTCTCCGAGTACGTGAGCATGTACCCGACGACCTCGAGCATCGGCGCCCCCTCGACCGCGCCGACCTCGTCGGCGCCCGCGGGTGCCGGGGCCCGCGCCGGCGCTCGTCGCCTCGACTCCCCGCTCGGTCGAGCGCCGCCGCGAAGAGATCCGCGGTCCGCCCGCTCGGGTCGTCGTAGCGCTTGTAGTCCTCGTTTCCCGTCCAGCCGACGTCGACGGCGAGGCCCGTGATCGGGGCGGAGTAGCCGCGCTTGACGGAGTTGACCGGCCAATGGGGATTGACGCGGGGCGCGCCGAACGCCGAGTCGTCGTACGCGACGCGATACGCTCGTGGCGCCCGCCGCCTTGAGGGCGTCGGCCACCTGGTCGGCGAGCTCGCCCAGCCCCGCCCACCCGTTCGCCCACGGCTTGTCGCCGTAGTGGCCGTAGCCCGCGGCGAGCATCATGTCTCCGCCCGCGACGATCGGTGAGCGTCGACGCCGCCGTCCCAGACGACCGACGTCTTGAGCCGGCGGTCGGGGCCGAGCGCTCGACAGGGCCCCCGTGGCCGTCAGGAGCTTGACGTTCGACGCCGGGATGCGCGCGACGTCGGCGCTCGACTCGGCAAGAACCTGCCCCGTCGCAAGGTCGACGACCGAGACCCCCGTCGAGGTCCCCAGCCGCGAATCCGCGAGGAACGTCGACACGAGGCCCTGGATGCGCGCGGCGTCGGGCGCGGGATGCCCGGCGAGGAGCGGCGGCGGCTCGCGGCTCCTCGGCCGCGGGCGAGGGGTCGAGCGCGGACGGGAACGGCGACGGCGACGGGCGGGACCGGCGCCCACGTCACCCAGCCGGGGACGACGTCGGCGGCGTCGGCGACGCCGTAGCCCGCCGCGCCCACGATCAGGATCGCCGGAAGCGACCACCCCGATCATCGTCCGTGCTCTCACCGTGCCTCCTCTATGCGTCACACTAGTTACCTGGACACCCGAGACGGTTGGAAGGTACATGGAGTTCGACGTCATCATCGAGATCCCCAAGGGGAGCCGCAACAAGTACGAGGTCGACCACGTCACGGGCAAGATCCGCCTCGACCGCATGCTCTTCACCTCAACGCGGTACCCCGACGACTACGGATTCATCGAGGGCACGCTCGGCCAGGACGGCGACCCCCTCGACGCGCTCGTGCTCCTCGAGGAGCCCACGTTCCCCGGCTGCGTGATCCGCTGCCGGGCGCTCGGCATGTTCCGCATGCGCGACGAGGCGGGCCCGGACGACAAGGTGCTGTGCGTGCCCGTCGCCGACCAGCGCGCCGCGTGGCGCCGGGAGATCAGCGACGTCAGCGACTTCCACCGCCTCGAGGTCCAGCACTTCTTCGAGGTCTACAAGGACCTGGAGCCCGGCAAGTCCGTCGAGGGCGCCACGTGGGTGGGCCGCCCGGAGGCGGAGACGGAGATCACGGCGTCGTACGAGCGCGCCAAGGGCACGCACTTCGAGGCGGGCGCGGGGCACTAGCCCTGGGCTTGAGCGGGGCGGGCGCCGCTAGGGGCGGCCCGCGTAGGGCATGCGGTCGCCCGCGGCCCAGTTGCGGTAGTCACGGGTCTTCACCGGATACCCGGTCTTGGTCGCCTCGACGATGATGTTGTCCCTCACGTACATGGCGACGTGATAGACCCGAGACGCGCTGCCTCCCGAGCCCCAGAAGATGAGGTCGCCCGCGCGAAGTTCCGAGTACCCCACCTTGGAGACGTAGGCGTACTGCGACTTCGACGAGCGAGGCAGGTACACCCCCTGGTTGCGCCACGCGACCATGGTCAACCCCGAGCAGTCCCATCGATCGGGACCCGTGGCGCCGTACTGGTACATCTTGCCGACCTGCGCGAGCGCGAAGTTCACGGCGGCCTCGCCCTTGACCGTCGTTCCGGACGAGTAGCCGGCGGGCGGAGGGCCGGCCGCCACCGACCGGGCCACCGCGCGCCGTGCGGCCGCCGCCGCACGGGCCGCCGAGAGCCCGGCCTGGCGCTGCTGCTCAAGGATCGCTGACGTCTGCTGGAGCTGGGCGAGTCGGGCGATCGCCTGGTCCCGCGCGACCTCCGTCTCCGCGAGGGCCTGCTTGGCCTGCTCCGCGGCCGCGACCGCGGCGGCGAGCGCCTCCTTCGCCGCGTTCTCCGCGGCCACCGCGGTCTCCGCGGCGCCCTTCGCGAAGTCGCGCAGGGTCTTCTGAACCACCTCGGCGGCACGGACCCTCTCGATCGCGACTTCCGCCGAGTTGCCCGCGCGGTCGAGGGCCTCGGTGCGCGCGACGACGTCGTCATACCCGGACGATGTCGCGACGGCCTCGATCGCGCCAAACTCCCCGCCGGAGCGGTACTGGGCGCGCGCCACCGCCGCGAGGTCGTCGCGCGCGGAATCGAGCGCCCGGTCCGCCTCGTCGGCGCGGGCGTTCGCGAGGAACAGCTGAAGCTGGGACTGCTCGTTCTTCTCCTGTGCCGTGGCGTACGCGTCGTCCGCCGCGCGGACGGCGACGTCCGCCTCGTGCAGGGCGTCGTTCAGCTGGACGAGGGCGGCGTCGAGTTGCGCGACGGTCGCGTGCGCGTCTCGCACGGCCGCCTTGGCCGCCTGCACCTGGGCGTATCCCGGGTAGTTCGCCGCCGCCGCGCGCGGCGCGACGACCACGAGGGTCACGAACGCGAGGAGAAGGGCGGCGAACGCGTAGAGGACGCGCGGAGCGAGCGCCGTCGCCACACTCACCCGCTGGGGGTTCGTCGGTCGTGCCATCGTCTCGTCCAATCCGTCGCGCCTGCGGAACCTCGCCCGCCGACCGTGCCGGACACCACTCCTCAGCCGTCGCGTCCCTTATGTCCGATGGTAAGCAGGCGGGAGGGGCTCGGGCCTGTGAGATTCGTCACCCTTGTCATCGGCGGCCGATTCGCGGCGCCTCCGCGACCGCGAGGGTCCCGAGTCCCGGCTCCGGTCCCCTAGGGTTGGTGTCGGCATGGATGACGACATCATTGAGTCTGATGCGTGGGCCTCGGATGCGGGCCCGCGCGCGGACGCGCCCCCTCCCGCCTCCGCGGCGTGGCGCGAGGGTGACCCTCCCGGGCATCGCTCGTTCGTCGACATCGGCGACCTCGCGCTCGACGTCGACCCCCTCGGCACGCTCCCGTCCGTCCGCCTCGCGTACGAGACCTGGGGCGAGCTCAACGCCGCTGGCGACAACGCCATCTACGTCGCCCACGCCCTGACCGGCGACTCCCACGTCACCGGACCGGCGGAGGAGGGGCACCACACCGGCGGCTGGTGGAACTCCATGGTCGGCCCGGGACGGCCCATCGACACGGACACGTACTTCGTGGTCTGCGCGAACGTCGTCGGCGGGTGCCAGGGCTCGACGGGCCCGTCGTCGCCGCACCCCGCGGACGGCAAGCCCTGGGGATCGCGCTTTCCGTACCTGACGCTTCGCGACATGGTTCGGGCCGAGATCGCGTTGGCCGACGCGCTCGGCGTCGGGGCCTGGAAGCTGGTCGCCGGGCCGTCGATGGGCGGCATGCGCGCGATCGAATGGGCGATCATGGCGCCCGGGCGCGTGCGCGCGATCGCGCCCGTCGGGGCCACCGCCGCCACGACGGCCGACCAGATCGCGTGGTCCACATCGCAGCTCGCCGCGATCCGCGCCGACCCCAAGTTCCGCGGCGGCGACTTCTACGACGCCGCCGACGGCGACGGGCCGCACGTGGGCATGGGCATCGCGCGCATGATCGCGCACACGACGTACCGATCCGAGGGCGAGCTCGCCGCGCGCTTCGGGCGGACCTACCAGGGCGAGTCCGACCCGATCGGGCGCGGCGGCACATTCGCCGTCCAGTCCTACCTGGAGCACCACGCGCGCAAGCTCGCGCTCCGCTACGACGCGAACACGTACATCGCCCTCGTCCAGGCGATCCAGTCGCACGACGTGGGGCGCGGGCGCGGCGGGATCGAGGCCGCGCTCGCGGGCATCGACATTCCCGCGCTCATCGTCGCCGTCGACTCCGACCGGCTCTACCCGGTGAAGAACTCCGAGCTCCTCGACGCGAACCTCAGCGGCTCGCACGGCGTGAAGCTCGTCCACTCGGACGTCGGCCACGACGGATTCCTGGTGGAGTCCGGCCAGCTGAACGCGCACATGGCGGCGTTCCTCGACTCGCTCGGCTAGCGCCTAGGAGCCCCCGGCGCCCCGCTCGGCGAGCAGCTCGGCGAGGTGCCGCCCCGACACCCCCGCGAGGTCGTCCGCCTGGGTGCGGCACGAGTACCCGTCCGCGAGGTAGATCGCGCCCTCGGGCGCGGCCGCGAGCGCGGGCAGGAGCGACGTCTCCGCGACCTTGACCGACGTCTCGTAGTGGTCGGGCGTGCGTGCCCCACATGCCCGCCATCCCGCAGCAGCCCGACGCCTCGACGACGGTCGCGCCGGAGGCCGCGAGGAGCTCGCGGTCGGCGGCGTAGCCCATGACGGAGTAGTGGTGGCAGTGCGGCTGCACGACGGCGGTGACGTCGGACAGGTCGGGCGGCACCCAGCCATCGCGGGGCTTCACGGGCGCGCGCCCGGTGAGGACCTCGGCCAGGGTGAAGACGCCCGCCGCGACGGCGCGGGCGCGCGGGTCGTCGGGCAGGAGTTCGGTCAGGTCGCCGCGGAGCGTCCCCGTGCAGGAGGGCTCGACGCCGACGATCGGGATGCCGTTGATCGCGAACGGGCCGAGCACGCCGAGGAGCTTCTCCATGCGGGCGCGGGCGCCCTCGAGCTGCCCCGTCGTCACCCACGTGACGCCGCAACACGCCTCCTGGGCCGCGACGATGACCTCGATCCCCGCCCCCTCGAGCACCTCGATGATCGCCTCGGGGATCTGCCGGGCTCCATGCCGTTGGTGAACGAGTCGGTCCACAGCAGGACGCGTCCGCCGCCCGCGGGGGGCGCCGCGACCTCGCGCGACCGCGACGCCTCGCTCCTGCGGAACGACGTCGCCGCGAATCGCGGCATGCGGCGGCGCGTGTCCAGGCCCGCGACCTTGAGCACGATCCGCTCGATCCACCGGGGGGCGAGCAGCGCGTTGAACAGCCGCGGCGCGCGCGTGATGAGCCGGAGCCAGCGCGGAAGCCAGCCGAGCACGTAGTGCATCATCGGGCGGACGCGGCGGCGGTAGCGGCGGTTCAGCACCTCGGACTTGTACGCGGCCATGTCCACGCCCGAGGGGCAGTCAGACGAGCACGCCTTGCACGCGAGGCACAGGTCGAGCGACTCCATCACCTCGGGCGCGGTGAGGCCCCCGATGAGCGAGCCGTTGATCGCGTCCTGCAGGACGCGGGCGCGGCCGCGCGTGACGTCCTTCTCGTCCTTGGTCGCGGCGTAGCTCGGGCACATGAACCCCGTGCCCTCCTCGACCGCGTCGCCCCGGCACTTGCCCACGCCCGTGCAGCGGTGGACGGCCTCGACTGAGGTCGCCGTGATCGTGCTCGAAGGCGAAGCCCGCCTTGCGCTTCACCGCGGGGGCCGACGGGCGGCGGAGGTCCGCGTCGATGGGGCGGGGGTCGACGACGACGCCGGGGTTGAGCGCGTTGTCGGGGTCGAAGAGGTGCTTGACCTCGCCGAACGCTCGGAGCGCGGCCGGGCTGTACATCGCCGCGAGGAGCTCGGAGCGCGCGCGGCCGTCGCCGTGCTCGCCGGAGAGCGAGCCGCCGTGGCGCGCCACGAGGGCCGCCGCGTCCTCCATGAACGAGCGAAGCGCGGCGCCGTCCGCGCCGAGCGGAATGTCGAGGCGCACGTGGACGCACCCGTCGCCGAAGTGCCCGAACGGCTGGCCGTGAAGGCCGTGGCTGTCCATGAGGACGTCGAACTCCCGCAGGTACGCGCCGAGATTCGCGGGGGGCACCGCGGCGTCCTCGAAGCCCGGCCACGCCTCGGCCCCCGCCTCGGTTCGCCCGGCGAGGCCCGCGCCGTCGGCGCGGATCGCCCACAGCGCGCTGGCCTCGGCCCGGTCGGTGATGACGCGCTGGGACACGGCGCCCGAGTCCGCGGCGAGCGCCGCCATGGCCTTCTTGGCCGCGGCGGGCGTGTCCGCGCCCACCTCGACGAAGAGCCAGCCCGCGCCGGCCGGGAGCTCGGGGACGCCTCGGCCGCCCTTGGCCGCGCGCACCCGCTCGACGAGCCGCGCGTCCAGCCCCTCGACCGCCTGCGGGGCGTGGGGCAGGATCCCGACCACGGCGTCGGCCGCCGACGGCATGTCGTCGTAGCCGAACACGCCCATGAGCGTCGCCTTGGGCATCTCGACCAGCGCCACCTCCGCCTCGAGCACGGTCGCGAGGGTGCCCTCGGTCCCGACGAGGAAGCGCGCCAGGTTGTGCCCGTTCTCCGGCAGCAGGTGCTCGAGCGAGTACCCCGAGACCTGGCGCGAGAAGCGCCCGAACTCCGGCCGGATCATGGCCATGTTGGCCGTGACCCACTCGGCGAGGCCGGGCACGGCGTCGAGGTCGTCGCCGGCGATGAAGCGCCTGCCGAGGCCGTCGACGACGTCGAGCGAGACGACGTTGTCCGCCGTCCGCCCGAACGCGACGGCGTGGGGCCCGCACGCGTTGTTGCCGATCATGCCGCCGAGGGTCGCGCGGGTGATGGTCGAGGGGTCGGGGCCGAAGCGGAGGCCGTGCGGAGCGGCGGCCCGCTGGAGGGTGGCGAGGATCGCGCCGGGCTGGACGCGTGCGGTGCGCGCCTCCGGGTCGATGGCGAGCACTGCGCCCATGTGGCGCGAGGTGTCGATGACGAGGCCCGTTCCGATCGCGTTGCCGGCGACGGACGTGCCGCCGCCGCGCATCGTCACCGGCACCCCGGCGTCGGCGGCGAGCGCGAGGGCGACGACGAGGTCGTCGACGTCCTCGGGGAACGCGACGACCTGGGGCACGACGCGGTAGTTCGACGCGTCGGACGAGTACTCCGCGCGGCGCCGCGAGGAGGCGTCCACCTGGCCCCGGAGCGCCTTGCCCAGGGCCGCGGCGAAGCCTGCGGCGGGAGGGGCGATGGTCACGCGCTCATTGTGTCAGAACGCCGCCGGGCGACTTCCGCGACGTTGGGCCCGGGCTGGTCGATCTCGTACGGCACCTACGGGGTCCGGGCGGCGGCCTCGACGGCAGAAACCCCGAGTTCGTCGAGGAGCCCGCGCACGCGGGCCTCGATCGCGTCGCGCACCGGGCGCACAGCCGCGACGGACGTCGCGGGCGGCGCGGCGAAGTCCCAGTCGAGGTAGCGCTTGCCCGGATAGACGGGGCACGCGTCGCCGCACCCCATGGTCACGATGACGTCGGCGGCGCGCAGC
Source organism: uncultured Actinomycetota bacterium (assembly GCA_963743485.1). Taxonomy (GTDB): domain Bacteria; phylum Actinomycetota; class Actinomycetes; order Actinomycetales; family Demequinaceae; genus JAFGBM01. The sequence continues at coordinate 166,736 of CAVUPQ010000002.1, forward strand.
GTCTCTTCCGTCCAGGGTTTGGGGAACTCCTGGGAGATGTCGATGCCCACCTCGGCCATCGCCGCCACCGTATGCGGGTTGAGGCTCCCGGCTGGCTCGGAACCTCCGGACCACGCGATGGCCCCGTCGCCAGCGAGCGCCGAGAAGAATCCGAGCGCCATCTGCGACTTGCCCGCGTTGTGAACGCAGAGGAAGAGCACCACCGGCTTCCCGTCCGCGACACTTCCGTCGACGCGCGCGAAGGCCTGCAGCCGCTGACGCGCGAAGCGCTCGCCCAGGAGAGGCAGGTACTCGAGTACCTTCGCGCCGTCCGCGAACTGGTGATAAGACGAGGCGAGGAATCGCTCAATCGTCTCTACGCCGAAGATTCCGTCGAACTCGCGGTGGAGCCGCGCCGACGCGGCCTGGAGCGCGCGCTGCTGGTCTAGGGTCACGCCGCGGTCGCGGATGAGGGAGTCGAGGCTCTGGACGGGGGCGTCGTTCATCCGGGGGTCCCTTCCGTGAGCGAGGATGCGAGCCGCGCGACGCGGGTCTCGAGTCGCGCGGCGGCGCGGTCGAAGGCATCGGCGCCCTCGGCCTGCGCCGGATCGGGGATCGACCAGTGGAGCATGGGACGCGACGACGCTTCGGCCGGGGCCCCGGCGCCCGACATCGCCTCGTAGGCGCGGTCGCACACGGCGACGATGAGGTCTCCCCCTCGAACGACGTCGTCGACGCCTGCGGGTCCCGCGGCCATCGGCGAAAGTCCCCGGGTGCGCAGGGCCGCCACAGCGCCCTCGCGGTAGGCGGTGCCGGGGGCGGTGCCCGCCGAGGCGACCGGCAGGGGGCAACTCGCTGCGAGGAGGCTCGCGGCCATAGGCGAGCGTGCCGAATTGCTCGTGCAGACGAACACAATGCGGAGCGCATCGAGGTGCGGGGGCGCGCCGACCGTCGCGGCAACGATCGGGTCGTCCGCGTTGAGCGAGACGTAGGTACGCCGGGCGTCGCCCTCCGAGCGGAGGCGACGGACGACGCCCGCGTCCTCCAGGACGCCGAGGTGGTGGGCGAGCAGGTTGCTCGAGACGCCGAGGATGTCGGCGAGTTCGCCGGGCGAGAGGTCGCCGAGGACGAGCGCGTCCGCGATCGCGAGCCGGTGCTCGTCCGCGAGCGCCGCGTGGATCTCCGTCCGGCCCATCGGCCCCTCCATTGCCTCAACTGTCATTGAGATACTAGCGAGGGGCGCGAGGGGACGCAAGGGGCGTGCAAAGAAGGAGGGAGGGAGGGAGTGGAGCCGCCTAAGGGAATCGAACCCTTGACCTATTCATTACGAGTGAATCGCTCTACCGACTGAGCTAAGGCGGCGCGTCCGCGCGAGCGCGAAACGGCTCGACGAGTCTAGCGGCTCAGCACGTCTTTCCAGAATCGGGCATGACCCCGTCCACGAGGTATCCGTCCACCGCGTCGATGATGCACTGGTTGGAGCGCCCGTAGGCCGTGTGGCCCTGTCCGTCGTAGACCAGGAGCGAGGCGCTGGGGAGCTGACCGGCGAGCGACTCCGCCCACTTGAGCGGCGTCGCGGGGTCGCCGGTGGTGCCGACCACGAGGATCGGGCCCGCGGCGCCCGACGGCGAGAGGTCCGTGACGATCTGGTGCGCGTCCCACGGCCACCCGTCGCACCCGACGCCTGCGGCGAACCACCACCCGAACGTCGGCGAGCTGGCCTGCGCGAGCTTGCGGAACGCGCGGATGCCGTCGATGGTCCACGGATCCTGCGGCGGCTCGTCGAGGCACGTGATCGCGGTGTACGCCTCCGTGGAGTTGTCCTGGTAGTCGCCCGTTGGCGTCGCGCCCGAGGTAGAAGCTCGCGAGCTGGAGGAAGACCCGCCCCGTGCCGCGGTTGAGGGCCTCGTCGAACGCGGCGCTCAGGTAGGGCCAGTCCGTCTCGCTGTAGAGCGTGACGACGATGCCGTAGACGATGAGCGTGCCGTTGAGCGTCTCGCCGCCCGTGGGGATCCCCTGGTCGCGCGCCTCGATGATGAGGTCGCGGATCGCCCGCTTCGCGAGGTCGGGATCATTCGGGAGCGGGCACTTCGGGTCCGTGAGGCAGTCCGCGATGTACGCATCGAGGGATGCCTCGAATCCCGCCGCCTGACCCTCCGAGAGCTCCTCCGACGAGAGCAGGAAGTCCACCGCGCCGTCGAGGACCATCTGGCCGACGTTCTCGGGGTAGAGGACCGCGTACGTCGCGCCCAGTTGGGTCCCGTAGGAGAAGCCGAGGTAGTTGAGCTTCTCGTCCCCGAGGACAGCGCGCATGACGTCCATGTCCCTCGCGGCGCTCGCGGTGTCGACGTTCTCGATGAGCGGCCCGCTCAACTCAAGGCAGTGCTGCGGCGAAGGCGGCGTTGCGCTGTTCAAGCGCCGTGACGTCCGCCGCCGTCTCGGCGACGTCCTGCGGCGGTGAAGTAGGCGTTGAGCGCCTTGGTGTCGCCGCAGTTGATCGGCGTCGACTGGCCGACGCCGCGCGGGTCGAATCCGACGATGTCGTAGTGATCGAGCAGGCTGTCTCCCGCGAAGCCGAGGAAGTAGCTCGTCAGGTCGAGGCCGGATCCGCCCGGCCCGCCGGGATTGATCAGGAGCGAGCCGAGGCGCTCGTCGGGCTTGCGGGCCTTCGAGCGGTTGAGGGGGAGCGTGATGGTCGCGCCGTTGGGGTCGGTCCAATCGAGCGGAACCGCGAGCCTGCCACACTCGAGGCTCCCGCACTTGGACCACTTGATCGTCTGGGTGTACACGCGGCTCTCGTCCGACGGGCCCGTGACCGCAGTCCGCCCCCGCCGGGCCATGCGCCGTCCGACGTCGGCGTCACCTGCTCGAGCGGGGGCAGGCACGCGCTCAGGGCGAGGGAAGCGGAGAGGGCGAGCGCGGCGACGAGGCCGCGGCGGCGCAGGATCATGCGACCACGGTATACGACCGCGTCGCGGGCGGCGCGACACGGAGCCGCCTCACGCGGAGCGCATCACCTGGCCGAGCCGGTCACGCCTGTGGCGGGCGAGTTCCGCCGCGACGGCGACGAGCGCGGCGCCGATCAGCGCGGGCACCGAAAGCCAACCCCACCACGGCAGGACAAGCGCGGGGGTGCCGTGCTGTCCCGTCAGCGAAGAAAGGCCCAGCGGCCCGACGAGCCACGCCGCGAGGGCGGCCCCCGTTGCCGCGCCGACGAGCGCCGCGACCGCGACGGGGGCGATCGTCTCGCGGATGGCCACGCGGTCGACGTCGCGCCGGGCAAGCCCGAGGACGCGGAAGCCCGCGAGAGCGGTGGCCCTCCCTCTCGCGCTCGCGGCGCTGACGAGCCCCACCACGAGGATCGCGAGCGACGAGCAGGACCGCGGCCGACGCGACGAGAAGCACGCCGAACGCCCTCGTGACCGGAGCGGTCCGGCGGGCGGTGAGCCAGTCGTCGCGAGTGACGATGTCGAAGTTGCCGAGCGCCGTACTTGCCCGGAGCGCCGTCGCCGCCCCGGAGCCGTCGAACCACGCAAGGTCGGCCGGGAGGTCCACCCCGGTTGCCTCGCCGAGGACCGCCCGGTCCACGATGACCGCGGGGCCGAGCCCTGGCGGATCGCCGGGGAGGGACGGCGCGACCCCGACGGACACGATCTCGAACTGCTCGTCTCCCCACGGGACCGTGAGGCCGCTCGCCCCCTTCGGCAGGCCGAACGTCAGGGCCGGGATCGGGTCCCCAACGGCCCACGACGATGTGAGGGCCTCGAGCTGAGGCGCATCGGCGAGTGGGGACACCGCGAAGAGCCGTTCAAGGCCCGCGCTGTCGACCGCGGCGAACCGTACCGCCGTGTCGACGCCGGTGCCGAGGACCTGTCGTCCAGGGAAGACGCTGGCGGAGGCCGCCGCGTCGACGCCATCCTGCGCGCCCAACTCGAGGAGCTCCGGTGGCAGGCCGGAGAGCATCGTCGCGTACGTCACGACGGCGTCGGCGCCCACCGACTCCCACGACCCGGCGAGCTCGCCCGAGCGGGCCGTCGCCTCCATGGCGAGCGCCACGGTGAGGAGCGTCGTCGCCAGCACCAGGGAGGTGAGCGGCAACACCGCGGCGCGGAGGCGAGCCGCGGCGAGCACGGGAACCGCCGACCGCGAGCGGCCCGCGAAGGCGCGAACCCACGTCCAGACCGGGGGCAGCAGCCGCGCCAGCGCAAGCGCGACCGCGCAAGCCGCGAGGGTGGGAGCGGCAAGGACGATGAGGTCGGACCCGAGGGTGTCCCCCGCGGCAGTTGCGCCGCGCGAGCGAAGTCCCGCAAGGGCGCCGACGGCCAGGACGAGCACCGTCCCCTCGCCGGCGAGTCGACGAATGGCCGCGAGCGGCATGCCCGATCGGGCATCGAGCCGCCGGGCGGGAGGAGGCGCGCTGCGCCGAGCCGCGGCGCGGACCCCGAGGACCGGGGAGGCGGCCAGGGTAAGGACGAGGGGCGGGAGGACCCAGCCCCACGACAGCGGCCCCGGAACCACCCGCGCAGCGAGCGCGAGCCCGACGCCCCAGCCGAGCGCGGCGAGCGTCGTGGACTCGATCGCGAGCCCTCGCGCGATCGCGGGCAACGACGCGCCGTGCGAACGCTGGTGCGTCAGCACGCGCGATCGCCGCTGAACGACCAGCTCCGACGCAAGGACCAGAACGAGGAGCGCGGTCCCGAGGACCCCGGCGAGGATGAGCGACGCCTGCGCATTCGCCGAACGCACCCTGACGAGGGCGTCGTCGATGACGGCGTCGAGGCGCGTCCTCACCGACGGCGACTCCAACGGAATCTCGAAGGCGTCCGGGCGCGCCGTCACCGAGCGGATCGCCGTCGCGACGTCGGCGGCGTTCGAGGCGTCGAGCCTCTCGGGCTCGACGCGGAACGTGAACGAGCGCGAGAACATCCCGGGGTCGAGGGACACCAGCGCGAAGGGCACGGATTCCGCCGTCAGGAGCAGGTCGACGTCGATCCGTGGGACCGAGCCGTCGATCACCTTGGGGCCGAGCAGCCTCGGCGCGACGCTCCAGCGCTGGTCCTGCGGGTCCACCGCGGCGTACACGCCGGAGACGCGGGCCGCGACGGCGCCCCCGTTCGGATCGGTGAGGGCGAGGGGAGACCCCGGCGTCAGGCCCAGCAGCGACGCCGCGGCCTCGGAAACCCCCACCTCGACGGGACCGAACCCACCGTCCGGGCCATCGAGCCTCTCGCTCAGCCCCGGGGGGTCGCCGGAAACCCAGGTGACGCCCGCGTCTTCATCGCGGGACACGTAGGCGAACCGGGCGATCACGGGATGCAGGTCGATCACCCCGGCCTTCAGGCTGCGGCTCGCGATCTCCGTGACCGGCGATGCGAAGACATCCGGCAGCCCGGTGGCGAGCTTCTCTGCGAGGTAGTGCGCTTGGTCCGCCGTGCCGGGCTGCAGCGTCCGTGGCTCCACGCGCCAGTACGACAGCGGCACGGAGACGACGACGTCCGTGCCGGCCGCGCGATCGGCCACCGCTGCGCGAACCTCGTCGCCTTCCGCCTCCGCAGAGAAGCGGGGGACCACGGCCGCCATGAACGCGACAAGCATCGTCACGACGAGGCCGACACTCAGCGGCCCGATGTCGGAGGCCGCCTGGCGCGCGACGCTCGAGAGCGGCACGAAGCCGTGGCGCGGGCCCGCGCCCCGACGGCGTGCGTGGCGACGCCGGCGGGCGCGGCTCACGGCGCGTCTCCCATCCTGAGGCCCAGGGCGGCGTCTCGGCCGACCTGCGCCCTGACCGCGGGAATCCCAACGAGGAAGCCTGCGACGACGAGAGCGGCGAGGGTCAAGGCGAGCGGGAGAGGGTCCCACACGACGAGGGGCGCGGGCGTCGCCGGCGCGCCGCCGGGGCCGACGATCAGGAGCGGACCGAGGAGCCACGCGAGAAGGGCACCGAGCGCCCCGCCGCCGGCCGCGGCTCCGGCGGTTACGGCGGCGTGCTGCAGTACGCCCGCGCGGTACAGCATCCGCCGAGAGGCGCCGATTCCGCGCAGGCGCGCGACTTCGCTCGCCCTCGCCTCCGCCACGGACGCGGCGTGGGCGGCCGTGCCCGCGACCGCGAGGACGAGGGCGGAGGCGACAAGCAGGCCGAGGGCGACGCGAAGGGCGACGCGAAGCGGACCGTCCCGCAGATCCCGAGCAAGGCTCTCCCGCGACTGGACGGACCCGAGTCCGAGCGCCGCGACCGCCGTCTCGGCCCCCTCGCCCGGCGTGCCCACCCACCACGCGTCGGTAAATGACTCCACGCTCCCAGCCGACAGGAGGGCGCGCCCAAGGGCGTTCGAGTCCGCCATCACCACGTTTCCCCGAGGGGCGCCTGGCACGTAGGGAACGATCCCGACCACCGTGGCCGTCGTCGTTGCCGCGCCGCTCGTGATGGCGAGCCCCTCCCCCGCGGAGAGGCCCAGGTTCCGTGCCAGGTCGTCGGACACGAGCGCCGGGAAGTCGTCCACCGGCTTGAAGCTCAGCAGCGTGACGTGCGCCGACGACGACAGAAAGTCGTAGACGTGACCATCGAAGGTCGCGGTCACGGTCGTGCCGGTCAGGTGCGTCGAGGATGCCGTAATCGCCGACGCCTGTCCGAGCCTGGCCGCATACCACTCGCCCGGGCCGGCCTCGGCGTCCGCGACGCGGACCGATACCCGGGCGCTCGTGAGCGCGTCGAACTCGATCGGCGCCGTCCAGTCGAGCGCGACGGAGAGCCTGAGATCCATGGCCACAACGCTCCATCGGCCCTGCGGCAGCGCCTCCCGCGCGGCGGTGGGAAGCAGGACGTCATGCGGCGAACCGTCAAGCTCGACGGCCGGACCGTCGAGCGCCAGGCGGTTTCCCCATTCGTCCTCCACGAACACGGTCGGCGAGACCATCAGGGGCGAGGCCAGCGGAAACTCTTGCTTGAGGGTGCCGCCCCCCGCGACGCCGTCGAGCGTGAGGCGGATTGCGCCGGTCCCTCCCCCGACGACCGACAGGGATGCCACGGCGTCGTCTGGCGCCAGCCCCTCCGTAGCGGACGCCCATGTTTCACCGCCTGGAAGCCTCCCTCGGAGCACCTCCGACGCCTTCGTCGTATCGAGCGCGATCAGTTGCGTGCCTCCCGGCCGCGAGCCGAGCGAAGCCTTGCGATCGGTGACGGGAACGACGGTCCCGCCCGTCAACTCCGCGAGGCGAACGTCGGTGTCGACGGGCCCCACCTCGCCGATCGCGAGATCCGTGCCGACGGCGGCATCGGCCTGGTCTCCCTGAGACAGGTGCCACGTCCCGAGGAAGAGCACCCCGAAGGCGGCCGACGCCGAGGCGAGGATCATGAGGAAGGCGCCGGAGGTCGCCCGGCCCCTCGAGACCTGCCACCCGGCGAGGGGGAGCACCAGGCCCGTCCCCCGCCGAGCCCGCACCTCCGCGAGGCGGGCAACGACGGGCAGGGCGCGGAGGGCGAGAAGCGCGCCCGCGACCACGCACACCACCGGGCCGACGACGAGGACGGGGTCGATGGACCCCGTCCCGAGGCTGTGCGCGCGCAGCTGGAGGTACGCCAGCACGGCGAGGGCGACGACGAGCAGGTCCGCGCCCGAGCGGGCGAGGGCGGGCGCGCCCCGGCGCGTCCGCCTCTGCGCGCCGCCACGCACGGCAACGGCGACGAGGGCAAGGGAGGGCACGACGGCGCCGAGCATGACGTCCCCCGCGAGCGCCCAGCCGAGGGTCGGCGCGCCGAGAGTCGACGCCCCGCTCCACGCGGACTCGAGCGGAGGGAGGGCGATCAGGCCGCGATAGACGCCGAGCGCGATCGGGGCCGCCAGCGCCCCGGCGGCGATCGCGAGACAGAGGGCCTCCACGGCCGCCCTTCCCGCCAACTGCGGCCGGCTCGCCCCCCGGTTGACGAGGATGGCGGTCTCCGGCGCCCGTCGCTGCACGACGAGCCTTCCGACGAGGCCGAGCGTGGCGATCCCGAGCGCGAGAACAAGAAGGACGACCACGAGGACGATCGCGGCGGTGAGGTTCTGCTCGGCGCGGTCACGGGCGAGCATGGCGCCAAGGTCGGACTGGACCGCCGCCGTTTCGAGTCGCGGTCCCAATGCGTGCGTGAGCCCGGTCTTCAATTCGCCGACGGCGCGGGCGACGCCCGGGAGTGCGCCGGGCTCTCCCGAGAGCGTCGGGTCAACGACGATGCTCAGCCGCGCCAGGGGGCCGTCGGCCTCGATGAGGGTGCCGGGGGCCACCAGAAACGGTCCGTATGCGGGTAGCCAGCTCCCCTCGAGCCGGAACCCCGCGCCTTGGAGGACGTCGCGGGTCCAACTGCTCGTGCCGTCGGGGACGAAGACTCCGACGACGACGAGGTCGACGCCGTCCGGCGGCGGCGCGCCGGTGTGCGGGGCCGAGGGCGTGAGCCGGAGGGAACTGCCCACGTCAAGGCCGAGTTGGGCGGCCGTCGATACCGGGATCGCGGCCTCCGTCGGGGATCCCGAACGGGTCGGCGCGGGCCAGCGCCCGGTCGTCAGGCGGCCGTGCGCGGTCGCCGAGTCCGCGTCGAGAAGATAGCCCTGGCGAACGTCGGCGCCCGGGATGAACATCATCGGAGACGCCGCCCACACGGAGGCCGTGGACGAATAGGGAAGCACCGCGTCCTGCATGGTGGCGGTCGCGGTCTCCACCAGGGCGGTCGTCTGCTGCGGCTCGCCCTCCTCGGGGGCGTCAAACTCCATGAAGGCCGTGACCAGGTCGGGACCGCCCGAGTCGACGGTGCCGTCCGCCTCCGCGACCGCCGCGGCGAGGGCGCGGTGCTGGCCCTCCGTGAGAAGGAGCGCGCTCACCCCGACGAGCGACCCGCAGACGACGAGCGTGGCGAAGACTGCCGCCAGCAGGGGCCACTGGGCGCGGGCGCGCCGTGGGAGCGCGGCGCCAACGCGCGGCGGGCCGTCACGCATTGACGAGCTGGCCGTCAACGATTTGCACGGCGCGGTCGGCGAGGGCGATCATCACCGGATCGTGGGTCGCGACGATGGCGGTCATGCCCTCGGCCTCCACGACGCCTCGGATGAGGGCCATGACCGCGAGCCCCGTCTCGGTGTCGAGCTGGCCCGTGGGCTCGTCCGCGATGAGCAGGCGCGGCGATCCGGCGAGGGCGCGGGCGATCGCGACGCGCTGCATCTGGCCGCCGGACATCTCGCCCGGCCGATGCTCGGCGTGGCCGTCGAGGCCGACGAGGTCGAGCAGCAGCCGCACGCGGTGCTCCCGGTCGGCAACGGGCAGGCGGCGCAGCCGAAGCGGTAGCCCGACGTTCTCCGCGGCCGAGAGCTCGGGGATGAGGCCGAAGCTCTGGAAGATGAAGGCGACGATGTCGCGCCGCATGCGTTCCAGGGCGGTGTCGTTCATCGCCGTCACGTCGTTCCCCGCGACGATGACCGCGCCGTCGTCCGGACGGTCCAGGCCTCCGACGATGTTCAGGAGGGTCGTCTTCCCGGAGCCGGAGCGGCCGACGAGGGCGACGAGCTCGCCCCGCCTCACCTCGAGCGAGATGTCGCGCAGCGCGTGGACGGCGGTCCTGCCGGAGCCGAACGTGCGCCGCACCGCGTGAACGCGGACCATCGGATCCGCCGTGCCCGCCAACACGGGTTCGAAAATCGTGGGGGCGCTCACGGCATTCCGTTCGGCCAGAGGGCCACGTGATCCTCTTCGAGGGCGAGCCTGACCCTCCGAGTGAGATCGAGAGCCTCGCGATACTCGCGGGGAATCTGGATGCGTCCGGCGCGGTCCATCACGGCGTACTCCTCGGCGATCACGTGCGAGCGGCCGTCGTCGGTGTTCGCCGTGCGGCGCAGCACCTCGGAGCTGGCCCGGCCGTCGCGAATGGCGATCGTCCTGCCCACCTGCCCGCTGACGGCCGGATCGTGGGTGACGATCACGACGGTGACCCCCGCGTCCCGATTCGCGGCGCGGATCGCGTCGAAGACGTCTTGCGCCGTCGCCGCGTCCAGTTCGCCCGTCGGCTCGTCGGCCAGAAGGAGCCGCGGCCCGTTGGCGAGCGCGACCGAGATCGCCACGCGCTGCTGCTCGCCTCCGGACATCTGGGAGGGCCGGCGGTCCCTGCAGTGGCCCACGCCCGTCAACTCGAGCAACTCGGCGACGCGCGCGGCCCTTCCCCGCCGCGGGGCCCCAGCGAGGGCGAGGGGAAGGCCGACGTTTCCCGCGGCGTCGAGGTAGGGAACGAGGTTGCTCGCAGTCTGCTGGCGCACGAATCCGACGACGCGGCGCCGGTAGTCGACGCGGTCGGAGCGCGACATGGCCATGAGGTCCCAGTCCCCGACCCGCACCCGCCCGGCGGACGGCTCGTCCTCGCCCGCGAGGACGGCCATCAGGGTTGACTTCCCGGCGCCCGACGGTCCGACGACCGCGACCATCTCGCCGCGATCGACGAGCAGATCGAGCCCCTGCAGCGCCTGGACCTCGATGACGCCGTGCTGGAAGATTCGCACGACGCTCTCGCAGGCGATCAGCGCGTCGTGCCCAAACTCGGCCGACCGCACCCCCGCCGCGGAACCAGGCACCTCACGCCTCCTTCTCGACTCGCACGCGCGTCGACCGTGTCACCCGCGTCGCCGGAAACCATCATCACCCGAAACTGCGGCAACGGACGACAGGAGGCCGCGCGCGCGTCAGGCCGCGCGGGGGCGCAACGCCAGGAGCATCGCCTCGAGCGCGAGGACGGGCGCGACATTGCCCGCGAGCCGCTCCCTCGCGACGCCGATCGCGTCCATGATTCCCAACGTGTCCGCCATCGACCCGTTCGCGGCGAGGCCCGCGACGCGCTCGCGATGCCCCTCGTTGATGAGGGCGAGCGGCGACCCCGTCTGGACAATGGCGACGTCGCGGTAGAGCGAGAGCAGGTCGAGAAGGGCGCGGTCGAGGACGTCGCGCTTGGCCCGCGTGGCGCGGCGCTTCTGGTCTTCCTCCATCTGGCGCACTTGGGCGCGCAGGGCGGGCGGGAGCCGCTCCCCAGGCTCGACGCCAAGCGTCACGTAGAGCTCGGCAATCTCCGCGGCGTCGCGCTCGACCGTCGCGGACTTCGACTCCTCGTCGGCGACCGAGACGAGGTCCGAGGCGGCGAGCACGGCATCGCCGACGCCGCGCACCTCGGAAGCAAGGGCGAGGACCTTCTCCCGCCGCGCCCGAGCCTCCGGATCGCGCGCGAGGCGCCGGGCGACGCCGATGTGGCTCTGCGCCGCGAGCGCGCACTCGCGCGCGAGCACCGGCTCCACCCCGTCGCGCTCCACGAGGAGCTGCGCCACCACATCGACCGACGGGATGCGCAGCGTGAGGACGCGGCAGCGCGAACGGATGGTCGTCGCGACGTCGTGAAGGCTCGGGGCGCACAGCACCCACGCCGTGCGCGGCGGGGGCTCCTCGACGGCCTTGAGGAGAACGTTCGAGGTGCGCTCGGTCATGCGATCGGCGTCCTCGATGATGATGACGCGCCACCGGCCCTCCGAGGGTGCGCTCTGCGCGTGGCTCACGAGCGTGCGCACCTCGTCCACGGAGATCGTCACCTTCTCCGTCGCGACGATCGTCACGTCGGGATGGGTCCCCGCGAGGGCGGTGGCGCACGCGTGGCAGGTGCCGCAGCCCCCATCGCGGCACTGGAGCGCGGCGGCGAAGGCGCGGGCGGCGATCGAGCGCCCGGAACCCGGCGGGCCGGTGATGAGCCACGCGTGCGTCATCGCGCGGTCCGAATCGACCGCCGCGATGAGGGGATCGAGCGCGTCCCCCTGGCCGACGACCGTGTCCCAGACGGTCACTCGGACAGGTCCCACTGCGTCCAATCGCCCGTCCGCTGCACGGGCTTGGGCGTGCGAATGCCGCGCTTCTGCTCGGGAAGGACCGCCGCGACGGCCGACCGGATGTCCGCGTGCACCACCTCGACCGGCCGCGACGCCTCAATCACCACGTAGCGTCCGGGGTCGTTGGCCGCGAGGTCGAGGAACGCCTGGCGAATCTCGTTCGCGTGCGCCCAGGTCTCGCGCTCGACGCGATCGAGGTCCTCCGCGAGGCGGGCAGGATCGGGCTCCATGTCGAGCACCACGGTCAAGTCGGGAACGAGGCCATCGGCCGCCCACGCGGAGATGCGGCCGATCTCGCCGCCGAGCCCGCGCGCGACCGCTTGGTAGGCGATCGACGAATCGATGAAGCGATCCTGCACCACGACGTCGCCCTGCTCGAGCGCCGGGTAGACCACCTCGTCGACGTGCTGCGCGCGGTCCGCCGCGTACAGGAGCGCCTCCGCTCGGGGCGACACGTCGCCCCCGTGCATGACGACCTCCCGCAGCTGCACGCCGAGGGTCGTGCCCCCCGGCTCGCGCGTCACGGTGACGTAGCGGTTCTCGCCCTCGGGGGACGCGAGCCAGTCGGCGATCATCTTCGCCTGCGTCGTCTTGCCGACGCCGTCGCCGCCCTCGATGACAAGGAAGAAGCCCGGGTATGCCATGCCCCTACGGTACCGCCGCGCGAGCGCGGGTGGCCCAGACGCCGTAGAGCACGAGCGCCGCGGCCTGCACCCCGGCGACGACGGCGATGAGCAGGGGAAGCGACGTCTCGTACAGCGCGCCCGTGAGCGTGCCGCCGACGAGGGCGGCCGCGCCGATGGCCGCGGCGAAGATCCCGTAGGCCGTCCCGCGGCGCGCGGTGGGGATCAATTCGGCGACGGCCGCGCGGAGGACCGACTCCTGGATTCCGAGCACCGCGCCCCACAGGAGGACGCCGCCGACGGCGAGCGCGAGGCTTCCGGAGAACGCGAGGGGCGGGATCGCGGCGGCGAGAAGCGGCACCGCGAGTAGCACCCGCTTCCCGACCCTGTCGAAGAGCGCCCCGACGGCGAGCGCCGCCAGCGCGTCGACGACCATCGCGGCCGCGTAGATGACGGGGACCGTCGCGGGCGACGCGATCCCCGACGTCACCAGGTGAAACCCCAGGACGCCGAACGTCGAGTAGCCGACGGTCGTCACGGTCGCGAACGCCAGGTACCACCAGAAGGGGCGGCCGAGGGGCGCGGGGCGCGCGCCGGGCGCGGGGGCCGGGGCCCGCGCGGCCGCGGCCTCGTAGACCGACGCGTCCGGCACCTTCCTCCGGAGCGACACCAGGAGGGCCATGACGACGAGGCCGGGGATCGCGAGCATGGCGAACGTGGGAGCGTACCGACCGGTGACGGCGAAGGCTCCCGCGACGGCGAGCGGGCCGAGCACGGCGCCGAACTGGTCGAGCGCCTCGTGCACCGCGAAGCCGCGCCCGCGACCGATCGCCGACGTCGCGTGGGAGAGGATGACGTCCTTGGCCGGCCGCCTCACGGCCTTGCCCGCGCGCTCGACGAAGATCAGGGCGGCGACGATCCAGACGATCGAGGTGGCGCCGAGGAGCGGCGACGGCGATCACCGTCATCGCGTAGCCCGCGAACAGCAGCGGCCAGTACGCTCGCGTCCGGTCGGCGAGCGGGCCGGAGAAGAGCCTGCCCGCGAAGCCGACGGCCTCCCCGACGCCCGTGATCGCCCCGACGGCGACGGCGGAGACGCCGAGCGCCGCGAGGTACGGACCGGTGATCGAGCGCGCGCCCTCGTACGCCACGTCCGCGAGCATGCTGACGAAGCCCATCCCGACGACGAAGCGCCACGGGGACCAGCGTCGTCGTCGCGCCTCACAGGGCGGCCGCCACCCCGTACCCGAGCGCGGCCGCGATAAGCGTCACGGCGAGCGAGCCAGCGACGTTGAGCAGCGCGACCGACGTACGAACGGTCGAGGATGAGCCGATGCGTCTCGTAGCTGAACGTCGAGTACGTGGAGAGCGCCCCGCAGAACCCCGTCCCCGCGAGCGCGGCGACGTTCCCCGAGACCCCCGCCCCCACCAGCGCGCCCGAGGGCAAGGGACGCCACCGCGTTGACCGTCAGCGTGCCCCACGGGAACACCGACGCGAGGCGCTGCTGAATGAGCCGATCGGTGAAGAAGCGCGTGGGCGCGCCCACGGCCGCGCCGAGCGCGACGAACAGGACCGTCACGCAGGCTCCTCCGGGTCTCCGACGTAGCGGATCACCTCGACGCCGTCGAGGACGACGAGCCCCCGGGTGACGAGCTCGTCGAGCTCCGGAAGGAACGCACGGATCTTCTTCTCTTCGTCGACGATGAGAACCAGAACGGGGATGTCGTCCGAGAGCGAGAGGATCCTCGTGGTGTGAATGTGCCGCGAGGCGCCGAAACCCTCGATGCCCCGGATGACGGTCGCGCCGGCGAGGCCCGCCGCGTGGGCGCGGTGAACGATCTCGGTGTACACGGGGTGGTGATGCCACGGCGCGCTCTCGGGAACGATGACGGTGAGGCGCAGCGCTGGGCTCTCGATGCTGTTCATGACGGACTCCTTCTGAGGGCGAGCGACTCCCTGGCCCTCAGGGCCGTGGTCGCGAGTGAGGCGCCGACGATGGCGGCGACGACGGCGAGGATCGGCGTCCCGACAACGTAGGCGACGGCGAGGTCGAGCTGGTCGGCGACGAGCGCGCGGGTCTCGACGGCGAACGTGGAGAAGGTCGTGAAGCCGCCGAGCACGCCGACGCCGACGAGGGGCCGGACGTAGACCCTCCCGGCGAGGACATCATCGAGCAGGACCATCAGGACGCCGATGCCGAGGCACCCGGCGACATTGACCGCGAGGGTGCTCCACGGGAACGCCCCCGCGTGGACGGGCCACTCGCGGCCGACGAGCCACCGGAGCGAGCCCCCGGCGGCGCCGCCGAGGCCGATGAGCCCGGCGAGGCGCGCGTCGCGAGCGAGGGCGTGTGCGTGGACGGCGGCCATGGTGCAACGGTACCGCCGCCCGCGCCCCTGACTCCTTGGCTACTCGCCGGGGTAGGTCAGGCCGATCTGCCTGCGAATCTCGTCGAGGCTCTCCATCACCTCGATGGTCATCTCGGGCGTCATGGCGGGGCTGAACTTCTCGCCCGCGGTCACGCGGCGCGCGACCTCGGCCGCCTCGTACGCGTACCCGTTCGCGACACCCTCGTACGGAACCTCGCGCACGCCCGCGTCCGTGATGACCCGGAACGATGCCTCGCGGTAGAACGGTCCGTCCACCTCGATGCGGCCCTTGGTACCGGAGATGAGCGCGGTCGTGGGCGTGAGCGCCCACATCGTCGACTGGAGCGACGCCTGGGTCTTGGCGCCGTAGGTGAAGATCGCGCTGACGTGGCCGTCGACCTTCGTCTCCGTCATCTGGGCGACGGCGGTGATGGAGTCGGGGACGCCCAGGATGTCGTGGGCGAACGCGACGGGGTAGATGCCGATGTCGAGGAGCGCGCCTCCGGCGAGGTCGGGGTTCCACCAGCGGCTCGTCGGGTCGAACGGGAACGCCTGCCCGTGGTCCGCCTGGAGCGCGATGACCTCGCCGATCTCCCCGTCCGCGATCGCCTTCTTGAGCGCGACGACGTGCGGGAGGTAGCGCGTCCACATGGCCTCCATGACGAAGACGTCCGCGGCGCGGGCCGCATCGAGCAACGTGCGGGCGTCGGCGGCGTTGAGGCAGATGGGCTTCTCCACGAGCACGTTCTTGCCCGCCGCGATCGCCTCCAGCGAGTTCTCCAGGTGCCCCGTGTGCGGGCTCGCGACGTGGATGGCGTCGATGTCGGGGTCGGCGACGAGCTCGGCGATCGAGTCGTAGGCCTTGGTGCCGGGGCGGTCGGCCGCGAAGGCCTTCGCCCTTTCCGGCGACCGGGACGCGACGGCGTGGATCGTGGACTTCGTGTGGTCGCTCACCCCGCCTGCGAATTGGTCGGCCATCCATCCGACGCCGATGATTCCCCATCGGATCGAGGGAGCGGTGCTGGGGTCGGGGGCCTCTACGGGCGAAGGTACGGTCATGCCGTCACGATATCCCGGCCCGCGGCCGAGCGAAACGGCGCCGCCGTCGGGAGCCGCCTCGTGGGGCTACTCCGAAGGCTCGGCCTTCGTGGTCGGGGCCTTCTTCGCCGGGGCCTTCTTGGCCGCCGCCTTCTTGGGCGCGGCCTTCTTCGCCGGGGCGCGGCGCTTCTTGGGCGCCGGGCCCTTGGCGCGCTTGTCCGCGAGCAGCTCCACCGCGCGCTCGTGCGTCATCTCGTCCACCGTCTCGCCGCGCGGCACCGTCACGTTGGTCTCGCCGTCGGTGATGTAGGCGCCGAAGCGGCCCTCCTTGATCACGATCGGCTTCTCGTTCGACGGATCGACGCCCAGCTCCTTGAGCGGCGGCGTCACCGGACGTCCGCGCCCCCGCTTGGGCTCCGCGTAGATCGCGAGCGCTCGCTCGAGCGTCACCGAAAGGATCTGCTCCTCGCTTTCGAGCGTCCGCGAGTCCGTGCCCTTCTTGAGGTACGGCCCGTAGCGCCCGTTCTGCGCGGTGATCTCCTCGCCCGTCGCGGGATCGACGCCGACGACGCGGGGCAGCGCCAGGAGCGTGACGGCCTCGTCGAGCGTCACGGTGTCGACCGACATCGAGGAGAAGAGCGAGCCGGTCTTCGGCTTGCTCGTGTCGTCTTCGGGGAGGACCTCGGTGACGTACGGCCCGAAGCGACCGGACTTCGCGACAATCGTGCGCCCCGTCTCGGGGTGCGTTCCGAGGACCCTGTCCTCCCCGCCCTGGTGGGCGAAGAGCTCCTTGGCCTTCTCGACCGTGAGCTCGTCGGGCGCGAGGTCCTCGGGGACGGACGCGCGCTCGGGCTCTCCGTCCACCATCCGCTCCACGTAGGGGCCGAACTTCCCGACGCGCACGGCGATGCCGTCGCCGAGCTCGAAGGTGTTGACGGCGCGTGCGTCGATCGCCCCGAGGCCGTCGACCAGGTGCTTGAGGCCCTCCTGGCGTCCGTGCTCGTCTGAGCCCGTGCCCAGGTAGAAGTCCGAGAGCCAGTCGCGGCGGTCGAGCTCGCCCGCGGCGATCTTGTCCAGGTCCGCCTCCATGTCGGCGGTGAAGTCGTAGTCGATGAGCCAGTCGAAGTGCTTCTCCAGCAGCCCGACGATCGAGAAGGCGATCCACGTCGGGATGAGCGCCTGGCGATCGATGCGCACGTACTGGCGCGCGACGATCAGGTCCACGGTCGCCGCGTACGTCGACGGGCGGCCGAACTTCCGGTCCTCGAGCTCCTTGATCATGGAGCCCTGGGTGAAGCGCGGCGGGGGCGTCGTGTGGTGGGCCGTCGGGTCGAGGGAGTCCGACCGCACCGGCTGGCCCTCCTCGAGGCGGGGGAGGCGCGCCTCGTCCCCATCGGGCTTGGCCGCCTGCTCCTCGTCCTCGTACCGCGACGTCTCGCGCGACTCCTCGTACGCCGCGAGGAAGCCGGGGAAGGTGATGATCGTGCCGGACGCGCTGAACTCGACGGCATGGTGAGCGGCGCTCTCGGCGCTCACCCGCACCGTCGAGGTGGTGCCCTTGGCGTCCTTCATCTGGCTCGCGACCGTGCGCTTCCAGATGAGGTCGTACAGGCGGAACTCGTCGCCCCGGAGCTCGCCCTGCACGCTCGCGGGCGTCTTGAACTTGTCGCCCGCGGGCCGAATGGCCTCGTGCGCCTCCTGGGCGTTGGCGTCGGTCGACGCGTAGACGCGCGGCGACTCCGACACCGTCTCCGCGCCGTACAGCTCGGCGGCCTGCGCCCGCGCGGCGCGCAGCGCCTCCTGCGACAGCGTCGGCGAGTCCGTTCGCATATAGGTGATGTACCCGCGCTCGTACAGGCCCTGGGCGACCCTCATCGACTCGCGGGCCCCGAGGCGGAGCTTGCGGCTGGCCTCCTGGATGAGGCTCGACGTGATGAACGGCGCTGCGGGCTTGCGGGTGTACGGCTTGGACTCCACCCCCGCGACAGTGAACTCGGCGGTCGCGAGGCCCGACGCGAGGGACCCGGCGAGGGCCGCCGTCACGTGAGCCACGCCGTCGGACTTGAGCTCGCCCCGGTCGTCGAAGTCGCGGCCCGTCGCGACCTTCTTGCCGTCCACCGACGTGAGCCGCGCCTCGAAGGTCTTGCCGGCGTCGGGGCCCGCCAGGGCGGAGAAGGTGGCGCGGACGTCCCAGAACTCGGCGGCGGTGAACGCCATGCGCTCGCGCTCGCGGTCGACGACGAGCCGAAGCGCGATGGACTGGACGCGCCCGGCGCTCAGGCCGGACGCGACCTTGCGCCACAGGACGGGCGAGACCTCGTAGCCGTAGATGCGGTCGAGGACGCGCCGGGCCTCCTGCGCCTCGACGAGCTCCATGTCGACCTCGCGCGGGTGCTCGAGCGCGCGCTGGATCCCCTCGGGGGTGATCTCGTGGAAGGCGAGCCGCTTGACGGGAACCTTGGGCTTGAGCACCTCGAGCAGGTGCCACGCGATGGCCTCCCCCTCGCGGTCCTCATCGGTCGCGAGCAGGACCTCGGACGCGTCCTTCAGGCTCGCCTTGATCTCGGCGACGACCTTCTTCTTCTCCGGCGAGACCACGTAGTAGGGCTCGAACCCGTTCTCCACGTCCACGGCGAACTTGCCGAGCGAACCCTGCCTCTTGTCCGCTGGCATCTCCGACGGCTGCGGGAGGTCGCGGATGTGGCCGACCGACGACACGACCTCGTAGTCGGCGCCCAGCAGCCCGCCGATGGTGCGGGACTTCGTGGGCGACTCGACGATGACGAGTTTGCGGCCGACGGCCATGTGTTCGCCTTCCGTGTCAGCGCGCCGCCGGGAGTGGCGACGCGGGCAGGATACCCGCCACCACTGTAGGGGTCGCAACCGGGCCAAGCGTACGGCGCGCGGATTTCGGGGGACGAGGCGAGGCGCGCCGCGGTCCCCCCGGGGCTACTCCTCCCGGGCCGCGAGCGCCTCCCGAATGCCGACGGACGCCTGACGGGGAGACAGCGCGGTGCGGCGTTCGAGGGCGGGGTGGAGATCGTCGGGCACCACGTCCACGAGGCGCGCGTCGCCGAGGCGCGCCGCGTAGTCTCCGCGCGTCCCCTCGCCCCGCACCTCCTGGAGGATCGGGGCCCGTCCGCCCGCCTTGTCGACGTCCCCGACGAGTTGGTCGACGTCGGCCAGCGTGAGAACGGTGGGATCGACGGTCACGCGAATCTCGTAGTCGACGCCGGATTCAATGAGCGCGTCGAGCGACTGCCAGGCCTTGTCGCCGCTTGCCTCGACGCCGGTCACCGCGGCGTACTTGCCTCGGGGCGCCTTGATGTCGAGGCCCACCCAGGCGAGGGACGGCAGGAGCGACGCGAGTCGCTTGGGGTACGCGCCCGACGTGTGCACCGCCGCAAGGAAGCCCATCTCCCGGACCTCGGCGATGGCGTCGGCGACCGCGGCCTGACGCAGCGGTTCCCCGCCAGAGAACACGACCCCGTCCAGGAGCCCGATGCGCCGTTCCAGGGTGGCCCGCACGTCGTTCCACGGCACCTCGCCGCGCCCCAGGGGGTCGATGAGCTCGGGGTTCTGGCAGTAGCCGCAGTTCCACGGGCACCCCTGGAGGAAGACGGTCGAGCACAGTCTCTCGGGCCAATCGACCGTCGAGAAGGGCACGAACCCCGCGATCGCGAGGTCTGAGGCCGTCATGTCAGGATCGCCGACTCCTCACAGAAGTGGACGCGCTCCGCGTGCTCGCCCTTCTTGCCGATGTTAAAGCTCGCGACGGGCCGGTGGTAGCCCATGACCCTGGTCCAGACCTCGCACTCCTGCGGCTCGCGGTCCGGGAACTCGAGCTGGCACAGCGGACACGTGGTGTGCTCGCCCTCGAGGTATCCGTGGAACGGGCAGATCGAGAAGGTGGGCGTGACGGTGATGTACGGGAGGCGTGCGGAGCTCAGCGCCCGCTTGACGAGCTGCTTGCACGCCTCGGCGCTCGAGACGCGCTCGCGCATGTACAGGTGGAGCACCGTCCCGCCGGTGTAGCGGGTCTGGAGGTCGGCCTGGCGCTGGAGCGCCTCGAACGGGTCGTCCGTGAAGCCCACGGGGAGCTGGGTGGAGTTGGTGTAGTACGGCTGCTCCGGCGTGCCGGCCTGGAGGATCCCGGGGAACTTGCGCGCGTCCTCCTTGGCGAAGCGGTACGTGGTTCCCTCGGCGGGCGTCGCCTCGAGGTTGTACAGGTGGCCCGTCTCCTCCTGGAAGCGCACCATGGCCTCGCGGACGTGGTCGAGCAGGTCGCGCGCCATCTCCTCGCCCTCGTCGCTCGTGATGTCGAGCGCGTCGTCGGTGAAGTTCCTGATCATCTCGTTGACGCCGTTGATGCCGATGGTCGAGAAGTGGTTGCGGAGGGTCCCGAGGTACCGCTTGGTGTACGGGAAGAGCCCGTCGTCGATCGCCTCCTGGATCACGCGGCGCTTCTCCTCGAGCGTGCTGCGCGCGATGTCGAGCAGCCGGTCGAGCTCCTTGTAGAGGCCGTCGTGGTCGCCCTTGAAGCGGTAGCCGAGGCGCGCACAGTTGATGGTGACGACGCCGACGGACCCGGTCTGCTCCGCGGAGCCGAACAGCCCGTTGCCGCGCTTGAGGAGCTCGCGGAGGTCGAGCTGGAGGCGGCAGCACATGGAGCGGACCATGTGGGGCTCGAGGTCGGAGTTGACGAAGTTCTGGAAGTACGGCAGGCCGTACTTGGCCGTCATCTCGAAGAGGAGGTCGGCGTTCGGGCTGTCCCAGTCGAAGTCCTTGGTGATGTTGTAGGTGGGGATCGGGAACGTGAAGACCCGGCCAGCGGCGTCGCCCGTCGTCATGACGTCGATGTACGCGCGGTTGATCATGTCCATCTCGGACTGGAGGTCGCCGTAGGTGAAGTCCATTTCCTTGCCGGCGATGACCGGGACCTGGCCCGCGAGGTCCTCGGGGCACGTCCAGTCGAACGTCAGGTTGGTGAACGGCGTCTGCGTGCCCCAGCGCGACGGGACGTTCAGGTTGTAGATGAGCTCCTGGATGCCCTGGCGCACGTGCTTGTAGTCGAGGCCCTCGTAGCGAATGAACGGCGCCATGTAGGTGTCGAAGCTCGAGAACGCCTGCGCGCCCGCCCATTCGTTCTGGAGCGTGCCGAGGAAGTTGACGATCTGGCCGACGGCGGAGCTGAAGTGCTTCGCGGGGCTCGCCTCGACCTTGCCGGGGACGCCGTTGAAGCCCTCGGCGAGGAGCGCGCGGAGGGACCAGCCCGCGCAGTAGCCGGAGAACATGTCGAGGTCGTGGATGTGGAGGTCGCCGCTGCGGTGCGCCTCGCCCGCCTGGGGCGTGTACACGTGGCTGAGCCAGTAGTTGGCGATGACCTTGCCCGCGGTGTTGAGGATGAGCCCTCCCAGCGAATAGCCCTGGTTGGCATTCGCGTTGACGCGCCAGTCGCTGCGGTCCAGGTACTCCTGGACGGACTTCTCGACGTTGATGACGGGCTTGGCTCGCTCGACGGCGGCGATGGTCATGACGGCTCCCTTGTCTCATGGCTCGTAACTTCGAACTCCGACGCTACGACCCTCGGACCACAACATCTAGTGGCGCGCCGCGATTCTGAGCCCATATTTAGTGAGAATTCGGCGCAATCACCGCCCAACCGGGACCAACGTCCCGGGTGGGACGCCGGCGCCGGGGCGCGCGGGATTGGGGCATTTGACCGCGTCTTCCGGCGTAGTTTCGACGCTACGCCCGGGGTACGACACGGCTCTCGGGTATGGCCGAGCGGGCCGGCTAGGCCTTCCGGCGCGGCGCCTTGGCCCGCGGGGGCTTGGCCCCGCCAGCCTTGCTCGACGCGGCCCCCACCCGGGCCAGGCGGCGCGGAGACGGGGCGCGCCGGTACCGCGGCGGCGGCCCCTCGCCGCGCTCCGTCGTGTGCGTCAGGCGCGAGGCCCGGACGACGGCCCCCACGGCGACGAGCGCCGCAGCGCTGGCGATGGCGTAGCGGAGGACGCTGTTCGCGCCGGCGCCGATGGACAAGGTGACGACCGCCGGCGCGATGAGGAGCGCGACGAGGTTCATCACCTTGATGAGCGGGTTGATCGCCGGCCCCGCCGTGTCCTTGAACGGGTCGCCGATCGTGTCGCCGATGATCGTGGCCTCGTGCGCGGGAGAGTTCTTGCCGCCGTGGTTGCCGTCCTCGATGATCTTCTTCGCGTTGTCCCACGTGCCGCCGGAGTTCGCGAGGAACACGGCCATCAGCACGCCCGTTCCGATCGCGCCCGCGAGGAAGCCCGCGAGGGGTCCGACGCCCAGGCCGAATCCGACGATGATCGGCGAGGTGGCGGCGAGCAGGCCGGGCGTGATGAGCTCCTTGAGGGAATCCTTGGTGCAGATGTCGACGACCTTGCCGTAGTCGGGACGCTGCGTGCCCTTCATGATGCCGGGCATCTCCTTGAACTGGCGGCGAACCTCGAAGACGATGGCGCCGGCCGCCCGGGTCACGGCGTCGATCGCGAGGCCGGAGAAGAGGAAGACGACCGAGCCGCCGAGGATGATGCCGACGAGCGTGAGCGGCGAGATGACCTGGTAGCTGAGCATCCCGGTGATGAGGGCGTCGCCCGCGGAACCCGCGAGGCCCCCCACGTCCGCGAGCGCCTGCGCGACGGAGTTCTCGTACGAGCCGAACAGCGCCGTCGCGGCGAGCACCGCGGTGGCGATCGCAATGCCCTTGGTGATCGCCTTGGTGGTGTTGCCAACGGCGTCGAGGTCGGTGAGGATCTTCGAACCCTCCTCGCCCACCTCACCCGACATCTCCGCGATCCCCTGGGCGTTGTCGCTCACCGGGCCGAAGGTGTCCATCGCGACGATGACGCCGACGGTGGTGAGCAGGCCGCAGCCCGCGAGCGCGACGAGGAAGAGGGCGAGCGACAGCACGCCGCCCGCGACAAAGAAGAGGACGACGGCCGCGGCCGCGATGACGACGGCGGTGTAGACCGCGGACTCAAGCCCGACGCCGATGCCGGAGAGTACGACGGTCGCGGCGCCGGTGAGCGACGTCCTGGCGACCCGCAGCGTCGGCTTCTGCCCCGTGTCCGTGAAGTAGCCGGTGAGCCACAGGATCAGGCCCGCCAGTCCGATGCCGACCACGACCGCGATCGTCGCGATGAC
This sequence comes from uncultured Actinomycetota bacterium, assembly GCA_963743485.1. Taxonomy (GTDB): domain Bacteria; phylum Actinomycetota; class Actinomycetes; order Actinomycetales; family Demequinaceae; genus JAFGBM01. The sequence goes on from CAVUPQ010000002.1 coordinate 189,795, forward strand.
GCGAGGGTCGCCCGTCACGCCCTGGAGCGATCCCGAGGTGAGGTCGTCGAACGAGGTCGGGAGGTACACGAAGGCGGCGGCGGCCGAGAGGGCCGCGCCCACGACCGCGGACGTGTAGAAGCCTCGGTTGACCGCCGTCAGGCCCGCCTCGCCGTCGCGCATGCGCGTCAGGAAGATGCCGAGGGTCGCGACGATCGCTCCCATCGCGGTCACGATGAGCGGGAAGATCATTCCCTGCTCGCCGAACGCCGCCTTGCCGAGGATGAGCGCCGCGACCAGGGTCACGGCGTACGACTCGAAGAGATCCGCCGCCATGCCGGCGCAGTCGCCCACGTTGTCGCCCACGTTGTCCGCGATGGTCGCCGCGTTGCGCGGGTCGTCCTCGGGGATCTGCTGCTCGACCTTGCCGACCAGGTCCGCGCCGACGTCGGCCGCCTTGGTGAAGATCCCGCCGCCCACGCGCATGAACATCGCGAGGAGGGCCGCCCCGAAGCCGAAGCCCTCGAGGACCGCGGGCGCCTGGTCGCGGAAGATGAGGACGACGAGCGCCGCACCCCCGAGGCCGAGGCCCACGACGCCCATACCCACGGCACCCCCGGTGCGGAAGGCGATGCGGGCGCCCGCGTTCCTACCGTCGTCCTCCTGGGCCGCCGCGGTGACGCGGACGTTGGCGCGCACGGCGAGCCACATGCCCATGTAGCCGATGGTCGCGGACGCCCCCGCGCCCGCGAGGAAGAAGAGCGAGCGGCCCCAGCGGACCCCCGCGTCGCCCGGCAGAAGGAAGAGGAGTCCGAACGCGACGGCGGCGAAGATCGCGAGGGTCTTCATTTGCCGACGAAGGAAGGCCTGGGCGCCCTCCTGGACCGCGCCGGCGACCTCGCGCATCTTGTCCGTGCCGTCGCGGCGACCGAGCACCCACCTCCGGAGAAGCCACGAGGCGACGAGGGCCGCGCACGCGATCGCCCCAATCGCGACCAGAACGACAACGCTCGATGACCCGATACTCACGGGCGTGACGGCGTGGGCAACCATGCGTCCTCCTTGACGACTCGGACGCCGAGTCGAGGGCACGGGTCCGGTGGATAGGGGCGAGTCTAGGGGAACAATGGAGCAAGCGGAAAAGCAAGCCGAACCCAACGATTTGTCCCCGGAGTTCGTCTCCCTTGGTGACTGGGCCCCGACCGGGCCACGACGGAGGATTCATGGCTGAATGGCACGAGGCGATGGACGCCCTGGTGCGCGATCGCGAGCGGGCGCTCCTCGGGTACGCGTACCTGGTGTGCGGCAACGCGACCGAGGCCCAGGACCTGGTTCAGGACGCCCTCGTCAAGACGTTCTCACGCCCGCGACCCGGCCTCACCGCCCTCAAGGCCGAGGCCTACGTCCGGCGCGCGATCACGACGACATACGTCGACCGGTACCGCAGACACCAGCGGTGGCTCGCGGTTCAGCACCTCTTCCGACCGGGGGAGAACGCGGCCGACACCATGCCCGAGCTCGACATGGAGGCCGACGTTCAGGCCGCCCTCGCCCTCCTCCCGCCTCGCGAGCGCGCGTGCGTCGTGCTCCGCTTCTTCGACGACCTCACCGTTCCTCAGATCGGCCGCCAGCTCGGGATCGCGGAGGGAAGCGTCAAGCGCTACCTCTCCGATGGCATCGCCCGGCTCGAGCGCAGCCTCGGGCCCCTCGAGGACGCCGCCCCCACCTCCCCCGCCGCCGCGCGCTACGACCGCGCGTGACGGCCCAGAAAGGACGCGACATGACCAGACTTGCTGATCTCCTGAGGGGAGCGGCCGACCGGGCGCCGGTCGAGGCCGCCTCCGTTTCCACCTCCCGCGCCGCGCGTAGCGTGCGCGTCAGGCGCGGCGTCCGCGGCGTCGGCAACGGCGTCGCCGGCCTCGGCGCCGTCGCGGTCATCGCGTTCGGGGTCGTCCAGCCCGGCTCCGCGATGGACAAGACCGCCGCGAACGCGATGGCCGACTCGGCGCCCGCCCCCGAGGCGGCCCCGCAGCTGGGCGCTGGCGCGGCCAGCGACGCCCTCGCGCGCCTCGACGGGCGCTCGATGTCGTGGGGCGACTGCGGGTCGTTCCCGCTTCAGGACTACGGAACGGGCGGCACCGACGCGCTGAGCATTTCCGTCGGCGTCGACGGCGGCATGACCCCCGAGGGCGGATCCACCCTCGACGTTCCCGTCACCGTCACCGCCAACACGGATCTGAACGTGTCCACGTCCCGGCCCGACGTCGTCGTTCTGTGGGACGGCATGGTCGTGGCTTCGCTCACGGGCGCCGAGGCGGAGCAGACGTACGTGCTCGCCGCGGGCGACCGAGTCGAGTCTGCCATTTCCCTTGGCCTCGTCGACTGCTTCCAGGGCAACCCCCTCCCGGCGAGCAAGTACGAGCTCGTCGCGAGCCAGGCCTTCCTGGACGCGGTGGCGCCCGAGCCGGCAACGCCGGCGGAGCCGGCACCGTCGGCGACCGCCGAGCCCACAACCGAGCCCGCGCCCGCGCCCACGCCCACAACCGCGCCCACGCCCCAAACGACGTTCCCTCTCAACCCCGACGCGGGCGGGGGCACGGCGTCATCCAGCGAGGCGTCATCCAGCGAGGCGTCGTCCGAATCCGCGGACCCCGGCTCGGCCGACACGATGATCATGCCGGTCGAGCCGCCGAGCTGGGACTACCGGATCACCTCGGAACCCATCGGCTTCGCCATCGCGGGAGACCCCGTCGACAACCCGTTCGCGGACTACTTCCCGCAGCCCTGGTCGCCGCCGGCGCAGCCCGACGACATCCTCACCCCCGCGACCGCGCGCGCCGCGTTCGATGCGAAGGCGACGTCGACGCCGTGGGACATGGCGAAGGGCAGCTCCCGGTGGACGCTCCCGGGCGGCTACGGCGGCACCGAGACGTTCGCCCCGGTTCCGGCCAAGGACGAGGGCTACTTCGGGTGCAGTTGGGACGGCACCGCCGCGCCCACCTTCCCGTCGCGCTCGGCGGATCTCGGCTGGCTCACGCTCAGCGCCAAGGCGCCCGCCCGCGCCTCGATCAGCTACGGGTGGGTCGTCGACGACAACCCGACCGTCAGTCTCGCGATGACCAACACGTCCCCCTATTCGATTCCCGGCTTCTACGGCGAGCCCAACCACTCGCTCTACCTCGTCAAGAACGGCCGCGTCGTCGCCCAGGCCTACCCGGTGAATATCGACCCCACGGGCGGCGTCCTCCGGAGCGTCGGCGGCATCGCGACCGACGACGTCGCGACGGGCCCCGTCGCCCCCCTTCCCGAGGAGGACCCGGCGAGCTACTGGGGAACCCTCGCGCCGGGAGAGACCCTTTCGGGTACGTACCTGTGGCGCGACGCCAACGGTTGCGTCGGAAGGGATGGCGCGCCGGCCGCCATCGGCCCCGGGACCTACACGCTCCTGACGATGCAGTCCGTGTCGCTGCAGGATTACTGGTCGGGAACGGGCGGCGGAATCATGGTCCCCGAGCCCCAGACGTTCACCTCCAAGGGCGGCGGTGACTCGGACGGCGCGCCTACGGCGACCGACATCAGCGTCGACCCGGTGCCGCCGCTCACCGGTCCCGATCAGGTGGATTGGCTCGAGTTCCAGGTCTGGTTCTCCCTTGGAGATGTGACGATCACCACGCGCTAGGCCCTCCCGCCGTCGGCCCCCGCCTCCCATACTGGAAGGGCGGGGGCCGACGGCTTCTTTGCGTACCTCCGCATTGTGGGAAATGTCACAGTTCAGCCGTGCACCCCAATGGTTTGGCGGTCGGGGTCGTATTGGTTAGTAAGGGCGGTCACGAGGACGGCCCGGCGATGGGGTAGTCATGCCAACAAGTTGGACCGACACGCTAGAGGAACTCGTGCGCAAGCGCGGGGGCGCCCTCGTCGCGTACGGCTACCTCCTTGTCGGCAACGGTCGGGACGCCGAGGACCTCTTCCACGACGCGGTCGTGAAGACGTTCTCGCGCGGCAAGTCCAACGTCTCCATGGGCGAGGCGGAGGCCTACGTGCGGCGGGCGATGTTTTCCGCCCACATGGACGCGGGACGGAAGAACCAGGCATGGCGCCGGATCTTCCACCTCCTCAAGGACGACCAGGCTGAGGGTCAGCACGCCTCGTCCGTCGAGTTCCGTACCGACCTTCAAGAGGCACTGCGTCACCTCACGCCGCGCGAGCGCGCGTGCACGGTGCTGCGCTTCTACGACGACCTGACGGCGACAGCCATCGGCCGCGAACTCGGAATCTCCGAGGGCGCGGTGCGGCGATACCTCTCGGACGCGGCGGTGAAACTCCGCGGCCACCTCGGCGCTCTTGACGACAACCCGTCGAGCGGCGTCGAGTACAGCACCATCGAGGATCCTGTGACACGGCAAAGGACGTACCAGCCATGAACATCAACGAGCAGATGAATCAGCTCGGCCAGATCGGCACCACGGCATACGCGCCGACGGACGCCGTCATTGACGGACTGCTGGCACGCACCAAGCGCGCCCGCGCCGTTCGCCAGGGCTCGGCCGCCGTCGTGGGTTCCGTGAGCGCCGTCGCTCTCGGCGTCGTCGGCGCGCAGGTCTACGTGGCGATCGACCACCGCAACGACGCGTCCACGCAGGATCGCAACCTCATCGAGAACGGCATCCCCGGAATCTTCGACTTCGACGCGCAGTACGGCCCCGGCTACAACGGCATCGACGAGAAGTCCAAGGAAGCGTTCGACAAGATCTACGAGGACCTCAACCTTGCGGCCGAGATCGAGGCCAAGCACCTCGCCGAGAAGCAGGCGGCCGAGGCCAAAGCCGCCGCGGACGCTGCTGCTGCCGCCGCTGCAGCCGCCGCTGCATCGAGCGGCGACACGTGCACGCTACGAAGAGCACCCGTGGAACGGCGGCGTGAAGTACCGCAGCCCCGAGACCGGATGCGCCTGGGTGTACCCGCCGAGCGACCCCAACTCGTTCGACAACCCGTGGGAGGGGCAACCGACCACGTGCACCAACGGAACCTGGACCGCACCAGGCGGCGTCGCGACCTACAGTTGCACCAACAAGAAGTGGACCTTCGCGGCCAGTTACTTCATGTTCGGCAACGGCGAGGTCTACAAGTGCGAGAACTGGACCGACGCCGCGACCGGCGCATCGTTCCAGGGCGCCATGTCAGACAAGCCGGTGAGCGGAAGCAACAGCGGCGGCTGGGAACACAAGCGGATCTTCTGCCAGATCGGCAAGACGTACACGTCGACCGTCGGCGACTACATGTACATGGGCGGCGAGCTCGCCTCGACGTCGAGCCAGACCTGCACCGGAAGCACGGTCAACGTGTGGGGCGCGACGCAAAGGTACTCGTGCCTGACCGAGAGTGAGCTGTGGTCCAAGTACGGGTCGTGGAGCGCGAACATGTCGGGCGGCAACCACCCGTGGACGCAGAACAACGGCCACCGCAAGATTCTGGTCGACCAGAACAACAAGTGGTTCCCGCCGTGCGATCGGTACTACAACACCTCGACGCCGCCCGATGGGTGGACGTGGAGCGGGACGGCTTGGACGGAGGTCGTGACGACGACGACCACGACCACGACGACCACCACGACGACGACCACGTCTCCGCCCGCGCCATCGCCGTCGAGTAGCGCCTAGAGCTCCCGGGTGCGGTGCGGATCCCTCAGCCCGCATCGCATCCGGGGTTAATTGAGGAAGGGACGCGAACGGGCGACTCGCCAGCACAGCGAGTCGCCCGTTTCGCATGTTCGGCGGGGTGTGCCCACGCCCCGGCGCTGCGTCACCGCCGCCGTCCGGACCGCGGGCCGGCGTCCGCGGCTCGGGACACGTCGAACGGGCCGAGCGCGATCTGAACCTCGACGAGAGCGACGCCGCCCGGTTCGATCGCACACCGGGTGACGACCGCCCCCCAGCGCGACGCGACGTCGCGCGCAAGGGTGCACGACGGCGCGTCGACGCCGACGTATGCGGCACCGCGGGCACGCCTGTCCCGAGCGTCGTGCGCCGCGGCGAGGGCCGACGCGTCCGCCGCGCCTTGAGCGCGCTCCGCGGCAACCGCGAGCCCGCTCGCCGTCGCGGCGGCGACGGCGAGCGCGGCGGCGGTCGCAACGATCGCGGTCGCGACCACGGTCATCGACCCGCGATCGTCAGTCCTGCGCACGAGCCACCGCCTGCGCGCTGTATGTGGGGCCCCACGGGGCCGGCGCGCTCACGCTCACCACGATCCAGTCCCCGGCGATCGCGACCGTCGCCACCGATCCGGGACCCGCGATCCGGGTCGCGACGTCCCTCGCGGTCGTCGGCGGCGAGGCGATGGCAACGCGCGCCGCCTGGTTCGCGGCGCTTTGGACCCGCACGGCGCCGACGCCCCACGTCGCGGCGCCCATGACGAGCCCGAGCACCAGCGCAACAGCGGGGAGCGCGACCGCGAACTCAACGGTCGCGCTGCCCTCGTCCCGCCGCCCGGTCACGACCCGAGCGCGGACGTCACGAGTCCCAGGAGCATGCTCCGCACCTCCGGGGACTTGAGCAGCGCGACGAGCACCGCCGCGAACCCCGCGGCCGCGACGGTCACGATCGCGTATTCGGTAGTCGCCGAGCCCCTGTCCCGGTCGTCCATGTTCCGGTCGTCCTTGGTCCTCTCGATGTCCTTCATCGTTGCCCTTCCTTCCTGTCGCTCGCTCGCCGCACGGCGCTGACTCGCCACACGACGTTCACTTACCGCGCCAGCCCGCCGATCCCGATGCCACTCGCGACGGCGAGGAGGAGCGGGACGATTCCGACCACGACGAACGACGGGCAGCAGGCACAGGGCGAGCGGCAGCGCCACGCGCACGCCGAGCACCGCGGCCGCAGCCTCCCCCTCGGCCCGCACGCGCTCGATCGCTCCCTCGCGCGCCGCGAGCAGCATGGGCAGGGGCGACGCCCCCGAGACCCACGAGGACCGCAGCGCCTCGGCGAGGGCCGCGGCCGCCAGGTCCCCCGAGGGCCACGCGTCCTCCCACGCGACGCCCGCGCCCAGGGACCGCGCGGCGCCCACAAGGAGCGTGCCGGTACGGTCCGCGAGCGCGTGTCCCGAGGCCGCGATCGCCGAGCGAACGTCGAGACCGGCCGCGATCGCGGCCTCGACCAGGGCGAGCGGCAACACGGCGCCCTCTCCCTCCGTCCCCGCCGCGCGCGCCGTCGTCGTGAGGGACGCGATCCATCGGGTTCCCGCGAACCACAGCGCGGCCCCGAGGGCGAGCAGGCCCCAGCCGAGGGGTGTGCGGAAGAGGATGCGCAGCGAGCGGGCGTCCACCGCCGCCGCGAGGGCCCAGCCCGCGAGGGGAAGCCATCGAAGGACGAGGCCGCTCGCCCGCGGCCCCGCGAGCGCCAGTTCCCGAGCGATCTCGCACCGTTCCCTCGAGCGCTCGCACTCGACGATGGTCTCCAGTACGTCGGCGAGAGGAGCGCCCGTGGTCCGCGCGAGCCTGCCTGCGGCGCGCAACCCGCGCCCCGCGGCGTCTGACGAGGAAATCGCGGGGGCGCCATCCGCCTCGACTCCCACGCCGAACGCCTCCCGCCAGGCCTCCTCGGGAGACGCACCCGAGCGCAGCAGCCCGATGGCCTCCGTCGCCGCGAGCGCGACGCGGTCCCCACTCACGCGACGAGTCCGAGCGCGACGGGCGCGGCCCGCGGAAGGAGCGCCTCGATCTCCGCCCACGCCGGTCCGCGCTCGAGCTCTCCCTCCGCCCCGCGCGCGAGCGCCGACAGCACCCGCAGGCGCGAACCGCGCCGGCCCTGGGCAAGGCGAAGGATTCCGACGTCCGTGACGACCCGGCCGCGCCCGTCCCTCTCCAGGTGAACGACCGCCTGGAACGCCGCGGCGGCGTGGAGGTCCCGACGCGTACGCGTCCATGCCCGCGAGGGCGCCGAGCGCCGCGAGCCGCGCGGGAACGTCGGCGGCGGCGTTCGCGTGGAGCGTGGCCATCCCTCCCCGGTGGCCCGTGTTGAGCGCCGTGAGGACGTCGCGGACCTCTGGCCCGCGGCACTCGCCGAGGACGATCCTGTCGGGCCGCATACGCAGCGCCTCGCGGACGAGCCGGGACACCTCGATGGCCCCCGCGCCGTCGACGTTCGATCGCCGCTCGACGAGCCGGACGACGTGCGGGTGGTCGGGATTGACCTCTCCCGCCTCCTCGATGACGACGATCCGCTCGGAGGGGTCGACGAGGGACAGGAGGCTCGCGAGGAGGGTGGTCTTTCCGCTCCCGGTCGCGCCGGTGATGAGGAGCGACGCGCGCCCGGCGACCAGGCCGGCGAGCACGTCGGCGAGCCCGGGAGCGAGCGTCCCGCACATCTCGAGGTCCTGGAGGGTCAGGGCGCCGCGCCGGACCGTCCTGAGGGCGATGGACGCGCATCCGTCGACGACGGGCGGGAGGGCCGCGTGGAGCCGCGTCCCGTCGGGCAGCCGCGCGTCGACCAGGGGACTCGCGTCGTCGAGCCGCCTGCCCGCCGAGGGACGCGAGGCGCACCGCGAGCTCGCGGACGTCGGCCGCGGTGCCGAGCGAGACCGCCGTGCGCTCCAGCCCGAGGCCCCTGTCGATCCAGACCTCACCCGGGCCGTTGACGAGCACGTCGGTGACGCCAGGCGTCTCCAGAAGGGCGCCGGAGCGGGCCGACGGCGAAGGGCACGGTGGCGGTCACGGACGACACCCTGCCTCCCGCCGCCCAAGCGGAACTGCGGGCGCCTGACGAACGCTGGGAAGCGGCGCGTCCGCGGCGACCTGGGGACACCGGAATGTCCTCATTGTCCGGGCGGGTCCGTACGTGGGCGCTCCCGGGCCTCGTAGGATTGACCTAGGAGGGACCATGACCGAACACGGGTCAACGGCGGCATTCTTCGACCTCGACAAGACGATCATCGCCACGTCGTCCGCGACGGCGTTCTCGCGCGACTTCCGCACGAACGGCCTCCTCAAGACGAGCGACGCGCTTCGCACCGCGTACGCGCAGTTCCTCTTCATGGTCGGCGGCGCCGACGCCCGCCAGACGGCCCGGCTCCGCGACGCCCTCGCCGAGACCATCACGGGGTGGGAGGCGGCCAAGGTCCGGCGCATCGTCGAGGAGACCGTCGGCCACCTCATCGACCCCGTCGTCTACGAGGAGGCCCTGACCCTCATCCGCCGCCACCAGGCGAACGGCCGCGACGTCGTCATCGTGAGCGCCTCGGGCGAGGAGGTCGTGGAACCCATCGCGAAGCTCCTCGGGGACGGAGGACTACATCGCCTCGCAGATGGAGGTCAAGGACGGCGTCTTCACCGGCCGCATCAGCCGCTACGCCTTCGGTCCGTACAAGGCGGACGCGATCCGAGAGATGGCCGAGGAGCGCGGGTACGACCTCGAGCGCTGCTACGCCTACTCCGATTCGATCACCGATTCGCCGATGCTCGACGCCGTCGGCTACGGATTCGCCGTCAACCCCGACCGGGCGATGCGCCGCGCCGCCGCCGGGCACGGCTGGGGCGTCCTTCACTTCCGGCGCCCCGTCGCGCTGCGCGCGAGCGATCGGCGCAAGGGCATCGTCGTCGGCGCCGCCGTCGGCGGACTGGCCTTGACCGGGGCTCTCGTCTGGTGGGGCGTCACCCGCCGCCGGGACCGCGAGGTCGTCTAGCCCGTGAACTCTCGGCGCGGCGCCGATGGACCCGAGTCCGGATCCGACGTCGTCGTTGTCCAGGCGCTGCCCGCGCCGCGCAGGCCCCGCGATCCGGGCCGCGCCCGCAGGCGCCGGCTCTGGCTCGCCGGCGGTGCCGTCGCGGTCGCGGGGCTCACCTACGCGGGCTTCGCCGAGGCGCAGCACCTCCACCCGCCCGACGTCCCGCGGTACGGCATCGTCACCTTGCCGTTCACGGACCCCACGAACCTGCCGACCGCGCTCGATCCGAGCCTCGCCTCGTGCGGCGCTCGCGCCCCGGGGCCCCGGGAAGATGCCGGGCCCTTTTCGCTCGACGAGCAGGCGTGGGACGCGAGCCCCCTCGACGGGGACCTCGTCACCTCGTCGGCATGGGGATCGGCGCCCGTCAGCGGCGGGTCCCGCGCCAGCGTCACCTACTCCGCACGGATCATCAGCGCGGACCCGGAGCCCACCCCGCTCCAGGTCTCGCCGGTCGCGATGGTCTATGTCAAGGACGGGCGGGTGGTGGGCTGGGGCGGCGCGCACTTCGATTTCGCCTCCGCGACCTTCCTGACGATGACGTCGTTGTCGGGGCCCGCGCTGACGGGCGCCGTGGCTCCCGCCGAGGCGCACTGCGTCGACGGCGCCGCCGTCGCCGGCCCCCTGCCCGCGGGCGAGTACGAGGTCTTCCCGGTGGTCCGGCTCCTCGCCTCGCCCGAGATCGCGGCGGAGGCCTGGCTGTATTGGCGCGGATACACCGTCCCTGTTGCGGCTACGAGCGCCTCCGACCCCCGCGTGTTCCGCGACTCGTGGGACTGCAGGCACGTCCTCGGGGACGCGGGCCGCGCCGTGTCGGCGCTGTGCGCGACCGAGCCGATCGGCGCCGTCACGATCGATGTCGACGCCCGTTCCATGTCCGTCCCCTACACGGCCACGACCTTCGCCAAGAACGTCGACGAGACCCTTGTCGGGGCGCCGACGACGGCGACCCTGGGGGGCGCGGGAGCCACGGTCGCGGCCGCCGGATCGCCCGACCAGACGGGGGGCCTCGCCTGCGGCGCGCGCCTCGGCGACCTCCCGTGGGACTCGTGGGCCGGCGCGGCGCCCGGGCCCGATCGCCCGGTCGGTGATGGAGTCGTTCGGCGCGGCCGAGGCCGCCGGGGGCGAGGGGCTTCGCCTCGCGATCCTCCCGTCGACGGCGGGCGTCACCCGGGTGGCGTACCCCGAGCCGCTCCGCGCCTGGATCTACGGCTGGGCCACCGGCGAGTCGGGCGCCGACGGCCCGCCCGCCATCCTCGGGACGGCGACGGCGACGGTCGCCGGCGGAGCGCCGATCCCGCTCGACCGCGTTGCCGGCCCGTCGGTCGCGCTCGTCACGCTGGCGGACGTGCAGTGGTGCGAGGGACCGGACGGCCCCGCGGACGCGGCGACGATCCGCGGCCTCACGGTCACCGCGGGGCCCGCGACCCAGATCATTTACGGCGGTGCGGCGACGTCCGCGCTGATCGGCGGCATCGTCTGGGCAGGGTCCCCTGGACGCCACGGTGGACGGCACGCCCGTCTCGTCCGACGTCGTCGCCACTTGGGAGGCCGAGACCTCGCGGTTCGACGACCTGACGAGGTAACCCCAACCGGCGGCCCTCCCCGCCCGTTCTAGCTGACGAAGGGTCACACTGGCATCGGAGGCGACGTGAGCGGGTGGCGAGACCTGGCGACCGAGGTCGTCGACGCGCGATACCCGTCGCTCGTCGCCTACGGCGTTCTGCTGACCGCGAGCCGGCCGGACGCCGAGGACCTCGTCCAGGACGCGCTCGTCAAGGTCTTCTCCCGCAGGCGTCCTCTCCCAAACGTCTCGGCGGCCGACCAGATACGTTCGCCGCGCCATGCTCACGCTCTACCTCGACCGGACCCGCCGCGGCACCACGTGGCGCCGCCTTCGGGGGGCCGTGGCGACGGACGACGCCGTGGCGGGGCCGGAGGAGGCGGTGGTGGCTGGCACGGACGTCCGCGCGGCTCTCGCCGCGCTCAGCCCGCGCGAGCGGACGTGCGTCGTGCTTCGCCACTTCGACGACCTGTCGACGCGCCAGGTCGCCGAGGCCACCGGTCTCGCCGAGGGCACCGTCAAGCGCTACCTGAGCGACGCGCTCGCGAAGCTCGGCACCGAACTTACCGAACCCGTCGAACGGGCCGACGTCGTCGCCCCTCGCGGCACAAGGAGGAACTGACATGAACGCCATCGAACGCGACCTTCGCTCGCTCTTCGAGGACGAGCGACGGACGGCTGACACGCCCGCGGGACTCGCCGACGCCGTGACGGCGCGCATCGGGCGCCGACGCCTGGGGGGCGCCGTCGGGGCCACCGTCACCACGCTCGCCGTCGCGGGCGCCGCGGTGACCGTTCCGTTCACGCTCTCGCACCTTGGTTCGCCCGCCGTCGCCCCCGGCGCCACGGGCACGACCGTCGTCGCGGAGACCACGGACACCTTCCCGAACTCGCTGGGGCTCGCGTGCGGCGACCCCGTGCCGGCCTCGCTCCTCGCGTCGCCCGACCAGACCGAGGTCGTGGTCTTCGAGACCATCGTCGCCATGTATCCGGACGCGAACTCCGGCATGGTGACCACGCCCTTGAAGCCGGGTTCGGAGGAGCCCGACCTCTACGCGGTCTTCAAGGCCGCGTACCCCGGCGCCATCATCGGGCGCGACGGATTCGTCGCCGGGTGGACGGAGCTCCCGCCGCAATACGCCTCCCAGATATCGATCGAGGAGACGTCTCCGCTGAACGCTCGCTCGGTGACCATCTACAACTCCGGACGCATCCTGTGGTGCCCCGACACTCGCCGCGGAGCCGACGAGCTCCCACTCCCCCAGGAGGGCACGTACCTGGTCCTTCCGTTCGCGGACCCGAGCGTCGACTAGGAACCGCTCCCGTCGCACGCCCCCAACGTTTCGGCGCCGCCGCCCGTTCTAGCGGTCGACCCGGCACACTGGAGGCGGAGGCGACATGGGCGGCTGGAGGGAGATCGCTGCCGAGGTCGTCGAGACCCGGTACGGCTCGCTCGTCGGCTACGGCATCCTCCTGACCTCTCACCGCCAGGAGGCGGAGGACCTGGTCCAGGACGCGCTCGTCAAGGTATTCGGCCGCCTCCGCGCCCTTCCCAACGCGGCCGCCGCCGACCAGTACGTGCGCCGCGCGATGCTCACCCTGTACCTCGATCGTGCGCGACGCAGAACGCAGTGGCGGCGCGTCAGGGGCGTGGTGGCGACGTCCGACGCCGTCGGGGATCACGAGGAGGCCGTCGCCCTCGGCGCGGACGTGGGCGCGGCGCTCGCGAGCCTCAGCCCCCGCGAACGGACGTGCGTCGTGCTCCGGCACTACGACGACCTGACGGTCCCGCAGATCGCGTCGGCGACCGGGCTCGCCGAAGGAACGGTCAAGCGCTACCTGAGCGACGCGATCGCCAAGCTGGGCGCCGAGCTCGCGCCCGACGCCGAGACCACCGACGTCGTTATCCCTCGCCGAGCAAGGAGGGCCTGACATGCCATCACTCGATCGAGAACTGCGCGCGATCGCCGAGCGCGGGAGCGACGACACGGTCGCTCCCGACGGGCTCCTCCCCTCGGTCATCGCCGGGGCGGCCCGACGCCGCGCCCGCGCCCTCGTCGGCACGAGCCTCGCCGGGGCTCGCCGCCGTCGGGCTCGCCGCGACCGCGGCGCTCTCGCTCGGCCGCCATCCCGAGCCCGCCGTGCCGCCCGACTCCGTCCTCGGCCTCGTCACCCTGCCCTTCGACCCAGCGCCGTCGGCGACGCAGGAAAACCCCAGCCCCCTGGGCGTGGCCTGCGGAGACCCCGCTCCGACGCCGGTGACGAGCGCGGGCGGGCTCGAGTGGCTGCAGCGTGCGGGAACGGGCGCGGTCGCCGACCCCGCACACTTCTCGATCCCGCAGATGACGCTCCGCAACACCGCGGGAGATACCCTTCCCGCGGCCGTGTGGTCCACCGGCTACGTCATCGCGCGCGATGGCGTGGTGGCGGGGTGGGCGCAAGGAAACGCCAGGCCCGCGGTCGACGCACCCTCGACATACCGGTACTTGGACTCCGGCTCCGCGAACGTGATCGGGGGCTTCTTCTTCGGCGCGAGCTGGGTCTGCCCAGGGTTCGTCGACGAGGATCAACTCGCCGTCGGGCGCCTACGTCGTCTACCCCGTGGTGCACGTCTCGGCGTCTCCGGCGGACGCCGCGCGGCAGTGGCTGTTGCTCAAGGGCTACGCCGTGCCGACGGACGACCCGGAGGATCTCGCGGTCCTCACCCCCGGGTCATGGGACTGCGGAGGCGAGGCCCGGGCCGTCGACGGCGCGAGCGGAGGGACCTCTCTCGGGTGGGGGCGGCCATCCGCGCTGTGTGCGCCGGACAGTCTCGCGGGCGTGAGCATCGACAGGGACGGGCGCACCATCACCCTTCCCTACACCTCGCGCCTCTACAGGAGATCCCTCGACGTGACCCTCGTCGGCGAGCCGGTCCCGTACACGGTCTCCTCTTTGATGGATCCCTCCGCCTTTCTCGGCGATCAGGGCGTCGCGGCCCAGCCGATCCCGAACATCTCGGCCCTCGAGTGCGGCGCTCGCGTCGACGACGGCGCCGTCGATGCGACGGGACGCAGGAGCAGCGTCGTCGAGTCGGCGACGCTCTACGCCCCCGCGCGGACCAGATTCGACTCGGGAACGGCGATCGACCTCACGCTCGTTCCGCGCGCTCTGTCCGCGCGGGAGAGCGTCGCGTATCCCTCGACGATGCGGGTGTGGTTCCTCGCGCACCCCCCGGGCACTGCGGAGGACCTGAACGCCTCGGAGCCGTGGTACGTGGTGGTCGGAACCGCCGCCGCGACGGTCAATCGGGGTGAACCGATCGTCCTCGACCGCTTCACGGGGCCGAGCGCCACGAGCGTGGCCTTCGCCGACGTGAGCTGGTGCGACGACGGCGGTTCGCAGTCGAACACGCTCGTCGTGTTCGAAGGAACGGAACGTGCCGACGATGGCACGGGGGCCAGTGAGGCGACGATCCTCGACGCGTGGTCAACGGACTTCGCGACCTGGGCCGCGCTGCGCGGGGACAATTAGGTCGACGACGGCCCGGTCGTTCGCGCCGCCGCGGGCGCCACGGCCCGCGACATGAGCGCCGCGACACCGAGGGTCCCGGCCACGCAGATGAGCGCGACGGGGAGCGAGGTCGCTTGCGCGACGAACCCGATCGTCGGCGGGGCGACGATGAACCCGAGGTAGCCGAGAACGGCGACGGCGCTCAGCCCCTCCGCCGCCGTGCGCCCGTGAGCGGCGCCGGCGGAGAACACGATCGGGAACCGTGTTCGCGAGCCCGATTCCCATGATCCCGAAGCCCACGACGCCCGCCCACGGCGTGGCGACGATCATCCCGAGCGCGAGGCCCGCCCCCGCGATCCCGGCCCCGGAGGCGAGCAGCAGCACCGGTCCCACGCGCGCGTTGATCGCGTCGCCCAGGAAGCGGAAGACGGCCATCGTCAGCGAGAGCGCGCCGTACCCGAGCGCCGCGAAGGACGCCGTCGAGCCGAAGTTCTCCTTGAGGACGAGCGCGCTCCAGTTCTCGACGGCGCCCTCGGCCGCCAGGACGATGAGCGCGATCACGCCGATGACGAGCAGCGCGCCTCCCGGCCAGCGGAGCTTGCCCGAGGACGCGGCGCCAGCGTCGTCCATGCCGCGCGTCGCGGGCGGGAGCGCCCGGAAGCTCGGCCACGCGCCGACCAGCACGAGCGCGGCCATGAGCGCCATGTGTTCGAGCGGGGTGAGTCCCGCCCGGATCAGGCCGAACGCGATCACCGACCCGACGAGAGCGCCGAAGCTGAACATGCCGTGGAACCCGGACATCAGGGGCCGCTCCGCGCGGTGCTCGACGTCGGCGGCGACGGCGTTCATCGCGAGGTCCATCGACCCGATCGATGCGCCCCAGGCGAAGAGCGCGAGGACGAGGGTCCACAGGTTCGGCGCGATGACCGGAAGGGGCGCGACACACGCGAGCGTGACGCCAGCGATCATGGCGAGGCGATGCGGCCCGATGCGCGCGCTGAGCGGGGCGGCGAGGGTCATCGCGGAGACGGCGCCGACCGCCCCGGCGAGGAGGGCGGTTCCGAGCACGCCCTCCGTGAGGTCCAGGTGCTCGCGGACGTCGGGCACGTGCGGGGCCCACGACGCGAGCAGGAGCCCGTTGACGAAGAACGTGACGGAGACGGAGACGCGGGGCCGCCTCAGCCAGCCGATCACGATGTCGGCCCTCGAGGCGTCGGCCTTCGCCGCGCCGTTCTTCCGACGCCCCGAGAAACGCCCCTCGAGGAAGGGCCGCTCGATCAGGTGCCACGACACGGTCGCGACGCCGTAGCTGACGATGAGCACGAAGGCCCCAATCTCGAGTAGGCGCCAGGGGTCCGCCACTCCGCCATAGTTCAGGAAGTCGGGCTCGAGCGCTCGCCCCACCCACAGGATGATGAGGTAGTGCCAAATGTAGAGGCCGAACGAAACCTTGGCGGTGTACCGGAAGAGCGGGTTGTCGAACGCGCGGCCCAGCACCGTGCTGAAGGCGAGGCCGCACAGCAGGATCGCCACCATGCCAGCGAGGAGCGGGAAGAAGTACGGCTGGTGCTGGAAGCTGAGCGTGTTGTCCATCTCCACCGGGTACCGCTTGGCCCAGAAGAGCGCAAGGATCCCGGCGCCCGCCAGCCCCGCCGCGACGTCGAACCCCCAGTGCCGCCGCCCCGCGTGAAATGTCGTCCACATGGCGATGAAGCCCGCCGCGAAGATGCCCATCGTGAAGTGTCCAAAGAAGCCGACGGGGTTGTAGCCGGGCATCCACAGCTTCGCTCCCCCGATGACCCCGTACTCCCAGCCGCGCCCGTGGTCGTCGGGGATGAACGTGGTCGTCACCCACTGGTTGACGGCGAGGACCAAGGCGAACGCGGCGACCCAATAGCCCCACGCGATTCGGCGTCCGCGACGCTTCACCGCGAAGAGGCCAAGCATGAACAGGGGCAGAAGGACGTAGCAGAACACCTCGAAGCCGATGGACCAGAGCGGGCCGTTCGTGTCGTCGGGGAAGAATGTGATCCAGTGGAACTCGGACGTGAACGTCGCCCCGGCGATGAGGCGCCGGAGCGGCTGGGTGACGTGCGCGCCGTTGTTACGCGCGATGGCGGCGGTGACGACGAAGCTGACGGCGAGCGCGGCGTAGAAGCCTGGCATGATGCGCGCGGCGCGGCGCGCGACGTAGTGGCGGAGGCTCGGCAGGGGGCGCTTCTCGAAGTACGCGCGCCAGAACGGGTAGCTCAGCAGCATGCCGGACAGCACGAAGAAGACGCTCACGCCTGCCGCGCCCTTGATGATCATCCCGTGGACGTCCTGAAGCCACGGGCTCTGCGTCCCGGCCTGAAGCTTCTGGAAGAGGTGGTGAAAGATCACGCCGAGCGCGGCGAGGGCTCGAACTCCGTCGGCGCCGGAGATGCGGCCCTTCGCGGGTGCCGCCATCGTCGCCATGCGCCGAGGCTACTACGCGGGCGGGGCTAGCTGGAGCGGCGCCGGAACACCCCGTGCGCGTGCGCCTGTCCGTCTCCCGCCGAGGGACTTGCCGCCCTCCATCGGCCCGTTGCCGGGGGGCCGCGCGGCCTTGTCTCCGACGGCGTCGAGCATCACCTGCTGGGCGTCGCCCTTCTTGACGGCCGCGACGAACGTCTTGGCGTCCGCGCCCCGCATCATCTTCACCAACTTGCCGTGGTGGAAGATCGCGACCTCGCCGGACTTGCGCTCGCGGTACTCAAACCCTTCTGCTGCGCTCATGGCACCATCGTGTCACGACTCGCGCGCGGGGCGACACGGTTGGCTTCGCCGGGGTGCAGTAGGTAGGGTGTCCTCAGCACTGTGCTCGGTGTGAGTTGTTGAGGGAGAATTCCGTATGAAAACGCATGCGCACGCGTTGCACCACCAGCGGCGACTCGCCGCCGTGGCCGCGGCCCTGCTCCTCGCCTCGCTGGCGATCGTGGGTCCGCTCGCGCAGAAGGCCTTCGGCGCCACGTACACCGCCTCCGACCAGGCCTCATGGGTCGCCGCCGTTGCGAACGCTCTTGCCAACACCGGCGAGCCCAACACGATCACGCTCACGGCAGACATCGCGCTCGGATGCTCCGGGACGCCGTGCGACGGCGCTTCCTTCACCGGCGGGTCGAGCGACCTCGTCGTCGACGGCAACGGGCACACGTTCACCTCGGTTGGCCCCGCCATCTACCCCGCGGTGCTCGGCGCCAGCGGCGTCACGTCGAACGTCACGTTCCAGAACCTGACGATCGACGGCTTCAACTCCGCGGCGGCCGTCTACATCTCGACCTCCGGAACCGTCACCTTCGACAACGTCACGGTGAAGAACTCGGGCTCGGACGACTCCGCGATCGTCATCCAGGCGGCGAGCCCCACCTTCACCGACTCCACCTTCACCGACAACTCCGAATTCGGCACGGCCGGGGCCGCCCTTCACCTCCTGTGCACCGGCACCGCGACCATCAGGAACTCCACCTTCACCCACAACACCGCCACTCTCGCCGACGGCGGCGCCGTGTACTCGTCCTGCGACCTCCAGGTCTACGACTCCACGTTCACGAACAACCATGCGGACGGCTCGGGAGGCGCGATCTATGGCGGTTCCAACGTCGCCACGTGGAAGGCTCGACGTTCACCACGAACGGCGCCGACTACGGAGGCGCGATCTTCGCCAACGCCCACGTTGATCCGTACTCCTCGACCTTCACGGGGAACACGGCCACGTCGGACGGCGGAGCGATTACTCAAATTCCGGGCCCACCGTCCCCGAGCGGAGCACGTTCACCTCGCAACCACGCCGACGGCGACGGCGGCGCCGCATGGGGGCACGGCTGGGCGGACAGCTACAACTCCACGTGGGACGGCAACACCGCGGGAGGCGACGGTGGCGCCATCTACACCAGCGGAGCGACCAATAACTCGTACGCGGCGGAGTCCACCTTCGTGAACAACACCGCGGTCGGCGGCGGGCGGCGCCGATCTACGTGGCGGCCAGGCAGTACTCGGACGTACAACAGCGACTTCATCGGCAACTCCGACGACGGCGACGGCGCCCACATCTATGTCGCCACCAGCTACCTCACATCCTTCGCCAGCGTGTTCGGCTACTCCGGCGACGGCAACGACGGCTGCTGGTCGTTCGACGAGCCCGCCTCGGTGGGCTACAACTTCGACGCGAGTTACGACGGCGCCTGCTCCGACTTCGCCATCGGCACTGGCGACACCTGGAGCGTCGGCGCCGACCCGGTGCTGGGCGCTCTCGCCGACAACGGCGGACCCACCGAGACCCTGCTCCCGCAGGCGGGCAGCCCCCTGATCGACGCGATCCCGTGGGCCGACTGCTCTGGCGAGCGTGTACGACGACTACGACCAGCGCTACGTCGACCGCCAACTCGCGGGGGCCGACACCGCCGGCTGCGACATCGGGGCCGTCGAGGTCGCGCCGTCGTCCGTCTCGTTCGTCGTCTCGGGCGCCACGGGCGACATCAACGTGACCCTCGACAACGCGTATTGCTACTCCGACGTGGATTCCGGGGCCGGCCTCGGGCCTCCCCGGGACGCTCCCCGCGGGCGTGAGCTTCCCCTTCGGCGCCTTCACCTTCAAGGCGTGCACGTTCCCGTACGCCACGATCACCGTGCACGTCACCTTGCCATCGCCCGCGAACGTCGCGTATAAGAACGACGGAACCGCCTGGAGCGCTGTGCCAGGCGTGACATTCTCCGGCACGACGTTCACGTACACGGTCACCGACGAGGGAGCGCTCGACGAGTACACCTCGCCGTCCGAGGCGGACGGCGAGGGCCGGATCGTCGACCCCGTGGCCGCGGGAATCGGGGCGGGCTTCACCGGCTAGGGGCGCGGGCAACCGCAGGTGTTCGCCGCGCTTGCCCTGGCCATCGGGCGGTCGGCAACTTAGGGTTACCTAATGGCCGACGTTGCCCATACCCTCGCAAATCTTCACACCGAGACCCGCCGCTTCCCGCCGTCCAAGGAGTTCGCGGCCCAGGCCAACGCCAAGGAGCGCGCGTACTCCCTGGCCTCGCGCGACCGCCTCGCCTTCTGGGCGACCCAGGCCCGCGACCTCCACTGGGCCACGCCCTTCACCGAGGTCCTCGACTGGTCGGACGCGCCCGTCGCCCGCTGGTTCGCCGACGGGACGCTCAACGCCTGCGACAACGCCGTCGACCGCCACGTGCGGGAGGGCCGCGGCGACCGCGTCGCCTTCTACTTCGAGGGCGAGCCCGGCGACATGGAGACCATCACCTACGCGGACATGAAGCGCCGCGTCTCGAAGGCCGCGAACGCCCTCGAGTCCCTCGGGATATCCAAGGGCGACCGCGTGGCGATCTACCTCCCGCAGATCCCCGAGGCCGTGGTGTCGATGCTCGCGTGCGCGCGCATCGGCGCCATCCACTCGGTGATCTTCGGCGGATTCAGCGCGGAGAGCGTGCGACAGCGCATCGACGACGCCGAGGCCAAGCTGGTCATCACGGCCGACGGCGGGTACCGCAAGGGGGATCACCTGGCGCTCAAGCCGCTCGTCGACGAGGCGCTGCGGGCGGGCGACCACCACCCCGAGCGATTGCGCGACCGTCGAGCACGTGCTGACCGTCAAGCGCACTGGCCAGAAGACCGACTGGTACGGGGGTCGCGACGTCTGGTGGCACGACGTCGTGGAGGCCGCGAGCGACGAGCACGAGCCCGTCATGGTCGAGGCGGAGCACCCGCTCTTCATCCTCTACACCTCCGGCACCACGGGAAAGCCCAAGGGGATCTTCCACACGACGGGCGGATACCTGACCCAGGCGGCGTGGACCCACAGGAACGTCTTCGACCTCAAGCCGGAGGAGGACGTCTACTGGTGCACCGCGGACGTCGGCTGGATCACCGGCCACTCGTACATCGTCTACGGGCCCATGGTCAACGGCGCCACGCAGCTGCTCTACGAGGGCACGCCCGCGATGCCCCACCGAGGGCGGTGGTGGGAGCTGATCGAGAAGTACAAGGTGACCATCCTCTACACGGCGCCGACCGCGATCCGGACGTTCATGAAGTGGGGAGAGGCCATCCCCGCGTCATACGACCTCTCGTCCCTGCGGCTTCTCGGCAGCGTCGGGGAGCCCATCAACCCGGAGGCGTGGATGTGGTACCGGCGGGTGATCGGCGGCGACGAGTGCCCCATCGTCGACACCTGGTGGCAGACCGAGACCGGCGCGATGATGATCTCTCCCCTGCCGGGAGTCACGGAGACCAAGCCCGGAAGCGCGATGGACGCCTTGCCCGGGATCTCGGCCGACGTCGTCGACGACCACGGCGAGGCGGTGCCCGACGGCATGGCCGGCTACCTGGTCCTCACGGAGCCGTGGCCGAGCATGCTTCGCGGCATCTGGGGCGACCGCGAGCGCTACGAGCGCACGTACTGGTCGCGCTTCCCGGGCCTGTACTTCGCGGGCGACGGGGCCAAGAAGGACCTCGACGGAAACCTGTGGCTCCTGGGCCGCGTCGACGACGTCATCAACGTCTCCGCGCACCGGCTCACCACCACGGAGATCGAGCACGCGCTCGTGTCGCACCCGTGGGTGGCCGAGGCGGCGGTCGTCGGGGCGAAGGACGACATTACCGGCCAGGCCGTGGTGGCGTTCGTCATCATCCGGGACGACGCCGTCAACCTCGACGAGGACGGGCACAAGGTCGCGGTCGCGCTCCGCGAGCACGTGACGCACGAGATCGGCGCGCTCGCGCGGCCGCGCACCATCCTCGTCGTGAGCGAGGTGCCCAAGACGCGCTCGGGCAAGATCATGCGCCGCCTGCTCCGGGACGTCGCCGAGCACCGCCCCGTCGGGGACGTCACGACCCTCGCGGATTCGTCCGTCATGACCGCCATCGCGTCCGGGCTCGCGACGAGCGCCGACGAGGACGCCGCCTAGCAGCCCAAGCGACGGCGCAGCGTCCGGCGGGGGCGCCCCGCACGGCGTAGTCTGGAGCGAAATCGCGCGCGAGCGCGTTTTCGTTTCGTACGACCAGCGCAAGAGACCGAGGCAACCGGGGGTGCCATGACGAGACTTCGAAGCAGCGCGCCCGTAGCGAGCACTCTCGCTGCGGTCATCGCCCTCTGCCTGTCGTCGTGCGCGCTCAAGGAGGGGCCGTCCGACACGCCCCAGCCCACCTCGACCGACGGCGAGATCCACGCCTCGCCGACCGCGTCGCCCACGGTGGACGCCTCCCGCGTCGGCACGCTCGTGACGGTCGAGGAGACCGAGTGGGACATCACGGTGCTGCGCGACGACTTCGAACCAGGGGTGTACACGTTCGAGATCGTCAACGACGGGATCGCGGCGCACAACCTCCACGTCACGGGGCCCGGCATCGAGGATGCGGCGTCCAACAACATGGCGTCGCGCCGCTCGACCACGCTGACCGTCACCCTCGAGGACGGCGAATACATCCTCTACTGCGCCTCGGGCGACCACCGCTCCAAGGGCATGGAGGCGATCATCTACGTCGGGACCGCCAAGCCCTCGCCCTCGGCCTCGCCCTCCGCCTAGGCGCCGCTCAACGCCAGGCGCGCGCCCGTCGCGGGGCGGCGCGCCCCCCGTGCCACCATGGGGCTATGTCGCTCCTGGACCCCAGTCCGGTCGCCGTGGTCGCCAACAATCCCGCGCGCGCGGCGTGGGCCGACGTGCCCGATTCGGTCAGGGAACTCGTGGCCGCACGAGTGGGCTCGGCCATCGTTCGGGCCGACGGTGTCTCGGCGGGCTTCAACCCCGGCTTCGCCGGTGCGCTGCTCTTCGCCGACGGGCACCGCGAATTCGTCAAGGCCGTCGACGGGGCGGCCCACGCGGAGGCGGGACGCCTCAACAGGGCGGAGGCCGCCGCGAACCTCGCATTGCCGCCGGGCGTGCCGGCTCCGCGGCTGCTCTGGAGCGACGAATACGAACCCGGCGATGAAAGCGCCTGGGTTGTCACGTCGTTCGAGTTCGTGCCCGGGCGGGCGCCCGCGGCGCCGTGGACACCGCAGGACCTGGGGCGAGCGCTCGACGCGCTGACGGATCTCGCTCGCCACGAGGTCGCGCCCGGTTCGCTGAGCACCTTCTCGGACGAGCATGCGTCGGTGCTCGTGCAGTGGCAGGAGTTCGCGACGCTGAACGCTGCGGAGCGCGCGGCGGCCTCCGCCCGGGCGGGCGCCCTCGGCACCTGGGCCTGCCGGAACGCGGACGTCCTCGCCGAGTGGGCGGCGCGCGCGCCCGAGGCGACGCGGGGGGCGGCCCTCGTTCACGGCGACTTCCGTGCAGACAACCTGATCCTCGACGACGAGCTCGCCTGGATCGTCGACTGGCCCTACGCGAGCATCGGCGCGCCCTGGGTCGACCTCGCGTGCTTCCTGCCGAGCGTCGAGATGCAAGGCGGGGGCCCGTGTCAGGAGAACTTCGCGGCGCATCCCCTCGCGCGCGGGGTCGCGCACGAGGACGTTCGCGCGCTCCTCGCCGCCCTGACGGGCTACTTCTTCGTCCACGCCTTGCTGCCGGAGGTGCCCGAGATTCCCACCCTGCGCGCGTTCCAGTGGGCGCAGGCCGTCCCCGCGATCCGCTGGCTGTGCGCCCTTGAGCCCGGAATCGCGCCGTGACGACGCCCTCGAAACCCGCGGACGGCGGGATCGGCTTCTGGGCCGTCGTCTCCATCGGCGTCGGCGGAATGGTCGGCGGCGGGATCTTCGCGGTGCTGGGCCTCGCGGTCCAGCTGGCCCACGGAGGGACGCCCATCGCCTTCGCGCTCGCCGGGGTCGTCGCGCTCCTCACCACGTACTCGTACGCGCAGCTGAGCGTCGCGTATCCCAGCCGCGGCGGGACGGTGACCTTCCTCAACCGCGTGTACGGCGCGGGGACGCTCACGGGAAGCCTCAACGTCCTCCTGTGGATCAGCTACGTGGTGATGCTCTCGCTCTACTCGTTCGCGTTCGGGAGCTACGGGGCGACCTTCTTCCCCGACTCGGTCCACGGGCTCGCCAAGCACGGGCTCATCACCTTCGTCATTGTCGCGATCGCCGGGCTCAACCTCTTCAGCGCCGCGGTCATCGGCCGGGCCGAGCGGTGGATCGTCGCGCTCAAGATCCTCATCCTGGCCGGCTTCGTCGCGGCGGGCTTCGCGACCATCGAGCCCTCGCGGCTCGCCGCGTCCGAATGGTCCGCCCCGCTGCCGCTCGTCGCCGGGGGCATGATCATCTTCCTCGCCTACGAAGGCTTCGAGCTCATCGCCAACACCGCGCAGGACGTCCGTCGGGCCGCCGCGACGCTGCCGCGCGCGTACTACACCGCCGTCGGGTCCGTCATCGCGCTCTACGTGCTGATCGCGATCGTGACCGTCGGCACCCTGCCCGTCGACACCATCGTCGCGGCAGAGGACTACGCCCTCGCCGAGGTCGCGCGGCCCTTCCTCGGGCAGGCGGGCTTCACCGTCATCGCCATCGCCGCGCTCCTCTCGACGGCGTCGGCGATCAACGCGACCCTCTACGGGACGGCGCGACTGAGCCGGAGCATCGCCGCGGACGGCGAGCTGCCGTCGTCGCTGGAGAAGACCGTGTGGGGTCAGCCCGTGCGGGGAATGCTCATCACGGCCGCCCTCACCCTCGTCGTCGCCAACGCCTTCGACCTTTCGAGCATCGCGACCCTCGGGAGCGCGGGCTTCCTCCTCATCTTCGCCGCAGTCAACCTCGCGAACGCCAGGCGCCGCGGCCGCGACCACGCCGCGTTCATCTCGATCATCGGCGCGAGCACGTGCCTCGTCGCCCTGGGCGCGCTCGTGTGGCAGACGGCGGCGACGGACCCCGGCAAGATCTGGGTGCTCGTCGCGATGCTCGCACTCGCGGGCGGCGTCGAGGTGGGATACCGCGCCCTTCGGCGACGCTAGCGCTGGCGGTGCGGCGCCGCGCGCCCTAGCGTGGTGGAAACGGCCGAAGCACGGCCGAGCGACAGGGAGGTCGACATGGCAAACACGGTTGCGCGCGTGACGGAGATCAGTTCCAGCAGCGACGTGAGCTTCGAGGACGCGGTGGGCGTCGGAATCGAACGGGCCACCAAGACCCTTCGGAACGTCACCGGCGCGTGGGTCAAGGACCAGAAGGTTGAGGTCAAGGAGGGGACGATCATCAAGTACATCGTCCACCTCTCGGTCACGTTCGTCCTCGACGACTAGGACCCCGCACCCCGGCCGCCGGACGCTTGCTCGGCGGCCGGGGTAGCAGTCGCCCCGGGGTCATGTCACGATGGACACCATGCCCGAGGCCGCTACCCCCGACGCCGCCGGATCCCTCGTGGATGCTGGCGACGAGACCTTCGCCGTGCCCGTCGTCCGCGCCCTGGAGGCGACGGAGGAGCCCCTCCCTGAGGACCGCTACCTCGACCGCGAACTCAGTTGGCTCGCGTTCAACGAGCGCGTCCTCGACCTCGCGGAGGACAAGCACACGCCCCTGCTCGAGCGCGCGTTCTTCCTGGGAATCTTCGCGTCCAACCTCGACGAGTTCTTCATGGTCCGCGTCGCCGGGCTCAAGCGCCGCATCGCGGCGGGATTCGCCGTTCCCTCCGCCACGGGCATGAGCCCCACGCGGCTCGTCGAGGCGCTCACCGCCCGCGCGCACACGCTGATGGACCGCCACGCCGACCTCTTCACCGAGCAGGTCCTTCCCGCCCTCGCCAAGGAGGGCATCCACATCGTGCGGTGGGACGACCTCGAGGACCGCGAGCACACGCGCCTGAGGAGCCTCTTCAAGAGCGACATCTTCCCCGTCCTCACGCCTCTCGCCGTCGACCCCGCCCACCCCTTCCCCTACATCTCGGGCCTGTCCCTCAACCTCGCGGTCGAGGTGAGGGAGCCCGAGACGCAGAAGGTCAGGTTTGCCCGCGTCAAGGTGCCGGAGACGCTCCCGCGCTTCCTCGCCGTCGACGCGAAGGGCAAGGCCACCCAGGTCGTCGACGCCGCCGTCCTCGACTCCGGCCCGCGGAGCTTCGTCCCGCTCGAGGACGTCATCGCTGCCCAGCTCGACTACCTCTTCCCCGGCATGGAGGTGCTGGACCACTACACCTTCCGCGTCACGCGCAACGAGGACGTCGAGGTGGAGGAGGACGACGCCGAGAACCTCCTCAAGGCGATGGAGCAGGAGCTCCAGCGCCGGCGCTTCGGCCCGGCGGTCCGCCTCGAGGTCGCGGAGGACCTCGCCCCCGCGATTCGCGACCTGCTGGTGCGCGAGCTCCAGATCACGGACGACGACGTCTTCCACCTGCCGGCGCCGCTCGACCTCACCGGCCTGCACGTCATCGCGTCCCTCGACCGCCCCACGCTCCGATACCCCGCCTTCCGTCCCACGACGCACCACCAGCTCGCGCCCGTCGAGACCGCGGGCGAGGCGAACGTCTTCGAGGCGATCACGCGCGGCGACGTGCTCCTCCACCACCCATACGACTCGTTCTCGACGTCCGTCCAGGCGTTCCTCTCTCAGGCGGCGAGGGACCCCAAGGTCCTCGCCATCAAGCAGACCCTGTATCGGACGTCCGGCGACTCCCCGATCGTCGACTCGCTCATCGAGGCGGCCATCAACGGAAAGCAGGTGCTCGCGCTCGTCGAGATCAAGGCGAGGTTCGACGAGAAGCGGAACATCTCGTGGGCGCGCAAGCTCGAGGAGGCGGGGGTCCACGTCGTCTACGGCCTCGTCGGACTCAAGACGCACTGCAAGCTCTCGCTCGTCATCCGCCAGGAGGACGACGGCCTCAAGCGCTACTGCCACATTGGCACGGGAAACTACCACCCGCGCACCGCCCGCCTCTACGAGGACTACGGCCTGCTGACCCGCGACCCGGACGTCGGGTCGGACCTCGCGAAGCTGTTCAACCAGCTCTCCGGGTACGCGCCGAAGGCGAAGTTCCGCCGGCTGCTCGTCGCGCCCCAGGGCGTCCGCGAGGGGCTGCTGGAGAGGATCGACGCCGAGGCGGCCCGGGCCCGGGCGGGCGAGGATGCGTGGGTCAAGATCAAGACCAACGCCATCATCGACGAACGGACCATCGACGCGCTCTACCGCGCGTCCCAGGCGGGAGTACACGTCGACATCCTCTGCCGCGGCACCTGCGCCTTGCGCCCGGGCGTTCCGGGGCTGTCGGACAACATTCGCGTCCGGTGCGTCCTGGGCCGCTTCCTTGAGCACTCACGGGTGTTCGCGTTCGGGAACGGCGGGCGACCCCGAGGTGTGGATCGGTTCGGCCGACCTCATGCACCGCAACCTCGACCGCCGGGTGGAGACGCTTGTGAGGATCGCCGACGACGACCAGGTCGCGGCGCTGATCGAGAACATCGACCTGGCGATGAGCCCGCAGACCTCGGCCTTCACGCTTCACCCGGACGGCGCCTGGATCAAGAACAAGGGAGCGAGAGGCGCTCCGCTCAAGGACCTCCAGGCCCTCTACATCGCCCGCCAGCCGAAGCGGAGGGTGACGGGTCGGTGAAAGGGGTCCGGCGCAGCACCATCATCGCCGCTGGTGCGCTCGTGTGGCGCGTGCGCGACGGCGGCCTCCAGGTACTCGCCGTCCACCGCCCGAGCTACAACGACTGGTCGTGGCCCAAGGGGAAGATCCGGCGGGGCGAGACCCTCCCCGAGTGCGCGATGCGCGAAGTGTTCGAGGAGACGGGCAAACAGGTGGAGCTCGGCCAGCCCCTCCCGACCCTTTCCTACACGATCGCGAGCGGTCGAAAGAAGGTCGTGAAGTACTGGGCCGCCGAGACGATGAACACGACGCACCCGTCGCTCCTCGCGCGGCCGCGCTACCGGCTCGCCCCCAAGAAGGAGATCGACAACACGCGGTGGTTCACCGTCGAGCAGGCGCGCGCCAAGCTCACCATGCCCGCCGACCGCAAGCCTCTCGAGGCCCTCGTCGAGGCCTACGAGGCCGGCCACCTCGAGACGCGCGCCTTCATCATCGCGCGCCACGCGCGGGCCAAGAAGCGCTCGTCATGGAAGCACGACGATCTCGCGCGGCCTCTGACGTCCGGGGGCGCCCGGCGGGCGCACCAGCTCATCCGCCTCTTCTCCGCGTTCGGCATTCGGTACGTGGAGTCCTCCCCCGCCGCCCGCTGCATCGCGACCGTCCAGCCCTACTCGGCGGCGATCGGCAAGAAGATCAAGACCCGCGACGCCCTCACGGAGGGCGCCCACGCGAGCAACCCCGCCAAAGCCGCAGACATCCTCACGGCCGCGCTCGCCAAGGAGGGCAACCGCCTGGTGTGCGTGCACCGCCCCACCATGCCGACGCTCCTGACGATGCTCCAGGCCGCGACGCGCAAGTGGACGAGGGGCAAGGTTCCATCGAAGAACCCGTTCCTGCCGGCGGGGGGCGTGCTGGTGGCACACGTGGTCGACACGGAGTCGGGGCCGCGCATCGCGGCGATCGAGACGCACCTGCTGGCGTAGCGGCGGCTTTCGGCTGCGGGCCTGCGGCGGCGCGCCGACGCCCGGCGCCGGGCAAGGAAATGACATCGGACCGGGAGCGCCAGTCGGCGCTTAGGCCGCTCGAGGCGGCTTGAGTTGGAGCCCGGGGCTACCGCGGTCCGATGTCACTTCAAGGGTAACTCGCGCGGACGCGATCGGCGACGAAACGTGAGAATCGTTACTTTCAGTCGAGCCGATCCTCGCGCCACATCGTGGCGCACCGCTCCAAGTCCTCGCCCGTACGGAGCAACTGGGCGGCCCGGAGCGTCGTCTTGTGCGCGCGATCGTGGGCGTGGCCGTCGTCCGTCTCCGCCTCGAAGGCCGCGCCCGTCGCGGTGACGCGGCAGAACGCGCCCGCCCGCTCCAGCGCGACGCCAAGGTCGCCGGCGAAGACCCCGCTCAGGACGTCGTCGGCGAGCTTCTTCACCTCGGCCGGTCCGGGCGGCACCTCCACGCCAGCGATCGCGTGCCGCACGCCCGCCGCGTGGATGCCGTGGTCGTACGACCGCGCCACGGCGTCGGCGTCGAACTTGACCCACTCGCGGAGCATGTACAGGCGCCACAGGGCGCCGGGAAGCGTGAGCGCCTCGGCCTTCGACCACATCATCGCGACGGTGTCGATGCCCTCCTCGTCCACGAGCGCGACGAGCCTGGCGACCAACTCGGGTTCGCGGCTCGCGCGCGCCTGCGCCACGATCGCCGCCGCCGTCTCGTGCGCGATGAGGGCGCGGTCGGCGGGGTCAATGTCGCCTTCGAGCTGGTCGGCCTCCTCCATGTCGAGCATGGCCGGGCGGCGGAACTTCGCCTCGCGTCCCACGCGGCCTACTTGAGCTTCTCGGTGTCGTCGAGAACCGCGGGCGCCGCGTCGGGGTCGTCACCCTCGCGGAACTCCAGGCAGACGCTGTTGATGCAGAAGCGCTCCCCCGTGGGCGTGCCGTGCCCGTCGGGGAACACGTGGCCCAGGTGCGAGTCGCACGCGGCGCAGCGCACCTCGGTGCGGTCCATGCCGTAGGAGCGGTCCTCGATGAGGGTCACGGCGTCGGGGTTCACGGACTCGTAGAAGCTCGGCCAGCCGGAGCCCGAATCGAACTTGGTGCCGGACTTGAAGAGCTCCGCGCCGCACGCCGCGCACGCGTACATGCCGGGCGCCTTGTTGCCGAGAAGGTCGCCGGTCCACGCGGGCTCCGTGCCGTGCTCGCGCAGGACGCGATACTGCTCGTCCGAGAGCTGGGCGCGCCACTCCTCGTCGGTCTTGGTGATCTTGGCCATGGGTCTCCTTCCTGGCCTCCCTCCAGCGTAGGGGAGGGGGTGACCCGCGCGGCTCGCGCCGTGGCGGGCTCTACGTACGACGCTGGAGGAGCCGGCGTTTGTTCCCGCGACGCTCGCGACGGCCTAGGGGTAGCCGCGAATGGTCTGGATGCTCTGCTCGGAGTCGTCATGGACCGTCCAGGTTCCGACGACCTCGCCCGACTTGAGGTCGATGAGGCTCAGGACGCTGGTGCCGGTACTCCAATCTCCCGGAACGTTGATCCGACACGTCACGAGCGCGAGGAACCCAGAGGCCTCGTACGTCGCACTCGCCTGACTCCCGCACGCGCTGTGGGCGACCTCGTCCCCGGATTTGGAGAAGAACGTCACTCCTGTATCGACCTTCGAGTAGTAGTCCCTCGTCGCGAACGTTTGGGACGCGGTGTCGAAATCGACCCACGGCCGCAGCGGGACCGGCAAGGCGTACTCGGAGATCTTCCTCGTGGAGATGTTGTACGTGAAGTACGCGTCGGGGGACTCGCTGATCGCCCAGCGCCTCAGCAGAAAGGTGTCGGCGTCGAACCATCCCAGTATCGAGTAGGAGTCGGGATAGGACTTGAATGTGTCAATCACCGTGGTCCCGCCGGTTCCGGTGACATTGGAGACGGAGACAATCGTCCCCCTTGACCCCGCGGGATCGTCGCCGAGACACACGAACCTCACGCCGTCCGGAGACAGTGATCCCGCGAACTGGAGGCCCGCGCCGCACAGCGGAGTTGAGTTGAACGCGGAGTCGACGCGAAGATACTGGCCGCCGCCCCCCTCCGAGAACTGGGCGCTGACAAGGCTTCCATCCTTCGCAAGCGCGACGATTCCAAGATAGACGTCGGACGACAACGCGCGTGTCGATCCGTCGCGGAGGCTGACGAGAACGTCGTGACCGATGTAGCCAGCGTCGTAGCCGTCGGCAACTCCATCGATGTGAAACATGGCCAAGGTGTCACCCAGCCAGAACGTGGTGTACTCCGCGCCGGCGCCGCCAAGCGACGCCGCGGCGTACCAGGTCCCGTCGGGAGCGAGAAGCGTTGCCGAGAGGTCGGGAGGCGCCAGGGGGACCTGACTGTTGCCGTAGATCGCCGGGTGCTCGAGCCATTCGACCAGGAACCACCCCGGTCCGACCTCGTCCCACGGAATCTCCGACGCACCGAATGAGTCGACGGGCAGGTAGCCCGACGGCGCGGGCGAGGGCATGGGGGCGGCGGCGCCGTGATCGCCGGATTCCCGACCCGCTGGGGTCTGCGCTTGCCGACGGCTCCGGACCGGTCCCCGTCCCGCCGTTGGTCGCCAAGACGACTCCAACACCCAACGCCGCGCCGAGCACCGCGCCGCCTGCGATGATCCACTGGAGTGGTTCTCATGAGCCCAACGTAGCGAAATCTCACCCGTGCCGCGCGGCGTTCGCCCGGGGCACGAAACCGCCAAGCGCGCCCGCGGACCGAAGTCCGCGGGCGCGCTTGGCGGTTCTGAAAGGAACGCTCTAGCGGCCACCGGCCCGACGCTTGTTGTAGACGTCGAACGCGACGGCGAGCAGCAGCACGACGCCCTTGACGACCTGCTGGATGGACTGGGGCACGCCGTTCAGCTGCATGCCGTTCGACATGACACCCATGATCAGACCACCGACGATGGCGCCCGTCACCTTGCCGACGCCGCCGGTCACGGCGGCGCCACCGATGAACGAGGCGGCGATGGCGTCGAGCTCGAACAGGTTTCCGGCTCCGGGCTGCGCGCCGTTGGATCGGGCCGAGAAGATCACGCCCGCGACCCCGGTCAGGAAGCCCATGTTGAGCATGATCCCGAAGTTGACCCACTTGACCTTGACGCCCGAGAGCGTCGCGGCGGCGAGGTTGCCACCGATCGCGTAGACGTGGCGGCCGAACACGGTGCGCGTGGTCACGAGCGTGTACACGATGATGAGGACGCCAGGATGATGAGCACGTTCGGCAGGCCGCGGTTGTGCGCGAGCTGCCAGGCGAACCACATCACGACGGCGCCCGCAACCAGGAGCTTGATGATGAAGAGCGGGATGGCCTCAACGCTCTGCTGGTAGGCGATGCGCGCGCGGCGGCTGCGCACCGCGCTGACGTAGTAGCCGGCGACGGCTATGCGCGAAGACGACAAGCGTGAAGACGTCGTACCCATTGCCCGCCGAACAGCCCGTTTTGGAAGCCGGCCGCGATCCTGGAGTACTCCTTCGGGAACGGCGACAGCGAGATGTTGTCGAGCACCCGGTAGGTCAGGCCGCGGAACAGGAGCATGCCCGCGAGCGTCGTGATGAACGCCGGGATGCCGACGAACGCGACCCAGAAGCCCTGCCACGCGCCGGCGATCAGGCCGACGGCGAGGGCCGCGAGCACCCCGACCCACCAGGGCTGGCCGTGCTTGATGACGACCTGCGCGGAGACGGCGCCCGCCAGCGCGGCGAGGGACCCGACCGAGAGGTCGATGTGCCCGCCGACGATCACGATCACCATCCCGATGGCGAGCACCAGGATGTAGGAGTACTGGAGCACGATGTTCGTGAGGTTCTCCGGGCTGAGCAGCGTTCCGTCGGTCAGCACCGTGAAGAGCGCGATGATCAGCACGAAGGCGATGTAGATGCCGCTCTGGCGCAGGTTCTGGACGATCCACTCGCGCACGCGCGATGAGCCGTCGTGCATCGGCGCCGATACCTCGGTAGCGTTCGCGGTCATGATGTCTTGCTCCCCTCGGCCCCCGCGGTGGCGGGCGCTGATTCTCGTTCCTGTGTCATCAGTGTCATGAGCTTCTCGGGCGTCGCGTCCGCGACGTCCATCACTCCCGTAATGCGCCCGAAGGCGAGCGTGTAGATGCGATCGCACGTTCCGAGGAGCTCGGGGAGCTCCGAGGAGATGACGATCACCGCCTTGCCCTCGGAGACGAGGCGATTGACGATGGTGAAGATCTCGTACTTGGCCCCGACGTCGATTCCGCGCGTGGGCTCGTCAAGGATCACGACGTCCGCGTCGGTGTACATCCACTTGCTCAGGACGACCTTCTGCTGGTTGCCGCCGGAGAGATTCCCGGCCTTCTGCATCACCGAGGGCGTCTTGATGTTCATCGAGTCGCGGTAGTGCTCCGCGACCTTGAGCTCCTCGTTGCCGTTGACCCAGCCGCGCTTGGTCAGCTTGCGGAGCCCAGCGGCCGAGATGTTGCGGCGCACGTCCTCGATGAGGTTGAGGCCGTACTTCTTGCGGTCCTCGGTCGCGTACGCGACGCGGTTGGTGATCGCCTCGGAGACGGTCCTGGTCGAGATCTTCACGCCGTCCTTGTAGACGTCTCCGGTGATGCCGCGGCCGTAGGTGCGGCCGAAGATGCTCATCATGAGCTCGGTCCGTCCGGCCCCCATGAGGCCTGCAACTCCGACGACCTCGCCCGCGCGGACGAAGAACGACGCGTTGTCGACGACCACGCGGCCGGGCTGGGTCGGGTGGTGCACGGTCCAGTTCTCGACCCGGAAGACTTCCTCTCCGATCTTCGGCTTACGCGTGGGGTACCTGTGCTTGAGGTCTCGGCCGACCATTCCGCGGATGATGCGGTCCTGGGTCGCGTCCTTGTCGCTTCATGTCGATGGTCTCGATGGTCTTGCCGTCGCGAAGGATCGTGGTGCGATCCGCGATGTTCGCGATCTCGTTGAGCTTGTGGGAAATCATGATCGACGTGATTCCGCGGCCCTTGAGCTCGCGCAGCAAGGCGAGCAGGTGCGCGGAGTCCTCGTCGTTCAGCGCGGCCGTCGGCTCGTCAAGGATGAGCAGGCGCACCTCCTTGGAGAGCGCCTTGGCGATCTCGATCAGCTGCTGCTTGCCCACGCCGAGCTGGCTGACGGGCGTCATGGGGTTTTCCTTGAGGCCGACCTGCGCGAGGAGCGCGGCGGCGTCACGGTTGGTGCGGTTCCAGTCGATGAGGCCGTTGCGGCCGCGTCGCTCGTTGCCAAGGAAGATGTTCTCCGCGACCGAGAGGTACGGGACGAGCGCGAGCTCCTGGTGAATGATGACGATCCCGCGGTGCTCGCTGTCGGTGATGTGGTGGAACTCGGCCGGCTCGCCGTCGAAGGTGATCTCGCCTTCGTAGGTGCCGTGCGGGTAGACGCCGGAGAGCACCTTCATGAGCGTCGACTTGCCCGCGCCGTTCTCGCCGCAGATGGCGTGAATCTCGCCGTCCAGGACCTCGAGCTCAACGTCGTCGAGTGCGTTCACTCCGGGGAATGTCTTTGAGATGTTGTGCATCTCGAGGATGGGCTTGGCCATCGGCACACCTCCATTGGTGACCTAGGGAGTGCGGTGGTGCCGGCCCCGCCCGCGAGGGGCGGGGCCGGCACCACCAGTTCCTAATGCTACGACGCTACGCCAGCGTCAACCTCGGCCTGCGTCCAGTAGCCCGAGTCAATGAGCAGTGGCGTGACCGTGTCGGCGTAAACGATGTCCGACTCGAGGAGGAAGGAAGGAACGACCTTCACTCCGTTGTCGTACGTCGTCGTGTCGTTCGGGGTGGGCTCGCCACCGCCGAGGTAGGCAACCGACGCCTCGACGGCCTTGGCCGCGAGCTTACGGGTGTCCTTGAAGATGGAGGCGAACTGCACGCCGTCCACAATGAGCTTCACAGAAGCGATCTCAGCGTCCTGACCGGTGACGGGGGGCATGTTGTCCCCGTAGCCAGCGTTCTGGAGCGCCGTGATGATGCCGCGCGAGAGGCCGTCGTAGGGCGACAGAACGCCGTCCACCTTCGAGCCATCCGAGTACGTCGACGTCAGGAGGTCTTCCATGCGCTTCTGCGCCGTCTCCTGGAGCCAACGAAGGGTCGCGCACTGTTCGATGTCCGTCTGGCCGGACTTCACGACGAGCGTGCCGTCGTCGAAGTAGGGCTTGAGGGTGTCGATCGCGCCGTTGAAGAAGAAGAACGCGTTGTTGTCGTCGAGCGAGCCGGCGAACAGTTCAACGTTGAACGGACCAGTGGCGGTGCCCTTGGAGCCGTCCTCGTTCAGAATGCCAAGGCCGACGAGCAGCGAGGTTGCCTGCTGAATGCCGACCTTGTAGTTGTCGAACGTGACGTAGAAGTCGACGTTCGCGCTGTCGCGGATGAGGCGGTCGTATGCGATGACCGGGATGCCCTTGTCCGCAGCGGTCTGAAGCTGGCCCGCGAGAGCCGTGCCGTCGATCGCGGCGATGATCAGGAGGTCCGCTCCGTTGGTGATCATCTGGTCGATCTGCTGGGCCTGCGTCGGGATGTCGTCGCCCGCGTACTGCAGCGAGACGTCGTATCCCTTGGACTCGAGGCCATCCTTGACCGCATTGCCGTCGGCAATCCAGCGCTCGGACGTCTCGGTCGGCATCGCAACGCCGATCAGCGGGGTCTCCTCCGCGGTCGTGGCCCCAGCAGTAGCGCTGGTCTCGCCCGCGCCACTTCCGCCACACGCGGAGAGCGTGAACGCAAACGCAGCCGCTGCTGCGACCGCGACAATCTTTCTTGCCCTCATATCTCCTCCTTGAGATCCAACAAGCTCCAAAACGGAACTGGTGGTTGGTCCAGTATGTTCACGTTCACATTGGCTGTCAAACAAACGAGTGTCACGATCCTGCAACGTTTCGATACCGCGGACGCGCGACGCGCGCCGACGCGCCGGGGGCCTACTCGGTGGGGCGTGCGGTGGACCCGCGCTCGACGAGCCAGGGCCTAAACGGCTCGTGCACCGGAGGTTCGACGCCATCCAACCGGGCGAGCAGTACCTCGACCGAGAGCCTGCCAACGCCGTCGAAATCCTGGTGGATCGTCGTCAGGGGAGGGATGCTGTGTTGCGACTCGGGAATGTCGTCGAAGCCCACGACGCTCACGTCCCTTGGCACCGACCGGCCCCGTCCGGCGAGGGCGTGGAGGACCCCCGTGGCCATCTGGTCGTTCGCGCAGAAGATGGCGGTGGCTCGGGGATCGACGTGCGATCCGGCGACGTAGCCGGAGTCCGCGCTCCAGTCGCCCTCGATAGTGGGCAACTCCATGAGTCCGTGTGCGGCGATCTGACGCGCGAATTCCGCGCGCCGAAGCTCGGCCTCGGTGAAGGCGAGCGGTCCGGTCACGTGTTGGATCGCGCGGTGCCCCAACCCGACGAGGTGGTCGACGGCGAGCCGAACGCCTGCCTGCTGATCGACGGAAATGCTTGACGCGTCGCTCGTTTCGCCTGTGAGGAGGTAGACGGTGGGGATTCCTCCCGAGATCTCGTCGACGACTTCGCGGACGCTGGATTGCTGGGCGACGAGGACGAGGGCGTCGATCGAACGGCCGAGGAGAAAATCGAGCGCCTCGGCGAGGCTGTCGCGTTCGAGCGTCGCGCTCGTGACGAGAACGTGGAAGCCCGCCTCGCGGGCCGCGCGCTCGACCCAGTACCGGCTGCTCATCGGACCGAAGTCTGGAAGCTCCGGCCCGAGCATCCCGATGGCGTGCGACCGGCCGGTGACGAGTGCTCGCGCAGCGATATTGCGGTGGTAGCCGAGCTCCTCGATCGCGGCAAGGACCTTCTGGCGCGTCGCGGGGCGGATGCCCTCGAATCCATTGAGGACACGGGATACCGTCTGGTGAGAGACGCCAGCGCGCGCGGCGACGGCGACGATGCTCGGACCCCTCGAGCGCTTCCCCATCGGAACCTCCTGGCCCACCCTAGCGCGCGGCGACGGGCGCGTCCGGAATCTCCGAAGGAGCCCCCATAATCGGATGTGGGACCTCTGGTCCACTACCGCTCGCGTGCCCCGTGGCGTAATGTTCACGATAACATTTCGAACGTCGCTGAGGGGCGACGCTCACTACAGGAGTTCCGCTGGAACGCTCGCAAGCCCAAAGGAGGGTGGCCATGGCAGCGTCGCTCGATCGCGATGACGCGATCCGCCTCACGCGCGCGACGATGGCCGACGGCCGCGAGCTTCTGTACTTCGACGACGCGGACACGAGCCTCCCCCCCGAACGTGCCGACGACGCGCGCGAGCTCGATCCGCGGCCGCCGACGGCGCAGATGAGGCGTGACCCGCTTACCGGCGATTGGGTGTCGATCGCGTCGGCGCGGCAAGGCCGCGTCTTCCTCCCGCCCGCCGATCAGGACCCGCTCGCGCCCCAGAGCCCCGGGAACCCGTCGGAGATTCCCTCGCCGTACGACGTCGCCGTCTTCGAGAACCGGTCTCCGTCGTTCGGCCCCGCGGCATCGCACGACGCGCCGCTGCCCGAAAGCCTCGGGCTGGAGGTCACCGCGACCAGTGCCGGTCGGTGCGAGGTGGTGTGCTTCGCGCCGGAGCACGACGGCTCGCTCGCCGACCTTCCCGTCGGACGGGTGCGAACGGTCATCGAGGCGTGGGCGCACCGCACGTTCGAACTCTCCGAACTTCCCGCGGTGCGCCAGGTCTTTCCGTTCGAGAACCGCGGAGAGGCGATCGGCGTCACGCTTCACCACCCCCACGGGCAGATCTATGCGTACCCGTACGTCACGCCGCGCACCCAGGCGCTCCAACGCTCGGTCGCGTCCTACGGCCCCACTCTCTTTGCCGACATCCTCGACCGCGAGCGCGAGTCGAGCCGCGTGCTGGCGACCGGCGATCACTGGACGGCGTTCGTGCCCCACGCCGCGCGATGGCCCATCGAGATCCACCTGCTCCCGCATCGCGACGTCCCCGACCTCGCGCGCACGACGCTCGCGGAACGCGACGAGCTCGCGACCGTCTATCTGCGCC
This sequence comes from uncultured Actinomycetota bacterium, assembly GCA_963743485.1. Lineage (GTDB taxonomy): Bacteria > Actinomycetota > Actinomycetes > Actinomycetales > Demequinaceae > JAFGBM01. The sequence goes on from CAVUPQ010000002.1 coordinate 227,051, forward strand.
TGCTTCGCGGGCTCGCCGCGCGCTACCCGGACCCCACGCCCTACATCGCGGCGTGGCACCAGGCCCCGCTCGTCGGCGGGGAGGGTATCCGCGCGATGTGTCAGATCACCAGCCCGCGGCGCTCGGCAGACAAGCTCAAGTTCCTCGCCGGATCCGAGGCGGCCATGGGCGGCTGGGTCGCCGACGTGGTGCCGGAGGATTCCGCCGCAGCGCTGCGCGACGCCATCGCTCGCGCCGACGCGGAGGCGCAGCGATGACGGCAGCCGAGGAGTTCGCGCGCCGGCACGGCCGCGCCCCGGCCGGGGTGTGGTCCGCCCCGGGGCGCGTCAACCTCATTGGCGAGCACACCGACTACACCGGCGGCCTGGTCTTCCCCTTTGCGATCGCCCACCGGACCTCGTGCGCGCTCGGGCTCCGGTCCGACCGGAAGATGACGGCCGCGAGCACCGCCCTCCCCGACGACGCTTCCGGATCGCTCGACACCCTTGATTCGTGCGAGTTCGATGGGTGGTCCGCGTACGCGTTCGGAGTCGTGTGGGCGCTCGCCGAGGCAGGCGTCTCCCTCGAGGGGCGACCGGGGTTCGACCTCGTCGTCTCGAGCACCGTGCCTCTCGGCGCCGGCCTCTCGTCGTCTGCGGCGCTCGAGTGCTCCGTCGCCCTTGCCCTGAACGACGTGTGGGAGCTCGGCCTCTCGCGAGCCGACGCTCGCCGAAATCTGCCAACGCGCGGAGAACGTCGCCGTCGGCGCTCCGACCGGCATCATGGACCAGTCGGCGTCACTGTTCGGCGCCGAGGGCCAGGGGGTCCTCCTCGACTGCACCTCGGGCGAGCACGAACTCGTGCCCCTCGCGTTTGAGGAAGCGGGGCTCGCGGTGGCGGTCATGGACACCCGGGTGCGGCACGACCACGCGACCGGGGGATACGCGTCCCGCCGCGCGGCGTGCGAGCGCGCCACCTCGGTGCTCGGCGTTCCGTCGCTTCGATCCGTCACCGAGGCGGACCTCGATCGTGCCCGTACGCTCCTCGACGACGAGACCTTCCGGCGCGTCCGCCACGTGGTGACGGAGAATGGACGCGTGGCGGAGACGGCGGTGGTGGTGCGGACCCAGGGTCCTGGAGCGATCGGGCCCCTCCTCACCGCGTCGCACGCATCCATGCGCGACGACTTCGAGATCTCGGTGCCGGAGATCGACCTTGCCGTCGAGACGGCGGTCGCGGCTGGCGCGCTCGGCGCGCGGCTCACGGGCGGCGGGTTCGGCGGTGCCGCGATCGCGCTCGTGCCCAAGGGCGACGTCGACGCGACTGAGCGCGGACGTGACCGCGGCGTTCGCCGCCGCGGGCTTCGCGCCGCCCCAGGTATTCACCGTCGCCCCGTCCGCCGGGGCCCACCGTGACGAGTAGCGCGGCCGTGGGCAGCACCGGCGAGACGTGGCTCGTGACCGGCGGCGCGGGATACATCGGCGCCCACCTGGTTCGGGAGCTCGCGGCGCAGGGAATGTCGCCGGTCGTCTACGACAATCTCTCCACGGGCTTCGCGTCCTTCGTGCCGGACGGGGTCCCGTTCGTCGAGGCCGACGTGCTGGACGTCGACGCGCTCGCCGAGGCGCTGCGCGCGCACGACGTCACGGGCGTCATCCATTGCGCGGCCTACAAGTACGCGGGCGAGTCCGTGAAGCGCCCCCTCCACACCTACCGGCAGAACGTCGCGGGCACGGTCGGGGTGCTCGAGGCCATGGCGACCGCGGGCGTCACGTCCCTCGTGTTCTCGTCCTCCGCGGGCGTCTACGGTACCCCCGAGAGCGAGGTCGTCACCGAGGCGACGCCCACCACGCCCGAGTCGCCCTACGGGGAGACCAAGCTCGTCGCCGAGTGGATGATCCGCGACCAGGTTGTCGCGACCCGCGACTCCGAGGCACCCCTCAGCGGCGACGAGCCTCCGCTACTTCAACGTCGTCGGCTCCGTCGGCACGGAGGTCTACGACGCCTCGCCGCACAACCTCTTTCCCAAGGTCTTCGCGACCCTCCTGCGCGGCGAGGCGCCGCTCATCAACGGAGACGACTACCCGACGCCGGATGGCACGTGCGTCCGGGACTACGTCCACGTGGGGGACCTCGCGCGCGCGCACGTCGCGGCCGCGCGCGCCCTCTCCGCCGGCACTCCGCTCGAGCCCGTCTACAACCTCGGCTCCGGCTCGGGCACGTCGGTCCGCGCGATCATGGACGCGGTGGCCGAGGTGACCGGCATCGATCGCGCGCCGGTGGTGGGCCCACGTCGCCCCGGCGACCCGGCGCGCATCGTCGCCGACGGCGCGCTCGCGGCGCGCGACCTGGGCTGGGCGATGACGTCCGACGTTCGCGGCATGGTCGCATCTGCGTGGGCCGCGCAGCCGGGCCACTAGGGCTCCGACGGGTCAACCTCGAACGCCGCGCGCTTCGTCGCAGGTTTGGCTAGCCTTGGGCAAACGGAAGGATCCGCCATGCGCCTCGCACGCGTCGTTCCCCTCGCGGCACTCGCCGCCTTCACCCTTGCCGGTTGCTGGCCGTTCGGCGACGCGCCGAGCGCCACCCCGGCCGTGTCCGCGTCCGCGTCGGCCACCGCGTCCGCGACGCCCGTCGTCGGTTACAGCGTCTCCGTGAGCCCGCCCGCGTCCCCCGATCCCGAGCGGAGCCCCACCGTCGCCGCCTTCGACCCGCACCCCGCGCTCGGCGACATGTACATCACGACCTCCGGCGTCGGCCCCCTCACCGTGGGCGCCGCGATCGCCGGGAACCCGGGCGAGGCCATGCTGACGTGGGACCCCGCGTTCTGCGACGCGGAGATCAGCGGGCCAGGGGACCTGGGCCGCTGGGTGGCCGCATACCCCGAGGTGCCGGACCACGGGCGACCCTTCTACGTGGACACGTCCGGCGACGGCGTCCTGCACCGCATCGACGTCACGGCCCCCGTGCTCGCGACGCCCGAGGGGATCCACATCGGCTCCCCGGTCGCGGCCCTCACCGCGGCGTACCCCGGGCTCGCCATGGGGGCGGCCGGGTGGGACTCCATCCACGTGTACTGGATCTCCGACGCCGACGGCACCGTGGTGTTCGAGACGGACACCTACAACGCCGACGGCACCATCGGCCCGGACCACGTGGCGTTCATTCGCGTCCTCGCCGCCGGGCTCGACCCCGACTGGACCGTTTCTCAATCCGACAACATCGCCGGGGGTTGCCTGTAGCGCGAGCTTCCTAGGCGACGCCCGTGCGGGCGCCGCCGGGCGCGGGGAAGACCCTCACGTCGTTGCCGTTGCTGGCGTCGTACGACGCGATGGTCGTCAGGTCCCCCGTGTCGAGGTCGGCGAGCACGATGCTCACGTGGGTCTCCGTCGTCCAGCACACCGAGAGCGCGCGGTGGCCGGAGATCGCGGTCGGCAGGCACGGTGGCTCGGCCGCCAGGGTGCCGTCGAAACGCCGAATCTCGACCGCGTCGCCCGCGGCGAGGAGCCGGTACCCGGCCGCGCCCTGGGCGACCTCCGCCGGCGTCCCGTCGGAGAGCGTGGGCTCGAACGCGGTGAGCGTGCTCGTCGTGACGTCGTAGGTCCACCACAGCGTCCCGTTGTCGCCGACCCAGCGCGCGAGCGCGACGCTGTTCGCGTCCCACCACCCGTAGAGGCCGTAGGACCAGGCGTCGTACGTGAAGACGTCCAACTCCTCGCTCGCGGCGGTCGCCACGTCCAGGACCGTGACGTGCGCCCTCGCGTCGTCGCCGTTTTGGAGGCACACGATGCGGGTGCCGTCAGGCGAGAGCCCCGAGGCGATCCCCGCCCCCTCGCACAGGTCGGTCACGAGCGTGAACTCGGGCGAGAGGACGGCCGCCGAGAGGGTGCCCTCCGCGCCCCAGCGGGTGAGCACGTTGCCGTTGGGGAAGGTGTCCTCGTAGTACGCGTCGTAGGCCGCGGGGTTGGCGATGACCACGGCGCCCGTGGCGAGGTCGAGCGACAGCAGGGGGCCGTGGGGAATGTCGTCGGATTCCGAGTAGAAGGTGCCGTCGAGGATCTTCAGCGCGTCGAGGGTCCACAGGACCTCGTAGCCGGTCCCGACGCCGGTGAGGTCGCGCACGTAGTAGAGGTCGCCCGTCGGGGAGACCAACTGGATGGCGTTGTCGAGCTCCGGGAAGGTGCCCTGGCCGTCGCTCGTGGGCCAGACGTCGGACGAAGCGTCGGCGTCGTACGACAGAAGGAACCACCCGGGGCCGAGCTCGTCCCACGGGATCGCCGACGCCGGGTAGGCGGGGACGGGGAGCGCGCCCGCGACGGGCGGCTCCACGGTCGCCGTCGGCGACGGTGAGGCGGTAGGGCCGACCGTGGCCGTGCTGGAAGGCGAGCCCGTCGTGGAGGGATCCTCGCTCCCGCATGCGCTGAGCGCGACCGCGACACCCGCGGCGAACGCCGCCCGCCGTACCGCACGCGAAATCGTCATGGCACGACGCTAGTCGACGTTTGTTCGCGGCGCCGGACGCGCGCGGTCCACCGCCTACGATTGGGGGCGACGGGCCTCTAGCTCAGTTGGTAGAGCAGCGGACTTTTAATCCGCGGGTCGTGGGTTCGAGCCCCACGGGGCCCACTGCGGCCGCTAGGCGACCACGGACACGTGGCCCTTGCCTGCGTCGGCCTCCGCGATATCGACGATCGCGAGCGCGAGGTCCGCCGCCGAGATGAACGACTTGCCCTCGGCGTCAAGTTGCGCCACCTCGCCGGCCAGACTGTACGCGCCCGTCGGGGTTCCAGGCGCGTAGGCGCCGAACGTGGCAGCCGGGCTGACGAAGGTCCAGTCGAGCCCCTCGGGCGCGTCCTGCAGCATCTCGAACACCGAGTGCCCCGCCCGCGCCTCCGTCCGGTACTGCTCCGGCACGTCGCCCTCGATGAACCGCGGCGCTCCCGGCGCCGGGCGGAGCGACGAGAAGCCTCCCACCACGATCAGCCGAACCCCGGCGTCGGCCGCCCTCTGGGCGAGCTCCCGGCTGAGCTCGAGCTGCCGCGTCGCCATGTCGCCTCGCGGCGAGGTGGCGGTGACGACCACGTCGGCGCCCTCGAAGGCGCGCGCCTGAACGTCGGGATCGAGCGCCGAGCCCTCCACATACGTCACGCCGTCGACGGGCGTCGCGGGCGCGTGTCGGCTCACGCCCGTGACGTCGTGACCGCGCCTCGCGGCCTCGGCGACGATGGCGGCACCGGCGTATCCGGTCGCTCCGATGACGGTGATGCGGGCCATGGCGTTCTCCTTGCGTTTCGGGGACGGGAGCGTCAACCCCGGGGGCCCGTCGCGCATTCCGCCCGACGCCCCCTGCCTCTCCGCTGCGAGCGAACGCCTCGTCTAGGCTGGGACGCGTCGCGCGGCGTGGCGCGGCAACCGATGCCCGGGGAGGGATCGCCATGGCCGATCAGTTGCGCGTCGCCGTCGTCGGAGCCGGAGGGTGGGGCCGCGAGCACGCGCGCATCTTCTCCCGCCGCCCGGACACCGAGCTCGTCGCGATCTGCGGACGCGACGCCGGAAGAACCGCCGCCCGGGCAGCGGAGTACGGCACGACGCCCTACACGGACCTGGCAACGATGCTCGCCGAGGCCAAGCCCGACCTCGTCACCGTCTGCCTCCCGAACGAGGGTCACTTCGAGCCGACGCTCCAGCTGGTCGAGGCGGGCGTGCCGCTCCTCGTGGAGAAGCCCCTCGTCTTCGAGCTCGAGGAGGCGGACCGGCTCATCGACGCCGCCGCCGAGCGCGACCTCTTCTTCGCCATCAATTTCAACCACCGGTTCGCGGAGCCGGTCGCGCGCGCCAAGGCCGCGATCGACGCCGGCGAGATCGGCGAGCCCGTCTTCGCCACGTGGCGCTTCGGCGGCGAGGCCAACCACGGCACGTCGCGCCACGCGAACCTCATCGAGACCCAGTGCCACGGCTTCGACATGCTCGAGCACCTCGTCGGGCCCATCGCGTCGATCGCCGCTCAGATGACGGACAAGACGTACGGCGACTGGAGCACCCTCGCCCTCGCGCTCGAGTTCACGAACCGCGCCGTGGGGACGATGCTCGGCAGCTACGACTCGTCGTACGCGTACCCCGACTCGCAACTGGTGGAGATCAACGGCACCGAGGGGCGGCTCGTCATCCGCGACACCGTGCGCGAGCTGGAGATCCAGCGCGTCGGCGACGAGGTGGCGCGCGTGTGGCGCCCCGGCTACTTCAACGACGAGGCCCGCGACTTCCACGGGACGTTCGACCGGCACGTGGAGCTGATCCTCGCGGCGCTCCGCGCGGGGGACGAGCCCCCCGTCCACGCCCGCGCCGGGAGGCGCGCCCTCGCCCTCGCCCACGCGGCGATCGCCTCCCACGAGACGGGGATGCGCCAGAGCGTCGACTAGCCTGCGGATGTGACCCTCGCCGCGCCCGCCCGAGTCCCCCGGGCCTCCTGGCTGATCTGGGGCGTCGCGGTCGCCGCCTACGTCGTCGCGGTGGTGCATCGCACGGCGTTCGGCGTGGCGAGCGTCGACGCGCTCGGCCGCTTCGGCATCGGCGCGACCGCGCTCTCGATGCTCCTCATCGTTCAGATCGCGCTCTATGCCGCCATGCAGGTCCCCGCGGGAACGCTGCTCGACCGCTGGGGCCCCGCGCGCGTCATCGTCGTCGGCTCCCTGGTGATGGCGGCGGGCCAGGCGCTCATGGCGTTCGCCCCCGGCTTCTGGTGGGCCGTCGCGGCGCGGGCGCTCGTGGGCGCGGGCGACGCCCCCATCTTCATCGCCGTGACCCGGCTCGTCGCCCTCCACTTCCCCCCGCGCCGCGCCCCCGTCATGGTCCAGGTGACCGGCCTCATCGGCCAGACGGGACAGCTCGCGTCGGCGATCCCCTTGGCGTTCCTGCTTCACCGGTCGGGCTGGACCGTCGCGTTCGCCGCGCTCGCGGTCCTCGGCGCCGCGGCCGGCGGCGTGGTGTGGCGGGCGCTCGTCCGGAGGGAGCGGGACGCCGACGCCGCGATCGGCATCGCGGAACGCCTCCCCTCGGGATCGGTGGGCGCCGCCCTGACGACTCACTGGCGCACGCCGGGCGTCCGGCTGGGCTTCTGGAGCCACTTCCTGGGACCAATCTCCGCCAACACCATCGCGCTCGTCTGGGGCGTCCCCTACTTCACCGCCGCCCAGGGGCTCACCCGCGCGGAGGCGAGCGCCCTCCTCACCTTCATGGTGCTGGCCAACATCGCCGTCGCGCCGTTCATCGGGATGCTGACCTCCGCCTATCCGCTGCGGCGCTCGTGGCTCGTCCTCGGCGGCGCGGCGATCGCGGCCATCAACTGGGCCCTGCTCCTCCTGCCGACGACGCCCCGACCGTTCTGGCAGCTCGTCGTATTCGTGGTCGTGACGGGCGCTGGCGGGCCGCTCTCGCTCGTCGGCATGGACTTCGCGCGCCAGTTCGCCGTGGCGCACAAGGCCGGCTCCGCTTCGGGCTTCGTGAACATGGGCGGATTCATCGCGACCATCATCAGCGTGCTGCTCGTCGGGGTCGTGCTCGAGCTCGCGGCCCCGCCAGGGGCGTCCACGTACACGCTGGGCGAGTACCGCATCGCCTTCGCGTCACTCGTCGTGCCCGGATTGATCGGCGTGGTGGGCGTCTACCTCAGTCGACGCGACACCCGCGCCGTCATGGCCGAGGACGGAATCCTGATACCGACGGTGCGCGAAGCCGTGCGCCGCCGCTGGGCACGGGACCGCCCAAACCCGTAGCCTGGACGCATGACGGCACCGCTCCTCACGCTCAACGACGGCCACCCGCTGCCGTGGATCGGGTTCGGCACCTACCCGCTGCGCGGCGAGCCCGCCTTCACCTCGATCAAGGCCGCGCTCCAGAACGGATACCGCCTCCTCGACGGCGCGGTGAACTACCGCAACGAGGTGGAGATTGGTCGCGCGGCTCGGGAGTTCTTGGCCGCGGGAGGCGAGCGCGACGAGATCGTCGTCCAGACCAAGGTTCCGGCGCTTCGCCACAGCTACGACGACACCACTCAGGTGTGCCAGGACTCCGTCGCCCTCCTCGGCCTCGAGCGCCTCGACGTCGTCCTCCTCCACGCCCCCAACCCGATGGCCGAGACGTACCGCGACGGCTGGCGCGCCCTCGTCGACCTGCGCAACCAGGGCGTCGTCCGCAGCATCGGAATCAGCAACTTCACCATCCCGCAACTCAACGCGATCGTGGAAGACACCGGGGTCGTGCCCGCCGTGGGCCAGATCGACATGCACCCGTACTCCACGCTGTACCCGATGCGCGTGGAATTCGCGCGCCTGGGAATCGTCACCCAGTCGTGGCGCCCGCTCGGAGGCGAGTTGCCCGTTCTCACGGCTCCCCCGGTCGCGGACGCGGCGGCGGCGCACGCGGTGACGCCCGCGCAGGCCGCGCTGCGCTGGCACCTCCAATCCGGGAGCGTCCCGCTGCCGATGGCGACGGCGGTCGCCCAGCAGCGCGAATTCATGGACGTCTTCGGCTTCGAGCTGAGCGAGGACGAGATGGCCGCGATCACGGCGCTCAATCGGCCGGGCGACGGCTCGTTCGCGCCGTAGCCTCCGCCCGAGCGGGCTCGCACGTCGTAGCCTGATCGCATGACGATTCCCTCCATCACCCTCAACGACGGCCACGCGATGCCCGCCGTCGGCTTCGGCACCTGGCCCCTGCGCGGGGACGACGGGTATGCCGCCGTCCGCGCGGCGCTCGCGGGCGGGTACCGCCTCATCGACTCCGCCGTGAACTACCAGAACGAGGACGTCGTCGGCCGCGCGGCCCGCGACTTCCTCGCCGAGTCGGGCATCCCGCGCGACGAGCTCACCGTCCAGACCAAGCTCCCGGGCAGGCACCACGACTACGACCTCGCCCTCGCGGCGGGCCAGGAGTCGCTCGAGCGCCTCGGGCTCGACCGGATCGACGTGATGCTCATCCACTGGCCGAATCCGATCACCGGCAAGTTCCGCGACGCGTGGCGCGGCCTCGTGGAGCTCCGGAACCGCGGGGTCGTGAGGACCATCGGCGTCTCGAACTTCACCGCCGAGCACCTCGCCGCGATCATCGAGGACTCGGGCGTGACGCCGGCCGTCAACCAGATCGAGCTCCACCCGTACTTCTCGCAGGCCGAGATGCGCGCGGAGGACGCTCGACTCGGCATCGTCACCCAGTCGTGGAGCCCGCTCGCGAAGGGGAACTCGCCCTACGGCGAGCCCGCAGTGGCCGACGCCGCGGCGGCTCATGGCGTCACGCCGGCCCAGGTCATCCTGCGCTGGCACGTCCAGCTCGGCGCGGTGCCGTTGCCCAAGTCCGCGACGCCGTCGCGCCAGGCGGAGAACCTCGATGTCTTCGGGTTCGAGCTCTCCGATGCGGAGGTCTCCGCGATCTCCGCGCTGACCCGGCCCGACGGCCGCCTCTTCGGTGCGGACCCCGATTCGCACGAGGAGATGTAGCCGGGCCCCGCTTAGGATCGTGGGCATGCACACCGCCGTACGCACGTGGCGCCTCGCTGGCGCCCTCGTCATCGTCGCCGCGCTGGTCGCCAACGTCGTCAAGCACGTGAACCTGGGCGACTTCGCCTTCTTCGACACGCTCGGCTACTTCTCTCAGCAGAGCAACATCCTCGCCGCGGCGCTGCTCCTCGTGATGCTGCCGCGTACCGCCAAGCCGCGCCCCGCCTGGCTCGAGTACGCGCGCGCGAGCGTTGCGATGTACCTGGTGATCGTGACCGTCGTGTTCTGGAGCTTGCTCGGCGGCTTCGAGCCGGACGACCCGTACAAGTGGTCCACCGTCATCATGCACGGCGGCTCGTGCGCGCTGCTCCTCGCGGACTGGCTCGTCGAGGGCCCGCGCACCGAGCACCCGATCCGGCACGTCTGGACGGTGCTCCTCTACCCGGTCGTGTGGATCACCGTCGCGCTCGTACGCGGCGCGACCGACGGCTGGGTCCCGTACCCGTTCATGGACCCGGCCGACGGCTACGCGCCCGTCGGGATGGTCGTGGGCGGCATCGTGGTCGTCGGCTTGGGCATCGGCGCCGTTCTGTTCCGCCTGACGCGGTGGCGCGTGGTGACGCCCGCGTGAACGTCGTCGCCTGGCTGCTCGAATCGGATCCCGCGATCCGCTGGCAGGTCATGCGCGACCTTCTGGATGCGCCGGCCGACGAGGTGGCCGCCGAGCGCGCCCGCGTAGCGACCGAGGGCTGGGGAGAGCGCCTGCTCGACCTGCAGGGCGCCGACGGCCTCTGGGCCGGGGGCGCGCACTTCCCCGCCGACTTCCGCGGCGACTTCTCCAAGGGCCAGCCGTGGACGTCGACCTCCTTCTCGCTCCTGCAGCTCCGGGGGCTCGGCATGGACCCCGCGAACTCCCGCGTGCGCGAGGCGATCGCGAAGGTGCGCGAGAACGCGCGCTGGGAGCACGCGGGCCAGCGCTATTTCGACGGCGAGGTCGAGCCCTGCATCAACGGGATGGCCGTGGCCGTCGGGGCGTACTTCGGCCAGGACGTGAGCGGCATCGTCGAGCGCCTGCTCGCGGAGCGGCTCGAGGACGGCGGCTGGAACTGCGAGGCCGAGTTCGGCTCGACCGTCAGCAGCTTCCAGACCACCATCAACGTGCTCGAGGGGCTGCTGGAGTTCGAGCGCGCCCGCGGGCCGCGCGCCGACGTCACCGCGGCGCGCGAGGGTGCCCACGAATACCTGCTCGCCCGGCGCCTGATGTTCGGGCTTCGAAGCGGCGAGCTCGTGGACCCCGGCTACGCCCTGTTCTCCTACCCTCCGCGCTCGCGCTACGACATCCTGCGCGCGCTCGACTATCTGCGCGACGCCGAGGCCCCGCTGGACGACCGCATGTCCGAGGCGCTCGACCTCGTGCAGTCCAAGCGCAACGCCGACGGGCGTTGGCTGCTGGAGAACACCCACCGCGGAGACGTCCACTTCACGATGGAGGCGGGCGACGGCGAACCCAGTCGGTGGAACACCCTGCGCGCGATGCGCGTGCTCGCCTGGGCCGGGCGCGACGCGGGCTAGTTCGGCGGCCGAGATGTCGTTCGAACTGGAGCGGGGTGGCTGGCGGCGCGTCACCCCCTAGCATCGAGGGCATGACCTCGCGCGCCGCCTTCCTCGACGGCGCGCGCGACGTCGCGGGCCTCGCCCCCGGCGTCCTCGTCTTCGGCCTCTCGTTCGGCGCGCTCATCCGCACGCGCGGGATCGACCCGATCGCCGGCGCCACCAGTTCCGTGATCGTCGGCGGCGGCGCGGGCCAGACCGCCGCGGTGGAGGTGATCGCCGCCGGGGGGACCGTTGCGATCGCCGTCCTCAGCGCGCTCATCGTCAACGCGCGCTTCGCCCTCTACTCCGCCGCCCTCGCGCCGATGTTCGGCCGATTCGCCCCCCGGTGGCGGTGGGGGCTTGCCTACCTCGTCTCCGACCAGACCGTCGGCCTCTACGGACGGGGCCAGGCGCGGTGGACGACGCCGGCGCTCCAGCAGTACTACATCCTCGGGGTCACGGCGCCGATGCGCACCTCCTGGGTGGTCGGGAACGGTCGCGGGGATCCTGCTCGGGCCCGTGGTGCCCGGGTCGTGGCAGATCGGCTTCATCGTCCCGCTGATGTTCATCGCGCTCGCGCTTCCCAGCATCCGGGGCCTGCCCGAGAGCGTCGCGGCGCTGACGGGCGTGGTCGCGGTCGTCGCGCTCCGTGGCCTCCCGCTCGGGCTCAACATCGTCGCGGCGGCGCTCCTGGGGATGACGGCGGGGATCCTGGTGCGGCCGCGCCGAACGGGCGGGCCGGTCGCCGTGCCGCACGCGGATTCGGCGGACTCGGCATGACGATCTGGCTCGTCTTCATCCTCGCGGCCATCGGAACCTACGCGATCCGAGCCTCCGGCATCGCGATCCTCGGCGACGAGAATCGCGTGCCGCCGCTCGTCCGGCGCGCGCTCCGGATGATCGGGCCCGCCGCGATGGGCGCGATCGTCGGCAACTCCCTGCTGCTCGACCACGGCGAGTGGCGCCCGTTCGGGGCGTGGCACGTCGCGGCGCTCGCCGCCCTCGCCGTCGGCGTCTGGAGACGGAGCCTGGGGTTCACGATGCTCGCGGGCGCGGGCGCCTTCGCGGCGCTCCTCGCGCTCGGCTTCTAGCGCCCGGGCGCTAGTCCAGGAACGCGATCCGCGTCAGAATCGCGTCGAGCGCCTTCCGCTCGTCGTCGTCGAGCCCCGCGAACAGGCGGGCATCGGCGTCCCCGAGGGCTTGCCGCGCGCGAGCGACGATCGCCTCGCCCTCGGACGTCGCGACCACCGCGTTCGCCCGACGATCGGCCGGGTCCGAGACGCGCTCGACGAGGTCGCGCGATTCCAGGTCGTCGACGAGAGCCACGACCTGGCTGGGGTCGAGTCGGAGGAACGCGGCGAGGTCGCGCTGGGAGAGCCGCTCGTCCCCGGCGGCGAGCGCGAGAACGGAGTAGGAGCGGACCTTGAGGCCGAGCGGGGCGAGCGCGGCGTTGCCGAGCGAGAGGGATCGCGCGTTGGCGCGAGCGAGCAGGAAGCTCGATTCGTCGGCCAAGGGGGCGCCTGCGGGACGCCCCTTCGCGTCCTCGCGGGTCCACTCCGCCTTGCGGTCCAGCATGCCCCCGATGCTAACGCATATGGTGGACATTACAAATCATTGACAATCTCAACTGTTGCCCGCTGTAATGGTGGCAGGACTGCGAAGGAGCCCTTATGTCTCTCGACGGCAAAGTCGCCATCGTCACCGGCTCGGGTCGGGGACTGGGGCTCGCGTACGCCCGCGAACTCGCCCGCCGAGGCGCCAAAGTCGTCGTCAACGACATCGACGCCGACGTGGCCGCGGAGGCGGAGGCGGCCATCGCCGCCGAGGGCGGCAGCGCGACGAGCGTCGTCGCCCCCGTCGGACCCACCTCTACCGCGGAGGCGCTCGTCGCCGCCGCCGTCGACACGTTCGGCCGCCTCGACATCGTCGTCACGAACGCCGGCGTTCTGCGCGACACCGTGCTGTGGAAGATGACCGACGACGACTTCGACACGGTCGTCGCCGTCCACCTCCGCGGCACGTTCACCGTGGTCCGCGAGTCCGTGCGCCACATGCGCGACCAGGGAGAAGGGGGCCGCATCGTCTGCATCGGCTCGCCCACGGGCCAACGCGGCACCTTCGGCCAGACCAACTACGCGGCCGCCAAGGCGGGCATCGTCGGTATGGCGCGTACGTGGGCGCTCGAGCTGAAGCGCGCGGGAATCACCGTCAACACCGTCGTCCCCGTCGCAGCGACCGCGATGACCGCCACCGTCCCCTACTTCGCCGCGGCCGTCGAGGCGGACGCGGCCGGCAAGCCTATGCCCGAGTTCTTCCGCCACGACCTGGGCTTCGGCACCGTGGACGACGTCGGGGGAATCGTCGCGTACCTCGCGTCGGACGCCGCGGCGGACGTCACGGGCCAGGTCATCGGGGTGGGGGGCGACCGCCTTCAGCTGTGGACGCAGCCCGACGTCGCGCTGACGGCCTACCAGGACGGCGGGTGGAGCTACGAGGCGCTTCAGGAGCGGTTCGGCGAGCTCGTGAAGGGCAAGCTTCAGACCGTCGGCGAGGAGTTCCCACCGCTGCCGCCCGAATTCGAACGTCCCAAGGAATAGGCGTGGCCGGCTCCGAGCGGTACGAGTGCGCGGTCGACGTCGCCGCAATCGAGGCGATCGACATCCACGTGCACGTGGAGATTGACTCGAGCGGCCACTCGTCCCTCCCGCCGGACCTCGCCGCGGCCGCGTCCAAGTACTTCAAGGTAGACGTTGAGCGCCCCGACATCGACGCCATCGCCCAGCACTACCGCGAACGCCGCATGGCCGCCGTCGTCTTCACTGTCGACGCGTTCACCCAGCCTCGGCACGAGCCGATCTCGAGCGAGGAGGTCGCTCGCGGAGCGGCCCGGCACGCCGACGTGCTCATCCCCTTTGGCTCCGTCGACCCCCACCGCGACGACGCCGTCGACCGCGTCCGCCGGCTCGTCGAGGACTTCGGCGTCCGCGGGTTCAAGTTCCATCCGACGGTCCAGGGCTTCGATCCGAGCGACGAGCGCTGGTACCCGATCTACGACGCGATGCAGGCCGCGGGCGTCCCCGCGCTGTTCCACACCGGCCAGACGGGCATCGGCGCCGGCATGCCGGGCGGGCGGGGGCTGCGGCTCGGGCTGTCGCGCCCCGTGCTCCTCGACGCGGTCGCCGCGGACTTCCCCGCGCTGCAGATCGTGATGGCGCACCCCTCCGTCCCGTGGCACGAGGAGGCCCTCGCGATGGCGGTCCACAAGTCCAACCTGTGGATCGATCTGTCCGGCTGGAGCCCCAAGTACTTCCCGGCGGAGGTGGTCCGCTACGCGAATTCCCTCCTGCGCGACCGTGTGCTCTTCGGCACCGACTTCCCCCTCCTGTCCGCCGACCGGTGGCGCGGCGACGCCGAGCAAACCTCGCTGAAGCCGGAAGTGATGCCGGGCATCCTGCGCGACAACGCCGCGCGCCTGCTCGGACTCGGCGCCACCCCTTAACGTCTGAACGCCCTCGCTCCCCCGACCCTCCTCGACCGAAGGACTCGCCCATGACGACCACCATCACCTACGCCGACATCCCCACGCTCGCCGGAACCGACCTCGGCTGGAGCGGCTGGCTGAAGGTCACGCAGCCGCGGATCAACATGTTCGCCGACGCGACGAACGACGACCAGTGGATCCACACCGACCCCGAGCGCGCCAAGGACGGCCCGTTCGGGGTGGCGATCGCGCACGGATTCCTCACGCTGTCGCTCGCCGTACCCTTCTGGACCGAACTCCTCGAGGTCGACGGCGTCTCGGCCAAGGTGAACTATGGACTCGACAAGGTGCGCTTCGTCTCGCCCGTGCCGGTGGGATCGCGCGTGCGCATGAACGCCGTGATCGCCGAGGTGGAAGAGGTCAAGGGCGGCTACCAGCTCACGGTCGACCAGACGATCGAGGTGGAGGGTGCACCCAAGCCCGCGGTCGTCGCCCGCGGCCTCTATCGCTTCTACCAGTAGCGCACTCAGGTCTCGCAAAGGCGCGAGGGAGGGACATGGACAACGAAGGCATCGGTTCGTGGGTGAGGCGTCGGCGCTTCCGCTCACCGGACGACACGGCGATCATCTGCGACGACATCACGCTGACATACGCGCAGTTCGCGGACCGGGCGGAGGCCGTCGCCTCGCTCCTGGGCGAGCTCGGCGTCGCCCCCGGTGAGCGCATCGCGTACTTCGGCGAGAACAGCCCGGAGTTCCTCGCCGTACTCTTCGGCAGCGCCCTCGCTGGCGCCGTCTTCGTCCCGGTCAACACTCGCCTCGCCGCGCCCGAGATCGTCCACGTGCTTCGCGACTCCGGGGCCCGCCTCCTCATTCACGACGGGGGCCTCGACGACCGCCTCGACGCGGTAGTCGCGGAGTGCGACCTCGCCGAGGTCATCGAAACGGGGGACGGCGAGGGGCGCCTCAACGACCGGCTCGCGGCCGCCGGACCGCCCGTCGATCACGCGGAGGTCCCGCTCACGGATCCCGCGATGATCATCTACACCTCCGGAACGACGGGGCGCGCCAAGGGGGCCGTCCTCACGCACAGGAACCTCACGTGGGTCGCGATCAACACGATCCTCGACTACGACATCACCGCGTCCGATGTGGCGCTGATGATCTCGCCGCTCTTCCACGTCGCCTCGCTCGGCATGGGGGCGCTCCCCGTCTTGCTCAAGGGCGGCACCCTCGTCGTCGAGCGCGGGTTCGAGGCGGGCCGGGCGCTTGCGCAGATCCAGCGCCACCGCGTGACGATGCTGAGCGGCGTTCCCATCACGTTCCAGCGCATGGCAGACCACCCTGACTGGGCCGCCACCGACCTCTCGTCGCTCAACAAGTTGACCTGCGGCGGCTCGCCCGCGCCCGCGCGCGTCATGGAGGCCTACGAGGAGCGCGGCCTGCGGTTCTCGCAGGGCTACGGCATGACGGAGGCGTCGCCGGGGGTCACTGCCCTCTCTCCCGCGATGACTCTCGCGAAGCAGGGGAGCGTCGGCCTTCCCCACTTCTTCACGAGGGTGCGCATCTCCGACGAGGCGGGCGACCGGGTCCCCGCGGGGACGGTCGGCGAGATCGAGGTGGCCGGGCCAAACGTCTTCGGCGGGTATCACAACCTTCCCGAGATCAACGAGGCGGCCTTCACGCCGGATGGGTGGTTCCGCTCCGGGGACATCGGGTACGTCGACGACGACGGCTACCTCTACATCGTCGGGCGGGCCAAAGACATGATCATTTCCGGCGCGGAAAACATCTACCCCGCGGAGGTCGAGGCAATCATCTCCGAGATGGAGGACGTCACGGGCGTCGCGGTGATCGGCATGCCGGACGACGAGTGGGGGGAGATTCCGTGGGCCGTCCTCACGGTTCGCGAGGGGGCGACGGTCGATGCGGACGCTGTGCGCGCCCACCTGGACGGCCGGCTAGCGAAGTACAAGATCCCCAAGAAGGTGGTCGTCGCCGACGCCCTGCCCCGCACCGCATCGGGGAAGGTCAAGAAGGGCGAGCTGCGGGAAACGATGATCGCCGAAAACCCGTAGGCCCACCGGCTACGCCAGCCGCGTGTCGAATTCCCTCGCCGACGGCGCCGAGAGTTCGCGCCGACGCGCGCGAAAGATCGCGGACGAGTCGTCCGCGGGCCACGACGTGCCGAGGTACTCGCGCGGCAGGCCCGGGTCGGCGCGCAGGAGGGCGAGCCAGTCGGCGACCAGCGCCGTTCGCGCCGTCAGCGCGGGCGTCGGCCCCGGAGTCTCTGCCGGCTCACGCCACTCGTCGGCGAACTCAAGGTGCTGGGCGCGGATCGTGTCGAGGTCCCACGCCGCCCGCACGCTGGCCCCCATCTCGAACCCATCGAGTTCGTGCGCGAGGAACGCCGTGAGGCGCCCGGAGGGAAGCTCGCGCTCGAGGGGGTGGAGCGCCGAGCGGAGGTCGACGGTGCCGGGAGCGACCCACAGTCCGTCGCGCAGCGGCGCGAATCCGGCCCACGTGAGGGTCGCGCGCAACCGGTGTCGGAGGGTTCGCTGACCCTCGGGCAGGCTGAACGTCACGAGGGTCCAGCCGCCGCCCTGCGGGTCGAAGGGCTGCGTACGGTTGACGCGCACGGCCGCCTCGCGCAGAACCTCCGCGCCCGACTCCGTGAGGCCGTACCCGATTCCCCTGCCCCGTCGGACCCGAGACAGCATGCCCCGGTGCGCCATGCGGTTGAGCGTGGCGCGCGTCGTCGCTGGCGCGATGTCCGCTCCTCCAAGGACGTCGAGGAGCAGGGGCGCGGGCACGGGGTCCTCGAAGCGATCCACCACCATGTCGCCGTAGAAGGCGAGCAGCAGCTGGGCAGGCTTGCGGGTGCGCACGGCTTCCCTCGTTCCTACGATCCCGGTCGGACGGCCTCGCCGCGCTTGGCGCGCTGGACCTGCTTGTACACGTGGGTGCGGAGCTCCGTGAAACGCGGCAGGGCGCGGGTGGTGATCTGATCGCGATCCGCTGCGAGGTCGATTGCGATGTCTTCCTGCACCCACGTCGGCGCGTTCGACAGAACGATCACGCGCTCACCAAGGTACACGGACTCGTCGATGTCGTGAGTGACGAACAGGATCGACATGCCGCGCTCGCGGTGGAGGGTCCTCACGAGGTCCTCGAGGTCCGCCCGGGTCTGAGCGTCGACCGCCGCGAAGGGCTCGTCCATGAGGAGCACCTCGGGGTGGTACGCCACGGCCCGCGCGATCGCGACGCGCTGCTGCATGCCGCCGGAGAGCTGCCACGGGAAGCTCCCGTGCGCGTGATCGAGGTGGACCGCGCTCAGCGCGTCGTCAACGATCTTGCTTCGCTCGGCCCTGCTGAGATTCTGGTGCCTTGAGCGGCAGTTCGACGTTGCCGCGCACCGTGAGCCACGGGAAGAGGCTGCGCCCGTACTCCTGGAACACCACGGCCATGTTGCGCGGCGGCCCCGTGACCTCGGTGCCGTCGATCTGCACGGATCCCGAGGTCGCGCGGTGGAGGCCCGCGATGCACTTGAGCAGCGTGGTCTTGCCGCAGCCCGACGGCCCGACGATGCACACCAGTTCGCCCGCGCGCATGTCGAAGCTGATGTCGGCGATGGCCTCCACCGTCCCCGTCGAGGACTCGTAGACCTTCCGAAGGCCCTTCACCGATAGCAGGGTCTTAGCCATGTTCGACCTCCTTGAGCCCGTGGTACCAACGCAGCGTCCGCCGCTCGACGAATCGCGAAGATCGAGGCCATCAGCACGCCGAGGAGCCCGAGCAGCACGATGCCGCTCCACATCTGCGCGATGAGGTAGTTCCGCTGGAAGTAGACGATCTGCTTGCCCAGACCCTCCGAGGCGTAGAACATCTCGGAGATCACCATGAGGATGATGCGCGATCGACATCGCCTGGCGCACCCCCGTCATGATGCGCGGATTGGCCGCCGGGAGGATGATCGAGGCGCACGCGGTCGAAGCCCGAGATCCCGAACGAGCGCGCCGTGTCCTTCATCACGGAGTCCGTGGAACGCACGCCGTCGATGGTGTTGAGGAGAACGGGCCACATGGCGCCGAGGATGATGACGACGACCTTCATCGTGTCGGTGGGGCCGAGGAGCAGCGCGATGACGGGGATCATCGCCGGCGGCGGAATCGCGCGGAAGAACTCGAGCATCGGCTCGAGCAGCTCGCGGAGCCACCGCACCAGGCCGATGAACGTTCCGACGACGATTCCGATCGCGATCGACGCGACGAGGCCGAGGGTCGAGGCGGGCGAGGCTCGGGAGCACGTCGGCGGTGAAGGCGGGGCCGATCCACGTGTCGATGAACGCGCGGAGGATCTTGTGCGGAACGGGGAAGAACTTGGGGTGGGCAGACGCTCGACCACACGCCCCACGCCGTGAAGATGATGAGGGGTAGCGGTCAGCGAGTTGAGCGCGCGCGGCGCCCGCGCGGAACCACCACCCGCGCCGGCGTCGCGCGGACCGCGCGCTCGTCGACGCTCATGCCAGCTCCTCCCCGCGCACGGACTCGTGCCACGCGAGACCCGCCGCTCGATCGCGCGGAAGGCGAAGTTGATGAGTCGACGCCGAGGATGCCCGTCACGATGACGGTCGCGTAGACGCGACGTAGTTGCCCGACGAACTGGGCGATGAACGATGTTGTGGCCCAGCCCGGGATTGCCGATCGCCATCTCGGCGGTGATGGTGAGGATCAGCGCGACGGCGGCCGCGAGCCTGACGCCCGTCATGATGTAGGGCAACGCGCTGGGAAGGACGAGGCTCCTGAACCGCGCCATCCGCGAGAGGCCGAAGCTCCTGGCGGTGTCGCGGGCGACGACGTCGACGTCGGCGACCCCGTAGAGGACCTGGACGAACACCTGCCAGAAGCTCGCGTAGACGATGATCACGAGCGCCGCCTGGAGGCGCAGCCCGAAGAGGAGGATCGCGATCGGGACGAGCGCGACCGAGGGGATGGGGCGGAAGAACTCGATCGTGGTGCGGGTCGCCCGACGCAGGAACGGCACGAGGCCGACGATCGTGCCCGACGATCGGTGGCGGCCACGATCGCGATGGGCGAGCCCGAGGCGCCCACGCCGTCATCGTGAGGCGCACGTCGTTCCAGAAGTCGGCCGTCGTCGCCTCCCGCCCGAGCTGCGCCAGCACGTCCGTCGCGTACGGCAGGAAGCGCACGTCGACCAGGCCGAGCGCGGGCAAGGCCTGCCAGAGCGCGAGGGACCCGGCCACGCCCGCGAATCCGAGCGCGACCTGCCGCGTGTTCCGCGCGAGGCGGGTGCTCTGTCGATCCATGACCTTCTCAATCATCGTGGGGTCGCACGGAAACGGCGAGGTGCCTCGCGGTGAGACACCTCGCCGCCCGCCATGACTACTGGGTCTGGAGGATCCGGTCGTAGTTCGGCGTGCTGTCGAGCACCCCGAATTCGACCGGCAAGTTTCCGCCAGCTTCTCGATGTCGGCCCGCTTGATCGTCGAGGTGAACGTCGGGAGCGTAATGCCCGCCGCCGCAGCCTCGGGGATCTCGAGGTACTTGACCAGTGCCGCGCGAACGGCGTCCTCGTTGTTGGCCGCGTAGTCCAACGCCTCTTCCATGGCGGCCTCGTAGGCGGCGACCATGCCTGGCTCGTTGTCCAGGTTGTCCTGCGTGGTGATGTTCGTCAGGACGGTCAGGCCGGGAATGGTGGCCTGGTAGTTGTGGACGACGATGTGCCCACCGGCTGCCGCGATCCTCGACATGAACGGGTCGGGAACCCATCCGGCGTCGATGTTGCCCGCCTCGAGCTGAGCCTGGACGTCGGGGAACGAGACCTCGACGAACTGGATGGTCGACGGGTCGCCACCGGCGTCCGCGACGGCCTTCATGATCGTGACGTCGCCCGCGGCGCCGAGGCTGTTGACCGACACGCGCTTTCCGGCGAGGTCGGCGGGGCCGTTGATGCCCGAGCTGTCGAGCGCGACGATGCCGTTGACGTCCTTGCCGGAGGCGAGGCTGTCCGCGTAGTCGCTGATGATCACGATGCCCAGGTCCTGTGCGTCGGCACGGAACGTGCCGAAGGGCTGGCCAATCGCGAACTGGATGTCGCCGCTCAGAAGCGCCGGGATGGCCTGGGCGCCGCCCTGCGCGGGCACGATCTCGACCGTGACGCCGTGCTTGGCGAAGATACCGGCGTCGATCGCGGCCCACAGTGCGCCGGTTTCGGCGATGGGAAGCGCGGCGACGCGAACGTTGTACGTCTCCTGCATAGTCGGACTGTCTGTTGCGCCGGCCGTCGTGGTGCTGGTTGACGTATCCGGCGAGCTGGAACACGCAGCGAGCGTCAGTGCCGCGACGGCTGCGAATCCGGCCGCAAGTGCCTTCTTCATCGAAAAGCCTTTCTCCCTGTGGGTAGCAATCGCACCACAACGAGTGGACCGGCACGGAGTCGTACGAGGGATGGCCGTCTGGTTGTCTACAACGTTGTAGTGACCTGCACATCGTCTTCCACGCGGGTGTTGATTGTCAAGGTTCTCATGACGCCCGTCATGAATTAGTTCACTATCCGCACGCGCCGTAGCGCCCGAATCGAGACGAATCCGCGCAAACTCGACTCGGGAATCCGATACGGTCCACCTATGACCACCGTCTTCGTCCCCGGAATCGGCTCCGACGGCCCCGAGACGTGGCCCGCGCAGACCGGCGACGCTGCCCCCACCTTCCCGAGCGAGCCCCTGTTCCTCGCCCTGGACCGCGAGCGCGGGCGGGACGCGGCCCATCACGCCGACCAGCTCCTCGCTGCTGGCGGCGATCCGCTCCACGTCGTCGCTCACTCGTACGGCGGCGTCGCCGCGCTCCTCGCCGCCCAGCGGTCGGATCGCGTCCGGTCGCTCGTGCTCTTCGAGCCGGCGTGCATGTCGGTCGCGCGCACGTCCGACGCGGTGCGAGCCTTCGTCGACGCGATGGCCCCCGCGTGGGCGCGGGCGGACGACGACGGGCTGGCGGACGGGGAGTTCGCAGGGGACTTCCTGGTGGCGTTCGGCTACGAGCGCCCTCCGGTCGACGACGCCGGCGCGATCGCCTTCGGCCGGCGACTTCGGGGATCGGCGCCCGCATGGGCGTTCGACGTCGACGCGACCGCCTGCTCCCGCATCCCCACGCTCGTCGTCACGGGCGGGTGGCACCCGATCTACGAGGACATCGCCGCGGGGCTCGAGGCGGCGGGGGCCGCCCGCGCGACGATTCGCGGGACGGAGCATCGCCCCCAGGACTCGCGCCGACGCCAACGCGCTCCTGGACGACTTCTGGGCGGCGCTCGCCTAGCGGTACTCGGGGTTCGGGTGGTCGAAGCGCTCGCCCGCGTTCCACGCCTCGCGCGAGTTGCCCCCCGCGGGGAATCCGCCCGCCGATTTGAGCCACGCCGCGGTGTGCATCAGGTTCCACGTCATGAACGTCGTGTTGCGCTGGGTGAAGGCGTTCTGCGGGCCGCCGCTGCCCTCGTCGAGGTACGACGGACCGGGCCCCGCCTCACCAATCCACCCGGCGTCGGCGTTGGGCGGGATCGTGTATCCGAGGTGCTGCAGGGAGTACAGGACGTTCATGGCGACGTGCTTGATGCCGTCCTCGTTTCCCGTGACGATGATGCCCGCCGTGCGCCCGTAGTAGAGGTACTGGCCCCGATCGTTGAGCTGGCCGCTCATCGAGTACAGCCGCTCGATGAGGTGCGTCGCGACCGACGACTTCTCGCCGAGCCAGATCGGCGTGCCGACGACCAGGATGTCGGCGGCGAGGACGCGCGCGCCCAGCGCGGGCCAGTCGTCGCGCTCCTGGTTGCCCCCGAGGACGTCCGCCGTCATGTCCGGATAGACGCCGGGGGCGACGTCGAAGTCCACCATGCGGAACTCGTCGATGGTCACTCCGTGCTTGGTCATGATCGCCTTGGAGACGTCCATGAGCCCCTGCGTGTGCGACATCGCGGGGGACGGTTTCAGGGTGCAATTCACGAAACACGCCGTGAGGTTGGAGAAGTCGAAGTCCTTGGTCGAGCTGGCCATGGTCCCCTCCCGAGGGTCCGGACCGCCCCACGCTGGGCGGTGCCTGTCGTCAGCCTAGGCCGAGGCGCTGGCCTGCGGCATCCCCTTGCCTTACATAGCACCTCTATGTATTGTGGTTCTATGCATATCCCGAAGGATCTTGTGGCCGCGTCGGCCGCGCCCATGGTGCTCGGCATTCTCGCGGCCGACGAGAGCTACGGGTACGCCATCCTCGCGAAGGTGCGCGACCTCAGCGGCGGACAGATGGAGTGGACCGACGGCTTGCTCTATCCGCTCCTGCACCGCCTTGAGGAGCAGCGCCACGTCGAGGCGACGTGGGGCACCGCGGAGAACGGCCGCAAGCGCAAGTACTACCGCATCACCAGTCAGGGACGTGCCGCTCTCGCCGACCACCGGCGGCAATGGGCGACCGTATCCGAGGCGCTGCAGCAAACCTGGGGGGGCATCAAGGAGGCCGCGGCATGGACCGCGCGCCCCGCGGAAGGGATGGCGACATGAACGCGAAGGCCGCCGAGGCGGGCGTCGAGGCACAGATCGCTCAGTGGCGGGAGTTCATCCTGAGGCGGCGCGGCGTTACCGCCGCGGACGCCGACGAACTCGAGTCGCACCTGCGGGACCAGGCCGCCGACCTTCAGGCGTCGGGGCTCTCCCCAGACGAGGCGTTCCTCGTCGCCGTCAAGCGCCTGGGCGCGCAGGACGAAATCTCGCGGGAGTTCGCCCGCGTCCACTCCGATCGACTGTGGAAGCAGCTCGTGCTCGCGGGCGCCGACGCATCCTCGACGACCGACGGGCCCGGAGGGTCGCGCGCCGAGGTGCGGTGGGTAATCATCCTTGCCGCGATCGCCGCCGCGGCGTTCAAGCTCCCGGCCCTCTTCGGGCTGACCGTTATGAACGACCCCACCACCTACCTCCGCAACGGTTCCCTGTTCTTCCTCCCCTCCCTCGCCGCGTATTTCGTGTGGAAGCGTCGCGCGTCGGGACGCACCATCGCCGTGCTGGCCGCCTCGTTCCTCGCCGCCGTCGTCGTCGTCAACGCCTACCCCTTCGTGCGGGACGGCCAGACGGAGCTCCTGGCGGGGCTCCACCTGCCGATGGCCCTGTGGCTCGTCACCGGGATCGCCTACGTCGGCGGCGAGTGGCGGTCGCACACCAAGCGCATGGACTTCATCCGGTTCACGGGCGAGTGGGTCATCTACATGAGCCTCATCGCGATCGGCGGCGGAGTGCTCGCCGTCATCACGCTGGGGGCGTTCGGGCTCTTCGGGGTAGACACCACCGTCTTCATCGTCGAGTGGATGCTCCCGTGCGGCGCCATGGGTGCGGCCGTCGTCGCCGCGTGGCTCGTGGAGGCGAAGCAGGGCGTCATCGAGAACCTCGCGCCGGTCCTCACCAAGATCTTCACGCCGCTCTTCGCGGCCCTGCTGCTCGCCCTCGTCGTCACGATCCCCGTCACCTGGGCCAGCGGGCCGATCGACCGGGACGCCCTCGTGGTCGTCGACCTCCTGCTCGCGCTCGTCCTCGGCCTCGTCCTCTACGCGATCTCCGCGCGCGAGCCATCGGCGGCCCCCGGCATCTTCGACCGACTTCAGCTGACCGTCATCGCCGCCGCGCTCGTCGTCGACGCGTTCGTCCTCGCGAGCCTCCTTGGTCGCATTGGCGAGTACGGATTCACCGCCAACAGGACCGCGGCCCTCGGGGAGAACATCCTGCTCCTCGTCAACCTCGCTTGGGCGGCGTGGCTCGCGACGCGGTTCCTCCGGGGCACGGCGACCCCGCGAATCATCGAACGCTGGCAGACCTCGTACGTCCCGGTGTACCTCGCGTGGACCGCCCTGGTCGTCGTCGCCTTTCCACCGCTCTTCGGCTTCGAGTAGCGCGCACGGCGTCCCCCCGTCCCGCCCGAATCTCGTGCGCCGCACCCCTGCGGTAAGTTGACGCTATGCCCCCGTCGCGTGAGATCCGTCGCGCCGCGAAACGCCTCCTCTCGCTGGCCGATCGCCTCGAGAAGTCGCGCGCCATCCGCATGTCGGACTTCTGGTTCCTGCACGGCGTGGCCGCCGCGGAGACCGCCGATCGCTTGGCCGCGGGGGCGAGCGTCGACTCGCTCGGACTCGCCCTGGGCTCGCACGAGCAGCTCGCGTCGATGCGCGACGGGGAATTCGCGACCGTCGTCGACGTCGCGACGGGAAGCATCCCCCGCCTCTCGCGCGTGCCCGGGGTGCAGCCACGCTTCGCGCGGGTCGCGAGGTCCGCGGCGCGGGAGGTCCGCGCCCGGCTCGTCGCGTCGACCGCGCCCCGATTCACCCCCGCGGAACGCACGTCGACCCAAAGCGCCCTCCTGAGCATCGTGTCCAGAAGGGTGCTCACCGACCGCGCCACCCATGACCTCCGAGACAACGCCGTCGACTTCGCCCGTGCCGCGCGCCGGCTGATTCCCGCTTCACGCGCGGCCGCCAACCCCGTCGCGCGCGCGTTGGCAGGCAGGCGCGGAGCACAGAAGTCGGCGAAGGCGATCGCGCGACTTGAGGAGCTCGTCTCCCCTCATCTCGAGTCCGGCCTCGCGTCGAGCATCGCGAGCCGGCTGAAGGAGGCGAACGTCAGGACCCTTCGCGACGAGGCGCTGTGGGACGACTTCGGTCGTCACCCCGACGAGTACTACGCGGTGCTCGAGGACATCACCGGCGGGCCCCGCCGCGCGGCCCGAACCTACGGCCCCATTCCCGGCCACCTCGTCGCCGCCGCAGTCGCGATGCCCTTCGACCTTTCGCCGTTCCGCTCGTCGCTGCTCCCCTACCAGGAGTTCGGCGCGCGGTTCGCGACGTACCAGGGCCGCCTCATCCTTGGGGACGACGACGGCCTCGGCAGAACCGTCCAAGCGATCGCGGTCATGGCCCACCTGTCCTCGCGGGGAACGGCCAGGGTCCTGGTCCTGGCGCCCCCGTCTCGTCACGAACACTGGCAGCGAGCCATTCGGCGCCACTCCGGGCTCCACACCCTCCTTGCGGCGGGCGCGGCCAAGGAAGCGGCGATGACCGAGTGGAGGGCCGTCGGTGGCGTGGCGATCGCCACCGACGACGTCCTTGGCCCGACGGGCACGTTCCGCGCCAGCGACATCGCGCTTCTTGTCGTCGACCAGGCCCACCACGTCGCGGCGGCGCCACCCGCCGCTTCGGAGCGCGTCGCCGAACTCGCCAACCGCGCCGACCGCGTTCTTCTTCCTCACGGGGCGTTCCATCGCGGAGGCGCCCGACGAAATCGTGGCCCTCGCTCGTCTCGCGCGCGCGGACCTCGCGTCGTCTCTTCCCGC
Organism: uncultured Actinomycetota bacterium; assembly: GCA_963743485.1. Taxonomy (GTDB): domain Bacteria; phylum Actinomycetota; class Actinomycetes; order Actinomycetales; family Demequinaceae; genus JAFGBM01. The sequence continues at coordinate 252,963 of CAVUPQ010000002.1, forward strand.
GACCGCCGCCCGCGAGGACGTTGACGCGCTCCGCAGGAGGCTCGCGACCGTCTACCTCTCGCGATCGGCGCGCGACGTCGCGCCCGAGGTCCGCGACGCCGCCGAGCGAGGCCCCGACGTCGCGCGACCGAGCGCCTTCCGGGCGACCGAGCGCGACCAGTCCCGGCCGCTAGCATGGCTCGAGGGGGCCGACGCTAGACGAGGATGTCGCATGCGCACCACGCTCACCCAGGCGCGAGAGATCGTCGCCTCGCTCTCGCCGAGACGACAAGATCCGCCTGGTCTCCGGCCACGACTTCTGGACCACGCGAGGCGATCCCCGAGGCGGGCGATCCCGCGCGATGATGCTCACCGACGGCCCTCACGGCCTCCGCAAGCAGCGGGCGGCGGGCGACGTCGCGGACGTCACCGATTCCGTTCCCGCGACCTGCTTCCCCACCGCCGCCGCGCTCGCCTCGACGTGGGACCCCGCCCTGCTCGAGGAGGTCGGCGCCGCGCTCGGCCGCGAGTGCCGCGCCGAGGACGTGCCCGTCCTGCTCGGCCCGGGGCTCAACATCAAGCGCCACCCCGCGGGCGGCCGCAACTTCGAGTACTTCTCCGAGGACCCCGTGGTCGCCGGACGCATGGCGGCGGGCCTGGTGCGCGGAATCCAGTCGCAGGGCGTCGGCGGCGTGCCTCAAGCACTTCGCGGCCAACAACCAGGAGTCGTGGCGCATGTCGATCGACGCCGTCGTCGACGAGCGGACCCTGCGCGAGCTGTACCTGACGGGCTTCGAGATCGCCGTCCGCGAGTCCGACCCGTGGACCGTCATGTGCGCGTACAACCGGGTCAACGGGGAGCACTGCGGAGAGAACCACTGGCTCATGACGGATCTCCTTCGCGACGAGTGGGGCTTCGACGGGCTCGCGATGACGGACTGGCTCGCGACGTTTGACCGAGCGGCTGCGCTCCGCGCGGGCCTCGACCTCGAGATGCCCGGGAGCACGGCGACGTGGGACCGCGGAGGTGGCCGCCGCCCTCGACGACGGGACGCTCGACATCGCCGATCTGGACCGCGCATGCGCGCGCGTCGTCGACCTCGCGCTCCGCACCACTCCCGAGTCGCCCGCGGAGGCGCCCGACTTCGATGCCCACCACGCCCTCGCGCGGCGCGCCGCGGCCGCCGGGACGGTCCTCCTCACGAACGACGGCGTGCTGCCGCTGGACGCCTCCGCCCGCGTCGCCGTCGTCGGCGCCTTCGCGGAGAGCCCCCGGTACCAGGGCGCCGGAAGCTCGCTCGTCACCCCCACGCGGCTCGACGGCTTCCTCGCCGCGCTCCGCGCGCAGGCGGGAGAGGGGCGCGTCACCTACGCGCCCGGCTACGATCCGGTCACCGGCGAGACGACCGACGCGCTCGTCGCCGAGGCGGAGCGCGTCGCCTCCGATGCCGACGTGGTCGTCCTCCTCATCGGCCTGCCGAGCCGCATGGAGTCGGAGGGATTCGATCGCACCCACCTCGGGCTCCCCCCGGGCCACGATCGCCTCGTCGAGGCCGTGACGGACGCCAACCCGCGCACCGTCGTGGCGCTCCTCAACGGCGCGCCCGTGGAGATGCCGTGGGTCGCCAGGCCCGCCGCGATCCTCGAGGCGTATCTGGGCGGCCAGGCGGGAGGCTCCGCGCTCGCCGACGTCGTCCTCGGGACCGCCGAGCCCGGCGGTCGCCTCGCCGAGAGCTTCCCCGTGCGCGCTTCGGACCTTCCGTCCGACGCGAACTTCCCCGGCGCACCCACCCAGGTCGCAATACCGGGAGGGGCTGTACGTGGGATACCGGTTCCACGACGCCTCGGGTGTCGCGCCCCTCTTCCCGTTCGGACACGGGCTCGGGTACACCGAATTCGAGTACTCTGGCCTCGCCGTCGCCCCGCTCCGGCGACGGGTGGGTCGTCACCGTCACCGTCAGGAACGTCGGCGCGCGAACGGGATCCGAGGTGGTGCAGGTCTACGTGCGCGACGTCGCCTCCGCGATCCCGCGCCCCGTCAAGGAGCTCAAGGGGTTCGCGAAGGTGGTGCTCGAACCCGGCGCCTCGCAGAAGGTGACGATCCGGCTCGACCGCCGCGCCTTCGCCTTCTGGGACGTCGCGGCGAGCGACTGGACGGTCGAGCCAGGGGACTTCGAGATCCTCGTCGGCTGCCTCGTCGGGCGACATCCGCGCCTCGACGACCATCACGGTTCCCGCGAGCCGCGAGCCGTCGGGGGCGGGCTTCACCGGCGCGAGCGGGCCGTCGGCGCCGACCTTCGTGGCAAGCGACGCCGAGTTCACCGGGATGCTGGGTCGCCCCATTCCCGCGGCCGCGCCGCTTCTGCCCTTCCACCGCGACACCACCGTCGGCGCCCTGCGGGAGACGCTCCTCGGAAGGGTGCTTCGCGGAGTCATCGTCCGCGTGGCGCGCAGGAGCTTCGGGGGCGACGATGATCCCGACACGAGGGCGGGCACCGAGGCGCTGATCGAGAACCTCCCGCTGCGAGGCGTCGCGATGGCAAGTCACGGCGGCATGCCGCTGCGCCGCCTCGATCGCCTGATTCGGCTCCTCAACGCCACGTCACCGCGGGCCGCGCGAGGGTAGCGGGGCGGCGACGGACGAGCCGAAAGTCCCGGGCGCCGAGCGAGCGCTCGCACTAGGGTGATCGGGTGACCCGTCCATCGGTTGTCGTCGTCACTGACAGCGCCTCCGCGCTCCCCGTGGCCCTCCAGAACAAGTACGACGTCGTCGTCGTGCCGTTGCTACTCGAAATCGACGGCGAGGTCTTCACCGAGGGCGTGAACATCAGCCCGCCCCGCGTCGTCGCCGCGCTTCTTGCCGGCTCGCGCGTCAAGGTACTCGAGCCCCCAGCCGCGGAGTTTGCCCGTACGTACAGATGGCTTGCGCAAGAGGGCGCTCGGCACATCGTCTCCGTCCACGTTTCGGGTGCCATCCAAGGGGTCGTTGCCCACGCGACGGAGGCGGCCACGCACGCATCGATCCCCGTGACGGTGGTGGACACGCGAACGATCGGCATGGCGGAAGGCTTTTCCGCGCTCGCCGCCGCCGCGCAGGCGGCCGCGGACCACGGCGCGACCAGGGCCGCGGAGGCGGCCGCGAGCACGGCGCGTTCGAGCAGGGTCCTGATGACCGTCGAGACTCTCGAGTACGCGCACCGCGATGGCCAGTTGCCGGGAGCCGTGCGGGCCGTGGCGGACACGCTTCGGGTGCGCCCGTTGCTGGAGGTCAAGGACGGAAAGATCGTGCGAACGGGCGGGCAGCGCAACACGGAGCCCGCGCGACTCGAAGTCAAGCGGCGCATGGAGGAGTACGTCGCGACCCTGGCCCGTCCCGTCGTGGCCGTCTCGCTCGTTGGGGGAAGCGCATGCGAGCTAGGCCTCGGAATCACCACCTCGGGGCCCATGCTGGAGAACTCTCCCGGCGCGAGCCTGAGCGCTCACTCAGGACCCGGCACCTACGTGGTGGTCGCGGCGGACATGCCCGCGGACGCGCCGAGCGAAATGTAGGGCGAGAGTCAGGGTCGCGCTGCCCGCGGCGACCGGCCTGTGAGTAAGGTCACCGAACCTTCCCTGAGCGCGTTTGCGCGCGCCGTCCTACGCTGAACTATGGCGGTTTCCCACGTGGCGATCATCACGGACTCGGCGGCATCGCTGCCGAGCGAGTTCGAGCGAGGCTTCCAGGTCACCACCATCCCCGTGCACCTGACCATCGGCAACGCAACAATTCTCGACGGCCCGGGCGATGCCACGACCCGCGTGATCGACGCGATGATTGCGGGCGCGACGATAGCGACGACGCCGGCCACACCCGAGGAGATCCTCGAGTTCTACAAGCGTGCCGCCAAAGCCGGGGCCACGGCGATCGTGTCGATCCACGTCTCTTCGGCCTACTCTTCGATGCTCGCGAACGCTCGCGAGGCGGCGGATCGCTCGCCGATTCCTGTGACCCTCGTCGACGCCGGGACCACGGCGATGGCCCAGGGGCTCATCGTCCTCGGAGCCGCCGCGCTCGCCCTCGCCGGCCGCACCGCCGACGAGTGCGCCGGCGGCGCGCTCGCCGTCGCCCGCTCGTGCCGCTTCCTCTTCACGGTTGAGAACCTCGACCACCTCCGCACCGGAGGCCGCGTCGCGTCGATGATCCGAGCGGTGGGGAACCTCCTGAACATCCGCCCCGTCGTCTCGATCCTCGATGGCGAGACCACCGTCGTCGACCGCGTCCACGGAGACGCCCGCGCCCGCGAGGTCATTCGCTCCTCCTTGCAGCTCTACGCGTCGACGCTCGCGAACCCCGTCGCGTGCGTCGGGGTGACGCGAGGAAGCGCGGCCGACAAGGGCCTCGCGCTGACGATTCGAGGTCCCGTCATCGAGACGCCCGTTGGGGGCAGCCTTGCGGCGCACACCGGTCCAGACACCTGCGGAGTTGCCGTGGTGGACATGCCGCCCGAATTCTCGCGGGTGCTCGGCGCCATGGGCCGCACGGACGATGGAGCCGCGGGACCGACCTGACCGAGGCCGCCTCTGCGCGGCATCCGGCGCGTACTTCCGTGGCACCATGGGCCCATGCGGACCCTCGACCGCCTCTTCCCCGTGCGGATCAACGACGCCGATCACCGCGTCACGACGCTCGAACTGTTCTTCGACCTTGTGTACGTCTTCGCGTTCACTCAGGTAACCGCGTGGATCTCGCGCGAGCACAGCGCCCTCGGCACCCTGCAAGGCCTCCTCGTGCTCGCCATCCTCTGGTGGACCTGGGCCGCCTACGCCTGGATGGGCAACGTCATGCGGGCGGACGTCGGGTCGACGCTGCACGGGTTCGTCGCGGCGTCCGCCGCCGTCTTCGTCATCGCGATCACCATCCGTCACTTGTGGACGGCCGACGGGGGCACCCTCGCCCCCGTGGCGTTCGCCGTTGCGTACGTGGTGATCCGCCTGGTCCATGCGATCGCGTACGCGTGGGGCGCCAGGAACCAGCCACGGCTCCTGCGCCAGATCGGAGTGACGGCCGCCGCGTGGCTTCCGGCGGCGGCCTTGGTCTGGGTCGGGGCCCTGTTTCCCCCGCAGGCCCGACTCTGGTGGTGGCTCGGAACCCTCACGCTCGACCTCGCGGCAACGTGGATCCTTGCGGTGGCCTTCAAGGGATGGCAGGTTCGGTCACCCGGCCACTTCGCCGAGCGCTTCCAGCTCATCGTCATCCTCGCCCTCGGTGAATCGGTGGTCGCCGTGGGGGTTGCGTCGCAGGCCATCGATCTGGCCCCGGAACTCATCGCCACCGCCGTTCTCGGCGTCGTCGCCGCCGTCGCCCTGTGGTGGCTGTACTTCAAGAACGTGGGTCTCGCGGTCGAACACGCCATCGTCCGGGCCAAGCCGGCGAGGCAAGTGGATCTCGCTCGCGACGCGTACACGTACCTTCACTTGCCTCTCGTCGCGGGGATCGTCGTGCTCGCTGCAGGGGTGGAGGAGGCGGTCTTCGCACTCGAGAACCACACGGTCGCCGGTCCATCCGCCGTGCTCATCGCCGCCGGCTCGGCCGTCGTCTGCGCCGCCGCGGCCGCGCTCGCGGCGCTCGTTCGGCGCCCCTGGGCGTGGCTCGCCTCTGCGGCCGGCTTCTTCGTCGCGGGCGTCGCGTGGATGCCGTCGTGGAACCCGCTTGTGGCCATCGCGACGACGGCCGCCGTCCTCAGCGCCGTGGGTGCGGTAACGCGGATCCGCGCCTAGAATCCGGACCGGGACGCCGCGCGGCGCCCCACCGACGCCGTCTCGCGGAGCCCGTCGATGAACGCCGTCACGTGCGCGTTCACCTGCTCGGAGTCCACGAGGAAGCCGTCGTGCCCCACGTCCGAATGGACAACCTTGACCCCGTCCGAACCCCGCAGGTGCGCGTCGAGCACCTCCGCGTTGCCGACGGGGTAGAGCCGGTCCGAGTCCACGGCGATCACCAGAGCGGGGACGTCGATCGTGCCGAGGGCCTTCTCCACCCCGCCTCGCCCGCGGCCGACGTCATGGCTGAGGATCGCCTCCGTCAGGCGGAGATAGGTATTGGCGTCGAAGCGCCGGGCGAGCTTGTCGCCGTGGTGCTCGAGGTAGGACTGGACCGCGAAGCGCCCGCCGCCGCCGATCGGGTCCTCGCCCCCCTGGAACGCGCGTCCGAAACGCGACGCCAGTTCGCTCTCGGAGCGGTACGTCGCGTGCGCGATCATGCGCGCGATGCCGAGTCCCACGTGGGGACCGTCGTCGTCCGCGGCGTCGTAATAGTCGCCGCCCCGAAACCTCGGATCGGCGCGGATCGCCGCGAGCTGCGGGGTCGCCCACGCGATCTGGTCGGCGGTGGAAGCCGCGGTCGCCCCCTCCACCGCGAGCGCGCGGACACGACCCGGAGCCATGAGCGCCCATTCGAGGGCGCGCATGCCGCCCATGGACGGCCCGAGCACGAGCCTCCACGAGGCGATGCCCAGGTGATCGGCGAGAGCGATCTCGGCGCGCACCATGTCGCGCAGCGTCAGGTAGGGGAAGCGGGACCCCCACAGCCCCCCTGTGCGGGGGTCCCGCGACGCCGGGCCGGTCGACCCCTGGCACCCTCCGACGACGTTCGCGCAAACCACGAACTGCCGGGTGGTGTCGATGGGCCGACCGGGCCCGACCATGGAGTTCCACCATCCCCCTGTGTGGTGGCCCTCCCCCGCCGGTCCCGTGGCGTGCGAATCGCCCGTGACGGCGTGGGCAACGTAGACGGCGTTGCTGCCGTCCGCGTTCAATTCCCCCCACGTCTCGTAGGCGATGCGCACGCCAGGGAGGACGCCCAACGGATCGACATCGAGCGGCAAATCCCCAAGGTCGAAGAACCGGCGCCTTCCCGGCTCGTCCCCCTCCCGCCAGGCGCCGGAAGCGGGGACCGGCTCTCGCCCTGCCCGCCCCGTGCGCCCGGAGGCCCCGTCGCTCTCGATCGCGTCGTCGTCCACGGCTGGCCTACTTGACCGCGGCGAGCCCGAGGTCGGCGTCCGCGCTGATCGCCGCGAAGCCGAGCTCAAGGTCGGCGAGGATGTCGTCGATGTTCTCGATCCCGACGGCGAGCCGAACCGTGCCGGGCGTCACGCCCGTTGTCGCCTGCTCCTCTTCCGTCAACTGCGAGTGCGTCGTCGTCGCCGGGTGGATCGCGAGCGATCGGACGTCGCCGATGTTGGCGACGAGCGAGTGGAGCTCAAGGGCGTCGATGAACGCCCGCGCCTTCTCCGCCCCGCCCTCGACCTCGAACGCGAGCACCGCTCCCGCGCCCTTCGGCGCGTACTTCGTCGCGTTCGTGTGCCACTTCGAGGACGGAAGACTCGCGTACGCGACGCTCACGACGTCGGAGCGCGCCTCGAGCCACGATGCGACCTTGAGGGCGTTCTCCACGTGCCGCTCCACGCGGAGCGAGAGCGTCTCGAGTCCCTGGGCGATGAGGAAGGCGTTGAACGGCGAGATCGCGGGACCGAGGTCACGCAGGAGCTGGACTCGCGCCTTGAGGATGAACGCGAGGTTGACGCCGAAGATGCCGCCGACGCCCAGATCCTTGGCGTACGTGAGGCCGTGGTAGCTCGGGTCGGGCGTGTTGTACTGCGGGAAGCGCTCCGGCTCCTTGGCGAAGTCGAACGTCCCGCCGTCGACGATGACGCCGCCGATCGCGGTGCCATGCCCGCCCAGGTACTTGGTCGCCGAGTGGATGACGAAGTCCGCGCCCCACTTGAGCGGCTGGACGACGTACGGCGTCGCGACCGTGTTGTCGATGACGAGCGGGACGCCGGCGGCGTGCGCCACCTTGGCGACGCCCTCGATGTCGAGTACGTCCTGCTTGGGGTTCGAAATGGACTCCGCGAAGAGCGCCTTGGTGTTGGGGCGGATCGCGGCCTTCCACTGCTCGAGGTCGTCGGGGTCGTCAACGAACGTGACCTCGATGCCGTACTTCGGCAGCGTGTAGTGGAACAGGTTGTACGTCCCGCCATAGAGCGACGGCGACGACACGATGTGCGAGCCCGCCTCGGCGAGGTTGAGGATCGTCACCGTCTCGGCCGCCTGACCCGAGGCGAGCAGCAGCGCCCCGACCCCGCCCTCGAGCGCCGCGATGCGGGTCTCGACGGCCTCTTGCGTCGGGTTGCCGATGCGGGTGTAGATCGGCCCGAGTTCGGCGAGCGCGAAGCGATTGGCCGCCTGAGTGGTGTTCTCGAAGACGAACGACGTCGTCTGGTAGATCGGAAGCGCGCGGGCTCCGGTCGCGGCGTCGGGCGTCTGCCCGGCGTGAATCTGATTGGTCTCGAAGGACCAGGTGTCGCTACTCATGTTCTTCTCTCTTCCTTGATGCGAGGGTTGTTGGGAAATCCAAACCCGGTCACGTCAAGGAAGGGCAGCACGCTGACCCGCCGAGCCCATGACAGGGCCTGCGGTTGGCACGTGCGGTGGTGTGTGCCCGTCGGGGGGCTGCCGGCTCAAGCGAGCCCAGCGGGGCGCCCTTCAGGGCGCACGTCGAACGTGCGCTGGTCAGCGGCACATTCGACGGAACATGTGCGTGAGCGTAAGGCATGCCTTATCGATTGCGCAAGTCGGGCACCATGCCCTACTCGCGAATGCGCAGGCAAACCTCGACCGCGCCCGTCGGGCCCTCGGGGCCGTACGACGGCTCGGAGAGGTACATCTCGTACCATGACCCCCACGCCTCGCCGCGGGAATCGGCGGCGACGTCCCACGCGACCCGCTGGTCCTCGCCCCACGCGATGAGTTCGCGCGTCACCTCCGCGATCCGTGCGTAGGCCCCGTTGTGCCAGCCGACGACATACTGGCCCGCGGGCAGAACGTCGGAGACAAAGGGGGTCTCGGACTCGACCTGGGAAGGCATGATCCACCCGATCTCCAGGTCGAGGGGGCCGTCCTCGGAGCTTCGCCGGTAGCGGATGATCGACGGCCCGCGTTCATCGAGGCCCTTCGAGCCCAGGTATTCGTCGAGCGCCTGGTACGCCTCGCGGATCTGGCGGGGCATTTCGAAGCCCTCGATGATCGCGGGCAAGGCGCAGTAGACGTATTCCTCACGCCGCTCGATACCTGCATCGACCACCGCTTCACGCTACCGGGTAGATTTCATTCGGAGAAGGAGGGCGATACCCATGTCACTCTGGCGACGCAGCTCCTCGCTTCCCACCTACCTGGGCGCCGCAGTGATCCCCGGCGATCACGGCATTGGCCCCTACGTCGATGACAAGCGTCGGGTCGGTCTCCTGGAGTTCACGGATCACCTGCGCTGGGTGCCAGCCGAGGGCGAGGGATGGCGCGTTCCGATTCGACGCGTCGAGGTCGAGTCGCCCCCACGCTCATGGCGCGACCGCAGCGAGGGGATCGTCCTCGCGTTGCCCGACGGCGCAATCGTGAACGTCTTCGGCCGAACGGACGGGGGCCTTCTGTCGTCGATGAGCCAGATGGGCGGAGCGCTCAGCCCGCGCCTCACCGCCCAGATCAGGGCCGAACTGATGGAGCGCGGAGCGGCCGACACCTCGCGGCCGGTGAGGACGGAGCTCGACAAGGGGCGCTAGGACGCGTTTCGCTTGGCCGTGCCGGGAATGGTGACCGCACTCGCCGCTTGGGTCTTTTCGAACCGCCCGAGTTCCCAACGGAAGACGGCGACGAGCACGCCCCACAGGCCAAGATCGTCGATGAAGCCGATGGGGCCCGTGAACAACTCGGGGATAGCGTCGATGGGCGAGATCGTGTAGATGACGGTCGCGATGACCGCGAAGATCGACCAGCCCGAAAGGGTGTGCTTGCCCGTCAGGACCGCCTTGGCGAACGTGCCCCACATGATGACTCCTTCGAATGCGCGTACAGCCCCCTATTAGACACCGCGCGACGACGTCGGCTCGCTTTCGTGGCCGAACCGAGACACGGAACGGCTCCCGGGCCCGCGACGAGGCGAGTCCGGGAGCCGTTCTAGCGTGGCTCGCGCGGGCGGCTAGCTGACCTCGCGCAGTTCCCCTGTATGGACGTCGAACACGAAGCCGCGAACGCTGTCGCGGTGAATCAGGAACGGGTTGCTCCTGACCCGTGCGATCGAGTGACGCACGTCGGTGTCGAGGTCGGTGAAGGACTCCGGCGACCAGGTCGGTCGCTGGCCGGTGGCCTCCGCGAGACTTCCTCGAAGCTCGTCATCCGTGAATGTGAGCATCCCGCAGTCCGTGTGGTGGATGAGGATGATCTCAGTCGTCCCCAGCAGGTGCTGAGAGATGGCGAGCGACCGGAGCGAGTCTTCGGTGACCGCGCCACCCGCGTTGCGGATGACGTGCGCGTCCCCGACCTCGAGGCCGAGAAGCCCGAACGGGTCGAGCCTCGCGTCCATGCAGGCCACGACGGCGACGTTCAACTTCGGCGGAAGCGGACGCCCCTTCGGATAGGCCTCGGCATACTGCGTGCTGTTGCTGACAAGCGTGTCGGTAATGGGCACGGTTGTTTCCTTCCCCCCTGTTTCGTGTGTTGACCTCGCCCCTACGCAGGGGCGAGTGTCGGTCAGCGTAGACGCAGGGGGACAAACGGCGCAAGCGAGAGCAATCGGTCGGGGCCGCTCGCGCTAAGAAACCTCTCGCAGCGCACCGGTGTGGACGTCGAAGACGAAGCCGCGCACCTGATCGCGGCGGGGAACGAACGGGTTCGTGCGGACGCGCTCGATGGATTGACGCAGGTCCGTGTCGAGGTCCTGAAAGCTCTCCGGCGACCACGAGGGCTTCTGGCCCGTCTCCTCCAGAAGCTCGCTCCGGAGCTCGTCGTCCGTGAAGGTCAGCGCTCCACAGTCGGTGTGGTGCACGAGGATGATCTCCTCGGTCCCGAGCTTCCGCTGCGAAATGACGAGGGAGCGGATGACGTCGTCCGTGACCACGCCACCCGCGTTGCGGATCACGTGGGCGTCGCCGATGTTGAGGCCAAGGCTCGCGAAGATATCCAGCCGGGAGTCCATGCACGCGACGACGGCGAGCTTGAGTCGCGGCGGAAGTGGCTGGTCGGGAAGGTAGGACTTCGCGTACTCGCGGTTGTGTCCCAGCAGTCGGTCGGTTACGCCCATCGCTCTCTCCCTCCGGCTGTGCGCGGTCGGGCCCAGCCTAAACGACGACGGCCATGCCCCCGGAGAAGAACCCCTCGACCACGGCGTCGGCCTGGATCTCGACGAGGAGGTTGGGGGCGACGAGCGACGTCACGACGACGCACGTCGCGGCGGGCCGGATCTCGTCGAAAGCCTCCTTGTGGGCGCGTGCGACGGCGTCGACATCGTCGATCGACGTGATGAAGACGACGGTCCGGGTCACATTGGCGAGCGAAGCGCCCGCCTCCTTGAGGGTGTCGGCGATGACGCCGAGGGCGGAGACCGCCTGCTCGTAGGCGTCCGGGCTCTCGGCGTGTTCGCCCTGGGCGGTAGTGCCCGAGACGAAGATCTGATTGCCGACGCGGACGGCGCGGGAGTAGCCAAAGAAGTCCTCGTACTCGCCGCCGGAGGCGTAGGTGGTTCGCATGCTCCGCATTGTGTCACCCAGCGAGGTCGCGGGTCGCGTGGCCGGACACTCCGTGCGGATCGCCCGACGTGCGGGGTAGGCTGGGCCGCGAAATCGAATCGTTTCGATCGCGGGTGCGCCCGCGCGGAGGAGGAACCATGGCGCGGATCTTCGTGACCGGAGCATCGCAGGGAATCGGACTGGAGACCGCCCGCACACTCGCCGGCTTGGGCCACGAGGTCGTCGCGCACGCCAGGAACGACGAACGAGCCGACGCGACCCGGGCGGCTCTCCCGGGGGCGAAGGCGGTCGTCACGGGCGACCTCGCCTCCCTCGCGTCGACGCGCGCGCTCGCGGCGCGCGCCAATGACGAGGGGCCCTACGACGTCATCATCCACAACGCCGGTCTCGGCGGCGGATCCGGCGACAGGGTCGAGACCGCCGACGGGCTCGACCGGATCTTCCACACGAACGTCGTGGGCCCGTTCGTGCTGACGTGCCTGATGCCCCTCGCGCCGCGCATGGTGTACCTGACGAGCGGGCTTGAGGCCGACGGGGTCCTGCGCCTCGACGATCTGCAGTGGCTCGCCCGACCCTGGAACGGCATGCAGGCGTACAGCGACAGCAAACTCCACGACTCGATGCTGAGCTTCGAACTGGCGGCGCGGCACCCCGAGATCATCGTGAACGCCGTCGACCCCGGCTGGATCAAGACCAACATGGGCGGGCCGAACGCGCCCGACCCACTGCACCTCGGCGCCGAGACTCAGGTCTGGCTGGCGACGTCGGACGACCCGGTCGCGACGACGTCGGGCCAGTACCTCAAGCGACGGACGGTCCAGACGCCGAACCCCGCGACACAGGATCCCGCGGCACGCGCCGGCCTGATCGCGGAGCTCGAGTCAATCACGGGGCTCGCACTTCCCTAGCCCGCGTGCGCGCGGTACCTGCGCATCGTGAGCGGCGCGAAGACGGCCACGACCGAAGCCGCTCCCAGCAGCGCGAGCCACCCGTTGCCCGTGAACGTTCCGGTGTTGGCGAGGTCGCGGGCGGCCGTGACGATGTGGCTGACCGGGTTGACGTGAACGATTGCCTGGAGCCAGCCGGGCATCGTCTCGACGGGGACGAAGACGTTCGACAGGAACGTCAGCGGGATGAGGATCATGAACGAGAGCCCCTGCACGCCCGCCGCTGACTTCGCGGTCACGCCCATGAGGGCGAAGATCCACGACATCGCCCACGCGCACGCGATCACGAGCAGACCCGCCGCTGCGACGCCAGCCGGACCCCCGCCCGGCCGGTATCCGATCGCGAACGCCGTCGCGAACGTGAGGGTGGTCGCGACGAGGTACCGCACCGTGTCCGCGAGCAGCGCCCCGGCAAGGGGCGCCACGCGGGCGATCGGGAGCGACCGGAAGCGGTCGAACACCCCCTTGTCCATGTCTTCGCGCAGTTGCGTGCCGCTCGCGGCCGTCGCCGTCAGGACGACCTGGGCGAGGATGCCCGGAATGAACATCGGCAGGTAGCTCGCGGTGTCGCCGGCGATCGCGCCGCCGAACAGGTACGTGAACATCAGCACGAAGATCACGGGCTGGAAGAGGACATCGAAGAACTGCTCGGGCGTCCTCCGGAGCTTGAGAAGGCTCCGGTAGGCCATGGCGAGCGAGTCCCGGACGGCTTGCCGGAGCCGGACGCGGTGCTCGAGGACGCGCGCGGCGCCCGGGGTGATGGCGATGGCGGTCATGCCGCTGCCTCCTCTTCGGTGGGGATGGTGTCAGGGTCGTCGGCCGCGTGGCCGGTGATGGTGAGGAAGACCTCGTCGAGGCTCGGCTTCTGCACGGCGAGTTGCGCAACGCCGACGGAGTGGTCGCGGAGCCGGACAAGGACGTCGGTGACGAGCGACGGGTCGTCGAGGGCGACGGTGAGCCGGCGGTTGTCCGCCGACACGATCGGCTCGACTCCGACGACCTCGCCGACGACGCGCAGGGCGACGCCGAGGTCAGCGGGGTCGTGAAGGCCAAGGTGGAGCGTGGACGCCCCGACGAGGCTCTTGAGCTCGTCGCTCGTTCCCTCCGCGACGACGCGGCCGGTGTCGATGACCGCGATCCGGTCGGCGAGTTGATCGGCCTCATCGAGGTACTGGGTCGTGAGCAGGACGGTGGAGCCCGATGCCACGAGGTCGCGGATCGTGTCCCACATCTGCGCCCGCGTGCGCGGGTCGAGGCCCGTGGTGGGCTCGTCAAGGAAGATGAGCGGCGGTTGGGCGATGAGACTGGCGGCCAGGTCGAGCCGGCGACGCATGCCCCCGGAGAAGTTCTTGACGACCTTGGTCGCGGCGTCCGCGAGGCCGAAGCTCTCGAGGAGGGCATCGCCCTTGGCGCGCACCGCCTTGCCTGACATCCCGTGAAGCCGGCAGAAGATGTCGAGGTTCTCCCGCGCCGTGAGCGCCTCGTCGACAGACGCGTATTGGCCGGTGACGCCGATGAGCTGGCGTATGGCGTGACCCTCCGACGCCACGTCGTGGCCGAAGATCGTCGCCGAGCCCTCGTCTATCGACAGGAGCGTCGCGAGCATGCGGATGGTGGTGGTCTTTCCGGCGCCGTTCGGGCCGAGGACGCCGTAGACGGCACCCGTGGGGACGATCAGGTCGAGGTCGTTGACGGCGCGTTGATCGCCGAAGGTCTTGACGAGCCCGTGGGCCTCGATGGCCCAGGTTGGTGATGCGGACATCTCGGTTCCTTTCTGAGGCGGTCCGAGTGAGGAATCGAACCGTACGAACGCGATCGTACCGAACATGTTCGTTCCGATCAAGTTCGTGCCGAACGTGTTCGACTTGCGTTCGAATTTTCGGTAGACTGGGGGCATGGCCGACAAGAGGCGAGGTCCCAACGACCCCCACGAGGAGGGTTCGATCCCCCCGGATCCGGCGCGTCTCCGCGCGGAGTTCCTCATGGAGATCAACCGCGTCAAGGAAGAGTTCAAGGACGAGTGGCAACGCGCGCTCGCCGAGGGCCTCGCCGGGATGCAGGGCGGCCGCCCCGACGAGCGCCGCGGACGCGGGCGCGGACGATCCCGCGAGCCGCTCAGCCGCGACCTCATCGTCGACACCGCCGTGGCGCTCATGGAGCGGGACGGCATCGACAAGGTGACGATGCGACGCATCGCCATGAAGCTCGACACCGGGCCCGCGTCAATCTACGTCCACGTGCGGAGCATGGCCGAGCTCCACGGGTACATGCTCGACCGGATCCTCGCGGGCCTCGATCTCGACGTGGAGGAAGGGACGTGGCGCGAGCGCATCGCGGGCATCCTCGACCGGTACGTCGAGCTCCTGATGGACACCCCGGACCTGGCCAGCTCCGCGCTCACCGCCCGGCCGTCGGGCCGGAACTTCCTTGCCCTCGTCGAACGCCTGCTGGCCCTCATGGAGGAGGGCGGCGTCAGCCTCGGCCAACGCTCGTGGGGCGTCGACCTCCTGCTGCTCTGGGCGACCGCCGGCGCTGCCGAGCACGCGGGGCGCGAGCCCGGGGACGTCCCCGACTCCGAGTGGGAAGCGCTCCGCACGGCCATGACCAACAGCGGCGACTACCCCCACATCGCCGAGATCGGGCTCGACCTTGTCGGCGGAACGCCCCCCGAGCGCGGGAGGTGGGCGATCGACGCCCTTCTCACGGGCATCGCGGAGACGCCTCGCGCCTAGCCCCACCCCAGCTCGTGCAGGCGCTCGTCGTCGATGCCGAAGTGGTGCGCGATCTCGTGGACCACGGTCACCGCGACCTCGTCGCGCACCTCCTCGGCGCTCCGGCACATCCGGAGCGTGGGGTTGCGATAGACGAAGATCCGGTCGGGGAGGTCCCCGAATCCCCACGAACCGCCGCGCTCCGTGAGCGCGACGCCCTCGTACAGGCCGAGCAGGTCGGGGTCGTCGGCCGGCGCGTCATCCTCGACCAGGACCACCACGTTGTCCATAAGCGCCGCGAGCTCGTCGGGGATCTCGTCGAGCGCGTCGACGACCGCCTCCTCGAACTCCGCTCGCGTCATCCGGACCATCCCGCCATTGTGTCGCGCCCGCCCGCAAGTTGGTGATTGGTGACCCCGCCTCGTAGGATGTGTCGGGTCCGCGGCGCCAGGACGTCGGGCGCCTTCAAGCCCCCATCGTCTAGTGGCCTAGGACGCCGCCCTTTCACGGCGGTAGCACGGGTTCGAATCCCGTTGGGGGTACGAGCACTGCCCGCGGGACCGGTGGCGAACCATGGCATCGGGACCGCTACTATAGGCTGTGCTCTTGCACTTGGTCTTGGGCATTGCACAAGGCCCCGTAGCGCAGTTGGTTAGCGCGCCGCCCTGTCACGGCGGAGGTCGCGGGTTCAAGTCCCGTCGGGGTCGCGGAAGGCGCGCTCGGTTCTAGGTCCGAGCGGGTCCGTTCGGCCAGATAGCTCAGTTGGTAGAGCGTTCGACTGAAAATCGAAAGGTCCCCGGTTCGAGCCCGGGCCTGGCCACTCCGTCGGCCGAACCGGTGCCGAAGCGAAACCTCCGCCCATTTGCTTCGGGTGACCCATTAGGGTTGTACTAGAGGGACACCACCTGGAGGAAACATGGCGCGCTCATTCTTCGACCGATTCTCG
The DNA here is from genome assembly GCA_963743485.1 of uncultured Actinomycetota bacterium. Lineage (GTDB taxonomy): Bacteria > Actinomycetota > Actinomycetes > Actinomycetales > Demequinaceae > JAFGBM01. Next base: position 269,101 of record CAVUPQ010000002.1, read on the forward strand.
GTCAGTTCCATCGCCGCAGCCATTCTGGGCCAGGTGAGTCAGGTCATCCGCCACGAGGTCGAGATGGCGAAGCGCGAGTTCGTCGCCAAGCTCAAGGGTCTGCTCGCCGGCGGCATTCTCGTCGGGCTCGCACTCGCGCTCTTCAGCGGGGCCCTGATCCTGCTCGTCATCGCCGGCGTCTCGGCCCTGACGCTGATCTGGCCCTTGTGGCTCTCGGCTCTGGTTGGCGGCGGCGGGCTCATCTTCCTTGCGCTGATCCTCTTGTGGATCGGCTCGGTGAAGATCAAGCACAACAAGGACCTGCGGCCCGAGCGTGCGGTGAGCGCGCTCAAGCGGTTCTCGCACGAGATCGACTAGGCCGCGCTTCTCCCGAGCCGCGCGCCCTCGAGGCGGAGCATGGCGGCCTTGGTCTCCACGCCATACCCGTAGTTCCCGATACCCGTCGACGCAACCACCCGGTGGCACGGAACGAACGGGGCGAGCGTGTTCGTGGAGCACGCGTGTCCTGCGGCGCGAGCTGCGCGCGGGTTGCCGGCGGCGGCGGCGAGCTCCCCGTACGTCGCCACCTGGCCGGACGGAATTTCCCGCATCGCTGACCACACCCTCTGCATGAAGGATCCGCCGGCCTGAACGGCGGGCACCTGCGTCAGCGCGTCGCCGTCGCCGGCGAGCCACGCCGCGACGGCGCGCGCGATGGCCGGGTTCTCGCCCGGAACGACGCCTCGGCGCGCGAGGGCGGGCGCCAAGCGATCGATGAGGGTCGCGAGGGACGCAAGCGCGGACGCGCGCAGCACGCCGTCCTCAGGCGAGACCACGACGGCCAGGGGGCCGAAGGGCGTGTCGTACTCGGTGCCCACCAAGGGGCGATCATCAGTCATGTCCCCAGCGTACGACGGCGCGCCGACACCGCGTCCCGGGCGAGAAGACCCCGGACGCGGCGTCGGGTCAGGCGAAGCGCTGTTCCTGCGCCTCGGCGAGAAGCATCTTCACTTCGGTTTCCCGGAAGCGCCGATGTCCGCCGAGTGTGCGAATGGACGACAATTTGCCGACCTTCGCCCAACGGGTGACCGTCTTGGGGTCAACGCGGAAGATCGCGGCAACCTCGGACGGGGTCAGGAGCTTCTCTGGCTCCGTCAACTTCTCTGTCATCACGTTCGTATCCCTCGAGCCGGGGAGCGTGGTTGGGGGTCGCTCCTAGTAAAAGAGACAGGGCGCACAAGCGACTATGACGCGGTTTTGCCAACTTTTCCGATTTACCGTTCAATCTGGGCATTCGCGCCCGCCTCCGCGCGCACGGTAGAGTTGCCGGGTGGACTATTGAGGTGGGCCCGCGCCAGCGGCCCTCGATTCCGAGAAGGGACGGCGAGATGGGGCGCGGCCGTCAGAAAGCCAAAGACGCGAAGATCGCACGTCAGTTGAAGTACTCCGCACCGGGGTCCGACCTGAAGGCGCTTGAACGCGAACTCATTTCGGGTGGTGGAACCGCCGCGGCGATGAGCCCCGTCGATGAGGTCGACGACACGGACGACGAGTATGCCGACCGCTGGGACGACGAGGACGACTGACGCGTCGCCCGCGCTCCGCCCGACCTAGGTCGCCCGGTACGCCCCGCTGAGGTACACCGCTCCTCCGTCGACGCCCTTCCCTCCCCGAATCACGTCGCCCGACGGTTCGCGACCGTCGTCCGTAGTGACCTCGCCAAGGACCCATGCTCCGACGCCCGCGGACGTGCACGTTCGCATCAGCGCGTCTGCGTCCCCCGGGGCGACGATGGCGACCATGCCGACGCCCAGGTTGAGCGTCGCCTCCAGGTCTCCCCACGGCACGTCCCCGGCGCCGCGGATCACGTGGAAGATCGGTGGGACGGCCCACGATCCGCGCGCGACGTTCGCCGCGAGCCCGCGCGGGACGACGCGGGTGAGGTTCGCGCCCAGCCCTCCCCCGGTGACGTGGGCGAGCGCGCGGAGGCCCGGGACCGTCGCGGCGAGGTCCACGCAGAGCCGCGAGTAGATGCGGGTCGGCTCGAGCAGTTCCTCGCCCAGCGTCCGGCCGAGCTCGGGGACGCTCCTGTCGAGGGTCCAGCCGGCGCGGGACACGACCGCGCGCACCAGGCTGAAGCCGTTCGAGTGAAGACCGGAGGACGCGAGGGCGACCACGACGTCGCCCTCCTTGACGCGGTCCGCGCCGAGCACGGCGTCGGCCTCCACCACGCCCATGGCCGCTCCCGCGACGTCGTAGTCCTCCGGCTCCATGAGCCCCGGGTGCTCGGCCGTCTCCCCGCCCACGAGCGAGACCCCGGCGTCGACGCAGCCCTCGGCGATGCCTCGCACGATGTCCGCGATGCGCTCGGGGATGACCTTTCCGCACGCGATGTAGTCCGTCATGACGAGCGGCGTCGCGCCGCAGACGACGATGTCGTCGACGACCATCGCGACCAGGTCCCGCCCGATGGTGTCGTGGATGTCGAGGGCGCGGGCGATCGCGATCTTGGTGCCCACCCCGTCGGTCGAGGACGCGAGGAGTGGGCGCCGGTAGTTCTTGAGCGCCGACGCGTCGAACAGGCCGGCGAATCCCCCGACGCTTCCCACGACCTCCGGCCCGTGCGTGCGTGCGACGGCGGCCTTCATCAGCTCGACCGCCCGATCGCCCGCCGCGGTGTCGACCCCCGCTCCGGCGTAGGTGATGGCCTCGTCGCTCACAGCTGGACCTCCTGCCGCGCGAGCAGGTGCCGCGCGTTGATCGGAGGCTCGATGGGGTACTGACCGGTGAAGCACGCGGTGCACAGGTTCGATGCCGGCTGCTTGGTCGCCGCGATCATTCCCTCGAGGGAAATGTGGCCGAGCGTGTCCGCCCCGATGTTCGCGCGCACCTGCTCGACGTCGTGGCCCACCGCCGCGAGCTCGTCCCGCGTCGCGAAGTCGATCCCGTAGAAGCACGGCCACAGGACGGGCGGCGAGGAGATGCGCACGTGGACCTCCGCGGCGCCCGCCTCCCGCAGCATCGCGACGATGGCGCGCTGGGTGTTGCCGCGGACGATCGAGTCGTCGACGACGACGAGGCGCTTGCCCGCGATGACCTCGCGCAGCGGGTTGAGCTTGAGGCGGATGCCGAGCTGCCGCAGCGTCTGCGAGGGCTGGATGAAGGTACGCCCGACATAGGCGTTCTTGGTGAATCCCTGGGCGAAGGGGATCCCGGACGCCTGGGCGTACCCGACGGCCGCGGGCGTTCCCGACTCGGGGACCGGGATGACGAGGTCCGCCTCGACGGCGTGCTCGCGGGCGAGCGTCTTGCCCATCTTGACGCGCGCCACGTGGACGCTGCGCCCCGCGATGCTCGTGTCCGGCCTCGCGAGGTAGACGTACTCGAAGACGCACCCGCGCGGCGTCGAAGGCGCGAACCGCTCCGATCGGACGCCGTCCGCGTTGATCACGAGAAGCTCGCCAGGCTCGACCTCGCGGATCTGGCGGGCCCCGACGATATCGAGGGCGGCGGATTCGGAGGCCACCACCCAGCCGCCGCTCGCGAGCTGGCCGAGGACCAGGGGCCGGACGCCGTAGGGATCGCGCGCCGCGTAGAGGGCCGTCTCGTCCATGAAGACGAACGAGTACGCGCCGCGGAGGCGGGGCATCAGCTCCAGCGCCGTCTCGGCGAGCGTCGCGTATTCCTCGTTCGCGAGGAGGGCCGTGACGACCGCGGTGTCGGAGCCGTGGCCGCCCATGAAGTCGAAGAGCTTGCCCTCGCCTTGCCTGGCCTCCAGGAGCTCCAGCAGCTCCGGCGTGTTCGTCAGGTTTCCGTTGTGGCCGAGGGCGACCGTGCCGTGCGCCGTGGGTCCGAGCGCGGGCTGGGCGTTGTCCCACGTGCTGGACCCCGTGGTCGAGTACCGGGTGTGGCCGAGCGCGATGTGCCCGGTCAGGGACTCGAGCGCGCCCTCGTCGAATACCTGGCTGACGAGGCCCATGTCCTTGAAGACGACGATCTGCTCGCCGTTCGATGTCGCGATCCCGGCGCTCTCCTGGCCGCGGTGCTGGAGGGCGTACAGGCCGAAGTAGGTCAGCTTCGCGACCTCCTCGCCCGGCGCGTAGATGCCGAAGACGCCGCAGGCATCCTGGGGACCCTTCTCTCCGGGCAGCAGGTCGTGGCTGAGTCGCCCGTCGCCCCTCGGCACTAGCCGTCCTTGCCGGGCTTGGGCTTGGGCGGCTTGGAGGACGACGGTTCGCTCGATCCGAACCACAGTTCCTCCTCGGCCTTGCTCAGCCGCTGGTCCGCCGGGCGGAGCGGGCCGGGATCGCGGCCGTCCGCGCGGGTGGCGATCGCGCCGGCGGTGAGCGCCCCGATCATCGCGAGTCCAAGTCCCACGAGCAGCGCGACGAGCGCGCGGTACTCGGCGCCGTGTCCGGGAAGGCCGAGCGCGACGATCACGCCGAAGACGAATCCTGCCCCCGCGCCGGTGGCGATGATCCGCGCGAACCGCGGCGCCCGGCGAATCATCGCGGGAACGGAGTTCGCGTCCAACTCGGCCTGCGAGGGGAGGTCGTCGGTGGCGTCGCTCACGGGATCAGTCTAGGCGGTCACGCGTCGGGCGAAGGCTCGAGCGGCGGCCCGTCGCCCGGCTCGATCAGCGGCAGCCACGCCGCGAGGTCCGCGCGCATTCCGGAGGCAGCGACCAGGCCGGCCGTCGTCGCCTCCTGCCACGCCACGAGGCCGGTGACGAGGCGCAGCCAGGTGTCGGGGTCCGCCTCGACGACGTTGGGCGGCGTTCCCCTGGTGTGATGCATCCCCCCGACGCACTGCGTGGCTCCATACGGCGGGATGCGGACCTCGACGCTCCCGCCCGGCGCCCGGGCCGCGAGCTCCTCGAGCGAATAACGCACGGCCGTCGCAACGACGTCCGGCGCGCGATCCCCGCTCACCCACGCCCCGACCGCCTCCCGGCCCAGGGTCGGGGAGATTCGGCGACGCGTGACCATGACACAAGCGTGCCACGCGTTCCGCAGAGCGTTCAGGCAGGAGTCGATCACGCCCTGCTCGACGAGGTATTGGCGGAGCGGGCCGGGCACGTAGAGGTCGAGTTGGGCCGCGACGACGGACCACGGCCGCGAGTCCTCGACGCAGCGAACCTCGCCGTTGCGAAACTCGATGTAGTACTCGTCGCGGAACACGCGGTAGTCGCGGACGCGTCCATGGATCTCTCGGCCCCTCATGATCACGCCGCGGAAGTTGAGGTCCGGCGGTAGCTCGCACGCGACGCCGTCGGTGTAATCCACGAGGAGGTACGACTTCAGTTCGGGGTCGAGCGACGTGGTCCAACTCACCTTGTCCCGGGTCGAGGCGATGTCGACGGTGTAGGTGACGCCCTCCGCGGCGAAGAACTTCGCGCTGAGGATGAGCAGTGTGACGGTTGCGGCGAGGAACACCGCGCCGACGATCGCGAGGCCCCAGACGTCGACCGGGCGCCACTTCCGCTTCACCGATCCCCCTTTTCGCGCGGCTCTCGCCGATCACACTCTACGGAGTCGCTCGACCTTCGAGGAGGCCTATCCGAAGTGAGCGGGAAGCGTCGATTCCCATCGCGCGCGCGCGTCGGACCAGCGGAAGGGAGAACTGGCCCTGCACCTCGAACTCGCCCGTGTCGTCCGTGACGCCGATGCGCACCGCCGGGACCCCGCGGGCGGCGAGCATGTCGCTCCACCGCTGCTCCTCCGAGCGCGGGACGGAGCACAGGACGCGGGCCTGGGACTCGCTCAGGAGCGCCTCGGCGACGGTGAGCCCGTCGTGGGCGCAGATGTCGTCCAGGGCGATCCGTGCCCCGACGCCGTACCGCAGGCATCCGAGCGCGGCGGCGACGAGGAGGCCACCCTCGCCGACCTCGCGGGCCGCGTCGACGAGCCCGTCGCGGGAGGCCGCGACCATCACCTCGGCGAGCACGCGCTCCGCCTCGAGGTCCACGGCCGGCGGGAGCCCGCCCAGGTGGCCGGACAGCGCGGCGAACTGCGAGCCGTCGAGTTCCGCGCGCGTGCGGCCGAGCAGGTAGAGCACCTGGCCCGCCTCGCGCCAGCCGGACGGGGTGGCACGCGCGACGTCGTCGAACACGCCAAGGATGCCGACCACGGGCGTCGGGTTGATCGAGGAGTCGATGCGCCCGGGCTCGCCCGTGCCGTTGTAGAGGCTCACGTTGCCGCCCGTGACCGGGACGGAGAGCTCCTGGCAGGCGTCCGCGATGCCGCGCGCCGCCTCCGCGAACTGCCACATCGAGTCCGGGTCCTCCGGGCTGCCGAAGTTCAGGCAGTCCGTGACGGCGAGCGGGGTTGCGCCCGTGATCGCGACGGCGCGGTATGCGGCGGCGACCGCCTGCCGCGCGCCGTGGTACGGGTCGAGCTTGGCGTAGCGGTCGTTCGTCCGGGTCGCGACGGCCACGCCGCGGCCGGTGGCCTCGTCGATCCGGATGACGCCTGCCACGTCGGGGCGCGCCATGGCGGTGTTGCCCTGCACGTATCGGTCGTACTGGCGCGTGATCCAGTCGCGGCTCGAGAGGTTCGGCGAGCCGAGGAGGTCCAGCAGGGCGCCGCGCAGGGCGCTCCCGTCGGCCGGGAGGGCGAGGGTCGTGGCGGAGTCCGCCTGGAGCGCGTCCATCCACGCGGGGCGCGCGAAGGGGCGCTCGTACACGGGGCCGTCGTGGGCGACCGTCTTCGGGTCGACGTCGACGATGCGCTCGCCGCCGTGGTCGATCGTCAGGCGCCCGGAGTCGTTGACCTCCCCGACGACGGACGACTCGATGTCCCATTTCTTGGTGATCGCCAGGAACTCCTTGAGCTTCGCGGGCGCGACGACGGCCATCATGCGCTCCTGGGACTCGGACATGAGGATCTCGCCAGCGTTGAGCGTGGGGTCGCGGAGCAGGACGTCGTCGAGCCACACGTGCATCCCGACGCCGCCGTTCGAGGCGAGCTCGCTCGTCGCGCAGGAGATGCCAGCCGCGCCCAGGTCCTGGATGCCGAGCACCGCGCCCGCGGCGAAGAGCTCGAGGCAGCACTCGATCAGCACCTTCTCCATGAACGGGTCGCCCACCTGGACGCTCGGCCGCTTCGCGGGAACGCCGCCCTCGAACGTCTCGGACGCGAGGATGCTCGCGCCGCCGATGCCGTCGCCCCCGGTGCGGGCGCCGAACAGGACCACCTTGTTGCCCACTCCCTCGGCGCTCGCCAGGTGGAGATCCTCGTGCCGGAGCGCCCCGACGCACAGGGCGTTGACGAGCGGGTTGCCCTGGTAGCACGGGTCGAAGGAGGCGCTGCCGCCGACGTTCGGGAGCCCGAGGCAGTTGCCGTACCCGCCCACGCCCGCGACCACGCCGTGGACCACGCGCGCCGTGTCCGGGTGGTCGATGGCGCCGAAGCGCAGGTCGTCCATCACCGCGACCGGGCGCGCGCCCATCGCGAGGATGTCGCGCACGATGCCGCCGACGCCGGTCGCCGCGCCCTGGTACGGCTCCACGTAGCTCGGGTGGTTGTGCGACTCCACCTTGAAGGTCACGGCCCAGCCGTCGCCGATATCGACGACGCCCGCGTTCTCGCCCATGCCGACCATCAGGTGGGCGCGCATCGCGTCCGTCATCTTCTCGCCAAATTGGCGCAGGTGAACCTTGGACGACTTGTAGGAGCAGTGCTCCGACCACATGACCGAGTACATGGCGAGCTCTGCCGCCGTGGGGCGGCGGCCGAGGAGGTCGCGGATCATCGCGTACTCGTCGGCCTTGAGGCCGAGCTCGGCGTAGGGCTGCGGCTGGTCCGGCGTGGCCGCGGCGTGCTCGACGGTGTCGACGGTCGACGCGGTCGCGGCGGGCTGGGAGGACGGCGGGGTCATGGGCTCCCTCGGCGGCGGGTGGGTACGGAACTAGGCTACCGGGGAGCGAGCGTGGGCAAGCGCGCTGAACCGCGTGGTGGCTGGGACGGGTCATGCGATGCGCCCGGCCTAGGTCGCCTTTCCTCGGCGTTCCTTGACCGCCTTCTTCGCGCGGGGCTTGCGCTTCCGTCGCTCCTCGGGCGCGACGGGAAAGGCCGTCGGCTCGGGGCGCGGGCGGCCCAACTCGTGGACGAGGCGATGGCGCACGGCGTGCGACTTGTTCTGGCCGGGGACGCTCCACGGGACGATGCGCGCGTAGTTGTTCTCGATCGAGTGGTAGCGGGCCACCTCCTCGTGGACGAGGAGCTCCGTGCCGATCTTGGTCCACAGGCCCGCGTTGACCTGGTCGCGCCAGTCGGGCACCCCGAGGTCCACCGTGCGTCCGTCGTCGAACGTGTAGACGTCGCCCGTGAGCGCGCGCGAGAAGGGGTCCTGCCGGTCGACATGCGGTTCGAACGACAGGAGGGACATCTGGAAGTCCAGATGCGACGAGCGGTGGATGGCATTCGCGAGCGAGAGGAAGCGCACGTGCTCGCGCAGGTAGCCGCGCGCGCCCCGGGACGGTGCGGAACGCGCGGAGCGCCATCGCGATCTGCAGGGTGCCGCCGGAGAATCCGACGAACGACACGTCGGCGCCGCGCGCGAAGCCTTCGAGCAGGATGGCGTACGCGGCGAGGGCGGGCTGCGAGCGGAACGGCGTGGTCGCGGGGGAGTTCCGAATCCCCCACGAGTAGTCGTGGTTCAGCTGAAGGGGGTCGAGGTGCGCGTCGACCCGGTTGTAGAGCAGGCGGAGATCCACGTTTCCGCCGAGGAAGCCGTCGAGGTGCTGCCGCTGCCGCGAGGCGGACTTGAGGTTCGTGTAGATCCCGTTGACGTAGTACACGTTGGGATGCACCGCGCCGCTGATGGGTTGGAGGTGTACCGCGAGGATCGCCTCGCACGTACTCGGGGCAGCTCTGGGCGCTGAGGCGCCACCGCACGAACGCGAGTACGGCGTACACCAGCCAGTTGCGCTCCCACGGATAGAGCTCGCGCACGTCGTGGCAGTGTTCCGGCTCTCCCGACTCGTCCAGGTGGGCGCACGCCGTGCGGATCACGTGCCGGAACTTGCGCGGCTCGAAGGTGGGCTCGAAGGGGTTCGCATACACCTCGTTGGGCAGGTCGTCGTTCGCGTCGCAGCCCGCGGGGCAGAACGGGCGCTCCAGCTCCGGGTCGTGACCGCCGGCCGGGTGCTCGCTCGGGGCTACCCGCGCGCGAAACGTCCTGCGACAGACGTACACCGCGAGCGCCCGCACCAGTCCGGGCGCGCGATACTCGCCGAGACAAGAAGACGAAGCCCAACGCCCCGAAAGCGGCGGCAAGGACGGCCAAGGAGCACGACGAGCACGGTGGTCGACACGACGGCGTCCTCCTTGCCTGGGCTCCTTGAAGGCTAACCCGAACCCGCGTCGGTGGGGCCGATGCGTCCTACAGTGTGTCCCATGGAGGCCGTCGCCTGGTCCGTCGCCGCCGCGGCGCTTGCGCTCTGCGGTGTCCTGCTGGTGCGCGCGCGTCGCGCTGCAGCCGATTCGTCGAAGGCCGACGAGGAACGCGCGTCGGCGGCGGCAGCCGCTCGGGCCGTCGCTGCGAGCGACGAGCGCGCCCGCATCGCCCGCGAGATGCACGACGTCGTCGCCCACACCCTGACGGTCGTGGTCGCGCAGGCCGACGGCGGACGGTTCGCGTCAAACAAGGATCCCGCCGCCGCCGCGCGCGCGCTCGACACGATCGCCGAGGTGGGCCGCTCCGCGTTGACCGAGATGCGCGCGCTGCTCGGCGTGCTGCGCGACTCCGACCCGGAGGCCGACCTCGGGCCGCAGCCCACGCTCGGCGACATCCCCGCGCTCGTCGCCTCCGCTCGCGATGGCGGCCTCGACGTGTCCTACGTGACGACCGGGACGCCGCGCCCGCTGCCCATCGGCGCCGGGCTCGCCGTGTACCGCATCGCCCAAGAGGGCCTGACGAACGTCCTCAAGCACGCGGGCCCCAAGGTGACCGCGTTCGTCCAGCTCCGGTGGCTCGACGACGCGGTCAGGTCACCGATCAGCGACGACGGCCGGGGAGCGGCGTCGGGCGACGGCACGGGGGGCGGCATCGAGGGCATGCGCGAGCGGGCGACGATCTTCGGCGGGACGCTCACCGCGGGACCGAAGCGGGGCGGCGGGTACGTCGTGCGGGCCAGGCTCCCACTCACGCCGCGGACGTGCGGAGGCAAAGCAATGACGATTCGTGTGGCGCTCGTGGACGACCAGCAGCTCATCCGAGCCGGCTTCGCGCATGGTGGTCGGGTCCCAGGACGACATGGAGGTCGTGGCGGAGGCGGGCTCCGGCGACGAGGCGGTCGCCGCCCTCGCGGGCCGACTCTCCCGCGGACGTGGTGCTCATGGACGTGCGCATGCCGGGCATCGACGGGCTCGCGGCGACCTCCGCGCTGGCAGGGACCACGGAGGCTCGCATCATCATCCTCACCACCTTCGACCTCGACGAGTACGTGGTCGCCGCGATCAAGGCTGGCGCGAGCGGCTTCCTCCTCAAGGACGCGCCGCCCGAGGACCTGCTCCGCGCAATTCGCCGCGTCGCACGCGGGCGACTCCGTCATCGCGCCCGACGGCCACTCGTCGCCTGCTGCGAGCGGCTCGCGGCGACCCTGTCGGAGCCGACGGACGGCGCGGCCATCGAGACCTGACCGACCGCGAGCGCGAGGTGCTGATCCTCATGGCGCGCGGCCTGTCCAACCAGGAGATCTGCGGCGAGCTGGTGGTGGCCGAGCCCACCGTCAAGACGCACGTGGGCCGGGTGCTCGCCAAGCTGGGCGCGCGCGACCGCGTCCAAGCCGTGGTGATCGCCTACGAGACCGGCCTGGTGCGGCCGGGTTCATAGGTATCCGCCGACGCGCGTGCCCCGTGGCATAGATACCCGAGTATTGCCAAGGTCCATCCCGTGGTCCGATGCGGCGGCGGGTCCGCCGCCCGTAGCGTCGGCGTCATGGCAAAGAAGAAGGCAACGCCCGACGCGGCGATTGCGGTCAAGGCCCGCGGCCTGACCAAGACGTACGGGTCGGGCGACGCCGCCATGCGGCGGTGGACCACGTCGACCTTGACGTCCCTGAGGGGACCCTGACGGCCGTGATGGGGCCGTCCGGATCGGGCAAGACGACGCTGGTGCACCTGCTCGCCGGGCTGGACAAGCCCGACAGCGGCGAGGTGTGGGTGGGCGACGAGCGACCTGACCGGCATTTCCGACAGGACGCGGCGCGGATCCGCGGCCGCGTGGTCGGCTTCGTCTTCCAGGGCTTCAACCTGCTGCAGACGATGAGCGGGCCGACAACATCGTGCTGCCGCTGCGGCTCAACGGCTGCCGCGCGACGAGGAGTGGTACTCGACGCTGATCGACATGCTGGGCATCGGGAACGAACTCGAGCGGCGGCCCTACGAGCTCTCGGGCGGCCAGCAGCAGCGCGTCGCGATCGCGCGGGCGCTCATCACCAAGCCCCGCGTCGTCCTCGCCGACGAGCCCACGGGCAACCTCGACACCCACGCGAGCGCGCAGATCCTGTCCCACCTCCGCCAGGCATGCCGCGAGCTCGGCCAGAGCGTCGTCGATGGTCACGCACAACCCGACCGCGGCGTCGTACGCCGGCAAGGTGATGCTCTTCGCCGACGGCAAGGTGGCCGGCCACATCGACAACCCGACGCCGGACTCGGTGCTCGCGGGGCTCGACGCGCTCCAGGGGGTGCAGGCGTGAAGGCGCTCGGCACGAGCCTCATCGCGCTCGCGGGGCTGGCGACACTGCTCGGGAGCGGACCCTTCGGGCTCGTCGGAGCCCTCGCCGACGGGCAGTACACGCTCGCCGCGAGCCTCCTCACGGCCGCCTGGTGGCTCTTCTGGGCCGCGCTCGCCGGCGGCGTAGTCATGCGCCTCAGCCCTTCGCTCGAGCCGGGAGTACAGGCCGTCCGTTCCGCGCTCGGGGAAAGCGCGAGCGCCCGCGCCGCGGCGGCGGCCCGCCGCGCGCTCGCGGGGGGCGCGGTCGCTGGCGGCGTCGTGCTCGCCGTCGGCGCGCTGCTCGTGCTTCGAGACGTGGACGGTCGCGACGGCTCGCCGTGGAACTGGGTGGTTGCGGTGTCGCTCCTCACGGCGCTCGCCGTCGTCGCCGCGAGCGCCGCGGCCGCGATGGCACGTCCCCCCGCCCCCCTGACCGACGCGCTGCGCGGCGCGGACGACGTCAACGGTCACCGGCGGGGGACGTCGCTCCTGATCATCGCCGTCGCGGCGGCGTTCGGGCTCGGAGCCCTCGTCGCGGCCGTGCTCGCCGACGCGGGCATTGCTGGAGCCCTCGCGGCGCTCGGCTGCGGATTCGCGTTGGCATGGGGAGCCTGGGAGTGGGTGGCGCGCCGGGGGACCGATCTAGCGCCCGTGCTTCTCGCTCGCGCGGCACGACGGCTCGGGGCACGCGGAGGACAGGTGGGTGCGATCCTCGCAGACGAGGCGCTCGCCCGTCGGCGAATCCGGGGGCGAGGGCTCCTCGCTGCGATCTCCTTCCTCGCCATGGTGGCCGCGCTCAGCTCGGTCGACGCGGGATCGTTGAGCCCGACGGAGCCTCGGCCCGCGATGGTCGTCGGCGACATGCACGCCCGCGATGGCGGTGCGTGCGACGGGGCGTGCGTCGACGGGCTCGCGCGCGGCGTCCTGAGTGACCCGGCCGTTGCGGCGGCGATCGTCGCGCGGCGCGGCAGCCTCGCGGGGGGAGAAGGGTGTGCGGGAACGCTCCTCGCCGTCGACCCCGCGGTTGTTCGCGGGTTCAGCGCCGACCTCGCCGCACAGGCCGATGCCGACCAGACCTTCGCGGGCGTTGAGGGCCAGACGTGCCAGCAGACGTTCCCCGGCCTCCCCGCGGAGACCGCCGCCGCGTCCCCCGGCGACGCCAACCCCTTCCTCGTCAGCAAGGACCGCGTCGGCCCCGGAGGTCAGGGCGAACCCGACGCGATCGTGGTGTATCCCGCGTCCGACGAACGTCGGGCGGACGCGGTCTCGGCGGTCGCCCGGGTGGCGGGCGACCGGGGCACCTCCTACGTCGCCGTCTACGCGTGGGACCGCCTTCCCTATGCCACCGCTCGCTTCGCGTGGATGTCCATTGCGCTCGTCGTGGCGCTGCTTCTCGTTCCCCTCGGCGCCCTCCTCACCTCGGCCGTCGCGGATCGTCGACGCCCCCACGCGACCCTCGCCGCCCTCGGCGCTTCGGTGACGAGCCTCCGAGGCGCCATCGCGATCGACGCGACCGTGCGTGCCTGGTCGGCCGCGCTCGCCGGGATCGCCGCCGGGGTAGTGGTGCGCGTGATCTGGTCTCTTGTCGGGAGCGTCGCTGGACCGATCCAGACCACCTACTCCGAGCGCCTCACGGCGAGCCTCGGCAACATCGGGTGGTCCTCCCTCGGCGCACTCGCGCTCGTTGCCCTTGGGCTTGCCGCGCTCATCTCAATTCCCGCCGCGTTGTCCCTCTCGCGGCGGCCACCCGCGGAGGCACTCCGCGCCGACCTGAGGAGCGTCTCCGCATGATCTTCCGACTCGTGCGGGAACAGCTCAGGTCCCAGTGGAGGTACGCCGCGTGGAGCGCCGGGCTGCTCGCCGTTGCGCTCGCGCTCGCGACCTTCACGGCCGCGACGGCGGCCACGGTCATCCGACAGCAAGACTCCACCCGCGACCTGTACCTCTATGGGCGCGACCACGTCCAGAACTTCGTCTCATTCACGAACGGGCGCCCCGCCGACCAGAACACACGTGGCATCGGGAAGGAGATTTCCTTCACCGACCTCGACGCGCTCATCGCGACCGCTGGCCGTGAAGGTTCCATCACCGCGGGACGCGAGTTCTGGGCGCTGCCGCCGACCGGAGGAAGCGAGGGGATCCCGATGGCCGCCCTCGCCACGACCCTCGACTGGGATCGCTACCTGCTTGCGGGCCACGCGCCTGGCCCGGGCGAGGTCGTCCTCACCGCGGAGACGGCGCGACGCTTCGGCCTCGGTCTCGGCGACGTGTGGGCGCCCAGGAGCGACTACCGTGGCGCTCGTTCGGCACCGATGTCCCTCACGGTGTCGGGTCTCCTGCGTGACGGCACCGTCGAGCCCTACTGGGTCAGCACGTACTCCGCCTACATCTCCTGGGCGGACTCGGTCGAGGCCGCATCCGCGTTCCAGCCATGGACGTTCGACGACGGCGACGGCGGCGAGCCGACGTCGGCGATCGCGACCGTGGCGACATGGGACGACGGGAACAACGCGATGTTCCCCTACGAGGACGGCAACGACTACTTCTCCTCCTTGGGCCACGGCTTCGCGTTCACCCGATTCTTTGGAAACATCGGGTACGTCGAGTCGTGGGCGCTCGGGATCAGCGCCCTCACGCTCGTGAGCCTCGTGATCGCCGCCTTCGGCATGGGGCGCGCGCAGGGCGAGGCGCGGACGCGCTGGACGGCGACCGCCCGGGTGCTCGGCGCGACTCGCCGCACCGTGGCGCTCGCCTCGTTGACCGAGACCGCCGCCCTGGCGGCGCTCGGCATCACCGCGGGCCTCGGGCTCGGCTACCTCGGCGAAGTCTTCTCGCTCGCGCGACTGCGCGCCTCGCACCCCGAATCTCTCATCCCCTCGGGCGTGAGCCTGCCCGCGGCCGTCGTCATCGCCGTCGTGGGCGCGGGGTTCGTGATTTCGACGGTGCTCGCCGCGGTGCCCGCGTTCTGGGCCTCCCGCGTCGCCCCCGCGGCCGCCCTCAAACCCGTCACTCCCGTCGGCGAAGCGACGGTGTCTCGGCGCGTGAGCCGCTGGTGGCTCATCGGCCTCCTCGCGGGCCTGGCGCTCGTCGACCTCGCGACGTTCACGATCTCGGAACGCGCCACCAGCGGGGGCGACTGGGCCTACATCGCCGTGAGCCTCGCGCTCGTCGCCACGCTCGTCGTAGGTTTCGCTTCCCTCGTCGATGGCCTCCGCGAGATTCTCCCCCGCGTTGCGGAGCGCCTCGGGCGGCTTCGCTGGCCGTGGGCCGTCGCGGCCGGGGACAGCCTGCGTTCGCACCGCCGCATCTTCACCTACGCCTCGGTGTCGATGGCGCTGGCGGTCGGGACCATCGTCGCCGTCGCGACCGAGTCGGCGATCGGAGCGATCGACTACGACCACTGGAAAGGATGGGGAGAGCCGCCCATGATCGGTTTCGCGGCATACGTCGATTGGATCGTCGATCCCGGCTTCCTGTGGGCGGTCGTCGGGATCTTCGGGACAGCGACGCTCATCGCGGCCGTCGTCACCCTGAGCTCGCGTAGCTCGCTCGACGCAGACGCCGCGACCAGGTCCGCGCTCGGCCTGAGCAGGAACAACGAGACGCTTGCCGCCGCGGCGCGCCAGTGGACGCCCATGGTCGTCGGGATCGTCGTCGGCGGGGTGCTGGGATGGCTGCTTCCGCTCGGGATCCGGGCGTTGGCGGCCGTGGCGTCTCCCAACGCGCTTGTGCACAGCGGCCAGTGGAACCTGACCGTGTCCGGCTACAGCGTCGTCTCCGCGGCGTTCGTCGTGGCGCTCGCCCTCGCGATCTCCCTCGCCGGGTCTCTCGCCGTGGGGCTGCTGGCGCGGCCACGCACCCCGGTCGACGCGCTGCGGCGGGCCGTCGGGTAGCCCGACGCCGCGCACGGCCCGCCGCACGCCTCCCGTAGACTTTCCGCAGACGCGGGAACCCGGGAGGAACCATGAGCAACGACGAGCCGATCGTCCGTCCCAACCTGATGCACCTCGGCAACTCCGGCGGTGGCAAGGGCCACGGCGGAGGCGGCGGCGGAGGCTGCGGGTGCGGCGGTCAAGGCAAGGGCGAGGGCGGCTGCGGGTGCGGCGGCCAGGGCCGCGCGAGCCGCGACTTCGTCACGATCGAGCCCGTCGCGGCGACGGACGAGGCTCCCCTGCCCAAGGGCGTCGCGTGACGGCGGGCTACGCCGGCGACCTGACGCCCCAGGAGTCGTGGGACATCCTCTCGTCGAACCCCAAGGCGATCCTCGTGGACGTCCGCACGCAAGCCGAGTGGAACTTCGTGGGCGTGCCGGACACGAGCGACCTTGGCCGCGCCCCCATCTTCATCGAGTGGACCTCGTACCCCGAGGGCCAGTTGAACCACCGGTTCGTTCAGGAGCTGCTGGAGGCGGGCGTCGAGCCAGACGCGGACGCCCCGGTCATCTTCATCTGCCGGTCCGGCCAGCGCTCCATCGGCGCGGCCATCGCCGCCACGGAGGCGGGAATCGGGCCGTCGTACAACATGCTTGAGGGCTTCGAGGGCTCGCCGAACGAGAAGGGGCAGCGCGGCCACGAGGGCTGGCGCGCCGCCGGGCTCCCCTGGCACCAGTAGTCGCGGGCCGAGCGACGGGACCCCTCCCGCGCCGCCCGGCCCGGCCGCGCTAGCGGCCCATCACCTCTCGAAACCTGCGCGCGCGATCGGCGATCTCGTCGAATTTCCCCTCCGCGACGAGCGCGCGGGGCGCGACCCAGCTCGTCCCCAGCGCGGCCACGCCGTCGCCCGCGTAGCTCGCGGCGTTGTCCGCGCTCACCCCGCCGCTCGGCACGAACCGGACCTCGGGGAACGGCCCGCGCACCGCCCTGATCCACCCCGGGCCGCCCAGCTGCTCGGCCGGGAAACACTTGAGGACGGTGAGGCCGAGCGCGACCCCCCGCATGATCTCGGACGACGTCGCGACGCCCGGGATGGCATCGAGGCCCGCCGCTAGGGACGCGCTCACCACGTCGGCGTCGAGCCCTGGGCTGACGACAAACCGGGCGCCCGCCGCGACGCACGCGACGACGTCGGCGGTCGTCGTCACGGTGCCCGCGCCCACGGTGAACTCCTTGAGCCCGCGCAGGGCCCCGATCGCGGGAAGGCCCGGCGGGCGTCCGCAGCGTGATCTCGGCGCAGTCGATCCCGCCCCGCAGCAGCGCCTCGGCGAGGGGAACGGCGTCCTCGGCGCGGTCGAGGACGACGACGGGCAGGATCCCGCATCGCTCGATCGCGCCGAGGGCGGCGCCCATCAGCGGCCCAACCAGCCGCCGTCTACGGGCAGGATCGCACCGGAGACGTAGTCGGACGCGGCGGACGCGAGGAACACGGTCGCGCCCCCCATGTCGTCGCGGGTGCCCCAGCGCCCGGCCGGGATGCGCGCCAGGATGGCGGCATTGCGGTCCGGATCGTCCTGGAGGGCCTGGGTGTTGTCCGTCGCCATGTATCCCGGGCGCGATCGCGTTGACGTTGACGCCCTTGGCGGCCCACTCGTTCGACAGCGCTTGGACGAGCCCCGCGATGCCCGACTTTGCGGCCGCGTACCCAGGGACGGTGATCCCGCCCTGGAAGCTCAGCAGGCTCGCCGTGAAGATGATCTTTCCGTAGCCCCGCTCGAGCATCGGGCGCGCGAGAGCCTGCGTCAGGATGAACTGGCTCGAGAGGTTGACCTGCAGCACGGTGTCCCAGTATTCGATGGGGTGCTCGGCGGCGGGCGCGCGCATGATCGTCCCGGCGTTGTTGACCAGGATGTCCGGGGCGCGCTCCGCGAGCTCGTCGCCCAGCGCGATGACGGCCGCGCGGTCGGCGAAGTCCACCTTGCGGGCCTCGAAGGTGCGGCCGAGCGCGCGGATCTCCGCGCCCACCTCGTCCGTGTCGGAAACGTGGGCGCTTGCGCCGATGATGTCGGCCCCGGCCGTCGCGAGCGCCACGGCCATGCCGCGGCCGAGGCCGCGCCGCGCGCCCGTGACGACGGCGGTCTTGCCGGACAGGTCGAAGAGGTCGGTCACGGTCACTTCTCCTTCGGGGTAGCGGCGACGTCGACGAGCACCTTCATGGCCTCGCCCTTCGCCAGTTGGCCGAGCGCGGCCGCGGTCTCCTCGAGCGGCACGGACCGGGTGATGATCTGGTCCGCGGGGATGACGCCGCGCGCGAGCAGGTCGATCGCTCGCTCGAAGTCGCTGCGCCGATACACGCGCGCGCCCACGCATCGTCAGTTCCTTCCAGAAGACCTGCTGGAGGTTGACCTCGCGCGGCGCGGAGTGGATCGCGACGACGACGATCGTGCCGCGCACCTTCGCGAGGGCCGTCGCGAGCGCGACCGTCGGCGCGACCCCGGAGACCTCGAAGACGACGTCCGCGCCGTTGCCCCCGGTCCAGTCGGCAACGTCGGCCGCGACGTCGCCGGCCGGGTCGGCGGTGGCGAAGCCGAGCGTCTCGGCCAGCGCGCGGCGCCCGGCGTCGAGCTCGAGATCATGACGTGGGCGCCCGCGTCGCGAGCGACGCACGCGATGAGGAGGCCGATCGGGCCGCCGCCGAGCACGACGACGCGGTCGCCGACCTGCAGCCCGGAGCGGCGAACATCGTGGACGGCGACGGCGGTCGGCTCGGCGAGCGCCGCCGTCCGGAGGTCGAGGTCCGCGGGCAGCGCGCACGAGGGTCGACGCCGGGACGGTCCAGAGCTCCTGCAGTGCGCCGGGGGAGTCGATGCCGATGAACGTCGAGGTGCTGACAGATGTGCTGGAATCCCGCGTGGCACGCGGGACAGGTCCCGTCCCAGGCGAGGGGCATCACGGTGACGGCGTCGCCTGCGGCCCAACCGTCGACGCCGGCCCCCGACCGCCTCGACCGTGCCGGACATCTCGTGCCCGAAGACGAGCGGACGAGCCACGCGCGCATCCATGTGGCCCCGGAAGATGTGGAGGTCGGTGCCGCACAGTCCGACGTAGGCAACGCGGACCTGAACCTCACCGTCCCCGGGCTTGACGGGCGCGACGTCGTGGTTCTCGATGGTGCCCTCGGCTACGTAGGCGGCACTGCGGGACATGAAGGTTCCTCTCCTCTGAGGGCGGTACACGAAACCGGCCTTGCTAACATCATACGTATGCCCTAAAGTCGCCGCTAGGCCCAAGGTCGCGCAGGATGCCGGCCGGAAGTGGAATGTCATGGTGGGAAGCCCCCGAACCCGAAGCCCCCGTTGATGGCTGGCGCCATGAGCCCTGTCCGCTACGCGTTCGTCGTGGGGGTTCGGCCCGAGCTTCGCGACCGCTACCTCGAGCTGCACCGCGCGGTCTGGCCCGAGGTCGAGCAGACCCTCCGCGACTGCCACGTCACCAACTACTCGATCTTCGTGTTCGGTGACATCCTGTTTGCGTACTACGAGTACGTCGGCGACGACCATGACGCCGACATGGCGAGGATCGGCGAGGACCCCAAGACCCGCGAGTGGTGGACCCACACCGACCCCTGCCAGGTACGCATCGCCGACGAGCGCATTCCGGGGGCACGATGGCAGCCAATCGACGAGGTGTGGCACCTCTCGTGACCCTCACGCTCGACGCCCACGTGCACGTCTGGGATCGGCGCACCGATCCCCAGCCGTGGATCGACCCCCTAACGATGGGGGCGATCGACCGCGACTTTTCCGTGGCGGACGTCGAGCGCATGCTCGATTCGGTGGCCGTGGACCGCGCCATCATCGTCCAGGCCAGCAACAGCGCGCCCGAGACCGCGCGGCTGCTCGCCGGGGCCACCGAGCGCGTAGCGGGCGTCGTCGGATGGCTCGACCTCACCGGCGACGTGCCGCGCCAGTTGGGCGACCTCGCGCCCGAAGCGCGCGGGCGGCTCGTCGGCATCCGGCACCTGGTGCACATCGACCCGGATCCCGAGTGGCTCGGCACGACCGCCGTCGCGCGCGGGCTCGCGGCGCTCGCGCGCGACGGCCTGACATTCGACATCGTGGCGCGCTGGTGGCAGCTGCCCCTCGTGGCGCGGGTGGTCGGCGCGCTTCCGGACCTGACGTTCGTGCTCGACCACCTCGGGGGCCCCCCCTTGGGAACCGCCGATATGCGCGGCTGGGAGGCCGGGCTCCTCGGCCTCGCCCGCCGAGACAACGTCGTCGCCAAGCTCTCCGGCATCGCGGGCGAAATCGGCACGCCGGACTGGACCGCCGCCGAGTGCGTGCCCGCCGTCGAGGCGGCGTTCGACGCCTTCGGGCCAGACCGCCTCATGTACGGATCCGATTGGCCCCTAGTCGAGCTGGTCGGCGGCGCGCCAGCCTGGCACGCAGCCACCCGCGCCTGGGTGGCCGCGCTCGCACCCTCTGAGCGCGACGCGATCTTTGGCGGGACGGCCGAGACCACCTACCTGGGGAAGGCCACGCCGTGAGCGCCGCAGCGGCCGCGAGCGGCGTGGCGGCGTCGTGGCCGCACGGCATCGGCTTCGGTGGGGCGAGCGTTGGAAACCTCCGGCGCGCCATCACCGACGAACAGTCCGATACCGCGATTCGACGCGCGTGGGATCGCGGCATCCGGTACTTCGACACGGCGCCGCACTACGGGCTCGGCCTGTCCGAGCGGCGCCTGGGGCGGGCGTTGGCCGAGTACCCGCGCGCCGCCTTCTGCCTCTCGACCAAGGTCGGGCGCCTCCTGGTCCCCCGCCAGGTGCCGATCGACCAGGACGACGACGGCTTCGTCGTTCCCGGCAACCTGGAGCGCCGGTGGGACTTCTCGCCCGCCGGGGTCGTGCGCAGCATCGCCGAGTCTGCGGAGCGCCTGGGCATGGAGCGCATCGACGTTCTCTACGCGCACGACCCCGACATGGCGTACTCGGGCGCGGGCCGGGACGCCCTCGCCTCGCTCGCCGAGGCGAAGGCGGCGGGCCTCGCGACGGCCGTGGGCATCGGGACGAATTCCGTCGCGGGACTCGCCGGGTGGATCGACGACGGGCTGATCGACGTGCTCATGCTCGCCAACCGGTTCAGCCTCCTCGAGCACCGCGACGCGCTTCCGGTCATGGCCGCCGCGGAGCGCGCAGGGGCCCGCGTCGTCGCGGCCGGAGTCTTCAACACCGGCCTCCTCGCCACCCCGCGCCCCGTCGAGGGCGCCCGGTACGACTACCGCGAGGCCGGCGACGACGTCGTCTCCACCGTCAACGCGATGGCGGACGTGTGCGAGGCCCACGGGGTCGACGTCCCGACGGTGGCCATCGCCTTTCCGTTCCTCCAGCCCGCGGTGGCATCCGTGGTACTGGGGATGCGCTCGGAGGCCGACGTTGACCAGAACATGGACCGCTTCGAGACCGAGGTGCCCCACGGCGTGTGGGCCGACCTCGTCTCCGCGGGCCTCGTCGCGCGGGAGGCCATTCCCGACACCTATCTGGAGGCACACTCATGAAGGTCGTCCGATTCTCCGACGCGGGCCACGTGCGTGCTGGCGTCCTTGTCGACGACGCGGTCCACGACATCTCGCGGCTGATGCCCGAGGCGACGGGGGGCGCGATCGGGCGGCTCGATCCCGCGTCGGTCGCCGCGCAGGTCGCCGAGGGGGCCTTCCCCTCGCGGCCGCTCGCCGAGGTCCATCTGGAGGCCCCCCTGACCGGCATCGGGAAGATCGTCTGCATCGGCCTCAACTACGTGGACCACGCCGCCGAGACCGGCGCGGATCTGCCCGCCGAGCCCGTCGTGTTCATGAAGGACCCGTCCACCGTCGTCGGGCCGACCGACGACCTGCTCATCCCCCGCGGTGCGACCAAGACGGACTGGGAAATCGAGCTCGGCGTGGTCATCGGCGGCACCGCGCGCTACCTGGACTCGCCGGACGACGCCGACGCCGTCATCGCGGGATACGTGGTCTCCCACGACGTCTCGGAACGCGCGTTCCAGTTGGAACGTGGCGGCCAGTGGGACAAGGGCAAGAGCTGCGAGACGTTCAACCCCCTGGGGCCCTACGTGGTCACGCGCGACGAGGTCGCCGACCCCCAGAACGTCGGGCTCCGGCTGTGGGTCAACGGCGAGCTGCGCCAGGACGGGAACACGGCCACCATGGCCTTCCCGGTGCGCCACATCGTCTGGTACCTGAGCCAGTTCATGGTGCTGCGTCCCGGCGACCTCATCAACACGGGCACGCCGGCGGGCGTCGCGCTCGGCCGGCCGGACGAGCCCTACCTCCGGCCCGGAGACGTCATCGAACTGGAGGCCGAGGGCCTCGGCCGCATTCGGCAGACGGCGGTCGCGGCGCCATGAGCGCGGCGTGCAGGGCACAACACCAAGGAGGTAGCCATGGCAGAGATTGACACGAGGGCTCCCGGGGACGTTCGTTTCGACGAGGTGTCGCTCGGCGAGGTCATGCTCCGGCTGGACCCCGGGGAGGGGCGCATCCGCACCGCGCGCAACTTCACGGTGTGGGAGGGCGGCGGCGAGTACAACGTCGCCCGGGGGCTCCGGCGAGCGTTCGGCTACCGCACCGCGGTCGTCACCGCGTTGGTGGACAACGAGGTCGGCCGCCTGGTCGAGGACTGCATCCTCACCGGGGGCGTCGACGCCTCGCTGATCCAGTGGCTGCCGTTCGACGGGATGGGGCGCGGGGCGCGCAACGGACTCAACTTCACCGAGCGCGGATTCGGCGTGCGCGGCGCGCTCGGCGTCTCCGATCGCGGCCACACGGCCGCCTCGCTCATGGCCCCCGGGGACGTCGACTGGGATCACCTGTTCGGCGAGCTCGGAGTCCGCTGGTTCCACACGGGCGGGATCTTCGCCGCGCTTTCCGAGTCTGCGGCCGGGACGGTCATCGAGGCCGTGACCGCCGCGAAGCGCCACGGAACCGTCGTCTCGTACGACCTGAACTACCGCCCGAGCCTGTGGAAGGCGATCGGCGGGCCAGGGGCGGGCCCGCGAGGTCAACAGCGCAGATCGCTCCGCTCGTGGACGTGATGATCGGCAACGAGGAGGACTTCACCGCGTGCCTCGGGTTCGAGGTCGAGGGCGTCGACCCGAACCTCGAGCGAGCTCGAGGCCGACGCGTTCGCCGGCCATGATCGACGACGTCGCCGGCGAGTACCCGAACTTCTCGGTGATCGCGACGACACTGCGCGGCGTGAAGAGCGCGACCGTGAACGACTGGAGCGCGATCGCCTGGTCCAAGAAGTCCGGCGTTCGTCGCCTCGACCGAGCGACCGGGGCTCGAGATCCTCGACCGCGTGGGCGGCGGGGACTCGTTCGCCTCGGGCCTCATCTGCGGCCTGCTCGACGGGGAGAGCCTCCAGACCGCGGTCGAGTACGGCGCCGCGCACGGGGCGCTCGCCATGACGACCCCGGGCGACACGACCATGGCGACCCGCGCCGAGGTCGTCAAGCTCGCCGGGGGCGGCGGCGCCCGCGTCGACCGCTGATTTTCTTCCGCCCAGCGGTCTCAGCGCGTCGGCGCTAGTTTGAACCCATGAGGATCCGCTGGTGGGCCGCGGCTTTCACCGTCGTCGCGGCGACGGGCGTCGGCGGATACTTCTTCGCCCTCTCCCTCTGGCCAGCGGCCCCCACGAACCCCGAAGAGTCGCCGGGAGGATCGGCGGGCCGCCCGGCGGGGCCGTTCTTCTTCTCCTCGGTCGAGCAGAATGGCGGAACGCCGGAGGGCGGGCCCGGCATCCTCTCCGACGTTCCGGACGGGTGCACGCCCACCCGCAACGCCTACGACTGGGTCACCCAGGGAGGCATGGTCGAAGGCGACATTCTCGTGCCCGGCGATCTAAGCGGCGTGGCGGTCCAGAGCATCGACTCCGACGGGTATCGCAACCTTGTGTTCCGCCTGCTCGGAGCCGGCGAGCCCATGATCCACACCGAGCCCGTCGACTCATGTCGGCCCCTCCTCGTCACGATGCGCGCGGACACGAGCCGCGCCGATCTTCGGCTCGTCTCCCCATCAGGGGTGACGTATGGACCTTCGACCGCCCAGGCACTCGGCGCGGACCTCAACGTGGAGTCCAACTTCCTCATGATGGAGATTCCTGCGCCCGAGCCCGGCGACTGGGCCGTCACGCTCTCGGCGAAGGGGACCTGGGATGGCTACGTCGACGGGGAAATGCTCGTGCAGCAGGCGCGGCCCGACGTCGAACCGTATGCGGTATGCGAGGCGACGGTTACCGGTGACACGATCACGTTGGACGCGGGAGAGTCCTGGGATGAGGACGGCACCATCGCGGAGTACTTCTGGGAGTTGCCGGAGAACTCGGTCGTCCGCGAGCCGATCGCCGTCGTCGATGCGAGCGCGTATCCGGACGGCGATATCTACTTCCCGTGCATCCTCACCGACAACGACGACCACAAGACCTTCAGCGGCGTCGTCGTCACACTCGGCGAGGTTGCGGCTCCGGCCTCCGCCGCGTCGCACACCTACTCGTCCCTCGACAACCCCACGGGCCGGGATCCGGCTCCGTCTACCACCGGACCCTCAACCTCGCCAGACGCCTGCCCCGAGACCAGGACCGCGTGGAACGCGCTGCAGCGGCGCGACCTCACCTACGGCACCGTGCTCGAGTCCACAACGTCGGGAACGGTGTCCGAGGGGAGCGGCGGCGACAACGGCTCGATCAAGTTTCAAGTCGTCTTCACCGGGACAAGTTCGACGCCGCTCGAACACGCCGAGTTCCTCGATTCCTGTCGCTACCTCATCACCTACGTGCAACACCCCGGTGGAAGCCCGGGGCTGTACTCCTTGATCTCTCCCTCGGGAAGGATCTACGCGGCCGGGATGCCGTCCGAACCGGGGCTCGACGCGCGTTCGAATGCCGACTACGACGACTTCAGGATTCGCGAGCCAGAAGGAGGGACATGGACGCTGGTCTTTCACCCGTCCGCCGGCCTCCCGGGGGTGGTCTACCACGTCGTCTTCTCCCAGGACGCGCCGATCCTGCATCCTCCTCAGCCGGTATGCACCGTTACGGTCACCGGACACGCGCTCGTCGCCGACGCTCGAGCCTCGGTCGCAGGCGACGCGCCCATCGAGACGTACACGTGGGCGTTCCCTGACGGTGTGACAGCCACGGGCGCGACCGCAACCCACACGCTCGGCCCGGGGTGGAAGGGGTACACGTGGGTCAGTTGCACGGTGACGGCGGCCGACGGGCAGACCGCTCACGATGGCGTCTCGGTTCCCATCGAATAGTCAGACGGACACGTCAAGGGCGAGTCCCTAGACTGGCCGCATGACCGACGAGGAAGACCTCACCCAGTACCGCCCCGACACGCGCGCCATCCGCGCGGGGATCGAGCGCTCGCAGCACCACGAGATGTCCGAGGGGATGTTCCTCACCCAGGGCTACGTCTACGAACGCGCGGCCGACGCCGAGGCCGCCTTCGCGGGCGAGCTCGACGTCTACATGTACGCGCGGTACGGCAACCCGACGGTCACGGCGTTCCAGGAGCGCCTGCGCGCCATCGAGGGGGCCGAGGCATGCTTCGCGACCGCGACGGGCATGTCCGCGGTGTTCGTCGCCCTCGCGTCGATCCTGGGCGCCGGGGACCGCCTCGTGGCGTCTCGCGCGTTGTTCGGCTCCTCGATCCAGGTCTTCAACCTCTACTTCGCCAAGTGGGGCATCGAGGTGGAGTTCGTCGACGGGCACGTGCTCGACCAGTGGGAGAAGGCCCTCGCAAGGCCCGCGAAGGCGGTCTTCTTCGAGACCCCGACCAACCCGATGCAGGACGTCGTCGACGTGCGCCGCGTCTCCGAGCTCGCCCACGCGGCCGGGGCCCTGGTGATCGTCGACAACGTCTTCGCCACCCCCATCGGCCAGAAGCCGCTCGAGCTCGGCGCCGACGTCGTGGTCTACTCCGCGACCAAGCACATCGACGGCGGCGGCCGCGTGATGGGCGGCGCGATCCTGGGCGCGGACGAGTACGTCAACGGCCCGGTCAAGATGATGATTCGGCAGATGGGCCCGACGCTCAGCCCCTTCAACGCGTGGGTCCTCCTCAAGGGCCTCGAGACGCTGGCGGTGCGCGTGCGCCAGCAGGCGGCGAGCGCGCTCGCCATCGCCGAGTTCCTCGAGCGGGAGGCGCGGGTGGAGCGGGTCCTGTACCCGTTCCTCAACTCGCACCCGCAGGTGGAGCTCGCGAAGTCGCAGATGACTCTCGGCGGGACGGTCGTGACGTTCGACCTCGCGCCCGCCAAGGGCGTCGACCCCAAGGCCGCGGCCTTCACGGTCATGGACTCGCTGCGGCTCTTCGAGCTCTCGAACAACCTGGGCGACGCCAAGTCGATCGTCACGCACCCGGCGACGACGTTTCACCGCAGCCTCGGCCCCGACGGGCGGGCGGCGATCGGCGAGTCCGACGGGACCATCCGCCTGAGCGTCGGCCTCGAGGACGTCGAGGACCTCAAGGAGGACCTCGCGCGGGCGCTCGGCGGCCTCTAGCGGACCCTCCGCTAGCGGGGCACTCACGAGCACCACGTGCAGCGTGCGAGGCCCGTGCACGCCCTGGACTCGCTGGAGCTCGATGTCGCTCGTCGCCGAGGGCCCGCTGATCCACGTCAGAGGTCGCTGGGGTCCAGCCGCGCGACGGCCTCGGGGACGTCGGCGACGATCTGGTCCGCCCGACCACGCACACGTGGACGTCGGGCACGAGGCTCAGCGCGCGCCGGCCCTGACCGGGCCGTGGTCGAGAACGATCGTGCCCGTCGCCGCGATCGCGAGGGTCGCCGACGTGACGACCGCGTCAACGCGTCCAGAGCGTCGTGGCTCAACCCGTCGTCGACCGTCGATCCGGGCACGTTCCAGCCGAGGCCCTCCGGCACGACGACCGACATGCCCTTCACAATGCCCGCGATCGCCGCCCCGACCCCGCGCGCCGTAGTCCGCGTGACCACGACGCCGTAGTCCTCAAGGCGGTCCGCGAAGAGCCCGACGGGGTCGCCCGGGGCGGCCACCGCGCGATAAAAGCGCGGGACCGGGCTCGGGGCGGGCCGCGCCTCCCCGAGAGCGCGCCGAACGTCGCCGAGGATCGCGCCGCGGTCGTCCGTCACGAGTCTCTCCCATGCCTGTGCCACCAGCGCCGGAAGGGGGTCGGCCCGGGGTCGGGAACGTCGCGCGACCGCGTCCACGCGGCGAGGCCCGGAAGGCGCCTCAGGGCACGGCCGCCGTGTCGAGGCCACGCGAGCCCCCGCCGTGACGACCCGACGCGCCACGGCCCACCGCCGCGACCCGCGCAGGGACCACGCCGCGAGGCGCGTCGCCACCTCCTCGAACGTCGGGCGCCGGCCGCGGTGGGCGTCGACCACCTGGGCGCGCAGGTCCAGCAGGACCGAGGGGATGTCGATCATGACGGGGCACACCTCGAAGCACGCCCCGCATAGGGAGGACGCGTACGGCAGGGAGTCCACCTGCGCGTCCGTGCCCACGCCCTTCATCAGGGGGTTGAGGATCGCGCCGATCGGGCCGGGATACACGGAACCGTACGCGTGGCCTCCCGTGCGCTCGTAGACGGGGCAGACGTTGAGGCAGGCGGAGCAGCGGATGCAGCGCAGCGCCTGGCGGCCGACCTCGTCGGCGAGCGCCCGCGTGCGGCCGTTGTCGAGGAGGATCGACGTGCATCTCCTGGGGACCGTCGCCGGGCGTCACGCCCGTCCACATGGACGTGTAGGGGTTCATTCGCTCGCCCGTCGCGGACCGCGGCAGGGTCTGCAGGAAGACGTCCAGGTCCGCCAAGGTCGGCACGACCTTCTCGATGCCGACCACGGACACGAGCACGTCGGGGAGCGTCAGGCACATGCGCCCGTTGCCCTCGGACTCCACGACGACGAGCGTGCCGGTCTCCGCGACGGCGAAGTTGGCCCCGCTCACGGCGACGCGGGCGCGCAGGAACTTCTCGCGCAGGTGCAGGCGGGCGGCCTCGGCGAGCGCGGCGGGGTCGTCGGTGAGTCCGGACGGCGCGGGTCGCCCGGCGGCGGCCATGGCGCGCACGAAGATGTCGCGGATCTCGGTGCGGTTCCGGTGGATCGCCGGGACCAGGATGTGGGAGGGGAGATCGTCGCCGAGCTGGACGATGAGCTCCGCGAGATCGGACTCCCACGCGGCGATCCCCTCGGCCGCGAGCGCCTCGTTGAGGCCGATCTCCTGAGTCGCCATCGACTTGACCTTGATCACGTCGTCGACGCCGTGGGAGCGCGCCACCGTCGGCGACGATCGCGCAGGCCGTCGGCCGCGTCTCGCGCCCAGTGGACGGTCACGCCCGCCCGCGTCAGCGCGTCCTCCAGCTGGACCAGGTACGTATCGAGCGACCCGAGCGCCTGATCCTTGATCGCCGCGCCCGCGACCCGGAGCGCATCCCAGTGCTCGAGCTCGGCGACGACGCGCGCCCGCTTGGCGCGGATGGTCGAGGTGGCCTGGGCGAGGTTGCTGCGGAGCTGCTCGTTCGCGAGCGCGCTTCGCGCGGCTTTCGGGAAGGCGGGCATCCCTACGAAGGTCGCGCTCACGTCGCCCGCTCCTGAGCCGCGAGCACCTCGGCCAGGTGCATGACGCGAAGCGGCGAGCCGCCCCGCGACAGCAGGCCGGCGATGTGGGTAAGGCACGAGTTATCGGCGGCGACGAGCACCTCCGCACCGGACTCCCGCACGTGCCGAGCCTTGTCGAGCCCCATGGCGACGGACACGTCGGCGTTCTTCACGCTGAAGGTTCCGCCGAAGCCACAGCACTGGTCGGCGCCCTCGAGCGGCGCGAGCTCGAGCCCTCGGACCGCGCGGAGGAGCCGCATTGGGCGGTCGTCCACGTGGAGCATCCGGATCGAGTGGCAGGTGGTGTGGTAGGTGACGCGATGCGGGAACGAAGCCCCGACGTCCTCCAGACCCAGGACGTCGGTGAGGAACTCCGAGAGCTCGTAGGTGCGGGGAGAGTACGACGCGACGGCGGCGGCGAGACCGTCGTCCCCGCCGCGTTGTGCGACGAGCGAGTGCTGGTGCCGCACCGCCCCGACGCACGACGCCGACGGGGCGACGATGGCGTCGTACTCGTCGAACGCTCGCGCGAAGTTCCGTACCAGCGGAACGGCCTCGTTCATGTAGCCCGAGTTGACCATGGGCTGGGCGCAGCAGGTCTGGGCGGCGGGAACCTCGACATCAATGCCCAGACGCTCGAGAAGGCGGACCGTCGCAACGAGCGCCTGAGGGTAGAGCGCGTCGTTGAGGCACGTCGTCATGAGGGCTACGCGCATGCGCGTACCCGCCGACCGTCCGCGCGGGCGTCTGGACATCGAGTCATAAACATATGACGTATACAATAGTCCCGAGGGCGCCGGGTCGACCCGGGACCCTGATCACGGACGACGTCCCGCGCGAGGAGGCGCCGATGGATGACTTTGACGGCCTGGTGGCCCTCGTCACCGGTGGTGTGTCCGGCATCGGCGCCGCCACCACCGAGGAACTCGCTACCCGGGGTGCCAACGTCTACATCGTCGATCGTGACCCCGCCGCCTCGACCCATCCCCACGTCCACACCCTCACCGGCGACGTCACCCGCGACGCCGACATCGACGCCGCCATCACCCACATCGGGGCCGCCAGCGGACGGCTCGACGTCGTCATCAACAACGCCGCCATCTCCGCCGTGGGCGACGCCGGAGCCAACGACCGCGACGAATGGCACCGCGTCCTGGACGTCAACGTTATCTCCGCCGCGCGCATCAGCGCCGCCGCCGCACCCCTGCTTCGCCGCTCCCCCCACGCCGCCATCGTCAATGTGTCCTCCTTCGGCGCCCTCGTCGGCGTCCGCAACCGCGCCCTCTACTGCGCCACCAAGGGCGCCACCAACGCCCTCACCCTCAACATGGCGGCCGACTACCTCGCGGATGGGATCCGCGTCAACGCTGTCGCGCCGGGGACCACGGACACCCCCTGGGTCCAACGCCTCGTCGCCAACTCGCCCAACCCCGAAGCGACCGCCGAGGGACTGCGCGCCCGCCAACCCATCGGGCGCCTCATCACCGTGGACGAGGTGGCATGGGCCATCTGCTACCTCGCCAGCCCCCGGTCCGGCTCCACGACGGGAACCATCCTGAGCGTCGACGGCGGCATCACCGGAGTGCGCGTCTAGGGCACACGTGACGCGCGGCCCCCGCGCCGCGAGAATACTGGGCCGCCCGGCTACTGGTCCGCCCACCCCGGGCCCGACGGGAACGTGAAGCGCGCGATGGACTCCGGGCGCATCTCCGCGCTCGTGCCGGGCAGCGTCGGCGCGAGGTATCGCGCTCGGCGGATCTCCACGGGGTCGAGGAAATGCTCGTGCAGGTGGTCGACGTACTCGATGTATCGGTCTTCCACCGTGCCGCTCACCGCGACGAAGTCGAACATGGCGAGGTGGCGAACCACCTCGCACAGACCGACCCCTCCGGCGTGTGGACAAACCGGCACGCCGAACTTCGCCGCGAGCAGGATGATCGCCACGTTCTCGTTCACTCCCCCCACTCGGCTCCAGTCGATCTGCGCCACGTCGATCGCCTCGGCCTTGAAGAACTGCTTGAACATGACCCGGTTGTGACAGTGTTCGCCCGTGGCGACGGGAATCGGGGCGATTCGCGCCCGAATTTCGGCGTGGCCGAGGACGTCGTCGGGATTCGTCGGCTCCTCGATCCAGCGCGGATTGAATGGGGCGAGCTCCATCATCCACTCGACCGCCTCGTCCACCTCCCAGCGCTGATTCGCGTCGACCGCGATGGAGATGTCTGGGCCGACGGCGTCGCGCGCTACGCCCATGCGCCGCACGTCCTCGTCAATGGACGCCCCGACCTTCAGCTTGATGAGGTCGAAGCCGTCGGCGACCGCCTCTCGCGAGAGCCGCGCGAGCTTCTCGTCGTCGTAGCCGAGCCACCCCGGTGTCGTCGTGTAGGCCGGGTAGCCGTGCTCGATGAGGCTAGCCTCGCGCACCGCGCGACCCGGCACCCCGGCGCGCAGCAACTCGAGCGCCTCGTCCCGCGTCAAGGCGTCCGTCAGGTATCGGAAGTCGATGAGGTCGCAGATCTCCTCGGGGGACAGGCGCGACAGGAGTTGCCAGAGCGGGAGGCCCTCACGCTTGGCGCGCAGGTCCCACAGGGCGTTGAGGAGCGCGCCGCAGGCCATGTGGATGACGCCCTTCTCTGGGCCGAGCCATCGCAACTGCGCGTCGCCGGTGATTTCGCGCCCGAAGCCCCCGAGGTCGGAGAGCAGGTCGTCGACGTCCCTGCCGACGAGCCAGGGAGCCAGCGCCCGAACCGCCGCGGCCTGCACGTCGTTGCCGCGGCCCGTCGTGAACGTGAAGCCGTGACCCTCAAGCCCGTCGGGCGCGTCGGTCTTCACCACCACATACGCGGCCGAGTAATCGGGTTCCGGGTTCATCGCATCGGACCCGTCGAGCTCTCGAGAGGTCGGGAACCGCACGTCTGTCGGTTCAAGCGACACGAACTTCGCCATCCCGACTCCTTTCCAGTTGGGGCCGGCGCGGGCGCCGGCGTCGCGATACATCGGATGTCTGGCCGGGGCTTCGGCCGTTCGGCGGCGACGCCAGGCGCACTGCCGAACGATCTATCCGATGTGAAAGCAGACCTCGGACGTCCCGACGAAAAGAACTTCTATGGCACGTTCCGCAACCAGCCCTCCACTCCCGCGACGTGGGCGACCATCGCCGCGTGTGCGAGGTCGGGCTCGCGCGCCTCAAGCGCGTCGAGAATCATCTGATGCTCCTTGACGGTGTTCTCCTGGGCGCCGGGCTGGGTCCTGCCGCGCCAGATGCGGGCGCGGTTGGTGGGGGCAGAGAGCCCCTCGATCAGCGACGCGAGAACCGAGTTGCCCGACGCCGCACCCAGGAGGCGGTGGAAGGCGATGTCCTGGGCGAGCAGCTCCTCGGCCGCCGACTCCGGGTTTGCGGAGTCGACGATGCGCTGCATCTCAAGGAGCTCTCCGGGGTGATGCGTTGCGCCGCCATCGCGGCGGCCGCGGGCTCAAGGATGCGTCGCACCCGGAGAAACTCGAGCACGCTGTCGTCCCGGTGGAAGTCCACAACAAAGGTGAGGGCGTCGAGCAGCAGATGAGGGTCGAGGCTCGTGACGAACGTGCCGTCGCCCTGGCGGACGTCAAGGATGTTGATCAGGGCGAGGGCGCGCACCGCCTCGCGCAGCGAGTTCCTGGATAGCCCGAGCTTCTCCGCGAGGTCGGCCTCCCGCGGGAGCCGGTCGCCCGGCGCCAACTCGCCGCTGACGATCATTTCCTTGATCCTCAGAATCGCCTCGTCGGTTAGCGCCATGTCACGACTCCTCGCTCCGCGACATCTGCCGGGAGGAAACGTAGGTGGTGAGCGCATTCGCGCCCATGACCCCCATCCTGTCGGAAATCGATGCACCTTCAAGCGCCTGGGAGACCGCGTCGAACCATGCCGCGTAGGACGCGGCGGCGGCCACCAGGGGCCAGTCGCTGCCGAACATGCATCGCTGCGGGCCAAACTCCCGCAGTGCGACGTCGATCCACGGTCGCAGCGCGTCGGCGTCACGCATACTCGGGGGAGCCTCGGTCACGAGGCCCGAGACCTTGCACATGACGTTGGGACACGCGGCGAGGCGGGTCATCTCCGCCGACCACTCCTCGAACGCGTCGTCCGCTATCCGAGGCTTTCCCAGGTGGTCGAGGACGAACGTCACGTCCGGGCAGAGCTGCGCCAGGGCGACGGCGTCGGGCATCTGAGACTGCCGTATGCACAGGTCCATCGTGAGTTCGAGCTCCGCGAGGAGCCGGACGCCCGCGACGAAGTCGTCCTGGAGCGCGAACCCCCGGGCCTCGTCCTGCAGGAGGCGCCGGACGCCGCCTACCAGGGGCATCGCGGCCAGGGCCTCCAGGTGATCCGCGCACGCCGCTCCCCGCTCGAGCGGCGCGCTCGCGACGACCGAGACGATCGGCGCCCCTGCGGCGGCGAGTTCGTGGAACCATGCCGCCTCGGCCAGCGCCTGGTCGGCGCGACGGTCGGCCTCGACCGCAACGACGGCCACATCTGCGCGGACCCCGGCGGCGGCCAGGTCGCCCTCGACGTCGGAGGGCAGGAAGTTCCCGCGAAGGAAGTCCCCTTCCCCTTCGAGCCACGCATACTCGAACCTGTCTCGGTCCCAGAAGTGAAGGTGGGCGTCGACGACTTGAGCAGTGTGTGCGTTCACATCGAGCCTCCTTCGCTGGCGCGTGGATCGGTCATGGTGGCGGCGGCTGCCGTGTCGGCCGGGAACCCCCCGGCCGACACGGCGCCGTCCAGATCCCGTCGGAATGGCGAACGGACGGGACTGCTTGCCTACTGGAAGTCGGAGGCGTTGTCCTTCGTCACCATCGCGGTTCCAGTGTCAATGTTCGCGTCGACGGTCTTACCCATCGCTGCGTCGAACGCGGCCTGAACGCCGAGGCTGCCCATCTTCGCCGGGAACTGGGCGACCGAGCCGGTCTCCGTGCCCGCGATGATCGCCGCAACCTCGTCGGGCGAGGCGTCGAAGCCCACCGTGATGAGCTTGCCCTCGAGTCCCGCCGACTTGATCGCCTCGAGCGCGCCGATCAGCGGCGGACCGCAGGCGGCGTAGATGGCGGTCAGGTCGGGGTTGGCCGTCAGGATGTCCTGCCCGGCGTTCAGACCCTTGGTCTGGTCGCAGTCCGTGGGGGTGGTGGCGACGACCGTCGCCTTGTCCCCGAGGGCCGAGAGCATTCCATCCACCCGAGCCTGGAGCGACGGGTTGCCAAGAACGCCCTGGAGGACGGCAAGCTTCGCGCCGTCCGGGAGGTTGTCGGCGAGCCACTGTCCGGCGAGCACTCCACCGGCGTAGTTGTCGGTCGCGACGACCGCGGTCTTGCCATCCCAGTCCGGGATGTCGTTGTCGATCAGGATCACCTTGATGCCGGCGTCGACGGCCTTCTGCAGCTCGGTGGCCACGTTCGGGCTCGTGGGCGTGATCGCGATGGCGTCCACTCCCTGCGACACCATCGACTGAATGGCCGCGATCTCGCCCTCGTCGTCGGTGCCGCTCTTGCCCTGCGCGTAGATGACCTCCGCGCCGGGCTCGTTGGCGTCCCACTCCTTGGCGGCGTCGACCATGATGTCGTAGAAGTCGACCGGGAACTTGGTAATGAGGCCGATCTTCACCACATCCGCCGCGGGGGCGGAGGTCGTCGTCGAAGTTGAGCTGTCACTCGCTGAGCAGCCAGCCACGAGCAAGGCGAGTGCGCCTGCTGCGACGGCCAAAGCCTGCTTTCTGAATTTCATCGCTATCCTTAGGTTGCACTAGTTGTTTTCCCCTGGGTGGCGTCGTGATTGCCGTTGCGGCGCCACTCAGGCCTTCGATGTGGTGCGGTGTCGAGTCAGTCGTCACCTCCCACGATGAGCGAGACGAGGCGGTTCCGGTTCTCGGGCCGCGGGATCTCCTCGCCCACCACACGGCCGCGGCGCATCACGACGGCCCGGTCCGCGATCTCCATGACATGGTCCATGGCGTGGGAGATCACGATGACCGCGCAGCCCTCGCCGCGGAGCCTCAGAATCAGGTCGAGCACGTTGCGCGACTCCCGCAGCCCCAGGGCCGCGGTGGGCTCGTCCAGGATGACCACCCGGGACGCGAACGCCGCGCTCCGCGCGACCGCGATCGCCTGGCGCTGCCCCCCGGACATCAGCCCGACGGACGACGCCTTCTGCGGAAGGTTGATCTTCAACCGACCGACGATGTCGCCCGACTGTCGCGCCATCTCGCGGCGCCGCATCCACCGCATCGGCCGAGGCACCCATGACGGGCCCGCCACCTCGCGACCGGCGAAGAAGTTCGCGGTGCTGTCGAGGTTGTCGAAGAGCGCGAGGTCCTGGTACACGGTCTCGATGCCCGCGTGGCGGGCGATCGCGGGGCTCGTCATGTGCACCGCCGATCCGTCCACCTCGATCGTTCCCTCGTCGAGGCGGTGCACGCCGCTGATGCACTTGATGAGGGTCGACTTGCCCGCACCGTTGTCGCCGAGCACCGCGAGCACCTCGCCGGAACTCACGTGGAGGTCGACGTGGTCGAGGGCCAGCACCGCGCCGAACCTCTTGGTGGCGCCGTGGACGGCGAGGGTGGGAGCGTCGGTCATTCCGCGGCCGCCTTCAGAACTCGGAAGTGTCCCTCGAGACGACCCCGCACGACGTCGGATTCCACGGCGATGAAGATGACGAGCCCGATCACGATGAGCTGCAGGTACGCCTCGATGTTGAGGAGGTTCATCCCGTTGCGGATGATCGCGATCATGAGCGCTCCGATGAGCGCGTTGCTGACCTTTCCGCGGCCGCCAAGGAAGCTCGCGCCCCCGATGACGACGGCCGCGATGGAGTCCAACTCGGCGAGGTCCCCGAACGTCGGCGAGCCGGCATTGAGCCGCCCGGACGTAACGATCGCCGCGACGCCCGCCAGAAGCCCGCTGAGAACGTAGACGGAGATGAGGACCCACGACCGCGGGATCCCGAGCCTGCGCGCGCCCTCGGGGCTGCCCCCCACCGCGTAGATCCAGCGCCCCCACACCACGCGCGAGAGCATGAGCGCGATCAGCACAGCGACGATCGCCACGAGAAATGCCGCGTTGGGCAACCACGCGGCGATCCACGTCGCGGAGCCCGCCCCGATGGTCCGGACGATTTCGGGCATCCCCGAGATCGGCTGACCGCCGGAAATGCCGAGCGCGAGCCCGCGCGCGATGCTCAGCGTCGCCAGAGTGACGATGAACGGATGCGGCAGGCGTCCGAAGACGAATCCGAATCCGTTGACGGCTCCGATGATCGCGCCCGACAGGAGCATGGAGGCAATGGTCAGTGCCGCGTTGCCGGTCGCGCCGAACACCGTGGCGCCGACGACAGCGGAGAGCGCAAGGTTCGAGCCGACGGAGAGATCGATGCCCCGGGTGAGGATCACGAGGAGTTGCCCGATGGCGAGAATCGCGATGGCCGCGCTCTGAACCAAGACGTTCCCGAGGTTCTGCGCGGTTGCGAAGAAGGGCGAGAGGTTCGCCATGAGCACGACGAGAACGATGAGGATGAGGAGCGGTCCCATCCGCAGCAGCGCGAGCAGGGCGCCGACCGCGCGCAACGTGGAGGACGAAACCTCGGAATGCGGCGGCGTGGTCACCGGGACCGCCGCGGCTGCTCGCGTTCGGGATCCGGAGGCCGCCGCCCGCACGAGGGGCGTCCGCGCTTGCGTCGCGCCGCTTCGCCGATCCCACATCGCGCACCGCCAGCCTCCTTGCTGATTGGGTGCGACTCTAACCGCTCAGCCATCCGATGTCTAGACCCTCCACGGCCTACTCATGCAGCATTTTGGGCCACGAGGGTGCCAAGAGATAGGATCACGCAGCGGAGACATATGACCAATGCGCATCGGCACGGTCGGCGCGGATGGCATCGGAGCCGCCGCGACCCTCCCCGTCGGCGACGGCGCGGCAGGCGCGCAAATCTCGGCCTAGCGCGCGGCCCTGAATCCCCGCAGCCGCATCGAGTTGCCGACGACGAAGAGCGACGACGAGCCCATCGCGCCGGCCGCGATCATCGGGTTGAGGATGCCGAATGCGGCCAGCGGGATCATCGCGACGT
This sequence comes from uncultured Actinomycetota bacterium, assembly GCA_963743485.1. Taxonomy (GTDB): domain Bacteria; phylum Actinomycetota; class Actinomycetes; order Actinomycetales; family Demequinaceae; genus JAFGBM01. The sequence continues at coordinate 305,401 of CAVUPQ010000002.1, forward strand.
TGTAGGCGAACGCCCAGAAGAGGTTGCCGCGGATCGTGGCGAACGTCCTCCGCGCGAGCCGAATCGCGTCCACGGCGGCCATGAGGTCGCCCGAGACGATCGTCAGGTCGGACGCCTCGCGCGCCACGTCGCTACCCGTGCCGATCGCGATGCCCGAGGTCCGCCTGCGCGAGCGCCGGGGCGTCGTTGATCCCGTCCCCGACCATCGCGACGCGCTTGCCCTCGCCTGCAGCGCGGTCACCACGACGGACTTGTCGCCCGGCATCACCTCGGCGTGGACCTGATCGATCCCCACCTCCGCGGCCACGGCCCTCGCGGCTCGCTCGTTGTCCCCGGTCAGGAGGACGACGTCGAGGCCGAGTTCGCGGAAGGCCCTGACGGCGGCAGCGGACGTCGGCTTGATCGCGTCGCGGACGATGATCACGGCCTCGGCCGACGCCGGGGTGCGGACGGGGATGAGGGCGCCCGGCGCGGGAACGGCGGTACGGCCGGCGAAGACGGCGGTGTTGCCGCGCGCCTCCGCCGCGGCGGCTGCCTCCTCGAGCTCGGGGGCGATGGTGTCGAACATGCGGCGCGATCCCACGCGCACCTCGCACGGTTCGCGGTCGGCGCACTCCTTGCCCTTGCCCGTCGCCTCGTCGGACCCGGCGACGGTGGCGGTGACGCCCTGGCCGGACGTGACGCGGAAGTCCTTGACGCCGCGGTGCTCGGCGACGAGCCCGGCGACGGCGCGGCCGACGGGGTGCTCGGAATTCTTCTCGGCCGACGCGACGGCCTCGACGAGGTACCGCTTCGCCTCGTCGTCGAATCCCGGGGCGACGACCTCCGTGGCCTCCATCCGCCCCTCGGTGACCGTGCCGGTCTTGTCGAGGACGATCACGTCCACGCGGCGCGTGGTCTCGAGAACCGGCCCGCCGCGGATAAGGGTGCCGAGCTGGGCGCCGCGGCCGGTGCCGACCATGATCGCGAGCGGGGTCGCGAGGCCCAGGGCGCACGGGCACGAGATGATGACGACGGCGACGGCCGCCGTGAAGGCGCGGTTGACGTCTCCCGTGGCGAGGAGCCACGCGGCGAGCGTCGCGAGCGCGATGCCCACGACCACGGGAACGAAGACGCTCGCCACGCGGTCCGCGAGCCGCTGGATGTTCGCCTTGCGCGACTGGGCCTCGTCCACCATCGTCGCGATCTGCGCGAGCATCGTCTCCGAGCCGACGCGCGTCGCCTCGATGGTGAGCGCGCCGTCCGTCGCGATCGTGCCGCCGATGACGTCGTCGCCTACCGCCCGCGCGCACCGGGACGGACTCGCCCGTCGCGAGCGAGGCGTCGACGGCGGCCGAGCCCTCGACCACCACGCCGTCGGTCGCGATGGTCTCGCCGGGGCGCGTGACGAAGCGCTGCCCGACGGCGAGCTGGTCGAGCGGGATCTCGGTCCCGTCCTCGAGGCGCGCGACGTTGGTCTGGATCTTCGACAGCGCGCGGATCGCGTCGCCCGCGCGCGAGGTGGAACGGACCTCGATCCACTTGCCGAGCAGGATCAGGGTGACGATGACGGCGCCGGTCTCGAAGTACACGTGGCCGGACGCGAAGACGGCCGCGCCGAGCGCCGCGCCGACGAGCACGACGGTGGACCAGATCCACGCCGCGCCGGTGCCGATGGTCACGAGGGTGTCCATGTTGACGGCGCCGTGGCGGGCCTGCTTGACCGTGGAGCGGTGGAACGGCCACGCGGACCAACCCACCACCGGGGTCGCGAGCGCAAACGCGAGCCACTCCCACGCCGGGGCGGCTCCCGAGCCGAACTGGAGCGCAGGGATCATCGACACAAGGAGGAGAGGCGCGGTCAGGATCGCGGCCAGGGTGAAGCGGCGCCGGTAGTCCGCGACGCGCGAGGCGTCCGCCTGCATGTGGGCGGCGTGCTCGTCGGCGCGGCTCATCGCGTGGTGCTCGCCGCGCGTCCTCGCCGCCGTCGGCGTCCGGGACCGGCTCGGGCGCGCCGAGCACCTCGTAGCCCAGGCCGGTGATCGTCGCCTTCATCGCCTCTTCGAGCGCCGCCGGATCAACCGTGCCATCGGGGCGCACCGTGGCGCGCTTGGTGACGAGGTTGACGTTGACCTCGGTCGCGCCCTCGAGCTTCGTGAGGCCGCGCGTGATGTTCGCGACGCAGCCCTGGCAGGTCATGCCGCCGACGGGCAACTCGATGACCGGCGCGTCGGCGCGCGGCGATTGCGTCGTGGTCACGACGCACCTCCCTTCGCGGGGGTGTTAGGCGAGGACCTCGTAGCCGATCTCGGCGATCGCGGCCTTGGCCGCCGTGGTGATCGCGCCGGGCTCGACGGTCCCGTCGAGCGTCACGTGGGCGCTCTTGGCCTCGAGGCTGACGGTCGCGTCGGTCACGCCGTCGAGGCCAAGGAGGCCCTCGGTGACGTGGTGGACGCAGTGGTCGCAGGTCATCCCGCCGATGGCGAGGTCCATCTCTTTCGTTGTCATATCTCCACCGTAAGCCTTCCAGTTGACTGGAACGTCAAGCCGATCCCCGGCATTCCCCGCTCGGCCACTTGCGCAATTTCGCGAAGTTCCAAGTCGGGGCTACGTCACCTGCCGCCCTTAAGGGCCCATGCCCACGCCGCTTCACGAGGCCAAGGCGGGCCTGTTCCGCGCCCTTGGCCACCCCGTCCGCGTGCGCGTGCTCGAGCTCCTCCTCGCCGGCCCGCGCCCCGTCAAGGACCTCATCGCGGAGATCCCCGTCACCCCCGCGAGCCTGTCCCAGCAGCTCGGGGTGCTGAAGAACGCCGGCATCCTCTCGGACGAGCGCCAGGGCAGCACGGTGGTCTACACGTTGATCTCCCAGGACCTCCCCGCGCTCTTCGCGGACGCCCGGGCCATCCTGGCGAGCATGCTCGCCGACCAGATCGACCTCCTGCGCGAACTCGCCGACGAGGCGAGCCAGGCCGAGGAGGCTGACCGGCCGTGATCACCTCGGGCGCCCCCGGCCGGGGGCCCCTCCCATGAGCTGGGTCGCGCGCATCCTCAAGGTGGGTCGCATCGCCGAACCCGCGCCGCTCGCCCCGCGGGCCGCGGTCGCGCCCCCCACGGGCACGCGCGGAACGCTCCAGATCCGGCACGTCGACGCGGGCTCGTGCAACGGGTGCGAGTTGGAGATCTCGGGGGCCTTCGGTCCGGTCTACGACGCCGAACGGTACGGCGCACGCCTGGTCGCTTCCCCGCGCCATGCGGATGCGGTGCTCGCCACGGGCGTCGTCACCCACAACATGCGCCAGGCGCTCCTCGATACCGTCGACGCCGTTCCCGAGCCGCGGCTCGTCATCGCCGTGGGCGACTGCGCGTGCGACGGCGGCCTATTCCGGCGCGGCTACGGGGTTGCCGGTTCGGTCGCCGACGTCGTGCCGGTCGACGTCGAGCTGCGCGGCTGTCCCCCCACCCCGACGCAGATCGTCGAGGCGCTTCGCGGGGTGACAGGGCGATGACCGTTCCCGCTGAGCCCCGGCGGAGGGGCGCCCCTTCGCCTGGAGCGCTCTGGGCCGGCGCCGCGACCTCCGCGCTCGGTGCCCTCGGCGTCGTCGGCGGCGTCCTTGCCGTCGTGGGCCACCCCGTGCGCGGCACCGTCGATTGGCTTGTGCCCCTCGCGGGCCTGCGGATCGACACGGACCCGCTCGGCGGAGCGTTCATGGCGCTGACGGGCCTGGTCGCCGTCGCGGTGGGGGTCTACGCGATCGGCTACGCCCGGCACGAGCGCTGGGCGCGATTCCCGCTGGCGATGCTCCCGCTCTTCACGTTCGCCCTGCTCGCAGTGCCCGCCTCCGGCTCGATCACCGCATTCCTCTTTGCGTGGGAACTCATGGCCCTCACCTCCCTGGCCCTGGTGCTCACCGAGCACCACCGCGACGAGGTCCGGTCGGCCGGCGTCTACTATGCGGTGCTCACGCAGCTGGGGTTCGTCGCGATCCTCGGCGGGCTCGCCTGGCTGTCGTCCGCCGCCGGCACGGGAGACCTCGTGGCGCTGCGCGGAATCGGGCACGCCCTGAGCCCCGGCACGAAGAATGGCGTCTTCCTCCTGACGCTCGCGGGCTTCGGCTCCAAGGCCGGCCTGCTTCCCCTCCACGCGTGGCTCCCGCGAGCGCATCCCGAGGCGCCGAGTCCCGTCTCCGCCCTGATGAGCGCGGCCATGGTCAACCTGGGGATCTACGGCATCGTCCTGGTGGACTTCCAGGTCCTTGGACCAGGCCCTCGGTGGTGGGGCGTCGCGCTGATGCTCGTGGGTGCAGCTTCCGCGGTGTTCGGCGTGCTCCAGGCCTCGGTCGCCTCGGACCTCAAGCGGCTGCTCGCGTACTCCACCACGGAGAACATGGGGCTGATCGCACTCTCGCTCGGCGCCTCCATGCTTCTGTCCGTCTCCGGCCTCGGGTCCGTGGCGGCCATCGCCGCCACCGCCGCCCTCATCCACCTTGCCGCCCATGCAGCGTTCAAGGCCCTGGGGTTCTTCGCGGCGGGCTCCGTGCTCGCCGGGACTGGGCTCCGCGACCTCGATCTGCTCGGCGGCCTGTCGCGGCGGATGCCCTTCACCACCGCGATGTTCGGCATCGCCGCGCTCGGTGCCGCCGGACTCCCGTTCGGCGCAGGGTTCGTCGGGGAGTGGCTCCTCCTCCAGAGCCTCATCCATGCGCCGCAGGGCGACAACACCCTCCTCTCGCTCACGATGCCGCTCGCCGTGGGCGCGCCCGCGCTCACCACAGGGCTCGGCATCCTTGCGATGGTCAAGGCGTTCGGGATCGGATTCCTCGCGCGGCCCCGGTCCGAGGGCGCCGCGAACGCCAGCGAGGCCTCCCCGACGATGCGCGCCGGCATGAGCATCGCCGGCCGCGGGATGCGTGGCGGTCGCCATCGTTCCGGCCGTGCTCTCGGGAACATCGAACGGATCCTCGCGTCCCTTCCCTCCGTCGCCGAGGCCACCGCGCCGGAGATCGGCATGAGCCTGCGCCTGCCGGGCGTCGCAGGCTCCGTCTCGCCCGCGATCCTGGCTGCGGCGCTCGCAGGGGCGGTTGCGCTCACGCTGCTCCTGGCGCGATGGGGTCGCCGCTTCCGCCCCGCACCCGCCGTCCGCCCGCTCTGGGCTGGGGGCGGCCCCGCGCTGACGGCGCGCATGCAGTACACGGCCACCTCGTACGCCGAGCCGCTCCAGCGGGTCTTCGACGACATCCTCCGGCCAGACACGGACGTCGCCGTCACGCACGTCGCCGAGTCGCGGTACCTGATCGAAAAGGTCACGTTCCGCACGGCGCCGGTTGACGCCGTCGAACAGCGCCTCTACCTTCCCGTCGCCGTGGCATCCGGGCGGCGGCCCGCGGGGTGCGGCGCGTGCACAACGGGAGCATTCACCTGTACCTCCTGTTCGGGGCCGTCGGGCTCCTCGTCGCAATCCTGGTGGGCCGATGACCGCCGTCTCTGTCTCCCTCGCCGCCGCGCAGGTCGCGCTCCTGCTCTGGGCGCGCCCCTCGTCGTCGGCGCGATGCGGCAGATCCGCGCGAGGCTCGAGGGTCGGCGCGGCTCCGGCGTCGCGCAGCCGTGGCGCGATCTCAGGAAGCTGTTCCGCAAGCAACAGGTCACGCCCGAGGGCACCACGGTGATCTTCCGCGCCGCGCCGTACGTCCTCGTGGGAACCACCCTCGTGATCGCCGCCATCGTGCCGGCCCTCGGCCTGACGTCGCCCCTCGCCTCGGGCGGCGACTTCATCGCCGTGGTCGGCCTCCTGTTCCTGGGGACCGTCGCGCTGGCGCTCGCCGCGCTCGACACGGGCACCGCGTTCGGCGGCATGGGCTCGAGCAGGCAGATGACGGTCGTTGCGCTCGTCGAGCCCACCCTGCTCCTCGTCCTCTTCACCCTCTCCCTGCGCGTCCACTCCACCAACCTCGGCGACATCGTCGGCGGGCCACTCGCGACGCCCGACAGGCGTTCTCCTCGGCCGCGTGCTCGCGTTCGCGTCGCTCGTCATCGTCATCATCGCGGAGTCGGGCGCCTCCCCGTCGACAACCCCGCGACCCACCTCGAGCTGACGATGATCCATGAGGCCATGACCCTCGAGTACGCTGGCCCGCGCCTCGCGCTCGTGGAGTGGGCGAGCGCCATGCGCCTCGGCGTCCTCCTGACCCTGCTGGCCAACCTCTTCTTCCCGTGGGGAGTCGCCCCGGCCGAGCCCACCCTCGCCCAGGTGGCGATCGCCCTCGGGCGTCGTGATCTCCAAGGTCGCCTTCCTGGCGATCGCCGTGAGCATCGCGGAGACCTTCCTGGCCAAGCTCCGCCTGTTCCGCGTCCCGGAGCTCCTCGCGGGCTCCTTCGTGCTCGGCGTCCTCGCCGTCACCGCGAGCTCGTTCCTCCCGGCGGCCGGTGCCTGATGGGCGAGGTCCGATGATCGCGGCGACGTACGCCAGCACCCTGACGTTCGCGTCGGGCTCCTTCCTGCTGCTCGCGGTCCTGATCGTGTGGCGGAGGAACCTCCGCGCGAACATCTGGCTGCTCGGGGCCCAGGGCGTTGCGCTCGCGGCCATCCCGATCGCCAACGGCATCCACCAGCGCGCGTGGGTGCCGATCGCGGTCGGGGTGGTGGTGCTCGGGTTGCGCGCCGCCGTGCTCCCGCTGGTGCTCGGACGCGCGGCAGGACCCAGGACCGCGAGGTCCGCGAACAGACCCCGCTCGTCAACACGCCCACGGCGCTGCTGATCACCGCCGGGCTCACCATGGTCGCCTACGCGGCCACGCGGCCCTTGGTCGCGCACTCGACGACCCCCGGCACGCGTGCGGCTCCCGCCACGTTTGCCGCCCTCCTCATCGCCGTCTTCATCCTGGTCAGCAGGCGACGCGCTATCTCCCAGGCCGTCGGGCTTCCTGATGCTCGACAACGCCATCGCGGCGACGGCGTTTCTCATCACCGCCGGGGTCCCGCTCATCGTCGAACTTGGCGCCTCGCTCGACATCCTGTTCGCGATCATGATCCTCGGGGTCCTCACCGACCGCATGCGCGTGTCCTTCGGGGGAACGGACCTTAACCAGCTGAGGGAGCTGAGGGACTGATGGCCTGGCTGCTGTTCATCCCCGTCGCCGCGCCGCTCGCCGCTGCAGCGCTCGCAGCGATCCTCGGCTGGAGGCGCATCACCGCCGTCGCCACCGTCGGCGCCGCGCTCGCCGTCCTCGGGTCCGGCCTCGCGCTCGCGTTGGGCGCCGGCGGCAGGGTCGTCAACGACGCCCACCACCTGCTCCGCGCGGACGCCCTGTCGTCGACCATGCTCATCGTCATCGGCACCGTCGCGAGCCTCGCCTGCCTCGCGAGCGTCGGCTACATCCGTGCCGAGCTCGACGACGAGCACACCACGGCGGCGGGGGCGCGCCTCTACGGCATGCTCCTCCCGCTCTTCCTCGCGGCGATGTCGCTCGCGGTGATGGCGACCAGCATCGGCACCATGTGGGTGTCGATCGAGGCGACGACGGTGGTGACGGCCTTCCTCGTCGGGCACCGGGGGACGCGGGCGGCGCTCGAGGCGACCTGGAAGTACGTGATCATCTGCTCGTTCGGCATCGCGCTCGCGTTCTTCGGGACCGTGCTCGTGTACTTCGCGGGGACGACCGCCGTCGAGCCGGGCAACCACTCGCTCGACATCGACGTTCTGCTTCGCGGCGCGGGGGCCCTCGATCCGCGCGTCACCAGCCTCGCCGCCGGGCTCCTGCTGCTCGGCTACGGCGCGAAGGTGGGCCTCGTCCCCTTCCACACGTGGCTCGCGGACGCCCACAGCCAGGCCCCGGCGCCGGTCTCCGCACTCATGAGCGGCGTCCTGCTCTCCGTGGCCTTCTATGCCCTGCTCCGCGTCAAGTCGATCGTCGACATCACGCTCGGCGCGGGCTTCATGAGGGTGGGCCTCATCGTCACGGGTCTTCTCACGCTCGCCGTCGCCGCGCTACTCCTGGTGGTGCAGACGGACTTCAAGCGCATGCTCGCGTACTCGTCGATGGAGAACATGGGAATCGTCGCCATCGCGGCCGCCCTCGGCACCCGCCTCGCGGTCGCGGCCCTCCTCCTCCACGTCCTCGGTCACGGCGTCGCGAAGTCGCTCGTGTTCCTCTCCTCCGGGAGCATTCAGCGCGCGCACGGATCGACGGCGATCGCGGGCGTTCGCGCGGTGATCTCCCGCTCGCCCCTGGTCGGGGGGTCGTTCGCGGTGGGCCTCGTCGTGCTCCTCGGCCTGCCGCCCTTCGCGATGTTCGCGAGCGAGTGGGGCATCGCCCGGGCGCTAACCGCGGGCGGCTCGGGATGGCTGCTCGCGGTGATGCTCGTCCTGATGGCGATCGCGTTTACCGGGCTCGTGCGCGCCGGGTCCCAGATGATGCTCGGCGCGGCGGACGGAGACGATGCCGCGTTCTCGCCCCCGCGCTCCATCGCCTACGCGCTCGTCGCCGGCATCGTGATCAGCGCCGCGCTCGGGCTCGCGAGCCCTCCCCTCGCCCGGCTTCTCGACGCCGCCGCCTCGGCCCTTGGGGCGCTCTCGTGACCGCCCGCCGTCCCGCAAGCGTCGCGCGCGTCGGCCACGCGAGGGTGGCGGAGCCGGTGCGGACCGCCGATCTCGTCGCGCGCGCCGGCGCGCTCCTGGCCGAGGGCTACCGCCTCGGCATGGTCGCCGCCCACGACGAGGGTTCCGCGATCCGCGTCGTGTACCTCTTCCTCGCGGGCGCGCCCGATCGCCGGGTCGAGCTTCACGTCACCGTCCCGGCGAGTGACCCGCGCGTGCCGTCGCTCGGCGCCCTCTCCTTTCCTGCGTCGCGCTTCGAGAGGGCCATGCACGACCTGTTCGGCGTCGTCGCGACCGATCACCCCCTCCCGCACCGGCTCATCCGGCACGCCCACTGGCCGTCCGGCTGGCACCCCATGCGCGCCGACGCCGGGCCCCTCCCGCCGTTCGCGGACCGCGAGCCCTTCCCGTTCGTGGAGGTGGAGGGCGCGGGCGTATACGAGGTCCCCGTCGGGCCTGTCCACGCGGGCCTGATCGAGCCGGGCCACTTCCGCTTTTCCGTGGTCGGCGAGAGCGTGATCAAGCTCAAGGCGCGCCTGTGGTTCCTCCACCGAGGCATCGAGAAGCTCTTCGAGGGCGAGGACGCGCTCCTGGCGACCCCGCTCGCCGAGCGGATCTCCGGGGACACCTCCGCCGGGCACGCCCTTGCCCACGTGCTCGCCGTCGAGGACGCGCTCCAGGTGGCGGTGCCGGAACCCGCGCGCGTCGCCCGCGCGATGCTGGTCGAGCTCGAGCGGCTCTACAACCACGCGGCGGACATCGGCGCCCTCGCGATGGACGTGGGCTTCTCGCTCGCCAACTCGCACGCGCTACGGATCCGCGAGGAGCTTCTGCGGATCAACGAGGCCACCACGGGCCACCGCCTCCTTCGCGGCGCGATCGTCGCGGGCGGGGTCCGACTTCGCGCGCTGCCCGACGTCGGCGCCATCGCGGCGCTCGCCGAGGACCTCGCCGACGTCGCGGCCCAGGCGCGGGCAAACTCGATCCTGTACGACCGATTCGCCGGCACGGCCATCCTCACCCGCGACGAGGCGCTCGACCTCGGTTGCCTCGGCTACGTCGCGAGGGCCAGCGGGGTCGCAACCGACGCCCGAGTCGACCACCCACGTCCGGCCCTGCCGTCCCGACGGTGCTTCGAACGGACGGGGACGTGCTTGCGCGCTTCGCCGTCCGGGTACACGAGGTGGCCAACTCCGCGGCCTTCGTCCGGGAGGCCGCGGCCGCCCTCGAGGGTGTCGACCTCGAGCGGCTCGACGCGGCCGTCGCGCCACCGCGCAGGCGCCGCGCGGCGCCTGCGGCGCCCGTTCGCAGCGGGGTCGGCATCGTCGAGGGATGGCGCGGGACCATCGTCCACCGGGTGGAGGCGGACGGGAGCGGGACGCTTACGCGCGCGAGCGTCGTCGACCCGTCGTGGTTCAACTGGCCAGCGCTTCCGCTCGCCATGCGGGACACGATCCTCCCGGACTTCCCGGTGACGAACAAGAGCTTCAACCTCTCGTACGCGGGCAACGACCTCTAGGGTCCCCGCGCGCGACTAGCTCGTGCTCTGGAGCGCGAGCACGCGGCGCCCGCCCGGCTGGTGCGCGCTCTCGGCGGTCGCCTGGATCACCTGGCAGCGGTGCGGGTCGGTGCACGCGCCCGGATCAACGGCGTCCGCGCGCTCGGCGAGCGCCACCATCTCGGCGCGCTGCGCCTGGAGCGCCTCGATCTGGGCGTCAATGTCGGCGAGGTGCCGGTGCACCAGGTCGCGTCGTGTGGCCGCACGTCGACTGGCCCGCGTCCTTCATCTCGAGGATCGATCCCACCTCCGCGAGCGTCAGGCCGGCCGCCTGGGAGTCGCGGATGAAGCGAAGCCGAGCCGCGGCGTCGTCGCCGTAATCGCGATAGTTGGACGCCGTTCGTTCGGGCTCGGCGAGGAGCCCGATGCTCTCGTAGTAGCGGACGGTCTTGGCGCTCACGCCCGCGCCGTCGGCGAGGTCTCCGATCTTCATGGCCTCAGGATACGGCGACACCTTCCATCCCGCTAGAAGGTTCCGAGCCCCCACCCAATCGCCTCGGCCACGGAGCTCGCGGTCTCGGCGGCGGTGCGATCCCCGTTGTCGAACGCGAAATCGTCGAGATCAAGCTCCTCAAGGCGGGCGTCGAGCTCCACCGTCCTCGCGCGACCGAACTCCCGCCACGGCCCCTCCGGCTCCCGCGCGTCGATGCGCGCGAATCGGACCTCCTCCGGCGCCCTCACCCGCACGAGGGTCACATCCGCGGCACCGCCCGCGGACGCGAAGGTGCGGGCGTACCGCTCGCGATCCTCGGCGTCCTCGACGACGCGGGCAACGGCCACGAGCCCGAACCCGCGCGACCGAAACGCCGGTGCGGCACCCGCCAGCGCGTCGAACAGCAGCCGCTGATTGAAGGGATCGTCGGCATCCACCGGGCCCGCCTGGCACAGGGCGTCGCCGTCGATCCAGGCGTACCGCGCGCCCTGCACACCCACAAGGTCGCCGAGGGCGGACGCAACGGCGCTCTTTCCCGCGCCCATCGTGCCGTTGACCACGAGGACGCGCGTCGGAAGCTCCTTCGCGAAGCACAGCGAGCGGCGGTCGTGGCTGTACTCCCCGTAGCGGGGGATGGGGCGGTACCCGATCGCCTTGTAGAGCGAGACGGCTTCGGGTTGCTCGGTGCCGGTCTCGAGGATGATCCGCGTCGCGCCCGTGCGCCGCGCGATGTCCTCGGCTGCGCCCATGAGCACGCGGGACAGGCCATTGCCGCGCCGCGAGGGCACCACGTACATCCGCTTGATCTCGGCGGCCGGGGGGTCGGTTCCGTAGGCCTTGAACCGGACGACGACGGTCCCGACCGGCTCGTCGCCGACGTACCCGACGAGCGACGCGACGATGCCATCCGGCTTGAGGTGCGAAGCCGTGCCGAGCTCGCCGTACCGCTCCCCCATCTCGGCCCACATGTCGGCCCACAGGCGCGCGGCGACGGGATCTCCGTAGGGGACGCGACGAACGGTAAGCACGCAAACAGCGTAGCGAGCCCGCGGAGAGGTCAGGCGTCGCGACCCGGCGCGGAATGTTCCCGGCCGACGCCGACGTTGTGACGACGTGAAGAACATCGGATTCCTGTCGTTCGGACACTGGTCGCGCGGCGCGGGTTCGCGCGTTCGCTCCGCGGAAGAGACCGTCCTCGCGACGATCGAGCTGGCCGTCGCCGCGGAGGAGGTGGGCTTCGACGGCGCGTGGATCCGCGTCCACCACTTCGAGCAGAACCTTTCCTCGCCGTTCCCCCTGCTCTCCGCCATGGCGGCGCGGACCTCGCGCATCGAGCTCGGCACAGGCGTCATCAACATGCGCTATGAGAACCCGCTCTACATGGCGGAGCTCGCCGGCACGGCCGACCTCATCAGCGGCGGCAGGCTCCAGCTCGGGGTGTCCCGCGGCAGCCCCGAGGTCGTCGCCGACGGCCCCGGCGCATTCGGATACCCGCTGCCCGAGGGCACGATGCCCGTGGAGGACGCCGCGGAGCGCATCGCCCTCTTCCGCAAGGCGATCGCGGGCGAGGGCGTCGCCGAGCCCAGCCCGACGCCGTACGGGCACGCCCCGCACCTCGTCGACGGCCTGCTACCGATCTCGCCGCTGAGCCCGGGTCTCGCGGAGCGGATCTGGTACGGGGCGGGCAACATCGAGAGCGCCAAGCGCGTGGGCGAGCTCGGGATGAACCTCATGTCGTCCACCCTGGTGCTCGAGGCGACGGGGGAGCCGCTCGGGGTGATCCAGGCGCGCCAGATCGAGGCGTATCGCGACGCGTTCAAGGCCGCCGGCCACAAGCGGGAGCCGCGCGTCAGCGTCAGCCGGAGCATCCTGCCGATCACGACCGCCGAGGACAACGCCTACTTCGGCGCCATCGAGCTTCAGGAGTCGATGGGCGGGGGCGGCGACCAGGTCGGCATCATCGACAACTCGCGCGCCACCTTCGGCCGCACCTACGTCGGGGCGCCGGACAAGATCGCGGCGGAGCTCGCCAAGGACGACGGGATCGAGGCTGCCGACACCCTTCTCGTCACGGTGCCGAACCAGATCGGCGTGGAGCACAACCGACACTCGTTCGAGGTAATCGTCAAGGACGTCGCCCCCGCTCTCGGCTGGCGCTAAGGCGACGGGGTGCCCCACGAGCGCCTGAGGCGTCGAGCAAGCATCACCAGCGAGAGCCCGGCGCAAACGAGCAGGAGCGACAGGCGCACGGCGCCGATACCCAGGCCGGTCGCGGACAACGTTCCCGAGCCCGCCCGGCCCGTCATGAGATTCGACGGGACCCCGGAGCCCGCGCCGTTGACGGCGAGCACCATCACCTCGTAGGTCGTGCCATTGGTCAACCCCACGATGGTCAGCGGGCTTTCGTCCGTGCCGGACGAACGAGGAAGCCAGGTCGCACCCCCGTCGATCGAGTACCAGTACGTGAGGATCGTGCCGCCTCCCGACGATGCCGGCGGAACGAACGCGACCGACAGGATGCCGTCCCCCGACGTGATGCCCGCGATCGTCGGTGCGGGCGCCGTTGCCATCGCCACCGTCCCGCTGAAGGCCCGATTGTCCGTGCCGTGGGTGTTGGTCGCCGCAACGGACACGGTGTAGGTGCCGACCGCATCTGGCGTGCCGTGAAGCCGTCCATCCGCGTCGAGAACAAGCCCGGATGGCAGGGCCCCGGACGCCACCGACAGGGCCGCCGCGGGGATGCCGTCGACCCCGAGATACCAGTCGACCGGCACGCCCCAGGTCAGCGTCCCCAGATCGGTGGTCAAGATCGTCGGCGCCACCTCGGTCGTGCCCGAGAAGGCCGACGTCGCGGAGCCGTAAGTGTTCGTCGCGGCAATGGTCGCGGACCATGCGCCCGACGTCAGTGGCGTCCCCGTGATCGCCCCGGTCGTGGGATCCAGCGCCAGGCCGTCGGGAAGCGCGCCGCCGGAGACCGCATACGTGGGCGACGGATATCCCGAGGAGACGACGACGTCGGTGTATCCGGCACCCACGACGGCAGTGCTCGAGAACCCGGTCGGTGCTGAGGGCGCGAGGCCGATCGTGGTTGCGGACGAGGACGCCGTGGTGGAGTACCCGTAGGCGTTGTGGGCCTGGACTCCGAACGTGTACGTCTGCGCGCCGGTCAGCCCGGATACGGTACACGGACTCGTCGCGCACGCCGTCGTCGCGCCACCGGGCGTCACCGTGACGAGGTATCCGTCAATCGCCGACCCGCCATCATTGGACGGCGCCGTGAACGATACGACGGCCTCGCCAAGGCCCGCCGTCGCGGACACGCCCGTCGGCGGATCGGGCACCCCCACAATGGCTACCGACGAGCTGTCGCTGTAGGTTCCCGCGAAGCCCGTCGATCCGTACACCAGATCCCCGTACTCGACGACGTACCCAGCCGTGGAGGCGGTGACGTCCGCGAGGTCATTCCACAGGCCATTGGCCGCGCCCCAGTTCGTGACGACGGACTCCTCGCTGTTCGACCAGTTGTTGGGCTCGCCCGACGCCCAGTTCTGGTAGAACGCCGCGCTGTCCACGTAGTCGCACGAGCCTCCAGCGTCCGAGCATCGCGTGAATTCGGTTCCCGCGAGCGGCCCGTCCATCCACTGCCACGACCGCGCGTAACCCCCGAAGTTCGCGATCGCCTGACCGCCGATCCACACGTTGAGCGCGCCGGGAATCTTGTTCGTGATGAGCGAATTGACCGCGGCGCTCGGAACGGTCGCCAGGTAGCCGCTCTGGCCCGCGAAAGTCCGGCCCTGGGCCGCCGTTCGCGCCCCGGACCACGAGATCCCTGGGCTCGCCACATACTCGTAGTAGTGCCCCGTGTCCGCGCTATAGACGGCGATGCTCGTCCCGCCCTGCGCGACAAGCGCGACCGTCGCGCTCGATCCCTTGGCCGCGGCGGGCACGGTGAGCTGAATCGACGCCAGTGCGGCGCTCACCTGCGTCCCGGTTCCCGTGAACGATACTTCCGCCCCCGTTGCCGTGTAGCCGTACGCGAGAGCGATGCCCGTTGTCGTGTCGACAGTCAGGGTTCCGATGGACGTCGATGCCGTGACGGAGAGGTCCTCAGACGCATCCGCCGTGACGGACATCCCGGCGAGCGCTGTTGTGGCACCGGCGGACACCGTCGTGGTCGTCGTGGAGGTCGCGCCGGTGAGCACCGCGCGCGCCGGCGTTGCCACCAGAACGGCCGAGAGGACCGCTGTTGCGACGGCAACGGCGGCAATCCTTGTTCGGACAAGCGATGCGGCCATCTCCAGAACACCTCGGTCCGGACGAATCGTCCTAAAACGATCCTTGACCCGCCCGGCGGGCGCCGCAACTCGTGGGCCTGTGGGCTTGGTCACGGCCCGGCGGCGCCCGACGCGCGCCTGCGCCCGCCTCCCCGGGCGGCGCGCCGGGCTAGGCCCGCGCGAGTACCGAGGCGATCGCCGAGGTGAAGAAGCCGAGCCCGTCCGTGCCGCCGCGGCCCGCCTCGCGGGAGTCCGGCCCGAAGCCCGGCTCGCACGCGTGCTCCGGGTGGGGCATGAGGCCCACGACGTTGCCGCGCTCGTTCGTCACCCCCGCGATGTCGCGCGCCGAGCCGTTGGGGTTGCCGTCCCGGTACCGGAAGACCACCCGGCCCTCGGCCTCGAGCGCGTCGAGCGTCTTCGCGTCGGCGATGTACTGGCCGTCCTGGTTCTTGAGCGGGATCGCGATGCGGTCGCCCACGGCGTAGTCGCGGGTCCAGGCGGTGTCCGCGTTTTCCACCTCCAACACCTGGTCCTTGCAGACGAAGTGCAGGTGGTCGTTGCGGATCATCGCGCCGGGTAGGAGGTGGGACTCGCACAGGATCTGAAATCCGTTGCAGACGCCGAGCACGGGCATGCCGCCCTTCGCCGCGTCGACAATCGAGGCCATCACGTCGGCGAAACGCGAGATCGCGCCCGCGCGCAGGTAGTCGCCGTAGCTGAAGCCACCAGGGAGCATGACGGCATCGACGCCATGAAGGCTTGCGTCACCGTGCCACAGGGCGACGGGCTCGGCGCCGGCGATGCGGATGGCGCGCGCGGCGTCGCGGTCGTCAAGGGAGCCGGGGAAGGTGACGACGCCGATCTTCGCGCTCACGCGTCCTGAACCTCCACGGCGACGACGTCCTCGATCACGGGATTGCTCAGCAGCGTCTCGGCGGCCTCGCGCGCCTGCGCGAGGAGTTCCGGCGTCGCCTCACCATCGACCGTCAGCTCGAAGCGTTTGCCCTGGCGCACGCCGGTGAATCCCGTGAATCCGAGGCGAGGGAGAGCCGAGCCGACGGCCTTGCCTTGTGGGTCGAGAAGGTCGGGCTTGGGCATGACGTGGACGACGATCGTTGCCATGCGCCGAGTCTATCGGGGCGCCTCGCCAGCCGGGTCACGGCTCTCCCGCACCTCGCGATCGCCGCGGAGTTCATCGACCGTGCCGCTCGGGATGCACACCCAGCCTTCGGTGGGAGCGTGTTCCACCTCGTCCGGATCGAGCGGGGCACGCCACAGTCCGAGCGCGACGGCACGAGCGGTCAGCGCGCAGATCAGCGCATCGAGAGCGTCGTCGGATTCCAGGCACGTGGCACGGTGGTCCGCGAGATCGAGCGAGACCCGACGCGACGCCTGCTCGACGATCCGCACGCGAGCCGCCGGCGTCGTCTTGTACTTCGGCTCGTCAAGACCCCACGCGACGAGGCTCGCGGGGGCGTACGCCTCGAAGACCCTCCCTCCTCCTGCGCGGGTAACCTCGATCCCCATCTCGCGCATCCGCGCCAGAAGGCCGGCACACCGCAACGTCTGGGCAGCCATGCTGCTCGCGGTGGACGGCAGGAGCTTGAGTCCGAGCATCTCCTTGAGCCTCTGGTCCGTCGTCCTGTACATGATCCTGTTGCGGCCGCTCGTCGTCGCGACCCTCCGGGGGTTCGGCACGAACCCCGTTCGATTGCTCACGATGAACTCGAGGAAGGGATCCGGCCACCCGAAGGGGGCGGCGATCGCGACCGCCTGCGCCTCCCGGGCCGCCTCAAGGATCGTCTCGTCGTCGACCCCGACTTCCAGCTGGGTGAGCCGCGGCGAGACCGAGCCCCAGTCGATCACCGCTATCGCGGTGTCCGCGGACTGGGAGGAGAGGTCAACGCCCACGGTAATCATGTCTCGACGCTACGTCGCGCCGCCCGCGCGCGCTACTCGCCTCACCGAGCGCACCGTCCCCCGAAGCCCTACGCTTGCGACGTGACCTTCGAGCAGAAGACGAGCCTGGCTCTCTGGGCGGTGCTCGGCGTGCCGGGGGCCGTCGCACTCGCGCGCGGCGTCTACCTCAGCATCTGGCGCAGCAAGCGCAAGGGCGAGTACTCGGCGTTCGAGGAGATCGCATCGCCCTTCGTCCTCGCGCTGTTGTTCTTCTCCCTGCTGCTCTTCACCCACATGTTCATGGTGTGGGGCACGTTCCCCGTCGGAACGTAGCCCGTCTGGAGGAGGGGCCACCTCCCTCCTCAGGGCGATCCCTCTCCCTCCCGCGGCCGATTCGGCGCGACGGTCTCCGTCGCTAGCGTGGCGCCTAGCGAGCACAATCGGGAGACACACCATGAGAGTCGAACCACTGAGCGGCGAACACGTCGTCATCGGGTCGGGACCGGTGGGGCGGCACCTCGTCCGCGTCCTGACAGGCGCCGGGGCGAGCGTTCGCGTCATCACCCGCTCGGGCATCGCCGTCGACGGGGCGGACGCCATCGCCTGCGACGCGTCTGACGTCGATGCCCTGCGCGCGTCGACCCGCGGCGCGGCCGTCGTGTACAACGCGGCAAATCCCGCCCAGTATCACCGGTGGACGCAGGTATGGCCGCCGCTTGCCGCGAGCATCCTCGGGGCCGCGGAGGCGCACGGCGCGGTCCTCGCGACGGCCGGGAACTTCTACGCGTACGGCCCGGTCGACGGCCTCATCACCGAGGACCACCCGCTCGACGCGACGGCCCCAAACGGGCGGGTCCGTCGCGACATGTGGCTGGACGCGCTCGCGGCGCACCGGACCGGACGGGTGCGCGTCGTGGAGGCGCGCGGCGGCAACTACGTCGGCGCCGGCGTTCAGTCATACTTCGCGCGCGGGCTCGCCGCCTTGCGCGCGGGGAGGTCGCCCCGTGGCCTCGGGAACGTCACCGTCCCGGCGACGTGGACCTATCCGGGAGACATGGCGCTGACGCTCGCGATCGCGGCGAACACTCCGTCCGCACACGGTCGGGCGTGGCACGTCCCGAGCAACGCCCCGCGCTCCCAGCAGGAACTGATGGACGACGTCGCCGACGCCGCGGGCCTCGAGCGCCAGCGCGTGAGGCCGCTCCCCAAGCCGCTGATGTGGTCGCTTCGGCCCGTCGTGCCCGTCCTCCGTCCCGTCGTCTCGCTCCTGTATCAGTACGAGGCGCCGTTCGTCGCGGACGACTCCGCGGCGCGGGAGGCATTCGAAATCGAGCCGACGCCCTGGCCACGGATGATCGAGGAGTTCGTGGGCGACAAGCGTCCGGCGCGGGTGCGCTAGTTGCGGACGAGCCTGTCGTACGCCTCGAGGTAGCGCGCCCGCGTCTTCTCGACAACATCCTCGGGAAGCGGGGGCGGAGCCTCGCCGGACTTGCGGTCCCAGCCCGACGCCGGCGACGTCAGCCAGTCCCTGACGAATTGCTTGTCGAAGCTCGGCTGGGCGTGGCCCGGCTCCCAGGAGTCGGCTGGCCAGAAGCGGGACGAGTCGGGGGTGAGCACCTCGTCGCCGAGCACCACCCGGCCCGCCCCGTCGCGACCGAACTCGAACTTGGTGTCGGCGAGGATGATCCCCCGCTCGGACGCGATCTCTCGCGCGCGGCCGTACACGGACAGGGTGAGGTCGCGGAGCGCGCCCGCCGCCTCCGCCCCCACGGTCTCCACTACGCCGTCGAACGTGACGTTCTCGTCGTGCTCGCCAAGGTCGGCCTTGGTCGTGGGCGTGAAGATCGGGGTCTCGATGCGCGAGCCATCCACGAGCCCCGCGGGAAGCGGGACGCCACAGACGGACCCGAGCTCGTTGTACTCGACGAGGCCGGAGCCCGTGAGGTAGCCGCGGGCGATGCACTCCACGGGAAACATCTCGAGCCGAGTCACCACCATCGCGCGCCCCGCGACGGCGTCGGGAACGGGGGCCTCGACGGTGTGGTTGGGAACAAGGTCGCGCACCTGGTCGAACCACCAGAGGCTCAGCGCGGTGAGGACCTCTCCCTTGCCGGGAATGGTGGTGGGCAGAACCCAGTCGTATGCGCTGATGCGGTCGGACGCCACCACAAGGACGACGTCGCCCCGCGGGTGGGGTTCGACGGGTTCGTACAGGTCGCGGACCTTGCCCGAGTAGACGTGGCGCCAGCCGGGAAGCTCGGGCGCGACGGGAAGGGTCGGGGCGTTCATTGTCGTCATTCCTCCATGTTGGCGGCTGCGAGGGCGATGTCGGTGCGGTGATGGGAGCCGTCAAGAACGATGCGGGAGACGCCCGCGTATGCGCGCTCCCGGGCTGCGGCGAGGCTCGGGCCCGTGCCGACGATCGACAGGACGCGGCCGCCGGAAGAAATCAGGTTGCCCTCGGCGTCCATCCCGGTTCCCGCCTGGAGCACATGCACGTCTGCCTCGCCTTCGGCGTCCTCGGTGCCGACGACGCGGTCCCCGGTGCGCGGCGCCGCCGGGTACCCGCTCGCCGCGATGACGACCGTGACGGCGCTCTCCGCGTTCCACTCGAGGGGCGCCATGCGGCCGAGCCCGCCGGTGGCGGCCGCGTGAAGGAGGACGGACAGGGGGGTCCTGAGGCGCGCGAGCACGGACTGGGTCTCGGGGTCGCCGAAGCGGACGTTGAATTCGATCACCTTGACGCCCTTGGCCGTGAGCGCGAGACCGCAGTAGAGGACGCCCTGGAACGGGGTCCCCCGCTTCGCCATTTCCGCGATCGTGGGACGGGCGACGCGCTCCACGACCTCCTCCACGAGCGTCGGAGGCGCCCACGGAAGGGGGCTATAGGCGCCCATCCCTCCCGTGTTGGGGCCCTCGTCGCCGTCGTCGATGCGCTTGAAGTCCTGCGCGGGTTCCAGGGGAACGACCGCCTCGCCGTCGCAGACGCAGAAGAGCGAAACCTCGGGGCCGTCGAGAAACTCCTCGACGACCACCTTGCCGCCCGCGCGCGAACACGGCCTCTCCGTGGGCCAGGGCCGCGGCCCTGTCGCGGGTGACGACGACGCCCTTTCCCGCCGCGAGGCCGTCGTCCTTCACGACGTGCGGCGCTCCGAATTCGTCGAGCGCCGCCCCGAGCTGCTTGGCGTTGGAACAGAGCCGCGCGGCCGCTGTCGGGACGCCGGCGGCGGACATGATCTCCTTCGCGAACGCCTTCGATCCCTCGAGCATCGCGGCGGCGGCGCTCGGCCCGAAACACGCGATACCCGCGTCGCGCACCGCGTCGGCCACCCCGGCCACCAGGGGAGCCTCCGGGCCGATGACGACGAGGTCGACGCCGAGCTTCGACGCGAGGGCCGCGACCGCCGCGGGGTCCGAGGCGGTCAACGTCGTGGAGTTCCGCGACGTGGCCGACGCCGGGATTGCCGGGCGCGGCGTGAAGCTTGGTCACCCCGGCATCGGCTCGAAGAGAGCGGGCGATGGCGTGCTCACGAGCACCGGAACCGACGATGAGAACCTTCACGGGCGCCACTCTACCGGGGCAACTCGCGGCGTATCGAGGGGGTGTCGACGCGCCTAGTCGCCGAGCAGGTCGGTGCGCACCACGATCTGGTCGCGCCCGGGGCCGACGCCGATGACGCTCATGCGGCACCCCGACGCCTCCTCGAGCGCGAGCACGTACTTCTGGGCGGCGGGCGGGAGGTCCTCGAACGTCCGGGCGCCGGAGATGTCCTCGCTCCAACCCTCGAATTCCTCGTACACGGGTACCGCCGCGCCGAACATCGACTGGTCGAGGGGGAGATCCTGGTGGCGCACCCCGTCGACGTCGTACGCGACGCACACCGGGATCGTCTCGAGCCCCGTCAGGACGTCGAGCTTCGTCAGGACGAAGTCCGTGAGGCCGTTGACGCGAGTGGCGTACCGGGCGACCACGGCGTCGTACCAGCCGCAGCGGCGGGGCCGGCCCGTGGTCGTTCCGTACTCGTGGCCGACCGACCGCAGGCGCTCGCCCGACTCATCGAGGAGCTCGGTCGGCATGGGGCCCTCGCCCACGCGCGTCGTGTACGCCTTGACGACCCCGACCACGCGGTCGATGCGGGTGGGGCCGACGCCCGATCCGGTGCACGCGCCCCCGGCCGTCGCATTCGACGAGGTGACGAAGGGGTACGTCCCGTGGTCGACGTCGAGCATCGTCGCCTGGCCGCCCTCGAAGAGAACCGTCTCACCGCGGTCGAGCGCCTGGTTCAGGACGAGCGACGTATCGGTGACCATCGGTTCGAGGCGCGGAACATAGGACAAGAGCTCGTCGACGATCTCGTCGACGGTGATCGCGCGGCGGTTGTATACCTTCACGAGCAGGTGGTTCTTCTGCTCGAGCGCACCCTCAACCTTCTCGCGGAGCAGGGCCTCGTCGAACAGGTCGCCCACGCGAATGCCGACACGGCTGATCTTGTCCGCGTACGCCGGCCCGATGCCCCGACCGGTCGTCCCGATCTTGCGCGAGCCGAGGAAGCGCTCGGTCACGTTGTCCATCGTCCGCGAGTACTGGGTGATGACGTGGGCGGCCGACGAGATGAGGAGGCCCGAGGCGTCGACGCCGCGCTCCTGGATCGCGTCGATCTCGCCGAACAGGACGCCGAGGTCCACGACGACGCCGTTGCCGATGACGGGGGTGCAGCCCGGGGAGAGGATGCCCGAGGGCAGGAGGTGGAGGGCGTAGGTCTCGCCGCCGATCACGACGGTGTGGCCCGCGTTGTTCCCGCCGTTGTACTTGACGACGTAGTCGACGCGGGAGCCGAGGAGGTCGGTCGCCTTCCCCTTGCCCTCGTCGCCCCATTGGGCTCCGACCAGAATCACTCCGGGCATAATGCCCTCCTCACACGCGAAAGGTCCCCGCGGCTACGCGACCGCGGGGACCCTCGTCGCGGTCGCGTTACTTGATCTTCTTGCCGGCGCTTCCGAGCTGCTCGCACGCCTGGACGACCCGGGCCGCCATGCCGGCCTCGGCCAACTTGCCCCAGGCGCGCGGGTCGTAGGCCTTCTTGTTGCCCACCTCGCCGTCGATCTTGAGAACGCCGTCGTAGTTGCGGAACATGTGCTCCACCACGGGCCGGGTGTAAGCGTACTGGGTGTCGGTGTCGACGTTCATCTTGATGACGCCGTGGCTGACCGCCTCCGCGATCTCCTCGGAGGTGGAGCCGGAGCCGCCGTGGAAGACGAGGTCGAACGGCTTGTCCTTGCCGACCTTCTTTCCCACCTCGGCCTGAATCTCGCCGAGGATCTCGGGGCGGAGCTTGACGGCGCCGGGCTTGTAGACGCCGTGGACGTTGCCGAACGTGAGGGCCGTCAGGTACCGGCCCTTCTCGCCGGTTCCGAGGGCCTCGACCGTCGCGAGGCCGTCCTCGGCCGTCGTGTAGAGCTTCTCGTTGATCTCCGCCTTGACGCCGTCCTCCTCGCCGCCGACGACGCCGATCTCGACCTCGAGGATCGCGTGCGCCTTGCCGCACAGGTCGAGGAGCTCCTGCGCGATGGTGAGGTTCTCGGCCATGGGAACGGCCGAGCCGTCCCACATGTGCGACTGGAAGATGGGCTCCTCGCCGCGCGCGACCCGCTCGGTCGACAGCGCGATGATCGGCTTGATCCAGGTGTCGATGTACTCCTTGGCGCAGTGGTCCGTGTGCAGGGCGATGGTGACGCCGTAGTTGTGCGCAACCTCGCGCGCGTACGCGGCGAGCGCGAGTGAGCCCGCGACCTGGTCCTTGATCGTGGCGCCGGACGCGTACTGGCCTCCGCCGACGGAGACCTGAATGATGCCGTCGGACTCCGCCTCCGCGAAGCCCTGGATCGCGGCCGTCACGGTCGACGACGACGTGATGTTGATGGCCGGGAACGCGTACCCGCCCGCTTTGGCGGCGTCGAGCATTGCGTTGTAGGACTCGGGGGTGGCGATGGCCATGCGTGTCTCCTGCGTTCGATGCGGATTTGTCCGCCCCCATTGTGTCAGATGGGGGCTCGCGCGGTCACGGGACCTTGAGCCCGGACGGGCGGTGGGTCCTGCGGCGGATCCTGCGGCGGCGCCGACCCGCCGCCCAGTTGTTCCCTGAGCGCGCCGATGCCTCGCCCGACTTCCTCGAATGCCTCCTTCGCGCCGAAGAACGCGAAGGTCAGAACCCTCGACACCACGACGAGCGCCATCCCGGCGATCACGATGGGAATCGCCAGGCTCTCCATGCCAGCGGTCCACACGACGGGAACGGCGAACGCCACGGCCATGCCGACAGGCCCCAGAATCCCGATCAGCGCCCGCGTCGCGGCGGTCGAGGAGCTCGCGAGCACGCGGGATCCCATCGCGACGCAGATGCTCCACGCCGTGGAGGAGAACAGGAGTGAGGCGGTGCGCATCTCTGCCGCGGACACGGATATCGCGGTTCCGCCGTCGGGACCGACGCTCGTGGGACCCGTCCTGGTCATCAGATAGGCGAACGTCGCCGCGAACAGGGCCACCGCAAGCGCGATGAAGCCGCGCGTCACCCACTTCGCGACCGTTGGAGGGATCAACGTTCACTCACCCGCGGTGCCCCGTCGTCATGTCGCCATACTGCCGCACCCACGCGTGCATCGCGATCGCTGCCGCGGCGGCGGCGTTGATGGAGCGCGTGCTTCCGTACTGGGCGATCGCGAGGGTCTCGACCGCCACTTCCCGCACCGCCTCGGAGAGCCCCACGGACTCCTGCCCGAAGACGAGCACGCAGGCGCGCGGCAGGGTGAAGGCTTCAAGCGGGACGGAGCCCGGCATGTTGTCGATGCCGATAATGGGGAGGCCCTCGGCCGCCGCCCACCGGGCGAGGTCGGCGGCCTCGGGGTGGTGGCGGATGTGCTGGTACCGATCCGTCACCATCGCGCCCCGCCGATTCCACCGGCGGTTACCCACGATGTGGACCTCCGCGGCGAGGAAGGCGTTGGCGGTGCGCACGATGGATCCGATGTTGAGGTCGTGCTGCCAGTTCTCGATCGCGACGTGGAACGGATGCCTGCGCGCGTCGAGGTCCGCGACGATAGCTTCCATAGTCCAGTACCGATAGCGGTCGACGACGTTGCGCCGATCCCCGTCGCGCAGGAGTTCCGCGTCCCACCAGTCACCCTCGGGCCGGTCGCCGACCCACGGGCCCACCCCCACCTCCGACTCGTGCCCTGGCGACACCGCCGTCACTCGGCCAGCCCGTCGTTGACGGCGGCGAGCATTCCCTCGATCAGGCACGCGTAGAGCTCGGTCATCGTCCGGTCGTGGAGCCTCGCGTCCGGCTTGCTCCGCGGCTCGTAGTCGCTCCACGACCCCTCGCCCCCCAGGATCCACGCATAGTGAACGCCGGTCACGAGGCGCACCGCCTCGTCCGTGTAGCCGTAGTCGGGGAGGACATCGAACGGCCCGTGAGGCGGGCCGGAGCCCGCGAGTGCCGCGAGCGCCCGCTCAAGCGATCCGGCCCACTGGGCGAGCCGGGGCTCCCGGCGCGCGTGGTCGAGAGCGACGAGGATCACCGCCTGGAGATGGCGCGTTGCGTCCTCGACGGAGAGGTCGGGCGCGAGCGACGCGTCATCCGCGTGCACGAAGTGGACGATCCACAGTCCGCGCAAGTTCTTCGTGGTCGTCACGGGCTCGCGCTGCGGAGACCCAGGCCGATGGCGCGTCCACGCGTGTCGACCACGGTGAAACTGAACGGCGTGAACGTCGCCATGCGCGCCTTTTCCGGGAAGGGCGTCGTCGCGAATCACGCCCCCGACGACGCCGACGCGCAGGTCACGTGGCCCCGCCCGCGGAATCCAGTCAAGCCACCGGCTGACGTCCTTGGGTCGATACCGCTCGTGGCCGGGGATGACCAGTCCGACGGGCGTGTCGAAGTACAACTCATGGGCGTGGCGGAACGCCGCGAGGTTTCCGTAGAGCGGCTTGGGCGCGCGCCCCGAGCGCCACGCACGGGCGTGCGCGACGAACGTCGCTGCGGCGGCCAGTTGCCCATCCACGTTTGGATGCTAGCGCGCCTCACGCCCTCCCGGAGCGGAGCGCACCGCCCGACGCGCTCGCGAGAGCCCTGGGAGCCGTAGGCTGTCCGGGTGATGACCTACCTCGCGCCCACACTCGGGCCCTCGTGGATGGACCCAGAAACCCTTCTTGCCTGGTTCGGCTCCTGGGCCGTCTGGGGAGTCGCGGCCGTCGAGTTCATCGAGACGGGGCTGCTCTTTCCGCTTCTGCCGGGAGACACACTGCTGTTCACCGCCGGCGTGTTCACCGCGAATGACACGATCACGATGCCGATCGGGCTCGTCGTGACGATCACGGGTCTCGCGGCCGTCGCCGGTCCGCAGAGTGGCTACCTGATCGGCCGACTCGTCGGGCCGAGGATCTTCAGCCGACCGGACGGCCGCATCTTCAAGAAGTCCAACGTCGACAAGACGCACGCCTTCTTCGAGAAGTACGGCGGCAGGGCGATCGTGCTCGGCCAATTCGTGCCGTTCGTGCGGACCTACATCCCCGTCGCGGCCGGCGTGGGCAAGATGCCCTACCGGCACTTCGCGATGTTCAACGTGATCGGGGCGCTGGTCTGGGGCGTCGGCGTCACGCTGCTGGGATTCTCGCTCGGCTCGGTCGCTTTCGTGAAGGACCACTACGAAATCGCCGTGGGGCTCGTCCTGCTCGTCTCGCTCATTCCGATCATCGTCGAATGGATCCGCCACCGCGTCGAGGCGGGGCGGTTGGCGAAGGCCGACGCCTAGAAGGCGACGCTGGGCGCCTGGCGGGTGGCCTCGTCGGCCGTCTCGAAGTACTCCGCCTTGTGGAAGCCGAACATCCCCGCGACGATGTTCGTCGGGAACGGTCTCCACCTTGGTGTTGAGCGTCCGGACGTTCGCGTTGTAGAACCGCCGCCCCGCCGCGATGCGGTCTTCGGTGTTGGTCAGCTCCGCCTGCAACTGCTGGAAGTTGACGTTCGCCTTGAGGTCCGGGTAGTTCTCGACGACGGCGAAGAGCTTGCCGAGCGCTTGGGTCAGGACGTTCTCCTGCGCCGCCTGCTCCGCCGGCCCCGAGCCCGGCGCCGCGGCAACGGCGCGGGCCTTCGTGACCTCCTCGAAGGTTCCCTTCTCGTGCTTCGCGTATCCCTTGACCGTCTCGACAAGGTTGGGGATGAGGTCGTGCCTGCGCTGAAGCTCGACGTCAATCTGGCGCCACGCCTCCTGGACCAGGTTGCGTAGCTTGACAAGGCCGTTGTACTGACCGACCGCCCACAGCACGACGAGGACGACGACGGCCAGGATGATGATTGCAGGAAGCATGACGAACCTTTCTTCGGGTCTCGTACCTAACGCGATGCTAGCGGGACCGGGCACAGAATGCCCAGGGCGTGCGCGTTGGGTTGACCGCGCCTAAGCCGAGCCCGTGGCGTTCGGGTCCTCTGGGGGGGCGTCCCAGCGCCTGGAGCCCGAGCCTTCCTCGCGCGCGGGTTCCCACTCGCCTCCCGCGATGTCGCGCAACTGCATCTGCCGGATACTCCTCGCGTCCAAGCTCGCGTGTAGCGCCCGCCGGTGAGCGCACCCGGCGTCTTCGCCCACTCCGGCGCGGCCTCCTCTCGCTTGCGCTCGGCCTCGGCGAGGCGGTCGTGGACCTCCTTGAACTCCCGGAACACGAAGTCCGGGATCAGCCGCGCGATGGCCGTGAGCACTCCGAGCCTGAGCGCGAGGTCCTCGGGACCCCGCCTGCCCACGTGCCCAGGAGTAGACGTAGGACCCTCGATACGAATGGCGAGGCCTTGCGCGTCGTACCGCAGGAGTCGCTCCATGAGGCGCGGATGAACGATGTCGTGCGCGTACTTGCGGTCGCCCGCCTTGACTCTCCACTCCGCGTTGAATTCGGCGCTCTCAAAGTCGATGTCCTGACCGCCGAGGAGCTTCGCGAACTTGGCCAGGAGGTCATCAGGCAGGATGTCGATCTTCGCGAGCGGATAGGCCAGTGCGACGACATCGATCTGCCACGAGCGCGGGTCCCGGGAATTCGTCGTCCTTCTTTCGCTCGTCGTACTGGTGGGTGAAGGACGCGCACGCGAAGCCGTTGTAGGGGCCGCTGACCACGTTGACGTCGCGCGGATTCACCCCGACGTCAAAGGGAAAGGCGCGGAAGTGGCCGGCGAACGCGAGCGTTCGAGGCGCGTACTCCCAGCCGTCGATGTGGTCCGCGAAGGCCCTCAACGCCCGCTCATGGCGGTGCTGGAGCCAGAAGTAGTCGTACGCCGCCCAACGCGACGGCCGCGCAGAAGGCGCCAATGACGAGGTTGAACGGCAGCGTCCCCGTGACGGGCACGATGCCGAGCTCGAAGGCCCAGTAGGCGCCCAGGCTGAGGATCCCGATCAAGGCGGAGGCGATTCCGCCCGCCGAGAACCGGTAGTTCATCAGGCCTCGAGACCCAATTCCGCCCGGCGGAAGAGGTAAAGGTAGGGGAGGCCCTGCGCCTCGACCGCCTCGCGAGCACCCGTCTCCCGATCGACGATCACGGCGACGGCAAGCACCGTTGCGCCAGCCTCGCGCAAGGCCGCGACGGCGGTAAGGGCGGACTCTCCCGTGGTCGACGTGTCCTCGACCACGACCACCCGCTTGCCCTCAACGTCCGGGCCTTCGATGCGTCGTTGGAGGCCGTGGTCCTTAACCTCCTTGCGGACGACGAACGCGTCGAGGTCGCGTGCGCGAGCCGCCGAGGCGTGAAGCATCGCGGCCGCGATGGGGTCCGCGCCCAGGGTGAGGCCGCCAACGGCGTCGACGGTGCCGGGCCCAAACCCCTCGACACCGAGTTGTTCGAGGAGGAGGTGTCCGACGAGCGGGGCGCCCTCGTGATGAAGCGTGATCCTTCGAAGGTCGATGTAGTAGTCCGCCTCGCGGCCCGACGAAAGGGTCACGCGTCCGCGGATAACGGCCAGTTCGAGGATCAATTCGCGCAGTCGCTCGCGCGGGCTTCCTTGCATCATGGGCCCAGCCTAGCCGCGGGCGCCGTGCTGGGGTCCAGACTTCGTCCGCGAGGCGCGGGCGCGACCGCCAGCGATGCGCCGAATCCACGCGCGCGGGACCATCCGCGCCGCGGCCCACAGGGCCCCGTACCGCGCCGAGGGTATGACCACGACCCGGCCCCGCCGCGAGCCCTCTAGCGCCGACCTCACGACGTGTGGCGACGTCAACCAGGCCGCGGACGGCAGTCCAACAAAGTCCAGGGAGGCGCGGGCGTGAAACTCGGTGTGAACGAGGCCGGGACACACGGCGGTGACCCTCACCCCCGTGCGCCGGAGCTCCACCGCGAGGGACTCCGAGAACGCGAGCACCCATGCCTTGTGTGCCGAATACGATCCTCCGGGGATCACGGACGCGATCGACGAGACGTTGATGATGCGGCCAGCACCTCGCGGAACCATCGCGGCGGCCGCCGCGTGAGACAGGATCATGACGGCGCGGACCATCACATCCAAGGCCTCATCGAGTTCCTCGTCCGTCGAGGAGAGGAACCCGGCGCGAAGGCCGAATCCCGCGTTGTTGACGAGCACGTCGACCGGGGATGCCTCGCTCGCGAGCCGCCGCGCGACCCGTTCGACGTCCGACCGCACGGCGAGGTCCGCCGCGAGGACTTCGGCCTGAACGCCAAGGGCCTCGACCTCGCGCGCGACGACACCCAGCTGCGCCTCATCGCGCGACACCAGGACGACGCTCATTCCGTCGGCGGCGAGGTGCCGCGCAAACTCCGCGCCGAGGCCCGACGCTCGCGCCGGTCACCAACGCCCAGGTCATGGGTCAAGCCTAGGGCCGCGCGGGTAGCGTTGGACCATGCGCCTCGCGACATGGAACGTCAACTCCGATTCGGGCTCGGGTGGATCGGGTCATAGAGTTCCTCGAACGTCACGATGTCGACGTGCTCGCCATGCAAGAAATCAAGTGCCGCCCCGACCAGTTCCCCACGGAGCGCTTCGTCGACGCGGGCTACGAGGTTGCCGCTCACGGGCTCCACCAATTCAATGGGGTCGCCGTCGCGTCTCGCGTCGGCCTCGCCGACATCGCGGAGTCCTTTCCCGGACAGCCAACCTTCGGCAAGCCGGGAGACGAACCGGTCGTCGAGGCGCGGGCCCTGGGGGTGACGTGCGCCGGGGTCCGAGTGTGGAGCCTCTACGTACCGAACGGCCGCGCGCCCGGCGACCCCCACATGGCGTACAAGGTCGCCTTCCTCAGGTCACTTGCCGCCGCGGCGCGGCAGTGGTCCGACGCCGGTCCCGTCGCGCTCGTCGGAGACTGGAACGTCGCGCCGCTCGACACCGACCTGTGGGCGCTCGACACCCCGGAGGCCGCGACCCACGCGGACCCCGAGACGCGTGCGGCACTCCTCGACGTCGAGGCCGCCGGCTACGTGGAACTGTCACGACGGTTCCAGCCCGAACCCAACACGTACACGTTCTGGGATTACCAACGGCTACGGTTCCCTCGGGGAGAAGGGCTGCGGATCGACTTCCTCTACGCGTCCCCCTCCCTCGCGGCGCGCGCACAGGCGGCGCGAATCGATCGTGACGAGCGCAAGGGATCCGGTGCCTCCGACCACGCCCCGATCATCGCGGACTTCGCCGATCCCGGTACCGTGGTTCCATGACGACGCTCGGCCCGCCGCCCGAACGGCAAAGCCTCTACCCGGAGCCGCACCACGCGGGGTCCTGGGACGCGACCGCGCCGCCCCGTCGTCGTCGGCTGTGGATCCTGCCCGTCGTCGGCGCCTCGATTGGCTTGATGGGACTGGTGGGTTGGCTGGGGGTGGAGCTCGGGCACGCGTGGGGCTCCGTACCCGTTGGGCAGCCCGACGCCCCGGGAGACTACAACGCCATCCAGGTGGCGGTCGGGACATGCCTCTCGTCGCTTCCCGAGAGTGGAACCGTCGCAACCGTTGGCGTGACACCGTGCCAGGTCCCCCATGTCGCCGAGGCCGTCGCGGACTACGCGTTCCCGGGTGAGGAATGGCCCGGGCGGGACGTCGTCGTCGAGGAGCTTCTCGACTTCTGCGGCTCGACCATCCAGCCCGGGTATTCGGGCGACTCGATGTTCGCCTCGAGCGACTGGGAGGCGGGCCTCAGGTGGGTCGCGTGGGCGCCAACGGAGCGAAGCTGGGGCGCGGGCGAGCGCACAGGGCTCTGCGTCGCCTACCGAGACGCCGGCATTCAGGGCTCGTTCCTTGCGCAGACCGCCACGTTCGTGAACTAGGGGTCGGACTTCTTCACGCTGCCCGAGAGCGTTCCATCATGGGCGACCACGAAGCACACGACCGTTCGAGCGCCGTCCGCCCAACTCGCCTCCCCCGGCGTGAACGCGCGATAGTAGACGTCGGAGGCGCTGTACGGAGAGCCGACGTACGGCTCAAACTCGGCACGGCACTGCTCGTCGGCGACCGCCGCGATCGCGTCCGCATCGAAGTCGCCTGCAGCGAGCGCGAACGACGCGAAGACCTCCGCCGAGTGTGGCTTCGCGCAGTCGACGACCGCGACCGACGCAAGCTCTGAGGCGTCGTCGGGGAGGGTGAAGCACTCTCCTGGCGTCAGCGCGTCGACGGGTCGCGCGCTGCAACCGGCCAGCACGACGGCGAGAGCCGCGACAGCGCCTACGTACCGCAGCGTCGGCATGACACCCTTCCCTCCGGAACGCGCCCGCGCCCTTGGTGCCAGGGTAGACGGAACGGCACCTGAAGACTGATGGCGCGATCGGCGAAGTGTGACAAATTGCGCGTTCCTCCAGATGCGAGCGTTGCTCCGCTATGGGTACCGTTGAGCCAGAATACCGACGGAGGATCATGGACGCCCCGCGCACAATCGCCCTGGTCGAAGACCACGCGCTGATCTCGATCGGATTCCGCGACCTCGTCGAATCCGCGAGCGACCTCCACCTCGTCGGAATGGTGACATCGACGGAGGACCTCGAGGCGATTCCGGAGAAGATCGATCTCGTCGTCCTTGACCTCCGCCTGAACGACGGCTCGTCGCCAGCGGACAACGTCGCCGCGATCCACCGGCGCGGCTCGCACGTCCTCATCTACACGGGCGCCGAAGACCGCCGCCTCATCCAACAGGCGGCCCGCAGCGGCGCGCTGGGCTTGATCAGGAAGTCGGCCGAGCCGGAGGTCCTGCTCGACGCGATCCGCACGGCCGCGGAGGGGCGCGAGGTGTTCGGCGCGGACTGGGCGGCCGCGATAGACGCCGATGACGAACTTCAGGACGCGAAACTGAGCCCGCGCGAGCAGGAGGTCCTCAGCCTCTACGCCTCGGGCGAGACCGCGGTATCGGTGGCTCAGCGGACCGGCCTCGCGCGAGAGACCGTCGCGGACTACGTCACGCGTATCCGAAAGAAGTATGCCGAGGCCGGGCGGCCGGCGCATTCGCGCGTCGACCTCTTCCGCCGCGCGCTCGAAGACGGGCTTCTGGAGGGACCGGAGTGAGCGCCCGGAACCCCGACCTGCATCGCGCGCGCGAACGTGTTCAGCGAGCGCTCTACATGGCGACGGGCCTCGGGGGCTTGATCTTCGGCGCCTTGCTCGTCGGTCGCATCTCGTCCCAGTGGTCGGAACTCCTGCCGTCCTACGCGGTCTCCGCCGTGCTGGTCGGCGTGATCATTCCCGCGACCATGATCCTGCTCGCGTGGATCCTGCCGATCCGCGTCCTCCACGTTGTCGCCGGCGGCATCGCCGTGTGCTTCGTCATGTTGCAGCTGCTCTGGGTCCCCGCGATGGTGGTCCCGACGCTCGGCGGCGGAGCTGCGCCGTGGATGCAGGGCGTGAACGCCGCGCAGGCGACGATGGCAGCGATCGCGTGGCGGCACCGCTTTGTCTGGTTGTACGGCGTCGCGCAGGGACCGATCGTCGCTACGGTGCGCTACCTCGCGACCGGCGGCGACCTTCGTTCCGCGCTGCTCGACGGCCTCGGCGCGATCGTGTTCTGCACGATTCTCATGCTGACCTCGATCGCGCTCATCAACGCGTCCGAGCAGCAGGACCTCGTCGCGGCCCGAGCTCGGGCGCAGGCGTCGCTGGAGGCCGCGAGCCGAACGCGCGAACGTGAGCAGGCCCGTATCAACGCGATCGTCCACGACGACATCATGTCCGTGCTCTTGTACGCGGCGCGCGAAGGGGCCGGTCCCCGCCTCGCCGAACAAGCGGAGTCGGCCCTCGCGAGCATCGCGACGTTGTCGATCGATCCGGACGAGGCCCCTGACTACCACCCGAGCGAAGCCGTGACGGCGCTTCGCGCCGCCGTGAGCGATGCGGGCGAGGCGGTCGAATTCTGGAACGCGGTGAGGAGCGAGGCCTTGATTCCGGCCCACGTCGTCGAGGCCCTGACGGAAGCGACGAGCGAGGCCGTCCGCAACAGCATCCTCCACGGCGGGGACGATCCGGGGATTTCGCGCGTCGTCAACGTTTCCATCGCCGACAGCGGCATCCGCGTGATGATTCAGGACTCGGGTCGAGGCTTCAACATGCGAGGCGTTCACGACAGAAGGCTGGGCATTCGCGTGAGCATCTTCGAACGCATGCGCCTGCTCCCGGGCGGAGACGCCGAGATTGATTCGAGGCCGGGCCAGGGGACCACCGTGACGCTGGCGTGGGCGAGGCACCCGTGACGGCCCCGCCCTCTCCCCGCGCCGTCGGCTCGACGTCGATCCCCGCGAGCACCGACGTCAGTCGGCTCCTTGGAGTCGGACGCAAGGGCGCCCCGCTGGTCCTTGCGCTGTTCGTCGTCGGGAATCTCACCTTCACCCTCACGACGCTCGATCGCGTCTCGTCGCCGTGGCCCTGCATCGTCGCGGCCCTGCTCGTCAGCGCGGCGGCGGTCCCGATCATCGTTCCGCACCCCGACCCCTTCCCGCTCGAGTGGACGGCGTGGGTCCTCGTCGCCGTCGCAGCGAGCACCGCTCTCTTGTCGTGGCAGCTCGACCCCACCGAGAGCCTCGGCCGCGAGGCGTGGCACTTCGGAGCCAACACCTGGCTTCTCTTCTTCGTGACGATGCGGGGCCGGCCCGTCCTCGCATGGTTCGGGTTCGGAATCATGGCCGTGATCACCATCTGGTGGGCGGTCGACGTGGGTCGCGGCCCGATCGGGGGCGCTAGCCTTCTCGAGACCCACGCCGGAATTCTGCTCGTCGGCACCCTCTTCCGCGGGGCCCTCCGGCGGGCGTCGCGCCGCATCAATGGCCTCAATGCCCGGTCCCTGGAGCTCGCCGCGGCTACGGCGAGCTCGGACGCGGAGCAGGACATTCGTCGTCAGCGCGTGGCCGAACTCGCGGAGGTGGCGACGCCGCTCCTGTCAAAGATCGCCCGCTCGTATCAGGTTCTGCCGGGCGAACGCATCGACTACCTCCTGGCGGAGGCGACGCTGCGGGACAGCGTTCGCGCCCGCTCGCTTCACCTTCCGGAGATCGCGGCGGCGACAGCCGAGGCTCGCCGCAGGGGGGTGGAGGTTACCCTCCTTGACGACCGCGGGGGCGGGCTACCCAACCCCGTCGCGATGCGGCGCTTGACGGACCGGATCACCGAGGCTCTGCGCGAACGTGGACCGGGGGCGCCTCACGGTGCGCCTCGCGCCCACGGGGCGCGAGACCGCCGTGTCGATCGTGGTGGAGAGCGACGGGCATTACTCGCCGCATCGACCTGGACGCCGAGGGCCAGAAGATCGCCCCGGCTCCTGCCGCCTAGCGCGGCGCGACCGCGCGAGTGCGCCCGAAGGGATTCGAACCCCCAACCTTCTGATCCGTAGTCAGATGCTCTATCCGTTGAGCTACGGGCGCATGGCCCGGAGGCCGAGTCACGAGTATATCCGCTGGAACGACGAGCGGAGACGGTGGGATTTGAACCCACGGAGGGCTTTAAGACCCTCACGGTCTTAGCAGGACCGCGCACTAGGCCAGACTATGCGACGTCTCCAAGCGATGCGGGATCACCCTACCCAACCGCCGGCCGCGGCGCCAACGGCCGGTCGCGCGCCGTCGGCGCCCGGACGCGACCTGCGGCGGTCGCCAGCAGCAGCCGCAGCAGCCGCCTCCGTGCCGTCCATGCATCACCTCCTCTCTTTCGATATAGATCAAAACATGAGCATGTCAGCATGATTAGACACTTGTCAAATGTCATGGGATGATGGTCGCATGGCACGCAACGACCTTCCCGAAGCCCGGCGCTCGCCGTGTGCTGCCCGCCGCTCGGCGAGCGGCCCGGCTCTCGCTCGCACGAAGCCGTGGATCGTCGCGTGGAAGCTGCGCGCCCTCGCGGAACCCGCACGGATCTCGATCGTGTCTCGACCTCGCCGGACTCGACGACCACGCGCTCGACGACGCGGGCCCTCGCGCCGACGCGTCGGCCTCACCGAGGCGACCGTCAGCCATCACCTGAAGCGGCTCGACGAGGCGGGCTTCGCTGGCCAAGGAGCGCGAGGGCGCGCAGCGTGTTCTACCGCCTCAACGTCGCGGGCGTGAGGGCGCTCTCCGACGTCCTCGACGTGTCCTGCGACTGCGAACGCCCGCCGGAGGCTAGGGTCGCCGAGACGCGCGGTGGCGGAGAGTGTGGGATTCGAACCCACGGAGACGCATGACGCCTCAACGGTTTTCAAGACCGTCACCTTCGGCCGCTCGGTCAACTCTCCTCGACGGCCATTGTGCCAGGCGCGGGTTACCCGCCCCGCTTCTTCTTTCCAAAGTTGAGCACGTCGTCGAGCTTCCACGAATCCTCCGACGGTTCGTCGGGCGTGGGCGCCGTCGTCGGGTCGGGCGCCGCTGCGGGCTCCGGGGGCGGGGGTCGCCGCGGGCGGCGGCGCGGGAGCGGGGGGGCCGCCTTGCGCTTCTTCGCGAGCTTCGCCTGTCGCTCCTGCTCCTTCTTCGCGGCTTTCTCGGCCGCCTTTCGCTCGCGAGCCGACTGCGCGGCGGACGCCTGGGCGCCTTCGGGTGCCGTGCGCGCGTCGGCGTATGACGGCGGCGGCTGCGCGGATGGCGTCGGCTCGAGCGCAGGCACCGACACGGGCCCGCTCGGAGCAAGCGTCAGCCCCCCCTGGCCCTCCCGCGAAGCTGACGGGGAGGCTCGGGAGCGGGCGGGAAGCCGCGCCATCGATGCGAACCGGCGAATACGCTTCGGGCTCCTCAAACTCGACGTTCCACTTAATCGGAACCGTCAACGGCTTCGACTCCTCGGGAGGCAGGGCCGGGACGGGATCTGGGGGTCGCGACGCGCGCGACGCGGGGTGTGGCTCCGTGTCGAACATCGGGCGCCGAGCGGGCGATCCCGTCACCTCCCGCGGCGGCGCGACCGGCGGTACTCCTCGTTCCTCTCGCGGCAAGTTCGGAACGGACGGGGGGGCCACGGGCGCGGGAGGCGCGAGCGCGGGCGGCACGTCCGGCAAGGCCTCGTCCGCGTCAATGACATGGGCACCCTCGCGAAGGGTGGGGGGCGGTGGGACCGTTGGGAACGCAAACGGCGCTGGGGCCGGTGGCGGCAGGAGCGGAGCGGGCGGCAGCGGCATTCGCTACCTCCTCGCTCGTCGCTTCGTCAGCCGTCGCTGCTTCGCTCGTCGCCTCGTCGCTCGTCGCGGCCCCGCCCTGGGGCGGCTCATCAACGTCCGCCGCGGCCGTCGGCGCCGTGCCGTCCGCGACGTCGGCGCTCTCGCGCGAGTCGCCGACGGGGCCTCCCTCTGGCTCGTCGATCTCGAATGCCGGAGCCTCGACCCCCGAGTCCGGGTTCTGCCACGCCTGAATCCGTGGACGGTAGGTGCCAACTCGCGCCGCTACGTCGGTCGTCGGCTCGGGATCCGAGGAATCGGGCGCCTCGTTCCCGTCGTCGGGGCCCTCGATCCTTCTCCGCCGCCGCCGCCTCCGCGTCCCGCAAGGCCCGCTCGAACTCCGAGATCTCGCCTTCCGGCTCCTCGGGGGTCTCGTCGGTCGACTCGTCGGCCGGTACACCCTCCGCGTCATCCGAGACCGCTCCGGCGTCGTCACCGCCATCGCCCGTGTCGGGCTCGGTGTCGCCGGGCGCCACCGCGCCCGTCGGCGCCGGTCTCGTCGTCGGGCTGCCTCGTCGTCGGCGGCTGCCTCGTCGTCCGGTTGCCTCGCCGTCGGTGGCCTCGTCGTCGGTGGCCTCGTCGTCGGTTACCCCGTCGTCGGTTACCTCGTCGTCGGGGGCGACTTGATCGGGGCGGCGGCCTCGTCGCGGGTTGCCTCGTCGTCGGGCGGCCTCGTCGTCCGGCGGTGTCGGCTGCCTCGTCGTCGGCTGCCTCCCCGTCCGTGAGATCCGCGCCAGCGTCCTCCGACCGTCGGCCTCCTCGCTCGGCGTCCTCGTTCGGCCTCCTCCTCGGCGCGTCGAGCCTCCTCGAGCGCCTCGTCGAAGGCATCGGGCTTGGGCGCCATCTCGGCAAGCGCGAATTCGGCGCCGGGATCGTACGGCGCGTCAAGGGCGACGGGTTTCCAGTGCTCGGGCGGGCCCTCGTACTCGAGGTACCAGCCCTCGGCGAGCCCCGGCGAAATCACCTTCAGGTCATAGATTCGCGCGACATTCGCCAGCGCGGGATCGTACGTCGCGATCGCGTCGACATCCTTGTTCGACACCGCCGCGCCGACGTGGAGGGCGGCAAAGGGCTTGAGGACGGCCGTCGCGTGACTGGAGATCGTCACGTTGTCGTCGCTGAACCGAATGATCGCGACGCCCCCGCGGACCGCCTCGACGATGGTCGCGACCCGCTCCTCGGCGTTCCTCGGGTAGAGCTCGGCCGCCTGCCGGAGTTCAGTGAAACCCAACTGTGTCGTCACGAGCTCGTCGATATGGTCCCGCGCCCACGCGCCAAAACTCTCGAAGTGTCGTACTCCCGGAAGGAAGCGACACAGCGCGGAGCCGTCGAGATAGATCACGCGATTCAGCGTAGCCGCGAGTTGCTCGGCCGGTCACGCTCCACGCGGCACTCCCGCCTCGACGCGTCGGCTACTTGAGGCGCTCCATCGCGAGCTGCACCACCGCGATCAGCGCCTGCTTCGTTGCCGCCCGCTCGCGCGCGTCCGTGTAGATCAGCGGAACTTCGGCCGACAGGCCGAGCGCCTCGCGAACGTCGTCGAGCTGGTGGCGGGCCACTCCGTCGAAGCAGTTGACCGCAACGATGAACGGGATGCCCCGGCCCTCGAAGTAGTCGACGGCAGGGAAGCACTGGTCGAGCCGCTCGGTGTCGACCAGCACGACGGCGCCGATCGCGCCGCGAACGAGGTCGTCCCACATGAAGAGGAAGCGGTCCTGGCCGGGTGTACCGAAGAGGTACAGCCAGAGGGAGCCCGGGAGGGCGATGCGACCGAAGTCCATGGCTACGGTCGTGTGGGTCTTGCGCTCCGTGATGCCCCCGGCGTCGTCGACCCCAACCGAGTGCTCGGTCATGGCCGCTTCCGTGTTGAGGGGATCGATGTCGGAGATCGAGCCAATGAAGGTGGTCTTGCCCACGGCAAACCCACCCGCGATCACGATCTTGACAACGGTAGGAGCAACGTGCGCGGCGTCGTCTTGGACGGCGGCGTTAGAGGGCTGCGATGCCATCGAGAACACTCTCCAACAGACTCAGGGTGATTCCACTTCGGTCCTCCACCGTTTCGGTGACGGGCGACGTGGCGTGGATGGTCAGGTACTCATTATCAGCGAGGTCCGTCACGAGAACCCGGATCACTCCAAGCGGAAGCTTGCAGTGGGCCGAGAGTTCGGCGACGGAAATGAAGTCGCCTGACGCCAACTGAAGGATCTTCTTCTTCTCCGGGGTCAGGCCCTTCAGGGACTTGCCCTCGCCTCGGGTCTCGACGAGCGCCTCGAGGGCAAGACCATCGGCCTCGCCTGCGACGCGCCCACCCGTGACCGCATAAGGGCGCACCGTGTACGCGTCCTCATCTTTGTCGAGCCCCGAAGGGGCGAAATCGTCGGTCATTGTTAGCTCCCAGCGCTGTCGCGCAACTTCCCGTCGGTTGGAAGGTTCTGGCGCATCTCCGTGATCAGTTGGGGCGTGAGCACGTTCTCGGTGCGAGACACCAGGAGCGTCATCTCGTAACCCACGAGCCCGACGTCGCACGTGGAGTCTGCTGCGACCGCGAGCACCGAGCCGTTGGAGATGCTCATGAGGAAGAGGAAGAGTTCATCCATTTCGATGATGGACTGGCGGACCTCGCCCGCCTTGAGCTGCCGCGCGGCACCGCGCGTCAAGCTCGACATCCCGGACACGACGGCGGCGAGGGTGTCCCCTCCGGTGCGGTCGAGATTCTTCGACATCGCCATCAAGAGGCCGTCGGCGGAGACGACCAGGGTGTGGCGCGTGCCGGGAACAGTCTGGACGAAGTTGTCCAGTAGCCAACCGAAATTGGTGGCCTCGGTGCTGAGCGCAGTCACTGGTCCTCCTTGGTTGCAGCCCACGATAGGGCAAGTGTCAGGGTGCGATTCATGGTGTCACCTCATTGTTCACTCCATGAACGTCTGTTGGGTGCACGGCCGCGTCGGCTCGGCCGCGCGCGGTTCCCGTGTAGAAGCCAGCGAAGTTGGCGCGCACGGTCTCGGGATCGCGCTCGACCGCCTTGGACTCGGCTTCGTCGACCGGCGCAGCCGTCGCGACGGCCGACCGCTCGCGCCGCGCGAGTCCCGCCTTGGTCTTCTGGATCGTCGGACGCTCGCTGGACAGCGATCGCAGCTCAGAGAACACTGCGTTCGCGACATCCGCCTCGTAGTCCTCCGTCGGCGGCGGAGCGCTAAACGCCTCAGGCGCGTATCCCCGATAGTCCGGCTCATAGCCCGCGGCCTCGAGAGCATTCGCGCCGGCCGCTTCCCATCCGTACGGCTGGGCGAACTGGTCCGGGGAGTACTGGCCCGCGGGCTCCCCGTACGCCGCGGCCGTGTCGTAGGGCTGCGGGGCGGGATACGCGGGCGGTTCTCCGTACGGCGCGGCGAAGGAATCCACCGGCATCGGCTCCGGCCCAGCGGCGAACGCCGGCTCCGAGGCGAGCGGTGGCTCCGGGGCAGGCAGCGGCTCCGGCGCGGGTGGCGGCTCCGGGGCAGGCTCCGGCTCGGGGTCAGGCTCGAGCATGGGAATCGCGTCCTGCATCGGCTGGACATCCGCCTCAACCGGCTGCCACTCGGGCGTCGCCTCGACTTCGCCTGCATCTACAGCGGCGTCCTGAGGAACCGGCGCATCGGCGGTAGGCGCCACGGGCTCCTCAGGCGCGGCGCCGAAGCCGTCGTCGCCCATCGGAACGGACTCGATGACCGGGGTCTCGAGCGACGGGGCGCCCGGAGCAGCGAACTCCAGACTGGAGGGGTCTCCGTACCCCGCAACGTCATAGTTGACCTCGAAGGACTCGGCCGGGGCGGGGTTCTCCGCCACGTCCGGGATCTCGTAGGCCTGCGGCTCCGCGTACGACGAATCGACGTTCACGACGTCGAATCCGCCGCCCTCGTCGATCTCCGTCGGGAGCGCGGGCGCAACTGTCCAGTCGTCGAACGGGGACGGCGCCGCCGCACCGTCGGCCGCGACGTCGGGCACAGGAGTGTCGGCCCCGAAACCCGTCGGTGCAGGATCGTAGGTCGGTTCTTCGGGAGCATCGTAGGCGGGTGACGCGTCGATCACCGGGTCTGTCGACGCCTCCCACGTCGGAGCCGAGTCCGTCGACGGCGGCGCCACGTAGGTCGCCTCGCCCGGCGTCTCGCCCCCCGTGTCGTACGACGCAGGAGCGGCGTAGGGGTCCTCGGCCGGCGCCGTTCCCCAGTCCGCAACTGGGGCAAAGGGCGTGGGCGTCGCCGGCCCGGGCACCGGCGGCGCGGGGGTCGCGGCGGGCGCGCTGGTGGCGGCGGGCGCGTCGTCCTTGCGGCGGCGCCCGAAGAGACCGCGGCGCTTCTTGGCCCTTTCCTCCGGCCGCGCCGGAGAAGCTGGCGGCGCAGGAGCGGCGGCCTGAACGGAAGGGAACGCGGGGGCAGCGGGATTCGACTCCGCGGGCGGGGTCGGCGTGCCGAGGTTCAGTTCCGGGAAGGAGGCGGTCGCGAAGTCCAGGTCACTCAACGCGGGGTCCACTGCCGACGTTCCGGCGGCGCCGTCCGAGACCGGTTCGAGGCCGGGAACCAACATGGGCTCGCTCGGGGACTCAGGTGCGAGCCCGTCCGCGTACGCGTCTCCGTGCCCGAAGCCTCGGGTAATCGCCGGGTCGGGTCCGGGGGTCCAGTCTGGCGTCATAGGTCCTTCCTCGCCGTCGGCCTGATTGGCCGCGAGCTCGACGTTAGGCGACGGCGACCCGTCCGCCCCTGACACCGCGTCCGGTTCTCCGTCCGGCGTTTCGTCCGCGTTTACACCTTTGTCTGTTTCGCCATTGTCCGTCAACTCCGCCGGGACCGCGACCTCCGCGGCCTTCGACCCCCGTCGCTTCCTCAGCTTCGAGCCGCCCTTCGCGGAGGGTTCCGGCTCACGCTTGGGCTCCGGCTCCGCGGCCGGCTCGGCCTCAGGAGTTGCCTCCGCCTTGGTATCCGGCGCGTCCTCCGCCTTGGTATCCGGCGCGTCCTCCGCCTTGGTATCCGGCGCGCTCCGTCTCGCGCTTGGGTTCCGGAGCCTCGTCCTCCTCGGGCACCTCCTCCAACGCGGGCACGGGCTGGAGCAGGGGCTCCGGCTCGGGCCGCACGTCGGGTTCCGGAGGAGCGTCACCGGCCGACTCGGGCTCGAGGTCGGGAACGTCGCCGCTGTCGACCTTCTCCGCCGCCGGGGCGTCTCCGTCACTCGCGTCGGGCGAGGGCGATGCGTCGTCGTCTTCCAAGGTCGGCACTTCGGAGGACGATGCCTCGCCCTCCGCTCCGCGCGCACGGAAGCTCCTGAAGATCGCGGTCCGTCGCTCGGTCACCGGCGCGCCGAACGCACCCTCGATCTCGCGCTGCCGCTCGAGTTCGTCTGAGCTGGCCGGTGGTCGGCCGCTCGGGGAGGCCGAGAATGGTCGTGGTCTCCGGCTTGGCCTTCCTTTTCGCCCTTCGCCGCGCGGCGGCGCGTCGGAAGTCCCGAGGGCGTGACGCCCGAGGTGAGCGCCGCGAGATCGACCTCTTCGCTCGAGGGTGCTGATGCGACATCCGCCTCGATGAGGGCCTTCACGTCGTCGGTCGTTGGCGAAGCCTTTGACCCGGCGGCCTCCGGAGAGTCCCCGGTGATGGCTCGGGACCCGACCTGTGCGCTGAAGTCGTCGATCTCTTCGTCTCCGCTGTGCGACACAAGCGCCGCGGGGACGTGAAGGGTCTCATCCTCCGTGGACGTCGAACGCGAAGACGGGTGCTCGGTGGTCGTCCGACGTGTCGAAGAGGCTCCTCGGCAGAACGACGGTCACCGTCGTTCCCTTGCCTTCCTCGCTCGCCAGTTCCACGCGCGCGCCGATGCGCCGCGCAATGCGGCCGACGACGAAGAGCCCGAGGCGCTGCGCGCCCAGGATCTCCGAGGCCGCCGACGACACGACACGGTCGTTCGCCTGGCGAAGCTCGTCCGACGTCATGCCGATTCCGTTGTCGACAATCTCCACGACGAAGCTGCCGTCGCGCTCGGACGTTCGGACGGAGACCTTCGTGTCGGGATCGGAGAAGACCGTCGCGTTCTCGAGCAGCTCGGCGAACAAGTGGCCGGCGGTAAGGGCGGAGTGGCCGACCATCGAGGGGTCCGCGTCGAGTTCGAGTTCGACGCGCTCGTACAACTCGATCTCGGAGGACGCGGTACGGATGACATCGGAGAGCGGCATCGGTCGCCGCATGCGGCGGCCGGAGTCGATACCTGCGAGCACGAGGAGGGACTCGGAGTTACGACGCATTCGGGTGGCGAGGTGGTCCAGAGCGAAGAGGCGCATCAAGGTGTCCGGGTCGTCCTGCGTGCGCTCCATCTCGTCGATCGACGCGAGCTGGCGGTTGAGGAGCACCTGGTCGCGGCGGGCGACGTTGACGAACATCTCGGAGATGGAGCCACGAAGGGCGGCCTGCTCGCCTGCGATTGCCAGGGTGGCCGCGTTGACCGCGTTGAAGGCCTCCGCGAGACGCCCGATCTCGTCGGCGGACTCCACGGGAATCTGCACCTCTGAGACGTCGACGGACTGGCCCGGCAGGGCGACGCGTTCCACGAGGCGTGGCAGCTCCTGGCGGACGGCGGTGGCGGTCGTGGTCAGGCGCCGCAGCGGGCGGACGATCCGTCGGGCGATGATGAGGGCGATGAAGAGCGACGCGAGAACGACGAGCGCGGCGGCGAGGGCCGTGAAGAGGGTCTGGAGGAGCGCCGAACGCACGTTCGCTGCCGGACTGAAGCTTTGCCTGGTGGAGCAAGTCACTCTGGACCGGCAGGTAGGAACGGTCGAGCTCCTGCTGGACGTAGGTGGCCCACGCGCCGTCGGCACGAATACCGGCAACGAGGGCGTCGTCGCCAGGTCGCGAGGGTGAACCGCACGCTCGCGAACGAACTTCGAGCGACCGGGTCGAACGAAGCACCATAGCCGGGAAGGGCGGTCGACTCGGAGGCCGCGAGCGTCGCCGCCTGCGCGGTCTCCAGCGCCACGTCGGTACGGACCTGGGTGTTGGAAAGCTCGATGGCCTGGTTGTCGCTCGTGTATCGGCCCTGGCGAATGATCGACTCGGAGGTGAGCCCCTCGACCCGGAGGGCGTCGATGAACTGGCTCAGTGCCGAGAAGGCCGCGAGGCTTCGGGCGAGCGAGCGCTCGCCGAGGCCGCCGGCGACCACCGCGGGGAATGACACGAGCGGGGCGATCGATGGTGGTGTACCAGTCGCGCACGGTCGCAGCCGTGTCCGTCCTGTCCCGGACCTTGTCGCGCTCGGTTTCGATGCCAGACGAGCACGTTGAGTTCGTTGGTCAGGAAGATCCGCAGCGAGGCATTGTCGGGCCGGTTGCTCACGTTCGCGACGGCGTCGGTGAACGGAGCGAGCGCAGCGTTCGTCGCCACGCGCGCGGCCTCAACGTCGTCGACGAGCGTCGCGGGAACAGCGGCGCGCACCGCTTCGCCCGCCTCCGCCTCGATGTTCGCCTCGAGGGTCGCGATGGCCTCGCGTACGCCGCCTGCCTCGGTCGCGGTGAGCGAGATCCCCAGGACTGCGCGCGCGATCTGGTCGTAGTCGCCCTCCTGCGTGGCGGCCTCCTGCTCCGAGGGGAAGAGGGGCCAGTCGCCGGAGCGGTTCGTGTAGGTGATCGCCCTCAGGGCGTAGAGCCCTGCTCGGTCACTTG
Organism: uncultured Actinomycetota bacterium; assembly: GCA_963743485.1. Classification (GTDB taxonomy): domain Bacteria; phylum Actinomycetota; class Actinomycetes; order Actinomycetales; family Demequinaceae; genus JAFGBM01. The sequence continues at coordinate 348,437 of CAVUPQ010000002.1, forward strand.
CGGGCACATCCTTGTACGGACTCGACGGTCACAACGCCGGAAACGGGATCCGTGTCGAGCTTCAGCCCGATCGCCTCGTCGATGCGAGCGAGCGCCGCCTGCGCGGCCGCGCCATCGGGCCCCGAGAGCGCCGCGACCTTCGCGCGAAGCGCGAGGTAGCTGGAATCAACGGCGGCCGACGTGCGTCCGCGGCCGGTGTCGGCCTGCGAGAACGAGTCGACGAAGTTCACCGAAGCCTCGCGCTCCTGCTGGATGGCGGCGGCGAGCTCAGACGCCGCCTCAGAGACGGCGACCAACTGGTCGGTGTTACGCGCACTGTCCCAGGTACGGGCGGCGGAGAACGTGACGGCACCGGCCGCGATCAACAGGACGAGAATCGGCACGGCAACAACCGCGAGGATCTTCCCGCGGATACCGAGTTTGCCGAACATCGAGCCTCTCCCTGGTCGGTGCCGGGTGCTCCGACAAGCGTTCCTGTAACGTCGAGCCTGCAGTCCTCTTCTTCGTCGTTATCGGCCACGTTGCCGCGCGACATGAGCACAAACTGCCTAACTCGCTACACATGAGACGCTAGAGGAACGAGTCCATGACGGCACTCTCGGGGGTTTCTCTGTGATAGTTGTCACTTTTTCCGATTTTGGCGGTCCTGAGGTGCTTCGTACCGAGGAAAGGCCGCTTCCGGCTCCGGGGCCCGGCCAGGTGCGCATCCGTACGGCCGCCGCCGGAGTGAATCGCGCCGACGTCCTCCAACGCCAGGGCCACTATCCGCCGCCTGAGGGCGCGCCCGAGTGGCCGGGCCTTGAGGTGTCGGGGGTGATCGACGCGCTCGGCGCGGGCGTCGAGGGGTTCTCGGTTGGCGACGAGGTGTGCGCGCTCCTCGCGGGCGGCGGATACGCGGAAGCGTGCGTCGTCGACGTGGGGCTCGTGCTTCCCGTTCCCGATGGCCTAGGGCTGATTGAGGCCGGTGGGCTCGTCGAGGCCGCATGCACGGTGTGGTCGAACCTGCGCTACGCGGGCGCGCGGCCGGGCGACTCCGTCCTCATCCATGGCGGCAGCGGCGGGGTCGGATCCCTTGGCATTCAGATCGCCAAGGCGGCCGGGCTCCACGTTCTCGCCACGGCCCGCGGCCCCGAGCGTTCGGCCCGATGCGCGGACCTGGGTGCCGACGTCGCGATCGACTACATCGAGGACGACTTCGAGGAGATCGCGGCCGCCGAGGGCGGCGTCGACATCATCCTCGACATCCTCGGCGCCGTGTACCTCGAGCGCAACATCGAGGCGCTCGCCCCGGGGGGCCGCCTGATCGTCTTGGGACTCCAAGGAGGTTCGCATGCCGAGATCGACCTCGGCCGGCTCACCGGCAAGCGCGCCAGCATCGCAGGAACGACGCTTCGTTCGCGGCCCCTGGAGCAGAAGGAGGAGATCGTCGCCGATGTGCGCGAGCACGTGTGGCCCTGGATTCCGGCGATGGTCGCGCCGGTGATCGGCTCGATCGTTCCCCTGCGCGAGGCCGCGGAGGCGCACCGGGCCCTCGAGGCGGGCGAAGTATTCGGCAAGATCGTGCTCGCAGCGGAGGCCTAGGCGAGGTTCCCCGCCGCGAGCGACGGCGCGAGCGCGGGGCTCAAGGGAAGGCGCGGGAGCAGCGTCGCCTGGACCGCGTGATAGATGTCCGGCTTTCCCTGCCACACGGATTGCGACGGGGCGCCGTCCACGCCGCGTTCGTGGCGCCACGACCCGCGCTCGCGGTCAAGGTGGAAGGCCCCGACGTACTCCCACCAGCGCCGATAGTGCTCGGCGTACTCATCCACCCGCGTCCTGCGGTAGAGCGCGGCCGCGGCGGCAATCGCCTCCGCGGCCACCCAGTGCATGCGCTCGCGCGTGACGGGCGCCCCCGACCAATCCACCGTGTAGACGAACCCGGGCGCACCGTCGGGCTCCCAGCCCTCGCCCACCGCGGTGGCGTAGAGCGCCCGCGCCGCGGGGATCATCCACTCGGGCGCCGCCATGCCCGCCTGTTCCGTCGCCGAAGCTGCCTGGACGGTCAGCCGTGCCCACTCGAACGAGTGGCCGATCGTCGCGCCGAAGGGCCTGAACTTGTGGGCCGGGTCGTCGATGTTGTAGTCCGTGCGCGGCGTCCAGTCGCTCGCGAAGTGCTCCGGAAGCCGCCAGCCGTTCTGGCGCCCGAAGCCGTCCACCGCTCGCTCGAGTATCCGCAGGGCGCGCCGAAGCCAGCGCAGGTCGGCGGTGACGTCCGACGCCGCGAGGTACGCCTCGACGGTGTGCATGTTCGCGTTGAGGCCGCGGTAGTCCTCCTCCACCGACCAATCGCGGCTGAACGACTCCCGCACCATTCCCGCCTCCTCGTCCCAGAAGCGTTCCTCCGAGACGTCGAGGGCATGGTCGAGCACATCCCGAGCGCCGGGGCGCGCCGCCGCGACGGCAGACGACGCCGCAAGGATGACGAACGCGTGGGCGTAAGCGCTCTTGGAATCGTCCGCCGGACCGTCTCTCCCGACCGTCGAGAACCACCCGCCGAACTTCTCGTCGCGGAAGCGGTCCTGCAGGGCCGAGACTCCATGATCGACGAGCGCCGCGTCGCCGGGCCTGCCCATGAGGTGGGACAGGGAGTACACGTGCGTCATTCGGCAGGTGATCCAGAGCTCCGCGTCCCGCGATGAGTCAATCGCGCCGTCGTTGTCGAGCCAGCCGAAGCCGCCGATCGGATCGCGCGACGCGCGACCGAACGCCAAGAGTCGGTCCGTTTCCGTCTCGAGCCACCGCACATGCGCAGGCGAAGTCAACCAGTTCACTTGGACCTCCTACATCACGGCGAGTCGCTCGGGGTCGATGAGTGCCTCGAGGACCGGAAGCACCCCGTCCTCCTCAACGGTAAGCGTCACGTCGTCCGCCACGGCCTTGACGTCGTCGGGGGCGTTTCCCATCGCTGTCGAGTATCCCGCCCACCGCAGCATCTCGATGTCGTTGTACCCGTCCCCCACCGCGACGGTGTGGTCGGGGTAGACGCCGAGCTGGCGCCGCAGGGCCTCGAGCGCGGACGCCTTCGACACCCCGGGCGGCGTGAGGTCGAGCCAGGCCGACGTTCCGACGACGTAGGTCACCTCGTTGAGGCCGATGCGGCCGACGAGATCGTCGAACCGCGAGACGTGCTGACCGGGCGCACGAATCACGACGCGGGTCGCCTCGGTGGCGCACAACTCGTCGAACTGCGACCACGCGCTGGCGACCCGAGAGGTCGCCAGCGGGGAACTCCTCGCTCACCCGATACCCCACGCCGAGGTCCTCGACCGCGTACCGCGCCTCCGGCATCTCGTCGCGAATCAGTTCGAGCGCGGCGCGAGGGTTGAAGGTCACCTTCTCGGCGATCTCGTAGCCGCCGACGGCGGCGGGATTGAGGCGAATGGTCACCGCGCCGTTGGAACAGACGGCCCAGCCGCGCCGGATTCCGAGCGCCTCGGCCACGGGCATGGTCGCGATGATGCTCCGCCCGGTCGCGAGGATCACGTGGTTGCGGCACATTCTGACCTGCTCGACCGCGCGAGCCACCGCGGCCGAGATCTCGCCGCCCCAGTGCATGAGGGTCCCGTCGACGTCGAGGCCGACCATCCTCCAGTCGTCGGAGCCGAGCGGGGGATGCATCCGCGCCGGGTCGGTCGTCATGGCTCGACCCTACGACGAACGGGGCTCGAGGGTCGCGGCACCTCCGAGGTAGGGCCGCAGCGCGTCGGGGACGTGAACCGAGCCGTCGGCCTGCTGGTGATTCTCGAGGAGCGCGACGATCCATCGCGTCGTGCCGATGGTTCCGTTGACGGTCGCGACCGTCGTTGTCCCAGCGTCGGTGCGCTCCCGAATGCCTAGACGTCGCGCCTGGAACGTCGTGCAGTTGGACGTCGAGGTGACCTCCATGTAGCGGCTCTGGCTCGGCAGCCACGCCTCGCAGTCGAACTTGCGCGCGGCGCTCGCGCCCAGGTCGCCGGCGGCCGTGTCGATCACCCGGTACGGGAGCTCGAGGGACTGGAGCATCGCTTCCTCGATCTCGAGGAAGCGCGCGTGCTCCGCGGCCGCGTCCGCCGCCGTGCAGAAGGAGAACATCTCGACCTTGTGGAACTCGTGGACGCGGATGATTCCCCGGGTGTCGCGCCCGTGGCTCCCGGCCTCGCGGCGGTAGCAGCGGCTCCACCCCGCGTACCGTTTCGGGCCTGCGCTCAGGTCGAGGATCTCGTCCGCGTGGTACCCCGCTAGCGCGACCTCGGAGGTCCCGATGAGGTAGAGGTCGTCCGCCTCGAGCCGGTAGACCTCGGGCGCGTGGTTGCCGAGGAATCCGGTGCCCTGCATGATCTCGGGCTTGACGAGCGTCGGCGGGATGACGGGCGTGAGGCCCGCCGCCATGGCCCGGTCGAGGGCCGCATTGAGGATCGCGAGCTCGAGCCGGGCGCCGATTCCGGTCAGGTAGTAGAAGCGCGCGCCGCCGACCTTCGCTCCCCGCTCCATGTCGATCGCGCCGAGCGCCTCGCCGATCTCCAGGTGATCTCGCACCGGCGAGCCCTCCGCGGCGAAGTCCCGCGGCTTGCCGACCTCGCGGAGCACCACGAAGTCATCCTCGCCACCCTCGGGGACGCCAGGCTCGACAATGTTCTGGATGCGGTAGGCGAGTTCGGACGCCTCGTCGCCAGCGCGGTTCGCCGCCGCCTCGAGCTCCTTGACCTCTGCCGCGAGCGCGTGCGCCTTGGCGAGCGCCGCCTGCTTCTGGTCTCCCTTGGCCTGCGCGACCTCCTTGCCGACCGCCTTCTGCTTCGCGCGGCGCGCCTCGAATTCCGTGAGCGCGGCGCGGCTCGCCTCGTCGGCGGCGAGGGCGGCGTCGACGAGGGCAACATCCTCGCCGCGCGCGCGCTGGCTTGCGCGGACGGACTCGGGATCGGTGCGCAGGAGCTTGGGATCGATCATGGTGCCGAGTCTATCGGCGCGCCGTAGGCTCACTCCTATGGTGTGGCAGGTACTGGCGGTCGCGGCGGTCCTCATCGCGGGGGCCGCTCTCGTTCTCGCTATCGCCGCGACGCGTCGGCTGGGCGAGCGCGATCCCGCGTCGGTGCACCCGCTTGTTCGACGCGTGCTGCTGGTCAAGGAGATTCCGGCGGTCGTCGCCGGAGCCTTCGCCCACGATCGTCCGGGCCGCGAGCGCCTCGCCTTCATCGCCAACCCGACCAAGCCCGGCGTCGCGCAGCTGCGGGAACTGTCGTATCGCGTGTGCGCGGCCCGACATCTTCCCGAACCCATCTGGCTCTACACGGCCGTCAACTACACGGGACGCGACCTCGCGCGCGAGGCGCTCGTCGCCGGGGCCGACGTCCTCGTCGCGCTTGGAGGGGACGGGACCGTGAGGGCCGTCGCATCCGTCGCGATCGAGGAGGGCGTTCCCCTCGGCGTGATCCCGCTCGGCACGGGCAACCTCTTCGCGCGGAATATCGGCATCCCGATCAACGACTCCGCGGCGGCGCTCCGCGCCATCCTCGACGGGAGGAGCGAGTCCGTCGACGTCGGGCGCCTCACGGTCGTTCGCGAGTCGGGCGATGAGCGCGAGTACCTCTTCCTCGTGCTCGCCGGCGTGGGGTTCGACGCGGAGATGGTCGCGGGCGCCGACGACAAGATGAAGCGCCGCCTCGGGTGGTTCGCCTACTTCTTCGCCGCCATTCGACACGTGGCATCGACGCGCATGCGGGCGTCCGTGACGGTAGCCGGGTTGGAGCCCGTGACGGGCAGGGTGCGCACGGTGCTCGTCGCCAACTGCGGCCGCCTGCCAGGGGGACTCATGCTCATGCCGGACGCGCGCGTCAACGACGGCCTCCTGGACATCGCGACCCTCGACGCGCGCGGCGGGGTCGCCGGGTGGGCGCAACTCGTGGGGGAGGTCGTCCTTCAGGGTGCCACGGGCCAGATCAAGCCTCGGCGCGACGACTGGCGCGTGGGCCGAATCGATCACGCGAGGGGAGCGTCCGTCGACATCGTCATGGAGGCGCCCCAGAAGGTTCAGGCGGATGGCGAGTCGCTCGGGCGAGCGGTCACCGTTCGAGCGGTCGTCGATCCGGGGTGCCTGACGGTGCGGACCGCCGCCCTTCCCGAGGCCTAGGTCGGGTTCCTGCCCTCGCGCACGGCATCGACCCATGCCCGAGCGGCAAGAAAATCGGAATCCTGCGTGCCCGCCGCGAGCGGCGTCGGACCGTCGGACGTTACGGCCGGATACGAACCGAGGAAGAGGACGAACGGACAGGTGCGCTTCAGGCCGATGAGCGCCTCAGCCATCCGCTCTTCCGCCACGTGCGCCATCGCGTCGATCGAGAACGAGTACTGGCCGGGGCGATCGCCGATGGGGCGCGATTCGATTCGCGACAGATTGATCCCGCGAGCCGCGAACTGTTCGAGCATCTCGAGGAGCGAGCCCGAGCGATCCTCCGGCAGGTGGACGACGAGCGAGGTCTTGTCCGCGCCCGTGGGCGCGGGCGCTGGTTGCGGGCGGCCGACCTTGACGAACCTCGTCATGGCGCTGGCGTTATCCGCGATGCCCCGCTCGAGCACCGCGAGACCGAGGGCCTCGCCGGCGCCAGGAGGGGCGAGGACCGCGTCGTATCCGACCGTGGAGAGCGGACATCGACTCGTCGGCGAGCGCGGCGAGCGCGGACGTATTCGACGACGCCGGAACGTGGGCGGCGCCGGGAAGGTTCGCGTTGAGCCACCGCCTGCACTGCGCCCAGCCGTGCGGATGAGTGGCGACGAGCCCAATGTCCGAGCGCGCCGTCGACGGCCGCGCGACGAGCTCGAATTCGATGGGCACGACGGTCTCGCCGAGGATGATGAGCGGGGCGCCCTCCGCGAGGGCGTCGAGCGTCGCCGTGACGCCGCCCTCAACGGTGTTCTCTATCGCGACGACGGCGTAGTCCGCGGCGCCCGTGCGAACCGCCGTGAGCACGGTCAGCACGTCGACGTGCGGGAGGTACTCGGCCTCGTCGGGCGATACGAGGGCCCGCAAGGCGATCTCCGTGAAGGTGCCCGCGGGCCCCAGATAGGCGTAGCGCGGCTTCGTCACTCGTCTTCTTCCTCTCGGTGGAACAAGCCGCGCGGGTCGACGGCGCTCGTGGTGGCCTCGAGGCCACTGCGAATCCTGCGTGAACTCACGGCGACCATGACGTCCCGGTACTGATTCGCGTGCAGGAGCGGTGCGCGGGCCCCCGCGGGCGCTGGCCGGACGCGAATGTCGCACTCGACCTCGGTCGCCGTGAGCCCCGCGAGGAGCACGTCGAGCGTCATCCCGACGTCGAGGCCCGCGCCGTGCGAGAGGGGAAGGGCAGCCTCCATCGCCTCGCGCGTGAGGCATCGGGTGCGGCTGAGGGGCTGAACGGGGCTCCACCCGGATGCGCGCGCAATCGCGCCGCGTGCGAGCGCCGACGCCATTCGCGTCGCGCGATCGCCCTGGTCACCCATGACGGCGATCGCGAGGTCCGCCGCGCCCTCCGCCACCGCGGAGACGAGGGGCGCCGCGCCGATGGCGTGTTCGCCGAGCGCCCCGTCCAGCAGCAGGAAGTGGCGCGGGGCCGAGCCCTCCTCGTCCCGCATCGACACCACGGCGAAGCCGGTCTCGAAGGCCGCCGACCTGCCGCGCCTGTGAGAGTGGCGTACGACGACCGCGCCTGCGTCACGCGCCACCGCCTGCGTCTGATCCGTCGAGCCGTCGTCGACGACGAGGACGAGGTCGACGGCGGGAATCGCGAGGGCGCCGCGGACGGTGGAGGCGATGCGGCGCTCCTGGTTGAAGGCCACGATGACGGACGCGACGGACGCCGGGCGACCCTTGGTCGCCCGCGCGGGTGTCCCGCCCGGCCCGGTGTTCGACGCTCGCTTCGCGGCCACGTGCTCAGCCTACCGAGAGCCGCTCGCGTCGTCGTCACCCTGGCGTCCCGTCGGTGGCCTGCTCGCGGCCGAGGTGACAGAGTGGGCCTATGCACGATCGCGCCGGCACCGTTGCCCTGCCCGAGGACTTGATCGACACCGACACGCTCCTCTCCGCCTATTACGACCGCGTTCCCGACCCCTCGATCGCCGCCCAGCGCGTCGCGTTCGGCACCTCGGGACATCGGGGATCGTCGCTCGACACGGCGTTCAACGAGGCCCACATCGTCGCGACGACGGCGGCGATTGTGGAGTATCGGAAGCTCCAGGGCACCGACGGCCCGCTCTTCCTCGGCAAGGACACGCACGCCCTGTCCGGACCGGCGTGGGAGACGGCCCTCGAGGTGCTTGCGGCGGCGGAGGTCGAGGTCCGCGTTGACGCCCGCGGGCGCTTCACCCCGACGCCGGCGGTCTCGCACGCGATCCTCGTCGCGAACGGCGCCCTCGAGCCAGGCGGCTTGCGAACGTCGGGTTCCGGCCTCGCCGACGGGATCGTCATCACGCCGTCCCACAATCCGCCGCGCGATGGCGGCTTCAAATACAACCCCCCTCACGGAGGGCCGGCGGACTCGGATGCGACCACCTGGATTGCGGCGCGCGCGAACGAGATTCTCGTCGAGGGGTTCGGTTCCGTTCGCCGCGTTCAACTCGCCAAGGCGAAGAAGGCCGACAGCACGCGCACCCACGACTACCTCGCCGTGTACGTCGCGGATCTTCCGAGCGTCGTCGACCTCTCGGCCATTCGCGAGGCCGGGATCCGCATCGGCGCGGATCCGCTGGGCGGCGCCGCCGTGGACTACTGGGGGGCGATCGGGGAGGAGCACGGGCTCGATCTGACCGTGGTGAATCCCGAGGTCGATCCCCGCTGGGCCTTCATGACGCTCGATTGGGACGGCAAGATCCGGATGGATTGCTCGTCCCCGTACGCGATGGCCAGCCTCCGCGCGAGCATGGCGGGCGGCGCCCCGTACGACATCGCCACCGGCAACGACGCGGACGCGGATCGGCACGGGATCGTGACCCCGGACGGCGGTCTCATGAACCCCAATCACTTCCTCGCGGCGGCGATCGCCTACCTCTATTCGGGCGCGCGACCCGAGTGGCGGCCGGATGCCGCCATCGGCAAGACGCTCGTCTCATCCGCGCTGATCGATCGCGTCGGGCGCGACCTTGGCCGCCGCGTCGTCGAGGTGCCCGTGGGTTTCAAGTGGTTCGTTCCCGGGCTTCTCGACGGCTCGATTGCCTTCGGAGGCGAGGAGTCGGCGGGGGCGAGCTTCCTTCGCCGCGACGGGCGCGTGTGGACCACCGACAAGGACGGGATCATTCTTGCCCTCCTGGCGAGCGAGATTTCGGCGAGGACGGGCGCGTCGCCGTCGGCCCTTCACCGTGGGCTCGCGGAGCGTCTCGGCGAGAGCTGGTACGCGCGGGTGGACGCCCCGGCGACCGCGGCTGAGAAGAAGGCGCTCGCGGCGCTGTCGCCCGAGAGCGTCCGGGCGACGACGCTCGCCGGCGGAACCATCACGGCGACGCTGACGAAGGCGCCGGGTAACGGGGCGGCGATCGGCGGGCTGAAGGTCACGACGGCAGACGCGTGGTTTGCGGCACGACCGTCGGGAACGGAAGACGTCTACAAGGTCTACGCGGAGTCGTTTGTCTCCGAGTCTCACCTTGCCGACGTGCAGCGCGCCGCGACTGAGGTCGTCTCGGAGGCGCTGGGCCAATAGCGGCGGGCCCCGGGTTCTGACAGGATTGCCAGGATGGGCGCGCCACCGAGGCAACGCCATCATCGCACCGAAGGGGAAACCATGAGTCTGAAGAGAGTGGGCGTGATCGCCGCAACCGCGGCCCTCGTTCTTAGCCTGTCCGGGTGTATTCGCTTCATCACCGACATCACCTTGCACGAGGACAACACCGTGAGTGGCGAGATGGTCATCGCCGTTCAACAGGGACTCGGCGAACAGATGGGCATGAGCGATGAGGAGCTCGCAAGCTCGCTCAACGCGGACAACGGCACCGACGGCATGGTGAACGCGACGGTCGCGCCGTACACCGAAGACGGCTATATCGGGACGCGCGTGACCTTCTCGGACGAGCCGGTCGACAACTTCACGGGCGTCGACGGCACGATCACGCGCGAGGGTGACACCTTCGTGTTCAAGGGTTCAGAGGTCGATCAGTCCGAGGCCCCGCCCGCGGGCTCGGGCGCGATCGCGACCATGAGCATCACCTTCCCCGGCAAGGTGACCGACCACAATGGGGAACTCAGCGGGAACACCGTCACGTGGGATCTTCTCACCATCACCGAGGCGCCGTACGCGACCGGCTCGGCGATCGGCGGCGGCGCTGGCTCGACGTCTCCCTTCGTGATCATCGCCGGCGTCGTCCTGCTCGCGCTGATTATCGTCGGGGTCGTCCTTCTCCGACGCCGCGGAGGGGCATCTCCCGCCGACGACGCCGCGGAGGGTGCCGCGGACGGCACCGACGAGGAGACCAAGCCCACGACCTAGTCACGGAAGCGGCCGGGCGGCCAGCGTCGGCGCACCATGCGCTCGCGCTGAACCGCCCGGCCGTTGTCATCCCTGCGTGAGAACATGGGGCGTGCTTGACACCTACAGGGCCCTGCTGAGCAAGCCGGGAGCCACCTCTTTCGCGCTCGCCGGCCTGCTCTCGCGCCTTGTCAGTTCCATGTTCAACATCAGCTTGATCTTGATGATCCAGATCCAGTACTCCTCCTATGCCATCGCGGGCCGCGTCGCGGCCGTGGGCGTCCTCGTCTGGGCGGCTCAGACCGTTCCCACCGCCCGGCTCGTCGATAGATTCGGCCAACGGGCGGCGATGTGGCCGATGGTCGCGCTTCACGTGGTCGGAGCGACCCTCGCGATCGTCACCGCGATGTCCCGGGGGCCCGAGCCGCTCCTGTGGCTCGCGGTCACGCTCGCATCGCTGTCCGGCCCCGTCGGATCCCTTACTCGCGCGCGATGGTCGCACATCCTCACGACGGACCGCGAGATCCACACCGCCTTCTCTCTCGAGGGTTCGCTGGACGAGATCCTTTTCATCACGGGACCGACCGCGGCTGTTCTCCTCGCGACCGCGGTCCACCCGGCGGCTGGTCTGATGGTCGCGACGGGGACGCTCGTACTCGGGATGGCGATCCTCCTACCGCAGACGTCAACGGAGCCGCCCCCGAGCCGAGACACGGGCCAACGTCCCCTGGGATTCCGCGTCCCGTCGCCCGTCATCGCGGTCACCCTCATCGCGACGGCGATGGGGCTCATGTTCGGCGGGCTCGAGATCTCCACCGTTGCCTTCGCGGACTCTCTCGGGGAGAAGCGATGGGCGGGCGTCGCCCTGGGAATCTTGTCGATCGGCTCCTTTTTCGGCGGCCTGTTCTACGGCTCGCGGAACTGGAAAGCTCGTCTGCCGCGCCGCATTCTGGTCGCCTCGTGCTGCGTGGCCGTGGGGTTCGCCATCCTGGCTGTCCAGCCGAATCTCGTGCTTTTCAGCCTCGTGGGATTCTTCGCCGGAAGCGCGATCGCCCCCCTGATCGCGAGCAGCGACAACGCGATTCAGCGGTCGGTCCACAAGAGTCAGCTGATGGAGGGACTGGCGTGGCTCAGGATTGGGGTCGGCATTGGCATCGCCGTGGGCGCATGGCTCGCAGGCGCGCTGATCGAGTCGGCGGGGCCCCGCGCGGGCCTCGCCGTGTCCGGCGGCGCCGCGGTGCTGGTCGCCGTGTGCGCCATCGCCACCACCCCGTGGCTTCGATCCATCAGGGAGGGCACCAACCATCCCGTGGACGCGGCGGTCGACTCGCCGCCTCTCGCGCCGAACCTGTAGCGCGGGCCAGCGGCGCTTGCTGCCGCGCCTTCCGCGGACGCGACGTCGGCGCCGCCAGGCCCGGGCCCGGGCCCGACGGGAGCGCGAAAACGGGGTCACGCCGAGCCCGCAGGTGTGCGGCCTCTGCAGTCTGCATAATCTGCACTAGGGACCTTCGTCCCGTTTGGGTGCTGCTCGTTCTGCATACAGTGCTGACTATGAGGATTGTGCAGGAAGCCAGCACCGGCGCCTTGATGTCCGCCGAGGACGTCGAGGCCGTGCTTGGCGTCGACAAGTCGACGATCTACCGCATGGCGCAGGACGGCCGACTCCCCGCCATCAAGGTGGGGCGGCAGTGGCGCTTTCCCGCCCAAGCGATTCAGGAGCTTCTCGGCGGCGCCGGGGTGTCCGCTCCCATCAACCCGCGTCCGGCTCTGGCGACGCGCCAGTCCGGCGCCCCCTTGTCTGCCGCGGCGGCGGCGACCCTCCAACCGCTCATCGACCTCGCCGCCGAGCTTCTCGGGGTGATGATGGTCGTCACGGACATGGAAGGCAACCCCGCCACGGATGTCGCCAATCCCTGCGCCTGGTTCGCCGAGCGACAGGACGACCCCGAGCTCCTCGAAGAGTGCGTCGAGGATTGGAAGGCCCTGGCTGGCGAACAGGGTTTCTCCCCTGCCTTCCGCGAGGGTCCCCACGGATTCGAGTGCGCCCGAGCGCTCGTCCGCGAAGGGAATCACCTCGTCGGCATGGTGCTCGCGGGGGGCATCGCCCCCGGCGACGCCCCCGGCGACGCCCCGCGCGACGTCTCCGACGGCCTCTATCACCTTACGGCCGCCGACCGCGCCGTCCTCCTCGCCGCGCTGCCCCGCGTCGCGGCAACGATCTCCCGGGTCGCGTCGCGACCCGAACACACCCCAAGGAGCACATGATGCGCACGCTGCTCGTCATCGGAGCCGGGACCGCCGGCGTCATCACCGTCAACAAACTCCGCAAGAAGCTGCCGCGGTCGGAATGGGACATCACCATCGTCGATCCAGCCGAGACCCACGACTACCAGCCGGGGTACCTGTTTCTCGCCGTTGGTATGTACACCCCGAAGAAGGTGGGGCGACCCCTCGCGAAGCTCATCCCCAAGGGGGTGAACCTGGTCAAGCAGGCGGTGACCGAGGTCGACCCCGAGGCGAACACCGTCACCCTCGGCGACGGCTCCACCCTCGACTACGACTACCTCGTCATCGCCACAGGCACCACGCCGAGGCCGGACCAGACCCCGGGAATGGGCGACAAGCTCTGGCACGACAGCGTGCACTCGTTCTACACCTACCGCGACGCGGAAGCGCTGCTGGCGAAGCTGGAGTCCTTCGAGGGGGGCAAGGTCGTCGTCCACGTCACCGAGATGCCGATCAAGTGCCCCGTCGCGCCGCTCGAATTCGCATTTCTCGCGGACGCGTACTTCGCGAAGCGAGGCATCCGCGACAAGGTCGACATGACCTACGTGACCCCGCTTCCCGGCGCGTTCACCAAGCCCATCGCCGCGGCGGCGCTCGGCGACATGCTGACGAAGCGGGGGATCACGGTCGAACCCGACTACGTCATCGAGCGGGTCGACGAGGACGCGAAGGCCATCTACTCGTACGACGAAAGGGAGGTCCCCTTCGACCTCCTGGTCACCATCCCCCTGAACATGGGCGCGGACTTCGTCGGCCGCTCCGGCCTGGGCGACGAGCTCAACTTCGTCACGGTCGACAAGGAGACCCTCCAGTCGACGAAGTACGCGAACGTCTTCGCCGTCGGCGACGCGACAAACGTCCCGACCTCCAAGGCCGGCGCGGTCGCCCACTACGAGCTCGATCTCTTCCCCGAGAACTTCCTCCAGGCGATCAACGGCAAGGAAATGACCCACAAGTTCGACGGGCACGCGACGTGCTTCGTGGAGTCGGGTCACGGCAAGGGCCTGCTCATCGACTTCAACTACGACGTGGAACCGCTTCCTGGCTCCTTCCCGTTCCCCGTGATCGGGCCGATGCGCCTGCTCAAGGAAACCCGCCTCAACCACATCGGGAAGCTCGCGTTCCGCTTCGCCTACTGGTGGCTGCTCCTCCCCGGGCGCTACATCCCCATCTCCCCCTACCTGTCCATGCGAGGCAAGCGGCGCCCCGCTGGTAACTAGAAGCCGCTCGAAGAAAGGAAAGAGTCATGCCAACCCAAGACATGCTCGGTCGCGAGGTCCACGTGGACGACGAGGGCTTCCTCACCGAGTACAGCGAATGGGACGAGAAGCTTGGCGCCGAGCTCGCGAAGAACATCGGCATCGAGATGACCGACCAGCACTGGGAGGTCATCAAGTTCCTGCGCCGCGACTACGAGGGCCAGCAGACCACCGCGACGACCCGTCGAGTCGACTTCGTCGGCGGCTTCCCCGTCAAGCTTCAATTCCAGCTGTTCCCCCAGAAGCCGGCCAAGAAGATGGCCTACATCGCTGGGCTCCCCAAGCCAGCCGGCTGCGTCTAGGACGCGGAAAGGACCATCATCATGGCCGCAAACAAGCCCATCGTCCCGAATTTCGGTGGCGACGAACCCTCCGGGCGCAAGATGGCAATCATCTGCTCCAAGGGAAACCTGGACATGGCGTACCCCGGCCTCATCCTCGCCAACGCGGCGCTGGGCGAGGGCGTCGAGGTGCACCTGTTCTTCACCTTCTGGGGCTTCGACATGGTCCACAAGAAGCGTCAGCACAAGCTGAAGTTCAGCCCCGTTGGCAACTTCGCGATGCACCTGCCGATCGGCGGGATCCGCATGCCCCAGTGGCTCGCCTGGATCCCCGGGATGCAGCCGTTCGCGACGTGGTACCTCAAGCACGAGATCGACAAGCTCGAGGTGCCAAACGTGCCCGACTTCCTCGACCAGATCACCGCCGCGGGGGGCCACCTCTGGGGCTGCAAGATGAGCGCCGACATGGGCGGACTGACGATGGACGACCTGCGCGACGACGTCGAGGACATCATCACGGCCGCGGACTTCATCGACATGACGGACGGGGCACAGGTCCTGTTCATCTAGTCACCGCACACCGCGGCGCGCTGCCCACCCCCTTCCGGCGCGCCCGCTAAGCCGGCTGAGTTCGCTCGCCGGCACCGTCGGCCCGGCGCCCCCGCGCCGGGCCGACGGGCTTCGGCGCCGCAAGGCGGTGGCGAACGAGCAGCTCCCCGTCGCCGAGGATGGTGTCGATGGCGCCGTCGGCGACAACGCGCCCGGAGTCCATGACGATCGCGCGGTCGCACAGGTCGCGCGCGTACGCAAGGTCATGCGTCACGAGCAGAGTGGTCGCGTCGAGGCCGAGCAGAGTCTGGGCGAACTCCGCGCGGGCCAGCGGATCGAGGTTCGACGACGGTTCGTCGAGGGCGAGCACCTCCGGCTCCATGGCCAGGACGGTTGCGAGCGCGACGCGCCGACGCTCCCCGACGCTCAGGTGGTGGGGCGCGCGATCGTGGTGGTGCCACATGCCGACCGCGTCGAGCGCACTTCGGACACGCGCGTCGAGGTCATCGCCGCGGACGCCGTAGTTCGCCGGGCCGAAAGCGACGTCGTCGCGGACCGTGGTCATGAAGAGTTGGTCGTCCGGGTCCTGGAACACGAGGCCGACGCGCCGACGCACGTCGCGCGCCGTCTCCGCCGTGACCGCGACTCCGCCTATCCTCACCTCGCCGCCGTCGGGCTCTATCAGGCCGATGAGAAGGTGAAGGAGGGTCGTCTTTCCCGCGCCGTTGGGACCCAGGAGCGCGACCCGCTCGCCCTCCTCGACACGGATCGAGACTCCGGTGAGAGCTTCGGTGCCGTCGGGATACGCGTACCGCACCCCGTCGAGTTCGATCGCCGCGTTCATGCGCCGGCTCCCAGCCTGGGCATCTGCCCCGTGTACCCTCGCGCCACCATCGCATCGTAGGTCCGCTCGCCCCGCTCATACGAGCGCACGAAGAGGACGGACGCCGCCCCCGCGGTCGGCACCGCCTGCCACAACCAACGCGGGGCGTACCCCCGCGCGGCCATCGCGATCCGCATGCGGCCGGCCTCTTCGGTCAGGACATCGAGGTAGCGGACCATGAAGGACGCGATGCCCACCATGACCGGCGGGACCCTCAGCCTCGCGAGCCCACCGAGGATGTCCGGAACGGGCGTGGTCGCGGTCATGACGATCGCCGCGCCCAAGCACACCACACCCTTCGCCAGGATTGCCCACGCCGCCCACAGCCCCTCGACCGAGAGCGATACCCCGAGTGCGGGCACGCGCGGCCCGGAGCCGACGAACGGCAGGGCGAGCGCGAACGCGAAGAAGGGGGCCGCGACGAGCATGCGCCGCGCGAAGACGTCCGGGCCGCAGCCGCGCGACGACCGCCACCGCCACGATCGCCGCCGCCTCGGCGACCAGTGCCCACACCTGCTCTCGCGGCGTCGCGACCACGGCGACGACCACGGCGCCCAGCGCGACGAGCTTGGCCGCCGCAGGGGCACGGTGCACCGCGCTGGAGCCGTGCACGAAGACGGCGTGGGCGTGAGTCGCGTTCATGTCCGGACCCGCCCCGCCGACCGCGCTGGCGTGGACCGCCGTGACGACGCGCGCATGAGCGCGCCGCCGACGGCGAACGTCAGGCCGAGCCCCGCGACCCCGGCGACGATGCTCCCGAGGTCGGGATCCGCGCCGCCAGCCCGCGTCGTCGGAAGCGGGCGAGCCGCCCGTCGTCGCTGGACTGCCGGGGGCGGCGATCCCGTAGTCGGCGGAGACCTTCTCGAGGCCGTCGGGAGCGGTCGAGGCGAGCGGCGCGATCACCACGACGAGGAAGGCGGCAACGGCGATGCCGACGGCGACGAAGCCGCCTACGGCGACCCGCGAGACGCGGGCCCTGGCGGAACCCACGAATCCCGCGGCCCTCGCGCCCGCCACGAGATCGGGCCGCGAAACCAAAACCGCGGACACGACGAGGCCGCTGATGATCCCCTCGCCGATACCAATGAGCGCGTGGACACCCACCATCGCCCCGAGGACCGTCGACACGGGAACGCCTCCGGAGCCCCCGATCGCGTACTCACCCGTGAACGCGGCGGACGCCGCCACGACCGACATCCACGACGCGACCGCGGTCGCCGCGACGACGGACGTCGCCGTGGTGGGAAGCAGGCGCATCACGAGGCGGAACACGCCCCACCCGACGAGCGCGGTGACGAGTGCCATGTTGATCACGTTGAGACCGAGCGCTGAGACTCCCCCGTCCGCGAAGACGAGGCACTGCACCACCACCACGACGGCCACCACGACCGCACCCACCCAGGGGCCAAGCAGGATCGCGACGAGAGCGCCCCCGAGAAGGTGCCCCGACGTCCCGGCCGCGACGGGGAAGTTCAGCATCTGCAGCGCGAAGACGAAGGCGGCGGCCAGCCCGGCGAGCGGCACGACCCGCTCCCTGACGTTCAGGCTGATCTTGCGCAGGCTCACGCCGACGCCGCCGGTCGCGACCGCCGCCGCGGACAGGGATGTGGGGAGGTCGATGAGCCCGTCGGGAATGTGCATCGGCGCCGCCTACGACAAGACCTGGGCCGGGGCCGAGTGCGACATCCCGTTCACCATGGCCAGTTGGCGAAGCGTGTAGTCCCGCAGTGCCGTGAGCCGCTGGGAGTCGAGCCGCTCGCAGACCCAGTCCCAGTGGAGCGAGCACCAGTCCCCGGGCGAGAGGTTTCCCGCGAGGCCGAGGCCGTCGACGCCCACGAGCGCCCGCTCGACGCTGGACTCCCCGAGCGCGAGGACCCGACCATCCCACTCCAGCCGACGCGACCGCACCAGGACCTCCTCCCCGGCGACCTCCACGACCTGGCCCCACCGAATCCTGCACCGGTCGAGCACGTGAAGCGGCTCGTCGAGTCGTCCCTCGCGAAGCAGCCCGAGCCACGGGTAGACCGCGAACACGTGGAAGCTGTGGTGCGGGACCGCTCCCGCCGGAATGACCTCGGCCATGCGATTCCACGAGCCCGCTGCCCGCTTCTTGAAACGCTGCTCCAACGAGTCGCCCATCATCCGCGGCCCGACGCCCTCGAGGAGGCGGTTGCCGATCCAGTACGCCTCGACGACCCTCTCGTCGAGAGGATCCGGGATCCCCGCGGAGGCGGCGATCAACTCCAGGTAGGGCCACGCGCCCTCGAACCCCTGGGCGAGGCGACGAAGCTCGCCGTCGGCAACGCCCGTCGACACCTGCTCGAGCAACTGCTGCGGGCGATCCGGCCCGCAGTAGCCGAGTTCGTTCGGCGGGTACGCGTACCTGCTGAACCGTAGGACGCCGTCGGCCATGATGCCGCCCTAGGAGCGAACCCCCGCGAGCGACCGCCGTCGCGGGCCGCGAGCGCCACATCTGCGCGGCGAGCACGAGCGTCCCCGCAAGGATGAGGCCGTGCCACGGGAGGGCGGGCGCGAGGTTCACTCCGCGGAAGGCGCCGGACAGCGCGGCGGTGATGACCGCTCCGACGACGAGCACCGCCGTCACGTCGACGGCCTGGGCCCGGACGAGGGCGTGGTGCCACGTCGCGACGTAGCCGGCGAGCAGCAGGCCCGTAAGGGCGACCCAGCCCCACTGGGCGGACGACGCGGGCACGATCTGGCCGAGCGTCCCGTTGAGTCGCGGACCAGGCAAGGAGGACGACGGCGCCGCCAGCCATGCGGGCGATCGACAGGGTCCACGGCGTGACGTTCGAGAGCACGCGCTTCGAGACGATGACCTCGACCGACCACAGGAGCGTCGCGGCGAGCACCATCATCGCGCCGGGATCGGCGAAGACGGCGAGGAAGCCGGCGAGCCCGCCGTTGAGCCCGATCTGGCCGGCGACCAGCAGGGCGATCGCGACGTAGTGGGCGGCGGAGAGCTTCTCCTTGAGCACGACGGCGGCAAGGATCGCGACCCAGATCACGAGGCTCTTGTGAAGGAACGCCGCCTGCGTGACGCTCGCGCGGGCGAGGCCCTCGAAGAAGAGGACGAACGGCACGCTCCCGCCGATGACGGCGACGGCGGCAAGGGTCGCCCACTGCCCGCGACTCGTCGGCCGCGTGAGGCGCGTTCCCGCGCCCGATCCCGATGGCGACGACGGCGGAGAGGATGATGGCGGCGGCGATGTTCTTCGCGGTGGTGTACACCGCGGCGCTTCCGTACGCCTTCACCCCGTTCGAGTTGACGAAGATCGACACCCCGCTGATGCACGCGGTCGCGAGCGCCAGCAGGAGTCCAGTACGGCGGGATCGGGTCATGATGAGACCTCCGTCTCGATAGAGGGGGTGGTACGAATCTTCCGCGCATCGGTGGCCTCGTCGGCCGAGATGCGTTCGAGCGCGAAGCCGGAGTGGCAGACGACCCAGTCGCCCGGCGCCACGTCGTCGCTCATGGTCATGAGAAGGATCTCCTGGTCGCGCTGGTCCCCGCGCACGAGCGCGCGCCCGTTCGCGCGAATCTCCTTGATCTCGCAGATCTCGCCGAGGCACATCAGGCGGGCGCTCCCTGCGTACGCGTGGGTCATGGCGCTGGATGATGGCGACGGCGTCGTCGACCGAGGCCGCCACCTCAGGGCCGAGGTCGGTGCCCTGCTCGAAGGAGGACGCCTCGATACCCACCACGGTCACGCGGCGAGGCAGCTTGCCCGAGCACGCGCGCCAGCTCGATCGCGGTCGCGAGCCCGAAGGCGTGCGTTCCTCCGCGGCCGGTCGCGGCCCACGACTCGGGAGGGAGCGGGGCCTTGCCGGCGCCCACCTCGATCACGCTGATGGATCCCGCGGGCTTTCCCGACATGACCGCGTCGACGACGACCACGGCGTCGAACCCCTCCACAGGTGGAGGAGGGCCGTCGGGTCCTCGTGAACGGCCGTTTCGACGCCCGGGAAGCCCGAGCGCCGGCCACGGCCCTCGCGATCGCCGGTCCGACGGCGTCGTCGCCCTGGTCGGGGCTTCCGAGGCCGACGACGAGCGGGCCGCCGCGGGGCGCGGCCTTGGCGGTCATGACCGCTTGATCCTCAGGTCGAGGAAGTGCGTCGCGCAGGAGATGCAGGGGTCGTAGTTGCGGATCGCGTGCTCGCAGCGGTGGGTGAGCGTGTGGTCGTCCATGTCCACCCACTGCTGCGCCGCGGTCTTGAGGTCGAGCTCGATGCTCGGCTGGTTCTGCGACGTCGGCGGGACGATCTGGGCGTCCTGGATGATGCCCGTTCGCGTCCGTCACGTAGCGGTGGAAGATGATGCCGCGCGGCGCCTCGGAGGCGCCCATGCCTTCGCCCTTCGCCGCCTTGACCGGGACGGAGGGCGCGGGGCCGTCCTTCCACTCGTCGATGATGCGGAGCGCCTCCTCGAACGCGTACGCGAGCTCGACCGCGCGGACGATGATCGACTTGAACTGGTTCCGACACGTCTTCTCGAGGCCGGCCGCGAGCGCCGCCTTCTTGCACCGATCGCTCAGCTGCTCGAAGTTCAGCGTGTAACGCGCGAGCGGGCCGACCATGTACATCGTGTCGTCGAACTTCGCGTGGAGCGCGTTCGAGTGCTCCACGTGGAATTCCTTGATGTGCTTCGGGAAGTCGCTCACGGGGAACTCGACGCCCGAGGTCGAGACCACGGTGCCGCGCTCGATCGCGTAGTAGTCGGGGTGGCGCAGGGCGACGTACTCGTACGGCTGCTCCATGTCGGGGAAGTCGAAGGTCGAGACGAGCTTGATGGTCTCGAACGCCTCCTCGACCCCGCGCTCGATCGCCGGGCGGAGCTTGAGCATCTCCGCCTTGGTCGGCATGCGGTAGAAGCCGCCAACCTTGACGTTCACCGGGTGGATCGCGCGACCGCCGACGAGCTCCATCAGGTCGTTGCCCGCCTTCTTGAGGCGCAGGGCCATCTCGACGACGGGGCCGTGGTCGGCCGCCATCTCGATGACGCTGTCGTACCCGAGGAAGTCGGGCGCGTGGAGCATGAAGATGTGGAGCGCGTGGCTCTCGATCCACTCGCCGCAGTACAGGAGGCGGCGCATCGTCTGGATCTCGGGGGTCGTCACCGCGCCGGCGATCGCCTCGATGGCCTCGGTCGACGCGCTCTGGTAGGCGACGGGGCAGATGCCGCAGATGCGCGCCGTGATGTCCGGCGGCTCCGTGTACTTGCGGCCCGCGCAGGAACGCCTCGTAGAAGCGCGGCGGCTCGAAGATGTTGAGCTTGACCGACTCGACCACGCCGTCCTTGATCTCGATGTGCATGCCGCCCTCGCCCTCGACGCGGGCGAGCATGCCCACCTGGAGGACCTGGCTGCCATCCTTGAGCTGGTGCGTCATTTCGCGGCTCCCTGCTTCGACGGTGCGGACGACTTCTCGCGGCGATTGGACTCGGCCTTGAAGGCCTCGGACTCGGCGTTGAAGGTCCGGTAGACGCGAACGACGTCGTCGTTGTTCATGCCGAGTTCGAGGAGCTGGTCGCCGAGCGATGCCGTGTTCGGGGTGTCCTGCGGCCCGAAGCACCCGTAGCAGCCGCGGGCGAACGACGGGCACAGGGCCCCGCACCCGGCCTGGGTGACGGGCCCGAGGCACGGCGCCCCGTTGGCGACGGAGACGCAGATGTTGCCCTTGCGCTTGCACTCGACGCACACGGAGTAGGTCGGGATGCGCGGCTTCCGGCCCTGGAGGTGCGAGGCGAGGACCTCGATCAACTGGTACTTGTCGATCGGGCATCCGCGCAGCTCGAAGTCGACGTTGATGTGGTCGCTGATCGCGGTGGACGTCGCGAGCGTCGAGAGGTACTCCGGGTGGGCGTAGACCACCGAGCGGTACTCCTCGATGTCGCCCCAGTTGCGCAGCGCCTGGATGCCGCCCGCGGTGGCGCACGCGCCGATGGTGATGACGAGGCCGGACTGCTCGCGAATCTCGTGGATGCGCTCGGCGTCCTCGGGCGTCGTGATGGAGCCCTCCACAAGGGAGATGGCGTACGGGCCCTCGACGAACGCGCGCGTCGCCTCGGGGAAGTAGGCGATGTGGACGGCGCCGACGATGGAGAGGAGCTCGTCCTCGCAGTTGAGGAGGCTGAGCTGGCAGCCGTCGCACGAGGCGAACTTCCATACGGCCAGCTTGGGAAGGGGTGCGTCGGTCATGTTAGAGCTCCCACTTCTGCATCAGGGGCGCGAGGACTTCGTAGGTGAGCACCGGCCCGTCCACGCAGATGAAGTGCTCGCGCAACTGGCAGTGCCCACACAGCCCCACGCCGCACTTCATGTTCCGCTCCATCGAGAGGCGGATCTTGCTCGCCGGCACGCCGCGCTGGCGAAGCTCGTTCGCCGAGGCCCTCATCATCACCTCTGGGCCGCAGACGAGGGCGAGGGTCTTGGCCGGATCGAAGCTCGCGCGGCTGATGAGCTGCGTCACGAAGCCAACGCGGCCCTTCCATCCGTGAGGCCCATTGTCGACCGTCACCTCGACGGTGATCCCCTGACGGTCCGCCCACTTGCGGAGCTGGTCGCCGAACAGGATGTCATCCGGGGTGCGCGCGCCATACAGGAGGTCGACGCGGTTGTACTGGTCGCGCTCGGCGAGCACCTCGTAGATGGCGGGCCGGAGAGGGGCGAGCCCGATCCCGCCCGTGATGATGACGACGTCGCCACCCTTGCCGGCGGTCACGTCCCAACTCGTGCCGTACGGTCCGCGGACCCCTACCTGCGTCCCCGGCGCGGCGTTCACCAGGGCGTTCGACACGCCCCCGACGGCGCGAATCGTGTGGATCAGTGGGCCGTCTTCGACCGGGCTCCCGCTGATGGAGATCGGCACCTCGCCGATTCCGAACGCGCTGAGCATCGTGAACTGGCCGGCCGCGAACTCCAGGCGAACGCCGTCCGTCGGCTCGAGCTCAAGCGTGTACGTGTCGTGCGTGTCCTGATGGACGGAGAGCACGGTGAACGTCCGCGGCACCATTTCGTCCGCCGCGGCTGCGCCTTTCGATACGGTCGCCGTCACGTCAGCTCCCCGCCGTCCCGTACAGGTCGAGCAGGCGCATGCGCGCGGCCTCGAGCCGTTCGTTCATCACCGTCGCGACGCGCTTCATGAGCGCGTACCCGACGACCGGGTCGTCCTCGCACTTGCCGCGCAGGCACTCGCCGTCGAACGCGACGGCACTCGTGTCGTCCGACGCGGTCGCGTCGAAGATCCACTTGTACGGCGGGACCAGCCACGTCCAGCCCACGACATCGCCCGCGTCGGCGGTGTCGAAGATCATGCCGCCGCCCGCTGGATGGTGGATCTGGATCGCGACGCGACCCTTGCGGATCACGTAGAAGGTGTCGGCCTTGCCGCCCTCCTTGAAGAGGATCTCGCCGTCCTTGAAGTGGACGTTGCGGGCGCACCCGGCGAGGAACTCGATGAGTTCCGGATCGAGACCCTTGAAGAACGGGTGCTCGGGAAGGTAGTCCTTGATTTCCTTGATGGTGCTCATGGGTTCTCCTACTTCCTCGCCTGTGAGGGTGTGCCGCGGAGCGCGGCCGCCTCCGCAGTGATGTCGATTCCTACGGGGCACCACGTGATACAGCGGCCGCAACCGACGCATCCCGTCATGCCAAACTGGTCCTCCCACGCCGCGAGCTTGTGGGTGATCCACTGGCGATATCGCGACTTTCCGCTCTCGCGAACGCTTCCCCCGTGGATGTAGGAGAAGTCCTCGGAGAAGCACGAGTCCCAGACGCGGTGCCGCGACGCCTCCTGGCCCGTCAGGTCGTTGACGTCTTCGACCGACGTGCAGAAGCAGGTGGGGCACACGAGCGTGCAGTTCGTGCAGTTGAGGCACCTCGACGCCACGTCGTCCCAGTGAGAACTCTCCGTGTTGGCGTACATGAGGTACTTGAGGCCGTCGGTGTCGAGATCGCGACCCATGTTCAGCGCGGCGTCCTTCGCGACGTCGTCGGCGGCGGCGACCTGCGCCTCCGTCGCCGCGTCGGCGCCGACCGCGTCCATGATCTCGGCGCCGCGCTCGGTACCGATCCCCACGACGAACGTGTGCGAGCCCCCCTTGATGACCTCGGTGAGCAGCAGGTCGTAGCCCTCGGACGGGCGCGGCCCGGCGCCGACGGATGCGCAGAAGCAGGTGCCGGAGGGGGAGCCGCACGTGACGGAGATGAGGAGCGCGTCCGCCCGCCTGGCGGCGTAGTGCGCGTCCGTGAAGCCGCGGCTGTTCAGGACGACGTCGTGGATCCCGATCGCCTTGAGGTCGCAGCCCCGTACGCCGAGCAGCGCGTAGGGCGCGGCCTCGTCCGGCGGCGCTGCCTCAACCGTGAACGCGCCCTCCGCGTCGCGCTTGCCGCGCCAGAGGAGCTCCTCGGCGGGGAACAGGACCGGCTTCATGGACTGCGCGCCCGAGGCGTAGCCGAAGAACGCGCCGTCGGAGCGCTCGGTCAGCCGGTAGTGGGCGTTGTCCTGCTCGTCGCCCACGCCCCGCGGAAGTTGCTCAATGGATTCGATCGGCGCATTGACGATCGCCCCGTCCCGAACCGTGGGCGCGATCACGGTGAATCCGCGCTCGCGCAGGGTCCCGATGAGGCTTCCCAGGCCTTCGACGGTGAGGGTTCGCGTGGTTGTGGACATCGATGGCCTCCAATTGCGCTCCTTCGTTCACGCTAAGGCGTGCCTCCCCTGACGGCGAGGGACCAAGGTCACGACGGGCGTTTTGTCGCCTTCGCGGGCGCCGGTTGCGGCCGGCGCGCTACTTGCTCGCGACGGCGCGGGGAAGCCGGACCACGACGACGAGACCCGCCTCCCGGGCCGGGGTGACGCGCCCGCCGATCCGCCGTGGGCCTCCGCGACCCGTCGGATGATCGGCAGGCCGAGCCCGTGCCCGTTCGCCTCCGAGCGCGTCGCCCCGCGCTCGAACCGCTCGAAGAGCCGCGGGATCTCCTTTTCGGCGACCGCGGGTCCCGTGTTGGCGACGCGGAGGCACGCGATCTCGCCCGTCGACGAACGTGTCGAACACTCGATCGTCCCGCCCTCCGCGAGGTTGTACTTCGACGGCGTTGTCGAGCGCGTTCGCGACCATCCTCGCGAGGAGGACCGGAGTCGCCCTCGACGGGCGCGTCGGCGAGCTCGAGGCCGATCTCGACCCCCGTCGCCGGCCGCCGCGTCCGCGATGGTGCTCACCGCGTCCGCCGCGACGTCGGCGAGATCGACCCGCGTCCGTGTCTTGCGCACGTCGTCCGCGCGGGCGAGCGTCAGGAGCGAGTCCACGAGCGACTCCGATCGATCAACCTGCTCGCGCACCTCGTCCGCGAGGTCGCGGGCGGCGCGCGGAGCGCGCCCGCCTCCGTCGAGGACGTTGTCGGCCATCGCCCCCATGACCGCGAGAGGCGTCCGCAACTCGTGGGACGCGTCGGCCGCGAAGCGTTGCCGCGCCTCGAAGGCCGACTCCAGGCGATCGAGCATGCCGTTGAACGCGGTCTTGAGGCGCCGGAACTCGTCGTCGGGGCCCTGCGTCGGAAGGCGACGCGACAGGCTCGTGGCCGACAAGCGTGCTCGCCTCCTCACCATCTCGTCGATCGGGCCGCAGAACCCGTCCCGCAAGCCACCACGACAGCGGGATGGCGATGACGGCGACGACGAGGAACGCGAGAAGCGACACCAGAAGGAGGTCGTGGAGGACGTTCTGCCGCGCCTGCTCCTCGATGTCGCGAATGGCGATCTCGACCTGCTCGCCCGGGGCGATGACCACGATGCCCGGCGTCGCCACGGACTATCGCCCGGCTGTGCTGATCGGGGAGGTCGGGAAGCGCGACGCCGGCCTGCGGCAAGCGCCTCGCGGAAGGCCGCCGAGCGCGCCTCCGCCTCGGCCTCGCGGGTAGTCCTGGCGGCCATGAAGGAGTAGGCGGTCGCGACGAGGACCGCCGCCAAGCAGGGTGAAGAGGACCGCGAAGAGCGCGGTGATCTTGAGCCGAACGGTGAACTTCACGCGACCTCCTGCGCGTCGAGCCGGTAGCCCCGGCCCTTGACGGTCGCGATGAGCGCCGGGCTCGCCGAGTTTGCGTCGGAGCGTCACCATGGTCACGCGCACCGCGTTCGTGAAGGGATCGGTGTACTCGTCCCACACCTTCTCCAGCAGATGCTCGGCAGAGACCAACCGACGCGGCGCGTCCCGCAAGCACCTCGAGCACGGCAAACTCCTTAGGAGACAACGCGATGGCGTCGCCCCCGCGCGTCACGCGTCTGGGTGTTCGGATCGACGACAAGATCGCCGACGGTGAGGACGGGACTGAGCGCCGACTCCGCGCGGCGGGCGAGCGACCGAATCCTCGCGACGAGCTCGGCCATCGCGAAGGGCTTGGGCAGATAGTCGTCGGCGCCGAGCTCGAGGCCGCCGACCACGTCCTCGAGCCCGCGGGCCGCCGTGAGCATGAGGATCGCGCGGGGTCCGCTCGCGCGCGACGAGCTGGCACGGCACACGTCGTCGCCATGGATGCGCGGAAGGTCGCGGTCGAGGATCACGACGTCGTAGTCGGCGACGTCCGCCTTCTGCCAGCGCCTCCGCGCCGTCGACGGCGACGTCAACGGCCATGCTCTCGCGGCGGAGGCGAAGCGCCACCTCCCGCGCCAGAGCGGCGTGGTCCTCGACGACGAGTACGCGCATCGGGCCCTCCTTCGCCCTAAGCTTCTCACGTCACGACGACAAGGTAGAACTAGGCGAGATACGGAGCGGCAACCGCCGTATCTGAGCAGTGGTCGCGATGATAGTGACCACGACGTCTAGACGGCACACTGGCGCATGACTCTCAACGACATAGTTCCGTAAGCGCGAACCACGAGCGAGCTCGCGGGAACCAGCAGAGCGTAAGTGGACAGCGACAAAGACGCCTTCGCAGTGACATAGACCTTGTCTCAGAGAAACTAGATAGGCTAGGAAATAGAGGAGACGACGTAGAACGCGTTTGTAGCAGCGTAAAGGCAAGAGGAGATAGACGTCACGGTAGCAGCGACGCTAGTGCCGTTAGGAAGAAGGACCAAAAGGGCGAGAGTACTACGGCTAGAGTTGGCAGGTAAGACGGGTAGGAGAAGGGCCGCGACGCGGGTAGTGTAGCTGACAGTTAGGACTGTGTAACCAGTCGTGACAGTATCACAGACAGCCAGCGAGATAAAGGTGACAATCACGTTTACTGGTAGCGTGACGACGTCGGCGAACAGGAACTAAGTAGTGAATACAGACAGTAAGCCGCTTAGAAGCGACGCACCATGGACCGCGAAGTGCTAGTGAATTAAAGTCAACGGATACAGTGAGAGAGGGGTAGTAACACAGGGAAGTCAGCGCGGTCTAGACGGCTTGGACATAGGTGCAGAGGTAGCAGATGGCGATATCCCGATAGAGGACGCCGTCACTAGAGGAAGAAAAAGGGAAAATAGTAGAAAAGATAAAGAAAGTAGAAGATGTGGAGAAAAGAGGAAGAAAAGACAACCCACGTCACGATTCCAGTAGAATCCGACGCGACCGTTGCGGTGCTGACCCCGCGCCCCGACCCCGATGGGCCGCCGCCGGAAGCAGACATCGTCGCGGTCGTCGTCTTCTGGTACACGACGTAGAAGGGGGCGTCGTAGGTGAGAACGCCCGAAAACGAGACGGACTCCGCGAGGTCGCCCGCCCTCACCTGCTCGGTGGAGAAGGCGGGCGACTCGCTCACCGCGGGGTCGCTCGCGGAAAACGACGCGAGCGACATGGCGGCGACGACGAGCGCCACGCTGGCGGCTCGACGATGAGGGGGGAGGTAACCACGTCAGGACCTCAAGGCTTCGGTCGGGGACAATTGTGACTGCGCGCACGGCGGGGTAGAGACCAGCGACCGCGCCGATGGCGAGGGCGCTGCCGATGCCGCCGAGGATCGCGACGAGTGGCAGGACGACGGTACACGCCCTGGCTCAGGGCGTAGATCGCGGTGACGGCACACCCGAGACAGACGCCCACGAGGCCCCCGAGGCCCGCGAGCGCGAGAGCCTCGAGGAGGAACTGTCCGACGAATGTGCGGCCTCGTGGCGCCAAGGGCCCGGCGCAGCCCGATTTCGCTGCGCCGCTCGATAACTCCGATCACCATCACGTTGGCGATGCCGACGCCGCCGACGAGGAGCGCGACAGCGCCCAGTCCAAGAAAAAGGCGACGTGAAGGCCGAGTCGGCGGCGAGCTGCGCTTGAAGGGCGTCGAGACGGCCTGCTAGACTTGCGACCTCCTCGGGGTTCTCGGGATCTGCGGTGGCGGCGAGCACGGCGCGCACGTCCTCGACGTAACGACGGCGTAGGAGAGGACGTAGACGGTGCTGGGATAAAGGTCGGCGTCAAGAAAGGTCGCTGCGGCACGGATGCCCATGAGGGCGGAGCGATCGAGGTCCGCCGCGAGTGGGAACGGCTTGAGAATGCCCGACGACGGTGAAGCACTGGCTTCCAATGAGGATCTGCTGCCCGATCGTCCGAAGTCGGAGATAAGCCAAGCCTCTGCTGCGGCGACCGAACCGAGGACCACGACGGGGAAATGCGCGGTTGACTGCGTTGAGCCACACGCCCTGAGGAGACGGACGAGTTGAGCGTGGTAGAGGAGAGAGAGATCGACGGCGGCGGCCTGGAGTACTCCCGTGGCGTGGGGGTTGACTTCCGAGTTGCGGAGCACCGCGTCAGAAAAGGGTGACCACGAGAGGCGACGGACTCGATAGGCCCGATGCCGCGCGACGCAGACGAGGTGTCTTCGGGAAGGCATCGCATCGCCGGCTCCGAAATCCGCTGCCCGCCTGGACTGTGAGGAGACTGGTTCCGAGCTCCGAGATTTGAGGCCTGAGAGGTCCGCGCTGCTCGACTCGCTCAGAGGCCGAGCACAGCGATCATGGACGCGATGCCGATAGTGACGCCCAAGCGCGGAGAGCGCGGTTCTAACCGGGCGCTGACCGAGAGGACCGGAGGGCGGCGCGCAAGGAGTTCGGACGAAGCGCACCTTGCTCACGACGATGTCGTAGGAGAGTAGCGTGATTCGAGGGCTAGTTAGCGCACGCGAGGAGCGCCTCGCCGTCGACGAGCGAGAGAGCTCGTCGATCTCGATACGGACCGTCCCGAATGTGGACCTGACGGGGAAGGCGACGCTGCGAGATCGCGGTAGTGCGTGATGATGAGGATGGTAGAGCCGTCGTGGTGGAGGTACGCGGAAGAGAGTCCATAGATCGACGCGCCAGTGTGTGAGTCGAGGTTTCCAGTGGGCTCGTCGGCGAGGATGATCGCCGGTGTGTTGACGAGTGCGCGCGCGATGGCCACGCGCTGGCGTTCGCCGCCGAGAACTCGCGTGGGCAGATGGCTCGACGCGGTGCGCGAGTCCACGCGCGTGAGTGCCGCGTACGACGCGTTAGCGCCGCTCGATATGGGCCGGCCGGTGTACAGCAGGCCGGTGGCGACGTTGTCGAGCGCGGACATGGCTCTCGATGAGGTAGAACTGCTGGAACACGAAGCCGATCAGGTTCGCACGCGCCGCGGAGAAGCGGCGATCAGACAGCGCGGAGACCCGATGGCCGGCGATGTCGGACGGTTCCGCCCGATGGGCGATCGAGCGTTCCGATGATGTGTAGCTAGCGTGGACTTGCCCGACCGGACGGGCCGACGATCGCAAGGAGCTCGCCTTGGTCGACGCGCAAGGACACGCCGCGTAACGCGCGCACGGGTCGGCCGGGTACACCGGTTCACGACGTCGAGTTCGAGCACGGCGGCGCTCGCGCTGGCACCAAGACCAGGTCGCCGGCCGGGAGATCGCCGGTGATCGCGACCCAGCCGTCGGCGAACAGGCCTGTCTCGACGGCGACTATGTGAGACCAGTCGTCGGCCGTACCTGGACGGCGTAGCCGCCTTCGGCGAGCGCGACGAGCGCCCGCACGGGCACCATGATTAGCGACTGTGTGACCGACTGGCTCGGGACGTGGACCGTCACGGGGCCTTCGATCAGGCCACCGTCGGGTTCACTACGGTCACGGCGATTCGAGACGTCGATCGTAGAGCTCACGTGTTGGGATCGTTGACCGGTCGCGCGTCACGTGTGTGCCGACGCTCGAGACGTCGCCCTGGACGATTGTTCCGTCGGCGAGCTGCGATGTTCGACCGCCAGGCCGTCGGTGAAGAGCGGACTGGTCGACGGTGGCGTCGACCTGAAGAGCCACCTGCTGCGTCGGCGAGGACTCGCGGACGAGACTTCGTGGTCCCCGACGACCGACAGTACGGCGACGTCATCACCGACGACGGTGAGCTACGCTCGTACCGCTCGAGGACGCGATGGTGCCGCGTGCTCACCGCGGAATCCACCCGTACCGGACCGCGGAGAGTAGACGGCGTCGCGCGAGTGCGAACGTCGATGTCCGGGCTGGAGAAGCCCATCGACGGTCTCCCGACGCCTTGACGGCGAGCCCGGTGTTGTACGTGAACTTCGGTGATCCACCGTCGATGTTTCCGCCCGCCGTGTAGCCAAGCGCCGCGAGGTTCGTCTCGAGCTGGAGGACGTGCGGGCCGTCGTCTGAGCTCCTGCTAAGGCTCCGCCACATCGGCAGGTCGCCATAGAAGAGGGCCACCGGCTCCGAGTCGACCGCGAACAGGACGGACCCGCGGACGAGGTCGGCTCCCGCCTCCGGTACTGCCGTCACGACGCCCGCCGCAGGAGAGGCGACCTCGATCGTGTCGCCGTACCCAAGGGTTCCGGCGAAGTCCGTGTAGAGGTCGACGTCACGTTGCTCGACCGCAATGGGTTCGAGCGAGACTGTGAGGGGGTGACCCCGCCGGAGTCCGCGGCAGCGATCGCGAACCCAGCGGAGGCCACCCCGCCGCCGACCAGCAGGCCGACGATTCCGGCGATCGCCAGGTTGCGTCGGAAGTGGCGCGACCTGGCGTCGACAACATCTGCCAGTTCTTCAAGGGTGAGGGGCTGGGGCGTGGTCTGCCCTTGCGTCGTCATCTAGCCCTGCCCCGCAGCTGCGCCCGCACCAAAGCCGACGCTTGACATCGCCTCCTGGAGCGCCGGCTGGCACACGGTGTTCGCCGAGATCCACTCGGGATCGTTCGGGTCCTGCCCAAGGATTTCGGCGAAACGATCGGTGGGGTCACCCCCGAATTGCCGTTCCCCGGCCGCCGGTCCGCCGCTCGGCGCAGCGGTGGGCTGCACGCCGCCAGCCCCTGGCCCCGCTCCGCGGAGTCCGGGACCGTCGAAGGTGATGTCGCCGACGTCGAGGCCCTGGTCACGCAGGCACTGGGTGTAGGCAAGCATCGCCTCCTGCAGTGCCGAGGAGTCGAAGTCGCCGCCCGCGCGTCCGCCGCCGAGCGTCAGGCCGTCCATGAGGTCGCGGCACGCGTCCATCGCGTCGCGGAAACTTGAGTCTCCGGGATCGAATCCGCCTCCCTGGGCCTGTCTGAACGCACCCGCGAACGAGAGGTTGCCGTCCGCGTCGACGGTCGGATCGGGGAAGTCGACGCCGTTGTCTCGCATGCATTGCGCGAACGCGAGCGCTTGATCCTCGGCGCTGGCCGCGCTCGCCGCGGCCGAGGTCGACGGGCTCGACGCGCCACTCAAGTGGGCGATACCGGACTCGCCCTCGGCCTGGCACCCCGCGAGCGCAAGTAGTCCGGCGGCGATGATCGCCGCCCGCATGGTTGTTCGTGCCCTCATCGTCTGCTCGCTCTCCCTTGGGGCACCAGGGCCCGGGTAGTTGTTGCGAGTCAGACGCTATGCGACGGGGTGTTCGGGGAACGTAAGCGGTTGTGGGGAGGGGCGGCCGCTCCCTACCCCGCCTGAGCCTCGTCGGGCGCGTGGGGCTCCTGGCGGCCGAGCGCCTCGATAAGCTCGGCGCCGGAGCCCACGACCTCGGCGTCGGACCGCCCGTCCGGTGGCAGGTCGGGGATGATCGAGGCGTCCGCGACGATCGGGGTGCCCCCCACGGGGATGATCGCGGCCGCGTTCGCCCGCGCGATCGCGACGACGAGGTCCCAGATCTCTTCGCCCGTTGCCCCGACGACGGCGAGCCCGCCGTCGTCTCCGTATCCCCAGATCTCGGCTCCGCCGTCCTTCATCAGGACCGACGCGACGCCGGTGCGCGTCGCG
Organism: uncultured Actinomycetota bacterium; assembly: GCA_963743485.1. Lineage (GTDB taxonomy): Bacteria > Actinomycetota > Actinomycetes > Actinomycetales > Demequinaceae > JAFGBM01. The sequence goes on from CAVUPQ010000002.1 coordinate 380,318, forward strand.
AGCAGGAAGGGGGCGACGAGGGCCTCGACGGAAGCGTGCCTGAGGAAGATCGGCTCGCCGTCGCGGAAGGGTTGGACGAACACGTCGCGCACCATCGCGGACCTCCTACGCCGAGGCTATACCTGGCCCCCGGGGCCACCACGGCGCGGCGAGTGGAGCCGCGCTAGACATCCCGGACGTATCGGATTTCCGGGACAGGATGCCCGTGGAACTCCTCCGTCTGCTCGCGCCCGTCGCACGTCCAGCCGTGCGCCTCGTAGAACGCTCGGGCGCGCGCGTTCTCAGGAAGGACCCACAGGACGAGGCGACGAAAATTGAAGGTCCCCGCGACCTCGATCATCGCCTCGTGGAGCGCGTGCCCGTAGCCGTGCCCGAGCCACGTCGGGTCGACGTAGATCATGAAGAGTTGCCCAAGGTCGTCCGGGGGTCCGGCCAGGCCAATCGCGGCCCGCTCCCCCGCGGGCCCGAGCGCCGCGAAGCCCACCACTTTGTGGCTGAGCCCCTTGCCGCCCTCGGCGACGAGGACCTCCCTGCGCGGGCGCCGATGGGTGAGGGTCGCGATCATGTCGCGTTCGACGGCCTTGGGGTCGAGGGACGCGAGCAGCGACTCGGGGAGATGGCCTTCGTAGGTCGCGCGCCAGCTTCTGACGTCGATGGCGCCGATGCGGTGCGCGTCGGCGACGGAGGCTGGCCGGACGACCGGCGCTCCCTTGACCCGTTCCCGCGCGTTGCCGGACACACCCCCAGCGTACGGCCTCGGCTAGCGAACGGCGATGATGCGTTTTCCCGTCGTGTGGCCCTCGTGAAGCGCGGCCACCGCGACGCCGATCTCGCCGAGCGGCGCGGGCTCCTCCGTCACGACCCGAAGGTCGCCGCTCGCGACAGACGCCACGAGCGCGGCGAGCTCGCGCGATCGCGGCTCGACGAGCATTCGGCGCACTTCCACGTCGGTGCGCCCTCCCTCGACGCCCTGGAATCCCACGATGCTCACGTGAACGCTTCCGGGTCGCATCGCCGCGACCGTCGCCTCGGCGATGCTCCCGCCCAGGGTGTCGAGGACGACGTCGACCTTGTCGGCGAACTTGCCTGGCGGGGTCGCGTGATAGTCGATGGGGTGGTCGGCGCCGAGCTCGGCGAGGAGGTCGAGGTGCCGCGCGGAAGCGGTCGCGTAGACGGTCGCGCCGCGCGACTTCGCGATCTGGACCGCGAGGTGGCCGACGCCGCCGGCGCCGGCGTGGATGAGCACGCTCTGGCCGGCCGAGACCATGGCGAGATCGAACGCCTGGACGACCGTCAGCCCCGCGAGCGGAAGGCCCGCGGCCTGCCGATCGTCGACGCCCGGAGGCACGATCGCGACATTGTGCTCGCGGACCGCGACGAACTCGGCGGCCGGCCCCGGCGCCGAGATGTCCGTCATCAGGCACACGCGGTCACCGACGGTAACCGAGGAGACGGCGGAACCCACGGCGGACACCGTGCCGACGGCATCGAAGCCGAGGGTGAGGGGAAACACGCGTCCGCCGCGGTCGCCACTGAGCGCGACCTTGTAGTCGATCGGGTTGAGCGCGGCCGCCGCGACCTCGACCAGGATCTGGTCGCCGTCGAGGGTCGGGACGGGGACGTCCTCGACGACGATGTTTGCCAGCGAACCGGCGGATGAGACGCGAGCAGCACGCATGATTCCTCCACCTACCACGGTACGACGTCCGGACCGTTGCGTGCGGGGCGTTCGGCCCGGAGACGCCCCTACGCGCGCTTGCCCTTGGCGGCGGGCTTCGGCTTGGGGGCGGGAAGCGCGTCCGCCGTCGCCTGCACGACCGCGCGGAATCGCCTCGTCGTCCGCGACGATCGCGTCGCCGATCACGAAGTAGTCCTTGGCCCCGGGATAGGGCGGCGCGGGGACCAGGTGGATGCCGAGGCTCGCCGACGCCGGCGAGGGCTTGAGGAAGAAGGTGTCGTCGCACACGAGGGCGACGATTCTGTCATCGCAGTACACGCCGTACTCGCCGAACATCGCCCGGGCGCGCACGTCGAGGGGTTCCAACTGTTCGAGGAGGTGGGCGATGGTCTCCTTCGACGTGGCCATGGGCTGACCCTATTCTTCGATCCGGCTCGCGACCATCGTCACGGACTGCGTCTCGACGCCGTCGCGCCTCGTGGCGTAGCGGACGGGGCCGGCCCGGCAGGTCGGGGCGGAACCAGAAGGTCTCGACCTCACCGTTGCGCGCGACGTCGTAGCGCTGGCACGACAGCGGACCCATGGGGGTGTCCGATCACCTCGGCCGAAATCGACGTGACGTCGGAGGGGAACGACGCCTGCTGGCGAAGCTCGCTCCCACGTCGTCGAGGCCTCCACCGGTTCGCCGAGCCGCTCGCCCTCGCCCGTCGCGCTCCACAGGACGTGCGTCGCCCCGGACTCGTCGGCGTGGACGACCCGCCTATAGCGCTAGAAGGGAGCGCCGTCGCGTTCTCCACGACGAGCGTGATCGGCCGTCCGACGGTGCTTGCCGCGCGAATCTGTTCCGCCGTGAACGGCGTCGGCGCGTCAGTGCCCATGCCCGAATTCTCCCACGCGGCCCTGGGCGTCCGCGACGTCCTAGACTCCGAAAGTGGCCACGGAACCCCTGCTGACCGACAGGCTCGTCCTTCGCGCGATGACGGACGCCGACGCCGCGGATCTCGCCGAGCGACGCTCGGATCCCGAGGCCGCGAGGTTTCAGTCGTGGACGGCGCCGTATCCCGCTCGAGCGGGCGCGCGAACTTATCGCCGCGGTCAACGCTGCAACCCGGAGCCCGTGCCGGGCGCGTGGTTCTCGTTCGCGGCCGAGAGTCGACGACGACGGTCGCGTCGTCGGCGACGTCGCCGTGCGGATGAGCGAAGACGGCAAGACGGCCGAGATCGGGTACACGCTGCACGCGTGGGCGCGAGGCAACGGGTACGCAACCGAGGCCGTCGGCCGAGTGATCGAGTACCTCGTCGAGACTCGCGGCGCGCACCGGATCGAGGCATCAACCGATCCCGCGAACGTCGCGTCCATCGGCGTGCTCGAGCGGCTCGGCTTCCGTTCCGAGGGAGTGAGGCGCGAGGCCTACTGGAAGGGCGACGTCGTGACCGACGACGCGGTATTCGGCCTCCTCGCGCGAGAGTGGCGGGCGCGGCACTGACCGTCCTGTCGGCGATTCTCGCCGCCCGCGAGCCCGGTCCGCGGTCCTACCGGCCCCGGTCGAGGGGCACGACGATGCCTGCCGCGCCTTCCGCGAGGCCCGCGGTGGCGGGCGGCGCGCTCTTGGCGTCGTGCGACGCGGGCCGGGGGAGGCCGCGGACCAGTTCGGCGTACCGCGCCGCCAGGTCGCGCGAGAGGGTGAGATAGGTGTAGATCGCCCGGAGTTCGGCGTCGGAGAACAGCGGGCCGTGACGCTCCCAAACGTCGATGAAGGGCGCGAAGACCGTGGCGATCGCGGCGCGCGCGTCGTCCGTCAACTCCGCGTACACGCGTCGGCGGTCGTCCGTGCCGCGCTCGCGCGTGACGAAACCCGCCCGCTCGAGGCGGTCCAGCATGGTCGTGACGGCGCCCGTTGTCAGTGCCATGTGATCGGCTAGGTCTCCGGCGGTCGTGCGGCCGTACTGTTCGAGGATGTCGAGGCAGCGGGCGTCGGTGGCGTTGACGCCGAGGAAGTCGGCGATGGCGTCGTCCATCGCGGCGCCGGCGCGCTGGGCCTCGCGAGCGACGCGTCCGAGGGTCTCGCCGAGCTCGGCCCTGGCTTCCCTTGACAACTCGTTCTCTTGATTCATAAGATAATCACATCCTAAGGTAACTCTAGCGAAGGAAGAGACCCGATGGAAGCACCGGTCATCGAGGCGCGTGGCCTCGCCAAGACGTACAAGGTTCGGGCCCGCGGTAAGGACGCGCCCCGCACCGTCGAGGCCGTCAAGGGCGTCGACATCACCGTGAACGCGGGAGAGATCGTCGGGTTCCTCGGCCCCAACGGGGCGGGCAAGACGACGACCCTCCGCATCCTCACCACCCTCCTCGACCCGACGGGCGGCACGGCCACCGTCGTCGGGGCCGACCTCGCGAAGAGTCCCGTCGAGGTGCGGCGGCGCATCGGGTACGTGGCCCAGATGGGGACCACCGATCCGTCCGCGGTTGCGGGCGAGGAGCTGGTCGACCAGGCCCGCCTGTACGGCATCGACCCCGCGCGGGCCGAGGAGCGCGGACGTGCCCTGCTCAGCGGCCTTGACCTCGAGGGTCTGTGGGACCGCAAGTGCGGAACCCTCTCCGGCGGGCCAGCGACGGCGCCTGGACATCGCGATGGGCCTCATCCACGAGCCCGCGCTCGTGTTCCTGGACGAGCCGTCGACGGGCCTCGACCCCCAGTCGCGCGCCAACCTGTGGAAGCACATCAAGCGGGTGCGCGACGACTTCAACACCACGGTCTTCATCACGACCCACTACATGGACGAGGCCGACGCGCTCTGCGACCGGATCCTCATCATCGACCATGGCGAGATCGTCGCCGAGGGAACCCCGGAGGAGCTCAAGCGCCGGGTCGGCGGGGACGCCGTCGTCGTGACCCTCGAGGACGCCGCGGACGGCGCCAGGGCCGCCAAGGCGGCCGCGGCCGCCGTGAAGGGATCGGAGCCGGAAGTCGACGGGACAGTCGTCCGCCTCGCGGCCGCGAACGGCGGCGCCTCGCTCCCCGGCCTCCTCGGCGCGCTCGCCAAGGCCAAGATCGCGGTGGCCGGCGTGGAGGTTCGCCGCCCGACCCTCGACGACGTGTTCCTCACCCTCACCGGCCACTCGCTGCGCGACGACGTCGCCTAAGACACCCAGGAGCGATCATGACCCTCATTCGAGACAGCTGGACCATCTTCGCCCGCGCCCTCCGGATCAGCCTGCGCCAGCCGGTGTGGGTGATCTTCGGACTCATGCAGCCGATCCTCTACCTCACCCTCTTCGGACCCCTGCTCAAGTCCGTCGCCCAGGACCCGAGCTTCGGGGGCGACTCCTGGAAGGTCTTCGTCCCCGGGCTGCTCGTTCAGCTCGGCATGTTCGGCGCGAGCTTCGTGGGCTTCGGGCTCATCGCCGAGTGGCGCGCGGGCGTGATTGAGCGCATGCGCGTGACGCCCGCGAGCCGCGCCTCCCTGCTCCTCGGGCGCGTCGCGCGCGACGTGCTCGTGCTACTCGTCCAGGGCTCGGTGCTGGTGTTCGTTGCGCTCGCGATGGGCCTTCGGGCGCCGTGGTGGGCGCTCGGCGTCGGCGTCGGGACGGTCGCCCTGCTCGGGGCGTGCTTCGCCTCCCTCAGCTACGCCGTAGCCCTCAAGCTCAAGAGCGAGGACGCGTTCGCGCCCCTGCTCAATGGCGTGATCCTGCCCGTAGCGCTCCTCTCCGGCATCTTCCTCCCCATGACCCTCGCCCCGCGCTGGCTCCAGCGTGTGAGCGACGTCAACCCGCTCAAGCACGTCATCGACGGGGTCCGCTCCATGTTCCGGGGAGACCTGAGCTCCGCGGACTCGCTGTGGGGCATCGGGCTGACGCTGGCGCTCGTGGTGGTCGGGATCCTTGTGGGAACGCGGGTCTTCCGGCGAGAGAGCGCCTAGAGTCGCGCGTTCCCCGCTTCACACAATCTTCACGGTTCAAGGCCTGGCCCCTTGACATGCCCCGGGTGCAATGGAGGCATCGCTTCACCGAACACGAAAGGCCATGCGATGAACATCAGCAAGAAGACCTGGGCAATCATCGGCGGGGCGGCGGCGCTCGTCGTCGTCCCCGCCAGCGTTTCAGCCGCGGTCATCGCGACGCACGACGACACGCGCCCCGCAGTCTCCGAACGCGCTCCTCAGTGGGCCGGCCAGCGGGACTACGGGATGATGGGCGGCCAGCAGGGGCCCGCCGTCAGCAAGGAGATCGGGACCGGACGCAGGCTCGCGACGGGTCCAACTGCGACGGCGATGGGCCCGTGGGCGATCCGCCTGCCGGGACGTCGGCAGGTCCCGGGGGACCGGGCGGACCCGGAGAACGGGGCGGCTTCGGCCAGGGAGCCATGGACGGCTCCGGCCCTCGCGGCCGCTGACGTGATCCAGGACGCGGCGCGGTGCCTCCGAGGCACCGCGCCCGTCGTCGGCGTCAGGGCGCACCTATCATGAACGGTGTGACGCCTCCACGGATCCTGGTCGTCGACGACGAGGAGAACATCCGGACTCTCGTGGCGACCTACCTCAGGAACGACGGGTTCGATGTCGTGACCGCCGCGACGGGCGAGGACGCCATCGCCGCCGTCGCGGCCTCGAGCCCGGACCTCGTGGTTCTCGACGTCCGGTTGCCGGGTATCGACGGATTCGAGGCGCTGAGGAGGATCCGCAAGACCTCCGAGGTGTTCGTCATCATGCTCACTGCCCGCGCGGACGAGCTTGACACGCTCGTCGGCCTTGAAGTCGGCGCGGACGACTATGTCACCAAGCCCTTCAGCCCCCGCGAACTCGTGGCGCGCGTCAAGGCCATGCTTCGGCGCTCGCGCGACGAACCTCGCGCCGACGAGGCGCTCCGGTTCGAGGGACTGAGCGTTGACGAGGCGCGCCGCGAGGTTCTCGTCGACGGCGAGCTCGCGCCGCTGACCGCGCTCGAATTTGACCTACTCTCGGCCCTCGCATCCGCGCCCGGCCGGGTCTTCACCCGTCGACAACTGATCGAACGCGTCTGGGGCTGGGACTTCTATGGCGAGGAGCGCGTCGTCGACGTCCACGTCAGGAACCTTCGCAAGGCCCTCGGAGACGCCGCCGGCTCGCCCCGTTTCATCGCAACCATCCGCGGCGTCGGATACAAACTGACCGCGAGGCCCGCGTGACCACCAGCCTGCGATCAAGGCTCCTCGCCTCCCACCTCGTCGTCGCCGCGGTCGGCGCCGGGTCGCTCGTCATCGTGGCCGCGGTCGTCACGAGCGTCGTCTTTCGCGTGAGGCTGCGCGACCGGGGAGGGATGATGGGCGGGCCCCCGGGCGGCGCCGGACCGAACAACGACGAGCTCGAAGCCGCCCTGGGGAACGCTCTCGCGTGGGCCCTCATCGTCGGAGTGCTCGCCGCGTTCATCACTGCGGGAGTGGCGGCCATCTTCGTCGCCCGGCGAATCTCCCGGCCCGTAGAAACCATTCGCGCCGCGACCCACCGCATTGCCCGCGGAGATTTCCGCTCCGAGGTGGCGCTGCCAGCCGACGCCGAGCTTGCCGAGCTCGCGCGCGACGTCAATGCCTTGGGGTCGCGGCTCGCGGAGAGCGAGCTTCACCGCACGCGCCTCATCGGCGAGGTCGCGCACGAGCTGCGCACGCCGCTCACGACGATCCGCGCGTCGATGGAGGGTCTGATGGACGGCGTCGTCGCGCCCGATGCGGCCGTCTTCGCCCGGATCGCGGACGAGGCGTCGCGGCTGCACCGGCTCGCGGACGATCTCATCGTGCTCTCGCAGGCGGAGGAGGGCGCGATTCCGCTGCGCGTGGCCCCGCTGGACCTCCGCGAGGTCGCGCGCTCGGCCGCGCAGCGCCTCGCGGCCCAGTTCCAGCACAAGGGGGTGACCCTCACGGTCGCCGACGGCGGCCCACTCCCGGTCGTGGCCGACCGCGACCGGATCACGCAGGTCCTCACGAACCTGCTGGGCAACGCGCTCACGCACACGCCGCGGCGCGGTTCGGTCGACGTGACCGGGGGAGAGGGCGACGGCCGGGCGTGGATCGACGTTCGCGACACGGGCGACGGAATACCGCCGGGCGAGATCGATCGCATCTTCGAGCGCTTCTACCGCGTGCCGGACGCGAGCCATCCCGCCGGACGGGGGATCGGCCTGACGATCGCGCGCGGCATGGCGCGCGCCCACGGCGGCGACGTGACGGCGGACTCGGACGGTCCTGGCGCCGGGGCCACCTTCCACGTGGAGCTTCCCCAGGGCGGATGATCGGCCGGAGGGGGCGGAGCCGCAGCGGCGCTCCTGGCCGCCCCTCGCCCCGCATGCCATGCTCGACCCATGGAGATCTTCGAAACCAAGTTGCCGGGCGTCGGGGTCCGCTACGAATTCACGACGGAGGCCGGTGACCGGGCGGGCGTCGTCATTCGGCGCGACGGGACCCGCGACATCGTCGTCTACGACCGGGCCGACGCCGACGCCGCCGTCGGGTCGATCGAGCTTTCCGAGGGCGACGCCGCGGCCATCGCCGAACTGCTCGGCGGGACAAACATCACCGTCCGGCTTGAGCAACTTCGCCACGACGTCGAGGGTCTCGCGATCGAGTGGGTGACGATGCCGGAGTCTGGAGGGCTCACCGACCTGACCATCGCCGACGGCCACATTCGGACACGGACCTCGGCTTCCGTCGTCGCGGTGATCCGCGGGGACCACGCCGTCCCGGGACCGGGCCCGAACTTCGAATTCCTCGCCGGCGACCAGGTCCTCGTCATGGGCGACCTCGAAGCAGTAACCGAGGCCTCGCGAATTCTGACGGGATAGCGGGTGAGGTTCGGGGCGCTCCTCCCCACGCTCGGCGCGTCGAATGCGGCGTCGCCGTCGATCGGCGACGTCCTGATCGAACTCGGGTTGGTCCTCCTGGTCCTCGCCCTCTTGGGTCGCCTCGCCGAGCGAATCGGCATCTCCTCGATCCCCCTGTATCTGCTCGGCGGACTCGTCCTCGGCAAGGGTGGCATCGTTCCCATCAGCGCGGGCGACGACTTCATCGCGGTCGGAGCGGAGATCGGCGTCGTCCTCCTGCTGCTCCTCTTGGGTCTCGAGTACTCGCCCCAGGATCTGAGGGACGGCCTCAAGTCGACCTGGGTGGCGGGCATGTTCGACGTCGCGGCGAACGCTCTCCCCGGTTTCGCCGCGGGCCTGATCCTCGGGTGGACGCCGACGGCCTCGCTCCTCCTCGCCGGGATCACCTACATTTCGTCTTCCGGAATCATCGCCCGCCTTCTCAGCGACCTCGGACGGATCGGTAACCGCGAGACACCCGTCGTCCTGAGCCTGCTCGTCATGGAGGACGTCATCACGGCATTCGTCCTCCCCGCGATCGCCGTGCTCCTCGTCGGGGCGTCGATCGCCCAGGGCGCCATCGCCATCGCCATCGCGCTCGGTGCCGTCGTTCTCGCGTTCGCCATCGCGTTCAAGTTGAGCGAACACGTCTCGCGCGCCATCCACGCGCGCTCGCGCGAGCTCCTGCTCCTCACCGTCCTCGGGATCACGTTTCTGGTCGCCGGACTCGCCGACGCGGTACAGGTGTCGGCGGCCGTCGGCGCCTTTCTGCTCGGCGTCACGCTCTCTGGCCAGGTCGCGGACGAGGTCCGATCGCTCCTGCCGCCCTTTCGCGACGTGTTCGGGGGGCTCTTCTTCATCTTCTTCGGCATGCAGGTCGACCCTCGCACCCTCCCGCCCGTCCTTCTGCCCGCGCTGGCGCTTGCCGTGGTCGGCGTCGGAAGCAAGGTGGCGACGGGTTACGTCGCCGGCGCGATAGCCGGGGTCGGCAAGCCGGCGCGCTGGCGTGCGGGCTGGGCGCTCGTCGCGCGTGGCGAGTTCTCGATTGTCATCGCCGGACTTGGCGTGGCGGCCGGGATCGAGCCGCGGCTCGGTGCCTTCGCCGCCGCCTACGTCCTCGCCCTCGCGATCGCCGGACCGATCCTGATGCGCGTGACGGACCGACGCCGCCCGCGGTAGGGGTGTGTCGGGAGACGACGAAGTCGTGCCCTCGGGGGGTGCTGTCCCCTACACTGAATGATCGTTGACGTCCCGCGAGCCCGTCGCGGGAGCCAACCTGGGCACCGGAGGGCCCTCACGAGCCCGTGGCGCAAGCCACGACCGTCGCGCGCAATCCCCCTCGCACGCGACGAGATCGACGTCCCGCGGTGAGGACCCCCCCATCCGCCTCCCGCGGGGCGTCGATCGCCTCCGAACCGAACCTGGCCGACGACGTCTTCGCGTGGGCGGACGCGCGCGCTTAACCCCCGGAGCATGTGGCACCATTGCCCTATCGCCCCGTGGGCGGTGCGCCGGTCACGTCGCGCAGGTGGAGTGACTCACGCGCCTTGAGCGCGCAGCGTTGAATCTTGAGGTCCCTCGTGTTCGCCCCCTATCGAACGATCCTGTCGATCCCCGGCGCGCGCGCCTTCACCGCGTGGGGGCTCGTTGCCCGGGCCCAGATGGCGATGACCGAGCTCGCCATCCTCCTCATGGTCCAGATCGAGTACGGCTCCTACGCAACCGCCGGTCGCGTCGTCGCCGTCGTCGCCATCTCGTGGGCCCTGCTCGCACCCATCGTCGGACGCCTGGTCGATCGATTCGGCCAGTACCGCGCCCTGCGCTGGGGGTTCGCCATCGTCATCCTCGGGCGCACCGCGATGATCCTCGCCGCGCTCAGCCACCAGCCAGAGTGGGTGCTGTACGCCTGCGCGCCGCTCTTCCCCGCGAGCGGCTCCATCGCCACCTACACGCGGGCCCGCTGGGTGCACGCGGTGCGCGACGACGACGCGCTCAACACCGCCTTCTCGCTCGAGTCGTCACTGGACGAGGTCCTCTTCATCGTCGGCCCCGCCGTCACGACCGTCCTCGCGACCCTCGTCGCGAGCTGGGCGGGTCTCGGGCTCTCCACGCTGGCCCTCGCCGTCGGCGGCTACGCCTTCCTCGCCCAGAGGGGCACCGAGCCGCCGACGAGCGTCACGCCATCCGGGGCCCCGAGGCGCAGGCGGCGCCCCCGGCTCGGAACCCACATGTTCATCTCCGTTCCCGCGGTCCTCATCACCACGGCGATCTTCGCCGCGCAGGGGGCGCTCTTCGCCTCGGCGGACGTGGCGACCGTGGCGTTCGCCGACTCGCTCGGCCACAAGTCCTCGTCCGGCCCCGTGCTCGCTCTCTTCGCCTTGGGGTCGCTCCTCGGCGGCCTGCTCTACGGCGCCCGCGTCTGGCGCCACTCGCTATCCTCGCGCCTGGTGTGGGGCGTGGTCCTGACCGGTGTCGGCTCCGCGACGTTCGGGCTCGCGCCCACGCTCGCGATCCTGGCGGCGCTCATGTTCGTCACCGGCCTCGTCGTCGCGCCGACCATGGCGGTCGGCGACGGCATGGTCCAGGCGCTCGTGCCACGCACGCGCCTCACGGAGGGGATGACGTGGACGCGCACGGGGATCGACGTCGGAATCGCCGCTGGCGCGTGGCTCGCGGGGTACCTCGTGGAGCACCGGGGCGCGGGCTCGGGTTTCGCCGTCACCGCTGTCGCGGGCGCGCTGTCGGCCGTGATCGCCCTCGCCGCATTCCCGTACCTTCGGTCGCGTCGGCGCTACGAAGAGGTCGCCGCGACCACGCCAGCGGTCCTCGCGTCGTGACGGGAGACGCGGACGCGCGGTGAGAACTCAGCCGCAGACGTCGCTCAGTGCCGCGTTGATCGAACCCATGCGCATGATGAACGCTCCCGTGTCGCCCTCGATCGCCGTGAGGTCGGCGAACATGGACTCGGGGACGTCCCCGTCGATCGCGAGAATCGCCTTGGCCTGATCGTTTGCCTGGATCAGGACGTCGACGTCGGGACCAGGGTCGCCAAGGCCGGCATCGTGTCCCGCGAGCTTCTTCAACTCCTGCAGCGTCGTGTTCATCGAGTCTGGGTCGTAGACGAGCGTGCCGTCCTTGATGAGGTTGACGGAGCCCTGGGTTCGCAGTTGCGCCAGCAGTTGGACGCCCACCATGTACGTCTGGCCGTCTCCGGACTTGAAGTAGTCGCAGTCCACCGAACCGCCAGCGGCCGGCGCCGACGTCGTGGTCGCGCCGCCCGTTGTCTCATCGGAAGGCGAGGAAGTCGCCGGTGACGAACAGCCGACGAGGGCGAGGGAAAGTGCAAGGCCGGCGAGTGCCGGAAGGATGCGTGCCATGTGTGTCAGTATCTGTTGCGAGGCACGCATCGACAAGCGCGGCGCGCACTGTGCGCCCTCTCTCGGGCACAATGGCGCCATGATTCGCGACGCGATCCCTGAGGACTCACGCTCGATCGCGGCGATCTACAACCACTACATCGAACACACCGTCATCACCTTCGAGGTCGACCCCGTCTCCGCGGACGCGATGCGCGCCCGCGTAGGGAAGGTGCAGGTCGCGGGGTTTCCGTGGCTCGTGTGGGAATCGGACGATGCTGTGCTCGGGTACGCCTACGCGAGCCAATTCCGCGAGCGGGCGGCGTATCGCCATTCGGCCGAGGCGACCATCTACCTCGCACCCGACGCGACGGGCGAGGGGATCGGGAGCGCGCTCTACCGCGCGCTCATCGAGCGTCTCCGCGCCGCGGGCACGCACCTCGTCGTCGGGGGAATCGCGCTACCGAACGACGCGAGCGTCGGCCTGCACGAGTCGCTCGGCTTCACGCGCGTCGGCGCGTTCTCCGAGATTGGACGCAAGTTCGATCGGTGGATCGACGTCGGATTCTGGCAACTCCGGCTCGACGCAGACGACGACTAGCCGCGAGCCACCTTCGTGGCGGCCATCATGTGCTTGAGCGAGGCCGTCGTCTCGTCGTAGCCGCGCGTCTTGAGGCCGCAGTCGGGGTTGACCCACAGTTGCTTGCCCGGGATGGACTCGAGGGCCTCCATCAGCAGGTCGGCGATCTCCTGCGTCGACGGAACGCGCGGCGAGTGGATGTCCCACACGCCGGGGCCGATCCCGCGCTCGAAGCCGTGCGCCTTGATCGCGGGCAGGACCTCCATGCGCGAGCGGGCGGCCTCGATCGACGTGACGTCGGCGCCCAGCCCGTCAATGGCGCCGATGACCTCGCCGAACTCCGAGTAGCACAGGTGCGTGTGGATCTGGGTCGCGTCGGCCGCTCCCGACGTCGCGAGGCGGAACGACCCGACGGACCAGTCGAGGTACGTCTCCTGGTCCCGCTTCTTGAGCGGCAGGAGCTCGCGCAGCGCGGGCTCGTCCACCTGGATGATGCCGATGCCCGCGGCCTCGAGGTCCGCGATCTCCTGGCGAAGGGCGAGGCCCACCTGGCGAGCAGTGTCGCCGAGCGGCTGGTCGTCGCGCACGAACGACCACGCGAGGATCGTCACCGGGCCGGTGAGCATGCCCTTGACCGGCTTGTCGCTGAGCGACTGCGCGTACTGCGCCCACTTCACGGTCATCGGCTCCGGTCGGGAGACGTCGCCCCACAGGATCGACGGGACGCGTGCAGCGCGATCCGTAGGACTGGACCCAGCCGTTCTTCGTGACCGCGAATCCGTCGAGCAGCTCGGCGAAGTACTGGACCATGTCGTTGCGCTCGGCCTCGCCGTGCACCAGGACGTCGAGCCCGAGCTCCTCCTGCAGCGCGACGACGGTGGCGATCTCCGCCTTCATCGCCTTCTCGTACTGGGCCTCGGTGATCTCGCCCTTGCCGAGCGCGGCGCGGGCCTTACGGATCTCCGGGGTCTGCGGGAACGAGCCGATGGTCGTGGTCGCGAGGGCGGGGAGGTGGAAGCGCTCCGCCTGGGCGGCGTCGCGCGTCGCGTAATCGCTCGCGCGATCGTAGTCGGCTGGCTTCACGGCGGCGAGGGCCGCTGCGGACGCGCCGCGACGTTGGTTCCCGGGTGGGCGGCTCGCGCCGCGAGGGCCGCGCGCGCCGCGGCGAGCTCGTCGGCGACCGCCGTCCTCGCCCTCGGCGCGCGCCCGGGCGAGCGTCGCGACCTCGCCGACCTTCTCGTCGGCGAAGGCGAGCCACGGAAGGATCTCGCCCAGGTGGTCCTCGCCCTCGGTGGTGTGGGGGACGTGGAGCAGCGACGTCGAGGTGGAAACCGTCACCGTGGCGCCGAGGGCCTCGCACGCCGCCGCCTTCGCGAGCGCCGCGTCGAGGTCGGTGCGCCAGATGTTGTGGCCGTCGACGACGCCGGCGACGAGGGTCGTGCCGGCGAGGTCGACGCCCGATCGGGGACGGCGCCGCGGACCAGGTCGAGCGCGATCGCCTCGACGGCCGTGGAGGCGAGGACGGGGAGGGCGTCGTCGAGCGAGGCGTACGGGGCGGCGACGAGGATCGCGGGACGGGCCGTCACGTCGCCGAGGGCGTCGTAGGCCGTCTTGGCGCGCCGCGAGGACGTCCTCGCGCGGGACGTCGAGGTCCGCGACGAGGGCGGGCTCGTCGATCTGCACCCACTCGGCGCCCGCCGCCTTGAAGGCCGCGAGCAGCTGCGCATACACGGGAAGCAGGTCGAGCGAGCCGGGACAGCGGCTGGAACCTCGGGGAGCGCCTCGTCGCTCGGCTTCGCGAGCAGCAGGAACGTCACCGGACCCGTGATGACGGGGCGCGTGAGGAAGCCCGGCCTTCTTGCGCCTCGACGAACTCGTCGACCCAGCGCGATCGAGCCCAGCGCGAACGTGGTCTCCGGGCCGATCTCGGGCACGAGGTAGTGGTAGTTCGAGTCGAACCACTTGGTCATCTCGAGCGGCGCCTTGTCGCCCTCGCCGCGCGCGATGGTCGCTGTATCCGGCGAGGTCGAGCCGGCCGTGCGTCCGCCCGCAGGTCCGCGAAGCGCGAGGGGACGGCGCCCGACGGTGACCGCGGCGTCGAGCATGTGGTCGTAGAACGAGAAGTTCGACGGGATGGACGAGTCGTCGCGGCCCAGGCCGAGCGACGGCCATGCGCTCGAGGTTCGCGAGGCGCAGGTCGCGCGCCGCGGACTCGAGGTCGGCGGCGGTGGTCGCGCCCTTCCAGAAGGACTCGAGCGCCTTCTTGAGCTCGCGGTTCCGCCCGATGCGGGGGTAGCCGAGGATGGTGCCGCCGGGAAAGGCGGGCGCGGGCGTCTGCGTCTGAGGGCTCATGTGTCTTCCAACGATCGTGGGTGCGCGGCGGGCTCGCCTGTGCGCGTCTGGCGGGGGACCGCCAATGAGGTGAACAGGAGTCTACCGTGGCGGCCATGCTCCAACGAACTCGCGGGCCAGCGGAATGCCCGGCGACGCCGAACGGTTCTCTCAATCCCAGGACCGCGTGAAAGGATCGCCCCATGAACGAGACCTCCACGAAGACCGTCACCCTCACCCGCGAGTCGCTCGGCGTCTACGTCGCGACCAACGAGGCGGGCGCCACGCTCCGCTTCGGGCCGAAGCCGAGGACGGCTTCGGCGCCGTCGAACTCCTGCTGGCCGCCGTCGCCGGCTGCTCGGGCATCGACGTGGACTACATGACCTCGCGCCGCGCCGAGCCCCTGCGCTTCGACGTCGTCTCCGAGGGGACCCAGGAGCGGGGCGACGACGGCAACATCCTGCGCGACGTCACCGTCACCTTCCACCTGGAGTTCCCGGAGGGCGAGGACGGCGACAAGGCGCGCGACCGCATCGACGTCGCGCTCAAGGCGTCGCACGACAAGACGTGCACGGTCGCCCGCACCATCGAGGCCGCGACGCCCGTGACGCTCCGGCGGGCGTAGACGCGCTACCGCTCGAGGCCCGCCTCGGCGACGAGTTCGAGCGCGGCCTCGTGCCGGTTGAACGTGTACACGTGGATCCCCGGCGCGCCCGCGCGCACGAGGTCACGCGCGAGCGCCGCCGCGTGGGCGACGCCCGCCCGCCGCGCCTCGTCCGGTCCGTCGGCGGCCGCGAGCGCCTCGAGGATGGCCGGCGGAACCGCGACCCCCGTGAGCTGTTCGAGGCGCGCGGCGCGCCCGGTGCTGAGCAGCGGAATGATCCCGGGAAGGATGGGAAGGGTGATGCCCGCCGCCGCGGCGTCGGCCGCGAGCGCCTCCCACTGGGGCGCATCGTAGAAGACCTGGGTCACGGCGAAGTCCGCGCCCGCGTCCTGCTTGGCGCGCAGGACGTCGAGGCCCTGCTGGCGCCACCGCTCCTGGGCGTGCGCTGCGGGGAAAGCCGTGACGCCCGACGCTGAAGTCGCCCTCGCCGATGCCGCGGGCGCGCCGCCACCTCGCGGATGTGCCCGACGAGCTGGTACGCGTACAGGAGGCCGTCGGGGTGGGGGCGCCAGTCGGGCTGCCCGGCGGGCGGGTCTCCCCGGAGCGCGAGGAAGTCCCGGACCCCCTCGGAGAGGAACTCCTCAATGACCGCCGTGATCTCGTCGCGCGACTGGTCGACGCACGTGAGGTGGGCGAGCGGGGGAATGGTGTGCGCGTCCGCGAGGCGACGCACCACCTCCCTGCTCGAGCGTGCGCGTGGTGCCGCAGGCGCCGTAGGTGATCGAGGCGAAATCCGGGCGCGCGGCGGCGAGGCGCGCGATCGTCTCCCAGAGCGCCTCCTGGGCCGCGTCGTCGCGGGGAGGAAAGAGCTCGAAGGAGAGCGTCGGCGCTGGCGCCTGGAGCAGTTCGCGGATGGTCATCTCGGTTGCCAAGGCTAACGGCCAGGGCGCCCGACCGCCAACCGATGTCCACGGTACGTGCGCGGCCGGACATGGTCCCCGCGCGACGAATCGCGCGTCGACACGGCGTGGCCTGACGCCCCGAGACTGGGGGCATGAGCGCCACGAAAACGACGGGACGAACGATGCTTCGGCACGGGCGATCCCGAGATGGAGCAGTACCACGACGAGGAGTGGGGGCGCCCGGTCCGGGACGACGCCGGGCTCTTCGAACGCATCGCGCTCGAGGGCTTCCAGTCGGGCCTCAGCTGGGCGACGGTGCTCCACAAGCGCGAGAACTTCCGCGCGGCTTTCGCGGGCTGGGACGCGCGGGCGATCGCCGCGTTCGGGGAGGCGGACGTCGCGCGGCTCATGGCCGACGCTGGCATCATCCGCAATCGCGTCAAGATCGACTCCACCATCGCAAACGCGCGGGCGCTCGTCGCGCTGTGGGACGCCGGCGAGACGCTTTCCGATCTTGTGTGGGCTCACGCCCCCAAGAAGGCCCGGTCCGGGCGCCTCAGGACGTGGGCGGACATTCCGGCGACGACCGACGAGTCACGGGCGCTCGCCAAGGCGCTCAAGGCCCGCGGGTTCGTGTTCGTCGGGCCCGTGACGATGTACGCGCTCATGCAGGCGTGCGGACTCGTGGACGTCCACCTCGAGACCTGCCCCGTGCGACGGTCGCGGCGCGCCCGCTAGCACCACGAGCGCCGGTGGCGCCGGACGACCTCCTCGAGGAGCGCCTCAACGATCGCGAGATCCGCGGGAATCCACTCCACGTCGCCCCACTCGCCCGGACCTAGCCACCGCAGTTCGTCGTGGTCCTCGAGCGGCCGGGGCTCGCCCTCGGCAACGCGGGCCAGCCACAGCCTCATGACGAGGGGGGCGCCGGACGCGGCCGCGGCGCCCAGGGGCCACGCGGACCCGATGGCGCCGCCGTGCTCGCCCACGCCACCGTCGGCGGGACCCGGCAGCTCTGCTCCAAGCTCCACCTCGACGCCCAACTCCTCGCGTATCTCGCGACGCAGGGCGTCCTCGGGCGCCTCGCCCAGGTCAACCTTGCCGCCAGGAAACTCCCACAGGCCAGCCATGGCGGGCGGCGACGACCGGCGCGCGGCGAGAAGGGTGCGGGGCAGGTCGATGTCGTCCACAATCGCGGCGGCCACCACGAGCCTGCTCGCGGCGGGACTCACCATGACGAGACGAGCGCCGCGCGGCGCATCACTCCGTGATCGCGGCGTACTGCTCCGAGTTGAGGAGCGTCTTGTTGGGCTTCGAGACCTTGATCTTGATGATCCAGCCCGCGCCGTACGCGTCCGTGTTGAGGGTCTCTGGCGCGTCGATGAGGTCGTCGTTCACCGCCGTCACCACGCCCGTCACCGGCGCGTAGAACTCGGATACGGCCTTGGTGGATTCGAGCTCGCCGCACACCTCGCCCGCGACGACGTCGTCCCCCACCTCGGGGCCCTCGACGTACACGATGTCGCCGAGCGCCGCGGCCGCGTACTCGGTGATTCCCACGGACACCTCGGCCCCGGGCGAGATGTCGCCCGCGACCCACTCGTGCTCCTCGGAGTACATCAACTCGTCGGGGATGTTGGCCATCTCGGTCACCTCTCTACGAAGGCCTAGGGCGCGCTACGCGTCCGCAACGGGCCGCTGATAGAACGGTAGCGCGGTCACGCGCATCTGCTCACCCCTACCGCGAACATCCGCGACAACTTTCGTCCCCTCCGCCGCGAAGCGCGGGTGGACGTACGCCATCGCGATCGGTCGCTCCAGAGTCGGGGAGGGCGCGCCGGAGGTCACGAATCCCGCCTCCGCGCCGAATCCGTCGAGCACGGGGTAGCCCGCGCGAGCGGCCCGCTTCCCGTCGCCGACGAGGCCCACGAGGACACGCGCCTCCGCGGGCGCGAGCCGCGGCTCGACCTCCCACGCGCCATACTCAGCGGCGGCCCGCTCGAGGGCCTCGCGGCCCACGAAGTCGCCGCGAGGGTCGTCCGGCGTCCCGAGGTGGACCACGCGGCCAAGGCCAGCGGCGTGCGGCGGCCGATCGAGCCCCAACTCGTGGCCGTACAGCGGCATTCCCGCCTCGAGCCTGAGCGTGTCCCGCGCGCCCAGGCCACACGGGACGAGCCCGTCATCCGAGCCCAAGGCGAGCGCCGCGTCCCACACGCGGGCCGCGTCGTCCGTCGCGACGAAGAACTCGTAGCCGTCCTCGCCGGTGTATCCCGTCCGACCGACCAGGGCGGGCACCCCGCCGTCCACCGTCGCCGACGACGCGGCGTAGTACCGCAGCGCCGGGAGCGTTCCGCCGGTCATGCGGTCGACGATCTCGCGGGAGCGCGGTCCCTGAACGGCGATCAGGGACGTGGCGTCCGATCGGTCGTCAACGACGCAGGTCTCGGACGCACATCGGGTCGCGAGCTCCGCGGAGACGACGGCGGCGTTGCCCGCGTTGGCGACGACGAGGAACTCCTCGTCGCCCGTGCGGTACACGATCAGGTCGTCGATCACGCCTCCGTCGGGCGCGCAGATCATCGTGTACTTGGCCCGACCCACCGTCGACGCGACCGATGCGACTCACGAGCGCGCGGTCGAGCGCGGCTGCCGCCCCGGGCCCGCTGAGCCAGATCTCGCCCATGTGGCTCACGTCAAACAGCCCTGCGGCGGTGCGCACCGCGCGGTGCTCCGCGAGATCGGACGAGTAGCGCACGGGCATCGACCACCCCGCGAAGTCGGTCATGGTCGCGCCGAGCGCGGCATGCCTGGTGGCGAGAGGAGACGCGTGGAGCGCGTCCACCTCCACCGCGCTCACTCGCCCGCCCGGTCCGCGGGCACCTCTCGGTAGGGATCGGCCTGGGCGGCCGAGGCTTCGGCCTCCGGCTCGCGATCCGGCCGAGGCTCCCCGAGCGTGTCCGCGTACTCCAGCGCGGGGAGGACGGTGATGAGGTTGCGGTCTCCCCTGGCATTGTCGATGCGGCGAACCGGCGGCCAGTACTTGGTCGCCCGGAGCGAAGCGACCGGGAAGGCCGCTTGGTCGCGCGAGTACGCCTGGTTCCAGTCGTCCGTCGCGACCATGGACGCGGTGTGGGGGGCGTTGCGCAGAGGGGACGCCTCGACCGCGTATCGTCCCGGCCTCGATCTCGGCAATTTCGCCTCGGATGACGATCATCGCCTCGATGAATCGGTCGAGTTCCTCGCGGCTCTCGCTCTCCGTGGGCTCGACCATGAGGGTCCCGGGCACGGGGAACGACATCGTCGGCGCGTGGAACCCGAAGTCGATCAGGCGCTTCGCGACATCCTCTGCCGTCACGCCCGTCTTTTCTGTCAGGGGCCGGAGGTCGAGGATGCACTCGTGGGCGACGAGCCCGTTCGCGCCCTTGTAGAGAACGGGGAAGTGTTCGTCGAGGCGCGTCGCGATGTAGTTCGCCGCGAGGACCGCGGCCGCGGTGGCTCGCTTGAGCCCGTCGGACCCCATGAGGGCAAGGTACGTCCAGGAGACGGGAAGGATTCCGGCGGAGCCATACGGCGCGGCGCTCACGGGCGCCCCGGCCCGCGCGAGCTCCTCGGGTCGCTTGATGGTCTGGCGGAGCCCCGGGAGGAACGGGACCAGGTGCTCGGCCACGGCCACGGGGCCGACGCCCGGCCCGCCACCGCCGTGCGGGATCGCGAACGTCTTGTGGAGGTTGAGGTGGGACACGTCTCCCCCGAAGTGCCCGGGCGCGGCGAAGCCCACGAGCGCGTTGAGGTTCGCGCCGTCGACGTACACCTGGCCCCCGGCCTTGTGCACGAGGGAGCACACCTCCGGCACGCCCTCCTCGAAGACCCCGAACGTCGACGGATACGTGATCATGATGCACGCGACCGTGCCCTTGTGCTCCTTGAGCTTCGCCTTGAGGTCGGCGACGTCGATCGAGCCCGTCGCGGTGGTCTCGACCGGAACGACCCTCATTCCCGCGAGCCCCGCCGACGCCGCGTTGGTGCCGTGCGCGGACGTCGGAATGAGGCACACGTCGCGCGCGTCGTCGCCGTTCGCCCGGTGGTACGCCCGGATCGCGAGGAGGCCGGCGTATTCCCCGCGCGATCCGGCGTTCGGCTGGACCGAGACCGCCGCGTATCCCGTGATCGAGGCGAGCCAGCGCTCGAGCTCGCTGATCATGTCGCGGTACCCCGCGGTCTGGTCGCTGGGCGCGAACGGGTGAATGGTCGCGAAGCCCGGCCACGTCAGCGGCGCCATCTCGACGGCGGCGTTGAGCTTCATGGTGCACGAACCCAGCGGGATCATCGTGCGATCCAGCGCCAGGTCCTTATCGCTCAGGCGACGCAGGTAGCGCATGAGTTCCGTCTCGGAGCGATAGCGCTGGAAGACGGGGTGGAACAGGTACTCCGATTGGCGCCGGAGCTCGCGCGGGATGGCGACGCTGGGGCTCGCCGGGACCGGACGGGGCTCGCGGGCGACGCACGCGCCGACGAGTCGGCTGATGATGTCGGGCGTCGTGATCTCGTCGCACGCCATGGCGACACGATCGTCGCCGACCCTGCGCACGTTGATCCCCACGGCCGACGCCCGGGCGACCACCGACTCTGCGCCGCCCGGAACAAGCGCCATGACGGTGTCGAAGAACGAGTCGTGCTCGACCGTCACGCCCGCTTCGCGCAGGGCGTCGGCGAGCGAGACCGCGCTCGCGTGGACGCGGGCCGCGATGTTCCTCAGGCCGTCGGGCCCATGGTGAACGGCGTAGAAACCGGACGCGATCGCAAGGAGGGCCTGGGCGGTGCAGATGTTGGACGTCGCCTTCTCCCGACGAATGTGCTGCTCGCGCGTCTGCAGGGCGAGACGGTAGGCGGGCCTGCCCTCGGCGTCGACCGAGACCCCGACGAGCCGCCCGGGTAGTTGCCTCTCGAGGCCGTCCCTCACCGCGATGTACGCGGCGTGCGGGCCGCCGAAGTACAGGGGGATGCCGAAGCGCTGGGTGGAGCCCACGGCGATATCTGCGCCGACCTCGCCAGGCGGGGTGATGATGCACAGCGCGAGGATGTCGGCGGCGATCGTCACGAGACCCCCGACGGCGTGCGCCGCCTCAACGACGTGGCGGACCTCGCGGAGGACTCCGGAGACGCCCGGCTGCTGGATGACGACGCCGACGAGGTTCTTGGGTGCGACCCAGTCGGCGCCGAGCTCCTCCACGCGGAGCGGGATTCCGACGGCCTCGGCCTGCGCGGACACCACATCGATCGTCTGGGGCAGACACTCCGCGTCGAGGATGACGACGCCGTTCTTCTTCGCGGCGACCGCGCGGCGCATCAGG
The DNA here is from genome assembly GCA_963743485.1 of uncultured Actinomycetota bacterium. Taxonomy (GTDB): domain Bacteria; phylum Actinomycetota; class Actinomycetes; order Actinomycetales; family Demequinaceae; genus JAFGBM01. Next base: position 401,952 of record CAVUPQ010000002.1, read on the forward strand.
AGGACGGCCTCGCCCACGGCCGTCGCCTCGTCGAGCAGCGACGCGCCGGCGGTCGGAAGCGCCGTGAGATCGGAGATCATCGTCTGGAACACCAGGAGCGCCTCGAGGCGACCCTGCGAGATCTCCGCCTGATACGGGGTGTACGCGGTGTACCAGGAGGGGTTCTCGAAGAGGTTGAGGCGCAAAACCCTGGGCGTGATCGTGTCCGAGTAGCCCTGCCCGATCATCTGTACTTGGGCCTTGTTGCGCGCGGCGAACCGGCTGAGCCGCTCGAGCACCTCGTGTTCGGTGAGCGCAGGCGGCAGGTCGAGCGGGATGTCCTCGAACAGGTCGGGCGGGAATCGCCGCCTCGAGAAGGTCGGCGGCGCTCTCGCGACCGATCGCCTCGAGCATCGCCCTGGCGTCGTGGCCGCGAGGTCCGATGTGCCGACTAGAGAACAAGGTCACCGCCCCATTGTCGCGCAGAGTAAGGGGGCGCGGGGCGGACGACCCGCCCCGCGTCCGCGCCCACTACTTTGCGGCCGATTCGTCGACGATCGGAGCCTTGCCCGCTGAACTCTGAATGGACTCAATCGCGTTGACCGCCGAGGCCTTCGCCTTGTACATCTCGCTCGTCGCAAGAATCTGGCCGTTCCCAGCGACGATGCGGAACCAGAACTGGCCGTTCTTCGCGCTCTTGTGGATCGTGAACTTCACGGGACGTCCTCTCGTTTGCGGGTCTTCGCTTGAGTCTAGGGAGTGTGCCCGCCCGGCGCGAGGCCCAGCCCGGGGATTCCTTGCGCCGCCGGGTCTCGTCGGCCGCGCGTGGCAGCGATACGGTGGCGTCGGCGGCCGCCGCGCGGCTTGGGAGGAAATCGGAAGCGGCCGACGACGTGGCTGGCGCGCGCGGTCGCTAGTCTGCAAGGACAGGAATTGAGCGAAGGATGCCCGTGAAACTCGTCATTCAGGTCCCGTGCCTCAACGAGGAGGCGACGCTCCCCGCCGTGCTCGACTCCATGCCGACGACGGTTCCCGGCGTCGACGCCATCGAGATCGTGGTCATCGACGACGGCTCCTCGGACGCGACCTCGGAGGTCGCGCGTCGCCACGGCGTCACGCACGTGCTTCGCCACGCCAGGACGATGGGCCTCGCGCGTTCCTTCCGGGACGGCGTCGAGTACGCCCTTTCTCTGGGAGCCGACATCGTCGTCAATACCGACGGCGACAATCAGTACCCGCAGGACCGCATCGCCGACCTCGTGCAGCCGATCCTCCGAGGTGAGGCGGAGATCGTCATCGGCGACCGGCAGACGGCCACGATCAAGCACTTCTCCCCCGTCAAGAAGGTCATGCAGCGCTTCGGCTCGTGGGTCGTGAACCGCGCGGCCGGGACGCGCCTCCCGGATGCCGCCTCCGGATTCCGGGCCTACTCGCGCCGATCGCTCTACCGCCTCAACATCGTGACGACGTTCAGCTACTGCATGGAGACGATCATCCAGGCGGGCAACAAGGGCCTGGCGATCGCCTCGATCGAGGTCACGACGAATCCGAAGACGCGCGAGTCGCGGCTGTTCTCCAACGAGTTCGAGCACGTGGGCAAGTCCGCCCAGGCGATCATCAGGTCCTACGTGATGTACCGACCGTGGACCATCTTCGCGTGGCTCACCGGCGTCTTCGCCGCGGCGGGGATCGCCCCCTTCGCGCGATTCGCGATCCTGCGCATCGGCGGCGACGAGGGCAATCACCTCCAGTCGCTCATCTTCGGCGTAGCGATGCTCGTCGCCGCCCTGCTCTCGCTTGCCCTCGGCGTGCTCTCCGATCTTCAGCGGACGAATCGCGTCCTTCAGGAGGAGCAACTCGAACGAATCAGGGAGCTCCAGTACGGCCCGCTCGGCCGCGCCGCCCAAGCGCCAACCCGACCACGAAAGCCGCCGCGTCCGCGAACGTCATGAGGGCGCGGCTGACCACGGCGAGCCCGAGCGCCTGCGGCACGGTGGCGACCGCTCCGAGCAGAACGACGAGCGCGCCTTCCCTCGCGCCGGCCCCCGCGGGGGCGAACACCACGATGAAACCCACGAGCCACGAAAGGGCGAACACGCCCGTCGCGAGCGGCCACGATGAGTCGCCGTCGCCCGGATGCGATGCTGGCGAAGCAGGAGCCACGCGTGGGTGCCGAGGGCGAGCCACATAGCGACGGACCATGCCGCCGGACTCCGCCAAGTCGCGACCGCCGGAGGTAGGGGGCCTCGCCCCCCTGGTCGCGAATTCGCGTCGCCAGGCTCACGACGCGGCGCAACACGGGCGGCGCGAGCAACGCGGCGACGAGCGCGGCGACGACGAGAGTCCACCAGTAGTGCCCGAGCGCGCCGGGAACGAAGACGATCGTGCCGACCGCAGCCGACGACCCCCGCCGTGACGACGCCGACGAGCATCGCGCCAATCGACCCCACGAACGCTCGCAGTGCGGTCGACGCCGTGGTCGCGGGCGAGTTCCGCCTGGGCGACGACGGGCCACACCGCGCCCGGGACGTATTTGCCGGCTTGCGAGACGAAGAACACCCGTGCCGCCTCGCGGTACGTTGCGTCGAGTCCCACGGAGCGCATCGCCGCGCGCCACGAGAGGGCGTTCGCGCCGAGCCCCACGAGCGCCGCGACGCCAGCGCCCACGAGCGACCATGGCGCCGACCGCGACCCACGCGTCGGCGATCGCCCCGCGATAGTGCGACGACCGCCCATGCCAGCAGGCACGACGGCGATCACCAGGAAGAGCCACCGGAGCCGACGCGCGGACGGCCCGCGCCCGCGGCCTCCCGCCCGGGACCGCGTCGGCGTCGTCTAGCGAGCCCGGAGCCACGCCCACGCCCGCGCCACCCCTTCCGTCGAGCCCCACCGTCGGCGCCCAACCGAGCGCGTCCTTGGCGAGCGAGACGTCGAGCCAGGTGTCGCGAGGCGTCGGTGCCCCGCGCGGGGGCCTCCGTGACCTCCAGGTCCCGGCGCTCCGACCGCGCGATCACCGCCGCGAGGACGTCGTCGAGCGTGGACGGCACCCCGATCCGATGTTGATGACGCCCGGAAGGGGCGCAGCCGCTCGTGAACCCGGGCAACCGCGTCGGCGATGTCGTCGACGAAGACGTAGTCGCGGGTCGGCCACCCGGTCCCCGAAGAGCCTGATGGGCTCGCCCGCCGCGGCCGCCGCGAGCCAGTGCGCGACGACCCCCTGGCCCGGGGCCGGGAGTTGACCGGGCCCGAACGCGTTCGACACCCTCAAGACGACGCCGATCGAGCCCGCTCGAGAAGGCTCACTGCTCGAGGCCGAGATTCATGCCGGCCGTACGCGTTGACGGGGTGGGGCGTCACCCTCCGAATAGGGAGCAGCGTCCGGCGGCCCGTAGACCGTCCCCCCGAGGAGAAGACGATGAGGCGCGGGGGTGATGACGGTCGCGACGTCGGCGGCGCACGGTCGAAGCGAAGTCCGCACGCTCCTCGACGAGGTCGGGGCGTTCGGCGGCGACGACGGGGTTGACCCGCGATGCGCACCAGACGATCGTGCGGACACCGGTCGCATTCGCGGCGTCGAGACCGCTCGGGGTCGACGACAGGGCGCTCGAGCCGTGAAGCGCGCCACCCGCGCGCCGCGCTCTTCGAGCCGCGCGGAGATCGCCGTGCCCAGGAACCCCGCCGAGCCCACGACGGCCGCGTCATAGACTGAAGTCACGCCGCATCCTCCGCACCTTTGGACCACATCCTATGGGCAAACCCCGCCTGCTCATCCTTGCCTCGACGTACCCCGCGAGCCCGGGCGACGGCACTCCGTCCTTCGTCCGCGACCTCGCGCTCGCCATGGCCGAGAGGCTTCGAAGTGGAGTCCTTGCGCCCGCCGTGCCCGGCGGCGCGCGGCAGCGAACGGGACGGCGGGGTCGGGTGACGCGGTTCCGCTACTTCTGGAAGCGCTGGGAGGACGTCGCGCACGGCGCGATCCTCGAGAACGTGCGGGCGCGCCCCATCGCGCGCTCCTCCAGGTGCCCGCGCCTCATCGTCGCCGAGTTCCTCGCCGTGCGCCGCGCGGTGCGGCGCCGCCGGCCCGACCGTCATCCACGCGTTCTGGATCATTCCGCAGGGCCTCGTCGCGCGAGTCGCGGCCCGCGGGATCCCGCGGGTGGTCACGACCCTCGGCGGCGACCTCTACGCCCTCCGTTCGCGTCTCGGATGCGCGGCGAAGCGCGCCGTGCTGCGCCGGGCCGCCGCCGTGACGGTCATGAACGACGAGATGCGCGGATTGGTCGAGGAGCTCGGTGCCGATGCCCGCGGCCGTCGCGACGATGCCCATGGGCGTCGACCTCGCGTACCTTCGCCTCGTCGCGGCCGCGCGCCTGCAGCGCCGGTGCCCTGCGGCTGCTCTTCGTCGGGCGGCTCGTGCCGAAGAAAGGGCTCGGCGTCCTCCTCGAGGCCCTGCGCGAATCGCCTCCCGCGACGCCTTGGCGTTCTCCGTCGTGCGGCGACGGGCCGATGCTGCGGCGACCTCACGGCCGCGGCCGACGGCCTGCCGGTCGTCGTTCGCGGGTCAGACGAGCCGCGCGCGAGCTCGCGGGCGAGTACGCCGCCGCGGATGTCGTCGTGTTTCCCGTCCATCCGCGCCGAGAGCGGCGACCAGGACGGCCTTCCCGTCGCGCTCCTCGAGGCGATGGGCGTCGGGTGCGCCGTCGTCGCGAGCGACCTGCCCGGGCTGAACGAGGCGATCGAGGACGGCGTGAGCGGCGTCCTGCGCGCCCGCCGGCGACGCCGGCGGCGCTCGGCGCGTGCCATCGCGGCGCCTCGCGGCCGATCCCGCGCTGACGGGCGCGGCTCGGGTCTGCCGCGTCGCGCGCGGGCGCGCGAGCTACGACGTCGCGACGGTCGGCGCAGGGCTACCGGGAGCTGCTTCTCGCGTGGTCGCCGAACGGGCGGGGAGGCCGGACGCCTAGCGTCCCAGCTTCGCGTACTTCGCCTCCGCGGCGGCCTTCTGGGCGCGCCACCACGACTCGTTTTCCCGGTACCAGGCGATCGTGTCGGCGAGGCCCGCGCGCGAAGTCGCGGAACCGGGGCGCCCAGTTCAACTCGGTCCGCAACTTGCTCGCGTCGATGGCGTAGCGCATGTCGTGTCCGGGGCGATCGTTGACGTGGTCGTACGCGTCGGAGGGCTGGCCCATGGCCTCGAGGATCATCTCGATGACGGTCTTGTTGTCCAGCTCGCCGTCCGCGCCGATCAGGTAGGTCTCGCCGATCTTCCCCGATCGATGATCGTCCACACCGCCGAGTTGTGGTCGTCGACGTGGATCCAGTCGCGAACGTTGAGCCCCGCTCCGTAGAGCTTGGGTCGAACGCCGTCGATGATGTTCGTGATCTGGCGAGGGATGAACTTCTCGACGTGCTGGGCGGGGCCGTAGTTGTTCGAGCAATTCGAGATGGTCGCCTCGACGCCGAAGGACCGCACCCAGGCGCGGACGAGCAGGTCCGAGCCCGCCTTGGTCGCCGAGTACGGGCTCGACGGGTTGTAGGGGGTCTCCGGCGTGAACTTCGCGGGGTCCGCGAGCTCGAGGTCGCCGTAGACCTCGTCGGTCGAGATGTGATGGAACCGCGTGCCATTGCGGCGCACGGCCTCGAGCAGCGTGAACGTCCCGACGAGGTTCGTCTGCACGAAGGGCCACGGGTTGTCGAGCGAGTTGTCGTTGTGGGACTCGGCGGCGAAGTGCACCACGACGTCCGCGCTGGAGACGAGGTCGCCCACGACGTCGGCGTCGGCGATGTCGCCCTCGACGAACCGGACGCGGTCGCTGACGGGAACGGAGGCGGCGCTCCCCGCGTAGGTCGAGGCGTCGAGCACGATGATCTCGGCGTCGGGGCGCTCCTCGAGAGTCGAGGCGGACGAAGTTCGAGCCGATGAACCCGGCTCCGCCGGTGACGAGTACCTTCACAGTGCGTTCCTCCAGTGAGTGACCGCCTCGGCGGTGGGAAGGATGCCCGCGGCGCGGGCCTCGTCCAGGGTGGGCCCTGCGGCATCCTTGTCCGAAAGCTGGGGCGAGATCGCGGAGCCGTCGCGCGCACGGTGGGCCACTCGATGCCGATGGCGGGGTCGAGCGGGTGCACCTCGCGCTCGCGTCGACGGCGTGTACGGAGTCGAGCACAGGTACGTGACCGCCGAGCCGTCCTCGAGGGACATGAACGCGTGGCCGAGGCCCTCGCTCAGGTAGATCGCTCGGCGGTCAACGTCGTCGAGCAGGACGGCGTCCCACGCGCCGAACGTCGGCGAGCCGACGCGGATATCGACGGCGACGTCGAGAACGGCGCCGGAGACGCAGGTGACGTACTTGGCCTGGCCGGGCGGGACGTCGGCGAAGTGGATTCCGCGGACCACGCCGGCGGCCGAGATGGAGACGTTGGTCTGGGCCACCGCGAGCGCGTGGCCGACGGACTCCGCGGAAGGGCCCTCCTTGAACGCCTCGAGAAACACGCCCCGCGGGTCGGCAAACTGCCGGGGCGTCACCTCCCACGCGCCCTCGATGGCCAAGGGCCTGAACTCCACGTTGCCTCCGCTCGACGACCGGACACCAGACTACCGTTGCCGGTACGCTGGCCCGCATGGAGATCACCGAGGCGCGGTGGCACATCGCCGGTGGGTACGGGATGCTCGCGACGGACCTCATCGCGGCGCTCCGGAGCGCGGGGAGTTGAGCCGGACGTCACCGATCGCGACGACCTCGACATCACCAGCCCCGCCCAAGTGGCCCGGGGCCTCGCGGACGCCGACATCGTCGATCAACTGTGCCGCGTACACCGCCGTTGACGCCGCAGAGGACAACGAGTCCGCCGCGTACGCCGTCAACGCCACGGGACCCGGCGTCATCGCGCAGCGCGTGCGCCGAGATGGGCCTGCGGATGGTGCACTTCTCCACCGACTACGTGTTCGCGGGCGACGCGACCACGCCCTACGCCGAGGACGCGCCGCTCGCGCCCCAGGGCGCTTACGGTCGAACCAAGGCCGCGGGAGAGGAACTGATCCGCGCCTCCGGGCGCCGACGCCCTCATCGTCCGCACCGCGTATCTGTACGGGCGCGGCGGGCCGTGCTTCCCCAAGACGATGGCGCGCGTGGGCCGCGAACGCGGCGCCCTGAAGGTGGTCTCCGATCAGGTGGGCCAGCCGACCTGGACGCGAGACCTCGCCGACCTTGTCCTGCGGCTCCTCGAGGCAGAGGCTCCCGCGGGCACGTATCACGGCACGTCGTCCGGGCAGGCGTCGTGGTACGAGTTTGCGCGCGCGGTGGTCGCGTCCGGCCGGGCTCGGCGACATCGTCTCGCCCTGCTTCCACCGCGGATTATCCGTTGCCTGCCCCCCGGCCCGCATACTCGGTGCTCGGCCACGATGCGCTCGACACGCTGGGGATCGCGCCGATCGGCGATTGGCGCGACCGGTGGGCGGCCGCGGCGGACGAGGTCCTCGCGGAGACCGACGCCTAGTCCCGACGGCGTCGCGCCGAATGCCGCGCCCTACTCCTCGAGAAGGCCGAGCAGGTAGTCGCCGTATCCAGACTTGACGAGCCCCTCCGCGCGCTCCCTGAGCTCGTCGTCGCTCAGGAACCCGCGACGCCACGCGACCTCCTCGGGCGAGCCGATGCGCGTTCCTTGCCTGCGCTCCACGGTCTGGACGAATTGCGAGGCGTCGAGCAGCGAGTCGAAGGTTCCGGTGTCGAGCCACGCCGTGCCGCGCGGAAGGACCTCGACCTGGAGGGCGCCTCGCTCGAGGTAGACGCGGTTGACGTCCGTGATCTCGTACTCGCCGCGCGCCGACGGCTTGAGGTCGCGCGCGATGGAGACGACGTCGTTGTCATAGAAGTAGAGGCCGGGCACCGCGTAGTTCGAGCTGGGGCTTGCAGGGCTTCTCTTCGAGCGAGAGCGCCGTGCCGTTCTGCGTCGAACTCCACGACCCCGTACGCCTGGGGGTCGGCGACGCGATACGCGAAGACGGCGGCGCCCGTCGATGTCGGAGAAGCGCTGAAGCGTGTGGCCGAGGCCCGGCCCGTAGAAGATGTTGTCCCCAAGGACGAGGGCGGCCTGGTCGGAGCCGACGTGGTCCGCGCCGATCGTGAACGCCTGCGCGAGGCCCTTCGGTTCCGGCTGCTGCGCGAACGTGATCGACACCCCGAACTGGGACCCGTCGCCGAGGAGTCGCTCAAACTGCTCCGCGTCGTGGGGCGTCGTGATCACCAGGATGTCGCGGATGCCCGCGAGGATCAGCGTCGACAAGGGGTAGTAGATCATCGGCTTGTCGTACACGGGCACGAGCTGCTTGCTCACGCCGATGGTGATGGGATGAAGCCGTGTGCCGGATCCACCGGCCAGAATGATGCCTCGCATCCGGCTAGTCTGCCCTAGCGCGGGAGGCGGCGGCCACCTCGGCCCGTCCCCTGGCCCGCAGCCCGAGTCGTAGCACGGCGCGAACGGGCGCGCGCCACCAGCCCGGGAACGCGAGCCCCACGTAGCGTTCGGCCGACGCGTGGTGGGCTCGGATCATGGGCGACGGGTCGCGCCTCCACGAGTGCGCCGCCGATGTGCGTCACGACGGCCGCCGGCACCCAGCGGGACCGATAGCCCGCGAGCGCGAGCCGGCGACCCAGATCCACGTCCTCCATGAACATGAAGAAGCCCTCGTCGAAACCCCCGATCGCCTCGAAGGCGTCCCGGCGCACCACCAGGCACGAACCCGAGAGCCAGCCGACGTCGAGCCCGGGGCCCGCCGGGGTCGAGCACAGGACGGTAGCGCCGGGTCCACGGGTTGCCGCGGCCACATCCGGCCGAAGAGCGCGTGACCGGCGCCCAGCCACACGCTCGGCAGGGGGCGGGCGCTCGGGTACAGGGATCCGTCGGTCTCGAGGATGCGGGGGCCGACGGCGCCGACGCGCGGGTCTTCGGCGGCCGCGTCCGCGAGCGCCGAGAAGGCCCCGGCGCGACGACGACGTCGGAGTTGCAGATCGCGATGAAGGGCGCCGAGCCGAGCCGTGCCCCGGCGTTGGCGGCCGCGCCGTACCCGCGATTGGCGGGCATGGCGTGGAACGCGGCGCCGCGCGTGCGCGCCACCGGCCTCGGCGGTCTTCTCTGGGGAGTGGGAGTCGACGACGGTCACGCTCCTCACCGCGCCCGCCTGGTCGAGGGAGTCGAGGAAGGACGCGAGCGTGTCGCCGGGGTTGTAGGTCACCACCACGACGTCGATGCTCGGGGAGCCCGCGGGCGGAGGCGTGGCCATGATGGTTCAGGGTATCGCGGCGACCCGGGCCGAGCGGGGCGCTCCGGACGAGCGAGAACGGGAGTGCGCGAGGGGGGAGTTGAACCCCCACGCCCTTTCGGGCACACGGACCTGAACCGTGCGCGTCTGCCTATTCCGCCACTCGCGCGCGCCGGACGACTCTAGCACGGGAGGCCTGGCGGATACGATGCCTACATGGGTGTGCTCGATCGGTTCGAGCGTGGCGTGGAGAATGCGGTGAACGCCGCCTTCTCCCGCTCGTCGCGCTCCGGAGTCAAACCCATCGAACTCGCCGCCGCGCTGCGCAAGGAGGCCGACGCCAAGGCCGCCGCCGTGGACCGCAATCGCACCGTCGTGCCCAACGAATACGACCTCCACCTGAGCGCCTCCGATCACGAGACGATCGTCGCCTGGGGCGAGGACGCGATGGCTCGCGAATTCGAGGACACGCTCCACGAGCACGCCGAGCTGCAGCGCTACTCCTTCGTCGGATCGGTGAGCGTCCGCTTCGTCCTCGACGAGTCGCTGTCCACCGGGACGCTTCGCCGTCGTCTCTCGCTCGTCCAGGAGCCCCGCGACGGAGGCCTCCGGCTCGCGTGTCGAATTCGCGGCGGCCGCTGATCGACGTCGACGGTCGGCGATTCCATTTGACCGGAGAGACCACGACGATCGGCCGCGGGACCGAGGCGGACATCACCGTCGAGGACACGGGCGTGAGCCGGGTCCACGCCCGGTTCGAGGTGACGGAGTACGGAACGATACTGACGGACCTTGGCTCGACGAACGGCACCTTCGTCGAGGATCAGCGCATCAAGGAGGTCACGCTCCTCGATGGCAACTCCGTCACGCTGGGGCGCACCACGATCATGTACTGGGACGCGCTTCCCGCGGCCGGGGACGAGTGACGTGAGCCAACTCTCGCTTACCCTCCTTCGCCTGGGCTTCCTCGCGCTCCTGTGGGCCCTCGTCCTTACGGCCATCGCGGTCTTGCGAGCGGATATCTACGGCACGCGGGTCTTCACGCGGGGTCGGGGACGCTCCGCCACGCGCGCTGTGCGCGCACCCGCACGCGCGCCGTCGAGGGCGAGCACGGGTGTCAAGCCCGTGGCGAAGCCGGCGACGGGTGACAAGCCCCGGCTCGCCGTCGTCTCCGGCCCTCTCAAGGGAACGTCCATCCCGCTCGGAGAGTCCACCGTCACCATCGGCCGCTCGCCCCGCTCCACCCTGGTGATCGAAGACGACTACTGCTCGTCGCGCCACGCCCGGATCTATCTGGAGGACGGCACGTGGATGGTTGAGGACCTCGGCTCGACAAACGGGACGTTCCTCGACGACGGCAAGCTGACCGAACCGGAGGAGTTCGCGCCCGGTTCGCGGTTGACGCTCGGCGCGACGACGCTCGAGATGAGGACGTGACGATGTTCATCGGCCTCAACTTCGCGGCACGGTCCGACGTCGGCCTCGTCCGCAGCAACAACCAGGACTCGGCATACGCGGGCCCGCACCTCCTCGTCGTCGCCGACGGGATGGGCGGAGCGGCGGGCGGCGATATCGCCTCGTCGATTGCGGTCGGCACGCTCGCCGGGCTCGACGGCGAGGCGCTCAGCCAAGAAGAAGCCCTCGACGCGCTCAAGGAGTCGATCGCTCGCGCCCACGGCGAGATCGTCGAGCGCGCCAAGAACGATCCGGAGCTGAGCGGGCTCGGAACCACCGTCACGGCCATCCTGCGAAGCGGAAGCACGATCGCGATGGCCCACATCGGGGATTCCCGCGCGTATCTCCTCAGGGACGGCACCCTGGATCAGGTCACGACCGACCACTCGTTCGTCCAGCACCTCGTCGACACCGGCCGGCTGAGCGCCGCCGACGCCGAGCACCACCCCAAGCGCTCCATGCTCCTTCGCGTCCTCGGCGACGTGGACGCCGAGGTCCCCGTCGACATCTCCGCCCGGGAAACGCGAGCGGGCGACCGGTGGCTCCTGTGTACGGACGGGCTGAGCTCCGTCGTCTCGCGCGACACGCTTGAGAAGACGCTCGCGACGGTGACCGCTCCCGCCGAGTGCGCCGACCGCCTCATCTCCCTTGCCCTGTCCGGGGGGGCCCCCGACAACGTCACGTGCATCGTCGCGGACGTGGTCGACATCGACAAGGGGCGTTCGAAGTCCGCACCCGCCGATCTCTCCCAGATCGTGGGCTCGGCGGCCGCGACAGCCGCCGCCTCGTCCGCCGCCCGCGAACAGACGAAGGACTCTCCCGCGGCGCGCGCGGCGGCGATGTCCGAAGACGAGGTCGAGGAACCCAAACGGCGCCGCGTGGTGCCGGGATGGGATCGCTTGCGGCCGTGGGCGCTCCCCATCGCGGGGTTCCTCGTGCTCTTCACGGGCGGATTCGCGAGCTACGCGTGGACCCAGAGCCAGTACTACGTCGCGGAGCACGACGGCGACGTCGGCATCTATCGGGGCATTCCCCAAAGCCTCGGCCCCTTCGAGCTCTCCACCCTCGTCGAGGACACGGGAATTGCGCTGAGCACGCTGCAGCCGTTCGAGCAAGACCGGATTCGTGCGGCGATCCAGACGGGTTCGCTCTCTGCCGCGCGAAACGTCGTCGACGGGCTCGAGGGCACCGGCTAGTGGCCACGGTCGCCGACGTTCGGATCCGTAGCAGCCGCCGGGCCGAGGCGTTTCTCCTGTTCCTCGCGGTGACCATCGCCGTCGGCGCCTATGCCCTCGTGGGCCTCGGGGCGACCGGTGGCGTTCCGGCGAACGTGTGGTTCTACGGCCTCGGGACGACGGGCATCGCCCTCGCGGGACACGCGGCCCTCCGCACGTGGGCGCGTGCCGCCGACCCTGTCCTCTTCCCGGCCGCGCTCGCGCTCAACGGCGTCGGTCTCGCCATGATCTACCGGCTCGACCTTGAGCGTGCGGGGACCAGCAGCGCGTCCCACTACGCCACGCGCCAACTCGCGTGGAGCGTGATCGCCGTGACCTTGGCGATTCTCGTCATCGTCCTGCTGCGGGATCACCGACTCCTGCGGCGTTTCACCTACACGACCATGATCGTCGGACTCTCCTTTCTGCTCCTGCCCCTGCTGCCCTTCCTCGGTCGCGAGCGCAGGGGCGCCCGCCTGTGGATCGAGGTCTTCGGCTACTCGTTCCAACCCGCGGAGGTCGCCAAGATCCTTCTTGCCATGTTCTTCGCTGGCTATCTCGTGACCCATCGCGACAGCCTCGCCCTCGCGGGTCGGAAGATCCTGGGGATTCGATTCCCGCGGCTTCGAGATCTCGGACCGATCGTTCTCGCGTGGATCGCGTCGATCGCCGTGCTCATCGCGGAGAAGGACCTCGGCACGTCGCTGCTGTTCTTCGGGCTGTTCGTCGCCATGCTGTACGTGGCGACGGAGCGGTTGAGCTGGGTCCTCCTTGGCGTGGGCCTGTTCGGGGCGGGCTCCGTGATCGCGGGCTTGATCTTCCCGCACGTGTCCGCCCGTTACGACGTGTGGCTGCACGCGCTGGACCCCGCGGTGTACGACCGCTTCCCTGGCGGGTCGGAGCAATTGGTGCGGGGGCTCTTCGGGCTCGCGAACGGCGGCCTCTTCGGCACGGGCCTCGGTGAGGGCCTTCCCGGCCAGGTTCCCTTCGCGGAATCGGACTTCATCGTGGCGTCGCTGGGAGAGGAGCTCGGCCTCACCGGACTCATGGCGCTCCTCGCGCTGTATCTCATCCTCGTTGAGCGCGCGTTTCGCACGGCGATTGGCATGCGGGACGGGTTCGGCAAGTTGCTCGCCTCGGGCCTCGGGTTCACCGTCGCCCTCCAACTCTTCGTCGTCATCGGGGGCGTGACTCGCCTCATTCCGCTCACCGGGCTCACCACCCCGTTTCTTGCGTACGGGGGAAGCTCCCTGCTCGCGAACTGGATCGTCATCGGACTCCTGCTGCGCATGTCGCACGACTCGCGCCGGGATGAGGCGACGCCGTGAACTCCGCCATCCGCCGCCTCAGTCTCGTCGTGCTCGTGATGTTCCTCGCGCTCATGGGGTCCGCGACGTGGGTCCAGTTCTTCGACGCGGCCTCGCTCAACGCCGACTCGCGCAATCGCCGCACCCTGTACCACGAGTACGGAACGTTCCGGGGGCCTATCGTCGTCGATGGCCAGGCCATCGTCTCGTCGTCGCCCGTCAACGATGCCTTCGGGTACCAGCGCGAGTACTCCGACGGCTTCCTCTACGCTCCGGTCACGGGTTTCTACTCCGTCGTCTACGGGCGTTCGGGTATCGAGCAGGCGGAGAACACCCTCCTGAGCGGAACCGACGACTCGCTCTTCTGGACGCGCCTCGGCGATCTCCTCGCCGGCAAGGAACAGCAGGGCGCCACGGTCGAGCTGACGCTGAGGGCGGAGCTTCAACGGGTCGCCGCCGACGCCCTCGGGGCTCAGCGCGGGGCCGTCGTCGCCCTCGACCCGCGGACCGGCGAGATTCTCGCGATGGTATCGAGCCCGAGTTTCGACCCGTCTCGACTGGCGGGCCACACGACGGCCGACGTCGTCGACGCGTATCAGACGCTCAAGGAGGATCCGTCCGGGCCGCTCATCAACCGTGCGATCGCGGGCGACACCTACGCCCCGGGCTCGCTCTTCAAACTGATCACGGCGGCCGCGGCCCTCGAGCGGGGGTACGGACCGGATGGCCTCGTGTACGCGCCGGACGAGCTTCCCCTACCCCTGAGCAGCGCGACGATCACCAACTTCGGAGGCGAGTCGTGCGGTCCCGACGACCGTCCGACGCTCACCTACGCGTTCCAGCACTCGTGCAACACGCCGTTCGCGAACCTCGCGATGACCATCGGCTGGGATCCGATCGCGGCGAAGGCTCGCGAATTCGGCTGGGGGGACTCACTCTCGCGTACCGCTATCCGGTGACCCCGTCTCGCCTGCCGACCGACCCCGACGCCGCTCACACGGCGATGTCCGGCATCGGCCAGTTCGATGTCCGCGCGACGCCGCTGCAGATGGCGATGGTGGGGTCCGCGATCGCGAACGACGGCGTGCTCATGCGGCCGTATCTCGTCGCCGACACGCGAGACTCGGACCTGCGGATCATCGACGTGGCGCAACCGGAGACCTACAGCACCCCGCTCAGCCCCGACGTCGCGGCCGAGTTGCGCGACATGATGGTCGCGGTGGTCGACGGCGGCACGGGCACCGCCGCGCAGATCCCCGGGACGTCGGTCGCGGGCAAGACGGGGACGGCGGAGTCGGGGTCCGACGCCGCGCCGCACGCCTGGTTCCTCGGCTTCGCGCCGGCGGACAATCCGGTCGTCGTCGTCGCCGTGCTCGTGGAGAACGGCGGCAGCGCGGGCAACGAGGCGACCGGTGGGACCGTCGCGGCCCCCATCGCCAGGGCCGTCATCCAGAAGGCGATCGAACTGGACCAACAGCGCAAGGATGAGGGGCTCGGATGATCGCGGAAGGGGTTCTTCTCGGGGGACGATATCGACTCGGTCGCGTGCTCGCCGTCGGCGGAATGGGCCAGGTGTGGCGCGGGATCGACGAGGAGCTCAACACTCACGTGGCGGTCAAGGTCCTCAAGGACGAGGCGACGACGAACGCCGTCTTCCTCAAGCGCTTCGAGATCGAGGCGCGGAACGCGGCGGGCCTTGGTCACCGAAACATCGCGCAGGTCCTCGACTACGGAACGTTCGAGGGAAGCGCCTTCATGATCATGGAGATGGTCGAGGGAGAGTCGCTCGCGACGATTCTCGAGCGCGAGCGCGTGCTCGAGGCCCGACGCCTGGTCCACATTCTCGTCGACGCGTGCCACGGGCTTCAGGCCGCCCACGATGCGGGCGTCATCCATCGCGACATCAAGCCGGGCAACCTCCTGGTCCAGCCCGACGAGGTCGTCAAGATCACCGACTTCGGCGTCAGCAGGGGCGCGGATCAGACGACGCTCACGCAGACGGGAATGGTGATGGGCACGGCCCAGTACCTCGCGCCAGAACTCGCGCTCGGCAAGCCAGCGACGCCCCGCTCCGACCTCTACGCGCTCGGCATCATCGCCTACGAGGCGCTCGTCGGCAAGCGGCCCTTCACCGCACCGAACCCGGTGGACATCGCGATCGCTCAGGTGAACGATCCGGTTCCCCCGCTTCCCGACACCATTCCGCCGGCGCTCACCGCGGTCATCATGGACCTGCTGGAGAAGAATCCGAAGAGGAGACCCGAGTCCGCGAAGACGCTCGCGCGGGAGCTCGGAGCGCTGCGGCTCCCGACCGCCGCGGAGCAGCGGTATCGCTCCCGGCCGGTCCCCGAATCCATCCGCCCGAAGCACCGCGGCGGCGCTCCCGCGCGGGCGATGCCGCCCTCGATCGCGCCGCGACATCCGCGCTCGCGACCCGACGCGCCCTCGGACGGCTGATGCGCGAGGTTGATGCGACAATGGGCGCGAACAGGAGCACTATTCACGCGGTACTGGACCGAAGGTCAAGGATTCGAACATGAACGAGGCGTCGAGGATGCTCGCCAACCGATACCAGGTGGGCGAACTCATCGGACGAGGCGGCATGGCCGAAGTCCACATCGGATACGACACGCGGCTCGGCCGAACCGTCGCGATCAAGGTCCTCCGGCCCGACCTCGCCCGCGATCCCTCGTTCCAGACGAGATTCCGCCGCGAGGCCCAGGCCGCCGCGGGCCTCAACCATCCCGCGATCGTCGCCGTCTACGACACCGGCGAGGAACAGATCATCACGTCGTCCGGCGAGCGGCAGACCCTGCCGTTCATCGTCATGGAGTACGTCGAGGGCCACACGGTCAGGGACATCCTCAAGGAAGGGGCCGCTGCGCCCATCGATGAGGCGATCGAGATCGTCGCCGGGGTGCTGACGGGTCTCGAGTACGCCCACGCGGCGGGACTCGTCCACCGGGACATCAAGCCGGCCAACATCATGCTGACGCCGACGGGCGCCGTGAAGGTCATGGACTTTGGCATCGCGCGCGCCCTCGCCGACGTCGGCCAGACGATGACGCAGACGCAGGCGGTGGTGGGCACCGCCCAGTACCTCTCGCCCGAGCAGGCCCGCGGCGAGAACGTCGACGCGCGCTCCGATCTCTACTCCACCGGCTGCGTGCTCTTTGAACTCCTGTGCGGACGGCCGCCGTTCCTCGGGGACTCCCCGGTGTCGGTGGCGTACCAGCACGTCCGCGAGCCCGCACCCGTCCCGTCGTCGTTCGCGCCTGACGTGCCCAAGGCCCTCGATCAGGTCGTCCTGCGCGCGCTCGCCAAGGACCGCAACGCCCGCTACTCGACGGCCCAGGAGTTCCTCGCCGACCTCTCCGCCGTGTCGCAGGGTCGTCCCCTCGACATCGCCACGGGGCAATACCCGGTGGGGTCCGCGAGCGTCGGGTCCGGAGCCACGGCGGTTCTCGCCGCGTCCGGCGGCGGGGCGGGCACCGCCGTCATGCCCGCGGCCGCGGACGGGGGACTCCCCGAGGATCCGGACGACGAGCTCATCGAGGTGCCGCCGAATCGCGCCCGCCAAATTCGCAACGCCCTCATCCTTCTGGGATCGGTCATCGTCGCCGCGGGCATCATCTACGGGCTCCTGCAACTCACCAAGGCCCACGGCGAGGTGGTGACGGACACCTTCGGAGTGCCCAACGTCGTCGATCTCGACCAAGACGCGGCGACCAATCTCTTGAACCAATTTGAGCTGGTCGCCGATCCGCAGATGGAGGCGTCGGAGGACGTGGCCATCGGCTTCGTCATCCGCTCGGATCCCGCGGCAGGCACGATCGTCCACAAGAACGCGACGATCATCATCTACGTTTCGACGGGGCCGGCGCAGACTACCGTGCCCAAGGTCAACGGGCTGAGTGAGGAGGACGCGACTGCGGCGATCGTGCGCGCCGGGCTCGTCGTGGACTCGGTCGTTGAGGACAACTCCGACCCGACGATTCCCGGGGGCCGGGCGACCAAGACCGAACCCGCCGACGGGCAGGTCGTCGCACCCAACACGCCGGTCACGCTCTACGTCTCGAGCGGCAAGGTCCAATTGCCGGACGTGACGAACAAGTCGATCGACGAGGCGACGGCCATTCTGGCCGCCATCGGCCTGCCGGTCGAGACAGTTGAGCAGCAGACCGACGCGAAGCCGGTGGGGACGGTCCTGTCACAGGACCCGCAACCGGGACTCATCGACCAGGGAACGGGGGTCAACCTCGTCGTCGCGATCGCGGTGATCTACCACCCGGTTCCCGGACTCGTCGGCCACGATGAGGAGTCGGCGACGGCGGCCGTCAAGTCGCTCAACTTCGTCCCGAACGTCACGCGACAGACCTCGGCGACCGTCGCCGAGGGAAATGTGATCTCGCAGAGTCCCGCGAAGGACTCGCAGCTGGCCGAGGGCGGAACCGTCAACTTCGTCGTGTCCACGGGACCACCTATCGCACCGACGCCAACGCCGACGCCCACGGCAACGGCGTAGCGCTTCAGCGGCGGACGAGCGGCGAGAGCCCCGCCGATCGGGCCTCCGGGCCCGGCAGCCCGCACATCGCGAGCCAGTTCGCCAGGAGTCGGTGGCCGCCCTCGGTCAGAACCGACTCGGGGTGGAACTGGACGCCGTGCAGCGGGAGGGTTCGGTGGCTTAAGCCCATGACGATGCCGGACTTCGTCGTCGCCGTGACCTTGAGCTCGTCGGGAACGGAGTCCGGCTCGACGGCGAGCGAGTGGTAGCGCGTCGCCGTGAACGGATTGGGCAGGCCTTCGAGGATGTCCGCGGCTTCCTCGTGGAAGACCTCGCTCGTCTTGCCGTGCATGAGCTCGGGAGCGTGCGACACGACGGCGCCAAACACTTCCGCGAGCGCCTGGTGACCGAGGCACACTCCCAGCATGGGCGTCACCGAGTCGGCGCACGCCCGCACCGCGTCGCCGGAGATGCCCGCGTCCGCGGGCGTCCCGGGACCGGGGGAGACGAGCACGCCGTCGTACGTCGGGAGGTCGTCGATCGCGCCCGCGACATCGTTGCGCACGACCGTCGTTTCGGCACCCATTTGGCGAAGGTAGCCGACGATCGTGTAGACGAAGGAGTCGTAGTTGTCGATGACAAGGATGCGCGCCACGACGGTCAGTCTCCCACCGTGTTCTGCCCGAAGGGCAACAGCGGCTCGGCCCACGGAAAGACCCACTCGAAGAGAACGATCAGCAGGGCGGGAACGAGGGCGAACGAGGATCGCGATCTTGGACCATCGTCCGCCGGGCAGGTGACGCCACAACCAGGCGTACATCAGTAGATCGGTCCGGTCGGCATCCGTTCCTGTTGGCCGGCGTGCGGGTTCACTGGCGCCGCGGAGCTCACCGACGGGGGATTGAGCTCCTCCGGGTAGCCGGCGCTGGTCGGGAGCCAATAGGCGAGGACCGCGTGAACGATGTAGCGCTGCGCCGCCGAGTACTTCGGGTGGCACGTCGTCATCGTGAGGTAGCGGCCGTTGGGCTCGGCTCCCGGCTGATCCGGCACCGGCGCGATCACGCCGACGTCGTCCGGACGGACGATCTCGGTCTGGTTCACGCGTGTAGACGTACCATGCGTCTTCCGTGCGGATGATGATCGCGTCTCCGACCGCCAGCTCTTCGATCCTGTTGAACGGCTTGCCGTAGGTCGTCCTGTGGCCCGCAACGGCGAAGTTTCCCCAGCCCCCCGGCATCGCGCTGCCGTTGTAGTGGCCGATTCCCAGCGCGTCGAGCACGCGCTTCTTGTCTGTGCCTTGGCTCACGGGCCGGACGTAGTCGTATCCCCAGCGCGGGACGTACATCGTCGCGAACGTCGTCGCGAGGGGCGGTTCCGCTATCACGGGGGGCGCGTTGATCGCCGCGACAATGGGACCGATGACGCTCGTATCCGTCGATGGCGAGGCGGAGGCCGCGGGGGAGGGGCCGACGTCGAGCGCCGGGTTCTCCCAGTCGAGATTCGCGACGATCTCCGCCTGGGCCTTGTTCGCGCCGAGATCGGTCCACCACAGCTCCCATGCCACGAAGAGGCCGATGAGGACGCCGACGGTCACGAGCGACTCTCCCGTGACGCCAAGAATGCGATCGATGACGCGGCGGCCGCGCCGGGTTCGCGCCTTCTCCCGCGCCGCGGCCCACGCACGGGCGAAGAACTCTCGCGTGCGCGATACCACGCTCAGCGCGCCGGTGGCCGGGCGATCTTCCGGGGGCCGCGAGGAGGACTCCATTCGAATAAGCGTACGCGACCCGCGCCGTTCGCGCTCGTCGCGAAGGCCGCGGAGGATCGCTACGCTGGGGGACGTGTCGCGCCCGCGGGGCGCCCGAGCATCGAGGAGATTTCGTGGCCGAGTCGAAGAAGCGCAAGAAGGCCGCCTACGTCCCTCCGCGCCGCGCCGGCCGGGAGTCCACGAATCCCGCGTGGCTCGTGCCCGCGATGGCGACGTTCCTCATCGGCGGGGTCGCGTGGATCATCGTCTACTACGTGTCCGCGAGCAAATATCCGCTCGGAATCGGCAACCTGAACATCCTCGTGGGGTTCGGCCTGATGACCGTGGGCTTCATTCTCACCACCCGCTGGAAGTAGCGCGCGAGAGAGTTATCCCCAAGATTGTCCACAGGCGGGGATAACTACATCCGTGTCATTACCTCGGGTGGCCGGGCTGGCCCGATCGACGCGCGCGCCACAGGATAATCCAGGTCACGAGCCCGCCCGTCACCGCGCCGCCCACGTGCCCCTGCCAAGACAAGCCGGGCACGATGAATCCGATGAGGAGCCACGCCCCCGCCTGGAGCACGAGAGAGCGCACGGGTAGGCGCAGCGCCAGGGCCATGACCACGTATCCCGCGATGAGGCCGAAGATCGCGCCGGACGCGCCGCCCGTGACGGAGTTGGGCGATCCAAACACCTCGACAAATCCGCTCGCGCCAAGGAGCGCCAAACCATAGATGAGGCCGAACCGCACCCTTCCCAGGAGAGGCTCGAGCTGTCGCCCAAAGGTGTAGAGCACGAACATGTTCATCGCAATGTGAAGGAATCCCAGGTGCACGAAGCCGCTGGTGACCCACCGCCACCACTCGTCGCCCGCGACGGTGGCGTCGCCCGGTAGGAGCGTCGCGGCGTCAAACTTTGCCCACAAGCCCCACCTCGCGAAGAGTTCTCCCACACCCATCGTCTGGCCGTAGAGGAACACGGCCACGTTGAGGCCGATGAGCGCGTAGGTGACGAGCGGGGGACCCTGCCGCACGACGAGCCCGAGTCGCGACCGGACGGGGCGGCGATTGCGCGCTGGCCTCCTTCACGCAATCGACGCATTGAACGCCCACGGGAGCCACGCGCTGACAGTCGGGGCACACCGGCCGGCCACACCGCTGGCAACGGACGTAGGACACGACGCCCGGGTGTCGTGGGCACGTGGGCTCGCCCGCGGTGGGCCCCATCTGAGAGGCGGACACCCTAGTCCAGGGTGACGCCGGTGATCATGACGTCCTCGCGCGGACGATCCATCGGCCCGGTCGCGACCTTCGCGATGGCGTCCACAACCGCCTTCGACTCATCGTCGGCGACGCGACCGAAGATCGTGTGCTTGCCCGTCAGGTGCGGCGTCGGCTCCACGGTGATGAAGAACTGCGAACCGTTGGTGCCGCCGGGCGCGCCCGTGATCGGGTTGCGACGCTGTCCCGCGTTCGCCATGGCGAGCAGGTAGGGCTGGTCGAAGCGAAGCTCCGGGTGGATCTCGTCGTCGAAGGTGTAGCCCGGGCCCCCCGTTCCCGTCCCGAGCGGGCACCCGCCCTGAATCATGAAACCGGGGATGACGCGGTGGAAGACGAGCCCGTCGTAGAACGGATCCTTGCGCGGCGCGCCGTTCTCCGGGTCCTTCCACTCCTTGGTTCCGGACGCCAGGCCGGTGAAGTTCGCCACCGTCACCGGCGCATGGTTCTCAAGCAGTTCGACGCGGATGTCACCGGCCGTGGTCTGAATGGTCGCGATCATGACCGTCATTGTGCCACGCGACTGGCCTTTGCGCTTTCTTGGTGGCACGATGGTAGGAGCAACACCGATTCCGAAACCGAGGAGGCCGTCATGGCACGTCGAAATCGAAGCGAAGAGCACGCGTGGGACCGCATCGACATCGAGAAGCTCGCCAAGCAGGCGCGCCACAGTGCCGACGCCGCGCGCGAGGCCGCGCGCGAGGCGCGCGACTGGGCCGAGCCGCGCTACGAGGCGGCGCGCGACTGGGCCGTGCCGCGCGCGAAGCGCGCGTACCGCACCGGAGCCCGCAAGGCAGCCCCGATCGTGGAGAGCGCCGGTGATCGGGCCGAACGCCTCGCCGACGTCGTGCACGATGCCGTCGTCGGCTCGGTGATACCGGGAGTGGTCGGCGCGGTTCGTCGGGCGGGGCGCGAGCCGGAGCGGGAGCGCGAGGAGCGCGACTTCCCCTGGCTTGCGGTGATGGTTCCCCTCGCCGTCGCCGTCGCCGCCGGTGCGGCGATCGTCGCCTGGGCTCGTCGAGACCCGGGCCCGGAGTCCTGGCCCGAGCGCGACGAGGATTGGGAGTTCGCCGACGAGCAGCGCGCACGCATCGCGCGGGCGCGCACGTCCATTAACAAGGCTGTCGATTCGGCCGAGGACACCCTCCGCCACGCGGGCGAGGTCGTCGCCTCCACCGCGTCGGCTGCGGGCGCCGCGATCGCCGAGGCGGCCGTCCCGACGGCGCGCAAGGTCAAGGACGCCGCCGGTCCCGCCGCCCGCAAGGTCCGCGACGCCGCGGCGCCGGCGGCCCAGTGGGTGGTCGACGAGACGAAGCCCGTCGCTCAGAAGGTTCGCGAGACGGTTCGAACGGTGCGCAAGCGCGCGACCGGCGACGTCGTGTCGGCCATGGACGACATGGAGGACGTCTGGGACGACGAGTCAGGCGAAGATGACGCTCCCGCGAAGAAGCCGACGGCGACGAAGGCGAAGTCGGCGACCAAGCCAGCGGCCGCCAAGAAGAAGGCCGCCGACTAGAGTCGCGGCAGTCCCCGAAACCGCCAGAAGCGCCGCGACCCCGACCGATTCGGTCGGGGTCGTCGCGCTGGGAGGTGCGCCGTGGAGCCTAGGGGAATCGAACCCCTGACCTCCTGCTTGCAAAGCAGGCGCTCTACCAATTGAGCTAAGGCCCCTAGGCGGGATCGTCGAGAACGTCGTCCCACAAGTCGCGGTCGGAATTGCGCTCCCACCACACGTACAGGAGTGCGCCGAGCGACAAACCGCCAAGCACGATGAGTAGCTTCCTCATAAGATTCACCACCCCTCTCGTGGGCCCAGGAGGACTTGAACCTCCGACCTCTTCGTTATCAGCGAAGCGCTCTAACCGCCTGAGCTATGGGCCCGGAACGCCGCTTGGGCGGCGACCCAGGATACCCCAACGCCGCAAGGCGACTCAAACCGTACCTAGTCGTCGGTCAGGGTGACGTAGATACCGCCGACGAGCTTGCCGACGATGTTGTAGATGAGCGCTCCGATGGTCCCGAGGGCGGTCACGATCACGACGTTGAAGACCGCGATGAGCGTCGTTCCCGACATGATCTTGCTGTACTCGAAGTACGAAAGGATCGTCGTTTCGCTGCCGAGATCGAACAGTGTGGTGATCTGATCGCGGATCGCGATGAAGACGCCCATCTGGTTGAGGACGCCCCACACCACGCTCATCGCGATCACGAGCGCGATGCCCGCGGCGATCGCGGTGAGGAAGCTCATCTTCATGACCGACCACGGGTCGATCGCCACCATCATCGCGCGCACCTTGCGGGGCCCGCCCTTCTTCCGCAGCGTCGTGGTGCTCTCCGGGACGGCGTCGGCGCTCGACTTCTTCCCGAACAGCCCGAACCACTTGCGGGCGGGCTCGTCCTCCTGCTTTTCCTTCGAGGTCACGGGCTGGACGCCGGTGCGGAGCGAGGCTCGCCGAATGGGCGCCGCCGGGGCATTCGCGGGCCCCGTTCCGGCGGGCTCCTTCGTCGAGTGCTGGGTCGACGTGTGCTGCGTCGAGCGAGTGACGGCGGTCGTGGAGTGCTGCGTCGTGTGCAGTGCTGCGTCGACGAGTGCGGGGTCGACAGAGTGCGGGGCGGGCGGCGGCGGGCGGGGCCGGTCGCGTCGATCCGCCTGGCGCGGCGTACGGGCTGGCGGGCGGGGCCGGCGGCGGCGCTGGTCGGCCGGAGCCGCCTCCGGAGCCACCGGCGTCTGCTCGGGCCTGCGGAGCGACGGCGCCCCACGAGGGGCCCTGCGACTCGGGTCCACCCGGACCCTGCGGCACGGCCTGGGTCACCCCGGGAAAGGGGTGAGCGCCCGGGGCAGCGGGATTTGCGGGGAATTCCGCGTTCATGCAAGCTCCTCGATCGTGCGCAGGACGCGCGTGGCTTGTGCTCAGCCTAACCGCTCGCCTCCGGATGGTCACGCCGGGAGCGACGACCCCCGCCGTCCGGTCAACGCCCGGGCCCGGCGGATCGTTTCCCGCGCGAGGACGCCCGTTCGACGCGAAGGTCGTCCGGGCGCACAAGGGTCAGGCTTCGCTGATCCCGGCTTCTTCGCCCGAGACGCCGCTTCCGGCGTCCTCGCCGCCAGCCTCGTCATCCTCCTTCGCGCTCTCTGCGTCGAGGTGGCGCTCGCTGTTGCGCGCCATCGCGATGATGCGGTCGCCCTCGTCCGGCTTGGCGAAGATGACGCCCATGGTGTCGCGGCCCTTCGCGGGCACGTCCGCGACGGGGGCGCGCATCACCTTGCCGCCCTCCATGACCACCAGCACCTCGTCGCCCTCGTCGACGAGCAGGGCCCCGATGAGGTCGCCGCGCTCCTCTTGGAGCTTGGCGACCTTGATGCCGAGCCCGCCGCGGCCCTGGCTCCGGTACTCGGCGACGTCCGTCCGCTTGGCGTAGCCGCCCTCCGTCGCGATGAAGCTGAACATCCCGTCCTTGACGACGTCCATCGCGAGCAGCTCGTCGTCCTCGCGAAAGCGCATGCCCGTGACGCCGGACGTCGCCCGGCCCATCGGGCGAAGCGCGTCCCCGTCGGCGGTGAAGCGGATCGACTGGCCCTTGCGGCTGACGAGCATGAGGTCGTCCTCGTCGGACACGAGCCGGGCCGCCATGAGCTCGTCCGTGGCGCCGTCCTCGCCGCCCTCGAGCGGGCGAAGGTTGATGGCGATGAGACCGCCGCATCGGTTCGAGTCGTACTCGTCGAGCTTGGTCTTCTTCACGAGGCCGCGCTTGGTGGCGAGGACGAGGTAGGGCTTGTCGGCGTACGTCTTGAGGTCGAGGACCTCCGCGATCTCCTCGCCGGGGAGGAAGGCGAGCATGTTCGCCACGTGTTGGCCCTTGGCGTCGCGCGCGCCGTCGGGAAGCTCGTAGGCCTTGGCTCGATAGACGCGCCCGAGGTTGGTGAAGAACAGCAGCCAATGGTGGGTCGTCGTGACGAAGAAGTGCTCGACGACGTCGTCTGCCCTGAGGCTCGCTCCCCGGACGCCCTTGCCGCCGCGCTTCTGCGATCGGTAGAGCGCGGACTTGGTGCGCTTCGCGTAACCCGAGCGGGTGATCGTCACGACGATCTCTTCTTCGGCGATGAGGTCTTCGACGTTCATGTCGCCCTCGTGGGGCGCGATGACCGTGCGTCGATCGTCGCCGTACTTCGCGACGATCTCGCCGAGCTCCGTCGCGATGATGCTGCGCTGGCGGGACTCGGACCCGAGGATGTCGTTGAGGTCGGTGATCTCGGCCTCGAGCGCGGCGTGGTCGTCCTCGATCTTCTTGCGCTCGAGCGCCGCGAGGCGGCGCAGCTGCAGGTTGAGGATCGCCGTCGCCTGCACCTCGTCGACCTCGAGGAGTTTCATGAGTCCCTCGCGGGCGTCGTCGACCGTCGGCGCCGCGCGAATGAGCGCGATGACGGCGTCGAGGGCGTCGAGGGCCTTGAGGTATCCGCGCAGGATGTGGATCTCGCGCTCCGCCTCGCGCAGCCGGAATTGCGTACGGCGGACGATGACCTCGATCTGGTGCGCCACCCAGTGGCGGATGAACAGGTCAAGCGTGAGAGTGCGGGGCACCCCGTCGACGAGCGCGAGCATGTTCGCGCCGAAGTTGTCCTGGAGCTGGGTGTGCTTGTAGAGGTTGTTGAGCACGACCTTGGCGACCGCGTCGCGCTTGAGGACGATGACGAGGCGCTGGCCCGTCCTGCCCGACGTCTCGTCGCGGATGTCCGCGATTCCGGCGATCTTCCCGTCGCGGACCAGCTCGGCGATCTTCTGCGCGAGGTTGTCGGGGTTGACCTGGTACGGCAGCTCGGAGACCACCAGGCACATGCGGCCGTGGATCTCCTCGACCTCGACGACGGCGCGCATCGTGATCGACCCGCGCCCCGTTCGGTACGCCTGGTCGATGCCCGCGCGGCCGAGGATCGTCGCGCCCGTCGGGAAGTCCGGGCCCTTGATGCGTTCGATCAGCGCCTCGAGCAGCTCCTCCTTGGAGGCCTCAGGGTGCTCGAGGAACCACTGAGCGCCCTCCGCGACCTCGCGCAGGTTGTGCGGAGGGATGTTCGTCGCCATGCCGACGGCGATGCCGGCCGAGCCGTTGACGAGCAGGTTGGGGAAGCGGCTCGGGAGGATCGACGGCTCCTGGGTGCGGCCGTCGTAGTTGTCCTGGAAGTCGACGGTCTCCTTGTCGATGTCCCGGACCATCTCCATGGCGAGCGGCGCCATGCGGCACTCGGTGTACCGCGGCGCGGCGGCGGGGTCGTTGCCGGGCGAGCCGAAGTTGCCCTGGCCGTCGACGAGCGGGTAGCGCAGCGACCAGTCCTGGACGAGGCGGACGAGGGTGTCGTAGATCGCGGAGTCGCCGTGGGGGTGGTACTTGCCCATGACGTCGCCGACGACGCGCGAGCACTTGGAGTACGCGCGATCGGGGCGGTAGCCGCCGTCGAACATCGCGTACAGCACGCGGCGGTGCACGGGCTTGAGCCCGTCGCGAACCTCGGGAAGCGCGCGCCCGACGATGACCGACATCGCGTAGTCGAGGTAGGAGCGCTGCATCTCGACCTGAATGTCGATCGGGTCGATCTTGTCGTGGCCGGTCACCTCAGATGTCAAGGAATCTCACATCCTTCGCGTTGCGCTGGATGAAGGAGCGGCGCGACTCGACGTCCTCGCCCATGAGGACGGAGAACACCTCGTCAGCCGCGGCCGCGTCGTCCATCGTGATCTGCAGCAGCGTGCGCGAGACCGGGTTCATCGTCGTCTCCCACAGCTCCGAATAGTCCATCTCGCCGAGGCCCTTGTACCGCTGGATCGCGTTGTCCTTGGGGATCTTCTTGCCCGCCTTCGCGCCAGCCGCGAGGAGCAGGTCGCGCTCGCGGTCGGAGAAGACGTACTCGTGGTCGTTGTTCGACCACTTGATCTTGAACAGCGGCGGCTGCGCGAGGTAGACGTAGCCCGCCTCGATCAGCGGGCGCATGTACCGGAAGAGCAGGGTCAAGAGGAGCGTCCGGATGTGCTGGCCGTCGACGTCGGCGTCGGCCATCAGGATGATCTTGTGATACCGGCACTTCTCGAGATCGAAGTCCTCGCCGATGCCCGTGCCGAACGCGGTGATGAGCGCCTGGACCTCGTTGTTTCCGAGCGCGCGGTCGAGCCGGGCACGCTCGACGTTGAGGATCTTGCCGCGCAGCGGAAGGATCGCCTGGGTCTGCGGATTGCGGCCGCGCACCGCGGAGCCGCCGGCGGAGTCTCCCTCGACGATGTAGATCTCCGACTCGGAGGGGTCGCGGCTCTGGCAGTCGCGGAGCTTTCCCGGCATGCCGCCGGACTCGAGCAGGCCCTTGCGGCGGGTCGCCTCGCGCGCCTTGCGGGCCGCGATGCGCGCGGCCGACGCCTGGATAGCCTTGCGGATCACGTCGCGCGCGTCGTTGGGGTGCGAGTCGAACCAGTCGCCGAGGCGCTCGCCGACGACCTTCTGGACGAACGTCTTGGCCTCGGTGTTGCCGAGCTTGGTCTTGGTCTGGCCCTCGAACTGCGGCTCGCGCAGCTTGACGCGAGATGACGGCCGTGAAGCCCTCGCGGACGTCGTCGCCCGTGAGGTTGTCGTCCTTGTCCTTGAGGATGCCCTTCTCGCGCGCGTACTTGTTGACGAGCGAGGTGAGCGCGGCGCCGGAACCCCTCCTCGTGCGTTCCGCCCTCGGTGGTCGAGATGGTGTTCGCGTAGGTGAACACCGATTCCGAGTAGGCGTTCGTCCACTGCATCGCGACCTCGAGCGAGATGGTTCCCGCGGGGTCCTCGGACTCGAAGCTGATGATCTCCGGGTGGACCCGCTCCGCCTTCTTCGCGTCGTTGAGGTGGTCGACGTAGTCCACGAGCCCGCCGTCGTAGCGGTACGTGACCGTCCTGCTCGACTCCTCTTCGCCCTCGGCGACCACGTACGCGGGCCGCTCGTCGATGAGGGTGATGCGAGAGCCCGCGGTTGAGGAACGCCATCTGCTGGAATCGCGAGCGAAGCGTCTCGTAGTCGTAGTCCGTGGTCTCGAAGATCGCGTCGTTCGGCCCAGAACGTGATGATCGTTCCGGTGTCGTCGGTCGCCTCGCCCTCCTCGATCGGCGCCTGCGGCACGCCGATCGCGTACGACTGGCGCCACACGTGGCCGTCGCGCTTGATCTCCGCCTCGAGTCGCGACGAGAGCGCGTTGACCACGGAGACGCCGACGCCGTGGAGACCACCGGACACCGCGTAGCCCGTTCCGCCGAACTTTCCTCCGGCGTGAAGGATGGTGAGGACGACCTCGAGCGCGGGCTTGCCTTCGGACTCGACGATGTCGACGGGGATGCCGCGCCCGTTGTCGAAGCACGCGCACGCCCGCGTCGGGCAGGAGGGTGACGACGATGGTGTCGCAGTGGCCCGCGAGGGCCTCGTCAACGGAGTTGTCGACCACCTCGTAGACCAGGTGGTGCAGGCCCCGCTCGCCCGTCGAGCCGATGTACATGCCCGGGCGCTTGCGGACCGCCTCGAGGCCCTCGAGGACGGTGATGTCGACGGCGCCGTACGAGGGCACGGCGGAAAGGCTCCGATGCGGCCACGAAAACGCCCCTTCAAGCGAGTGGCGCGGCCTAAGACGGCACGCGCGATACGAAAACCTATTCTAGTCGCTCCTGGGCACCGCCACGCGTCATCCACGGGCATTTCTCGATTGACGGACGGGCGCCTATCCGTAGGTGTCGCGGGGACCCCTGCCTCGAACGGTGCGAGGACCCTTCACCCACGACCGCCCCGACGGCCCGGCGACGCGCACCTCGACCACCGCATTCGAGCCGATCGCCTCGTTGAGAAGCTGGCGAATGTGACCGGACATCGTCGCCAATTGCGTCGCCCATGCCGTCGACGAGGCCCGCACCCTGACGACCCCGCCGTCGAACGACACGTCGTCGCAGTGGTCGGCGATCGCGTCGCCGACGACCTCGCGCCACCGAGCCGTCACGCCCGCGATCTGGACGTTCTCCGCCCAGCCAGGGCTTTCGAAGAGCGCGGAAATCTCGCTCTCGACGCTCCTGGGTTCGCGGCCCCCTTCGTACGGCTGCCGGCCGCGCTCCGTGCGGCCCGCGCGCCCCCGATCCTTCGACGCCTGCCGCGCGGATCGCGTCGTCACGCCTCGGGTGCGCGCGGCGCCCCGCGCGCGCTCCATCGCCTCCCGCGCTTGGGACGCGGCGTCCGCCGCCGGGGGATCTCGTCCTTGCCGCCGGCGTCCGGGGCGTCGGGAGATTCGTTGTCGCTAGGATTCCGCGGCGTCACGAGTGGCCTTTCCCTCTCCGACGAACACGAGGTCGCCGGACAGACCCTCGGGGACGTCCGCCGGCACCGCGGCGGTCACGATCACCTGATGGGCAGGGGCGATGCGCGCGGCGAGGGCGGCGCGGCGCGCGGCGTCGAGCTCCGCGAAGACGTCGTCGAGGATCAGGACGGGCTCGCCATCCTCGCCGGCGTCGGGTCCCGCGCTCGAGGTGAGCAGGTCGTAGGTGCCGAGCCGGAGGGCGAGCGCGGCCGACCACGACTCGCCGTGGCTCGCGTAGCCGCGTGCCGGGAGGCCCCCGATGGTGATGGCGAGGTCGTCCCGGTGAGGGCCCACGAGGCAGATGCCGCGCTCGAGCTCCTTGGGGCGCGCGCGCCCGATCGCCTCGCTCAGCCTCGCGACGATGTCCGCCTCCGTGGGCGCCCGCCGGAGTCTCCCGCGACCTCGCCGACGTCGATGCTTGCCGACTCGTACGAGAGGGAGCAGACGGAGCCCCCCGCCAGATCGGCGTAGGCGCGCGCCACGTGCGGGGCGAGGTCCCTCGTCGCGGCGATCCGCGCGCACACGATGCTCGCGCCGAGCGCCGCCTGGCGCTCGTCCCAGACGTCGAGCGTGGGCGGCACGCTCCGGCGGCCCCGCGCCGACTTGAGAAGCGCGGTCCGTTGACGGACCACGCGCTCGTAGTCGGCAATGTCGCCGGCAAGCGCCGGCGTCAGCGCGACACAGAGCTCGTCGAGGAACCGCCTGCGTCCGGAGGGGTCGCCCTTGACGAGGTCGAGGTCCTCCGGGGAGAACACGACCGTTCGCAGCGCTCCCTGAATCTCCCGCGCCTTCGCCGGGGCGCCGTTGAGCCGGAAGCCCTTCGCCCGGCCCGGCGCGATGGTCGCCTCAAGGACGATCGCCCTGCCTGCGCGCTCGACTTTGGCGCGCACGACGGCGCGCTCGGCGGAGGAGCGGATCAGGGGCGCGTCGGTCGCGACGCGATGGCTCGCGAGGATCGAGAGGTATCGGATGGCCTCGGCGATGTTGGTCTTTCCCGCGCCGTTCGGTCCCACGAGCGTGGTGACGCCCGGGCCGAACGCGAAGGTCGAGTTCCGCGTATGAACGAAAGTCGCTGAGGGACAGCCGCGCGACGCGCATGCGTTACGACGAGATGCGGATGGGCACCAGCAGGTAGCGGAACTCGGATGCGAGATCTCCGCCGGGCTTGGTGATGCCGACGAACTCGACCGGCTTGGTCTCCTGGGTGAAGCCGAAACGCACGTAGTCGGTGGAAATCGCACTCGAGTCCGTCGAGCAGGTACTGGGGGTTGAAGGCCACCGTGATGTCGTCACCCTCGAGGAGGGTCTCGATCGCCTCCGACGCCTGGGCGTCTTCCGTTTGACCCGCGTCGAGCGTGACCTCTCCGCCGGAGAAGGACAGGCGCACCGAACTGTTGCGCTCCGCGACGAGCGACACGCGTCGGGTCGCCTCCATGAGCTCCTGGGTGTTGACGATGGCCGTGATGGGCGACGCGTCGGGAAACAGGCGCCGGACCTGGGGGTAGTCGCCGTCCATGAGGAGCGACGTGGTCTGGAGGCCGCCGGCGGCGAATCCGACCAGGTCGACGTCCGCCCCCGACGACAGGGCGACGGTCACGTCGCCCGAGCCCAGGGCCTTGGCCGTCTCGACGAGCGTCTTCGCCCGGACGAGCGCGACGGCGGAGACGTTCGAAACGGCGGGCTTCCACTTGAGTTCCCTCAAAGCGAGCCGGTACCGGTCGGTCGCGAGAAGCGAGATGTTCGCTCCCTCGATCTCCACGCGCACGCCCGTGAGGATGGGAAGGGTCTCGTCGCGCGAGGCGGCGGACGCCACCTGGACGACGGCCGACTCGAATTCCTTGCCGCTGACCGTGCCGGATTGCTCGGGCAGTTCCGGAAGATTCGGGTACTGGTCGACGGGCATGGTCGCGAGCGTGAATCGGCTCGCGCCGCACGTGACGGAAACCTTGGTTCCCTCGAGGGAGAACTGAACGGGCTTGTGGGGAAGCGCGTTCGCGATCTCGCGCAGGAGCCTCCCGGAAACGAGGGCGACACCTTCCGTGTCCACCTGGGCCTCAAATTCGGCCTTTGCGGAGACCTCATAGTCGAAGCTCGCGAGTCGAACCACTCCCCCGCGATCCGCCTCGATCCGCACCCCGGCGAGAACGGGCGTCGGCGGGCGCGAGGGAATCGCGCGGCCAGTCCAGGCGACGGCGTCGGCGAGAACGTCCCGGTCAACGGAAAACTTCATCGGTCACTCCTCGGTTCGCTGAGCCACAGACTACGCCAAACCCATGACGGGTGGCTCGTGCGGCGGTGGTTCGGCTCATGAGCCTACGAAGGCGGTTGGATCCATGAAACAGAGAAAGAGAAGGAGTCGTAGTAGCGCCTGTGGAAACTGGGGAAAACAAGCAAGTTCCCTGGTACGGCGAGGATGGCCATGGGGAGAACTCTGGGCCGCGGGGTGGAGCGGCGCCGGGATGGTGGAGGAGGGGGGGACGGGCGCCACCTTGAGGGGGAGTTACTCACACGTCATCCCCTGGAGAAGGTTTGGTCATCCACTCCTATTCACAGGGTTGTACACAGGTGTGCAATTCTCACGTGAGCCACGTCACTAGAGAGTGAATGGAACAAAGGACGCAATTACGCGCGGGATTGCTGCTTGATCCGCGCGTGGATTTCGGTCACCTGGTTGTACATCTGACGGCGTTGGGCAATTTGATCCTCAACTTTCTTCACCGCGTACATGACCGTGGTGTGGTCCTTGCCTCCGAAGTGGTCGCCGATCTTGGGTAGCGAGAGGTCGGTGAGCTGCCGGCAGAGGTACATGGCGATCTGGCGGGCCGTGACGTAGACCCGGGATCGCGAGGTTCCCGTCAGCTCGTCCATGGTGATCCCGAAGTACTCCGCCGTCTTGCCGATAATCGTCGACGCCGTGATCTCCGAGTCGTCCTCGCTGATGAGGTCCTTGAGAACCACCTGGGCGAGGCTGAGGTCGACCGCCTGTTTGTTGAGCGCCGCGAAGGCGGTGACGCGAATCAAGGCGCCCTCGAGCTCTCGGATATTCGTCGTGATGTTGGATCCGATGTAGCCAAGCACGTCGTCGGGCGCCTGCACGTCGTCGACGGCCGCCTTCTTCCTGAGGATGGCGATGCGGGTCTCGAGGTCGGGCGGCTGAACGTCCGTCATCAGCCCCCACTCGAATCGCGTCCGCATGCGCTCCTCGATTCCCGCGAGGTTCCGCGGCGAGACGTCCGACGTAATGACGACGTGCTTGCCGGCGTTGTGCAGCGCATTGAAGGTGTGGAAGAACTCCTCGAGCGTCTGCTCCTTGCCCTGGAGGAATTGGATGTCGTCGATGAGCAGGATGTCGACGTCGCGGTAGTGGCGCTTGAAGGCCAGCTTGCGGTCGTCGCGGATCGCGTTGATGAAGTCGTTCGTGAACTCTTCCGAGTTGACGTAGCGGACCCGGGTTTGCGGCTTGAGGTGGCGGGTGTAGTGCCCGATCGCGTGCAGGAGGTGGGTCTTGCCGAGCCCGGAGTCGCCGTAGATGAAGAGCGGGTTGTAGGTCTTGCCCGGAGCCTCGGCGACGGCGAGGGCCGCGGCGTGGGCGAAGCGGTTGGACGCGCCGATGACGAACGTGTCGAACGTGTACCGAGGGTTCAGGTGGGGATCGTCGGAACTCGAGCTCTTGCTCTTCGACTTGGACTTGCGCTTGGGCTCCGGTTCGTCGTCGACCTCGACCATGTCGGGCGGGACCACCGAGGCGTCGACCGTGACGGCGAACCGCACATCGCGGCCGAGGACGGAGACGAAGGCTTCGGTGATGACGCCCCGCAGCTGGGTCTCGAGGTAGTTCTTGGTGAAGTCCTCGGCCACGGCGAGGAAGACGTTGTCGTCGACGAGGGCGAGGGGCTTCACCAGGCGGACGAACGAGCGGTTCTGGGCGGTGAGATTGGGGTTGGCGCGCAGGGCGTCCAGGGTCTTGCTCCAGATGACATCGATCGAGTCGTTCGCCGCGATGTCCACCTCAACCCCTGCCTCTCCCCACAGTCATCCACAGGTTTCTTCACACCCGTAGAGTTGCCGTCATCTATTCGTTACCTGGCTTTCCGCGTGTCGCTCCCCGGGCAACCCGCGATGATGGTGGAGCCTATCCTGTTCAGCGCCCGTAGACCAACGTGTCGGACGAGATTTGACGCCCCTCCGCCCATCCCGTAGCGTTGGTCCGCTGATTTGACTACCCCTAACCCCGTGGAGTTCCCGTGAGCAAGCGCACGTTCCAGCCGAACAATCGTCGGCGCGCCAAGACGCACGGCTTCCGTTTGCGCATGCGCACGCGCGCCGGCCGTTCCATCCTCGCCGCGCGCCGCCGCAGGGGACGCACGGAGCTCTCGGCCTAGGTGCTTCCCGCCCAGTCCCGTATGCGGGCGGCGTCGGACTTCCACTCCGCCATGCGCCGCGGGCACAGGAGCGGGAGGTCTACGGTGGTGGTCTATGTGACGCGCTCACAGGAGCCGACGCGCGTCGTGGGTTTCGCCGTTTCGAAAGCCGTGGGAGGTGCCGTGGTCCGCAATCGGGTTCGTCGGCGCTTGAGGGCGATCGTCGCGGCCAGGCTCGAATCCCTGCCCGCTGGCGCCCGCGTCGTCGTCCGCGCCCTCCCGTCGTCGGCGACCGCGTCCTTCGCGCAACTGTCGGCCGACCTTCGCGCCGCCCTCGACGACGCCACGGCAAGGGCGACGGCATGAACGCCGCCCGCGTGGCGCGCGGCGTCCTGCGCGCGCCGCGCTACCTGGGCCTCGGACTCATCCGCGTCTACCAGTGGACCATTTCTCCGCTGCTCGGGCCGCGGTGCAAGTACTACCCGTCGTGCTCGCACTACGGGTTCACCGCGGTGGAGCGGCACGGGCTCATCAAGGGTTCGGCTCTCGCGGGCTGGCGCATCCTTCGCTGCAACCCGTGGAGCTACGGCGGCGTCGACGACGTCCCCGCCGTCGGCGAGCCGCTCTTCGGCAGGCGCCATCACTCCGCCGCCACACCATCGTCCGTACTGAACTAGCCGAGGGAACTCGTCGTGACACAACTGCTGAGCTACATCGAAGTACCCGTCTCGTACGTCCTTGTGGGCTGGTACAAGGCCCTGACGTTCCTCGGGCTCCCGGACGCCTCGGGGTGGACCTGGGCCCTGTCGATCGTCGGGCTCGTGATCACGATCCGCGTGATCCTCATCCCGCTCTTCGTGCGCCAGATCAAGGCTCAGCGCGCGATGCAGCTGCTGGCCCCGGACCTCAAGAAGGTCCAGGAGAAGTACAAGGGCAAGAAGGACCAGGCGTCGCGCGAGGCGATGAGCCGCGAGACGATGGAGCTGTACAAGAAGCACAAGACGAACCCGTTCTCGTCGTGCCTTCCGCTCCTCGTCCAGTCGCCCATCTTCTTCGCGCTGTTCCGGGTGCTGAACACCCACCTCAAGCCCGACGCCGACGGCGTCTACCACCCGTTCGGGGCGCTGAGCGCGAGTCTCGCCCAGCAGGCGCACGACGCGACCATCTTCGGCGCGAGCATCTCTCAGTCGTTCAACGGCACGGCCGACTCCACGGTCAAGATCGTCGCGGCCGTCCTGATCGTCGCGATGGTGGCGACGACCTTCCTCACGCAGCGTCAGCTGACCCGCAAGAACATGCCGGCCTCCGCGCTCGAGGGCCCGACGGCCCAGCAGCAGAAGATGCTCATGTACATGATGCCGTTCATCTTCGTGTTCTCCGGCCCGTTCTTCCCCATCGGCGTGCTGATCTACTGGACGACGACCAACCTGTGGAGCATGGGACAGCAGTTCTACGTCATCCGAAGGAACCCGACGCCGGGCTCCGAGGCGCACAAGATCTACATGGCGCGGCAGGCGGAGAAGGCGAAGTCGAAGGGCGACGAGCTTCTTTCCAACGAGCCCGAGGAGCCCGCCCCGCCGGCGCCGACGCAGCGCGCGCAACCCAAGCGCAAGAACCGCAAGCGCAAATGAGCCCCGCGGGCGGATCCCGGTCGGCCCGACCCAAGACGAAGGAACGAGCATGAGCGAAAAGACAGGCGCCACGCGTCTCGACCACGAGGGCGACGTCGCCGCGGACTTTCTCGAGGAACTCCTCGACATCCTCGACATGGACGGGGACATCGACATCGCCGTCGAGGCCGGTCGGGCGTCGGTGGCGATCGTCTCCCCCGACGGCCCGAGCGCTGACCTCAAGCGCCTGGTCGGCGCGGACGGCGAGGTCCTCGAGGCGCTCCAGGATCTCGCGCGGCTCGCCGTGCAGGTGGAGACGGGCGAGATGAGCAGGCTCATGCTCGACATCGCGGGCTTCCGCGCCGGCCGCAAGGAGCGGCTCGCGGAGGTTGGGCGCGAGGCGGCCGCCAAGGTCAAGGAATCGGGCGAGCCCGTCTCGCTCGAGCCCATGAACGCCTTCGAGCGCAAGGTGATCCACGACGTCGTGCTCGCCGCCGGACTGACGAGCGAGTCCGAGGGCGAGGACCCGCAGCGCTACGTCGTGATTCGGCCGGCCTGACGTTTCACGTGAAACATCGCCCGTGAGCGACCCGAAGGCCCCGGGGGGCCCGGCTCGCGACGGCGCGGGCGCGGGCGGGAGCGGCGACGGCATCCCGCCCGATGCGGACCCGCTCCACGGCGATCCCCGCGTCGCCGCCTACTTCGGCGAGCGGTTCCGCGCCGTCGAGGCGTTTCGAGCCGCGCTCGTCGCCGAGGGCGAGCGCCGCGGACTGATCGGTCCGCGCGAGCCCGCGCGCCTGTGGGAGCGCCACCTGCTCAACTCCGCCGCCGTCATCCCGTTCCTTCCCGCCGGCGCGGTCGCCGACGTCGGCTCGGGCGCCGGGCTCCCGGGGCTTGTGATCGCCGCGGTGGAGCCCGACCGCGAGGTGGTGCTCATCGAGCCGATGGAGCGCAGGGTGGCGTGGCTCGAGGAGATCGCGAGTCGGCTCGGGCTTGCGAACGTGACGGTGCTGCGGGCGCGGGCGGAGTCGGTCGCGGGCCTCGTGCGCGCGCCGGCGGTGACGGCGCGCGCGGTCGCGCCGCTCGGGAAGCTCGCCCGATGGTGCCTTCCCCTCGTGTCCGAGGGCGGAGCGATGCTCTTCCTCAAGGGGCGCGCGGCCGCGGGACGAGGTCGCCTCGTCGGCCGGGGCCCTGCGCGGCCTCGGGCTCGGCGCCGAGGTCCTGGAGGCGCCTACGCTGCCGGGGCTTGAGCCGACGAGGGTGGTTCGGCTGCTGCGGACGGCCCCCGACTAGGCGCATCGCCCGTCGGCGACTAGAGTCGAACCCCGGCGCCCGAGGCCCGTCCCGGGCGATTGAACCGTTGCGCGCGCGACGTTTCACGTGAAACATTGGCGGTACTCCGCCACCAACCGCGGCCCCGCCGCGACAAGGAGAGCGAGTGAACGACCACGGTCCCGGCGTCGGAACGGGCCGCGCGCGCGCCGACGCCTTCTCGGGCGTCTACGCCGACGACGACAGCCCGCTCGCCCGCGACATGATCGCCAACGAACGCACCCTTCGCGAGCTTGAGGAGGCGGACTTCCCGCTCCCCGCGCGCACGCGCGTCATCACCGTGTCCAACCAGAAGGGCGGAGTCGGCAAGACGACGACGAGCGTCAATGTCGCCGCGGCGCTCGCCAAGCGCGGGGCGACGGTCCTCGTGATCGACTGCGACCCCCAGGGCAACGCCTCGACCGCCATCGGGGTCACCCACACCAGCGGGACGCCGTCCACGTACGAGGTTCTGCTCGACGGCCAGGCGCTCGCCGACGTGATGGTGCCGTGCCCCGAGGTCCCGTCCCTGTGGTGCGTGCCGGCGACCATCGACCTCGCGGGAGCGGACATCGAGCTGGTCAACGTCATGCGCCGCGAGTTCCGCCTCGCGGACGCGGTGCGGGCCTTCCTCGACGAGCGGGGCGACGACTTCCACTACGTCATCATCGACTGCCCGCCGAGCCTCGGGCTCCTGACCCTCAACGCGATGGTCGTCGCGAGCGAGGTGCTCATTCCCATTCAGTGCGAGTACTACGCGCTCGAGGGCCTCACCCAGCTGATCCGCACCATCGAGATGGTCAAGAAGCACCTCAACCCGGCCATCCACGTCTCGACCATCGTCCTCACGATGTACGACGGCCGCACCAACCTCGCGCGCGACGTCGCCGAGGAGGTCCGCGGCCACTTCCCCGACCAGACCCTGGAGATCACCGTGCCCCGTTCCGTCCGCGTCTCGGAGGCGCCGAGCTTCGGCCAGACGGTCATCACCCACGACCCGCACTCGAGCGGGGCGGTCGCGTACCTTGGCATCGCACGCGAGATCGCCGTGCGCGGGGCTGCGGTTCGTGAGGCGGGCGCATGAGCGCGCCGCGCAGGGGCCTCGGCCGCGGCCTCGGGGCGCTCATCCCCACCGAGGGGGACGACGCCGAACGCCCGAGCGACGCGTTCTTCGCGCCCTCGTCGGCGTCCGCGCGACGCGGCGCGGCGACCGACCTGCTCCCCGTGCCCGGCGCGACCTTCGCCTACCTCCCGCCCGCGGACATCGTCCCGAACCCTCGCCAGCCCCGCACGGTGTTCGACCCCGAGGCCCTCGCCGAGCTCGTGGGCTCCGTCAAGGAGATCGGCGTCCTTCAGCCGATCGTGGTGCGGCCCAACCCCGCGGGGGCGGGCTTCGAGCTGATCATGGGCGAGCGCCGCCTCAGGGCCGCGCGCGAGGCCGGCCTCGACGCCATCCCCGCGATCGTCCGGACGACCGAGGACGGGGACATGCTCCGCGACGCCCTCGTGGAGAACCTGCACCGGGCCCAGCTCAACCCGCTCGAGGAGGCGGCCGCGTACCAGCAGCTCCTCGACGACTTCGGCATCACCCACGAGCAGCTCGCCGACCGCCTGTCGCGCTCGCGCCCGCAGATCTCCAACACGCTGCGCCTCCTCAAGCTCCCGCCCGTCGTCCAGAAGCGGGTGGCGGCCGGGGTGCTGAGCGCGGGCCATGCGAGGGCCCTGCTCGGGCTCGCGGAGCCCCAGGCGATGGAGACCCTCGCCCAGCGCATCGTCAACGAGGGCCTGTCGGTGCGCGCCACGGAGGAGGCCGTCGCGCTCGGCGTCAAGACCGCGAAGCCGAGGAATTCAGCGAAGGCGGCCCCCGCGTCGGGCGCGTTCGACGAGATCGCCGACCGGCTCGGCGATCGCCTCGACACGCGCGTGAAGATCACGGGCGGGCGCGGCAAGGGGTCGATCGTCGTGGAGTTCGGCTCGGCCGACGACCTCGCGAGGATCGTCGACGTGATCGACCCGCGTCGCTAGGCCGCGTCGTCGCGAGGATGCGCGGCCGCCGCTCGCCGGCCCCTGGCCTGGCGCCGACGCGCTACGCGAAGGCGACGATCTCGCCGTAGACCTCGCCGAGGTCGCGGCCGGCGGCCTCGGCGGCCTGCGGGAAGAGCGACGTCTCCGTCATCCCCGGCGCGACGTTGACGTCGAGGAACTGAGCGCCCTCGTCGTCGAGGATCAGGTCGCTGCGCGACAGGTGCCTGAGCCCCAGCGTCCTGTGGACGGCGAGGGCCGCCTCCGACACCACGGCCGTCTGGGCGGCGTCGAGCCTGGCGGGGGCGAAGTACTCCGTCCGCCCGGGGTTGTACCGCGCGTCGTAGTCGTAGTTGCCCTCGGTGACGATCTCGACCGGGGGAAGTGCGTACGCGTCGTCCCCCTGGCCGACGACGCTGACGGCGACCTCGGTCCCCGACACCGCCTTCTCGATGAGCGCGACGTCGCCGTAGGCGAAGCAGTCGACCATCGCCTTGGGAAGGTCGGCCCGGCTCGCGACGGCGGTGACGCCGAGGGCGGAGCCGCCCCGGGCGGGCTTGACGACGAGCGGGAGGCCGAGGCGCTCGACGACCGCGTCGAGCACGTGATCGGCGCCGAGCTCGCGGAAGAGGCTCTGGGGAAGCGTGACGTAGTCGGGCGTGACGACGCCGGCCCGGTGGACGATGGTCTTCGCGATGGGCTTCGACCACGCCACGCGCGCCGAGCGCGCGTCCGAGCCGACGTAGCGAACGGAGCACATTTCGAGGACGTCCTGGAGCGAACCGTCCTCCCCGGACGCGCCATGAAGGAGCGGCCACACGATGGTTGAGTCAAGACCACACAAAAAGGGGATCAAGTCCCCGTCAACGTCACGGACGTCGGCCTTGACGCCGGACTCCTTGAGAGCCTCCGCGACGCGTCGGCCGGAGCGGATCGAGACGTCGCGTTCGTGCGACAGGCCCCCCGCGAGGATCAGGACATCCATGCTTCCTCCTTGGGTCCTCAGGCTATTAGGCAACGTCGGGCGAGGGGAAGGAGACGGTGTCGCCGCCGCGATCCGTCCCCGTCCCGAAGATCTTCACGAGCTCGGTCTCGGCGTCGATCACTCCCGCGAGGCGGCGGATGCCCTCTCGGATGCGATCGGGCGTGGGATAGCAGAAGCTCAGCCGCATGTGGTCCGCGCCCTGGCCGTCGATGTAGAAGGCCGTTCCGGGAACGTAGGCGACGCGGGCGGTGACCGCGCGGGGAAGCATCGACTTGGCGTCGAGGCCCTCGGGGAGCTTGACCCACGTGTAGAAGCCCCCTGCGGGCACGGTCCACGTCGCCCCGGGAATGTGCTCCTCCAGCGCCTCGATGATCGCGTCCCTGCGCTCCCTGTACTGCACGCGGAAGCTCTTGATCTGCCCGAGCCAGTCGTGGTGGTCCAGGTAGGTCGAGATCGCCATCTGCGAGGCGTTCGACGGGCACAGGATGGCCGCCTCCGACGCCAGGACGAGCTTCTCGCGGACCGCGTGCGGGGCAACGGCCCATCCCACCCGGAAGCCCGGCGCGAAGGTCTTAGAGAACGAGCCGAGGTAGACGACGCCGTCCTCGCTGAGCGAGCGCATGGCGGGCAGCGGCTCGGAGTCGAAGCCCAGCAGCCCGTACGGGTTGTCCTCGAGGATGAGGACGCCGTGGCGCTTGGCGATCTCGACGATCTGCGGCCGCCGCTCGGCCGAGAGGGTGACGCCCGCGGGGTTGTGGAAGTTCGGCACCGTGTACAGGAACTTGACGCGCTTGCCCTCGGCCTTGAGCCGGGTGATCGTTTCGTCGAGCAGGGACGGAATCAGGCCGTCCTCGTCCATGGAAACGTGGACGACGTCGGCCTCGTGGGCTCGGAAGACGCCCAAGGCGCCCACGTACGACGGCGCCTCGCAGACGATCACGTCGCCCGGGTTGATGAAGATCTTGGTGACGAGGTCGACGGCCTGCTGCGATCCCGTCGTGACGACGATGTCGTCCGGGTGCGCGTGGATGCCCTCGAGCTTCATCACCTCGACGATCTGCTCGCGAAGCGCCTCGTCGCCCTGGCCCGATCCGTACTGCAGCGCCGTGTCCCCGCGCTCGACGATGAGGCGCCTCATCGTCTCGGCGATCTCCTCAAGCGGGAGGCCGGAGATGTAGGGCATTCCGCCGGCGAGCGAGACCACCTCGGGTCGGTTGGCGACGGCGAAGAGGGCGCGAATCTCCGAGGCTCGCATCGCGAGGGCGCGCGACGCATACGACTCGAGCCACGGGTCGAGTCGGGTGCCTTCCTTGTCGCCGCTCATGCGCGCCAGTCTCCCATGTCTCGCGATCCCAACGCGCGACTCGAGGAAGCGGTTCCGGCGCTAAGGGGCAGTCCCCCGGCTCTCCTGCTACTGCGGGACCAGGCAGGACGGGTCGTCGGTCTCCGCGAAGACCTTGACCCCAAGCTTGGAAATCTCGTCGGAAGGGGCGTCATCATCGACGGTCTCGCCGTGGGCGCGTAAGCATGCGATCAGTTCGGCCCTCTTCTGCTGGAGTGCCTGATCCCGCGCCTCGAGGATGCCCGGCTGATTCTCGTAGAGAGAACCAATGAACGAGACCTCACGAGCCTGGCACTCGTTGGCAACGACCGCAGTTGTCTCGTCCGCCGTTCCGACCTTGGGGCGGACCCTGTAGTCGTACTTGAAATAGCCGGGGTAGGTCTCGTGAGTCAGGTCCTCATACTCAAGCCCGCTCGTTTCGAAGCACGAAAAGGTTCGCTCAAGCGCACCCTTGACGACAGAGAACGGAATCGAGCGTCCATCGATGTAGGTTTCGATCTCGGCCACCTGCTCGTCGCTGGCCACTCCCGTTTTCGCGTCGGCAAGAATAGCGGCGTAAGTCTCGTCGAACGGCGGCGTCGACGACGCCGCTTCCCTGGGACTTCCTGAGCACCCCGCGATGGTCAACACGATGGCGATGGCGACTGCGGCGACCAGCGCGTGGGCGGGCGACGATGTCGCTACTACCCCAAACACCCTCACAGAGTGATGCATGTTTGCCCCTCTGAGCGATTGACTAGGGGTCCTCACTCACGAGCACTCAAGAGGCTATGCCTCCCGAGAACGCTTGTCGCGTAGACGCGGCAGGGAAATCGGGACGCACGCGATCGCCTCCCTCCGAGGGAACACGGGCCTCGCCGCGTGCTCCGACGCAAATGGAGGTAGCCTCACGCGAAGGGAGCGAGAGGGGACGATGGTGGGCTGGATCAAGCGCCTGTCCGGGGGGCTGGGGCTTTTCGTCGCCGTCACGCTGCTCGCGCCGCTCCTCGCGCTGACGGTCCTCGGGATTCGCGCGGCGTCGCAGTCGCCGCTCGAGTCGGCGACGCTCCCGGAGCCCCTCGTCGCGACCGTCCAGAGCGCGAGCCGCGCGCACGAGGTGGTCGTCGCGATCTCCGTTCAGTACGCGGATCCCCTCACGGCAACGCTCGACGCATCGGGCGTCCTCACCACCGTCGACGTCGCGCCGGGAGACGTCGTGCAGATCGGAACGCGAATCGCGGCGGTGAACGACGCCCCCGTCACTGCGTACACGAGCGCCACGCCCCTGTGGCGCGACCTCTTCCGAGGCGTCAGCGGCGCCGACGTCAGCGTCGCCCAGACGGTCATGGCGACGTTCGGCTACTACTCCGGCCCGATCGATGGCAAGGTCGGATACGGCACCGAGAAGGCGTTCAAGGCGTTCAACCGCGACCACGGGTACGGATCCACCAACGGGGCGCTGGGACTCGGGTCGCTCGTGTGGATCGGGCCGACGCCGGTGACGGTGGCGAGCGTCGCGGTGGCCGCCGGCGAGTCCGTCGCGCCGGGGGCGGAGGTGTTCACGACGACCTCCGGGCCCTCAGCCATCAAGGTGACCGAGGCCGCGAGCCTCGTCAGGGACCAACCCGTGAGCCTCGTCGTGGGCGACACGATCACGCCGTACGAGGTCGGCACCGGGGTGGTCACG
The DNA here is from genome assembly GCA_963743485.1 of uncultured Actinomycetota bacterium. Taxonomy (GTDB): domain Bacteria; phylum Actinomycetota; class Actinomycetes; order Actinomycetales; family Demequinaceae; genus JAFGBM01. The sequence goes on from CAVUPQ010000002.1 coordinate 444,335, forward strand.
GATCCCGACGCCGTCGTCGCGATTGCCGCGGCCCTCGGCTTGACGACCGACGGAACGGGCACCATACGGCTCGACTCGCCCGTCGTCGTCGGGACGCTTCCCTCGTCCGCCGTCGTCTCCGATGCCGAAGGCAACACATGCTTCTTCCCCGGCGTGGAGGGCCCCCCCGTCACCATCGAACCGATCGGCGGAAGCCTCGGGACCATCGACGTCGATCCCTCGCTCGTCGGGCGGGACGTCCTGGTCAATCCCCGCGAGGTGCGCGAGGACCTGTCGTGCGGCTCGTAGCCCGCGGCGTCACCTTCACGTACCCGCGCGCGCAGAACCCGGTGCTTCGGGGCGTGGACCTCGACATCCCCTCGGGGACGTCGGCCGCCGTGATGGGTCCCTCGGGTTCGGGAAAGACGACGCTGCTGTCGCTCGTCGGCACGTTGCTCACCATGCAGGGGGGCACGATCGAGGCGATCGACGCCGACGGCGTCGCGCGGCACCCCTACGAGGTCGCGGCCTGGGTGTTCCAGACGGTGTCGCTCCTGCCGGATCGCAGCGCGCTCGACAACGTCGCCGTGGGCGCGTACCTGGATGGCGCGGACCGCGAGGAGGCGCGGCGCCGCGCCGCGCGTCACCTCGCCGAGGTGGGCCTCGAAGGCCACGAAGCCGAACCCGCGCGGATTCTCTCCGGCGGGGAGGCCCAGAGGGTGGCGATCGCGCGCGCGCTCGCGTCGAGCCGTCCCCTCATCCTCGCCGACGAGCCCACGGGCCAACTCGACGCGTCGACGTCGGCAGCGGTGCTCGACGCCATGATCGGCGCCCACGCGGAGCGAACGGTCGTCATCGTCACCCACGATCCGGAGGTCGCGGCGCGTTGCGACATGGTCGTGGAGCTCCGAGACGGCACGGCCCACCTGGTCAGGGGCGGCCCGCCCGCGGCGAAACGGCGCCGACCCGCGGGTGCGTCGGGCCGAGGGGAGGGGCGATGACGCGCGCGGCGTGGCCGTGGCGCCTCGCGGCGAGGGAGGGTCTGGAGACGGCCGCGACGGGCCGGTGGACCTCCCTGCTCATCGTCGTCGCCGTCGCCTGGGCGTGCGCCGTCCCGGGCGCCGCCGACGCCGTCGGCGTCACCCGCGAGGTCGAGGGCGAGCGCGCGTGGCTGGACGCGGGCGGCCGCGTGTTCGTCGTGACGGGGGCGCGCGAGGCGAACGGCGGGGTCAATCCGATCCCCGCGGCGACGTGCGACGCGCTGTCCGGCATCGACGGGATCGCCGCGTCGTTCGCCCTCAAGCGCACCAACGCGGTGGGAAGCCTCTCGTACATCCCCGAGGGCCGCGTCAGCCTCTACGACGTGACGCCGGGAGCCTTCGCGTTCCTCGGAGCCGAGCCCTCGCCGCGCGGAAGCGTGCTCGTCACCGACGGTTTCGTCCATCGCACGGGGGTGAGGGACGGCGAGGCGGTCGTCGTGACCCGGCGCGCGGGTTTCGAGGCGAGCGCGGCCACGTCCGACCCGCTCACCGTGGCCGTGGTCGACTCGGCCGTCCTGGGCGAGGAATTCGACGGGTCTTTGCTGGTGCCCTACGCACCGTCGCCCTCGGACTCCGCCGCGGACGCCTGCTACGTCCGCACCGACACGGCCCACTACGACGCCGTGTCCTCGGCTGCGGGGGCGTGGCTCGCGCACGGAGGCAAGCCGGCGATCGCGAACCCGCGCCTGTTCTCCGGCGACTTCACCGTGGACTACACGCGCGCGTACGAGGACCGCCCCCTGAGGTGGGTGTGGGTGCCGACCGCGGCGCTGCTCGCGCTCGTCTGGGGCATGATCCAGTGGTTCCGCCGCGGCTACGTCGCGATCTACGCGACGTTTGGCGCGCGGCCGCACTCGCGCCTCATCATGCAGGCCACCGAATGGGCGCTACTCGCGGGGGTCGGGGGGATCTGGGGCTGGTCCCTCGGGGTGGTCGGGTCGATCGCGCTCGGCGCGAGGGCCGCCCAGGCCTTCCACCTCGTGACGTACCACTCCGCGCTCGCGCTCCTCGCGGCGTCGGCCGTGGTCGTCGTCATCGGGCTGCGCCCCACCGGCACGCTGCTCAACGCGCTCAAGGACCGCTAGGCGAGAACCTCGTCGAAGAGCGCGGCGATCGCGGGCTTGGGGCGCGCGCCGACCACGGACTTGACCAGCTCCCCGCCCTTGAAAAAGTTCATGGTCGGAATGGTCGTGATGCCGTAGGCGCGCACGGCGTCCAGGTTGGCGTCGGCGTCGAGCTTCACGACCTTGACGCGGCCGTCGTACGTCTCGGACAGTTCGTCGAGGATAGGGGCGATCGCCCGGCACGGCGCGCACCATGTGGCCCAGAAGTCCACGACCACGGGGATGTCGGACTTCAGGACCTCCGCCTCGAAGGTCGCGTCTGTCACGGTGACGGGCTTGCTCATGGGTGCTCCTTACGCGGTGGTGGCGGCGGTTGCTGACTCGCGCTCGGCGAGGTCGTCGAGGAAATGCTGGGCATCGAGGGCGGCAGCGCAGCCTGAGCCCGCGGCGGTGATCGCCTGGCGGTAGCGGCTGTCGACCAGGTCACCGCAGGCGAACACGCCCTCGACGTTCGTGGCCGTCGTCCGGCCCACGACCTCGACGTATCCCGCGGCGTCCGTGTCCACCACGCCCTTGACGAGTTCCGAGCGCGGGTCGTGGCCGATGGCGACGAAGAGGCCCGTGGCGCCGAGAGTGGTCTCCGCGCCGGTGTTGACGTCCTTGACGCGGACCCCGGCGAGCTTGGCGTCGCCATCGAGCCCGACCACCTCGGAGTTCCACTGGAAACGGATCTTGGGGTCGGCCGCGGCGCGGTCGGCCATGATCTTGGACGCGCGAAGCTCGTCGCGGCGGTGGACGATCGTCACGTTCGAGGCGAACCGAGTGAGGAAGGTCGCCTCCTCGACCGCGCTGTCGCCCCCGCCGACCACGACGACGTCCTGGTCGCGGAAGAAGAAGCCGTCGCACGTCGCGCACCACGAGACGCCCTTGCCCGAGAGGCGCTTCTCGTCGTCGAGACCGATCTCGCGGTAGGCGGAGCCCATGGCGAGAATGACGGCCTTCGCGGAGTAGGTGGTGCCGTCGCCGACGGTGACCGTCTTGACCGGGCCCTCAAGCGAGAGGGCCGTGGCGTCGTCGAAGAGGACCTCGGCGCCGAACTTCTCGGCCTGCGCCTGCAGGGTCTCCATGAGCTCTGGCCCCTGGATCCCCGTCACGAAGCCCGGGAAAGTTCTCCACCTCGGTGGTGTTCATCAGCGCGCCGCCCGCGGTGACGGAGCCCGCGACGACGAGGGGCGCGAGGCCCGCCCGGGCGGCGTAGATGGCCGCCGTGTAGCCCGCGGGACCGGATCCCACGATGATGAGGTTCCTGTCGTTGCTCATGGCCGTCCTCGCGTTCGTGTTGCTTCGTCTGGGCATCGGGGCGCCGATGGCGCCGCACACGTCCGTAACAGATGCTAGTGGCCATCTGTTCCCGCGGGGCGGGGCGCGCTACGGGGAGGGCGTAACGTCCGTGGGCGAGGGCGAGAACGTGTAGCTCGGGTAGCTCTGCGGCGGCGGGTTCTTGAGGTCGAAGGTGGGGACGAACGGCGACCGGAAGATTTCGACCGCGACGACGGAGAGCACGGACACCAGCACGAGGAGCGCGAGCACGGTCCATCGGGAACCGTTGACGCGGGGTCCGCCGAGCGCGCGTTCGTGGGCGGCCTCGAGGTATCCCGTGATCCGAGCGGATCGGGGGAAGCGGCGGTGGAGGAGGTCGAGGAAGGCCTCCGCGAGCGTGGGGACCTCCTCGGCCTTTTCGACCTCGAGAAGGTGTTCGAGCTCCCACTCGTCGAGCTCCCGCGGCGTCGCGTCCTCAGAAAGCGCCTCGGTCGCGAGCTCGTGGAGGCGAAGACTCTCCGCGAGCGCGAGTTCCTCGGCGAGCGCGTCCGCCTCCGCTTGGGCGGCCTCTTCGGCGGCGACGCGTTCGAGCGTGCGCAGTTGCGTGCGGAGCCCCGAGAGCGTGACCCCCCCCGTGGGCCCAAGGTCGCCCAGCAGGGCGGCGACGGAAGCGGGGCCGCGGTCGCGGCGCGCCAGGGCGACGATGCGCCGCTCGGCCTTCGTCAGCTCCTCTGGCAGCGGGGCGTCCGCGTCGTCGAACGATTCGGCCCCGAGAATCGCGTGCGCGAAGACGGCCGCGAGGCTCGCGGCATCCGCCTCCGTCGCGGCGTCGGGTGAGTGTGCGGCCGTCCCGCCCCTGCCGAAGGCGGCGGCAAGCCCGGCGCCAGCGACGACGACGCGCCCGCGGGTGGTCAGACCGATGGAGTCGACGGTGAGTGCCCCATGGTGGAGGCCGGCCGCGTCCGCGGCGACGAGCGCGGCGCCCGCGCCGCGCAGGACGAGCCTCGCGAAGGGCACGGGAAGAACGTGGGCATCGAGCACCGTGGCGAGATGCGGCGTCGGCAACGCCTCGACGGCCGCGTACGCGCGCCGAGCGCCCTTTCCGAGACCCGGAACGGCCGCAACGCCGACGTCGACGATGCGCGCGACGTTCGCCACGCGCGAGCCGCGCACGCGGGTGAGCGCCGCGAGGACCTCGTCGGAGTGGTCAGACTCGGCGACGAGAAGGGTGACGGGGGCGTCGAGGCGGGTGTCTCGCGCGGTCCACGCGGTCGCGCCCGGGACGCCCCACGGCGCGGCGGAGTCGACGGCGTATCGGTCCGCGAAGGTGGTGCCAGAGAGCACGCGCGATTTCCTAACAGGCGTGAATGGTGTCGACCGCTATGGTACGCGGAAGCCGAGCCTCCTGAGTGGGCCCGAGATGACGCTCCGCCACTCGTCAACGCGCAGGACCACGAGCGCGCCGCCGTAGATGATCGCCATCACGGCGCCGACCGCGAGGCACCAGCCGGCGGAGGCGGCCACCTCCGCCCATCGGGAGAGTTCGCGGGGGTCGGGGATGACCCGCAGGATCAGCCAGCCAGCGGCCGCGGCGGGAACGACGGCGGCGATGGCGCGCACATAGGTGGAGAGGACGCGGCGCCCGTCGAGGCCCCCGAGGCGGCCGCGGAGGCCGACGAGCCGGAGGCTTGTCGAGACGGCGTACGAGAGCGCCATGCCCGCTCCCGCGGCGACGACCCACCAGTGCACGTCGAGGACCTTCTGGCCCAGCAGCGCGACGGCGATGAGCGTCGCCGTCATGGGAATCTGAATCCAGAACAGGGACCGCGCGTCCTCGAGCGCGAGGTACGCCTGCTTGACCAGGATCATCGCCCCCAGCGGCGCGAGTCCGAAGGCAAGCGCGACGACGACGTGGGCAACGGACGCGACGACGACGTCGGGCGTGCTGGGCAGCGTCACCCGGACCGCGAGAGAGGCGAGCACGATGAGGGCGGCCGTGGCGAAGACGGTGAAGACGCCTATGGTTCGCAGTCCGCGCGAGAGCTCCGCACGGAGGCCCGCCAGGTCGCCCGCCGCCGCGAGCCGGGACATGCCGGTGAAGAAGGCGGTGACGATCGACACCGTCACCAGCGAGTGCGGCAAGAGGTAGAGCATGAGGGCGTTCGTGAGCGCCGTGTTGGTGGCGACGTCTGGCGCCCCACCCCCGACGATGTACGCGGAGCTCGCGACCTTGGTGACGATCGCGATGCCCACCTGCTCGAGCAGCACGGCGGCGAGGGCCCACCCGGCGACGCGCTTGATCCCCGCGAGTTCCCCCTTGGGCCCCGACCATCTCCAGCGCCAGCGGTAGCCGCTCCTTGCGAGCGGGACGATGAGCACGAGCGCCTGGACGGCGATGCCGAGCGTCGCGACGCCAGCGAGGAGGGCGATCTTTCCCGGCCCCCACTGGCCCGCGAGGCCGACGGGGTCTTCGCCCGCGCCAGGGATCGCGTACGGACCAAAGAGGACGAGGAAGACGACGAGGCCGGCGATCGCGACGAGGTTGTTGGCGGCCGGGGCCCACATGAACGGCCCAAAGCGGGATCGCGCGTTGAGGATCTGGCCCAGGAGCGTGTAGAGGCCGTAGAAGAACAGTTGCGGGATCGTCCACAGCGCGAACGCGACCGTGAGTGCGGTGAGCTCGGGAGTGAACTTGGACGTGTACGCGAGGATGAACAGCGGAGCCGCCGCCGTCAGCAGGGCGGTAATGGCGAGCATGGCGACCGTGCCGAGCGTGACGATCCTGTCGACGGTTTGCTTGCCGTCCTTGCGAGTCATCGCGCGAACGACTTGGGGTACCAGGACCGCGTTGAGGACACCGGAAGCGAGCAGGGTCAGGAGGACGCCCGGGAGTTTGTTCGCGACGTCGAAAGCGCTCGCCGCGCCCGCGTTGACGCCGATCGCCGCTGCGAGGAGTGCCGTCCGCACCAATCCGAGAGCCCGCGACGTCGCCGTGCCAGCGGCCATGATCGCGGTGTTGCGGCGCAGGGAGGTGGTGGGCAGCGCGTCGTCGACGGTCACGTCATTCCTCGTCCTGCGCGTCGGGTTCGGTTCCCGGTTCTCCGCGCGTATTGCGCTTGCCTCGGCGTGCGGTTCGCCAGAAGCCGCCGACGAGAAGCATGAGCGCGCCGCCGCCGACGATCGCGGTGAAGGCCGTGCCCCAATCGGCTCTGACCCGCAGCTTGACCGCAGTGTCGCGGGTCAGGCGATGCCCGTCGACGTCGGTGAGATGCACGAAGGCCGTGACGTTCGCGCTCGAGATCGCCGTGACGGGAATGAGCACTTGTTCCGAGGTCTGGGAAGCGAGCGTGATGGTCGGGTTCTCCCGGGGGATGAGGTTGGGCGACCGGGTCTCGAACACGACGACGACCGTGATATCGACATCCAGGTCGTTGCTGACGGTGATGGGCACGCTTCCCGAGGTCGAGATGAGGTTGAGCGAGCTCCCGGTAGGCAGCGACACCTGACCCACGAGGTCGTCGATGCCAGCGAGCGCCCGGGCGATGAGGTCGCTGCGAGCGTCGGGGTCCGCGCGGCCCTCGTACGAGAGCGACTCGAGCACGGCCCGTGACGCCGGTTCATAGATCGCCGCGCGGCGCCGACGTCGCATCCGCAAGGTAGCGAAGGTCGCGCAGGCGATTCTGGGCGGAACCCACCTGACCCGCGGGAATGTCGGCCGCGTCCGCCACGACATCGGGAACGACGGCCTCGGTCGAAGGCTCGCCCTCGAGCAGCGAAGTGAGCGTGACGAGGCGATTCCACGGGCACTCGGCGAGCGCCGCGAGCGCGGGGGACTTGTGGTCGGAGTCGAGCATCCACGAGGTGCCGGGCGAGATGACGATCGCCTCCCCATCGGGAGCGGCCATCGCGGCGAAGGCGGACTCGGCGACGACGTTCGCCGCGCGCACCGCCGGGGCCGCGCCCGTGCCGGCGAGGGCGTTCCCGAGGGCGGCGTCGGGCACGATCGCAACGGGGTTTCCGGCGCCGGTGCTCAGCAGCGCAGGGGTGGCGACGACGGCCGGATCCGCGAGCGCGACCTGCTCGTCAGAGGAGCCTGGTTGCACGAGCATGGCCGCCGCGCCCGCGTCGCGTGCGAGGTCGACGCTTTGGCGGTCGAGGGACGGCACGACCGCCACCCACGGACGATCGGCTCCCTCGGCGTCGGCCGCGGACGACGCGGCCACGGCTTCGGCGAGGATCGCCGCGCCACCCCCGCGCGCGAGCGACGCCACATCCACGTGACCGGCGGGCAGCGCGAAGAATGTCGCGCGGAAGCTCGGTTGCTGGGCCGCCTTCCACCTGGGCGAGGGCGGTCGGATCAACGAGGAGCGACACCCGCGCGGCCGTGGCAGCCGACACAATGGCCGCGACCCTCTCGGGTGCGCCGGCAGCGGTCGCGACGACGACGACGGGGGTGGTGCGAGTCGAGCCGTCGAGATACGTGGCGAAGGTTCGAAACTCCTTGACGAGCTCGCCGTCGAGTTCGGCGCGAATCGAGACGCCGTAGACCCCCCACGGCACGGCTCCCAGACCGAGCGCGGTCGGGCTGGCGATGACGCTCGTGGAGATCTCGGCGCGCGCGCCAACGACGCCGCTGCCCGCCGCGGGGCGCCGTGCGACCTCCCGCGTCGGCGCCGCCTCGCTCCCGTCCCTCCACTCGGCGAGCTCGTCGCGCGCCGCGAGCGGCTCCGAGGTGATCTCGACGACGAGGTCGACCTTGGCGGCGTCGCTCAGGGAGTCGTTGGCGATTGTTGCGCCGACGGTGAGCGGGGTGTCGGGACCGAGGAGCGCCGGACCGTACGTCGCGAGGTCGACGCGGAGATCGCCCGCTTCCACGGCGGCGGCGTGGACCGGCGGCGCGACGGAAAGCGTGACGACGGCCGCTGATGACGACGGCGTTGGCGAGGCGGGCGGCGAGGCGTTTCGTGGGAATCACTCGCTCTCGAGAGCGAGCAGGTCGACGGCGACCTCCGCCATGCGGCGCTCGTTGGGGTACGACAGCCGCGAGGGAAGTTCCCTGAGCGGAACCCATTGCGCGACTTCGGCCTCGTGATCCGGGTCGTTCTCGGTGGTGATCTCGTCGCTCGTCGTCTCCAGCAGGAAGTGGTGAACGACCTTGTGGATGCGGCGATCCTCGCCCGTGAACCAGTAGTCGATGATGCCGAGACCGAGCACGATCTCCGCGGTGACTCCCGCCTCCTCGGCGACCTCGCGAATCGCCGCGTCCTCCGGAGTCTCGTCGTCTTCCAGGTGACCCTTCGGAAGGCACCATTCGAGCTTGCCTCCGCGGTTGCGCCGACCGATCACGGCGGCCTTCGCCGAGCCTTCCTCGACGAAGATGGCGATGCCGCCAGCGGAGGTCTCGTTCGAGACGGGCAGGAGGCTTCCCTTGCCCCGAAGCTGGGGGCGGACGGGAGGCCGCGCATCCGCCGCGGGGGGTTTTGGCTTCGCGTGGCGGTCGGGCGGCTCGGCGGAAAGCATGACTCACTCTAACCAGCGAGGCGCGCCGGGCCGAGCCCTGACCCGCACTCTGGGATGCTTGGTGGTTGTGACGACCGCCTTCCCCTCCATCGATGTCCTGCGTCAGCGGGCGGACGGCCTGTGGGCGGCGCTGCCGGACGACGTGGTCGCGCTCGCGGCGGCCTTCGAGGCGGCGGGACACGAACTCGCGCTCGTGGGAGGTCCCGTGCGCGACGCCTTTCTCGGTCGCTCGAGCACGGACCTGGACTTCGCGACGTCGGCCCTTCCCGATCAGACGGAACGGGCGATCCGCGCCTGGGGCGGGAACACGTGGGATATCGGGCGCGAGTTCGGGACCATCGGCGGGCGCAAGGGCGACACGGTGGTGGAGATCACGACGTATCGGGCGGACTCCTACGGAGAGCACTCGCGCAAGCCGGAGGTGGCGTTCGGCGACAGCCTTGAGGGCGACCTCGCACGGCGCGACTTCACGATGAACGCGATGGCGGTGCGGCTGCCGTCGCTCGCATTCGTGGATCCCTTCGACGGGCTCGCGGATCTCTCGGCCGGAGTCCTGCGCACGCCCATCGAGCCGGACCTGAGCTTCTCCGACGACCCGCTGAGGATGATGCGGGCGGCGCGATTTGTCTCGCAGCTTGGCGCCACGGTGGAGGCGACGACGCTCGGGGCGATCGAACGGCTCGCGGATCGCATCGCCATCGTGTCAGCCGAGCGCGTGCGGGACGAGCTGACCAAGATGATGCTCGGGGAGAATCCGCGGCGGGGCTCACGATCCTCGTCGATTGCCGCCTCGCGGATCACGTCCTTCCTGAGCTTCCCGCGCTTCGCCTCGAGGCGGACGAGCATCACCACCACAAGGACGTCTACCAACACACGCTCACGGTCGTGGACCAGGCGATCGCGCTTGAGACCGGGCCGGACGGCCCCGTTCCCCGACCCGACCTCGTCCTGCGCCTTGCCGCGCTGCTCCACGACGTCGGGAAGCCGGCGACGCGTCGGTTCGAGCCCGGCGGGGCGGTGAGCTTTCATCACCACGAGATCGTGGGGGCCAAGCTGACGGCGAAGCGCCTCAAGGCGCTCCGCTTCGACAAGGCGATCGTTCAGGCCGTGGCGCGGCTCGTGGAGCTTCACTTGCGGTTCCACGGATACGGGGAGGCCTCGTGGTCGGACTCGGCGGTCCGGCGTTACGTGACGGACGCGGGCGACCAGCTGGAGCGGCTGCACCGGTTGACGCGCGCCGACTGCACCACGCGCAACCGGCGCAAGGCCGACCACCTGTCGTTCGCGTACGACGACCTTGAGCAGCGCATCGCCGAGCTTCGCGAGAGGGAGCAGCTCGAGGCGATCCGCCCCGACCTCGACGGCGAGCAGATCATGGCGGCCCTCGATATCCCGCCCGGCCGGGACGTCGGCGCCGCGTACGCGTTCCTGCTCGAGCTTCGGATGGAGGAGGGCCCGCTCGGCGAGGACGTGGCGAGGGAGCGGCTCCTTGAGTGGTGGGCGACCCGTCAGGCCACGGAGGCGGGCGGCTAGCCGGTGTCGCTCGCGGTGGAAGCCGGGGAGAGCGGCCGCGGCTCGCTCGGGGCCGCGGCGTAGAGGGCGGCGATGGCGAGATACGCGGCGACGACGCTCGCCATGACGACACGCGAGTAGCCGGAGTCCGGCAGCACGAGCGCCGCGATCCCGGCCGACGACACGAAGGCGACGTTGTACGCCATGTCGTAGAGGGTGAAGGCGCGGCCGCGCACGTCGTCCTCGGTGTCGCGCTGGACGATGGTGTCGACGGCGATCTTGCCCCCCTGGACGGCGAAGCTGACGATCACCGCGGCGCCCAGCAGGGCCCAGCGCTCGGACGACAACGCGAGAAGCGCCTGCCCGGCGGCGCCGACGAGCAGGCACAGCACGATCCACCGATGGCGCGGGATCCACGGGCCGAGCGCTGGCGTGAGGATCGCGGCGAGGCCGAACCCGATGGCGGCGAAGGCCAGCACCACGCCGAACTGCCCGAGGCCTCCCTCCCCCGCGGGCGCGAGGAGGTTGCGGGAGATGATGATCGCGGCGACGAACATGAGGCCGTAGAGCAGGCGCTGCGCCGCCATCACGACGAGCGCGTGCGCCGGGGTCCGGCGCTGGGCCAGGTAGCGGGCGCCCTCGCGCAGCCCGCGCACCAGGTCGCCGAACTGCTCCCGCAGGTGGCCGGAATCGAAGGGGTCGACCGGCCCCAGCTCGCGACGCTTGATCGCCGTCGTCGTCCACGAGGCGATCCCGAACACCACGCCCGACGCGATGAGCGCGGCCATGGACCGCTGGTCCTCGGCTATCCCGGGCGCGAAGAACGAGACGACGACGCCGATCGCCCCACCGAGCGCCGCCGCGAGCGTCCCGAGCGTCGGGAGCAGGGAATTGGCGGTCAGGAGGTCCTCGTCCGCGACGACGCGCGGAATGGCAGCGGTCATCGCCGCCAGCAGGAAGCGATTGAGCGAGAGCGTGACGAGGGCGGCCGCGTAGAGGACCCATCCGGGCCCGTCGAGCGCGGTGGTCGCCCAGAGGATGCCCGCGAGGCCGAGTCGCACGAGGTTGCTCCACACAAGAATGCGCTGGCGCTGCCAGCGGTCGATCAGCGGCCCGACGAAGGGCCCGACGAGGGTGAAGGGGCCAAGGAGTAGCACGAACCCGAGCGCGATGTCCGCGGCCGACGACTGGCGCGTCGGATCGAAGAACAGGAGGGTCGCGAGGCCCGCCTGAAACATCCCGTCGCCCAGTTGGGAGACGAGTCGGGTGGCGGCGAGCTTGCGAAATCCCGACCCGCGCAGGAGGTGGCGCAGGTCGCGGAGGGCGGACATGCGACCAGGGTACGGGTGACGGGCGCTCGACGGTCCAACGTCGTAGTCTGGGAGCCAGTCGGCGGGCCGACGGCGGACGCGAATGCGGTCTCGAAAGGCGGGAATCTCCATGGGCATGGGCGAGGCATTCAAGACGTGCATGAGGAAGTACGCGGACTTCAACGGGCGTGCCCGGCGGTCCGAGTTCTGGTGGTTCTACCTCGCCCTCTTCCTCATCCAGCTGCCGTTCCAGATCCTCTTCCTGGTGGGCTACGTGGCGTTCTTCGTCGATCTCGCGAGCAAGGCGGACGCGAACGGCAACGTGGACGCGAGCGACCTGAACTTCGGAGCGCTCCTGGGGCCCGGCGCCCTCATCCTGCTCGTCGGCCTCGCGTTCGCGCTCCCGACGTATGCGGCGGAGGCGCGGCGCCTCCACGACATGGGTCAATCGGGCTTGTGGGTTCTCCTCAATTTCGCGGGTGTGGGAATCGTCCCGCTCATCATGTGCATCATGGATACCCAGCCGGGCCCGAACCAGTGGGGGCCTGACCCCAAGCAGGACGAGCGCCTCGCCTGGGGGTATCCCCCCGCCCCCCCGACCGTCGCGCCGCCCTACGCCTAGGCCGCGCCGGTGAACGACGTCGCCTCGCTCGCCGCGGCCACGCCCGCGTCTCGAGACCGCTACGTCGACTTCCTGCGCGTCGCCTCGCTCGCGGGCGTGATCCTCGGGCACTTCCTCATGGCCGTCGTGGACGACCGCCCCGCCGCGACGGGCGGTCACTCGTTCCTGTTCACGAACATCCTCGCGCTCGCGCCGTGGACCCGGCCCGCGACGTGGGTCCTCCAGGTGATGCCGATCTTCTTCGTCGTCGGCGGATTCGCGCACGCAACGTCGTGGCGCAGCCTCGCGAGGCGCGGGCGGCGGGTACGCGGACTTCGCGCGGGCGCGCGTCGCGCGGCTCGTGTGGCCCGCTCTCGTCTTCGTCGCGGTGGGGATGGTGGCGGGGGCCGTGATCGAGGCGCATCCTCGGCACGGCGACCAAGTACTCGCCCGTGCTGCAGATCGCGGGGCAGCTGCTGTGGTTCATCGGGATCTACCTGATCGCCGCGGGGCTCGCGCCCGCGATGCTGCGGCTCCACGAGCGCTTCGGGTGGCGCGCGCTCGCGGCGCTCGTGGTCGCGGTCGCGTTGGTCGATTGGCTGCGGCTCGCCGAGGGCGTCGACGGGGTCAAGTGGCTGAACTTCGCGCTCGTGTGGCTGACCGCGCACCAGCTGGGCTTCTTCTACGCCGACGGCGTCGCGGACCGGTTCGGCGCCCGGCGGCTCGGGTTGTGGCTCGTGGGCGTCGGCGGCGGGTCCGCCGCCCTGCTGATGTGGCTCGGACCGTACGGGACGGCCATGGTCTCGTACGACGGCGAGAAGCTGTCGAACCTCGCCCCGCCGACGGTCGTCCTTCTCGCGTTCGCCGTCGCCCAGGCGGGAATCCTGCTGCTGGTGCGGGCGCCGGTTCGCCGCTGGCTCGAGCGGCCCCGCGCGTGGGGCGCGGTCATCGCGGGTGGCGCGGTCGCGATGACGGCGTTCCTCTGGCACTTCTCCGCGCTCGTGCTCATGTACGTCGGATGGCACTTGCTGTTCTCGCCGATGCCCGAGCCGACCACCGCCGTGTGGTGGTGGACTCGCGTGCCGCAGTTCGTGGTGTTCCTCGGGCTCGTCGCCGGGCTCGTGGCGGCGTTCCGGCGCTTCGACCGGCCGCCTCGTCGCGAGGCGGTCGTCGGACCGTCGGGGAGCCGTGCGACGCTCGCGGCGCTCGGCGTCGCCTGCGCGATTGCCGGGATGCTCGGCTACGCGGTCGTGGGATTTCGCGGTGTGGTGTCGCAATACGTGGCCCACGTCGCCGGGGTGCCGATGACGGCGGACGTCGCCTTCGCGCTCGTGGTGGCGTCCGCGGCGCTGACGTCGGTTGCGGCGAGGGCTCCTCGGACCGCGACATGACCATCGACCCCGCGCGAGGGCGCGGGAAGTCGCGACCACGGCGCGGATGGCGGGACAGCCGCACGCCTGTCCTCGCGCCGACGCCCTCTCCGCGCGACGGCGACCCGGGATTCGTCGACACGTCCACGGCGTGGGCCTCGGCCACGTCCGCGGAGGCGACGCCCGCGCAGGCGGCGCGCCCCGCCGCCCGCATCATCGCCGCGCTGATCTTCTTTGGGGGCGGAGCGGTGTGCGGGGTCGGGGGCCTCGTCGCGTTCGCGGTCGCCTGCGTGGGCCTGGCCAACGCGACGAGCGGCAACAACGCCGTGTGGCCCAACCTCGCCGTGACGGTCGCGGGACTCGGTGTCCTTGCGGGGTGCGTCGTGGGATTGCGGTCGCTGCGTCGCTTCGGGGCGTTGCGTTACGGCCCCACGGTCGAGGAGCGACTCAAGGCCGTCGCATGGACGCGGAACGTGGACGAGAACCTCAAGGAGATCCCGCGCGTCGTCGACCTCGTGATTCCCATTCGCCTGGTCGTGGGGCTCGTGGCGATCGCGGCTCAACTCCTGGCGATTGTCGTCCCGCGCCGGAGGAGCCCTACGACTTCCAGCGGTCAAGCTCCGCGATCTTCTCCGTGAGCTTCTTGGCCGCGAGAGGCGGCACGCCCTGGGCAACGATGGCCTCGATGGCCTTGGCCTGCACGGCCTCGATCGGGCCGTCGGGAAGCGTGAACTTTCCTTTGGCGTAGCACGCGGAGCAGTAGATGTCGCTCGGCTCGCCCCCAGCCTCGGTGCCGCGCGTGTCGTCATTGAGCGGTACGCCGCAACTGCCGCACCGGGTCATGCCGCCTCCTTCAGCCACCTCCGATGCTACGCGAGTGGCGCACGCGACGCTTTGTGAAATATCCGACAGGGTTGCGCCGGCCGCGCAGACGGCGAGGCCCGGGCCCCCTCAAGGGGACCCGGGCCTTCGTCGTTGCGGTGCGGTGAGCGCCTAGCGCTCGACCTCGCCGCGGATGAACTTCTCGAGCTGCTCGCGGCCGAGGGTGTCCTCCATCTGCACGGGCGGCGACTTCATGAAGTACGTCGCGGCGCTGAGGATCGGTCCGCCGATGCCGCGGTCCTTGGCGATCTTCGCCGCGCGGATCGCGTCGATGATGATGCCTGCCGAGTTGGGGGAGTCCCAGACCTCGAGCTTGTACTCGAGGCTCAGGGGCACCTCGCCGAACGCCGAGCCCTCGAGGCGGACGTACGCCCACTTGCGGTCGTCGAGCCACGCGACGTAGTCGGACGGGCCGATGTGGACGTTGCGCGAGTCCTTAAGGCCCGCGAGCGGACCCTCGTTGAGGTTCGAGGTGACGGCCTGGGTCTTGGAGACCTTCTTGGACTCCAGGCGCTCGCGCTCGAGCATGTTCTTGAAGTCCATGTTCCCGCCGACGTTCAGCTGGTAGGTCCGGTCAAGACGCACGCCGCGGTCCTCGAACAGGCGGGCCATGACGCGGTGCGTGATGGTCGCGCCCACCTGGGACTTGATGTCGTCGCCGATGATCGGGACGCCGGCGTCCTCGAACTTCTTGGCCCACTCGGGGTCGGAGGCGATGAACACGGGAAGCGCGTTGACGAACGCGACCTTCGCGTCGATCGCGCACTGGGCGTAGTACTTGTCCGCCTCTTCCGAGCCGACGGGAAGGTAGCTCACCAGGACGTCGGCCTTGGTGTCCTTGAGCACCTGGACGATGTCCACGGGCGCCGCGTCGGACTCGTTGATGGTCTCGCGGTAGTACTTCCCGAGGCCGTCGAGCGTGTGTCCGCGCTGCACCGTCACCTTCGACGGCGGAACGTCGCAGATCTTGATCGTGTTGTTCTCCGAGGCCTTGGTCGCCTCGACCAGTTCAAGGCCGACCTTCTTGGCGTCCACGTCGAACGCGGCAACGAACTCGATGTCGCTGATGTGGTAGTCGCCGAACTGGACGTGCATGAGGCCGGGAACCGTGTCGCCCGCCTTGGCGTCCTTGTAGAACTCCACGCCCTGAATGAGAGACGTCGCGCAGTTTCCGACGCCGATGATGGCAACGCGCAGGCTGGCCATTGTTAACCCCTTACCTAGTTGTCCGCACGAGCGGTTGTGTTGTTCCCGCCGAGGGCGGATCGTTCTTCGTCAATCAGTCGGTCGAGCCACTCGACCTCGCGCTCGACCGTTTCCAGGCCGTGGCGCTGAAGCTCTGCCGTGTAGCTGTCGTGGCGCTCGCGAACTCGGCGGAGGTTGACCCCCGCCTCCTCGAGCCGTTGCGCGAGCCGGGTCCTGCGCCCCTCGAGAATGCGCAGGCGCGTGGCCGAGTCGGTTCGGTCGAACATCGAGAACCGAACGTCGAACGCGTCGTCCTCCCACGAGGACGTTCCCGCGTTTGCCAGCTCCTCGTGGAGGCGGGACTTGCCCGCGTCCGTGAGGCGGTACGAAATCTTGGAACGCCGCGAGCCCCGCGCGGTCTCCTCGCCGGCTTCTGCGCCGATGAGGCCTTCGCGCACCATGCGCTTGAGCGCCGGGTACAGGGAGCCGTAGCTCAGGGCCCTGAACGGGCCGAGCTCGCCTCCGAGCTGCTTGCGGATCTGGTACCCGTGAAGGGGTGAGGTCTCGAGGATGCCGAGGATCGCGAGCGTCAGCACGTCGGTCTTCGCCATCTCGCCTTCCCTGCTTCACGGGCGCGGCGCCGGATGCGACGCGCAGGGCAACCATAGCAGGAAGTTGTATCGCGGCGATACATCGAAAGCATGAAACGGGCGGCGCGCGAGCCTCGCGACCTTGGTCGGGACGCGCGAGCCTAGACTCGCTGTCGTGACCGATTCGCGCAAGCCGCCGGAGCGACGCTCGACGCGCTCGCACCCGCAGCGCACCCCCGCGACGGGCCGCAGCGCCCGGCAGCCGCGACCCACGACGCCGTCGAACAGGCTCGCGAAGCCGACGGGTCGCTCGGCCACGCGGCCGACGGGAAGGACCGGCGTCTCGAAGCGCGGCAAGCGGCGGCCCCGGTGGGTCCGGATCCTCAGGCGCGTGGGCGCGTGGGGCCTCACGGTCGGCCTGGTGATCTCGACCATCGCGGTGGTCGGAATGGCGATCTACTACGCGCGGATCCAGATTCCCCCTCCGGCCGCCTTCCCCCAAGCCCAGTCGTCGATCTTCTACTACGCAGGCGGCACGACCGAAATGGGGCGCATCGGGCTCGCCAACCGCGAGTCGGTGTCCATCTCCGACCTTCCCGACTACGTTCCGCACGCCATCGTCGCCGCTGAGGACCGGACCTTCTACTCCAACCCGGGCATCGACTTCCTGGGGACGGCGCGAGCGCTGTTCAAGACCGTCGTCCTTGGGCATCGCCAGGGCGGTTCGAGCATCACTCAGCAGTACGTGGAGCGGTACTACGTCGGGAAGACGACGACGGACATTGGCGGCAAGGTCAAGGAGGCCCTTCTCGCGCTGAAGATCGACCAGCAGCAAGACAAGGACCACATCCTCGAGAACTACATGAACACGATCTACTTCGGCCGCGGCGCGTACGGGATTCAGGCCGCGGCGCGCGAGTACTTCGGCGTCGACGCCAAGGACCTGACGCTCTCGCAGGCGGCCCTGCTCGCCGGCATCATTCCCGCGCCGAGCGCGTGGGATCCGCGCGTCGACCCGGTCAAGGCCGAGGCGCGCTGGAACTACGTGCTCGACGCCATGGTCGGCCCTGACGGGCTCACCCCGTCGGACCGGCTCCGCCTCGACTTCCCGGAAACGATCGAGTACCGCAAGGACAACGTCTTTGGCGGCCCGCAGGGCTACCTGCTTCGCCAGGCCATCGTGGAGGTCGCGGAGCGCACCGGCCTGTCGCAGGAGGACGTCGAGACGGGCGGGTATCGGATCGTCACCTCGATCGATTGGGCGACCCAGCAGGCGGCTCAGAACGCCGCGGCGACGCTTCCCGATGGGCACAGCCCGAACCTGCGGCTGGCGATCGTCACCATCGACCCCACCACGGGAGCCATCACGTCGATGTACGGAGGCGCCGACTACGTCGCGGTTCAGCGCAACGCCGTGACGCAGGACATCGCCCAAGCAGGGTCAACCTTCAAGCCCTTCGCCCTGATCGCGGGCCTCGAGCACGGGATCGCGCTCGAGAGCGTGTACAGCGGGGCCTCGCCGCAGGTCGTCGAGGGCTTCTCCAAGCCGGTGAGAAACTTCGCGAACGAGAACTTCGGGCAGATCAACCTCATCACCGCGACGGAGCACTCGGTCAACACGGTGTACGTGCAGCTCGCGCGCGACGTGGGCCCGGATCAGGTAGTGGACGTCGCCGAGCGCGCGGGCCTTCCCGCCGACACCGCGGGCCTCGAGGCGAACCCGGCGAACGTCCTCGGGACCGCATCCCCCCACCCCCTCGACATGGCGTCCGCGTACGCGACCATCGCCGCCCAGGGCGTGCACCGCGAACCGTTCCTCGTGGAGTCGGTAACCGACCCGCTCGGCAACGTCGTCTACGGACACGAGGTCGTGGAGGACCGGGTCTTCTCGGAGGCCGTCATGGCGGACACGACGTACGCCATGCAGCAGGTGGTGCTCCACGGATCGGGCGGGTACGCGGCGAGGCTCGGGCGTCCGATCGCCGGAAAGACGGGGACGTCGACGGACAACAAGTCCGCGTGGTTCATCGGTTTCACCCCCCAGATCGTGGGCGCCGTGGCCATCTATCAGGTGGGCGAGGACGGCTCGGTCGAGGCGATCACGCCGTTCGGCGGCTTCCGGCAGGTCACCGGCGGCTCCGTGCCGTGCCGCATCTGGACGTCGATGATGGGCGAGGTGTTCGCGAACCTTCCCGTTGAGGGCTTCCCCGGCAGGTCGTACGTCGGCAAGGCGATCATCCCGAGCCCCGAGCCTGCGCCGTCGCCCACGCTGACGCCGTCGCCCTCGTCCTCGCCCAGCGCGAGCCCCTCGACGTCGTCCGGCGTCGGAGCCACGCCGTCGCCGTCGGCCAGCGCGTCGTCAGGCGGGGGAATCCTCGGCGGCATTCTGGGCGGCGGCTGAGGCCCGTTTCCCAACGTCGGCCGCCCGCTGTACCCTTGTGCGGTGGTTCCCGCCCCTGCGCGGGCAGCCCAAGTTAGCGCAACCCTCCTGCCACGGAAAGCCCGTGGCCGTCCAGTCCAGAGGAGGTGGGTATCTTCATGCGCAAGTACGAAATGATGGTCATTCTCGATCCCGAGGTCGAGGAGCGCACGGTTCAGCCGTCGCTCGACCAATACCTCACGGTCATCAAGGATGACTCCGGCACCGTCGACAAGATCGACATCTGGGGCCGTCGCCGGCTCGCGTACCCGATCAAGAAGCGCGTCGACGGCATCTATGCCGTGGTGCAGTTCACCGCGACGTCCGCGACCGCCAAGGAGCTCGAGCGTCAGCTGAGCCTCAATGAGACCGTGCTGAGGACCAAGCTTCTTCGGCCCGACGCCCACTAGCCGAACCCACACGAAACGAACGAGGTCGAACCATGGCAGGAGACACCGCAATCACCGTGGTCGGCAATCTGACCGCCGACCCCGAGTTGCGTTTCATTCAGTCGGGCGCCGCCGTCGTGAACTTCACGGTGGCTTCCACCCCCCGCACCTTTGACCGCAACGCGAATGAGTGGAAGGACGGGGAGACCCTGTTCCTTCGCTGTTCCCTGTGGCGCGAGGCGGCGGAGAACGTCGCCGAGTCGCTCACCAAGGGCATGCGCGTGATCGTCTCCGGGCGTCTCGTCTCCCGGTCCTTCGAGTCCAGCGGCGAGAAGCGCACGGTCAACGAGATCCAGGTCGACGAGGTGGGCCCGTCCCTCCGTTACGCGACGGCCAAGGTGACCAAGACCCAGCGCTCCGGCGGTGGCGGCGGTGGAGGTGGCGGAGGATTCTCCGGTGCCCCCGCAGGCGGATCGGACAGCGACCCGTGGGCCTCTGCCCCTCCGTCGGACGAACCTCCGTTCTAGACATCCCTTCTTCGAAACCCCCATCTTTCAGGAGTCATCATGGCCAAGACTGACTTGCGGAAGCCCCGCAAGAAGACCAATCCGCTCAAGGCCGCCAAGGTCGAGCGGGTCGATTACAAGGACACCGCGCTGCTGCGCAAGTTCATCTCCGACCGCGGCAAGATCCGTTCGCGCCGCGTCACGGGCGTGACGACGCAGGAGCAGCGGCAGATCGCGCGCGCCATCAAGGTGGCACGCGAGATGGCGCTTCTGCCGTACGCCGGCGCCGGGAGGGGCTAGCCATGGCGAAGCTCATCCTCACGCACGAGGTCTCCGGCCTCGGCATCGCGGGCGACGTCGTGGACGTCAAGGACGGCTACGCCCGCAACTACCTCGTTCCCCGCGGCCTCGCCACGGCGTGGTCGGCCGGGGCGGAGAAGCAGATCGAGGGCCTGCGCCGCGCGCGCCGGGCCAAGGAGATCGCGAGCGTCGAGGAGGCGCACGCCGTGCGCGACTCGCTGCAGTCCTCCCCGATCGTCGTCCTGGCGAAGGCGGGCGAGGCGGGCCGGCTGTTCGGCGCGGTGACGCCCGCGCTCATCGCGGATGCGATCGCGGCGCGAGCGAGCGTCGACAAGCGACGCATCCACGTGTCCCAGCCGATCAAGACCGTGGGCGAGTACCAGGTTCAGGTGGGACTTCACGACGACGTCTCCGCGACGGTCACCCTTCAGGTGGTCGCCGAAGCGTAGGCGGCTGTCGCTTCGTCGGAGCCCGGGCCCTGGGGGCCCGGGCTCCCGTCGTCTGCGGCACCGTCGTCTGCGGCACGTTCGTCGGTGGCGAGCCCGGCGAGTCGCGACGCCACGCCCGACACGCCCACGTCCGACACGCCGGTAGGTTACCCCCCGGGGTTATCCCCAGGGTTCGTCGGAGCGTCGTGCCTGGTAGATGGCGTATTTCGCACCTGAGGCTGGACTTATTCACACCCGTATCCACAGTCACACCCGTCTCTCGCGGGGGTTACCCACAGGTCGTCCACGCTGGGGGGCCCCTGTCCACAGGTGCCGCGACGGGCACGGTTGCGTGACGCGGCCGGGCGCGACTAGGTTCGCCTCAGCCCGCGTGTCAGATGCTCGACGGACCATGGGACAACGAGGTCCGGCGGGTTGCCGGGCGGGGCTGGGGAGAGGCGAAGGGGACAGCGGTGTCAATCGAGCAGTTGGAGGCGTCGGTCGGGAGCTTCGACCGAACCCCGCCGCAGAACCTCGAGGCCGAGCAGTCCGTCCTTGGCGCCATGATGCTGTCCAAGGACGCCATGGCCGACGTCGTCGAGGTGGTGCGCGCCCCGGACTTCTACCGGCCGGCGCACGAGGCGATCTTCGACGTGGCCGTCGCGCTGTACAACGCGGGCGATCCGGTGGACGCGATCACCGTCGCGTCGCGCCTCCAGGCCGCGGGCTCGCTCGGCCGCGTCGGGGGAGCCGAGTACCTCCACACCCTCATTTCCGCGGTGCCGTCCGCGGCGTCGGCCGGCTACTACGCGCGGCTGGTGCGCGAGCAGGCCATCCTGCGCCGCCTCGTCGAGGCCGGAACGCGCATCGCGAACATGGGCTACAACGCCGACGGCGACGTCGACGAGATCGTGGACAGCGCCCAGTCCGAGGTCTTCGCGGTCACGGAGCGCAAGAACGCCGAGGACTACCTGCCGATCGGCGACGTCATGGAGCGGACGCTCGGCGAGGTCGAGGCCGCGTCGAGCCACGACGGGCGCCTGCTGGGGATTCCCACGGGCTTCCGCGACCTCGACGAGCTGACGGGCGGGTTCCAGGGCGGCCAGATGATCGTCATCGCCGCGCGGCCCGCGATCGGCAAGTCGACGCTCGGCCTCGACATCTGCCGGGCCGCGTCCATCGGCGCCGGCGCCACCTCGGTGATCTTCTCGCTGGAGATGAGCCGCGAGGAGATCACCAAGCGCATGCTGTCCGCGGAGTCGGGCGTCAAGCTGACCAAGATGACCAAGGGCCCCATGGGGCCGAACGACTGGGAGCGCCTCGCGCAGACGGCGGCGCGGGTGTCGCGGGCGCCGCTGTTCATCGACGATTCGCCGAACATGTCGCTCATGGAGATCCGGGCCAAGGGGCGCCGGCTCAAGCAGCGCGAGAACCTCGGGCTCATCGTGGTCGACTACCTGCAGCTCATGTCGTCTGGCAAGAAGGTGGAGTCCCGCCAACAGGAGGTCGCGGAGTTCTCCCGCGCCCTCAAGCTGTTGGCCAAGGAGCTCGACGTCCCGGTGATCGCGATCTCGCAGCTCAACCGTTCGCCCGAGCAGCGCGGCGACAAGCGCCCCATGCTCTCGGACATGCGCGAATCGGGCTCCATCGAGCAGGACGCCGACATCGTGATCCTGCTTCACCGCGACGACGCCTACGACCGCGACGCCCGCCCCGGCGAGGCCGACTTCATCATCGCCAAGCACCGCTCCGGGCCCACCGACACCATCGCCGTCGCGTTCAAGAAGGACTACGCGCACTTCGCCGACATGGCGCCGGACTTGTAGGGATTGTCGAGTTTCATTGACATTGGCCACTGCTCACACAAGTTGGTCAGCGCTGACCTGCCCTCGGTTTTCCGGACAGTGTGGTTGTGGTCGTCAGGCTGCCGCTGGGGCGGCGGTCTGAGGTGTCTCGAACTCTACTCGGCTGAGGTATCCGATGCTGGAGTGGCGGCTGACGACGGCTAGGAACGCGTAATCGGCGGCGTCGGCGCCTTCAACGCGCAGTAGTTGCCGAACACAGTGAACGCGGGGGCCTGCAGAGAGGCTCGCCCAAACGTTTACGTGTTCGCTGGAGACAGAAGAGGGCCGATGCGCGGGCTGCGGCGCGTGCGCGGGTCAGTACGCGCGGGCCGTTGACTTCACGGTCATGACGGCGCCGACCCTGCACTGCAAGCGCCCCGTACGGGGCCCGGCCAACACCGCCGAAGAGATTGTTTTCCCTGCGGTTGCGAGACCCCGCCCTGGGCACTAACGTCCGAAGTAGCGCAATATGCATAAGTGTTGCGCGCGCCGCAAATCGGGGATCTTGGGGCAAGACCGGCGCGTCCCCTTTCACTGTTCAGAAATGGAGAAATCGCGACATGAAGAAAACTAGGGTAGCAACGGTTTCCGCACTCGCTCTAGCGCTCGCCGTGGGCACCGTAGGCCCGGCAAATGCCGTCCCCATCCCCTTGGGTGAGGTGTGCTATGGCGGAGCGGTCTACACAATGATTTGGACTGGGCCCTCTGGTGGCTCCGTCACGCATAAGCACTACAACGGCGGTGCAGTTGCCTCGAAGCAGTTCTTTCTGAACCCGTCGCAATCGAAGATTACGAGGTATAGCAAGGGTTGGTGGCACGTCGACAGCACCGGCCTCGTCACGAGCGCTTCGGTCTGGATGACTGACGTCTACTGTGGCTCGTAGCAAATCACTCACCTTACAGATGGCGAGTAGTAGCGCGCTCGCCGCGCTACTACTCGCCACTACCGGTTGCAGCCACGCGGCACCGGAGGTTTCGAACACCGGGACGAAAGTCACGGCAGAAGACATTGCCGCGCATGATGCCGAGTTGAAGGCGTTCGCGGAATCCGCTGGCCTCACCGACGTGCCGAACGTCGCCGTGGTTCGTTGGGTCTCCCCAGACGAACAGACTCAGACTCACGCGTCGTGCCTTCATGATGAGGGCTTCGACGTGACGCTGGAGCCTGATGGCTCGATTTCTGCGGACTATCCGGCTGACCAGGATTCCGCCTATGACCTTGCAAGTTACGTCTGTTTGGCAAAGTACCCAGTCGATCCCAAGTACACAAGGCCTCTGAATGACATCCAGATTAGGCGGGTCTACGACTACGACGTCGACGTCCTCGTCCCTTGTCTAGAAGCAGCTGGCTACGGGTCAGACATCCCTTCGTGGTCGGTCTTCCATAGCAAGTGGATCGAAGGTAGACCGTGGAATCCTGCCAACGACATCTTTGCCAATCTCGGGCCGGACGCGTTTCGCGACGCCACCGCTGCGTGCGAAGCGGACCCACCACTGGACGTCGTCTACCGCGATGCTGGGGAGTGACTCGCTCTGAGCAACGACGGCGAAAGAGTTTGCGCGCGTCGGCCAGGGGTCACGATGGTTCATCGGGCAACAATGGGAGTTCAAGATCACGCCTGCCATCCAGACGAGGTACTTTCAGCGCATAGAGGGAGCTGTGGTTGTGGACGACACCTTGAGGTTTGCCGGTCGCGGTCACGCGGTGCGGCGGCGTGCCGCCGTGGTGTTGATCGGCGCGCTGGCCCTGTCCGCAACGGGAGCCTTGGGCGTTTGGGCGGGTCGCGCGACCTTTGAGCCAACCGCCGCCCCCGGCGAGGAGGCCGACGGGCCGATTGCCTCGACCGTCGTCGAGTCGAGCGTCGGACGGTCACTTTCGTTGAGTGTCACCTTGGTACAGCCCGTTGGGCCACTCGCGACCAACTTGCTCGGCGGAGTTGTCACCGGGGTCAGTAGCCACAGCACATTCGAGTTAGGAGATGAGCTTTACGAAGTCGCAGGCGTCCCCGTGCGGGTGTTCGTGGGGAACACGCCGTTCTACCGCGACCTGATGCGTGGAGTTGCCGGCACGGATGTCAAGCAACTGCAAGAAGGCCTCCGGGTGTTGGGCTACCTCAAAGAGAAGCCCGACGGGCTTTTCGGTCCCATCACCGAATCCGCAGTGCGAGCCTGGCAGCGGGATGGCGGCGCGCAGGCGACTGGGATCGTGGAATTGGGCCAGTTGGTCGCGGTGACACACCTTCCGGCCAATTTGACGCTCGGTAAAGAAATACAGAGCGGTGCGCTCCTCTCGGGCGGCGAGGTCGCCGTTCTCAGCCGTTCGGGCGCCCAGACATTCGAGGCGGTGCTTTCCTCCGAACAGTCGAGTGTGATCACTGAGGGCACCAACTTCGAAGTCACGTTCGACGACCACGTCTGGAATGCCGTCGTTGGTGGCACGACGGTCGATGCCAACGGCAACACCGTACTTACTCTCGTTGCGCCAGGTGGTGAGCCGCTCTGCTCACCCGAGTGCGACATCCTGCCCGGAGGCGAACGCGTTTCCCTCGCGGCGCGTGCGGAAATAGTGCCCGCAGTCACCGGCCCAACAATTCCTGTAGCAGCGATTCGCACCGACACCAACGGCGGGACGTACGTCAGGCTTCAGGACGGCTCAACCCTTCCTGTCACGATCCTTGCATCCGCCCAAGGCATGGCGGTGGTCGATGGCCCACACGTGGGCCAAGTGGTGCTCATCGGCTCCGCCACTCCCGACGTCGCTGAGTCGGCGGAGTCGGGAGGCTAGCGTTGCTATTTCTTCGCGAGTTGGGCTTCTCCTACGGCCGCGGCACCGAGGACCTTTTTCGGAGTCTCACGCATCAGTTCGCGCCGCGCTCCCTGACGGTCCTCACAGGGGTCTCTGGGCGCGGCAAGTCCACGTTGTTGTATTTGGCTGGGCTCCTCCTTAGGCCCACTCGCGGTGTAGTCGAGATCGCTGGACTCCCCGTCAGCGACTTGTCGGACGAGCAGCGCTCGCGGCTGAGGGCGACGCAGATCGGATTCGTTTTTCAAGACGCAATGCTCGACCCGTCGAGGCGCGTCATTGACGCCGTGGTCGAGCCGGCGCTGTACGCGGGATCAACCAAGGCCTTGGCCACCGCTCGAGCCCGCGAGTTGCTCCAGGAGTTTGGCGTCGAAGCGAGAGCAGACGGCCGCCCCGGCGAGATCTCCGGTGGCCAGGCGCAACGCGTCGCCATGGCGCGCGCACTCATCAACCGCCCGCGCCTGGTGTTGGCAGACGAGCCCACGGGCAACCTCGACTTGGACAACACGTTGATGGTCCTCGCGGCACTTTCAGGGGCCGCGCAACATGCCACCGTCGTCGTCGCAACTCACGACCCAGTCGTGATCGAACGCGCCGACGAGGTGCTCGCGTTGTGACCGGATTAGGGGCACGTCTCCGTCGTGCCATCGCGCTCGACGTCCTTGGCATGCGCGTTTCGGCACTGCTCCGGGAGTCTCTGGCTTCCGCCGTCACGCGACCCGTTCCCAGTGTGCTCGTCGCCTTGCTTGTGGCCTCAACGTGCCTCGTGACGTTGCTGACCGTCGGACAGACGGCGTCCGCGGAGGCGCAAGTTCGCGACAGGCTCGAGGCAGCGGGATCTCGACTACTCGTGATCAACGACAAGACCAGCCTGGACCTCGTGAATCCGACGGTCGTCGAATTGTCCGGCGCGCTCACCAGCGTGGAGACGTCCGTTGGGTTCGCGCGTCCCATAGACGTCGTGCTGACGTCCCAAGGCGCCGGTGGCTTGAAGACTCCTCTCGTGAAGTTCTCTGGAGACATCGAGAACGCCGTGAGGCTCACGTCGGGGCGCTGGCCCGGGCTCGGGGAAGCAATCGTTTCCGATTCGCAATTCGCGGCACTTGGCATGGATGGGCCTGTCGGCGCCCTGAATGACGGAACTCACGAGTGGGCAATCGTTGGGACGTACGATGCCCCGGCGCCGTTCGCTGAACTTGGCGGCGGTGCAATAGCACCCTTGCCTGAAAACGAGTCAGCCACGACACTCATGGTTGTCGCGACGTCGGCAGCCACGGCGATCGGAACAGAGCGGCGCGTCATCGCTATCGTCGCCCCGCCAAGCTTCGACGCGATCGCAGTTGACTCCCCTGCCACCATCGCCGAACTTCAGGCTGGCGTGGGAGCCGACGTAGGTGCGTATGGCAGGTCGATCCTCATCATCGTGTTGCTGGGCGGTGGTGTTCTGACGGCCATGGTGGTGTTTGCTGACACGCTCATCCGGCGAGTCGACTTAGGCCGCCGACGCGCTCTCGGAGTTACCCGCGCCGCCCTGGCTCTCTTGATCGGGCTACGTGCACTCTTCCCTGCGATTGTAGGCGCGTTGATTGGGACATTGGTCGGAGTGCTTGTCGGCGTCCGGCGGGACACACTGCCGCCGGCAGGTTTCGTCGCGGGTGTCGCGATACTTGCGATCTTGGTTGCCGGTATCGCGACATTGCCACCGGCGATCGCGGCGTCGCGCGCCGACCCCGTTCGGGTTCTTCGGAAGCCCTGATCGCAAGCGCCCGACATCTTTCGCAGGCAGGGTGACTTGACCTGCGGCACATCGTGACTACGCGCGGGCGGTGGACGTCACCCCAACCCTCAGCAGTCCCGATAGATCGACTTGACGCGTCTCCGAAACCCGGAGCCGTTCGGCACAAGTGCGCGTCGGCCTAAGGCCCCGCGTGGCCAACCTGTTTGTAACGGCCGCGCTCCGAGGTGTAAGAATGGCCAACTTCAGGCCGAGGGCTTGGCCACCTTCACTGAAACTCGACACCGTAGCAGCGCGTCACGGTAGCGCCAGAGCGGCAGGCCGGTCCCTACTCGTTGTCCCCGCCCGTAGCCGCCGCCGCGTCGACGGTGGTGTCCGCCAGGCCGCGGGCGTCGGGCCACACCCAGTCCTCGACCTCGGGCAGGTCCAC
>CAVUPQ010000003.1:0-537600 GCA_963743485.1 uncultured Actinomycetota bacterium
CGGTGAGATCGGCAATGCCGCGCAGTTCGATGGAGTCGAAGTCGGTTACTTGCCGGTTCTCCGTGACGGGCGAGCCGCTGAAGTCTGCGGGAACGACCTTGCAGCCGGAGAGGCAAGAGGCGAGGGCTACGGTGGCGACCGCGGCGGCGACGGTGGTGCGATTCATGGGTGCTCCTTAGGCATCTGCTCCGACGCTATCGCCGTAGCCCTTCCGCGCACATCCCGCGCTCGGATGAACGTGGGCCGGGCCCCCTCGGGGGAATCCCTGGGGGTCCGCGTCAGGGGGTATTCTCGTATCGAAACGTTACGAGTCTTGCGAAGGAGTGGGCGGGATGAAGCAGCGCACGTTGGGAAACAGGACGGTCGGAGCGATCGGGCTCGGCGGCATGCCGATGTCGATCGAGGGGCGACCGGACGAGGAGCGATCGATCAGAACGATCCACGCCGCGCTCGAGGCCGGGGTCACTCTCATCGACACGGCGGACGCGTACCACCTCAAGGCGGGCGAGGTTGGCCATAACGAGGAGCTCATCGCGAAGGCGCTCGCCTCCTACGGCCCGGGCGCCGGCGACGTCTTGGTCGCGACCAAGAGCGGGCACCTCCGCCCCGGCGACGGGTCGTGGACCCAAAACGGCGACCCGGAGTACGTGAAGAAGGCGGCCAAGGCGTCGGCGAAGCGCCTCGGCGTCGACGCCATCGGGCTCCACCAGTTCCACCGGCCCGACCCCAAGGTTCCCTACGCCGACTCGGTCGGCGCGCTCAAGGACCTCCTGGACGAGGGCGTGATCGAGCTCGCCGGGATCTCAAACGCGAACGTCGAGCAGATCAAGGTCGCCCAGGGCATCCTCGGCGACGCCCTCGTGTCCGTGCAGAACGAGTTCTCGCCGCGGTTCACGTCGAGTTACGGCGAGCTGGAGTACTGCGCGTC
Source organism: uncultured Actinomycetota bacterium (assembly GCA_963743485.1). Lineage (GTDB taxonomy): Bacteria > Actinomycetota > Actinomycetes > Actinomycetales > Demequinaceae > JAFGBM01. The sequence continues at coordinate 929 of CAVUPQ010000003.1, forward strand.
GCAGGGGCTCGCCTTCCTGCCGTGGAGCCCGCTCGGCGGGATCGGTGGCGCATCCAAGCTCGTCGAGGGTCACGCGGAATTCGCGCGGGTCGCCGAGGCGCACGGCGTCAGCCCGCAGCGCGTGACGCTCGCGTGGGAGCTCGCGCTCGCCGACGTCGTGATCCCGATTCCCGGGGCGTCGCGCCCGGAGTCGATCCTTGACTCGGCGCAGGCGCCGGAGCTCGAGCTGACGGTCGAGGAGGTCGCGGCGCTCAGCGCCGTCCTCGCCGCGTAGTGGGTGCGCGGGGGCTCCCGTGTGGGAGCCCCCACAACACCTACGCGATCCTCCTGCGGTACGCGACCATCGCGACGCCGTAGGCGACGGCGAGGATTCCGACGCACCACGCGAGCGCGACCCAGATGTCGGAGCCCACCGGGGTTCCCTCGAACAGGGCGCGGATCGCGTCGACGATCGACGTCACGGGCTGGTTCTCGGCGAACGCCCGCAGCGCCGCCGGCATCGTGTCCGTGGGGACGAAGGCCGAGCTGACGAACGGCAGGAACATCAGCGGATACGCGAACGCGCTCGCGCCGTCGACGGACTTCGCGGTGAGGCCAGGGATGACCGCCATCCACGTGAGCGCTAGCGTCAGGAGCGTGAGGATGCCTGCGACGGCGAGCCACGCCAGGATTCCCGCCCCCGAGCGAAAGCCCATCGCGACGGCCACGAGCACCACGACGCCCACCGAGATCGCGTTGGCGACCAGCGAGGTCAGCACGTGCGCCCACAGGATGGACGAGCGCGCGATCGGCATCGACTGGAACCGCGCGACGATCCCTCCCTGCAGGTCGAGGAAGAGCCGGAATGCCGTGTAGGAGATGCCCGTCGCGATCGTGATGACGAGGATGCCGGGGAGCAGGTAGGAGACGTACGAGTCCGTCCCCGCGTCGATCGCTCCGCCGAGCACGTACACGAACATGAGCAGGAATCCGATGGGCATGAGTGTGGTCGTGATGACGGTGTCCATGCTCCGCGTGATGTGGCGCAGGGACCGCCCGGTCAGCACGGCCGTTTGGCTGAGGAAGCGAGGGGTCATGACGGCACCTTCCGGGACGTGCCGACGACCGACAGGAAGACTTCTTCGAGGGTCGGCTGCTTCTCGACATACTCGACGGTCGCCGCCGGGAGCAGCTTCTTGAGTTCGGCGAGGGTTCCGTTCACGATGATCCGGCCCTCGTGGAGGATCGCGATGCGGTCCGCGAGGTGTTCGGCCTCGTCCAGATGCTGGGTGGTGAGGAAGACCGTCGTGCCGCGACCGGCGAGCTCCCGCACCGCGCCCCACACCTCGAGGCGCCCCTCGGGGTCGAGCCCCGAGGTTGGCTCGTCGAGGAAGATGACGGGCGGGTCGCCGATGAGGCTCATGGCGATGTCGAGTCGGCGGCGCATGCCGCCCGAGTACCCGGCGGTCCTGCGGGCTCCCGCCTCGGTCAGCGCGAACCTCTCGAGGAGTTCGTCCGCGATCGCGCCGGGGTTCGCGAGGCGCCTCAGCCGCGCCACCATGACCAGGTTCTCGCGTCCCGTGAGGATCTCGTCGACGGCCGCGAATTGCCCGGTGAGGCTGATGGACTCCCGCACCCTCGCCGCCTCCGCGCGGATGTCGAAACCGTTGACTGTCGCGTCGCCCCCATCCGCACGGAGCAGCGTCGACAGGATGTTGACCAGCGTGGTCTTGCCCGCGCCGTTCGATCCGAGCAGGGCGAAGATGCTCCCGGGCGCCACGTCGAAGTCCACGCCTCGTAGGACGGAAAGGTCCTTGTAGGACTTTTCGAGGCCGCGGACCCGGATCGCGGGCGTGGCCGTGGCCGCGGGTGTCATGCCTGGTCTCCCGCGGCGCGATCGATGGCGGAGGTGAGGCGCTCCCGCTCCTTCTTGATCCACTGGCCGTCCGCGTAGTTCCTGACGAAGTCCTCCGCGAACGCCACGGGGTCGTCCCCGACGATGTCGCGCACGGGAGTGCCGTCCGCGGCGCTCTGCTCGATGAGGTCGCCGAGGTCGTCGAGCATCGACATCGCGACGGTGCCGTTCGAGATCGCCCCGAAGTAGGTCAGGTACCTGGTGAGCGCCGCGAGCGTGTCGCGGTACGCCGGGGGAAGCGCGGCGAGGCGCTTCCTGTACTGCCGGTACCTCTTCTTGTCGTCGAGCGATCCCGTCACGGTTTCGATCCATCGTGCGGCCATGGTTACTTCCCTCCTTCGCGGAGCTGGTCCAAGCGTTCGGCGAGGAAGCCCCAGGTTGTCCAGAATTCTTTGAGGTAGGCGCGGCCGGCGTCGTTCAGCGAGTAGACCTTGCGCGGCGGGCCCTGCTCCGACGGGACCTTCTCCACGTCGACGAAGCCGCGCTGCTCGATCCGGATGAGCAGGGCGTAGACGGTGCCCTCGGCGATGTCGGTGAATCCCTTGTCCCTCAGCCGCGCGGTGATCTCGTACCCGTAGGCGGGCGCGAAGACCAGGATCGCGAGCACCATGCCCTCGAGCGTGCCCTTGAGCATCTCGGTCATCTGCTTTCCCACGGCCGGCCTCCTTGGTCTACCTAGTGACACTGACTACTAGTAGATAGTATCACCGAGTACCGGATGCGCAAGCCCCACTTGTGTGCGTGCGAAGACGATCGCGGGACGGATCTCGGGGGTGCCGGGGAGCGAGTCGGTGGTGCCCTCGACAGGAATCGAACCTGCGACCTTCGGTACCGGAAACCGGCGCTCTATCCGCTGAGCTACGAGGGCATCGCGGGGTGGACCCGCAGCAGTCGAGACTACCAGCCGGCGCTCCGGCGCGGACGCTGCGCCGATAGACTCGGCGGGTGACTCCCGAGGAACTTTCCGCGACCATCCGTGCCTGCCTCGAGGAGGCCGTCGCGGCGGGGGAGATCGCCCTTGACGCCACGGCTCTTCCCGACCCGCGCGTCGAACGCCCCAAGGATCGCGACCACGGCGACTGGGCGACCAACATCGCGATGCAGGTGGCCAAGGCGGCGGGCGCGAGCCCTCGCGACCTCGCCGCCGCGCTCGCCGCGCGCCTCGCCGCGCGCCCGGGCATCGCGTCGGCCGACGTCGCGGGGCCCGGCTTCCTCAACGTCCGCCTCGCCGCGGGGGCGGCGGGCGAGCTCGCGCGCACCATCGTCACCGCGGGCGCATCTGTACGGGCGCGGCGACGCGATGAAGGGGACCACGGTCAACCTCGAGTTCGTCTCGGCGAACCCCACGGGCCCCATCCACCTGGGGGGGACGCGATGGGCGGCCGTCGGCGACAGCCTCGCGCGGCTCCTCGAATCCCAGGGCGCGCGCGTCATCCGGGAGTACTACTTCAACGACCACGGCGAGCAGATCGACCGGTTCGCGCGGTCGCTGCTGGCCGTCGTGCTGGGCGAGGACACTCCCGAGGACGGCTACGCCGGGCAATACATCCAAGACATCGCCGACGAGGTGATGGTCGAGGCCGCGGCGACGGGGGAGAAGGATCCGATCGAGCGGCCCCGCGAGGAGGCTCTGGAGTTCTTCCGTGCCCGCGGCGTCACGCTGATGTTCGCCCAGATCAAGGAGTCGCTCCACGCGTTCGGCGTGGACTTCGACGTGTACTTCCACGAGAACTCCCTCCACGAGTCCGGGGCGGTCGACGCGTGCCTGAAGGAGCTCAAGGCCTCGGGCGCGCTCTACGAGGCCGACGGCGCGTGGTGGCTTCGCTCCACGGACCAGGGCGACGACAAGGATCGCGTCGTCATCAAGTCGGACGGCAAGCCCGCATACATCGCTGGCGACATCGCCTACATCCGCGACAAGCACCAGCGCGGCGCGGACCTCTGCATCTACCTGCTCGGCGCCGACCACCACGGCTACATCGCCCGCCTCAAGGCCGCCGCGGTGGCGCTCGGGTATGAGGCGAGCAGCGTCGAGGTCATCATCGGGCAGATGGTGAGCCTGGTGAACGCCGACGGCGCGGTCAGGATGTCCAAGCGGGCGGGCACGGTCGTGACGATGGAGGACCTGGTGGAGGCCGTCGGCGTGGACGCCGCGCGGTACGCCCTCGCGCGCTCGAGCGCGGACGCGACGATCGACATCGACCTCGAAGTGCTCGCGTCCCACACCAACGCCAACCCCGTGTTCTACGTCCAGTACGCGCACGCGCGCGCGGGGGCGGTCGCACGCAACGCCGAGGAGTACGGCATCTCCCGCGACCAGGCGTTCGCGCCCGAGACCCTCACGCACGAGACCGAGACGGCGCTCCTCGGACTCCTCGGGGAGTTCCCGCGCGTGGTGTCGCAGGCCGCCGCATACCGGGAGCAGCATCGGGTGGCGCGCTACCTCGAGGAGCTCGCGGGCGCCTTCCACGCCTGGTACGACCGCACGCGCGTCACGCCCCAGGGCGACGAGCCCGTCGGCGACGTCCACCGGACGCGCCTGTGGCTCAACGACGCCACCCGCCAGGTCCTCGCGACCGGGCTGGGGTTGCTCGGCGTCGGCGCGCCCGAGAGGATGTAGCGATGACCCCCGACTCGCCGCCGGCCCCGTCGCTTCCGGTCCCGCACGTGTGGTCCCGGACGGTCGCGCGAGCCGAGGGCGGTGAGCTCGAGGTCGGCGGGTGCGACGTAACCGCGCTCGCGGCCGAGTACGGCACGCCCCTGTACGTCGTGGACGAGGCGGACATGCGCGGGCGGGCCGCCGAGTTCCGCGACGAGTTCGCGGCCGCGTTCGGCGAGCACGGCGCGACGTGCTCCGTGTACTACGCGGGCAAGGCCTTCCTGTGCTCGCAGGTGGCGCGCTGGATGCGCGACGACGGGCTCGGTCTCGACGTGGCGTCTGGCGGAGAGCTCGCGCTCGCGCTGAGGGGCGGGATGCCCCCCGCGAGCATCGCCCTCCACGGAAACAACAAGACGGACGACGAGATCCGCCACGCGCTCGAGGTGGGCGTCGGGTCGGATCGTCGTGGACTCGCTCACCGAGATCGACGTGGTCGCGGCCATCGCGGAGGAGCTCGGCGTCGTCGCTCCCGTCGCGGTTCGGGTGACCACGGGCGTCCACGCCGGCGGGCACGAGTACATCGCGACGGCGCACGAGGATCAGAAGTTCGGGCTGTCCCTCGCCACCGGCGCCGCCCTCGAGGCGATGAGGCTGTGCCACGGCTCGCCGCATCATCGAGCTGCTCGGCATCCACACGCATATCGGCAGCCAGATCCTCTCGCTCGACGCGTTCGAGAAGAGCGCCGAGCGGATGCTGAGCCTCCGCGCGGAGTTCGAGCGGGAGCGCGGCGTCGCCGTGGCGGAGGTCGGGCTCGGCGGCGGGTACGCGATCGCGCACGCGGAGGGCGACGAGGCGCTCGGCGCGGCGGACGCCGCGCGGGGGATTGCCGCCGCGGTCGCGCAGGCGATCGCCGCCGTCGGCGGGACGTGGCCGGCGTTCACCATCGAGCCAGGCAGGGCCATCGCCGGCCCGGCAGGCATGACGCTCTACACGGTTGGCCTCACCAAGATCGTTCGCCTCGACGACGGCGGGGAGCGGCGCTACGTCGCGGTCGATGGCGGCATGAGCGACAACATGCGTCCCATCGCGTACGGCGCCGAGTACACGGCGGCCCTCGCGTCGCGCGCGAGCGACGCCACTCCCGTGCGCTCGCGCGTCGTGGGCAAGCACTGCGAGAGCGGCGACATCGTCGTCCGCAACGTCAGCCTGCCCGGGGACGTGCGCCGCGGGGACCTTCTCGCCGTGCCGGCCACGGGAGCGTACGGGCGCGTGATGGCGAACAACTACAACGCGATGCTGCGCCCTGCCGTCATCGCGGTCGAGGGCGGGGTCGCGCACGAGTTGGTGCGCCGCGACACGATCGAGGACCTGCTCGCGTGGGACGTCTCTCCGTAGGCGACGCGGCTCCGTGAGCTCCTAGCCGATCCACTCGATGATCGCGTCGAGGTTCTCCGCGATCTCGTTCATCGCCCTGACGTACGCCTCGTCTCCGTGAAGGTAGGGGTCGTCGACGTCGGGGTGCGTGCCGCCGTCGTCGAGGGACCGAGCCTCACCGAGCAGCGCGGCTGCCGTCCTGATTCGGTCCGACAGCGACGTGCCGGCGGGGCGCCGCGCGACCGCCGCGAGCGCGGCGGCCTCCGTCAGCAGGAAGGTGTTGAGCGGGCCGCGCGCCGACGTGGCGTTCGATCCACTCGGCGTGCGAGATCGCCGCCACAAGGATCAGGTCTTGCGCCTCGATGATGTCCACGTCGAGTTGCCGCGGCTCGTGGTGCGGGACGGTGAGCCCCGCTGCCTCCTCCGCGACCCGCATCGGGTCGGGGATGTGCCAGCCCGTGGCCGCGATGGTGCCGCCGGAGGTGACCACGGCGTCGTCCCCCCACGCGCGCTCCAGGTAGAACTCCATCGCGGGGGATCGGCAGATGTTGCCGGTGCACACGGTGAGCACCTTGGCGGGGTCCGACGGGGTCGTCACGGGGGCTCCCTTCGCGCGGCGGTCGACGTCGTTGGCAGGAGCCTACCGGCGCGGCGGGGCGCGGGCATCCCTTGACGCGCGCTTTAGGTGTGCGTTACAGTCTTGACGAAACCTTTACCCGAAGAGGAAGGGAGTCGCATCATGATCGACGATCAGCCGATCCCCACCGACTTCGACGAACTCCGCGCCTAGGGCCCGGCACCGTCGCCCCGCGCGTCTGCCGATAGAGTTGGCCCGTGGCAGATGACCTGAAGCGCGTGCGTATCGCGATCCTCGGGGCCGGCACCGTCGGCTCCCAGGTGGCGCGCCTCTTGATCGAGCAGAAGGACGACCTGGCCCAGCGCATCGGCGCCGTTCCTGAGATCGTCGGCATCGCCGTCCTCGACCCCGACGAGCCCCGCGAGGACGACCTCCCGCGCTCGCTTCTCGTGGGCGACGCGTCTGCGCTCGTCGACGAGGCCGACATCGTCGTGGAGCTGATGGGCGGCATCGAGCCCGCCCGCACCGTCGTGCTCAAGGCGCTCCGCGCGGGCAAGGGCGTCGTCACCGCGAACAAGGCCCTGCTCGCCGCCCACGGCCCCGAGATCTACGAGGCCGCGGACGAGGCGGGCGCCGACCTCTACTTCGAGGCCGCCGTCGCCGGCGCCATCCCGCTCGTGCGCCCCGTGCGCGAGTCCCTCGCGGGCGACCGGGTCAAGAAGATCCTCGGCATCGTCAACGGGACCACCAACTACGTGCTCGACGAGATGACGACCAAGGGCCTGGCGTACGACGTCGCGGTCAAGGAGGCGCAGGAGCTCGGGTTCGCGGAGGCGGACCCGACGGCCGACGTCGAGGGCTACGACGCGGCGGCCAAGGCCGCGATCCTCGCGTCGCTCGCCTTCCACATGCGCGTGCGCCTCGAGGACGTCTACCGCGAGGGCATCACCGAGATCACCCCGCACGACGTCGCCGCGGCGACGGAGTCCGGCCACGTGATCAAGCTCCTGGCCATAGCCGAGCAGACCCCGGAGGGGGTGTGCGTCAGGGTCCACCCCGCGCTCGTGCCCCTCGCGCACCCGCTCGCGAACGTGCGCGGCGCGTTCAACGCGGTCTTCATCGAGGCGGAGGCGGCCGGCGAGCTGATGTTCTACGGCCAGGGTGCAGGCGGGGTGCCAACGGCGTCGGCCGTTCTCGGCGACATCGTCTCCGTGGCGCGCCACCTGGCGCTCGGCGGAAGGGGCCCGCGCGAGTCCAACTACCGCGACGTCCCCGTGCTCCCGCTCAGCGCGGCGCGCACGCGCTTCCAGATGCGCCTCGAGGTCAAGGACCAGCCGGGCGTGCTCGCGAAGGTGTCCACGATCTTCGGCAAGCACGAGGTCTCGATCGAGAGCGTCCGCCAGCCGCCCCGTCCCGCGGGGGCGCCGTTCGTGCAGCTGATCATCGCCACGCACGAGGCGACCGAGGCGGACCTCGAGGCGACGGTCGAGTCGATCCGCGGTTCCGACGCGGTCAACGCCGTGCTGTCCGTGCTGAGGATCGAGGGGGAGTAGTGGCCCAGCTGTGGCGCGGGATCATCCGCGAGTACCTGGAGTACCTGCCGTTCGCCGAGGGCGACCCCATCGTCACGCTGGGCGAGGGCGCCACCCCCCTCGTCCCCGCCGACGCCCTCTCGCGCCGCGTGGGCGCGGACGTCTACCTCAAGGTCGAGGGCGCCAACCCCACGGGCTCGTTCAAGGACCGGGGCATGACGGCCGCGATCTCCAAGGTCGTGGCCGAGGGCTCCACCACCGTCGTCTGCGCGTCCACCGGCAACACCTCGGCGTCCGCGGCCGCCTACTCGGCCAAGGCCGGGCTCCGCTGCGCCGTCGTCCTCCCGAAGGGCAAGATCGCCGCCGGCAAGATGGCCCAGGCCGTGGTCCACGGGGCCGTGCTGCTCGCCGTCGACGGGAACTTCGACGACTGCCTCGACATCGTGCGGTCGCTCGCCGAGGACTACCCGGTCTCGCTCGTCAACTCGGTCAACCCGTTCCGCCTCCAGGGCCAGAAGACGGCGGCGTTCGAGATCTGCGACGAGCTGGGCGACGCGCCCGACATCCACGTGCTCCCCGTCGGCAACGCCGGCAACATCAGCGCGTACTGGATGGGGTACACGCGAGTACGCGGAGAAGGGACCCGCGACCCGCACCCCGCGTATGTGGGGCGTGCAGGCCGAGGGTGCAGCGCCGTTCGTCAAGGGCGAGCCCATCAAGAACCCCGAGACCGTCGCGACCGCGATCCGCATCGGCAACCCGGCGTCGTGGGACCTCGCGGTCGCCGCGCGCGACGAGTCCGGCGGATGGATCCGCGCCGTGAGCGACGCGCAGATCCTGGCCGCGCAGGCGATGATCGCCGCCGAGGTCGGGGTGTTCGTGGAGCCCGCGTCCGCGGCGTCCGTGGCCGGGCTGCTCGCCGCCGCCGACGCGGGGGAGGTCCCGGCCGGCGCGCGCATCACCTGCACCGTCACCGGCAACGGACTCAAGGACACTGAGACCGCGCTGCTCGGCCGCGTGCTCGAGCCCACCGTCATCCCCGTGGACATCGCCGCCGCCGCCGACGCGCTGGGTCTGAGTTAGGGCGCGCGCGTGAGCATCGTCGCCGACCGCGTCCGCGTCACCGTCCCCGCGAGCGCGGGCAACCTCGGCCCCGGATTCGACACGCTCGGCATGGCGCTCGGCGTGGTGGACACCATCGAGGTGAGCCTGCTGGCCCGGCCGGACATCGTGGTCGAGGTGGAGGGAGAGGGCGCCGGCAAGGTGCCGTCCGACGAGTCGCACCTGTTCGTCCGCGCGTTCCGCGAGGCGTTCGCGCTCTTCGGGACCGAGCGCCCCGGTCTCCACATCAAGGCCACCAACGCCATCCCGCACGGGCAAGGACTCGGTTCCTCCGCCGCGACCGTGGTCGCCGCATTCGCGGCCGCCCGCGCCGTTCTGGGGGACCCCGAGGAGTTCGGACTCGACGCGATCCTCAACCTCGCGACCCAGTTCGAGGGACACCCCGACAACGCCGCGCCCGCGATCTACGGCGGCGCGGTGGTCTGCTGGCAGGACGTCAACGGCGCCCACGCCTCGCCTCTGACCATCGCCGACGGCATCGAGACGGCCGTCCTCATTCCCCACGGCGTCGTGCCCACCAAGGAGGCGCGCGCAGCGCTCCCGCGCCAGGTGCCTCACCAGGACGCGGCGTTCAACGCGTCGCGCGCGGCGCTCCTGGTCCACGCGCTCGCCGGCCGCCCCGAGCTGCTGTTCGCCGCGACCGAGGACCGCCTCCACCAGGACTACCGCGCCACTCACATGCCGCAGGCCGTCGCGATGCTCGAGCGGCTCCGCGGCGAGGGCCTCGCGGCCGTGGTGAGCGGCGCCGGACCGTCCGTCCTCGTGATCGGTACGGATCTGTACTCCGCGCACCTCGAGACCGGGCCCCTCGCGTGGGCCGACGGCGTGGGCGGCGACACGTGGCGCGCGTTCGTCACGACGGAGCGCGTGCCCGGGGTGTCCGCGGAGGCGCTCGCCTAGGACGGCCGCACTGATGCCTCGGTCGTGCCGAATTGCCAGATCCGTGCGCGGCTAGTCGAAGCCCGTCGTGAGGGGTGACTCGCCAGCAGTCCTGCGTTTCGGGCGCGTGGAGCATCATTCCCGACGGAAGCTTTGAACCGGTGGGGTTCTTCGGGGGCGTCTCGTCAATCGTCGTGCCGTCCTTCAGCACCGTCGCATACCCAGTCTCCGCGTCCAGGAGGTCCTTGAGGTGATTGCCCGTGAAGTCGACCGGCGCAAGGCCGACACGTACGAAGCACTCGGCGACCAGGACGTTCATGTCAGCGTGGTACGGATTGGTCTGCACAGTCCAGTACAGCTGTTCGATCCCGCCGTCCCACGCGTCGGCGCAAGCCCAGCCAGCATCCGCGGGGATGTTGACCATCCGACGGCCGTTGTCGGAGCTCACGAAAGGGGAGAAGCCCGCGTCCTGGAGGCACACGATGACGGAGTTCTGCGACTCGGCGAGTTCTGCCGCGGTGATCTCATGGTCAGCGAGAATCTCCTTGACGAAGTCGCTCGACGCGGTCGCGATCGCTTGTTCGAACTCCGCCCGGTACGGGTCGGTCGACGAAGAGGGGGCTGGTGCGACCGCTGCAGCCGGCAAGCGCCAGCGCGGCGACGGCGAGTCCCCAACGCCTCATGGCGCGCCCCCTGCTCGTCGTGTGATGGTCGACGAGTTCCTTTCTACCTCGGATGTCTTCGCGTGTCGCGGCGAAGCGCCCCAGCGCCTACGCGTTCACCTTCGACTTGTTCCCGCGCCAGCGCGTAGAAGAACAGCGCCACCGGCCGGTAGATCGTGTGGGCCAGCTTGGTGAACGGGCAGCAGGAGCATCAGCTCCATCGCCACCGCGACGTGGAAGAGGAACACCCAGTAGCCCCACGCCGGCGCGCGGCGGAAGGTAGAGCGCCACCTCGATCAGGAAGCCCGTCGCGCCCGTGATCCACAGCAGGATCAGCAGCAGCCAGTCCGACGCCTGAGACACCGCGGCGGCCCGGTTGACCTGCCGCACCCGGTTGATCGCGAACATCGTCACGCCGTACATGAGCGCGATGCCGCGCGATGGTTCCGAGCAGCCGGGAGGGGTACCAGATGGGGATCGGCGTCCCGGTCTCCTTGATCCCGAGGAGCGCGAGGCCCCAGTCGATCAGGGTCGCGGCGAACAGCCCGAGGAAGCCCCAGATCGTCAGTGCGTGGATCAACCAGCGACGGCGGTAGAAGGGCTCCGCGGGGGCGTCGTCCTTGCAGTCCTCGCGGTAGCGGCGCTGGCCGAGCGACTCGATGCCGAGCGACGACCACAGCGGCGCGCGCGGTCGCGCCGAGCGGCGGCGCGGCCGCCGAGCATCGTCCGCAGCGTGACGCCCTCGCTCTTCGCGACGCGTCGGGCCATCGTGCCACGCCGACGACGCCGGACAGGGCGAGCGCGACCATGACGGCGATGCCGGTCCAGTGGATCAGCGCGTCGGGGATGAACTCGAAGAGCGCGAGCGACTCGCCGTCCTGGGTGCCGTGCGAGGCGTACATGAAGACCGCGAAGAACGCGGCGACGCACGACCGCGAGCAGCGAGCCGACGATCGGCCGCGTGTAGAGGGCGCGCGCGAGCCGCGTGGGGTCGTAGCTCGCGATCGCGTAGCGGCGGGCGGCGGCCATGAACTCGCCGGGGTCGGCCTCGGTCGGGCAGCGAGTCGGAGCACAGGCCGCAGTGGTAGCAGGTCCACAGCTCCTTGCTGGAGAGCAGCTGGTCCTTGAGGCCCACCTGCGCGTAGCGGATGATCCGGCGCGGGAAGGTGGCGTCGTTGTCCGCGAGCGGGCACGTCGCCGTGCAGGTGCCGCAGCTGAAGCACGCGGAGACGTCCGCCGCCCCGAAGCGCTGGACGTCGGTGAGCAGGTCGGTATCGATGACGGTGGTCACGGGGTCTCCTCCTGGCGGACGCTCGCGTAGCGGAAGTAGCCCTCGTCGTCGGCGTCCTCGACCTCGACGAGGTGGCCGAAGCCGGCGCATCCCCATCACCCAGAAGAGCACCTCGTCGCTCGGGAAGCCGATCGCCTCGGCGATCTCGGGGACCGTCAGCGGCCCCTCAGCGACGGCCGCCAGGATCGGCAGGTGCATCAGCGGTTCCTCGCGGATGATCTCGCGCGGGTCTCTCAGCTGCGTTTTCAAGCTGCGTGTTTCCAAGCTGCGTGCTCATGCGACCGGCTCCTTCGCGAGGTGTTCGATGGCGCCCATCATCTGGGCGTCGGTGTATCCGAGCAGGTCGAGCGCGTCCTCGGGGCAGTACGGGACGCACCCGCCGCAGCCCTTGCAGACCGCCGCGCTGATCACGGCGACCTCGCGGCCGTTCTCCGTGCCCTTGGTGATCGCCTCGAACGGGCAGGTCGGCACGCATTCGTCGCAGCCGACGCACTTGTCCGGGTCGACGATGGCCACGAGCGGGTCGAGCTCGGCGTAGCCCTTCATCAGGATCCCCGCGCTCTGGGTGACCGCGGCGAGCCCGGAGCCGACGCTCTCGGCGAGCGTCTTGGGGCCCTGGCAGGCGCCCGCGACCATCACGCCGGCGACCACCGTCTCGACGGGCCGCAGCTTGGGGTGGATCTCGTTGTAGAAGCCGTCGCCGCCCACCGGGAGCTTCAGCACGCTGGAGAGGTCCGCGTTCTTGCGCGGCACCATCCCGGTGACGAGCACGACGAGGTCCGCGGGGAGCGTGAGCTCCTGGCTTCCGGTGGTGGTGTCGACGACGGTCACGGCGAGCCGCCCGTCCTCCATCTTCTCCACCGTCGGCGGGGTGTCGTCGGGGAACTTCATGTAGACCGAGCCGCTCTCGCGGGACTCGGAGTACATCAGCTCGAACTTGCCGTACGTGCGGATGTCGCGGTGCAGGTGGTACTGGCGCACCGAGGCGTCCAGCTTGGTCACCTCGAGCGACGCGTGGATGCTGGCCGAGCAGCAGAACTTGGAGCAGTACTCGTTGCCGGGCGCCTGCTGCCGGTTGCCGACGCAGTAGACGTAGGCGATCGTCCGGACGGGCTTGCCGTTGTGGACGAGCGGGCCGTCCGCCTCGTCGACCATCGTCTTGAACTCCGGCAGCGTGACCACGCCCTCGATGCCGTAGCCGAACTCGCCGGCCTCCGGCTCGTAGGAGTCGAACCCGGTGGCGACGATGAGCGTCCCCACCTCGCACGTGACGAGCTTCTTCTGCCCCTTGACCCTGCACCTCGGCGGTGTAGTTGCCGAAGCTGCCGGACTTGGACACCAGCTCGGCGTCGGTCATGACGACGATGGTGGGGCGCTTCTTGATCTCCTCGAGGAGGAAGTCGATCTGCTCGCGGCCGCTCTTCTCGTTCGGGAACATCGCGCCGAACCCGCCGACCCAGCCGCCGAGCTTGGACTCCTTCTCCACGAGGTAGACGCCGAGCCCGAGGTCGGCGAGCCCGATCGCGGCCCTGAGGCCCGCGATCCCGCCGCCGATCACCATCGTCTTGGGAAGCGTCTTCACGACGAGCGGCTCGAGCGGCGTGGAGAGGCGCGTCTTGGCGACGGCGGCCCGGATGAGGCCGATCGCCTTCTCCGTGGCGCCCTCCTTGTCGTCGGTGTGGGCCCACGAGCACTGCTCGCGGACGTTCACCTGGGTGTAGGAGTACGGGTTGAGGTCCGCGCGCTTCGCGACGTTCCGGAAGGTGACCTGGTGGAGCTTGGGCGAGCAGGACGCGACGACGAGGCCGTCCAGGTTGTTGTCCTGGATGTCGCCGGCCATGTCCTGCTGGGTCCCGTCCGAGCACGCGAAGGGGGTGGTGGTGGAGATGATGACGTCCGCCTCGTCGCCGATCGCCTCGCGCACCTTCTCCACGTCCACGTAGTCGGAGATGTTGCCGCCGCAGTGGCAGAGGTACACGCCGATGCGCCGCCCGCCGCCGGTGCTGGGTGTTACACCGGCGACGGGCGCGCCGTCCTTGCCCGCCTGAGTGATGCCTCGTCGCTCATGCCGACACCTCCGTCGTCTACCTTGGAAGGTTCAAGTTTCGAAGACCAGCTTGAATGCTCCAGGTGGGCGGCGACCTGGGCGACCGCGGCGCCCGCGTGAAGGATGGTGTCGACGATGTCCTTGGCCCCGGCCGAGGTTCCCGCGACGAAGACGCCGGGGATGTCCGTCTGGCCGGGGTCGAGGTCGCCGTCGGGCTCGGCGACGTAGAAGTACTCGTCGAGGCCGAGCGGCTCGTCGGTGAAGAGGCGCTCGACGTCGCTGTTGGGCTGGATGCCGACGGCGAGGACCACGAGGTCGTACTCCGCCTCGACGATCCCCCCGCCGTTCTCGATGTCCTCGTACTTCAGGATCAGGTCGCCGTTGTCCTTCTCGGTGATCCCGGCGACGCGGCCCTTGATGTACTGCGCGCCCATGTCCTTGGACTGCTCGTAGAACTCGTTGTAGCGCTTGCCCGACGCGCGGATGTCCATGTAGTGCATGGTGACGTCGGCGAGCGGCAGGGAGCCCATGATCAGCTGGTTCTGCTTGACCGAGTACATGCAGCAGACCTTGGAGCACAGCGGGTTGCCGACGGTCTTGTCGCGCGAGCCGGTGCAGGAGACGAAGGCGATGCGCTCGGGCACCTTGCCGTCGCCCGGGCGCACGATCGTGTTGAACGGGCGCGTCGGCGCGAGCAGGCGGTCCATCTGCGTGCCCGTGATGACGTTCGCGTACCTGCCGTACCCGTACTCCGGCTTGCGTGTCGGCGGCGAAGAGCTTGTAGCCCGTCGAGACGACGACGGCGCCTACCGTGAAGTCCGTGGGTCACGTCGCGCTTGTCGAACTTGATCGCGTCGGCGGGGCACGCCTTGACGCACTCCTGGCACTCCGAGCAGACGCCGCAGTCCAGGCAGCCGCCCGCTCCCGCGCGAGCCTCGTCCTCGGTCAGGCCGGGCTCGAGCTCGATGAAGTCCGCGGCCACCGCCATGTCCGCGACCACGGGCTCGCGGCGCGTGTGCGGTTCTTCTCGCGGGAGAGCACCTCGGCCTTGTCGACGACGCCCAGCAGTCCGTCGAGCGCGGGGAAGCCCTCGAGCGGGCGCTCGTTCACCCAGTTGTCGATCATGTACGCCGCGCGGCGACCCGCGCCCACGGCGCGCGTGATGTCGCTCGCCCCCGTGGTGACGTCGCCCGCGGCGAAGAGGTACGGCACCTCGGTCTGGAGGGTCTGCGGGTCCACCTTGATGCGGCTGCCGTCGGCCGCGCCCGCGAGCTTCTCGAACGGGGTCGGGTCCGGGGCCATCCCGATCGCGGAGACCACGGCCTCGCACGGGATCGACGTACTCGCTTCCCGCGACGGGCTCGGGGCGGCGGCGACCGGAGGCGTCGGGCTCGCCGAGCGCCATCTTCTGGCACCTCAGGCCGGTGACCGCGCCGTCGGCGCCCGTCACGACCTCGATCGGCGCGGTGAGCAGCTCGAACGCGACGCCCTCGTCCTCGGCGCCGATGACCTCGGGGCCGTGGGCGGGCATCTGGTCGCGGTCGCGGCGGTACGCGACGGTGGTCTTCGCGGCGCCGATGCGCCACACCGCGCGGGCGGCGTCCATCGCGACGTTGCCGCCGCCGACGACGACGACGCGCTTGCCCGAGAGGTCGGGGGCCTCGCCGAGCGCCACGTCGCGCAGGAATTCCAGGCCGCTGTACACGCCGTCGGCGTCCTCGCCCGGGATGCCGAGCGACGGTGGAGCGCGGCGTGCCGGTGGCGAGGAGAACCGCGTCGTAGCCCTCGGCCTTGAGGGCCTCGATGTCGTCCACGCGGGTGGAGGTGACGATCTCGACGCCGATCGCCGTGACGTTGGAGATGTCCTGCTCGACGACCTCGGGGGGAAGGCGGTAGGCGGGGAGCGCGTGGCGCAGGAAGCCGCCGGGCTTGGCCTCGGCCTCGAGGATGCGCACCTCGTAGCCCAGGCGCGCGAGCTGCCACGCGGCGGTGAGGCCGGCGGGGCCGGAGCCGACGATCGCGACCTTCTTGCCGTTCGGGGGCTCCACCTCGATCCCGGGGCCGTCCTCGCCGGCGTAGTGGCGGTCGGCGATGAAGCGCTTGAGGCGGCGGATCGGGATGGAGCCCTCGAGGGCGCCGCGGGTGCACTCGCTCTCGCACGGCGCGTAGCAGGCGCGGCCCAGCGTGCCGACCAGGGGAGTGGCGTCGAGGACGAGCTTGAAGGCCTCCTCGTACTTGCCGCTGCGGATGAGGGACACGTAGCCGTGCGCCTTGATGCCCGCGGGGCACGTGTCGATGCACGGCGACGTGCCCGCCCGCTGGATGACGGCCTTCTTCGGCACCGCCTGCGGGAACGCGATGTACGCGGCGCGGCGCGCGACCAGGTCGTAGTTGAACTGGTCGGGCACCGCGACGGTGCAGGCGGTCTCGCACTGGTTGCAGCCGGTGCAGGCGTCCCAGTCGATGAACGTGGAGTTCTCCCGAACCGTCGCGTTGAAGGAGCCGCCGGCGGTGCGCCGGATCCCCGTCACCTCGCTGTAGTTCTTCGTGGTGATGTTCGGGTGGTTGATGGTCGACGACATCTTGGGGCCGGAGATGCAGCTGGCGCAGTCGAGCGTCGGGAAGACCTTGCTCAGGAGGATCATGCGTCCGCCGACGCTCGCCTCCTTCTCGACGAGGAGGACCTTGTAGCCCATGTCGCCGAGCTTGATCGACGACTCCATGCCGCCGATGCCGCTGCCGATCACCATGACGTCGTAGTCGTTCGCGGGCCCCGCCGCGCCCTTGAGTTGCGCTGCGATTGCGGTCCGAACATCGTTGTCCATCGGTGGCTCCAGTTGTGGGTCGTCGGCGGCGGGGGCTAGATGAAGAGGTTGACGTTCGCCTGGTCGGCGTCGCCCAGGTATGCGGCGACGCCCGCGTACTCGATGCCGTCGAGCAGTTCCTCGGCCTTCAGGCCCATGACGTCCATCGACATGGTGCAGGCGACCATCTTGACGCCCTGCTCGCGGGCGCTCTCGATGAGCTCCTCGAGCGTCATCACGTTGTTCTGGCGCATCATGCGCTTCATGAGCTTGGGACCCGCTCCGGCGAAGTTCATCTTCGACAGGGACAGCTTCCCCGGGCCCCGCGGCATCATCGAGCCGAAGGCCTTCTGGAGGGGCGTCTTCTTGCTCGTCGCGACCTTCTTCGGCTTCCGGATGGCGTTGAGGCCCCAGAACGTGAAGAACATCGTGACCTCGTCGTCCATCGCCGCGGCGCCGGTCGCGATGATGAACGCCGCCGTCACTTTGTCGAAGTCCCCGCTGAACACGATGATCGTCTTGTTGGTCTTGGCTTCCATGGTCGGCACGTCTCTTTCTGGGTTCTGGTGGGGTTAGGGCGCGACGGCGCCTGCGGGAACGGAGTCGGATACCGGACCCAGGTCGATCAGGGCCTCGGAGAACTCGCGCATGTGGGCCACGAAGGGTTCGGCGCACACCGAGCAGATCGCGGCCATCTTGAGGCGGCCGGCCGCGAAACCCCGCTCCTTCATCAGTTCCTGGGCCTGCGCGATGATCCGGCCGGTCCGCGTCCCGCAATCGTCCAGCAGGGCGCACTCGTCGCCGTCCGAGGCGATGAAGACCCCGTCGATTCCGGACTCGAGCGCACGGAGAATCCAGGCGGGCTTGAGGCCGCTGCTGCACGGGACGGCCATCGTCGAGACGGCCGCCGGGTAGTGGAGGTGACGGCTTCCGGCGAGGTCGATTCCGGGATCCGAGATGTTGTTCGTCGAGAAGACGAGGATCCTCGGCTTGAACCCGGTCGCGGTCGCGGTGGTCACGCTGGGCTCACTTGGACTTGCGGAGGAAGAGCTGCAGGTAGCCAGCGTCGTCGAGCGCCCCGAGGTATTCGTGCCCCATCTTGTTGCACCACGCGGGGATGTCCTTGAGGGTCCCGGCGTCGGAGGCCATGACCTCCATCACGCCGCCGACGGGGACGCCGCCGATGGCCTTCTTCGCCGCGAGGATGGGTCCGGGGCACGAGGTGGCCCGTGAGTCGACGACGAGGTCGGATGTGAGCGCCTTGAGATCTTCGGTGCCTGCGGTCATGATGAATCCTCCTTGAGCGGGCGCGTAGGCGCGCCGTGGCCTGGTGCTCGGCGCCCGGACGAACCATCGGCGCCGCGCCGAACATGCATCGCGTATGTGTCATTGCGAATTCGCAGGTGTCCACTACGATGCATACAATGCAACGTATGCGAAAATGGCGAAACTGGTAGGGACCTTGGTCCCTGCCTCCGCGTAGAGTGACCCGAAACACTCGCAAACGAGCTCGACCGAAGCTAGAGGGATAAGCCATGAGGAATCGGCTGGAACCGGGAAGCGCGGAGTTGATGTCCGCGCGGGACGTCGAGGCCCTGCTGGGCATCGACAAGTCCACCGTGTACCGGATGGCCCACGACGGACGGCTTCCCGCGGTCAGGGTTGGGTCGCAGTGGAGGTTCCGCGCGGAGCCCATCAGGGCGCTGCTCGAGGGCTCGGGGCTCGAGCCCGTCCCTGCCGCGCGGGCGCCTCGTCCTCCGTCGTCGCACACGCTCGATGCTGCGGACGCCCCGCGGCTCCAGCCCGTCATCGACGTCGCCGCCGACCTTCTCGGCGTGATGATGGTGGTCACGGACATGCAGGGCAACCCCGCGACGCACGTCGCGAACCCGTGCCCGTGGTTCGTCGAGCGCCAGGAGGATCCGGCGATCCTCGACGCGTGCGTGAAGGACTGGCACGCGTTCGCCGACGAGCGAGAATTCACCCCGGCATTCCGCGTGGGCCCGCACGGGTTCGAGTGCGCCCGCGCGCTCGTGCGCGACGGCAACCAGCTCGTCGGGATGGTCCTCGCCGGCGGAATCGCGCCCGGCGACCGCGCGCCGGGCGACCCACGTGACGCGGCCGACGGCCTCTATCACCAGAGCGCGGAGGAGCGCGCGACGCTTCTCGCCGCGCTGCCCCGCATCGCGTCGAGCCTCTCGCGCGTCGACCCGTAGTCAGACGCGTTCTCGCCCCTCGCGTCGGCGCGCGGCGCCTACGCCGACGGCGAACGCATTTGTGAGTGAGCACTCACTCATGTAGCATCGCTGCCGTGCCCGACCTCGCAGAAGACACCCCCACCCAGCGCCGCGCCCCGGCGCTGTCCGTGGACGAGCGCAGGGACATGATCCTCGACGCCGCGGTCCCGCTCATCATCGAGCACGGCCAGAACGTCACCACCAAGCAGATCGCCGACGCCGCGGGCATCGCGGAGGGCACGGTCTTCCGGGCCTTCGCCGACAAGCAGGAGCTCGTCACCGCGGTCTTCGCGCGATTCATGGACCCCGAGCCCTTCCGTCGCGCCGTCCGCGCGATCGACGCCGCGGCGCCGCTCGAGGACAAGGTGCGCCAGATCGTCGTCCTCCTGCGCGAGCGGTTCACCGGGGTCGTCGGCATCATGCACGCGCTCGGCGGGCCCGATCGCGCCAAGCTCAAGGGCGGGCACGACGGCCGCCACGGCCCGCGGGTCGAGATGGCTACCGCGGTCGCGGGGGTCCTCGAGACCGAGAGCGCCAGGCTCCGCATCGACGCGCCCACGGCGGCCCACCTCATCCGCCTCATCGTCTTCGCCTCGGAATTCCCCAGCCTCAGCGAGGCCAAGCGCCTCACCACCGACGAACTCGTCGACTTCATCCTGCGCGGGATCGCGCGAGAGGACGGTTAACCCATGCTCTGGAAGCTCCTCGTGGAGTCCGTGCGCCCCTACTGGAAGCTCCTGTCCGGCGTGTTCGCGTTCCAGCTCGCGCAGTCGATCGCGAACTTGTACCTGCCGAGCCTCAATGCCGACCTCATCGACAAGGGCGTCTCCAACATCGGCGCGGACGGACAACCCCACCCCGACATCGCTCACATCTGGTCCGACGGCGGCATCATGCTCGCGTTGTCGTTCCTGCAGATCGTGTGCGCCATCACCGCGGTGTACTTCGGCGCCAAGATGGCGATGGCCGTCGGCCGTGACCTCCGCGCCCGCATCTTCACCCGCGTCGGAACGTTCTCCGAGAACGAGGTCCAGAAGTTCGGCGCCCCGTCGCTCATCACGCGGACCACGAACGACGTCCAGCAGATTCAGATGCTCGTCCTCATGTCGGCGACCCTCATGATCTCCGCGCCCTTCATGGCGATCGGCGGGATCATCATGGCGCTCCAGCAGGACGTCGGGCTCTCGTGGATCATGGTCGTCGCGATTCCCGTGTTGCTCGGGTCCGTCAGCGCGATCGTCGTGCGTATGGTCCCGCACTTCCGGCGCATGCAGAAGCGCATCGACGCGATCAACCGGGTGCTGCGCGAGCAGCTCACCGGAATCCGGGTGGTGCGCGCCTTCGTCCGCGAGCCCGTGGAGCGCGAGCGGTTCGCGCAGGCCAACGCCGACGTCACCGAGTCCGCCTACAAGGCCGGACGCCTGATGGTCGCGATGTTCCCCGTGGTCATGGTGGTGCTCAACCTGTCGAGCGTCGCCGTCATCTGGTTCGGCGCCTCGCGCATCGCGTCGGGGGAGATGCAGATCGGCGCGCTCTTCGCCTTCCTCACCTACCTCATCCAGATCCTCATGTCGGTGATGATGGCGGTCTTCCTCTTCGTCATGGTTCCCCGCGCGTCGGTCTCGGCCGATCGCATCACCGAGGTCCTCGAGACCGAGTCATCCGTCGTCCCGTCGCCGACGCCCATCGCGAGCATCGCGGGAACGGGCACCGTGGAGTTCCGCGACGTCACGTTCGCGTACCCCGGCGCGGACAAGCCGGTCCTGTCCGGCATCACCTTCACGGCCAAGCGCGGGACGCGCACGGCGATCGTCGGCAGCACGGGCGCGGGCAAGACCACGCTCATCAACCTCATCCCGCGCCTGTACGACGCGACCGGCGGCGAGGTGCTCGTCGGCGGCGTGAACGTCCGGGACGCCGACCTCGACGTCCTCTGGTCCCGCCTCGGCCTCGTGCCCCAGCGGCCCTACCTCTTCGGAGGAAGCGTCGCCTCGAACCTTCGCTACGGCAACCCCGACGCGACCGACGACGAGCTGTGGGAGGCCCTCGAGGTGGCACAGGCGAAGCACTTCGTCGAGGAGATGCCCGACGGGATGGAGACGGACGTCGCGCAGGGCGGCACGACGGTCTCGGGGGGCCAGCGGCAGAGGCTCAGCATCGCGAGGGCCCTGGTGCGCGAGCCGGAGATCCTCATCTTCGACGACTCCTACTCCGCCCTCGACACGGCGACGGACGCGCGCCTGCGGGCCGCGATCCGGGCCAAGGTCAAGGACGTGACGATGATCGTCGTCGCCCAGCGCGTCTCGAGCATCGTCGATGCGGACCAGATCCTCGTGCTCGAGGCCGGCGAGATCGTCGCGCGCGGCACGCACGCCGAGCTCCTGAAGTCCTCGGAGACCTACCGGGAGATCGTCAGTACCCAGCTTCGAGCGGAGGACGCGGCATGAGCGAGCGACAGAACGACGCGCCGGTGCAGGCGTCCCCCGGCGCGCCACGGCGGCCCCTTCGGCGGCATGGCGCTCCCGGCGGAGAAGGCCAAGGACTTCAAGGGATCGGCGAGGCGCCTCGCGGGCCTGCTCGCGCCCGAGAAGGCCAAGGTCGCCATCGTCATCCTCGTGGGCATCGTGTCCGTCACGCTGTCCGTCATCGGGCCGAAGGTGCTCGGCAACGCGACCACGATCATCTTCGAGGGGCTGTTCAAGCCCGGCGGGATCGACACGGGGCACCTCCACCGCGTCCTGTGGGGCGTCGTCGCGATCTACGCGGGCGCCGCGCTGCTCGGCCTCGTCCAGGGCTGGATCCTCAACGCCGTCACCCAGCGGACCGTCTACAAGCTCCGCGGCCGCGTCGAGGACAAGATCCACGTGCTGCCGCTCAAGTACTTCGACGAGCACCCCCGCGGCGACCTGCTCAGCCGCGTGACGAACGACATCGACAACATCTCGCAGTCGCTCCAGCAGACGCTGGCCCAGCTGTTCATGTCCGTGCTTACCGTCCTCGGCGTCGTCACCATGATGTTCACCATCTCGTGGCGCCTCGCGCTCATCGCGCTCGTGTCCATCCCTCTCACCGCGATCATCGCCATGCGCGTCGCCAAGCGCTCGCAGAAGATGTTCGTGGCCCAGTGGAAGAACACGGGCGACCTCAACGCCCAGATCGAGGAGATGTACACGGGCCACGCGCTCGTCAAGGTCTTCGGCCGCCACAAGGAGGTCGGGGCGCGGTTCGACGAGAAGAACGAGGAGCTGTACAAGGCGAGCTTCGGCGCCCAGTTCGTCAGCGGCATCATCATGCCCGCCACGATGTTCGTCGGGAACCTCGCGTACGTCGCCATCGCCGTCGTCGGCGGCATCATGGTGGCACACGGCTCGCTCCCCATCGGAGACATCCAGGCGTTCATCCAGTACGCGCGCCAGTTCACCCAGCCGCTCGCGCAGCTGGGCTCCATGGCGAACCTGTTGCAGTCCGGCGTGGCGAGCGCGGAGCGCGTGTTCGAACTCCTCGACGCCGACCCCGAGTCGCCGGACCCTGACGCCGGCCGCGTCGCCCACCGGAGCACCACGGCGAGCTCCACTTCGAAAACGTCGCCTTCCGCTACGTCGAGGACAAGCCGCTCATCGACGACCTCTCGCTCGTCGCGGTGCCCGGCAAGACGGTCGCGATCGTCGGGCCGACGGGCGCGGGCAAGACCACGCTCGTCAACCTCATCATGCGGTTCTACGAGCTGGACAAGGGGCGGATCACGCTCGACGGCGTGGACATCGCCACCATGAGCCGCGACGACCTTCGCGGCCGCACCGGCATGGTGCTCCAGGACACGTGGCTGTTCGAGGGCACCATCCGCGACAACATCCTCTACGGCCGCCCCGGCGCCACGGAGGAGGAGATGCACGCCGCCGCCGAGGCCGCGTACGTCGATCGGTTCGTCCACGCGCTGCCGGACGGCTACGACACCGTGCTCGACGACAACGCGTCGAACATCAGCGCGGGGGAGAAGCAGCTCATCACCATCGCGCGCGCCTTCCTCGCGCGGCCGAGCGTGCTCATCCTCGACGAGGCGACGTCGTCCGTCGACACCCGCACCGAGCTGCTGGTCCAGCACGCCATGGAGAAGCTCCGCAAGGACCGCACGAGCTTCGTCATCGCGCACCGCCTCTCGACCATCCGCGACGCCGACCTCATCCTCGTGATGGAGGAGGGCGCGATCGTCGAGCAGGGAACGCACGCCGAATTGCTCGCCGCCGACGGCGCGTACTCGCGCCTGTACGAGGCGCAGTTCGCGGCGCCCATCGACGCGTAGCACTCACGCACGTCGCCCCGCGGCGCGCCCAGGTTTGGGGATTCGCGCTGCGGGGTGATACCGTGTGAGGGCATTCCAGGAGGGCCCACGGTGGCCCAGAATCCGGATGCAATCCACGAACTGCACGTCGCCATTGACGTAGTGACCTACGCCGACGTGTACGCGTGGGCACTCTCGCACTAGGAAGCCAAGTGGGCTCGTGCGAGGAAAGGAAACGTGTGACCGACACAACCGAGGCCTCGCAAACCCCCACGGGCGCGACCGGCCTAAGTGCCATGAAGCTTCCCCAACTGCAGGCCCTCGCCTCAGAGTTGGGCGTCTCCGGCACCACCAAGATGAAGAAGAGTGAACTGATGGAAGCCATCAACAACGGCGGGGTCGTCCCCGCCTCGGCCGAGCCGAAGTCCGCCCCCGCGGACGCGCCGGCCGCCAAGTCCGAGGACCGCGCGCAGCGCGCCAAGGAAGCCGTGGCCTTCGCCGGCGGCGGCGACGGTGGCGCGGGCACGGGCCAGCAGCGCCAGCAGCGCGACGACTCGAACCGCGGACCGCGCGGCGACGAGGATCGCAACAGCAGGCGCCGTCGTGGGCGCGGTCGAGGCCGCGGCTCCGATCGTCCGCGCGACGCCGGTCAGTCCGGCGGCGGCGACGAGCGCGAGGACGACGAGGTCCGCGAGGGCGAGGAACTCACCCCGATGGGCGGGCTCGTCGACCTCCAGGACAACTACGCGTTCATCCGCACCAGCGGGTACCTGCCGGGCAAGGCAGACGTCGTACGTCTCGACCAACCAGATCCGCAACTACGGCCTGCGCAAGGGCGACGCCATCACCGGCACCGTCCGTCCGCCGCGCCCGGGCGAGCGCGGCCAGCGCCAGAAGTTCAGCCAGCTCGTGGCCGTCGAGACCATCAACGGCCAGACCGTCGAGGAGGCGCGGTCCCGCGTCCAGTTCGGCGACCTCACGCCGCTGTACCCCCAGGAGCGGCTGCGCCTCGAGACCCTCCCGACCGTCATGACCACCCGCGTCATCGACCTCGTGTCCCCGATCGGCAAGGGCCAGCGAGGCCTCATCGTCTCGCCCCCCAAGGCCGGCAAGACTCTCGTCCTCCAGGCGATCGCCAACGCGATCACGACGAACAACCCCGAGGTTCACCTCATGGTCGTCCTGGTCGACGAGCGTCCTGAAGAGGTCACGGACATGCAGCGCACGGTCAAGGGCGAGGTCGTCGCCTCGACCTTCGACCGCCCGGCGTCCGACCACACGGCGATCGCCGAGCTCTCTATCGAGCGCGCCAAGCGCCTCGTCGAGTCCGGCAAGGACGTCGTCATCCTGCTCGACTCGATCACCCGCCTCGGCCGCGCCTACAACATCAGCGCGCCGGCGTCGGGCCGCATCCTCTCCGGTGGCGTCGACTCGTCGGCCCTCTACCCGCCCAAGCGCTTCTTCGGCGCGGCGCGCAACATCGAGAACGGTGGCTCGCTCACCATCCTCGCGACCGCGCTCGTCGAGACGGGCTCCAAGGCGGACGAGGTGATCTTCGAGGAGTTCAAGGGCACCGGCAACATGGAGCTCAAGCTCAGCCGCAACCTCGCGGACAAGCGCATCTTCCCCGCCGTGGACGTGGACGCCTCGGGCACGCGGCGCGAGGAGATCCTGCTTCCGCCGGACGAGCTCAAGGTGGCGTGGAAGCTGCGCCGCGTGCTCAGCGCGCTCGACCAGCAGCAGGCCATCGAGCTGCTCCTCCAGAAGCTCAAGGAGAACAAGACGAACGTCGAGTTCCTGCTTCAGGTCCAGAAGACCACCCCCGGAAACGGCTCCGACGACTCGTAGCCGACCAGGTAGTACGCTTATCGCTGGCCTCACGGTTCACCGTCGCGAGATTCGCGCTCGGACCCGGGGGCCGTTAAGGGAGATCATGAAGAAGGACATTCACCCCGAGTACGTGGAGACCGTCGTCACGTGCACGTGCGGGAACACGTTCACCACGCGCAGCACCGCCGACGAGCGGGGCGATAGCCGCCGACGTCTGCAGCGAGTGCCACCCGTTCTACACGGGCAAGCAGAAGATCCTCGACACCGGTGGCCGCGTCGCGCGGTTCGAGCAGCGGTACGGCAAGAAGGCCGCGAAGTAGTCCCCGCGAGGGACGATCGCGATGGCCGAGACCTTCTGCCGCCGTCCAGCCGCTGCTGGACGAGTACGCGGACATTGAGCGCCAGCTTTCCGACCCGCCGTGCACGCCGACGGCGGGCGGGCCAAGACGCTCGGGCGACGCTTCGCCGAGCTTGGCCGCGTCGTCGCGGCGCACCGCGCGTGGGACGGCGCGGTGAACGACCTCGCGGCGGCCGAAGAGATGGCGGCCGCCGACCCCGAGTTCGCGGCCGAGGTTCCCGCGCTCCGCAGGCGGTAGGCCGAGACCGAAGAGACCCTGCGCCGCATCCTCCTTCCCCGCGACCCGGACGACGCGCGCGACGTCATCCTCGAGGTCAAGGCGGGGGAGGGCGGCGACGAGTCCGCGCTCTTCGCGAGCGACCTCGCCCGGATGTACCTCAAGTACGCCGAGCGCAAGGGCTGGACCACCCAGGTCCTCGACGCGACGGAGACCGAGCTCGGCGGCTACAAGGACATCTCGATCGCCGTCAAGGCGAAGGGCACCCCCGAGCCGGAGGACGGCGTCTGGGCGAACCTCAAGTACGAGGGCGGGGTCCACCGCGTCCAGCGCGTGCCCACCACGGAGTCTCAGGGGCGCATCCACACGTCCGCCGCGGGCGTCCTGGTCTTCCCGGAGGCCGAGGAGGTCGCGGAGATCGAGATCGATCCCAACGACGTGCGCGTCGACGTGTTCCACTCGTCGGGCCCCGGCGGCCAGTCCGTCAACACGACCGACTCCGCCGTGCGCCTCACGCACATCCCGAGCGGCATCGTGGTCAGCTGCCAGAACGAGAAGAGCCAGCTGCAGAACAAGGAGAGCGCGTTCCGCATCCTGCGCGCCCGGCTGCTCGCCGCCCAGCGCGAGGCCCAGGAGGCGGAGGCGGCCGACATGCGGCGCTCGCAGGTGCGGACCGTGGACCGCTCCGAGCGCATCCGCACCTACAACTTCCCCGAGAACCGGATCGCGGATCACCGGACGGGGTACAAGTCGTACAACCTCGACCAGGTGCTCTCCGGGCGACCTCGGGCCCGTCATCCAGTCCGCGATCGACGCGGACGAGGCCGAGCGACTCTCCGCCCACGACGAGTAGCGCGTGGGGCCGAGGACGCTCAAGGGCGTCGTCAGCGCCGCGTGGGCTCGCCTCGCCGACGCCGGCGTCCCGAATCCCCTCGTCGACGCCGCGGCCCTCGTCGCCCTCGCCTCCGGCCTCAGCGTCTCCGAGGTCAGGGCCGGGCATGGCGAGCGCGGCGACCGCGCTCCGAGACTCCCTCGACCGCGCGCGCCCTCGAGGCCGCGGTGGCGCGCCGCGAGGCGCGCGAGCCCCTCCAGCACATCCTCGGGTACGCCCCGTTCCGCACGCTCGAGCTCGTGGTCGGGACCGGGGTCTTCATCCCCGGCCCGAGACCGAGGTGGTCGCGGGGCTCGCGATCGAGGCCGCCGCCGCGCTGGGCGCCGCGGGCGACGGCGCCGCGGGTCGCGGACCTGTGCGCGGGCTCAGGCGCGATCGGCATCGCGGTGGCCGTCGAGGTCGCCGTCCGCGCGCGTGACCCTCGTGGAGCTCGACGCCGCCGCGTTCGGCTACCTGCAGCGCAACGTCGCGGCGCAGGAGGTCTCGGTGCGCGCCCGGCTCGAGGCGGTGAAGGGCGACGCGCGCACCGCGCTCGCCGGGAGTCTGCGGCTAGTTCGACGTCGTCGTCTCCAACCCCCCGTACATCCCGCCAGGCGCGCGTGCCGCGCGATCCCGAGGTCGCCGAGCACGACCCGGCGGTCGCGCTCTACGGCCTCGGCGCGGACGGGCTTGAGGTCCCGCGAGGGATCGTCGCCGCGGCCTCGCGGCTGCTTCGCCCGGGGGGCACCTTCGTCATGGAGCACGGCGACGAGCAGGGCGCCGACGGTGCGGGCGATGGTCGAGGCGAGCGGGAGACGTTCACGGGAAGTCCAGACCCGCGAGGACTACACGCTGCGCGAGCGATGCGTCGTGGCGACGCGCGCCTGACCCGTGCGAGACTGGCCGACGTGATCCTTCCCGCCTTCGACTCGTCGTCGTGGGGCCCGTCCATCGACGCGGCCGTCCACGCCGTCGAGCGCGGGGAGGCGGTCGTCTTTCCCACCGACACGCTGTACGGGATCGGGTGTGACGCCTTCCGGTCCGGAGGCGGTCGAGGCGATCCTCGCCGCCAAGGGCCGCGGGCGCGAGATGCCCCCGCCCGTCCTCATCCCGTCCGCGGGGACGGTCGACGGCATTGCGCGCGACGTCTCGGAGAGCGCCCGCGCGCTCATGGAGTCCTTCTGGCCGGGGCCGCTCACCATCATCGTCAACGCGCAGCCCTCGCTCTCGTGGGACCTCGGCGAGACGGGAGGGACGGTCGCGCTGCGCGTCCCCGAGCACCCCGTCGCCCTCGCCCTGCTCCTGCGCACCGGACCCATGGCCGTGACGAGCGCCAACCGCACGGGTGGGCCGGCCGCGACGTCGGTCGAGGGCGCCGAGTGGCAGCTGGGCTCCGTCCGTCGCCGTGTATCTCGACGGGGGGGAGACGCCCATCGGGCAGCCGTCGACGATCATCGACGCGACGGGCGAGCCCATCCGCATCGTCAGGGACGGTGCCCTCCACCGCGACGAGCTCGAGTCTGTCGCGGGCAAGGGCGCGGTCGAGGACGGGCTCGGCGAGTGAAGGTCTACCTGACGCTCCTCGTCGTCGCGGCGCTCGTGACGTATGTGGCGACGCCGGCCATGCGGCACCTCGCGTACCGCATCGGAGCCGTCACCGCGGTGCGCGAGCGCGACGTCCACACGATCCCGACGGCGCGCCTCGGCGGCGTCGCCATCTACCTAGGGCTCGTCGCGGCGATCGTGACCGCGAGCAGGATTCCCTTCCTCGGTCGGGTCTTCGAGGTCTCCGGGGCCGCGTGGGCCGTGCTCGGAGGCGCGGGGCTCGTGTGCCTCCTCGGCGTCATCGACGACATCTACGACCTCGACTGGATGGCCAAGCTCGCCGGTCAGGTATTCGCGGCGTGGATCCTCGCGTGGGGCGGGGTACAGCTCGTGACGGTGCCGATCGCAGGGGTGACGATCGCATCGAGCCCGCTTTCGCTCGCGGCGACGATGCTGAGCGTCGTCATCGCGATCAACGCCGTGAACTTCGTCGACGGGCTCGATGGCCTGGCGGCGGGCATGATTGCGATCGGCGGCTCCGCGCTCTTCCTCTACACCTACGTGCTCGCGAGAGACGCGTCTCCCGGCGACTACTCGAGCCTCGCGACCCTCGTCCTCGCCGGCCTCGTCGGCGCCTGCCTTGGTTTCCTTCCGCACAACGTGCACCCCGCGCGCATCTTCATGGGGGACTCGGGCGCGATGGTCCTCGGGCTCACGATGGCCGCGGCGGCGATCATCGTGACCGGCCAGGTCGATCCGGTCATCGTGTCGCAGGGAGAGTACGTCCCCTACATCCCCGCCTTCGTCCCCATCGTGTTGCCCATCATGGTCGTCGCGGTTCCCCTCCTCGACATGGTGCTCGCCGTGATTCGGCGAATGATCCGCGGCGACAACCCGTGGGCCGCCGACGCCCACCACCTCCACCACCGCCTCCTGCGCTTCGGGCACTCCCACCGGTGGGCCGTCGCCGTCCTCTACATCTGGACCACCGTGCTCAGCTACGGGACCGTCTCCCTCGTGTTCATGCGCGGCAGGTACGCGGTACTCGCCACGGGGCTCGGCGTCATCGTCGCCGCGACCATCACCTTCTCGCCCAAGTTCCGGGACGCTCTGGTCCGCTCCCTCCGATCCGCGGGTTCGCGGGTGCTCGCCCAGGTCCGCCCGAGGGTCTCCCGCGCCTCGCGGCGTCAGGACGCGCGGGCCGAATCCCAGGTCACGAGGGCGAAGAAATGAACGAGGACCGGGTCGTCTACAGGAAGGCGCTCCTGTGGGTCGCGGTCACGATTAGCGCGATCGGCGTGGCGGGAATCGCCGCCGCATGGGCCACCGGAGGCGGACGGGCCGCAGGCGCGGCGGCGGTCGGAGCCGCCGTCGCTGCACTCGCGGGGCTCGCGACGCCCGCGTCCATGCTGATGGGGAGCGGCCGGCCCGCGACGGCACTCGCGGCCCTCGTCGGCGGCGTGTGGCTCGCCAAGATGTTTGCCATCGTCGCCGTGATCGCCGTGCTTTCGCGGATCGACGATTTCCCCCGCGCGCCGTTCGCATGGACGCTCCTCGCGGGCATGGTCGCGTCCCTCGCGATCGACGTCTGGGCGGTGCGATCGAGCCGCGTGCCGTACGTCACGCCAGATTCGAAGTAAGGGCCCACATACGTTAGGCTCTGTGCAGTCCCCAGCACCGCCCTGGCGCGCGTAGGCGCCCGTGAGAGGCCTACCAACGGAGTGGCCATGTTGAATTTCGCGGTTGCCATCGCACCGATGGCTACCGGCGGCGACGGCGCCGACGCTGCGGGCGCGCCAGCGGGCGAATCCGTCTGGTCCTGGCTCTTCCACACCGACGGCTTCCACCCGCCGTCCGTCCTCGACTTCTTCCCCGACGCGCTGCTCTTCGAGGGCACCCTCTTCGAGGTCAACCGCGTCACGATCATCCGCATCCTCGCGGCCGTCGTGCTCATCGCTATCTTCGGGATCGTCGCCCAGAGGGCCCGCGTCGTCCCGCGCCGCGGGCAGGCCGCGGCGGAGATGGTGCTCGACTTCGTCAGGGTTCAGATCGTCGAGGAGGTCATGGGGAAGGAGCGCGCCAGGCGCTTCGTCCCGTTCCTCACCACCCTGTTCCTGTCGATCATCTTCTTCAATCTCACCGGCGTCATCCCGTTCCTCAACCTCGCGGCGACGTCGCTCATCGGCCTTCCGATCGTCATGGCGGTCTGGGTGTACGTGATGTACCTCAGCGTGGGGATCAGGAAGCACGGCCTCGGCGGCTACCTCAAGGCCAGCCTGTTCCCGCCGGGTGTGCCGTGGTACATCTACCCGCTCCTCACGCCCATCGAGGCGCTGCAGGTCTTCGTCCTGCGTCCCGCGACGCTCGCGCTCCGACTCGCCGCGAACATGATGGCCGGACACCTGCTGCTCGCGCTGTGCTTCGCCGCCACGCAGTACTTCTTCTTCGCCGCGAGCGGCGCCATCCAGGGCGTCGGGGCGCTCACGCTCGCGGGCGCCATCGCCTTCACCCTGTTTGAAATCTTCGTCGCCCTCCTCCAGGCGTACGTCTTTGTCATGCTCTCCGCCGTGTATCTCAACATGGCGCTGGAGGAAGAGCACTAGGTAGGCTTGCCCGGCCACTCGGCCGGTCACCATCGAAAGGATCACCCGTGGACACCACGATTCTCGCCGCAGTCAACGGCAACCTCGCGACGATCGGCTACGGCCTCGCCGCGATCGGCCCCGGCATCGGCCTCGGCATCCTCATCGGCAAGACGATCGAGGGCATCGCGCGCCAGCCCGAGGTCGCCGGCCAGCTCCGCACCACGATGTTCATCGGTGTGGCGTTCGTCGAGGTGCTCGCGCTCCTCGGCCTGATCACCGGATTCCTGTTCACGTAATGGTCGCCTTCGCAGCTCTCGCAGCCGCGGAGGAGGGTTCGTCGCCGAACCCCATCCTCCCGGAGCCGTACGACCTCGTCTGGTCGGTCCTGATCTTCGTCGTGATCGTTGTGGCGTTCCGCTGGATCATGCCGAAGTTCCAGGCGATCCTCGACGAGCGCGCCGCGACCATCGAGGGCGGGATCGCCAAGGCGGAGGCCGCGCAGGCGGAGGCCGCCGCCGCGCTCGCCGAGTACACGGAGCAGCTGAAGTCCGCCCGCGCCGAGGCCGCGCGCCTTCGGGACGACGCTCGCACCGAGGCGTCCCAGATTCTTCAGGAGGCGCGAGCGGCGTCCATCAAGGATGCGGAGCACGTGACCGAGGTCGGCCGTGAGGCAGATCGAGGCTGAGAGGCAGCAGACGCATCATCGCCCTGCGCTCCGACGTCGGGGCGCTGGCCGCGGAGCTCGCCAGCCGCATCGTCGGCGAGGCGCTCGCGGACGACGCGCGGCAGAAGCGCGTCATCGACGCCTTCCTCGACGAACTCGAGGGCTCCGTCAAGGCGGAGGGCTAGCGATGCGCGGCACGAGCGAGGTTTCGAGGGACGCCGTCCTGGCGCAGTTCGGCCCGGTGGCGACCGCGGCCGGCGCCGGCGCCGTCGACGCTCGCGGAGCAGTTGTTCTCCGCGGTCGACGCCCTCGACTCGCTCCGGCTCGCTCCGCCGCGCCCTCACGGACCCCGCGCGGCCCGGCACGGACAAGGCGACGCTCGTCGCCGACGTCTTCCGGGATCTCGACCCGCGCGTCCAGGACGTGCTCACCGGCCTCGCGCACCGCCGCTGGATCCTGGCGAGCGACATGGGCGACGCGATCGAGGACGCCGCGGTGGAGGCCTACCTCGCCGCCGCGGAGTCTGAGGGCTCGCTCGGGGCGCTTCGAGGAGGAGATGTTCCGGGTGGAGCGCCTGCTCGCCGCCGAGCGAGAGGTCCTGTCCGCGCTCGGCGACCGCACGGCCGACCCCGACGCCCGGGCCCGTCTCGCCCGCGACGTCTTCGGACGGTCCGTCGGCCCGATCACGCTCGCGCTCGTGGAGCGCGCCGCACGGGTCTCGCGCGGCCGCCGCCTCCCGAGGGCGATCGCGTACTACGTCGCCGCCGCGGCCGCCCGGCGCGAGAAGTCGGTGGTCCAGGTGACGTCCGCCGTCGAGCTCAGCGCCGCGCACCGCGAGCGGCTCACCGCGCTGCTGCGCGCCCGGCTCGGGCGCGAGGTTCAGGTCAATGTTTCCGTCGATCCCTCGGTGGTCGGCGGCATGAGGATTCAGGTCGGGGATCAGGTCGTGGATGGCACGATCCTGAGCAAGCTCGACGAGGCACGACGAGGCTGGTCGGCTAGCGCCGCCCACGCCCGCACACACGGACGACAGGAG
Organism: uncultured Actinomycetota bacterium; assembly: GCA_963743485.1. Classification (GTDB taxonomy): domain Bacteria; phylum Actinomycetota; class Actinomycetes; order Actinomycetales; family Demequinaceae; genus JAFGBM01. The sequence continues at coordinate 33,333 of CAVUPQ010000003.1, forward strand.
ACACGACCATGGCTGAGTTGACGATCAGTCCGGACGAGATTCGGACGGCGCTCGACACGTACGTGAAGTCGTACAAGCCCACGGGCGCGGCGGAGGCGGAGGTCGGCCACGTGACGCTCGCGGCCGACGGCATCGCCCAGGTCGACGGGCTTCCCGGCGTCATGGCGAACGAGCTCCTGCGCTTCGAGGACGGCACGCTCGGGCTCGCCCTCAACCTCGACGTGCGCGAGATCGGCGTCGTCATCCTCGGCGAGTTCACGGGGATCGAGGAGGGCCAGGAGGTCCACCGCACGGGCGAGGTCCTCTCCGTCGCGGTCGGCGACGGCTACCTCGGGCGGGTCGTCGACCCGCTCGGCACCCCGATCGACGGCATGGGCGAGATCACGACGGAGGCGCGCCGCGCGCTCGAGCTCCAGGCGCCCGGCGTCATGAGCCGCAAGTCCGTCCACGAGCCGCTGCAGACGGGCCTCAAGGCGATCGACGCGATGATCCCGATCGGCCGCGGCCAGCGCCAGCTGATCATCGGCGACCGCCAGACCGGCAAGACCGCCATCGCGATCGACACGATCATCAACCAGAAGGCGAACTGGGAGTCCGGCGACCCGACCAAGCAGGTGCGCTGCATCTACGTCGCGATCGGCCAGAAGGGCTCGACGATCGCCTCGGTGCGCAGCGCGCTCGACGAGGCCGGCGCCCTGGAGTACACGACGATCGTCGCGTCGCCCGCCTCGGACCCCGCCGGCTTCAAGTACCTCGCCCCCTACACGGGCTCGGCGATCGGCCAGCACTGGATGTACGCGGGCAAGCACGTCCTCATCATCTTCGACGACCTGTCCAAGCAGGCCGAGGCCTACCGGGCCGTCTCCCTGCTCCTTCGCCGCCCGCCGGGGCGCGAGGCCTACCCAGGCGACGTCTTCTACCTGCACTCGCGCCTGCTCGAGCGCTGCGCGAAGCTCTCCGACGACATGGGCGCCGGTTCGATGACCGGCCTTCCCGTCATCGAGACCAAGGCGAACGACGTCTCGGCGTACATCCCGACCAACGTCATCTCGATCACCGACGGGCAGATCTTCCTCCAGTCCGACCTGTTCAACGCCAACCAGCGCCCCGCGATCGACGTCGGCATCTCGGTGTCGCGCGTCGGCGGCTCGGCGCAGGTCAAGGCGATGAAGAGCGTCTCCGGAACGCTGAAGATCGACCTGGCCCAGTACCGCTCGCTCGAGGCGTTCGCGATGTTCGCGTCGGACCTCGACGCGGCGTCGCGCCAGCAGCTCACCCGCGGCGCGCGCCTCATGGAGCTCCTCAAGCAGCCCCAGTACTCGCCGTACCCGGTCGAGGAGCAGGTGGTCTCGATCTGGGCCGGGACCAAGGGCAAGCTTGACAAGCTCCCGCTCGCCGACGTGCTGGCGTTCGAGCGCCAGCTGCTCGACCACCTGCGCCGCAACACCAAGATCCTGGACAAGATCGCGACGACCGGGCTGCTCCCCGCCGAGCTCGAGGCCGAGCTCAACACGGCGGTCGACGACTACCTCTCCACCTTCACCGGGGTGCCGAGGACGCGGAGCTCACCACGGAGACCACGCGTCGCCGACGGCGTGGACGTCGAGGTCGAGCAGGAGAAGATCGTGAAGGGAAGAAGAGGTCCTAACCCAGCATGGGTGCCAAGCAGCGCGTCTACCGGCAGCGGATCCGGTCGACCCAGTCGCTCAAGAAGATCTTCCGCGCGATGGAGCTGATTGCTGCCTCGCGCATCGGGAAGGCTCGCGAGCGGGTGGGTGCGGCCTCGCCGTACGCCAGGGCGATCACGCGCGCCATCGAGGCGGTCGCGGAGCACGCCGACGTGGTCCACCCCCTCACCACGGAGCGCACCGACACCAAGCGGGTCGCCCTGCTCGTCGTCACCGCGGACCGAGGCATGGCGGGCGCCTACACCGCGAACGCGCTCCGCTCGTCCGAGCGGCTCCGCGAGCAGCTCATGGCCGAGGGCAAGGAGGTGGTCCAGTACGTCGCGGGCCGCCGCGGCGTCTCGTACTTCACGTTCCGCCGTCGTCCGCTCGCCGGCGCAGTGGATCGGGGGCTCCGACGCCCCCCCGCTCGAGACCGCGCAGGAGATCGCCCGCACGCTCCTCGCGGCGTTCCTCGCCCCCGCCGACGAGGGCGGCGTCGCGGAGCTCCACATCGTCTACACGCGGTACCACTCGATGGTGTACCAGGAGTCCCGGGTCATCAGGGCCCTTCCCCTCGAGGTGGTGGAGGGCGAGTACGGCGGCGAGCGACCGAGGTCCCGCCGCTCTACTCCTTCGAGCCGTCGGCCGAGGAGGTGCTCGACGCGCTCCTGCCGCGCTACATCGAGGCCCGCGTCTATAGCCACCTGCTCCAGTCCGCGGCGAGCGAGCTCGCGGCCCGCCAGCGCGCGATGAACACCGCGACGACCAACGCAGAAGACATGATCCGCGACTACACCAGGCTGCCAACGCGGCGCGTCAGTCCGAGATCACCCAAGAGATCAGCGAAATCGTCTCGGGCGCGGATGCGCTCGCGGCCTCATCGTGACCGGAAACGAGAGAACCATGCCCACCACGCCTGGAAAGACGCAGACCGCGAAGAAGCGCCGCCAAGAAGAAGGCGCCCGCCGCGAAGCCGGCTGCGCGCGCTCGCCGTCGGCCGCGTCGCGCGCGTCATCGGCCCCGTCGTCGACATCGAGTTCCCCGCCGACGCCATTCCGGACATGTACAACGCGCTCGAGGTCGACATCGACCTGCGCGCGCAGGGCGAGGGCGAGGGCGTGCTCCACATGACGCTCGAGGTCGAGCAGCACCTCGGCGACAACATGGTGCGGGCCATCGCGCTCAAGCCGACGGACGGCCTGGTCCGCGGTACCGAGGTGCGCGACACCGGCGCACCCATCTCCGTGCCCGTCGGCGACGTGACCAAGGGGCACGTGTTCAACGTCATCGGCGAGGTCCTCAACGCGGAGCCCGGCGAGAAGATCGAGATCACGGAGCGCTGGCCCATCCACCGCCAGCCCCCGGCCTTCGACCAGCTCGAGCCCAAGACCAAGATGTTCGAGACGGGCATCAAGGTCATCGACCTCCTCACCCCGTACGTCGAGGGCGGCAAGATCGGCCTCTTCGGCGGCGCCGGCGTCGGCAAGACCGTTCTCATCCAGGAGATGATCTACCGCGTCGCGAACAACCACAACGGCGTCTCCGTCTTCGCCGGGCGTGGGGGAGCGGACCCGCGAGGGCAACGACCTCATCGCCGAGATGACGGAGTCGGGCGTCATCAAGCAGACGGCGCTGGTGTTCGGCCAGATGGACGAGCCGCCGGGCACGCGTCTTCGCGTCGCGCTCGCGCCCTGACGATGGCGGAGTACTTCCGCGACGTTCAGCGCCAGGACGTTCTGTTGTTCATCGACAACATCTTCCGCTTCACGCAGGCGGGCTCCGAGGTCTCGACCCTGCTGGGCCGCATGCCGTCGGCCGTGGGATACCAGCCCACGCTCGCCGACGAGATGGGGCGCCTCCAGGAGCGCATCACCTCGACGCGCGGCCACTCGATCACGTCGCTCCAGGCCATCTACGTGCCCGCGGACGACTACACGGATCCGGCCCCGGCCACGACGTTCGCCCACCTCGACGCGACCACGGAGCTCAGCCGCGAGATCGCGTCGCGCGGCCTCTACCCGGCCGTCGACCCGCTCGCGTCGTCCTCGCGGATCCTCAACCCCCGCTTCGTCGGCAAGGACCACTACGAGGTGGCGTCCTCCGTCAAGGCGATCCTGCAGCGCAACAAGGAGCTCCAGGACATCATCGCCATCCTCGGCGTCGACGAGCTGAGCGAGGAAGACAAGATCATCGTCTCCCGCGCCCGCAAGATCCAGCAGTTCCTCAGCCAAAACACGTACATGGCGACGCAGTTCACCGGGGTCGCGGGCTCCACCGTTCCCCTCACGGAGACGGTCGAGGCCTTCGGCGGGATCGTCAAGGGCGACTACGACCACATCTCCGAGCAGGCGTTCTTCAACATCGGGGGCCTCGAGGACCTCGAGAAGAACTGGGTGCGTATCCAGAAGGAGAGCAGCTAGGCCATGGCGCTCACCGTCAACATCGTCGGCCCGGACGGCGTCCGGTGGTCGGGACAGGCGACGTTCGTCACCGCCCCGACCGTCGAGGGCTCCATCGGGCTGTATCCCGCGCACGAGCCGATCATGTCGGTGCTCAAGCGCGGCGACGTGACGGTGGACGACCTCGAGGGCAAGCGCGCCGTCGTCCCCATCACCGGGGGGTTCATCTCCTTCGACGACGACACGATCACGGTGATCGCCGACTCCGACGCTCCCCGCCCCTAGGGCGAAGGCGTGTTCGAGCCGATCACCCCCCACGCCGACGGCTGGCTCGACCGCCCCGACGGTGCGCGGCTGTTCTGGGAGGAGTCCGGCAATCCCGACGGCCGTGCGGCGCTCTACCTCCACGGGGGCCCGGGCAGCGGCCTGGGGCGCGGAGGCTACCGCCGCCGGTTTGATCCGACCAAGTTCAGGATCATCGGGCTCGACCAGCGTGGTTGCGGGCGAAGCACCCCGCTGGCGATCGACGACTTGGACTCGCTCGACACCAACACGACGCAAGCCCTCGTGGCCGACATCGAGGCGCTCCGCGAGCACCTCGGCGTCGAGTCCTGGGTTCTCCACGGGGTTTCCTGGGGGTGCACGCTCGCGATGGCGTACGCGCTCGAGCACCCGGGCCGCGTGGCGGGCATCGTGCTGGTCGCCGTCACGGCGGGCTCCCGCAGCGAGATCGAGTGGATCACCGAGGGCGTGGGGGCGGTTTTCCCCGAGGCGTGGGAGACGTTCCGGTCGGTCGCGCGCGACGGTGAGCGCCCCGTCGACGCGTACGCGCGGCTCTTGCGGGACCCCGACCCCGTCGTGCGGGCCGACGCCGCGCGCGCATGGGAGGCATGGGAGGCGACGCATGTGTCCCTGGACCCCAACGCGGCCGACGGCCCCATGTTCGACGATGACCGCGAGCGAGAGAACTTCGCGACGCTCGTGACGCACTACTGGGCGAACGATTGCTTCCTCGCGGGGGCGGCCCGCATCCGCGATCGCGTCGCCGAGCTCGACGGCATCCCCGCGACCCTTATTCACGGCCGCCTGGATATCAGCGGGCCGGTCAGCACCCCGTGGGCTCTTCACCACGCCTGGCCGAGCAGCGAGCTCGTCGTGGTCGAGGACGAGGGGCACGGAGGCCCGAAGGAGATGGAGCTCGCCGCCGACGCGCTCTCGGCGTTTGCGTGAGCGGCGGATCATCACTCCGCGCTCAAGTACCGTAGAGCGGTGAGAGTCGTCATCGCCCGTTGCGAGGCCGAGTATGCGGGCAGGCTCGACGCCCGGCTTCCCCTCGCGACGCGGGCCATCATGGTCAAGGCGGACGGCTCGGTCCTGCTGCACTCGGACGGCGGCTCGTACAAGCCGCTCAACTGGATGAGCCCGCCGTGCACCCTGCGCGAGATCGAGGCCGACGAGGCCGCGCTCTCCCGGGGGGCGATCGCCGTGTGGCTCGTCCAGCACGGGAAGACGGACGACCGGCTGCGCATCGAGATCCACGAGATCCTCAGCGACACGGAGCACGAGCTCGGGGCGGACCCCGGCCTGGTGAAGGACGGCGTCGAGGCGCACCTCCAGGCGCTCCTCGCGGAGCAGATCACGCGGCTGGGGGAGGGCTACACCCTCGTCCGGCGCGAGTACCCGACGGCGATCGGGCCCGTGGACATCCTCGCCAAGTCGGCGACGGGCGCGACGGTCGCGGTGGAGATCAAGCGGCGGGGCGACATCGACGGCGTGGAACAGCTGACGCGCTACCTCGAGCTGCTGGGCCGCGACCCGCTCCTCAGCCCCGTCGAGGGCGTGTTCGCCGCCCAGGAAATCAAGCCGCAGGCCCGCGTGCTCGCGGAGGATCGAGGCATCCGGTGCCTCGTCCTTGACTATCAGGAGATGCGCGGCGTCGACGATCCGAGCGCCCGCCTGTTCTGAGGCGCCCGCGGCGTTCCCAAGGTCGAAACGTTTCGACTAGACTCGCGCGCATGACTTCTTCGCCCGCATCGTTCCCCGACGGCTTCCTCTTCGGCGCGGCGACCGCGTCGTACCAGATCGAAGGGGCGGTGGCCGAGGACGGCCGCGGGCCCTCGATCTGGGACACTCGGTCCCACACGCCGGGGCTGATCAAGAACGGCGACACCGGCGACGTGGCCGACGACCACTACCACCGCTACGCCGACGACGTGGCGGCGATGGCCGAGATGGGCCTCACGGCGTACCGGTTCAGCTTGGCGTGGCCGCGGCTTCAGCCGACGGGCAGCGGGGACTTCAACGAGGCGGGCTTCGCCTTCTACCACCGCCTCCTCGACGAGCTGGAGAAGCACGGGATCGAGCCCCTCGTCACCCTCTACCACTGGGACCTCCCTCAGCCGCTCGAGGACGCAGGAGGCTGGCCGAACCGCGACACGGCCTACGCCTTCGAGGCGTACGCGCGCCGCGTCGTGGAGGAATTCAAGGACCGCGTGACGTACTGGACGACCCTCAACGAGCCGTGGTGCACCGCGTTCCTTGGATACTCCCAGGGGAGCCACGCGCCGAGCCGCGTCGAGCCCGCCGCGTCGCTCGCCGCCGCCCACCACCTCAACCTCGCCCACGGACTCGCGAGCCGCGCCATCAAGGAGGTGGATCCCGAGGCAACGGTGTCCATCGTGCTCAATACCCACATCCCCCGGCCGTGGGATCCGTCCAGCCCCCTGGACCGCGACGCCTCCCGCCGCATCGACGCGCTCGCCAACCGCATCTTCATGGACCCGTTCACGTCGGGCTCCTACCCCGCCGACCTGGTCGAGGACACGCGCGAACTCACCGACTGGTCCTTCGTGCTCGACGGCGATCTCGACACGATCCGCGACACCATCGACGTCGTCGGCGTGAACTACTACTCCAGCCACGTGGTGCGGCACAACCCCGGCGGCGTCGGGCTCCCGGGCGCCGACGGCCACGTCGGCGGCTCAGGCACGGCATTCCCCGGCGCGGAGATGGTGCAGTTCATGCGCCCCTACGGGCCCAAGACGACGATGGGCTGGAACCAGGACGCCTCCGCGTTCCACGGCCACCTGCTCCGGATGCACCGCGACATGGGCCTGCCGCTCATGGTGACGGAGAACGGCGCGGCCTACCCCGACGTGGTCGCCCCCGACGGGCGGATCCACGACGTGGACCGCGTGACCTACCTCCACGATCACTTCGAGGCCGCGCGCGAACGCCATGGCCGACGGCGCGGACATCCGCGGCTACATGGTCTGGTCGCTCATGGACAACTTCGAGTGGTCCCACGGGTACTCGCAGCGGTTCGGCCTTCTCAGAGTCGACTTCGACACCCTCGAGCGCACGTGGAAGGACTCCGCGTACTGGTACCAGGAGACCATCAGGACGCGCAGCATCACCCCCATCGAGCGCGCGCCCGAGCTCGGCCCCACTCCCGCGACAACCTTCTAGGCCGCGAGGGGCGCCCGGGCCGCAAACGTAGACTGGCCTCATGGCACGCCGTTCCCGCAAGCGCCCGTACGGCGACCCCCACCCGGAGCTCGACGTCGAGCGACTGACGAGCGGGTTCCCCTCCCGCATCGAGCCAGGGCCGGGCGGCGAGCCGTTCTACGTCGCCATCTCGCGGCAGCGCGACAAGGCCTACACCTGCCCCGCCTGCGGCCAGGAGATCCCCGCGATGAGCAACCACGTGGTGTCGTGGGCGGCGGGGGGCCTCTTCGGGCCCGAGATCGCGGCAGAGGAGCGGCGGCACTGGCACACGACCTGCTGGGAACGCTTCGGCCGCGATCGTGGCCGTGCGTAGCGGCCGAGGAGAGCTCTCGTGACCGAACCAGCCGACGTCGAGATCCGATCGACCACCGCGCTGCCCGCGGCCCGGGAGGAGATTGAACTCGCCACCGAGGACGGCCTCACGCTCGTGGGCGAACTCGCGCTCCCGACGTCGGGTCGCATCGAGGCCACGCTCATCACGCTGCACCCGCTGCCCACCCACGGCGGATTCATGGACTCTCACGTGCTCCGCAAGGCCGCATGGAGGCTCCCGTACCTCGCCGACATCGCGGTCCTGCGATTCAACACCCGCGGCACCCACTCGGCGAGGGGAACGTCGCAGGGCACGTTCGACGGGGGAGGGGCGGAGGGCCTCGACGTCCGGGCCGCCGTCGCCTTCGCCGTCGCCAGAGGCCTCCCGAGCCGCTGGCTCCTCGGCTGGTCATTCGGCACGGAGGTGGCGCTCATGCACGGCAGCTCGCTCGACGTCGAGGGCGCCATCCTCCTGTCGCCGCCGATGCAGCGGGCGGGCGCGGACGACCTCGAGGCCTGGCGCGCGAGCGGCAAGCCGGTGACCGCGCTGGTGCCGGAGTTCGATGACTACCTGCGCCCCGACGCCGCGCGCGCCGCGTTCGCGCCGCTGCGGGGCGCGGAGGTCGTCGCGGTCGACGGCGCGAAGCACCTGTGGGTGGGGGAGAGGTATGTTCGGCGGGTGCTCGATGAGGTCGTCGCGAGGGTCGCGCCGGGGCGCGCCCCGTTGCCCACCCGCGTTCCGGCGTCGGCCGTGCTTCACGGCCACGGAGTCCGGGAGCCGTCCCGGTGAGCGACGAGCCTCGCGTCCTCCACGTCGGGCTCCGCGGCGCGGGGCCCGCGGCTGGCACGCCGGGGCGACCGCCCGTCGTCCTCCTGCACGCCTTTCCGCTCGACTCGCGGATGTGGATTCCGCTCGAGCGTGAGCTCGCGGCCCGCGGCGTCACCGCCCATGGCTTCGATTACCCCGGATTCGGGACGACGCCCCTGTGGCAGGGGGCCGAGCCGAGCATCGACGCGATCGCGGACGCGGCGGTCGCCACGTTGAGGGACGGCGTCGGAGCGACGCGGGCGCACTGGGTCGGGTGCTCGATGGGCGGATACGTCGCGCTCGGGATCGCTGAGCGCCATCCGGACGCCGTCGCCGGCCTCGGCCTCGTCGACACCAAGGCGACGGCGGACGACGAGGGCAAGCGCGCGTCTCGCCTGGAGGCCGCCACCGCGTTCGACGGCCTCGACGCGTTTCCGGACCCGAGGTCCGTCGCGGAGGGCCTGGTCGGGACGGTCGGCCCGGGGCGCGACGAGGTGCTCAACGTCGCGTCCGCGATCATCGCCAGCGTGCGGCCCGCTGCGGCCGCGTGGGGCCAGCGGGCGATGGCGGGGCGCCCTGACCGTTCCGGGGTCCTCACGGCCTTCCAGGGGCCGTCAGCGGTCGTCTGGGGCGGGCTGGACGCCATCACGACCCGGGACGACGCGGAACTCATGGCGCGGTCGCTCGGGGCGTCCGTTACCGTCGTCGAAGGCGCCGGCCACCTCAGCCCCCTCGAGGACCCCGTGCACGTTGCCGCGGCCATTGCCGCACTGGCCGAGGCGTCCTAGGCGAACGCGTCGCCCTCCTCGAGGCGCCGCTCGAGGGCGTCCGCGAGGGGAAGAGACTCGCCGTCTCGCGACCCGCGCCCCAACTCGAGAGGGGCCGCGCTCGGGGAGAGCCTCACCCCGGTCACGCGCGCGGACAGGCTTGAGGGCGCGGACAGGATGTAGAAGCCGCCGTCGACGCCGATCCCGATCGAGTGGTCGCGGCGCAGGTACCACCCATCGACGTTCGTCCGATACCGCGTGCCCCTCCCGTAGCTGCGCGCCGTGAGACGCTCCGTCGCGAGCCCCGCGGCACGGGCGCGTCGGACGAAGTCGTCGATGAGCGTCGCCGCCGCCCGACCCTCGGCCGCACGCGCCCGATCGAGCGCGTCCGCGCGCGCGAAGGCGCGTTCGGACAGAGGATCGTGTCGGTCCCGAGGGCTTCGTCGGCGTGGGGAGGGGGCACTCCGCGGGCTGCCTAGTCGTCGAGGCGGCTCGGGGCGTCGGGTTCCGGCTCCTCTGCCGCACCGTCGTCGCCATCGCCGGCGGCGGGGTCGGGTACCGACGTGTAGTCATCGAAGACGCTGGCGAGGTTCTCGGCCGGAGCGGCCTCCGCCTCGGGTTCTGCGTCCTCATCAGGGTCTGAAGCCGCGCCGGGCGCGGGCTCGTCGTCGACGGTCGGTAAGAGCCGGAAGCGGACTCCGCGACCGCCCTGTGGCCCTCGTCGATGACCGCCGCGACGGCCGCGACGCGGTCGGGTGACCGGCGCGCGGTCGGGTCCGCGACGAGGAGGGAGCGCAGCTCGTCGAGATACGAGGTGATGGATTCGCGCTGGCGGTTGAGGTCGGCGACCGCCTGCTGAGCCGAGGATGCGCTCGCGTTCGGCGTCGCTCACCGCCTCGCTCATCGAGCTTCTCCGCGTGGTCGCGCGCGTCGGCGACGATCTCGTCCGCGTTCTTGCGGGCGTTCGCGAGGAGGGACTCGGCGTGGGCCTCGGCCTCGGAGCGCGTCGCCCCCGCGCGCTCAAGGGCGGCCGCGGTGCGCCGCTCGGCCTCCGCGGCGCGCTCCCGCGCGTCCGCGACGAGCTTCTCGTACTCGACGTTCGCCTCGTCGTATCGGCGCTTGAGCTGCTGCTCGGCGTCCTCTCGCTTCTGCGCGGCCTCGACCTGGAGGTCCTCCCTGAGCCGCAGCGTCTCCTGGCGCGTCTTGTCCCGCTCCGCCCGCGCCTCGTCCATGATCTTCGCGGCCTGGGTCGTTCGCGTCGTTGACGACGCGCTCGGCCTCGATCCGGGACTTCTCCGTGAGCTCCTGCGCCTCGCGCTGCGTGCTGACGCGAAGTTCGGTCGCCTCGCGCTCCGCGGTGGCGTGCAGCGCGCTGATGTCGCGCTCGGCGGACGCTCGCTTCTCCGCGATTTCGCTCTCGAGCGAGGCCCGCTGGCCGTCGACGTCGCGCTTGGTCCGCTCGACGAGGTCGCTCGTCTCCTGCTCCGTCGGTCTCCCTCAACTGGGTGGTTTCGGCCTCCGCCTTCGAGCGCATGTCTTCCACGTCGCGACGCGTCTGCGCGAGGAGCTCGGCGACCTCGTTGTCGGCGCGCGCCCTCAGCTGTTGCGCGGCGAGGTTGGCCCGCGCGACGGTCTCCTGGGCGTGAGTGTTGGCCCGCGCGAGGACGTCAGCCGATTGCTCCTCGGCGGATCGCAGGAGCTGCTCGACACGCGATCCGAGACCGGTGTACGTGGGCTTCGCGGATTCACGGAGCGTGCCCTGTGCCGCCTCCAACTCGCCTTGGATCCGCGCGGCCTCGGACCTCGCCGCGGCCGCCTCGCGCTGGGCGTCCCTGACCTGGTCCTCCAGCTGCCCGACGAATGCGGCGACGGCGTCGCGGTCGTACCCCCGCATGGCGATCGGAAAGGGGGCATTGGCCTCGGACATGGACACTCCTTTGGGGCGTGGCGGTGTTCGCTCCCAGGGTAGTGGGCATATCGGGACACCACAACGCGACTGCCTGGCAGCACCGTGCGTTGTCTTCTAGAGTGAAGGGTCGAACCTGGGAGGCGCGTGGTGCTACGGCTTGGTGCTGTCACGGCAGGGGTGCTCGGACTCGCCGCGGCGATCACGGGCGCGTCGGGGCTCGTGGCGCGCCCAGACCCCGTGGTGTGGGCGTCGGCGCCCCTCGATCGGCCCGTCGTCGTCATCCCCCCTCAGGTCATTGCGATGGACGGCGTGATGGACATCGTCGTCGAGGGCGAGCCCTACATGGAGACCAGGACGGCCCAGCCCATCGATGCGTACGCGTGGCTGCGCGGCGAGTCGTCGATCGTCGTTCGCGGCTTGTCGTCGTGGACGGACGTCTGGACGATGCGCCCCAACGTGTACTCGTACGACGGCAACGAGATGACGGGCGACATCTGGCGTTCCAACGTCGTCGGATACCAGGAGGTCCACATTCGACCGGGGGACGTGCCGGAGGGGCTCGTGGTGGTGATCATCACGCGCAGCCACACCCCGCTCGACCGCGTGTCGATCGAGGTCTCCCGCGATCCGGGGTACGGCTGGGCGTGGCCCGCGATCTCCGCGGGAGCCGTCGCGGTAGCGATCAGCTTCATCCTCTTCGCCATCGCGTGGCTCGCGCCCGTCCGGGCCCCCGCGGTCGAGGCAGCTCCCGCGGAGGACGCTCCCGCCGGACCGTCGCGCAAGGAGCGGCGTCGCGCGAAGGCCGAGGCGAAGGCTGCGGCGAAGGCCGAGGCGAAGGCTGCAGCCGATGCAGGCAAGGCCGACGCAGGCAAGGCCGATGCAGGCGAGGACAGCGTGGGCAAGGACGACGCGGGCGACGCCAGCGGCGGCAGGGCCGGCGACGACGAGGCCGCCGACGCGGCGGCAAGCACGTCGCGGCGCGGGCGGCGTCGCCGCGGGAAGGCGAGCGAGGACGCCCCATCGACGTCGCCGTACGAGGCGCCCTCCACGGAGGGAGAAGAGTGACCGCGCCGCGCAGGTGGGTCATCGCGGGCGTCCTCGCCGCCTCGGCCCTCGCGCTCTCCGGATGCGAGATCCCCCTTCCCGTCCCCTCCGTCACGCCGAGCTTCTCCAACCCCGGAGCGGTGCTCGAGGGCCAGTCGACGGCGATCATCTCGGACACGCTCGCCGAACTCGAGGCCGCGGACGCGGCGAAGAAGACGGAGGTCGCCGCCCTGAGGGTGGGAGGCGACGCCGCCGCCGTCCGCGCGGCGTCCTATCTCGTCGCGGCTGCGGGGGGCTCGGCTCCCGACGTCATTCCGAGCGACATTCTCGCGGTCTACGGTCCGGTGGCGTCCGACTGGCCCCGCTCGATGCTTGTGATCACGGCGCCGCCGGACGCGACCCTGACTCCGCTCGTCCTGATGTGGGTACAGGACGATGCCCGATCGGCCTATCAGCTGCGGGAGTGGGCGCACATGCTCCCCGGAGCCGTCATCCCGGCGATGCCGAACCAGGCCGTCGGATTCTCGAGCGTTCCCCTCGACGCCGAGGGGTTCTCTCTCACGCCGCAGGAAGCGATCGACGCCTACGTCGACGTCCTGACCAAGGGTGAGCCCGAAGAGGCGACGTTCGCGCCCGATGCGTACCGCGAGCGCATGTTCTCGTCGAGGGCCGCCCTCGCCGCGGCGGCGGCGGGGCGCGCCGGGACATACGAAGACAAGATCAGCGCGCGATCGGACGAGGCCCTCGCCGTCGTGACCGCGGAAGGCGGGCTGCTCGTCTTCGTGCCCGTGACCGTGACGAGCGTCTTCACCGTTCCGGGCGCGCAGCTGTCGCTGCCAGCGTCGGACAAGGCTCTTCTTGAGGGAGCGCTGTCCGACCGCGTCGTCCATCACTATCGCGACTTCGTCGTCTTGAGCGTTCCCCAAGACTCGTCGCTCCTGCCGTCGGTCGTGGCGGCCGATCACCACCTCGTCGACGTCACCCTTACGGAGGGCTAGTGTCCGAGCAACTTCCGGTCGGCGGCCACGGCGCCGTGGACCTCTCTTCCCTGAGTGGCGGCACGCCAGCGCCCGCGAACCCTTCGGTCGAGGAGGTGACCGAGCAGAACTTCGGCGCGATCGTCGAGCGTTCCCGGCGCATCCCCGTCATCCTCGCCCTGTGGGCCGACGTCAGTCCGGCGTCGCGCGACCTCGTCGGGTCCCTCGCGACCGTCGCCGCCGACTACGCCGGGCGACTCGAGGTCGTCGGCTGCGAGATTCAGCGCAATCCCGCGATCGCCGAGGCCCTCCAGGTCTACTCGGTGCCCGCCGTCGTGGGAATCATCGCGGGCCGGCCGGCGCCGCTCTTCCAGGGCTCGGCCTCCCCCGAGCAGATCGCCTCGGTGTTCGACCAGGTGATCGAGATCGCGGCCTCGGCCGCCCTCGCCGCGGGCGAGGCGTCCCCCCGACTCAGGAGGCGAGGCCCCTGCGCCCGCGCCGGTGCCGCACCTCGCGGCCGTCGAGGCGATGGAGCGAGGCGACGCGGCGGCGGCGATCGAGGTGTACGAGCAGGCGCTGCGCGAGAGCCCGAAGGACGCCGACGCGCGCATAGGCCTCGCGCGCGCCCGCCACTTCCAGCGAACGATCGACGCCGATCTCGCAGCGCTCATCGCCGCGGCGGACGGCGCGGCGGGGGATAGGGACGCCGCCCTCGCCGCCGCGGATGCCGAGGTCGCGATGGGGCGCCCGGAGGCGGCCTTCGCGCGTCTCGTCGACGCCGTTCGGGACGCGAGCGGCGACGACCGGGACCGGCTGAGGGCACGCCTGGTCGACCTCTTCGACGTCGTGGGGGGCAGCGACCCGGCCGTCGCCGACGCGCGCCGAGCCTTGGCCTCCGCGCTGTTCTAGGGGGCGTCTCCCGGGCGCAGCACGACCGCGGCGAGCGGCGGGAGCCTGAGCACGGCAGAGTGCGACCACCGCCCGTGTGCGCGCTCCTCCGCGACGACCTTCCCGAGGTTGCCGACGTCCGACCCCCCGTAGATCGAGGAGTCCGTGTTGAGGATCTCGTCCCACGGGCCGCCGCTCGGGAGGCCGAGGCGGTAGCCCTCGTGGGGAACCCCGGCGAAGTTCACGGCGATGGCGACGGGTCGACCCTCGCCGTCGCGTCGCAGGTAGGCGAGGACGTTGTGGCTCGCGTCGTCCGCATCGATCCACTCGAAGCCCGCGGCGTCGGAGTCCAGTTCCCACAACTGCGGGTTCGCGACGTAGATCGCGTTGAGGTCGTGGACGAGGCGTTGGACGCCCGAGTGGAGGGGCTCCTCGAGGTGCCACCAATCGAGCGATCGCCCCTCTGACCATTCGGCCTCCTGGGCGAACTCGTCCCCCATGAAGATCGAGCTTCTTGCCGGGGTGCGTCCACTGGTAGGCGAGGAGCGCGCGAACGTTCGCCGCCTTCTGCCACGCGTCGCCCGGCATGCGGCCCCAGAGCGATCCCTTCCCGTGGACCACCTCGTCGTGGCTGAGCGGCAGGAGGAACTGCTCGGAGAACGCGTACATCATCGAAAACGTCGCGATGCCGTGGTGGTGCGAGCGATTGACCGGCTCCTCCGTGACGTAGCGCAGGGTGTCGTTCATCCACCCCATGTTCCACTTGAGGCCGAATCCGAGGCCCCCCGCGCTCGTCTGGGCGGTGACCCCCGGCCACGCCGTCGACTCCTCCGCGATCATGACGATGCCGGGGCAGTGGCGGTAGCACGTCGCGTTGACCTCCTGGAGGAACGCGATCGCGTCGAGATTCTCGCGCCCGCCGTGGATGTTGGGGCGCCACTGGCCGGCCTTGCGGGAGTAGTCGAGGTAGAGCATGGAAGCGACCGCGTCGACGCGCAGGCCGTCGACGTGGAATTCCTTGAGCCAATACAGGGCGTTCGCGACAAGGAAGTTTCTTACCTCCGGGCGCCCGAAGTCGAAGACGAGCGTTCCCCACTCCGGCTGTTCGCCGCGAAGCGGGTCCGGGTGCTCGTAGAGCGGGGTGCCGTCGAAGCGCGCGAGCGCCCACTCGTCTCTCGGGAAGTGGCCAGGCACCCAGTCGAGGAGGACGCTGATGCCTGCCTCGTGAAGCGCGTCGACGAGGAAGCGGAAGTCGTCGGGGGATCCGAACCTCGCCGTCGGCGCGTAGTACGAGGTCACCTGGTAGCCCCACGATCCGCCGAACGGGTGTTCCGCTACAGGGAGGAACTCGACGTGGGTGAAGCCCGCCTCGCGCGTGTAGTCGACGAGCTCCTTCGCGAGCTGACGGTAGGACAGGCCGGGTTTCCACGAGCCGAGGTGAACCTCGTAGACGCTCATGGGCTCGCGGTGCGGCGTCCGCGACTCGCGGGCCGCCATCCACGAAGCGTCCCGCCACACGTGGGCGTCCTCCGCGACGACGGAGGCAGTCCGGGGTGGCGCCTCCGTGGCGCGGGCCATCGGGTCCGCCTTCTGCTGCCAGTGGCCGTCGCGGCCGAGGACCTCGAACTTGTAGCGGGTCCCGGCGCCGACCCCCGGGACGAAGAGCTCCCAGATCCCCGAGGACCCGATGACGCGCATGGCGTGCAACGAACCCTGCCAGTGATTGAAGTCCCCCGCGACCCTCACGACCCTGGCGTTCGGCGCCCACACGGCGAACGACGTTCCCTCGACGTCGCCGAGCACGGACGGGAAGTGTCGGACCGTCGCTCCCAGGGCCTCCCACAGCCGCTCGTGCCTGCCCTCCCGGATGAGGTGCAGGTCGAGGTCCCCCAGGGTTGGCAGGAATCGGTAGGGGTCGTCCTGGACGATCTCCCCGGCGTCGTAGGTCACGTGCACCCGGTAGTCGGGCGGCTCGGCCGCCTCGATGTTCGTGACCCAGATGCCTTCGTGCTCGTGCGTCGCCTCGAACGTGCCGTCAAGCGTCTCGATGCTGACCGTGCTCGCTAGCGGTCGGAGGACGCGGATGGAGACGCCACCCGCGCCGTCGGAGTGGGCGCCAAGGACGGCGTGCGGCTCGTGGTGCATGCCTGCGGCGACCTCGGCGAGGAGCGCGGGATCGATCTTCCGTCCCATGTCCTACCGCCCGCCCCGGGGCTCGCGGCGCCTCACGAGCGCCTCACGGCGGCGACGTGCGCCATGGAGGTCGCCGGGCCCAGCTTCACGTAGAAGGACTCGCCCCATTCGAAGGATTCGCCCGTCAACAGGTCGTCCACCTGGAACCGGTCGCCCTCCTCCAGCCCGACCGCCGTGGGGTCGAACGTGACGGTGGTCGCCTGCTCGGCGTGCGGGTCGAAGGAGACGGCGACGATGACGGAATCCGCGGCCCCCGTGGGCGACTCCGTTGCGGGGATGTGGCGGGAGAAGCACAGGATCGCGGGATTGTTCGTCGGGTGGACGGTCAGGCCGCGAAGCCGCTGGAGCGACGGGTGCTCGCGGCGCGCCTCGTTGAGCTTGGTCAACAGGTGCGCGATTCCGATCTTGCGCGCCCGCGCCCACGTCCGCGGCTTGAACTCGTACTTCTCGTTGTCGATCTGCTCCTCGACCCCCGGCCGCGCGACGTTCTCGACGAGCTCGTATCCCGAATAGATGCCCCACGAGGGCGATCCGGTCGCGGCGACCACCGCCCGTGCGGCGAAGATCGGGGCACCCCCCGCCTGCATGTCGGGCGTGAGGATGTCGTGGGTCGTGGGCCAGAAGTTGGGCCGCATGTAGAACGAGCTTGCTCCGGCGAGCTCGGTGAGATACTCGCCCATCTCCTCCGCCGTCGGCCGCCACGTGAAGTACGTGTACGACTGGTGGAATCCGATCTTTGCGAGGGTGTGCATCATCGCGGGGACGGTGAACGCCTCACTCAGGAAGATGACCTCCGGGTGGCTCCCGCGAACGTCGGCAAGGAGGCGCTCCCAGAAAGTCAACGGCTTGGTGTGGGGGTTGTCGACGCGGAACGCGGTGACGCCCGCATCGATCCACACCTGCACGACGTCCCGGATGGCGCGGTAGATGCCCTCGGGGTCGCGGTCGAAGTTCAGGGGGTAGATGTCCTGGTACTTCTTCGGCGGATTCTCCGCGTACGCGATGGAGCCGTCGGCCCGGACCCCGAACCACTCCGGGTGCTCCGCGACCCACGGGTGGTCGGGCGAGCACTGGAGGGCGAGGTCGAGGCCCAGCTCGAGACCCGGCCTTGCTCGCCTTGGCCGCGAACGCGACGAAATCCTCCATCGTCCCGAGCTCCGGGTGGATGGCGTCGTGCCCGCCCTCGGCGGAGCCAATCGCGTAGGGGCTGCCCGGGTCCCCTGGCAGGGCGTCGAGGGAATTGTTCCGCCCCTTGCGGAAGGATGTGCCGATGGGGTGGACCGGGGTGAGGTAGACGATGTCGAAGCCCATGCGCGCGATCGCGGGGAGGCGCTTCGCCGCCGTCGCGAGGGTTCCCGACCGCCAGGCCTTCGTCGTCTCGTCGTACGTCGCGCCCTCCGAGCGCGGGAACATCTCGTACCACGCGCTGACGAGGGCGCGCTCGCGATCGACGCGCAGCGGGTAGTCGGCCGATCGCGTCACCCACTCCCGCAGCGGCGCGCGGTGGAGGAGGGCGACAACCTTGGGGCTCATCGCCGCGGCCAGGCGCGCCTCCGGATCGAGGTGGTCGTCGCTCAGCGACGCGATCGCGCCGAACAGGAGCCGGGCGTCGGCGGCCGACCGGTGGACCTCCTCGGCGGCGCGCTCGAGCACCGCGACGCCCTCCGCGAGCACCAGCTGGATGTCCTGGCCGGCGTGGAGCTTGACGCGCGCGGACGCGAGCCACGACCCAACCGGATCCGACCATGCCTCGACGGCGAACGTGTAGTCGCCGATGGTCGAGGGAATCGTGGGGACCCGGAAGAGGCTGAGCCCGGGATCCACGCACGGCATGGGCGTCGACGTGGTGTTCCCGCCCGGGTCGGTGACGAGAAGGGTGGCGCCGACGGCGTCGTGGCCCTCCCGGACGATGGTCGCCGATATGGGCACGGCCTCGCCGACGACGGCCTTGGCCGGCCACCTGCCCTCCTCGAGAGAGGGCCCAACGCCGAGCACCGGAATGCGTCCAACGGTCGGGCGCGGGGCGGAAGCCATGGTTCGAAACTACCGGGGTTCTGCCGCACCGGGAAACTCGGGGTTGCGCGCCTCACACCCGCGTTACACGGCGGATACACGACACGGGTAGCCTTCGTCCGTGAAACCTCGCGAACGCGTGACCGTCAGAACCGTCCTGCCCCCTGCCCTGAGCGGCCTCGAGAGCCTCTCCCGCAACCTTCGGTGGTCGTGGCACGCGCCCACGCGCGAGCTCTTCTCTAGCCTCGACCCCGACGCGTGGGAGCGGGCGCGGGGCAACCCCGTGACGTTCCTGCATTCGCTCAGCGGCTCGCGGCTCGCGGCGATCGCGGGCGACAAGGCGCTCCTCGCCCGGATCGACGCCGCCGTCGCGGATCTCGATCGGTACCTCACGGATCCGTCCTGGTACGCGAGCGAGGTCTCCGGGGGTCCCGAGGCGATCGCGTACTTCTCGCCGGAGTACGGCATCGCCGCCGCGATGCCGCAGTACTCCGGCGGGCTCGGAATTCTCGCGGGAGACCACCTGAAGAGCGCGTCGGACCTCGGGGTGCCGATCGTCGCGGTCGGCCTCCTGTACGGCGCCGGCTACTTCCGGCAGGGGCTCGACGCGACCGGTCGCCAGACGGAGTCGTACCCGCACCTGGATCCGGTCGGCATGCCGCTGACCCTCGTGCGCGAGGAGGACGACGCCCCCGCGACCATCGCGATCGAGGTCGCCGACGGCAAGGTCCTGCACGCTCAGATGTGGCGCGCGGACGTGGGGCGGGTCCCGATGCTCCTTCTCGATGCGAGCACGCACCTGAACGCCCCGGAGTTTCGCGGGCTGACCGAGCGCCTCTACGGCGGGCGAGAGGACGAGCGGCTCCTGCAGGAGATCCTTCTCGGCGTCGGCGGCGTCCGCGCGCTTCGCGCCTTCTCTCGCCTCACGGGCGCCCCTGCGCCCACCGTCTTCCACATGAATGAGGGCCACGCGGGCTTTCTCGGCGTCGAGCGGATCCGCGAGCTGGTCGCCGAGGGCTGGGCGTTCGGCGAGGCCCTGGAGGCGGTGCGGGGCGGCACGGTCTTCACCACGCACACGCCGGTCCCCGCGGGCATCGACCGCTTCCCCCGCGCGATGATCGAGCAGCACTTCTCCGCCCCGTCGTGGGGGGTGGACGTCGAGGACATCCTCGCGCTCGGCGCGGAACGCAACGGGGTCGTCAACCCCGACGTCTTCAACATGGCCTTCATGGGCCTTCGGCTTGGCGGGATCGCGAACGGCGTTTCCGTCCTCCACGGCGCCGTCTCCCGGGAGATGTTCGGGAACCTGTGGCCCGGCTTCGAGGGCGAGGAGGTGCCGATCGGCTCGATCACGAACGGCGTGCACGGCCCGACGTGGGTGGACTCCCGCCTCGCGTCGCTGACCGCCGAGCGCGTGCGGACCGACGAGGCCTGGCTCACCGACGCGGTCTCGGACGCCGAGCTGTGGGCCCTCAAGCACGAGATGCGTCAGACGCTCGTGACGGAGGCGCGGGCGCGGCTGCGCTCCTCGGGGCTCCAGCGAGCCGCCTCCGCCGCCTCGCTTCGGTGGGTCGAGAACGCGCTCGACCCCGACGTCCTCACCATGGGCTTCGCGCGGCGCGTTCCCACGTACAAGCGGCTCACCCTCATGCTCCGCGACCCGGATCGCCTCAAGGCGCTCCTCCTCCACCCGGAGCGGCCCATCCAGATTGTGGTCGCCGGCAAGGCGCACCCCCACGACGAGGGCGGCAAGGCGCTCATCCAGCAGCTCGTCGCGTTCGCGGACGACGCCGACGTGCGCCACCGCATCGTCTTCCTCCCGAACTACGACATCGCGATGGCGGAGAAGCTCTACCCGGGTTGCGACGTGTGGCTCAACAACCCGCTCCGGCCTCTCGAGGCGTGCGGGACGTCCGGCATGAAGGCCGCGCTCAACGGCGCGCTCAACCTCTCCGTCCTCGACGGCTGGTGGGACGAGTGGCACGACGAGTCCAACGGGTGGGCGATTCCCACGGCCGACGGCGTGGTCGACGAGGCCAGGCGCGACGACATCGAGGCCGCCGCCCTCTACGACCTGATCGAGCGCGAGGTGGCGCCGCTGTACTACGCGCGCGACGCGGCGGGCATTCCCACCGAGTGGCTCGCGCGCGTGCGCCACACCCTCGCGACGCTTGGCCCCAAGGTCCAGGCGACGCGCATGGTGAGGGACTACACCGAGAAGGAGTACGTTCCCGCGTCGCGCGCGGCGGCGGCGCTCGCCGCCGATGGCGGCGCACCCGCGAAGGCCCTCGCGGCGTGGAAGGCCCGCGTTCGAGCCGCGTGGCCGGCGGTCGCGGTTCGCCACGTCTGGTCGGAGGGTCTCGGCACGCCCGTTCTCATCGGACGAGAGGTGACGATCCGGGCGCAGGTGGACCTCGGGGGGCTCGCGCCCTCGGATGTCGCGGTCCAGATGCTCTCCGGTTCCCTCGACAGTCGAGGCGAGGCCGCGGAGTACGCGGTCGCGCCGATGGACCTCGAAGGCACGGCCGACGGCATTGAGACCTTCGTGGCGCACACCCGGCTCGAGGAGTCGGGGCCGTGGGGCTACACGGTGAGGGTGGTGCCGCGCCACGACCTCCTGACGTCGTCCGCGGAACTCGGGTTGGTCGCCCAGGCATAGCGGCCGCTCTCGGGTTTACCCTGGGGGAATGAAGGGTTTCGTGCGTGCCGCTCCGTCCGGCGCTTGCCCTCGCGGCCGCGACGCTCGGGCTCGCCGCGTGCAGCGGCGGCCCGAGCGCCGACGAGGTCGCCGCGTGGGATGACTTCTCCCTGTTACCGGCAGGGCGAGTACCATTGCGGCGCCCGTCGCGGGACCCAGGAGCGTCAAGGAGTACGTCCTCGGGGCGACCGGGGCGTACGCCTCGACGTACACGGGCGCGGACTCGATCCTCACGGGGAAGTTCACGGGCGCGGAGACCGAGACGGACGCCGTCGGGCCAGACCCACGTCCTCGCGACGTTCTCCATTCACCTGCCGGTCATGGGCCAGCAAACGGGCAACGTCGCGATCGATATCGGCGACGCGGCGCCCGGGGTGAACATGGACAAGGCGGTGCGGGGCGCCGGCAACGCGGTGGTCTTCCTCGTCGACGACGGCGGCACGTGGCGCCTGTCGGACGGCCTCTACGCGATTAGCCCGACGGACAAGGAGGGCCGGCTGTCGATGCCCCTCGTCGGATTCGACGCCCGGGGGTCGTACCTCGCGGGCGTGATCGACGTCGTCGACATCCAGGCGCTGCTCATCGCGGGCGCCCACGACCCCGGGGGAATCCTCAACGACGGGGGGCAAAGCGACACGCAGCAGGACCTGATCGACAAGGCGAATGACCTCGCGGGCTAGGCCCCGTCCGCTGCGCTGAGGTAGAGCCGGAGCGAGAACTCGGTGAGTTCGGTCGACGAACCGGGGGCGAGCGGCTCGCCCGCCCTCGCGTCGCGCGCCTCGTCGGACTCTGGCGAGTCCCACGCGCTGTCCCACGCGAGGCGCCACGGTGCGCCGCCGTCGGCCGGGATTGCGACGGACGCGGGAGAGGCGTAGCCGTTGATCACGATGAGGGCGTCGGGCCCCTCGGCGAGCGAGCGCATCATCTGCAGCACGCGCACCGAGGAATCGTGCCACCACTGCTCGGACTCCGCGTTGCCCGACCCGCTGAACCACGCGAGGTCGTCGCGGCGAGACACGTCGCGGTCCCTGCCCTCGTAGAACGTCGTCGGGCGCAACACCGCGTTCTCGTTGCGCAGCCGGAGGAGGTACGCGGTCGTCGCGCGCAGGGACGATTGCCACGGCTCAAGATCCCAGTCGACCCAGGAGATCTCGTTGTCCTGGCAATACGCGTTGTTGTTCCCATGTTGCGTTCGACCGATCTCGTCTCCGGCGACGATCATCGGTACCCCGGCTGAGAGCAGGAGGGTGCCGAGGAGGTTGCGCTCCGTGCGCCTGCGCGCGGCGAGGACCGCGGGGTCGTCCGTCGGGCCCTCGACGCCGTGGTTCCATGAGCGGTTGTTGCTTGAGCCGTCGGCGCCGGCTTCGCCGTTCGCCTCGTTGTGTTTGTCCTGAAACGCCGTGAGGTCGTGCAGGGTGAAGCCGTCGTGCGCGGTGACGAAGTTGATGGACGCGAGCGGACCGCGCGACAGGGGCGGGTCGCCGTGGCCAAAGACGTCCGAGGAGCCCGCGAGCCTCGTCGCGAGGTCCTGAACGCCGTGGCCGGTCTTCTTGTGGACGGCTCGCGACGCGTCGGTGAGCCAGAAGGTCCTGACCGAATCGCGGAAGCGGTCGTTCCACTCGGCCATCGGGGACGGGAAGGAGCCCGTCTGCCACCCGCCGAGCCCCACGTCCCACGGCTCGGCGATCAGCTTGGCCCCTCCGACAATCGGATCCGTGGTCAGGCCAACGAGGAACGGGTGCCGCGCCTCGAATCCGTTTCCGGTGCGGCCGAGGGTCGCCGCGAGGTCGAACCTGAACCCGTCGACGCCGAAGTCCGTGATCCAGTAGCGAAGCGAGTCGAGCGCCATTTGGACGACCCGGGGCTCGCCGAAGTCGAGGGTGTTTCCCGTCCCCGTCGTGTCGTCGAGGACCCCCGGTTGGCCGTCGAGGTGGCGATAGTAGGAGCGATTGTCGAACCCGCGCCAGGACACCTGCCTTCCGCCGCTCCCGCCCTCGCACGTGTGGTTGTAGACGACGTCGAGGACGACCTCGATCCCGCCGCGGTGGAGCGCAGCGATCGCCGCGCGAAGCTCCTCGGCGACGGCCTGCGGCCCCTTCGCGCGGGCCGTGGCGCTCGCGTACGGGGCGTGCGGGGCGAAGAAGCCGAGGGTGTTGTAGCCCCAGTAGTTCGCGAGCCCCAAGTGCTCGAGGTGGATCTCGCTCGCGAACGCGTGGATCGGGAGGAGTTCGAGCGTCGTCACCCCGAGGCCCTGGAGGCGGCGGACGACGGCGTCGTGCCCGAGCGCGGCATACGTTCCCCGAATGGAGGCCGGGACGTCGGGCATCGCCTGGGTGAGGCCCTTGACGTGGGCCTCGTAGACGACGGTGTCCTCCCACGGAATCCCCGGTCCGCGCTCGGCGGCGGAGCGCGGCGCGGCGAGGACGACGCCGCGCGGGACGAACGGCGCGGAGTCGGCCGGGTCGTCCCTGCTCAGGAACGCCTCTGCCCCCGGCGTCGATTCGTGCGCGATTTCGCCGTCGATTCCCCTGGCGTACGGGTCAAGGAGCAGGCGGGCCTCGTTGTAGACGTGGCCCTGGGAGGGGTCCCAGGGGCCTCGGGCGCGGAAGCCGTACCGCTGCCCCGCCTTGATGCCGGGGACCCAGGCGTGCCATGCGCCGGCGAGCGGCCCGAGGAGCGCGATCCTCCGCTCCTCGCCCTTGGCGTCGAAGAGGCACAGGTCGACGCCGGTGGCGTGGGGGGCCCAGACGGAGACGGAGGCGCCCGCCGTCCCGAGGTGGACACCGAGGCGGTGAGGGGTCGGGCTCGGGGCAGTGGGCATGGCCACCATTGTCCCCCGGACGAGTGTCGAGAGCGTTACGCCGCGACGCGAGAGGTCGCGGACGCGACCCCGAGCCATGCGTCCGGCGTCGCCACGCCTCCCCAGCCGAGCATCGGCGCGCCAGCCGCGATCCACAGGCCGGGCACCCGTCGGAGGTGACGCGAGCCTGCGAACAGGAACCCCGCGTCTGGCTCGATCGCCCCGGGGTGGACTGCGGCAAGGGACAGCCCCTCGTCGAGGGTGAGCGGCGTCCTGTCCCGATCCGCGAGCACGCCAACGGCGTCGTCTGGCGTGATCTCCCGGAAGCCGTCCCCGCGATCGACGTCGAGCAGCAGGTACGCGTCCGCGTCCGGCGCCTCAAGACCCGGGATCGCCTCGTAGGCGTCGAGCGAGTCGCGGTGGCCGGGATCGATGGCACCGGGCAGATCCCGTCCGGGGGCGCGCAAGGCGGCGACCCTGGGGCCGGGCGAGACGACCCGGGAGGTGACGACGATGGCGAACGGCGCGTGGTCGGGAGTCGCTCCGATGTCGAGCCCGCCCGCGACCGCGGCATCGACCCCGGCGCGCAGGGGTTCGAGAAGCGCGCGGAACTGGGCCTCGGTGAAGTCGGTCATGTCGGCGTAGCCCGCGGCGACGTATGCGTCGACCTGGAGGGTAAAGAGCGCCTGGGCGCGACTCAGCGGGTCCAACGGTCTCTCCTCCCATGACGTGGCGGGCACCCCGTGAACGGCTGGCGGGCCCGGGGCGTTCCCCCCGCTAGGTACAGTTGCGGCATGCGGATTCTCGTGTGCGTGAAGCACGTCCCCGACATCCAGATGCCACGGTCGTTCACCGACGGGAGGATCACCCGCGGGGCTGACGACGGCATGAACGAGCTCGACGAAAACGCGGTCGAGGCCGCCGTTCGGCTCGTCGAGGAGCACGGCGGAGAGGTCGTCGCGGCGACGGTCGGGGGGCCGGATTCCGGCGCCGCCGTTCGCAAGGCTCTCCAACTGGGGGCGGCGCGCGCGATCCGCGTGACGGACGACGCCATCGCGGGCTCCGACGCCTTTGGAACGGCACGCGTGCTCGCCGCCGTCGCGCGTGCGCTCGAGGATGAGGCGCCCCTCGATCTCGTGCTCACCGGCATGGCCTCGCTCGACGGGCTGACGTCGATGGTCCCCGCAGCCCTGGCAGTGGAACTGGGCTGGCCCCAGCTGACGCTCGCGTCGTCGCTCGCCGTTTCGGAGGGGCGCGCGACCATCGTTCGCCATCTGCCCGACGCGCGCGAGACCGTGGCGGCCCCTCTCCCCGCGGTCGTGTCCGTGACCGACGAAGCGAACACACCCCGCTACCCAAACTTCAAGGCGATCGTCGCCGCGCGGGCCGTTGCCATCGAGGAGTGGGGGGCGTCCACCCTCGGGCTTGATCCGGCCGTCGTCGGCGCCGCGGGCGCGAGGACTCGCGTCGTGAGCGCGACGCCCCGGCCCCCGAAAAGCGACAGGCGGCTCGTCAACGACACGGGGGACGGCGGCAGGGACCTTGCGGCGTTCCTCGTCGAGAGGGGATTCGCGTGATCGGCGTCCTGGTCGAGCACGGCCCGCAAGGGATGGCGCACTCGACGCTCGAGGTCCTCACCGCCGCTCGGGCGCTCGGGCCGGCGGTCGCGGTGTGGCTGGGGGACGCGCCCTCGACGGCCGACGTGGCGGAGCTTGCCGCGCACGGCGCCGAGGAGGTGCGGGTGGCGGCCCTCGGCGCGGGGGCCGCGCTCCCTGCCGCGGCATCCCGAGCCCTGGAGGAGGCGACGGCGGGAGTGGATGTCCTCCTCGGCGTCTCGACCTTCGCGTCCAAGGAGGTCGCGACGAGGTTCGCGGTGAGCGTCGGCGCCGGCATGGTCGTCGACGCCTCGTCGGTCGCGGTCGTCGAGGGCTCCGTCGAGACCGAGCAGTCCGCGTTGACGTCCACGTGGCTCGTGCGCACGCGGGTCGTCGCGGAGCGCGCCGTCGTGCTCCTGAGGCCGAACTCCGTCAAGGCCGAGCCCGCGTCGTCGCCCGGCGCCGGCGCCGTCGTCGAGGTCGCCGTCTCCGAATTCGAGCCCCTCGAGACCCTCGTCTCGCGCGAGGGTGTCGGCGCCGCAGGCGTTCCCCTCGCGGAGGCTGCCGTCGTCGTCGCAGGGGGGCGGGGAACCGGCGGGGACTACGGCCCCGTGCGCGAGTTCGCGGAGCTGCTCGGCGCCGCCGTCGGGGCGTCGCGCGACGCGACGGACGAGGGCTGGATTTCGCACGAGCACATGGTCGGCCAGACGGGCGCGACCGTGACGCCGGCGCTCTACGTCGCGTGCGGGATCTCGGGGGCCGTCCACCACCGCGGCGGCATGCAGGGCTCCGGCACGATCGTGGCCGTCAACACGGATCCGGACGCCCCGATCTTCGAGATCGCCGACTTCGGGGTGGTCGGCGATCTCTTCGAGGTTCTGCCGCAGGCGATCGCGGAACTCAGGGCGCGCGCTTAGGCCGGGGCTTGCGCTCGGTCAGCAGGGTTCGCAACTCCTCGATCATGTCGACTTGCCGTTTGTTGATGGCGAGGAGCGCCTCAATGTCCTGCTTCGCGGCGAGGTTGGTGTCGTAGTCGTGCTGCGCGAGGGCGGCGGCGACCGCGTCCTGACGCTTCGCCGCGATGAGCAGGATCGCGCCCTGGAGGCCCGCGAGCATGCTGAGAAAGAGGTTGAGCAGGATGAACGGGTAGGGATCCCAGCCGCGTCCGAAACTATTGGCCGCGGCCCAGGCGGCCATGGCGAGCAAGAATCCCCCGACGAAACCCCAGCTCCCCATGAGGTTGCGCATGCGGTCCGCCGCGCGCTCGCCGCGCGTCAGTCGCTCCGTTTGCTCCTCGTGCCACGTCTGCTCCGGCGTGGGACGCGCGCTCACAATGTCCATGAATCGGGAGTGTACGCCCGGGCGCGGGACCCTTCACCGCCGCCCTAGTAGGTGAATTGGGCGATGCAGGCGACGTAGCGATACCCCATGTCCGCGGGGTCCTCCCTGTAGTAGCACCCGACCTTCGCGGAGACGCCCGCCGAGCCCGCTGTGATGATCCCGTAGTGCGCCGACGAGGCGACGAAGTTCGCGACGAGGCCCGGCATCTCCTTGTACGTGATCCCGACGATCTCGTTCGTCCCGACGTGCCAGACGGTCTTCGCTTGGGCGAACTGAAGCGCGACGTTTTGGAGCGCGGCCGTCTGGGTGCATGACGCGAGGGCGGGCAATCCGGCGTTGGTCCGCACGCCGCTGAGGCGCGCGCAGAAGTCGCCCGTGTCTGCCGCGTAGTAGCTGACCGACGAGGGCGGTGGGGGAGGGGCCGCCGTGGTCGTCGTCGTCGTGCGTCGTGGTCGTCGTCGTGGCCGTGGTCGTCGTCGTGGCCGTGGTCGTCGTCGTGGCCGGCGCCGTGGTCGTCGCGGTCGTCGCCGTGGTCGTCGTCGCGGCGGTTGTCGTGGTGGCCAGGGTCGGGGCAGCGGGCGTGACGCTTCCCGATGTGGGGTCGGTCGGAGCCTGGTCCGCCGCGGATGAGGCGAGAGACCCTTCCGCCGAGGCGGAGACGGAGGGCCCTGCGGACCCGAGGGACGCGGCGAGTCGGCGGCTCGATACTGACGCGTCGCGAACCCGCGTGTCGCCGATCGCGCCGGCCTCGTCGGGCGTAGTCGCCGCCGCGTCCGCGACGGCGTTGGCTCGCGCGATACTCGCCGACGCGCTGGCCAGGACGACCCCGACGACGAGGAGCGCCACGATGATCGCCAACCATTGTTCGATGCTCAAGCGTCGCGTCATGTCACCTCTCCCGAGCGCCTAACGAACGACGCTACGGGAGCAATCCCGACAATTCAGCCCAATGTGAGGGGAATCACGCGCCCGACGCGGAGGTGTCGTCATCGGGCAACCGCGCAGAGACGTTCGTTGCCCCGGTCGGGTGAGAGCTCGGGATTCCCGACGTCGACGCCAGGCCGTGGGGCGGCGACACGACGGTGGTGCTCGTCGTGGATTCGTCCACGCCCACGACAAGCGCGGTGGCGGCGACGAGGGCGGCTGCCACGCAGGCGCAGCCCGTGAGCCACCAGTCCCACCGCGGCTTCTCGTCCTCGGTCACGCCTCGCCCCTTGCCCCACGCGCCCCCAGCCGTCGGATCCTCCGCGGCCCCTTGCACGTTCCTCACACGAGAGTACGAGGCTCGTGTTACGCGCGCTTTTCGGAACGTTTCGAATGTGACCCATGTCACACATTTCTTGCCTTCGCGTGCCGAAAGGCCCAAAATGCGCGGCCTGGAAGGACCGACGCGTCGACCCGTACAATCGCCGGATGGCCTCGCACTACCTCGATCACGCCGCCACGACACCCATGCTCGCCGCGGCGCGCGACGCGTACGTGGAGGAGCTGGCGCGGGTGGGGAACCCGAGCGCGCTCCACCGGTCGGGTCGCCTCGCGCGGTCGGTGGTCGAGGATGCGAGAGACGCCGTCGCGCTGGCGCTCGGCGCCGCTTCCGGAGAGGTGATCTTCACCTCGGGAGGGACGGAGGCCGACAACCTCGCGCTCAAGGGGATGTACTGGGCGCGGCGTGCGCGGGAGCCGCGGCGCACGCGGATCGTGACGTCCGCCGTCGAGCACCACGCGGGCCTCGACCCGGCCCTGTGGCTCGAGCGGGAGCACGGGGCGACCGCGGTCGTCCTCCCCGTTGATGGCGACGGATTCGTCGATCTCGATGCGCTCCGTGCCGAGGTCGTCGGGCACGCGGACGACATCGCGCTCGTCTCGCTCATGTGGGCGAACAACGAGGTCGGTTCCGTGCAGCCCGTGGACCAGGCGGTGGCGATCGCGGGCGAGTACGGCATTCCCGTCCACTCCGACGCGGTGCAGGCCGTCGGCCACGTTCCGTTCCACTTCGGACGGTCGGGGCTCGCGACCGCGGCCGCAAGCGCGCACAAGTTCGGCGGGCCCGTCGGCATCGGCGTCCTGCTCGCGCGCAAGGATGCCGCGATGACGCCGCTCGCCCACGGCGGCGGGCAGGAGCGGAAGGTGCGCTCGGGGACGCTCAACGCCGCCGGAGCACGGGCGATGGCCGTCGCCGTCACGGAAGCAGCCGGCTCGATCGACGCCGAGGCCGACCGGTTGGCCGCGCTGCAGCGGGAGCTCATCGATGGCGTGCGAGGGATCGCCCCCGACGCCGTCCTCTCCGGACCAGAGCCTGGGCCCCTGCGTCTACCAGGCAACGCCCACTTCGTCTTCCCCGGGTGCGCGGCTGAGGCGCTGATGTACGTCCTCGACTCGCACGGCGTCGAGGCCTCCAACGGATCGGCGTGCACCGCCGGCGTGGCTCAGGCGAGCCACGTGCTGCGCGCGATGGGCCGCAGTGCCGAGGACGCCGCATCGACCATGCGCTTCTCGCTGGGACACGATTCGACTCGCGACGACGTGCGCGCGCTCCTTGAGCACCTCCCCGAGGCCATCGAGAAGGCGCGGCGGATCGGCGGGCGCGCGCCCGCGCTCGCGCCCGCGAAGGTCGTGCGCGGCTAATGAAGGTTCTCGCCGCACTCTCGGGCGGCGTCGACTCGGCCGTCGCCGCGGCACGCGCGGTCGACGCCGGCCACGACGTGGTCGGGGTTCACATGGCGCTCAGCCGCAACCGCGACGAGTTCAGGACCGGCTCGCGAGGATGCTGCTCGATCGAGGACTCCAACGACGCCCGCCGGGCCGCCGATCGCCTCGGCATCCCGTACTACGTGTGGGACCTGAGCGAGGAGTTCGAGGATCGAGTGATCGCCGACTTCCTCGACGAATACGCGGCCGGACGCACGCCCAATCCGTGCGTCCGGTGCAACCAGCACATCAAGTTCGAGGCACTCCTCGAACGCGCCTCGACCCTCGGTTTCGACGCCGTGTGCACGGGCCACTACGCGCGAATCGTGGTCCGCGACGACGGGGCGCGGGAACTCCATCGAGCGGCGGACGCAGCGAAGGACCAGTCCTACGTCCTCGCCGTCTTGGGGAGCGATCGTCTTGCCAGGGCCATGTTCCCGCTCGGCGAGGTGGCGTCGAAGTCCGAGGTGCGAGCGGAGGCGGCGGCTCGCGGCCTCGGGGTGTCGAACAAGCCGGATTCGTACGACATCTGCTTCGTCGCGGACGGCGACACCCAGGGCTTCCTTCAGCGGCGACTCGGCGAGCGCCCGGGCGAGATCGTCGATGAGTCCGGCGCCGTCGTCGGCGAGCACGGGGGCGCCTATGCCTTCACCGTCGGCCAGCGGAAGGGACTCCGCCTACCCCGGCCCGCCGCCGACGGGGCGCCACGCTACGTCACCGAGGTGCGGACGGAATCGAACGTCGTCGTCGTCGGGCCCGAGACGCTGCTGTCCGTCAGGCGCATCGACGGGGACGAGGTCGTGTGGCTCGCGGACGACGTGCCAGCGGACCGGCCGGTCGCGTGCGCCGTGCAGGTGCGGGCGCACGGCGAGCCCATGGAGGCGCGCGTGCGGGTCGACGGGGGGCGGCTGGTCGCCGAACTGGACGCGCCGGCGCGCGGCGTCGCCGCCGGTCAAACGGTGGTGGCGTACGCGGGAACGCGGGTGCTGGGTCAGGCGCGCGTGGGGCTCGGCCGCTCGGCCTAGCGGAGCATCGCGTTCACGTCTTCGAGCTCGGCGACGAGGTCGCGGCATCGCTCGCACGAGCGCAGGTGCGCCGTGACGTACTCGAGGTCGCGCCGGGTCAGGGAGCCTCGGACGAATCCGGCGAGGTCCTGGAAGACGGAGAGGCACGCCGTGTCGTCGACCTCGGCGAGGTGCTCCTGCAGGTACGCCTGGCGCAGCGCCTCCCTGGCGCGGTAGGCGAGGGCCGCGACGCCGTTGGGCGTCAGCCCCAGGCTCGGGGCGATCTCCGCAGGGGTCTTCTTCTCGATCTCCGTGTACCACAGCACGATCTGCCAGCGCTCGGGGAGTGACTGGAAGGCGTCGGCGACGGCGCCCTGCTCGAACTTCGCGATCGTCGGGTCGGAGCTCGGGGCGATGCGCCCCAGCGCGGTGTCGTGGACGGCCATGTCTTCGCAGGGCGTCATGCGCTCGGTCCGGCGCTTGAGGTCGCGAGCCGTGCGGCGGATGACGGTGAAGAGGTAGGCGCGGAACGCCTCCGTCGGTCCGTTGCCGCCCTGGAGGGCGCGAAGGACGGCCTCGAAGGCGTCCGAGACGATGTCATCGACGTCGCTCGGCACGGAGGTGTAGGCGAACGCGACGCGGCGCGCGGCGTTGCCGTGGCGCTCGAAGAGAACTCGGAAGGCGTCGGCGTCTCCCTCGCGCACCGCGAGGATGACCTCGGCGTCGCTCGATTGATCGGTCCACACCCGAGTTGTGGTCTCAGTCATCGTTCTCACCGCCTTCTGTCTTGGCCCTACACCTTGATCGTGTACCGGCGGGAAAGCGCTTTCAAGCGGAGCGGTGAGGGGTCCGTCACACCCCAAGGCGGGAAGAGAGAAGCACCACAATCTGGACGTGATGGACGTCACGCAAATAGGCGAATTCAGGGGCAATTGGGCCTCGGTGCGGCCCGCGCGCACCTACGCTGTGCGCCTCCGTGCCCCCCGCGCGGCGAGCGCCAGCAGTCCGGCGATCGCGACGAGGGTGACGAGGGCCGACCTCCAGAAGTCGCCCGCTGGCACGCCGCCGACCAGCTCGGTCAGAGCTCCGCCGAGGCGGGTCGGGAGGTAGACCTGGATGGCGTGGACGACCCCGAGGATCGGCAGCACGATGAGGACGACGAGCGACCCCATCACGGTCCCAAGGATGCCGCGCGCCACCTGGGCGATCGCGGCGACGAGCGCCACGAGGAAGGCGAGGAAGAGCGCACCGAGGAGCGTTCCCCACGCCAGGGCGGAGACGCTGAGGGGGCCGAGCAACACCGAGGTCTCGTACCACGCGGCCGCAGTCCCGAGGACGAAGGCCGCGACGCACACGGCGAGCGAGACGACGAGGCGGGGCACGAGGATGCGCCAGACGCTCGGTACCCGAGTCCGGAGGAAGACGCCCATCTCGGGGATGGCGTCGAAGACGAGCGCGCCGGCCGCAACGATCACGGCGACGATCGTCCCGATCTGGAGTGCGTTGTTCATGTACTGGGCGATCCCGTCGGCGGGCACGGGCGGCGGGAACTTGATGACGACGCCATCCTTCCCGCTCCCAGAGAGTTCGAGGATCTTGGCGATGTACTTCGCGCTCAAGGGCCCGAGGAGGCCGAACCCGACATAGACGGCGACGAGCGCGATCCAGCGGCGAGTCCGCATCACGCGCAGCACTTCGAGGCGCCAGAGGTTCATTGCGTCAACTCCAGGAAGGCGCGTTCGAGGGAGACCTCTTCTGGCCTCATCGACACGACAGACGCACCTGCGCTTGCGAGCGCCCGAGGCAGGCCCGCCTCCGCCTCGGCGAGGGTGCTGGCTTCGACCAGGAACGCCCCGGCGTCGAACTCTTTGACATCGGTAACCCACGTCTCGGCGCGGAGAGCGGCGATGCTCGGCGCGGTCTCGCCGCGCAGGCGGACCTCGTACCGGGGAACGGCCGAGCCGACCAGCAGTTGGTGGAGGGGGCCCTGGAACAGGAGTCGCCCGCCACGCAGGATCCCCACGGTGTCGCAGACCTCTTGCACGTCCGCGAGGATGTGGCTCGAGAAGAGGATGGTCGCGGAGCCCCGGAGCCGCGCGATCAGGTCAAGCACCTCGCGCCTGCCCTGCGGGTCGAGCGCCGACGCGGGTTCGTCCAGGAGGATGAGGCGCGGCCGGGAGACGAGGGTCGCGGCGATGCCGAGGCGCTGGAGCATGCCCCGTGAGTATCCGCCGACGCGGCGGCGCGCGGCCTCGGCGAGGCCGGTCTCAGCAAGAACCTGCTCGACGCGCGCGGTGTCCGCCCCCGGGGATGAGAGCTCAAGGGCGAGGGAGACGACCTCGCGCCCCGTCAGCCACTTCTCGAACTGCGGGGTGTCGGACAAGACGGCGATGTCGTTCCGGGGGACGCCGATGGTGACCTCGCCCTCGGTGACGTCGCGGAGGCCGGCGATGATTCCCAGCAACGTGGTCTTGCCCGCGCCATTGGGTCCCGCGAGGCCATAGATGGATCCCTCGGGAACGTCGAGGTCGACGGCATCGAGCGCCGTCGTCGTGCCGTAGCGCTTCGTCAGCCCCCGCGTGGTGATCACGAGTCGCGGCCGGAGTCCCTGCCGATGATCAGGTAGATGATCGCCCCGATCGGCATGGAGACCAGGCAACACACGAGGATCCAGGCCCACTTGGGGAGGTACTTGACGTCGTGCCGGACGATGTCGACGACGCAATACGCGACGAAGGCGACGACGAGGACGATGACGGGAGTGAGCGCGGCCCAAGGGATATCGGCCGCCGTGGAAGTGGCGAGGTGCATGGGGTCTCCTTGTCCGACGGCTCGATCGTAGTGGTTTCCCGGCGCGTTTGCGCGCGAAATTTGTCGGGGGGCGACCGGCGCGACTCGGGCCGCCCCCCGCCCCTCTTCTAGGCCGCGGAGACCTGAATCCTGCGCGGCTTGGCGGACTCGGCCTTGGGCACGGTCACGGTGAGGAGACCGTCCTTGTAGGCGGCTTCGACCTTGTCGGGGTCGACGCGGTCCGGCAGGCGAACGGCGCGGTGGAAGCGTCCGAAGCGGCGCTCGATCCTGCGGAAGCCCTCGGTGTCCTTCTCCGAGTAGAACTCGCGTTGACCAGCGATGGTCAGGACGTTCTCCTCGATCGACACGTCGACCTCGTCGGGCTTGACGCCCGGCAGCTCGATGTGGAGGGTGAAGGCGTCGTCCGTCTCCTCGACGTCGAGGGCGGGGCTGAACGCTCCCGCGAGGCTCGCGTCGGTGTCCCCGAAGACCTGGCGGAACATCCGCTGGAGGTCATCCTGCATGGACACGACTTCGCCCACAGGTCCGAGACGTCGAACAACGTCGCGTGCCATGGTGTGCTCCTTTCGTTCGGTCGGGGGGCGCGCATCGCACCCCCGTCGGGTGGATGGGTGGCTCTCGCCGGTGCGGCCGCGGGGTCGTTCGCGCGGGGCCACTCGACAGAATTATGCGTCGAACGCCGGCCGAAATCAAGAAACTTGAGCGACACCGACTCAAGTTTTGCGGTGGGCGAAAGTGCGCGTCCTTCGGGTCGGCCCCGCGTGGTGGAATGGGTGCGTGAGTGAGCCCGGAACGGACCCCCGCGCGCGGCACGCCGCCCTCGTCCAAGAGATCGAGGCCCACCGCGCGGCGTACTACGGCGACGACGCCCCCACCATCTCCGACGCCGAATACGACGCCCTGGAACGCGAGCTCCGCGCCATCGAGGCGGGACATCCCGAACTCGCCGACGCCGCGAGCCCCAGCCAGACCGTCGGGGGCTCCGTCGCGACGGGCTTCGCGAGCGTCCGTCATCGCGAGCGCATGATGTCCCTGGACAACGCCTTCTCCATCGCCGACGTCGGGGCCTGGCTCGAGCGCGTCGGGAGGGCCGGGGCGCCGGCGGACTTCGTGTGCGAGCCGAAGATCGACGGGCTGTCCATCTCCCTGACATACGAGGACGGCGAGCTCACCCGCGGCGTCACCCGCGGTGACGGGACCACGGGCGAGGACGTCACCGCGAACGTCCGAACCATCGCGGGACTCCCGCCGCGGCTCGCGGGCGCGGCACCGCCCGCCGTCGTCGAGATCAGGGGCGAGGTCTACCTGCCCGTCGCGGCCTTCGAGGAGCTGAACGAGCGTCTCGTCGAGGACGGCAAGGCGCCGTACGCGAATCCGCGCAACACCGCGGCGGGCTCGCTTCGCCAGAAGGACGCAGCCGTGACCGCGACGCGTCCCCTCGCCGTCACGACCTACGCGCTCGGCGCGCTCGAGTGGGGCGACGCGACCCCCGATCCGCGCGCGGGCACGCAGATGGGCATCTACGGCCTCCTGGCCGACTGGGGCCTGCCCGTGAGCGACCTCGCGGAGGTTCGCCGGGGGGTGGCCCAGATCGAGGAGTACCTCGGGCGACTCGAGGCCCGCCGCCATTCGCTCGTGCACGAGATCGACGGAGCGGTGATCAAGGTCAACGACCGCGCCGCCCAGGGCGAGCTCGGCTCCACGTCGAGGGCGCCCCGCTGGGCCATCGCATACAAGTTCCCGCCGGAGGAGGTGACCACCCGCCTCGAGGACATTCGCGTCGACGTTGGCCGCACGGGAAGGGTCACGCCGTACGCCGTCATGACGCCCGTCACGGTGGCGGGAAGCACCGTGACCTACGCGACCCTCCACAACGCCAACGAGGTCGCCCGCAAGGGCGTGCTCATCGGCGACACCGTGGTGATCCGCAAGGCGGGCGACGTGATCCCCGAGGTCGTCGCCCCCGTCGTCGCCGCGCGCACGGGGGCGGAACGCCCCTGGGTCATGCCGACGCAGTGCCCCAGTTGCGGGACGACGCTCGCCCAGCAGAAGGAGGGCGACGTCGACCTCCGGTGCCCCAACGCCGAGCGGTGCCGCGGGCAGATCGTCGACCGGATCGCGTTCATCGGCTCCCGCGGCGCGCTCGACATCGAGGTGCTCGGGGCCAAGGCGGCGGAGGAACTCGTCGACTCGGAGGTGCTCGTGAATGAGGCCGGGCTCTTCGACCTGACGGAGGCGGACCTGCGGCGGGTCCCCCTGTTCGTCCTCGATCGCCGGGACACCAAGACGGGCAGGGACGTCGGGGACGTCAATTCGAACGGGCTCAAGCTTCTCGCCAACCTCGAGGCGGCCAGGACGCGCGCGCTCTGGCGCGTCATCGTTTCCCTCGGCATCCGCCACGTCGGGCCCACGGCGGCGCGCGCTCTCGCGGCCGCCTTCGGCTCGCTCGCCGAGATTCGCTCCGCCGATCCCGACGCGCTCGCGGCGACCGACGGCGTCGGACCCGTCATCGCCCAGAGCGTTCGCGAGTGGTTTGACGTCCCCTGGCACGCGGCGATCGTCGAGCGGTGGGAGTCGGCGGGGGTCCGCATGGAGGACGACGCGCCCGCGTCCGAGTCCGCCACCCTCGCGGGACTGACCATCGTCGTGACAGGGACGCTCGAGGCCTTCTCCCGCGACGCGGCGGCCGAGGCGATCGTCTCGCGCGGGGGCAGGGCGTCGTCCTCCGTGAGTGCGAAGACGGACTTCGTCGTCGCGGGCCCCGGCGCCGGATCGAAGGCCGCCAAGGCCGAGCAGCTCGGGGTACCGATTCTGGACGAGCGGGCGTTCGTCGCGCTGCTTGACGGCGGACCCCAGGCCGTCGCCGGGTCGGCCTAGGCCCACTGACCTGGCCTCTGACGCTCGCCGCAAACTAGGCTGGAGGAAGTCGGCGCGCCGCGTCGGGATCGAAGGGGGAGCGACATGAGCCGCATAGTTGCCGTGAGTCCCGACCAGACCATGCGCCTGTCCGAGATTGGCGAGCTCACGGCGCTGGCCTACCTCGCGGACGGGCTCCTCGACGCCGCGCACCCGTTCGTGCCGGAGTTGCGCAACGCCAAGACCCGGGCGGAGCACGCCATCCTCCTGATGATGGCCGACGGCGACGACGGCCAGGGGGCGGCGGTCGGCACCATCACGGTCGTGCCATCGGGCTCACCGTTCGCCGAGTTCGCTCGCGACGACGAGTACGAGCTGAGGATGCTCGCCGTGTCGCCCCTGGCGCGTGGACGCGGCATCGGCGAGGAGCTCGCGACCTTCGGGCTCGAACTGGCGACCGTCCAGGGGGCCAAGCGCGTCGTCCTGTCGACGATGGAGGACATGCACGCGGCGCACAAGTTGTACGAGAAGCTCGGCTTCGTCCGGGTTCCGGATTCCGACTGGGTCGCGCACCCGTCGCACGCGAAGACCCGCTGCGACGAGACGTGCCTCGACTCGAGCGGGCACTGCACGCAGGACGGTCACCAGCTGCTCGCGTACGCGTGGACTCCGGGCGCCTAGGCGGCGCGACGATCCCGCTGGGTTAGCTCAGCGACGTCGTCGTGATGCGGGGGGAGTCCTCGGTGAGCGCGTGGACCGGCCCCACCAGGGTCGCGGTGGTCTCCGAGGCGCGCGTCGCGGCATCGCCGACCCACAGTTCGAGGGTCCCGGGGTGGACGACCCTGCGGTAGTCGCGGTCGGAGAACGCGACGCGGGTCGTCGGCACCCGGAACTCGATCGTCGCGCTCGCGCCGGGCTTGAGCGAAACCCTGCGGTATCCGAGGAGTTGGGCCACCGGCCGCGTGACGGGGGAGCGTCCGGCTCGGCCGTACAGCTGGACGACGGTGGCGCCTGCGAGCTTCCCGGAGTTGGTGACCGTGACGGACGCTCCGATCGTCCCGCTGGTGGGGGCTTCAGACGAGGCGGACAGCGGGCCGTAGGTGAAGGACGTGTAGGACAGGCCGTGCCCGAAGGGAAGCGCCGGGCTACTGGAGAGGTTCGTGACGTCGGTGTCGCCGCCCAGCGTGGGGTGCAGGTACGAGTAGGGCTGCGCGCCAGCGGAGCGGGGCATGCTCACGGGAAGGTGGCCCGAGGGGTTGACGCGTCCCGAGAGGACGCCTGCGATCGCGCCCGCGCCCTCCTCGCCGGGGAAGAACACTTGGAGCGCCGCAGCGCACCGCTCGAGCGCCCACCCCACGGCGTACGGGCGTCCGGTCAGGAGGATCAGGACCACGGGTGTGCCGGTTGCGAGGACCTCCTCGATGAGGCGGCGCTGGATTCCCGGAAGCTCGAGATCGTCGCGGTCGCACCCCTCGCCGACCGTTCCGCCGCCGAAGAGGCCAGCGTGGTCGCCCACTGCAAGGACCGCGACGTCGGCGGCCGCTGCGGCCGCGACCGCCTCGGCGATGCCGGAGTCGTCGTCAGTGTCGACGTCGCATCCACGGGCCACGGTGACACGGTCGGCGAACTCTGAGGAGAGTGCCTCCGCGAGCGTGGGCACCTCGATCCCGAGCTCGACGCCCGGGCGATGGACGAGCACGTGGTTCGCGAACGAGTAGCAGCCGAACAAGGCAGCGAAGCGATCCATGTTCGGCCCGATCGCGGCGATGGACGGCGCCTTGGCGCCCTCTGCCGCGAGGGGGAGCACGCCGTCGTTCGCGAGGAGGATCACCGACTCTTCCGCGAGGCGTCTGGCAAGGTCTCGGTGGCGTGGCGAGTCCAGCGCGACGCCCGTGGGCGCAGGGCCGTCGAATGACTCGTCGAGAAGGCCGAGCGACTCCTTCTGATCCAGCACGCGCATGACGGCCCGGTCGACGAGAGAGACGTCGACGGCTCCGGACTCGATCGCCGCCTTCAGGGGCGCGAGGTAGGCATCGCCGGTGGGGAGTTCGACGTCGATGCCCGCGGCGAGCGCGAGGGCCGCGGCCTCTCCGAGGTCCGCCGCGACGCCGTGAAGGAGGTGAAGGAAGGACACGCCGAAGTAGTCGGCGACGACGACGCCGTCGAAGCCCCAGCGGTCGCGGAGCACGTCCGTGAGGAGGTCGGCGTTCGCCGCGACGGGCACACCGTCGATCTCCGTATACGCGTGCATCACGCTCCGGACGCCGGCGTCCTTCACCGCCATCTCGAACGGCGGGAGCATGATGTCCGCGAGTTCGCGCGGACCCATGCTGACGGGGCCGAAGTTCCGCCCGCCGCGCGACGCTGAGTAGCCGACGAAGTGCTTGACGGTCGCGTGGACCCCCGAGGCCTGGAGCCCGCGGATGAACGCGCTTCCGATCGTCCCGACGACGTACGGATCCTCGCTGATGCACTCGTCGACGCGGCCCCACCGGGGATCGCGAATGACGTCGAGCACGGGCGCGAGGCCCTGGTGAATCCCGAGGGCGCGCATGGACTCGCCGATCGCCGCGGCCGCCTCCTCGACGGCCTCGGGGTCGAACGTCGCTCCCCACGCCAGGGGAGTGGGGAAGGTCGCGGCCTTCCAGGCGGCGAGGCCCGTCAGGCACTCCTCGTGGACGATGGCGGGGATACCAAGACGGGTCTCCGTCACGAGGCTTCGCTGGAAGTCCCACAGCCAGGCGGCCCGCTCGTCCGTATCGAACGGGCTGGTCCCGTAGACCCTCGTGATGTGGCCGAGGCCGTGGATGCTCGCGTCGGCGAGGCCCCCGCCCTGGCGCACCTCACCCTGCAGTGGCGCGACGGCGTCGCCCTCTTCGTCCTGCCAGAAGCCGACGATTTGAGCGAGCTTCTCGTCGAGGGTCATCTGCGCGAGCAGGTCGACCGCTCGGCGGACTGCCGTCTGCGACATTGCGCGCCTAACCCTTGACCGCGCCGGTGAGACCCTCGACGATCCGCCTCTCCATGAACACGAAGAAGATGAGCGCGGGGATCATGGAGAGAGAGGTGTACGCCATGATCGCCGTCATGTCCGAGGCGTGCTGGCCCTTGAAGGCCGTGACGCCGAGGGGCAACGTCATCATCGACTGGTCGCCGGTGAGCAGGAGCAGGGGCAGGAGGTAGGCGTTCCAGCTCCCAATGAACGCGAGCACGCCCACGGTCACCATGCCCGGCCGCGCGAGCGGGAGAAGGATCCGCCAGAAGTATCCGATGCGCGTCACGCCGTCGATGAACGCCGCCTCCTCGAGCTCCTTGGGAAGCGCGGCGACGAAGGGCCTCATGATGATGATCGTCACCGGAAGCGCAAAGGCCACCTGGGGCAAGATCAGACCGAAGTAGTTCCCGACCAGGTTGAGGTCGTGGAGCATGAGGTAGAGCGGAAGGATGGCGACGGTGAGCGGGAACATCAGACCCGTGGCGAAGACGACGTAGAGCGCCTCGCGACCCTTGAAGCTGTAGCGCGCGAGGGGATACGCGGCCATCGTCCCGAGTACGACCACGCCGATCACGGTCAAGACCGACACGAACGTGGAATTGAAGAGTTGTCGCCAGAACAGGCCCTTGCCGAGGATGCCGGCATAGTTCTTCATCAGTATCGGATCCGGGAACCCGGCGGGGTTATCCGTGAACTGATGGAGGTCGCGGAATCCACCGAGGATCAGGTACATGATCGGCCCGACCGTGAGGGCGACGCCGATGATTGCCACGCCGATCGAGATGTAGGTCGAGGCCTCGCGGCTCATGCCCGACTTCATGAACGACTCGCGGTACCGGGTCCACA
This sequence comes from uncultured Actinomycetota bacterium, assembly GCA_963743485.1. Lineage (GTDB taxonomy): Bacteria > Actinomycetota > Actinomycetes > Actinomycetales > Demequinaceae > JAFGBM01. Next base: position 73,451 of record CAVUPQ010000003.1, read on the forward strand.
GGCTGCGCTTGTTGGACCGGGAAGCCGTGGGCTTGCGTGTGTCCGTCTTGAGAGTCACGTCGTCACCTTAATTCTGCTCTCGGGCTGAGTTGTCGCGGCGCAACACGAACATCATGTAGGCCGACGCGGCGACGAGGGACACGAGGAACATGATCACGGCGATCGCGCTCCCGTACCCGAAGTCGTTCCGGTAGAAGCCTTTGTCCATCATGTAGGACGCGACCGTGGAGTACTGGCCGATGGTTCCGCCTCGGTTCAGGACCCACACCATGTCAAAGAGCTGGATGGAACCGATGATGGAGAGGAACGCCCAAATCCGAATGGTCGGCCCGATGAGCGGAATGTTGATGCGCCGCTGGATCTTCCACCAGCTCGCGCCGTCGATCGAGGCGGCCTCCTGAAGCTCCGCTGGCACGCCGGAGAGTCCGGCGAGGAACAGGATGATCGCGAGTCCAAGGTACTTCCACGTCACGACGAAGAAGACGGTCCAGAATCCGAATCTCGTGTCCTCGAACCAGCCTCCGGCAGGTGGATGGAGACCCACGCCCTCAACGATCTTGGTCGCGATGCCGTTCGGGTCAAGGATGACGAACCACATGACGCCGGTGATCACCTCGCTGAGCACATACGGAGCGAAGATGACGAGGCGTACGGCTGATCGTCCCGGGAACCGACGATTCAGCATCAGCGCTACGAGGAGCGCGAGCGGAAGCTGGATGGCCATCGACAGGGCGATGACCGCAAAGTTGTGGCTGAGCGCGGTCAGGAACGGATCCGTGTAGGCGCTCTTGAAGATCCCCTGGCCGAACAGGGCGCGTCGGTAGTTGTCGAGACCGATGAACTCGGCGTCCTTGAACTGCTCGACGCCGTTCCACTTGTAGAAGCTGAAGCGCACCGCCGACAAGACGGGGTACACGACGAACACTAGGAACAGCGCGAGCGCCGGTCCGACGAAGAGCGCGACCTCGCCCCATTTGCGGGCGCTCGAGCCATCGCGACGTGTGGATTTCGGGCCGTCAGGGCGGGACCCCGTCGCCGACGCTTGCGCGCCGACGACGGGGTCCTTGCCCTTGCCCGAGGCTGCCGTGATTGCCACGCCAGTGCCTCGCTTTCCTAGGGCCGGGATCCTGCTACTGGGTTGCGGCGGCTGCCGTCATGAGATCCACGACGTTCTGGGGGGTCCCAGAGCCAGCGAAGATCGCGACGATGCCGTCGTTCATGGCTCCACCAACGTTGGTGCCGTAGGTGGTGTCGAGCCAGAGCTGGGTGTATGCAGCATTCCCAGCAACGCCCGCAATTTCCTGCATGATCGGGCTAGCAACGGCACCAGCCGCGCCCGGGTTGGCCGGAAGCGGCGAACCCGCGATGCCCGCGTAGGCCTTCTGCACGTCGACCGACGTCAGGTACGCCAGGAAGTCGGCGCACTCAACAGGAGCGTCCTTGTAGCACGCGAATCCGTCACCGCCACCGAGAGCGGCCGTGGGGTCGCCCTTTCCGGAGGAAGTTGCCGGGAACGCGAACCAACCGAGGTCGTCCTCGATCGCCTGCTTGGCAGCGTCGTCCTCACCGAAGCCACGGTAGACACCGAGGTTCCAGTGACCCATCAGCTCCATCGCGGCCTTGCCCGTGGCCACGAGGCCGGCGGACGAGGTCGGAATCTGCTGAGCCTGCGTGGCGGTGAACTGCGGCTGGAACGGGTCCGTCGCAATGAACGCCTGCAGGTCTTCGCCGGCCTGCAGGAAGCAGGGGTCGGAGAAGTCGAGCGACTTGGCCGAGTCCGGAATCACACCGGGGGCACACGAACGCAGAGCGAAGTTGTACCACCAGTGCGCTGCGGGCCACTTGTCACCAGCGCCGACCGCGATCGGGATGATGCCTGCGTCCTTCAGCTTCTGCACGTCGGCACTGAGCTCGTCCATCGTCTTGGGCTCGCTGGTGATGCCAGCCTGCTCGAAGAGCGACTTGCGGTACCAGATGCCTTCGACGCCGAACGTGTACGGCATGCCGTAGGTGACTCCGTCAACGGTCCACGGGGCAACCGCGCCACCGAGGGACGCGACGGCGTCCGGGATCTTGTCCGAGAGGCTCATCAGGTAACCTGCGTCGACCTGCTGAACCATCTCGCCGCCGCCCCACGCCTGGAAGATATCCGGGGCGTCGCCCGACTGCAGGGCAGCCGGAACGCGGGTGCGCTGGAGGTCGTTCGTCTCGATCTGCTCGATCTTGAAGGTGACGTTGGGGTGCAACGCGGTGTAGTCATCGGCAACCTTCTGCCAGAAGTCTCCACCGGGGTTGTCTCCGCTGTCACTCGCGATCGAGTTGTGCCACCACGTGAGGGTAACGGGCGCCATGCCCGTATCCGAAGCGGTGGGGGATTCTGTCTTCGTGCTGGTGCACGAAGCGAGCACCATAGCCGCAGACGCGGCAAGTGCGGTGAGGGCAATGACCCTCTTCTTGTTCGCCATTGTGTTCCTTTCAGTCTCCGTTGACTCCGCCGAACATCCGCAGTCTGGCAGGCGCCGCACACACACGTCAAACGATTTCGAGAACGTTTTTGATAACGATTTCGCTAAGAAGCGATAGCATGCCCGCATGGACCTCCCCTCTCGGGTCACGCTGGCCGATGTGGCCGCACGCGCGGGCGTTTCCGTCGCGACCGTGTCGAAAGTCGCGAACGCTCGGTACGGCGTGGCGCCCGAAACCGTCATCCGCGTGCAGGAGGTCATCGACGAACTGGGGTACGCGGGGCACCTCGGCGCGATCAGCTTGCGGAGCTCGCGGACCAACGTGCTCGGCATCCTCGTCGCCGAATTCGAGCCCTTCAGCGTCGGCCTCCTGCGCGGGATGTCCGCCGCCGCGGCGGAGACGGGCTACGACCTGATGGCGTACACCGGTGGCGGCAAGAGCGGCTGGGAGCGGCGCTTGCTGGCGAGGCTCGGCGGCACCCTGATCGACGGCGCGATCATCGTGACCCCCACCGTGCTCGGCCCGCAGGCCCCCGTCCCCGTCGTGGCCGTCGACCCCCACTACGGGCCGGCGCAGATCCCGACGGTGGACGCGGACAGCTACGAGGGAGCCAAGGTGGCGACCGAGTACCTGCTTGAGCTCGGGCACCGCCGGATCGCCTTCCTCGGGGGGCGCGACGACCTCGAGTCCGCCCACTTGCGCGAGTCGGGATTCCGCGACGCGATGTCCGAGGCGGGCATCGTGGTCGACACCGACTTGATTAGGGCCACGCGCTTCCAGCCCGAGATCGCCGAGATCGAGGCGCGCACACTCCTGACCCGCCCGCAGCGTCCCACGGCCGTCTTCGCCGCGAACGACATCACCGCGGAGCGGACCGTCGCGGTGGCTCGCGAGCTTGGCCTCACCGTGCCGACGGACCTCTCCGTGATCGGCTTCGACGACATCCCCGAGGCCGCCCTGTGCGACCCGCCGCTGACGACGGTTCGCCAGCCCCTGCGGGAGATGGGCGAGGCCGCGATGGACATGTTGCTCGATCTTCTCGGTGGCAAGGACGGATCGACCCATGTGCGCCTCCCGGTCGAGCTCATCGTCCGCGAGTCGTGCGCGCCCCTACCGAAATAGGCCGCCCGCGCGGGCGCCGCGCGCCCCACTAGACTCGCCCCATGGCATCGCTCGAACGCACGGACGTCGCGCGCCTCGCGGCACTCGCCCGCATCGACATGACGGACGACGACCTCGACCGCCTCTCGGGGCAGATCTCCGCCATCGTCGACGCCGTCGCCAAGGTCGCCGAGGTCGCCGGCGAGGACGTCCCCGCGACCAGTCACCCCATCCCCATGGCAACGTGTACCGGCCCGACGTGGTGCGGCCCTCGCTCACGCAGGACGAGGCGCTCTCGGCGCCCCCGACGCCGAGGACGGGCGCTTCCGCGTTCCGCAGATCCTGGGGGAGGAGGCGTGATGGCGAAGGATGGACCGGACCTCCCCGCCTCACCGCGCGTGCGCTGGCCGACGCGCTCGCGTCGGGCGAGACCACGTCCGTCGCCGCGACCCAGGCATCACCTGGACCGCATCGCCGCCGTCGACGGCCCCGTCCACGCCTTCCTCGCGCTCAACGCCGAGGACGCCCTCGCCACGGCCGCGGCCGTCGACGCGGACCGCGCGGCGGGCAAGGACCTCCCGCTGCTCGCCGGCGTCCCGATCGCCGTCAAGGACGTCGTCGTCACCAAGGGCATGCCGACCACGGCGGGATCCCGGATCCTCGAGGGCTGGGTCCCGCCGTACGACGCCACGGTCTCGGCCGCATCCGCGCGGCGCGCATGCCGATCCTCGGCAAGACCAACATGGACGAGTTCGCGATGGGCTCCTCGACCGAGCACTCCGGCTACGGCCCCACCCACAACCCGTGGGACCTCGACCGCATCCCCGGCGGCTCCGGCGGCGGCTCGGCCGCGGCCGTCGCCGCCTTCGAGGCGCCGCTCGCGATCGGCTCGGACACCGGCGGCTCGATCCGCCAGCCCGCCGCCGTCACCGGCACCGTCGGCGTGAAGCCCACGTACGGCGGGGTGAGCCGCTACGGCGCCATCGCCCTCGCGTCGTCCCTCGACCAGCTCGGGCCCGTGCGCGCGCACCGTCGAGGACGCGGCGCTGCTCCACGAGGTCATGGGCGGCCACGACCCGATGGACGCCACCAGCCTCGACGAGCCCGTGCCTCCGTGCCTCGAGGCGGCCCGCGACGGCGCGACGACGGCCTCAAGGGCGTCAGGGTCGGCGTCGTCAAGGAGCTCGGCGGCGACGGGTTCCAGGCCGGCGTCTCGCAGCGCTTCGAAGAGTCTCTCGACCACCTGCGCGCCGCTGGGGCCGAGATCGTCGAGGTCAGCTGCCCGTCCTTCAAGTACGCGCTCGCCGCCTACTACCTGATCCTGCCGTCGGAGGCCTCGAGCAACCTCGCCAAGTTCGACTCGGTGCGCTTCGGCCTCCGGGTGGACGACGGCGGCGACACGATCGAGAAGTCATGGCGGCCACGCGCGCCGAGGGCTTCGGCGACGAGGTCAAGCGCCGCATCATCCTGGGCACCTACGCGCTCAGCGCCGGCTACTACGACGCGTACTACGGCTCCGCGCAGAAGGTGCGCACGCTCATTCAGCGCGACTTCGCCGCGGCGTTCGAGAAGGCCGACGTGCTGGTGTCGCCCACCTCCCCCACCACGCCCTTCAAGCTGGGCGAGCAGCTCGACGACCCGCTCGCGATGTATCTGAACGACGTCGCGACCATCCCCGCGAACCTCGCGGGCATCCCCGGGATGTCCCTGCCCGCCGGCCTCGCGCCCGAGGACGGCCTGCCCGTCGGCTTCCAGATCCTCGCCCCCGCCCAGGAGGACGCCCGGCTCTACCGCGTCGGCGCCGCGCTCGAGGCCGCCCTCGACGCGGCGAGGGGCGCGCCCTTGCTTGCCTCGGCCCCCGAGCTGGAGGTGACGCGATGAGCGCGGCCGAGGACAACGTGCTGGCCTACGACGAGGCGATGGAGGCGTTCGACCCGGTCTTCGGCATCGAGGTCCACGTGGAGCTCAACACCAAGACCAAGATGTTCTGCGGCTGCGCGAACGAGTTCGGCGGCGAGCCGAACACCCAGGTGTGCCCCGTATGCCTCGGTCTGCCCGGCTCGATGCCCGTCACGAACGAGAAGGCCGTCGAGAGCGCCATCCGCCTGGGCCTCGCGCTCGGCTGCTCCATTCGCGAATCCAGCCGCTTCGCGCGCAAGAACTACTTCTACCCCGACCTCGCGAAGGACTACCAGATCTCCCAGTACGACGAGCCGACGTCGTACGAGGGCTCGCTCGACGTCGTCCTGGACGACGGCACGGTCGTCATGATCGGCATCGAGCGCGCCCACATGGAGGAGGACGCGGGCAAGAACACGCACGTGGGCGGCACGGGCGGCATCCAGGGCGCGAGCCACTCGCTCGTGGACTACAACCGCGGCGGCGTCCCGCTCGTCGAGATCGTCACCAAGCCCATCGAGGGCATCGGCCTCCGCACCGCCGAGGTGGCCCGCGCCTACGTCGCGACCATCCGCGACATCGTGCAAGGCGCTCGGGATCTCCGACGGCCGCATGGAGCAGGGCTCGCTTCGCGCCGACGTCAACCTGTCGCTGCGCCCCAAGGCGGCGCCGGGCGAGGACCAGTACGCGGTGCCCTTCGGCAAGCGCTCCGAGACCAAGAACGTCAACTCGCTGCGCGCCATCGAGCGCGCCATCCACTACGAGGCGGGCCGCCAGGCCGCGCTCCTCGGTCGCGGGCGAGCCCGTCGTGCAGGAGACGCGCCACTGGCACGAGGACACCAACTCCACCACGCCCGGGCCGCTCCAAGGAGGAGGCGGAGGACTACCGCTACTTCCCCGAGCCGGACCTGCTGCCCGTCGAGCCGTCGCGCGAGTGGGTCGAGGAGCTCCGGGCGACGCTTCCCGAGCACCCCGCCAAGCTGCGCGCGCGGCTTCAGAAGGACTGGGGCTTCACGGACCTCGAGATGCGCGACGTGATCGCGGCCGACGCCCTGGGCCTCATCGAGGAGACGGTCGCCGCGGGCGCCGCTGCCCAGGCGGCGCGCAAGTGGTGGATGGGCGAGCTGGCGCGTACGGCCAACGAGCAGGGCGTGGAGCTGCGCGGACCTGCCGGTCACGCCCGCGCGACATCGCCGAGCTCCAGGGGCTCGTCGACTCGGGCGCGCTCAACGACAAGCTCGCGCGCCAGGTGCTCGAGGGCGTGCTCGCGGGCGAGGGATCGCCCGCCGCCGTGGTCGAGGCGCGCGGCCTCGCGGTCGTCTCGGACGACTCGGCGCTCGAGGCGGCCGTCGACGCGGCGCTCGCCGCCGCAGCCCGACGTGCTCGCCAAGATCCGGGAGGGCAAGGTCCAGGCGGCCGGCGCCATCGTCGGCGCCGTCATGAAGGCGACGGGCGGCCAGGCCGACGCGGGACGCGTGCGCGAGATCATCCTGAAGCGCGCGGGCGTCGAGGGCTGAGCTCGTCGAGCCCGGTTCCGGATCGTCGTGGCGTCGCGGTCGCAAGATCGACGATGGCCATGCGGCACGAGCCGGTCTCGTCGTTCATGGGATAGGACAGGAACGTCCCGCGCAAACGGGTCGCCCCACACGGAAACCCGCCCCCCCACGTCGTTGTGGTCCCCGTCGCGATCTCCGTCACGACGACGCCGCCGAAGACGAATCCGGTGTCGTCGAGCCCAACGGGCACGCCCATGACGTAGTCCGGGGACAGGTACACATCGGAGTGGTTGCCGAATTGCCGCCCTGCACCACCTTCAGCGTGTCGCCGGTCCGATAACCGACGGCGGTCCCTCCCGTACTGAGCTCCACGCCATTGGCGCCGTTGTCTCCACAGGCTGTGGTGGGGATACCCATCTCCATCTCGGTCACGAGAGGAATCTGCCGGAGTGTGCGCGTGCCGTCGACTTCGAGCGTCATGGTCCACTGCTCGAAGTTCAGGCCTGGGCCCCCCTCAAGATTCAGCAAGAAGGTGTAGGCCTCGCCACCCGACGCTTCAGCGCACAGGTCGCGGTGGATCCACCATGGAACCAGGCCTCCCTCGGCGTGAGGCTCAAGGACGGCCGCGAGGCCAGTCTCGATCGAGACCATGACTGCACCGCCGCCGTAGGAAGTTCCGATGAGGTAGTCGCCGGTCACGTAGTAGTTGGGGTTCGCCTGCAGTTCGAGCCAGGACCCGTCGGCCGCCAGCGGTTTCACTGCGACCGGGGAGCCGCCGCCCCGGGACACCCAAATGGTCTGGGGCATGTTGCCGCCGTACGAATACGGACCCGCGATGTAGTCCCAGGCGGCCATATCGCCGTTGATGTCCCCGCGGGGCCACCCCCAACTCTCGGGATCGATCGGCACCGGTTCGGCAAGGACGGTCACCCCTCCGGACTTGTCGACGATCGCAATCCCCGGTCGTTCGCCAAAGACCACTTCATCCGTGGAGAGACCAACGTCGACGGATCGCACATCGTAGTCGTCGTAGAACGCGACGAGGGCGCGGCCATCGTCGTCGAGCGCGAGCAGGTCCCCGTGCTTGACGGCATCCGTGGGGAACCAACCACCGGCAGGTGGGGCGTCGTCCGTGGGAGATGCTGCCGGAAGTGCCGTGTCCGATTCCGCGTGGTCCCGAAGGCCGCCCAGCAGGAACGCACCAAGCACGGCGAGTCCCGCGACGCCGACAGTGAGGGTGAAGGAAATCAAGCGGCGGGCCATGGCCTCAACCTAGCGGCTCGCCTACGCGCGAGCGCGGGGAAGCCCGGGCCGGTCTGTCACTGGGGAGGCGCGCCGACTGGCCGCCGTGGCCGAGCCGTTGGTAGGGTCGGCCTCAGCGAGTCCCGCGGCAGGGCGGGGCCACATTGCCGGGCGCGGCACTGCGGAGGTTGGCGCGATGAGGGAGCGGCTGAAGGCGCGGCTTGCCGCGAGCCTAGGTGCGGTGGGCCTGGCGGCGACAGCGGTCGTCGTTGTCGCGGGGCCGGCAAGCGCGACGACGATCACGGGTGTCTCCGACGAGACGGAGTTCCGCGCGGCGCTCGCGACGCTCTCGGGCGACGGGAGCGCGGGACCCCACGTCATCGAGATCGACTCCGACTTCACCATCACGGACCCGGGCACCCTCGGCGACCCGGCGTACTCGGGCACGGTCAACCTCGAGATCCACGGCAATGGCCACACGATCGACTCCGGCGTCGCGGGCGTCCGCTTCCTCGCGTCGTCCTGCCCGTGCACGCTCTCGGTCGACAGCCTGACCGTGAACGGCTTCGCCATCAGCGCGGCGTACGGTCCCCTCGAGGGAGGGGCGATTCGCGCGGAAGGGGTCACGGTCGTCGACTCGACGTTCTCGAACAACTCCGTCTCCGTCGTGAACACCGACACGGGCGCAGTCGCCAACGCCGAGGGCGGCGCCATCTACGCGGTCAGCGGCACGATCACGATCGTCGGCAGCGCCTTCACCGGCAACACGGTATCCGTGTCCGCAGACGGCGACGACGCCACCGGCAGCGCATACGCGGAGGCCCACGGCGGCGCGGTGGCGAGCGGAGACGGCACCGTCACCATCGACGACACGACGTTCACGGGCAACGGGGTGAGCGCGAGCGGCGACGGGTGGGACGGCGAGGTCATTGCGTCCGGGGGCGCCGTGTACTCCGACGAGGGCGGCATCCACGTGGGCGCCACATCGGGGGCGACGTTCACGGGAAACACGGCCCACGGCGAGCTCACGGCGTACCGCGACGATAGCGGCTACCAGAACACAGTGGACGTCCAGGGCGGCGCCATCGCCGACGAGACGCGGAGCGTCGACGTCCACCACTCCTCCTTCGATGCGAATGCCGTGACCGGCCAAATCACGGGCCCGGACAATCACGTGGAGAACACGGGCCAGGGCGGCGCGATCTTCACGAACGAGGACGTGACCGCCGACGGCTCGACGTTCACCAGCAACAGCGTCACCACAACCGGCACCGACGCTGCGGCCTGGGGTGGCGCGATCGAGGGGTGGGGCGACGGGGGAGTCACGGTGACGGATTCGACGTTCACGGGCAACTCCGTGAGCGCCACCGCGACCAGCATCGAGGAGACTGCGGACGCCTACGGCGGCGCCATCGAGGGCTACGGCAGCCTCGGGGGCGTCTACGTCACGGGATCGACGTTCGCGAACAACTCGGTCACCGCCACGGGCGCTGACGATGCCGAGGGATACGCCGGAGCGATCTCGGTGGACAATGACCTGTCGCTTGACGGATCGACCTTCACCGGAAACAGCGTGACCACGCACAGTGGGAACGACGGGCTCGGTGTCGGGGGCGTCGCGAACTTCTGCGGTGGCGGGATCATTGCGATCTCCGCTTCCGAGTTCGCGGGGAACTCGGTCACGGTGGACGGGGTGAACCAGGCGAACGCCGGAGGTGGTGGAATCTCCGAGGATCCCAACCCGTGCGGTGCCGCAAGCGACTTCACGGTGGACTCGTCGACCTTCGCCGATAACCACACATCATCCACGGGGGACGACGCCTCGGCCGATGGTGGTGCAATCTACGCGGTCGAGTCCGAGATCACGCTCGACAACTCAACGTTCCAAGGCAACGGGATTCAGGGAGCAGGCACCTCGTCCACATACCTCAGCGGTGGTGCCATCTCGGTGTACAACGGCGACCTCTACGTGAACTTCTCGACGTTCTCCGACAACGAGGCCGAGGACGGCGCCCAGATCTACACCGACGGCAGCACCCTGTACCCGTACGCGTCGGTGTTCGTGGCGCCGGTGACGGGTGACAACTGCGACCTCGAGAGCTGACACCTCCGGTGGCTACAACTTCGACACCGACGGAACGTGCTCCGACAGCGCGACGTCGACAAACAACGACTTCGGGTACGGCGAGGCAACGCCCATCGGGGCACTTGCCGACAACGGCGGCCCCACTCGGACCATGCTCCCGGTCGCGACGGGCTCCCTCGTCGACGTCGTTGACGCTGGCTCGTGCAGCGTACTGCCGTCGACCAGCGCGGCGTGGCGACGGCCCGCAGGGCGCCGGCTGCGAGCTCGGGCGCCGTCGAGGCCATCGCCGACATTCCCTTCGATGGGTCACGACGGACGGGACCGATCGAGGGCGTCGTCAGCAACGCGACGTGCGTGCAGAACATGTCGTGGACGACCGCGACGGGGTACACCCCGGCGCCGCCTGCGGGGCTGTCGCTGCCGTTCGGGGTCTCGTCGTACGAGTTCTGCACCCCGGAGGACGGGTGGACCGTCACGGTCCAGCTCACCGTCCCGAGCCCGGTCACCAGCTTCTGGAAGGTCGACGGCTCGTCCTGGACCCAGGTGACATCCGCGACGATCGCTGGCACGACGATCACGTACGACGTGACGGATGGCGGAGCGCTCGACACGGATGGCATCGCGAACTCGCTCGTCGTCGACCCGGTGGGTCCGGGCATCCTCGCGGCCTTCACCGGCTAGTCCGGCGGGCGCTAGGCGAGCGCGACCTCCGCGGTTGCGTTCTCGCCCGCACGAACCGTGACCCGCGCCGACGTCCGTCCGCGGCGGCGACCCGGTACTCGCCGCCGAAGCCGCTCACCGCGACCCGGCCGTCGGCGTCCGTCACGGCCTCGGTCGGCGCGAGCCACCACTCGCCCTTGACGAGGCCGAGCAGAGCGTCGTAGGCCGGCTTGGGCGTGCCGTCGAGTCGGATGAAGCCGGACGGGGCGCCGAGCCACGAGCCCTCGTCCGCGAAGCCCCAGTACGTGAGGGACTCCACCGCGGGATGCGCGACGACGGTCCGGTAGTGGCGCAGCATCTCGTCGGCCTGGCGCGCCTCCCCCTCGGGCGTCGTGGGCCAGGAGGGGATCTGGTAGTCGTTGAGGTCCACGATCTCCGGGGGCATGAGGTGGCCGGAGAGCAGCGTGGTCTCGGTCATCTGGACGGGCAGCCCGAAGCGGCCGAAGCGCTCGAGGATGTCCCAGATCGCCTCCTCGCCGCGGAAGCCCTGGTGCATGTGGGTCTGGACGCCGATCGCGTCGATCCCGATCCCGGCGGCGAGGCACTCCTCGATGAGGTGCTCGTAGTCCTCGCTCAGGTCGAAGTCGTTGAGGACGAGGCGCGCGGCGGGGTTCGCGGCCCGCGCCGTCTCGAACGCCATCCGCACCATCTCCACGCGACCCTTGGTCTGCGCGAGGCGGGTGACGGCGTTCTCCTCGGCGGTGAACACCGGGAGGATGACCGCCTCGTTGATCGCGTCCCACAGGTCGATCACGCCGGCGAAGTCGGTGACCTCCCGCGTGATGCGCGCGCGGATGGTCGCCTCCACGTCGGCGTCGTCGAGCGGCATGAGCCACTCGGGCGCGAGCGTGTGCCACAGCAGCGGGTGGCCCTTCACCGCAACGCCGCGCTCGACGAACCAGCGCGCGGCCGCGAGGAGGCGCGCGGTGTCGGGGCGGCCGCGCTCCGGCTCGAAGCCTCGCCAGTAGAACGGGAGCGTCGCCTGGTTGAACACCCCGAGCCACAGGTCCGCGAGCTCGCGCGCGCTCGCGACGGACGCGCCGCCAAAGACGTGCTCCGCGTCGCTCGCCTCGCCGTTGGCGAGCGCCACGAAGTCGAACCCGATGTTGCCGAAGCCGAACTGGTGCCGCACCTGCTCGACGGTGACGGGCGCGTTCGCGAGGGGCGCTCCGGCCTCGCCGACGAGAGTGACGGTGGTCGTGCCCCTGCGGTGGTCGACAGTGTCCATGGGTTGATCGTATGCCCGGGCGTTTCGGGGTCGCGCGGTCGTGCGACACTGGCGGGATGCCCGCCGTTTCCGTCCCGTCCCAGGAGATCGCCGACGCGATCGGCGACCTCGGCGCGGACGCGCGCGTGGTCGTGTGGGACCCGAGCGAGGAGGACGCTCCCGAGGCCGACGCCCCGGACATCGCGATCGTGTGCGTGCCGCACTACTCGGGCGGCAGGCGCGTCTTCGACCGGATCGCCGCCCTCCCCGCGGTGAAGGTGATCCAGATTCCCTCCGCGGGCTACGAGCACGCGGTGCCGTTCGTCCCCGAGGGCGTCGCCCTCGCGAATGCCAGGGGCGTCCACGACACGCGGACGTCGGAGTTCGCCATAGCGCTCGCGCTCGCGAGCCAGCGCCGCCTCGACTCGTTCGTCCGCGCGCAGGAGCGCGCCGAGTGGGCGCCCGAGTACTTCACGCCGAGCCTCGCGGACCGGCGCGCCCTCGTGGTCGGGTACGGCAGCATCGGCGCGGCGCTCGGGTCGCGGCTGCGCGCGCTCGAGGTCGAGGTGCGCGGCGTCGCCCGGACCGCGCGTACCGCGGCCGACGGCACGGCGGTTCACGCGGTTTCCGACCTCCCCACGCTCCTTCCGGACGCGGAGCTGGTCTTCCTCGTCACCCCCCTGACGGACGCGACGCGGCGCATCGCGGACGCGGCGTTCTTCGCGGCGATGCCCGACGGGGCGCTCTTCGTCAACATGGGGCGCGGCGGCTGCGCGGACACGGACGCGCTCGTGGCCGAGTGCGCCTCGGGGCGCCTCAGGGCGGCGCTGGACGTCATCGACCCCGAGCCGCTCCCGCCGGAGCACCCCGCGTGGAAGACGCCGGGGATGATCATCGCGCCCCACGTCGGCGGCGGCGCCGTCCTGACCGATCGCCGCTACCTCGACCTCGTCCGCGCCCAGGTCGCCGCGCTCGCCGCGGGGCGCGAGCCCGTCAACCTCGTCTCGCGGGGTCCCCGCGAGGTGTAGGTCCGGCGGCCCCGGCTAGTCGCCCAGGTAGTCGACCTGGACCACGTCGGTCGTCGCGTCGGCGGAGACGACCGTGATGACCACGCCGTCGAGCTCGAGCGATTCCCCCGGCTGGAGCGGCGCGCCGCGGCGGTCGCCTCCGTCGTTCGGGAAGACGACGACGGGTCCGTAGCCGCTCGCGACGGAGGTGTCGACGGAGTAGGCGAGCACGCCCTCCTTGACGATGCCGGCGTCGTACCCCAGCGCGCGTCGGCTCTCGACGACGATCGCCGTGGTGTTTCCCGTCGGGATGACGAGAGCCTTGAGGCCGCCGGGCGCCTCAAGCGCGGTGAGGGTCCACGGATCGAAGCCGTCGGGCTGGCACGCGATCTGGTCGTCGTCGATCCACCCGAGGAGCCAGCGCTCCCACGCGAAGTACTCGGGCGCGGTGCCGCCGATGTAGCCCATCATCGAGAAGTCGCCGACGTAGCGGTGGATGTCGTCCCCCTCGTACCCGTACAGGTCGTCGAGGCCCATCGAGTGGCCCATCTCGTGGTTGAGCCAGAAATACCCCCAGTTCGAGAGGTCGCCCCCAACCGTGATGGCGTTGGCGAAGTCCCGCCCGTCGGCGGAGAAGCCCCAGCCGTAGCCCGCGGTGAGGGTGGGGCCGTAGGGAAGCCCGGGGGTCGCCTCGGGGATCATGACGACGACGTCCTCGTCGCCCGAGAAGTCGAAGGTCGGGTCGGCGAGGGCGACGGCCTCCGCGACGTAGGCGAGGTGGGAGTCGAACGTGTCGAACGAGTAGGCGGTCGAGGGGAGGCTCATGCGGTGCCACGCCGTGTCCGCGTCGAGCGTGAGGTGCATGCGGCCGTACGACACCGCGTCGTAGTACTCCGGCGCGGCCGAGATGCGCGCGAGGGCGTCCGCAGTCGACTCGGCGGCGGGCGCGTCGGGGAAGTCCACGAAAATCACCGCGACGCGGACGTCTCCCGTGGAGGTGAGGCGATCCGGATTGCGCGGCCAGCCGAGGCTCACGTCCGTATTGGGGCTCGTGTTGGGCAGGCGGCACGGCTCGACGGAACCGAGCCGCGCCGCGTCCGCGGGGACCACGGCACCCTCGGGGAACACGACGCCCTCCGCATAGTCGTCTCCGGCGTTGAGGGCGGTCTCGGAGGGGGAGATCGCGAGAGTGTTGTCCGGGCTGGCGGTGATGGTCACCTGCGCGGGGGCGCTGCACGCCGCGAGGGCGCCGAGGGCGGCGAGCGCGGCGAGCGCGCGTCGAAGATCGGTCATGGTTCCCTCCCAGGATCCCGGCGGAACGCCCGCGCCTGGTCGCCACCCTAGGGGGCTGGCGCGGCGTCGCGCCACCCCAGGTGCGCGACACGGGCTTGCCGGGGTTGTCCCGCCGGATGGGGGGTCGCTACCCTGGACCCAGCACCACGGGCCTTGACCGCCACGGGCGCTCGCCTTGCGCAGCGACCGTCGAACCTTGCTGGGGTAGGGATGTCGCTCACTTTTAGGCGCGGCCGCGCCGCCGCCGCCACCGCCGCCGTCGCCCTGCTCGCGGGCTCCCTCCTCGTCGGGCCCCTCTCCATCGCCGCGCAGGCGGCCCCGGTGACGACGGAGTCCGACTTCCGCAGCGCTCTCGCGGCGCTGCCGTGCTCCACCGGCCCATACGTCATCGAGATCGATCAGGACATCACCTTCTCCACCGCGGGCGACCCTGTCTACACGTGCTCCGACGACCTGACCATCCAGTCCACGGCGGGGAACCACTTCAGCGTCGACGGCTCGGGAGTGGCGGGCACCCGCTTCCTGGACGCGTCGGCCTCCGCAGGCACCCTCACCGTCACGGACCTCACGGTCACCGGGTTCTCGGTCTCGGTGACCGGTGACAGCACCACCGTCGCGGGCGGGGCCATCACCGCCGGCGGACCCGTCACCATCGAGGACTCCACGTTCACCGCGAACGCGGTGTCCACCACCGGCGACGACGACGTGGCGCGTGGCGGCGCGGTCTACGCGGCGGGCGCGCTCACGGTGTCCGACAGCACCGTGAGCAACAACAGCGCGACCGTCAACGGCGGCGACAGCAACCTCGCGGAGGGAGGCGCGTTCTACTCCGACCACTCGGTAACGGACACGGGCTCCAGCTTCGCGTCGAACTCCGTGAGCGCCGTCGGCTGCACCGCCAGCTCTGCCAACGGCGGCGCGATCGGCTCCGTCGCAAGTGGGCCAACCGCGGTGGACCTGACCGACAGTTCGTTCGACGGCAATCACGGCACCGCGGACAACCAGTCGAACGGCGGCGCCGTCTACGCGCACGGCGAGTTGTATGCCACGGGCGCGACGTTCACGAACAATACGACGACCGTGACGGGGCCGACCGGCCTCGCGACCGGCGGGGCGATCGCCGTTCCCAACGCGAGGGTGGATGTCCGAGAGTCGACATTCACGGGGAACTCGGCGACGGCGACGGGTAGCGCCTTCGCCGAGGCGCACGGGGGCGCAATCAGCGCCTACGGCGACTCATACGTCGTCGACTCCACGTTGACGAACAACTCCGTCGCAGGGTCGGCCGGCGGCTTTGGAGCGACGGTGAGCGGCGGTGCGATCTACGGCGTGCAGTCCCTCAGCATCTTCCGTAGCCTGCTTCAGGGCAACAGCGCGAACAGCAGCGGGTCGGCCGTGAACAGCGTCGAGGGCGGGGCGATCGCAACGCACGACACACTGACGGCGTACAACGTGACCGCCACCGGGAACGTCGCCTCCTCGAGCGTGGCCGACACCACCACCGGCGGTGCCTTCTCAGCTCACAGTGCGCATATCACCTTCTCCGTCCTGACCGACAACTCGGCGGAGTTGGGATCTCAGGCCGAAGGGTTTGACGGCCTCGTGTTGGCCTCCGTCTTCACCCATGCGGCCACGGGCACGGACAACTGCTACTTTTCCAACAGCACGGTCTCGGTCGGGTACAACTTCGACGACGACGAGTCGTGCGCCGCCACGACCGGGACGGACCTCGGCAATGGCGCCGACCCCATGCTGGGCGCGCTCGCCGACAATGGCGGCCTCACTCTGACGATGCAGCCCCAGGCGGGAAGCCCGCTGATCGACACGATCCCGTCCGGGGTCTGCCCCCTCTTGCTCCTCAACTACACCGACAGCGGAACCGACGCGCGCGGAGTCTCGCGGTCCGGGGCGGACTGCGACACCGGCTCGGTCGAGGTGCTCCCCGATCAGACCTTCGACATCGTCACGCCCGCAGGGACCATCCACGGCACCGTCTCCAACTCCACCGGCGTGAGCGGGGCCGCCTACGTCGACCCCGCGACCCTCACGCCCATCGCGCCCGCGGGCGTGTCGCTTCCCTACGGTGCCCTGAGCTTCACGGTCGCCGTGCCCGTCGACGGATGGTCGGCCGCGATTGTGCTCGACCTGCCCGGCGCCGTGGACCAACTCTGGAAGCAAGGGGCCTCCGCCTGGACGCAGGTGACCGGCGCCTCGGTGGTGGGAACTCAGATCACCTACACGCTGACGGATGGCGCGGCAGGCGACTCCGACGGCACGGCCAACTCCGTCATCGTGGACCCGGTTGCCCCCGCGCTCGTCCTCACCGGCTCGGACGCGGCCTTCCGCACGGCCGTGGGGAACTTGGCCAACGGCAGCTCCGGCTGCGATGGGTCATCCCACGTCATCGAGATACCCTCGGACATCACTTTCGCGAACGCGGGCGACCCGATCTACGACTGCCCGGACGACCTCACCATTCGGTCCACGGCGGGCAATCACTTCACGGTCGACGGCTCCGGCGTCGCGGACACGCGTTTCCTTGACGCGTCCGGCTCCGCGGGCACCATTACCATCGAGGACCTCACCATCACCGGGTTCGGGCTCACCAACGTCGCCGACTTCGAGACCGTCTACGGCGGCGCGATCGTCTCCGGCGGCGACATCACCATCACCGACTCCACGTTCGCGAACAACACGCTGAAGGCGGAGGGCGACTCCGTCGGCGCCGAGGGCGGCGCGATCTACGCGAGCGTAAACGTCACCGTGACAGATAGCGTCTTCACCAACAACACCGCGTGGACGTCCGGGGGCGCGGCCGGTTCGTCGTACGGAGGAGCGATCGCCTCCACCGCCGACGTCGGGGCCACCGGCTCGACGTTCACGGGCAACACGGCAGGACCGAATGACTACGGCACGTCAGGGGGCGGCGCACTCGCGTCCAGCGCGGGCTCGGTCAACGTCGCGACCTCGACCTTCATCGGCAATATGGCCACCTCGCCGACCGGGCCGGCCAACATCGCGCTGGGCGGCGCCATCTACTCGTACACCGCCGCCGAAGCCGACGACTCCGAGTTCACGAACAACAGCACCGACGCGACGGGAACGGTCGTGTCAACTGCGGCGGGTGGCGCCCTGTTCAGCCCCGACGACGTCGACGTGTGGCGTTCGACCTTCGTGAGCAACTCGGTCACGATCGCAAGCGCGCCCACGGCGTTTGTTGGCGGCGGTGCGGTCGCGAGCGAATCCAGCACCAGCTTCCTCGCGTCGACCGCCACCGGGAACTCGGCCTCGGACTCGCTCGGGGCCGTCAATTCCCTTGGCGGCGCCATCTACACCGCCACCGGATTGGCCCTGACATCGACGCTCGTCGGGAACTCGGCGGACACGGGATCGCAACTGCGCTCCGGCACCTTCAGCGTCATCGGTTCGATCTTCGCGGACGCGGCTGGCGCCGGCGACAACTGCGCCATCGGCACTCTCGGCACGGCTGAAGCCAACTTCGACGACGACGAGTCCTGCGCGCCGACGGCGGGCACCAACATCGGGTCCGGGCTGGACCCCGAGTTGGGCGCGCTGGGCGACAACGGCGGGCCCACGCGCACCATGGTGCCGGACACGGGTAGCCCGCTGCTCGACGGCATCGGCTCTGCCGTCTGCAGCACCGCCATGACCATCCCGCCCGCGTCCACCGACCAGCGCGGCATCGCACGCAACGTCGGCTCTGCCGCGTGCGACATCGGCGCGGTGGAGCGCCTCGCCCCCATCACGTTCACCCTGTTTGACGGTGGCGCGAATGCGATGGGGACAGTGACGGTGACGAACGCGCAGTCCCTCGACTCGCACTCGTGGTCGGATGCGTCGTCGTACTCGCCCACTCCGCCCGCGGCACAGACCTTCCCGTTCGGGATCTACCACTTCTCCCTCGGCGTCCCGAGCGTCGATGCCTGGCCCGTGGGGATTCACATCGACACGCCCTCGGCCATCACGGAACTGTGGAAGGACAACGGAGGCTGGTCACAGGTGTCCGGCGCGACCATCTCCGGAACGTCGATCGACTACACGGTGACCAACAACGGCTCACTAGACGCGAGTTCGGACCTGGCGACCATCACCGACCCCGTCGCGCCGGCCTTCGCGACGACGACGGCGTTCACGGTGTCGACGCCGGGGGGCGGGACGATCACGGGTTCCGTCGACGGCGCGTCGTGCATGGATTCCACGTCGCTCACCGCTTCGGCGGTGTCGGGCTCGTCTTCGCCGACGCCGCCGGCGGGCTACACGTTCCCCTACGGGGTCTTCAGCTACGGCGTGTGCGTGCCCGCGTCGGGGGACTCGGTGACGGTGACGCTGACGCTTCCGAGCGCGATGACGTCGTTGTGGAAGGTGGACTCGGCGTGGGCGCAGGTTTCGGGTGCGACGATTTCCGGGAGCACCGTCACCTACACCGTGACTGATGGCGGTCCGCTGGATACGGATCCGACGCCTGGTCACATCACCGACCCCGTGGGTGCGGCCTTCGCGACGACGACGGCGTTCACGGTGGATACGCCCGGCGGGACGATCAACGGCACGGTGGCGGGCGCCTCGTGCATCGATGACGCGGCGCTCACGGCGACGGCCGTGACGGCCTCGTATTCGCCCGCACCTCCGTCGAACCTGTCGTTGCCCTTTGGCGTGTTCAGCTACGGCGTGTGCGTGCCGGCGGCGGGAGACTCGGTCACCGTGACGCTGACGCTCCCGAGCCCCGCGACGTCGCTGTGGAAGGTGGAGAGTGCGTGGGCGGAGGTCACGGGCGCCGCGATCTCCGGCACCACCATTTCCTACACCGTCACCGACGGCGGAACGCTCGACACCGACTCGACGCCCGGGCACATCATCGACCCCGTCGGCGCCGCGATCGCCGCCAGTTTCACCGGCTAGGGCGAGGCGGCTAGGTCAGGTTCGCCTCGGCCCAGACGTTGATCGCGTCGCGGAGGAGCTCCGCCGTCCCGTCGCCGAACTTGTCGTAGGTCGGCGCGGAATCGGTGGTCGTCGCAATACATGGCCCCGAGGCCCGTGTACGCCTCGCGGTCCGGGACCCAGAAGACGCTGATCCACGCGTGGTGGCGCGCCACGAGGTCCTGCAGGGCGGGGTCCGCGGCGTCCGGGGCGTCGGTCGCGGCGATCGCGGCGACGCCTTTCGCGATCGCGGCGTGCTCGGCGAGGTGCGCCTTCTGGCCCGCGGGGCCGAGCGCCTTCCACGCCGCGTTGGAGCGGTTGACGGACTCGTCGCCCCAGCGCTCGCGCGCCTCGGGCTCGTACTGGCTGTTGTCGAAGCCCTCGAAGAGGTCGTCGGCGGTCATGGGGGTTCCTTCCTCCAGGGAGCGGATGGTGCGGCCGACGGTCTCGGCGAGGGTCATGTATCGCTCGGCCTCGGCCTCGACGGCGGCGAGGTGGTCGCGGAGGAGCGCGAGGGTCGTGGCGTCGTCGGCGGCGTCGAGGATGCGCGCGATGGTCTCGAGCGGCGTGCCGAGTTCGCGCAGCACGAGGATGTGCTGGAGGCGCCGCAGCTCGGCCTCCGCGTAGTAGCGGCGGCCGTCGTCGGTGGTCCACGCGGGCGTGAGGAGGCCGATGGCGTCGAAGTGCCGCAGAGTCCGGCTGGTGAGGCCCGATGCGCGCGCGACGCGCGAGATGTCGAGGTCGTCGGTCGTCATGCGGGCCACGCTACAGGTTGACGTTGCGTCAACCGCAAGTGGGACCGTGGGTGCTCATCGCGGCGGTGGAGAGTCCTAGACTCGGGACCATGACTACTCCGGACATCAAGCCCTACTCCCGCCAGGTGACGGACGGCCTCGAGGCCACGGCGGCGCGCGGAATGCTCCGCGCCGTCGGCATGGGGGACGACGACTGGGTCAAGCCCCAGATCGGCATCGCCTCCTCGTGGAACGAG
This sequence comes from uncultured Actinomycetota bacterium, assembly GCA_963743485.1. GTDB lineage: Bacteria > Actinomycetota > Actinomycetes > Actinomycetales > Demequinaceae > JAFGBM01. The sequence goes on from CAVUPQ010000003.1 coordinate 93,897, forward strand.
ATCACGCCCTGCAACCTCTCCCTTCAGCGCCTCGCGCAGGGCGCCAAGGAAGGCGTCCACTCGGGCGGCGGGTACCCGCTCGAGTTCGCCACCATCTCGGTCAGCGACGGCATCGCGATGGGCCACGAGGGCATGCACTTCTCGCTTCCGTCTCGCGACATCATCGCGGACTCAGTCGAGAGCGTCATGGCGGCGGAGCGGCTCGACGGCGCGGTGCTTCTCGCCGGCTGCGACAAGTCGCTGCCGGGCATGATGATGGCCGCCGCGCGCATGGACATCTCCGCGACCTTCCTCTACGCCGGAACGATCGCGCCCGGGTGGGTCAAGCTCACGGACGGCACGGAGAAGGAAGTCACGATCATCGACGCGTTCGAGGCCGTGGGCGCGTGCGCCCGCGGGCTGATGTCCCAGGAGGACGTGACGCGCATCGAGAAGGCGATCTGCCCCGGCGAGGGCGCGTGCGGCGGCATGTACACGGCCAACACGATGGCGTCGGCTGGCGAGGCGCTCGGCATGTCGCTGCCCGGGTCGGCGTCCCCGCCGAGCGCTGACCGGCGCCGCGACGCGTTCGCCCACAAGTCCGGCGAGGCCGTCGTCAACCTGCTGCGCAAGGGCATCACGACGCGCCAGATCCTCACCAAGGAGGCGTTCGAGAACGCGATCGCGGTGACGATGGCGTTCGGCGGCTCCACCAACGCCGTGCTCCACCTGCTGGCGATCGCGAACGAGGCGGAGGTGGACCTCACGCTCGACGACTTCTCGCGCATCTCCGACAAGGTGCCCCACCTGGGCGACCTCAAGCCCTTCGGCGCGTACGTCATGAACGACGTCGACCGCGTCGGCGGCGTGCCCGTCGTCATGAAGGCCCTGCTCGACGCGGGCCTGATCCACGGCAACGCGCTCACCGTGACGGGCAAGACCGTCGCGGAGAACCTCAAGGACATCAACCCGCCGGACCTCGACGGCAAGATCGTCCGCGCGATGAACAACCCGATCCACAAGACCGGCGGGACCACCATCCTGCGTGGCACCCTCGCGCCCGACGGCGCCGTGGTGAAGTCCGCGGGCTTCGACGAGGACGTCTTCACGGGCACGGCGCGGGTGTTCGAGCGGGAGCGCGCGGCCCTCGACGCCCTCGAGGACGGCACGATCTCCAAGGGCGACGTGGTGGTCATCCGGTACGAGGGCCCCAAGGGCGGACCCGGCATGCGCGAGATGCTCGCCATCACCGCAGCGATCAAGGGCGCGGGCCTCGGCAAGGACGTCCTCCTCGTCACCGACGGGCGCTTCTCGGGCGGCACGACGGGCCTGTGCGTCGGCCACATCGCGCCGGAGGCGGTGGACGCCGGTCCCATCGCGTTCGTCCGCGACGGCGACACCATCACGCTCGACGTCGCGAACAAGAAGCTCGATGTGCACGTCGACGCGGCCGAACTCGAGGCGCGCAAGAAGGGCTGGAAGCCCGTGCCGCACAAGTACACGCGCGGCGTGCTCGCCAAGTACTCGAAGCTCGTGGGGAGCGCCTCGACTGGCGCCGTCGTCGGCTAAGGCGGGTGGCGTGCCTCGCGGCACCGGAGGGCTGACGGTCGCCGTCACGGGCGCGGGCGGCTTCGTCGGCGGGGCAGTGTGCGCCGAGCTCGAGGCGGCAGGCCATTCGGTCGTGCGCCTCGCCCGGCGCCCCATCGACGGGCACCAGGCCGCGATCCTGTGGGACCTGCGGCGCGACTACGAGGGGGCATCCCCGCTGCCCGCCGTCGACGCCGTCGTCCACTGCGCCGCTGCCATCGCGACGCTCGACCTCGACGGCACCGCGCGCGAGGCCAACGTCGGCGGTTCGCTTCGCGTGGCGGCGGCGTGGCGCGGGGTTCCGCTCGTCTACGTGTCCTCCGCGAGCGTGTACCCGCCCCCTCTGCGCGCCGCCGACGCCCGTCCCCTCCGGGAGGACGACGCGACGGGGGAGGGGTTGCGCGACCCATACTCGCGGTCCAAGTGGGAGGCGGAGCGGGCGCTCGTCGCCGAGGCGGAAGCGTCGGGGCGCGAGCTCACCATCCTCCGCGCGAGCATCGTCTACGGCCCCGGGGATCTGATGCTCTTCCCGCGCATCCACAAGCTCCGCCTCGGCGGGTTCGTCCTGCTCCCCGGCGGCAGGCATCCGTGGTCGCTGACGCCGGTGGGGCTTCTGGCGCGGGCCGTGCGGGCGGGCGTCGAGCGGGGCGCGGCTGGGGTCCGGGTGGTCAACGTGGCGGATGCGCCGCCCGAGCGCGTACGGGATTTCTTCCTCCGCCTGCTCGAGGAGGACGCGGGCCGGCGCGCTGCGCGGGGTCCCGTTCCCGGCGCTCCCCATTCGCGTGGTCGCGGCGTGCGTCGAGGGGCTGTGGCGGGTGCTGCGCCTGCGCGGAGAGCCGGTGCTCAATCGGGCCGCGGTCGCGTACGTCAGCGAGGGGCGCGTCCTGGACGTCGCTGCGCTCGCGCGGCTCGTTGCCCCGCGGGGCGTGGCGCACGGCTGAGGGTTGCGTAGGTGCGCGCGCCCGAGCCCCCGCCCGTGGCGCGCCCGTGGCGCCGCCCCGCCCGTGGCGCCGGCCCCGCCCGTCGACGCCCTCGCCCGCGCCAGCCCCCGCCCGTGGCGCCGGCCGCGTCCCGCTTGCCCGCACGATGTGACCGTGCTCCCGCAGATTGGTCAACACGTTGACCAAAGCGAGGTCGCTACGTCTTGTCCTGCGCGCTCCGCGCACCCCGCCCACGGACAATCTCAAAATACGAGAACGTGACCCACGATGTGAGATTCGGCCCGAAATGGTCACGCCGCGCCCCCGCGTGCCCTACAGTCGAAGCATGCAGACGATTCTCGTCGTAGTACCGAGGCGCGCGGGCGAATAGCCCCGTACCCCGGCATCGTCCGCGCGCATCCCCCTCCGGCAGTATCCGAGGGGGTTTTTCATGCGAGGCGGACAGCGAGACCGTCTCGGCCAAGTTCTCGATGGACGGGAGTGACCATGGCGAAGGCCACGGAAACGGCGGCGGCACCCAAGCCCTCGGCGAAGGCGAGCGAGCCGACCGTCGTCCCCCCCACGGAGATGACGGGCGCCCAGGCGCTGATCCGCTCCCTTGAGCTCGCGGGGGCGACGGACATCTTCGGGCTGCCGGGCGGGGCGATCCTGCCCGCGTACGACCCCCTCTTCGACTCGACGATCCTGCGGCACATCCTCGTGCGCCACGAGCAGGGCGCCGGGCACGCGGCCTCCGGGTACGCGCACGTCACCGGGCGCCCCGGCGTCGCGATGGTGACGTCGGGTCCCGGCGCCACCAACCTCGTCACCCCGATCGCGGACGCGAACATGGACTCCATCCCCATGGTGTGCGTGACGGGCCAGGTCGCGGCGGGATTCATCGGCACGGACGCCTTCCAGGAGGCGGACACCGTCGGCATCACCCAGCCGGTGACCAAGCACAACGAGCTGGTGACGGACGCTTCGCAGATCGCGCGCGCGATCCAGGAGGCATTCCACATCGCGACGACGGGCCGGCCTGGCCCCGTGCTGATCGACATCGCGAAGTCGGCGCTCCAGGCCAAGACGATGTTCTCGTGGCCGCAGGCCTTCGACCTTCGCGGCTACCACCCGATCGTCAAGCCGCACTCCAAGTCCATCCAGGAGGCGGCGCGCCTCATCGCGACCGCCCGCAGGCCCGTCCTGTACGTCGGCGGCGGCGTCATCCGCTCCGGGGCCTGGGACGGGCTGCGCAAGCTCGTCGACGCGTCGGGCGCCCCCGTGGTGACCACGCTCATGGCGCGCGGCGCGCTTCCCGATTCCCACCCGCAGCACCTCGGCATGCCGGGCATGCACGGGACGGTTCCCGCGGTGGCGGCGCTCCAGAAGGCGGACCTCATCGTCGCCCTCGGCGCGCGCTTCGACGACCGCGTGACGGGCAAGCTCGACTCGTTCGCGCCCCACGCGACGGTCATCCACGCGGACATCGACCCCGCGGAGATCAGCAAGAACCGCCACGCCGACGTGCCGATCGTCGGCGACCTCAAGGACGTGTTCGCGGAGATGATCCCCGCGCTCGCCGCCGAGCACAAGCAGCACGGCAAGCCGGACCTCGAGGGCTGGTGGAAGCAGATCAACGACTGGCGCGAGACCTACCCGCTCGGCTACGAGCCCACCGAGGACGGCCACAGCGCCCCGCAGCACGTCATCCAGCGCATCAGCGACCTCACCGGTCCCGAGGCGGTGTACGTCGCGGGCGTGGGTCAGCACCAGATGTGGGCCAGCCAGTTCATCAAATTCGAGCGCCCCAAGTCGTGGCTCAACTCGGGCGGCCTCGGCACCATGGGTTACGCGGTGCCGGCGGCGATGGGCGCCAAGGTGGGCGCGCCGGACCGCACGGTCTGGACCATCGACGGCGACGGCTGCTTCCAGATGACCAACCAGGAGCTCACCACGTGCGCCCTGAACGACATCCCCATCAAGGTGGCGGTCATCAACAACTCGTCGCTCGGGATGGTGCGCCAGTGGCAGACGCTGTTCTACGGTTCGCGGTACTCGCAGACGGACCTGCACACGGGCCACGGAACGCGCCGCATCCCTGACTTCGTGAAACTCGCGGAGTCCATGGGCTGCGTCGGGCCTTCGCTGCGAGAGTGACGCCGACGTCGACGCGACGATCAAGAAGGCGAACGAGATCAACGACCAGCCCGTGGTGGTGGACTTCACCGTGTCGGCAGACGCGATGGTGTGGCCCATGGTCGCCGCGGGCGTGTCGAACGACGAGGTCCAGTACGCGCGAGGGGTCGCGCCGACCTGGGACCGGGAGGACTGATGTTGTCTTCAAAGGAGCAGCACCATGGGTAAGCACACGCTGTCGGTTCTCGTCGACAACAAGCCGGGCGTTCTCGCCCGCGTCGCCGGGCTGTTCTCGCGGCGCGCGTTCAACATCCACTCGCTGGCTGTGGGGCCGACGGAGCACCCCGAGATCTCCCGCATCACGGTGGTCGTGGACGTGGAGGACCTCCCGCTCGAGCAGGTGACCAAGCAGCTGAACAAGCTGGTGCACGTGCTCAAGATCGTGGAGCTGGAGCGCGACCGCTCGGTCCAGCGCGAGCTCCTGCTCGTGAAGATCCGCGTGGACGCCAAGCAGCGGGCGGAGGCGCTCCAGGTCGTGGACCTCTTCCGGGCCCACGTGGTGGACGTCTCGCCGGAGTCGCTCATCATCGAGGCGATCGGGACGCCGGAGAAGCTCGAGGCGCTCATGCTCGCGCTCTCGCCGTACGACCTGCGCGAGATCGTCCAGAGCGGCACCGTGGCGATCGGCCGCGGCAACCGGTCCATCACCGAGCGGGCGCTCGAGCGCGGCGCCGCGGGCGCGACCGACTAGATTTCAAGGGTTACGAATACACAAGGAGATAGCGATGGCTGAACTGTTCTACGACAAGGACGCGGACCTCTCGATCATTCAGGGCAAGAAGGTTGCCGTGATCGGGTACGGGTCGCAGGGGCACGCGCACGCCCAGAACCTCCGCGATTCCGGCGTTCAGGTCAAGGTTGGCCTTCGCGAGGGCTCGCGCTCCGAGACCAAGGCGAAGAACGACGGGCTCGACGTCGCGTCGGTCGCCGACGCCTCGGCGTGGGCCGACACCATCATGATCCTGGTGCCCGACCACATGCAGCGCATCGTCTACAAGGAGGACATCCTCCCGAACCTCGCGCCCGGCAAGACCATCATGTTCGGCCACGGGTTCAACATCCACTTCGGCTACATCGAGGCGCCCGACGGCGTCGACGTGAGCATGGTCGCGCCCAAGGGCCCCGGCCACCTGGTGCGCCGCGAGTACGTCGCGGGCCGCGGCGTCCCGATCCTCGTCGCCGTGGAGAAGGACGTCTCCGGCCACGCGCTGCGAGAACGCCCTCAGCTACGCCAAGGCGATCGGCGGCCTCCGCGCCGCGGGCATCAAGACCACGTTCGCCGAGGAGACCGAGACCGACCTGTTCGGCGAGCAGTCCGTGCTGTGCGGCGGCGCTCGCAGCTCGTCCAGTACGGCTTCGAGGTGCTCACCGAGGCGGGCTACCAGCCCGAGATCGCGTACTTCGAGGTGCTCCACGAGCTCAAGCTCATCGTCGACCTGATGGTCGAGGGCGGCATCACCAAGCAGCGCTGGTCGGTCAGCGACACCGCGGAGTACGGCGACTACGTCTCCGGCCCGCGCGTCATCGACCCGTCGGTCAAGACGCACATGCAGGAGGTCCTCACGGACATCCAGACCGGCGTCTTCGCCAAGCGCTTCATCGACGACCAGGACAAGGGCGGCGCCAAGGAGTTCGCCGAGCTGCGCGCCAAGGGCGAGGCTCACCCCATCGAGCCCGTCGGCCGCGACCTGCGCAAGCTGTTCGCGTGGGTGGAGCAGACCGACTCCGACTACGAAGAGGGCAAGGCGCACCGATGAGCGGTGGTTCGGCGGGCGCCAAGGGCGCCACGTACAAGCTCGCCGTCGTCGCGGGCGACGGGATCGGCCCGGAGGTGGTCGCGGAGGGGCTCAAGTGCCTCGACGCCGCGATCGCCGGCACCGGACATCGCCTTCGAGCGCACGGAGTTCAACCTGGGCGCCAAGCGCTGGCACGACACGGGCGAGACGCTGACGGACGACGACCTGGCGGCCATCCGCGGCCACGACGTCATCCTGCTGGGCGCCATCGGCGACCCGACCGTCCCGTCGGGCGTGCTGGAGCGCGGCCTGCTGCTGAGGCTCCGCTTCGAGCTGGACCAGTACGTCAACCTGCGCCCGTCGCGCCTGTACCCCGGCGAGGTGTCCCCGCTCGCGAACCCCGGCGACATCGACTTCGTCGTGGTGCGCGAGGGCACCGAGGGCCCGTACATCGGCAACGGCGGCGCGCTGCGCGTGGGCACGCCCCACGAGATCGCGACCGAGGTGTCCGTCAACACGCGCTTCGGCGTGGAGCGCGTGGTGCGCTACGCGTTCGACGTCGCCTCGCGGCGCGACCGCAAGCACGTCACCCTGCTGCACAAGCACAACGTGCTGGTCCACGCGGGCCACCTGTGGCGCCGGGCGGCGGAGGACGTGGCCAAGGAGTTCCCGGGCGTCACCTGGGACTACCTCCACATCGACGCCGCGACGATCTTCATGGCGACGGACCCGTCGCGCTTCGACGTGATCGTCACCGACAACCTGTTCGGCGACATCATCACGGACCTCGCGGCGGCCGTCAGCGGCGGCATCGGGCTCGCGGCCTCGGGCAACATCAACGCCGACCGCACGGCCCCGAGCATGTTCGAGCCGATCCACGGGTCCGCGCCGGACATCGCGGGCAAGGGCCTCGCCGACCCGTCGGCGACGGTGCTCAGCGTCGCGATGATGCTCGACTTCCTGGGCCACGCGGATCTCGCGAAGCGCGTGGAGGACGCCGTCGCGGCCGACGCCGCGGCAAAGGGGGACGCCAAGCGCTCGACGAGCGAGGTGGGCGACGCCATCGCGGCGCGGATTTCCGCGTCGAGTTAGGGAGAAAGTGATGACCACGTTGTCGGAAGCGGGCGCGGCCTTTGCGCTGCGCGCCAACCCCACGCCGGCGTCGGACGCCGTCCGTGACAAGGCGCTGCACGACCTGAAGTTCGGCACGTGCTTCACCGACCACATGGCGCGCGTCACGTGGACGCACGGCGACGGGTGGGCCGACCGGCGCGTGGAGCCCTACGCGCCGCTGTCGCTCGACCCGGCCGCCGCGGTGCTCCACTACGCGCAGGAGGTGTTCGAGGGCCTCAAGGCGTACCGGCACCCGGACGACTCGATCTGGCTCTTCCGGCCGGACGCGAACGCCACCCGCATGCAGGCGTCGGCGGCGCGGCTCGCGCTGCCCGAGCTCTCCCACGACGACTTCCTCGGCTCCATCGACGCGCTGCTGAGCGTGGACCACGCGTGGGTGCCGAAGGGCGACGACACGTCGCTGTACCTGCGCCCGTTCATGTTCGCGTCCGAGGCGTTCCTCGGCGTGCGGCCCGCGCACCAGGTGGAGTACCTGCTCATCGCGTCGCCGGTGGGTCCGTACTTCGCGAGCGGGGTGGCCCCCGCCTCGATCTGGGTGGCGCAGGGCTACCACCGCGCGGGACCCGGCGGCACGGGCGCGGCAAAGACGGGCGGCAACTACGCGTCGTCGCTCGTCCCGCAGACCCAGGCGTACGAGAACGGGTGCCAGCAGGTGCTGTTCACCGACGCGGCCACGGACACCTACATCGACGAGCTCGGCGGGATGAACATCTTCGTGGTGCGCGCGGACGGGACCATCGAGACCCCCCGCCTGTCCGGAAACATCCTCGACGGGATCACGCGCCACTCGCTCATCACCCTGCTCGAGGAGGACGAGCGCAAGATCGTCGAGCGCGACATCTCGCTCGCGGAGGTGCGCGAGGGGATCGCGGGCGGCGAGATCGCCGAGGTCTTCGCGTGCGGCACGGCCGCCGTCGTCACGCCCATCGGGCGCCTCAAGTCCCCGACGTTCGACGTCGAGGTCAACGGGGGAGTGGCAGGCGAGGTGACGATGGGGGTGCGGCAAGCGCCTCATGGACATCCAGTACGGCCACGCCGACGACCCGTACGGCTGGATGCGGCGGGTTCGGTAGGGCTCGGCCGTGAAGGTCTTCGGCGCGGGTCTCGTCTTCTTGGCCGAGCTCGGCATGCTCGCCGCGCTCGCGTGGTGGGGATTCGCGACGTTCGACGGGGTTCTCGGCTGGGTCGTCGGGCTCGGGGTTTCGCTCGCCGTCGCGGCCTTCTGGGGGGCGTTCCTCTCTCCCAAGGCCAGCCGGCCCCTGCCGCGGCCGCTCCAGGTCGTGGTGCGCGTCGTCCTGCTCCTCGCCGGGGCCGGGGCCTTCCTGGCCGTCGGCGCCACGACCCTGGGCGTCGTTCAGGCGGCGTGTGCGGTGGCCGGAACCATCCTGGCGGGAGACCTGGCGCTCGCGGGGGCGGGCGATGAGCGGGTTTAGGCTGACCGGATGAGCACGCCGACGCAGGCCGAGGGAGTCTTCCCCGTCACCGACCATCCTTCGCCGACCGACGCCAACGCGCGCGACGGCCTCATGGAGGCGCCGGCCTTCGGCACGGTCTTCACCGACCACATGGCCCGCGCGACCTGGCGCGACGGCGAGGGCTGGGTGGACCGCGGCGTCGTCCCCTTCGGGCACCTGAGCATCCACCCCGGCGCGTCCGGCCTCAACTACGGCCAGCAGGTGTTCGAGGGCTTCAAGGCGTACCGCGGCGTCGACGGCGTCGTCCGCCTCATGCGGCCCGTGGAGAACGCGCGGCGCTTCCGCGCGTCGGCCGCGCGCATCGCGCTCCCCGAGCTGCCGGAGGCGGACTTCCTCGCGGCGACGGAGGGCGTGGTCCGGGCCGACCGCGCGTGGGTGCCGACGACGGAGGGGTCCAGCCTGTACCTCCGGCCCCTGCTGTTCGGGTCGGAGGGGTGGCTCGCGGTGCGGCCGTCGCGGGTGGCGGAGTTCGTGCTGCTCGCGTCGCCCGTCGGGCCGTACTTCCCCGGCGGCGTGAAGCCGATCTCGGTGTGGGTGGCGCAGGGCTTCCACCGCGCGGTGGTCGGGGGGACCGGCGAGGCGAAGGCGGGCGGCAACTACGGCGGCGGCGATGCTGCCGCAGCGGCAGGCGGAGGAGAACGGCTGCGACCAGGTGCTGTTCCTCGACGCGGCGACCCGCGAGTTCATGGAGGAGCTCGGGGCGATGAACCTGTTCGTCGTGTTCGCCGACGGTTCGGTGGCGACGCCGCAGCTCACGGGGACCATCCTCGAGGGGGTTGTTCGGGACTCCGTGCTGGCGCTGCTGCGGGCGTCGGGGCACGAGGTGTCGGAGCGGCGCGTGGCGATCGAGGAGCTGCGGGCGGGGTTCGAGTCCGGGGAGGTTGCCGAGATGTTCGCGTGCGGGACGGCGGCCGCGATCGTGCCTGTGGGGCGGCTGGTGTCGCCTGACTTTGATGTGGCCGTGGGGGACGGCGAGCCCGGGGAGGTGACGATGTCCGTGCGCGAGAGGCTGATGGGGATCCAGTACGGGCGGGTCGAGGATTCGTTCGGGTGGATGCGGGTTGTTGGGTAGGAATTGGGTTGTGGTGGGCACTTGGGGCGCCCGTTCCGGACGTGAATGGGAAGCGCGATTCGGCGCGCGACGGCCCACCCTTTGGCGATAGCCTCAGTTCAAGTCCCAGATCCGGTTCGCGGAACCGCATCTGGGCGCTTCCTGGCACATTTGGGGGACCTGATGCCCAGTGACGGCCCAAACAAGGCTGCGCTTGTCGCGCGAATGTACGAGCTCGGCGCGGTGTCAGCGGAGCCGCTCGGTCCGGGGAGCAAGGAGAAGCGGTCGGCCTTGGAAGCCCTTGCGCTTGCGGTCAATATCGACTTGTCTTCGGAGAAGTCCAAGATTTCGTGCGGAGCGGTGTTGGCGGAGTACATCGGCGTTGAGTGGGACGAGAGTTGCTTTTCTCGAGGCGACACGATCACGGCGGTGGGTTTGGCCCGGCTCGTCGAAGGTGTGGAGCGCGTGGTGCGTCGACCAGTTGGAGCACGGCTCGCGTCGCCCGACGAGTCGGTCAGTACTGAAAGGAATGAGGGGTCGAGTGTGATCGAGACAACTGACAGTGAAACCGAACGCTCAATTGCCGACGCGATCTCTACCCTCTCGGAACCCGGAGACGTTCCGGCCGGCGTGGTAGTCCCATTTGGGCGGATCGACCAAGAGGATGTGACCTTTGACGATGGGTCATGGAGGTCTTCCCTTGCGGCGGTGCAAGATTGGCTGCACCTCCCACGTCCCCTTGATGAGACGTCGGCGCAGACCTTTGACGAGAGCCTCGCGTTCTCTCTTGACGTTGACGGGACCCTGGATGAGGACTGGAAGGAACAATTGTTCGTGCGCCTGCTTGAGCGGCTCGACTTCGCGGTCGCCGCAAGGCGTCAGTTTCTCGAGACGTTGGAGGGAACCGCGGAAGGGGCCGCGACTCTGGAGACCGCGACCCAGGACTGGGTCGCCCTGTGGGACGAGATCGACGACGAGGCTGAAGCTGAAGCGGGAGGGGACATCCACGCTTCGGCCGATGTCTGGCCGATCTCGCAGTTCGTCGCATTCGCGAGTGACAACGAACTTGAACTGAGCCCTTCCTACCAACGTGCCGACGTTTGGCCAAAGGGGCTCGCCCAGTCGCTCATCGAGTCCGTGATACGCGGTATCCCCCTGCCTTCGATCATCATCCTGCAGCGCGAGGGAGACAATGGCGCGCGCTACGAGGTCGTCGACGGCAAGCAGCGGCTCACTTCAATCCTTCGTTTCATCGGGCACCACCCCGTTGCGCTCGCGAAGGTCCGCGAAAAGGCGGCCGAGTGGCGCATCAAGGACGTGGATGTCGAGGACGTGTTTCTGTCCGACTACCGGAAGTTCCGGCGACTGTGGAAGCAACACGAGCCGGACAGTCTGACAAGTCAACTCGAGAGCGCGTACTACTTCCCGTTTCCACTGCGCGCGGGGGAGAAGGCAGCGTTCGCCGGGCAACTTGAAGCGCTTCGCGGAAAGTACTACTGCGAGATTAGGGAGCAGAAGGTCTCGGTCGTCGGCGAGCAGCGGCAACTCAAGACACTCTTCGAGCAGATGAGCGACTACCGGTTGCCGGTCATTGTCTACAAGAAGGCGACACCTGATCAGATCCACGAGGTCTTCAGTCTCTACAACAAGCAGGGGAAGCACCTGAATGCCGAGGAGATTAGGAACGCGCTCTTCCACCATCTGGACTTCATGCGTGCACTACTTGTGACCGCAGGTGACTCGGAGGATGTTGAGGGCGTCGCCAACTTCCTAGCGCCCGACTGGCACGATCTTTCGTCGACGCCGGGTGTTCTCGACGGCTACGGCTTCGGCAAGGCTGGCTACAAGCGGACCAAGGTGCTCTCCTGGGTCGCGTCCGTGCTGTTCCTTGAGGCGGGCAACCCGTCGACGCGTTCGACTTCGAGGCAGATTAGTCTGTTGCTGAGCCGGGTGAATGAGAATCTGAAAGACCCGCTTCGCGCTTCAGAAGCGATCTCGGCCGCGATGCTCCTCCTAGATCACGGCCTCGACGCGCACGCGCTGGTTCCCGACGAGGTGTGGGCGCCGCGGTTCAAGAATGCGCAGGGGCAGAGCAAGTGGCAGGAGTTGCAGTTGGTCTCCAGCATGATCGCGTTGTCGGCCGCGAGGGCGGTCTACGGCGAGGAACTCGACGACGTGGTCGAGGGGGCTCTCGATGAGCTTGCGGAGAGGTCGCAGGGGTGGAAGCGCCCGGAGAAGACTCAGTCCAAGATCCAGTGGGTGTTCATCGCCGAGACCGTCGCCGACCTTCTCGATGTACTCGACGTTTCCATCGAAGACGCAGACGCACGGATACGAGCGGAGTTCGGGTATTCGGGACTCGCGCTGCTCACGAGTCTTGCGCGCGGTTAGCGGTGGAGGTCCACAAGCCGCATGGTTCGATCCACGTCCGGTTGGGCGCGAAGCACGACGCTGCCCTCTCTTGGTGGGGCGCCTATCGCGATCTGATTTCGGCCGAAATCTCAGACACGAGTGTTCGCGTCATCGGAGATGATGCGGGCTATATCGTTGAGCGCGGGATCTTTGGCGTCGGGGATCCAGCTGACCGAAGCGTGGCCGGCGTCACGGGAGCGGCGCGGGCTCGTAATGGGTTCCGTCCAGTCGGGGAAGACCGCGTCGATGATGGCTGTTGCAGCGATGGCGCTCGACCGCGGCATTGGGGGAGTGGTCCTCCTATCGGGAACTCGGACCGCTCTGTGGCTTCAGACGTTCGAACGAGTGGCCCGTCAACTCGACCAACTGCCTCGGCGCACGACCAGGCGAGTTCTCGTTCCGAGTGTCTCGATCCTGGAGGTCGGGGCCAAACGCCCGTCGCCATCCCAGATGTACCGAGTGCAAGGCCCCCTCATGATTCGGTCACTGCGCGACAAGCGCCCGCTCATTGCCGTCGCGATGAAACACCCCGCACACCTCGAAGCTCTTGCCGCCACGCTGCGGGATGAAGTCTACGGGCGTGTGGCGGGCGCCTCGGAACCTTTCCACCTTCTCGTGCTTGACGACGAGGCGGACGATGGGTCGACGCTCGACGGCTCGATAGACGCTGGCGACGATCCGTACTCTGCTCTTCGAAAGCAGATCCCGCGCCGGATTCTCGACTTGTGGGAGTCTCGTCAGAGCAATGGCGCGACCGCCAATGACAGGGTATTCGCGACATATCTCGCCTATACCGCGACACCTCAGGCCAACTTCCTTCAGGATCCACGCAATCCACTTTCGCCCCGGGACTTCGTTGTGAGCCTACGTACTCCAGGAGACAAGGGTGATCCCGATGTGCGTGAGTGCACCTACCACGTGCCCGAGGGCGTTGATGCCTGGTACACGGGTGGCGAAGTGTTCTACAAGACGCTGCGCGACGCTCCGCTCTGCGTACCCATCGACGACCTTCCCCCACACCGAGCGGATACCGCAGGCCGTTCGCAGTTTCCTTGTGGGTTGCGCAATCCGGTTGCTTCGGCGGCCGGATCGTCTGCCTCCCGCCACCGCGAAGCAACTGTCCTTCGCTTCGGAAGCAGAGGCTCGCTCGAAGGTATGTGAGCCGAGTTCGATGTTGATCCACCCGTCATCCGGCATCGAGGGGCATCGCGAAGCGGCGCTTGAAGTGTTCAATTGGGCTCGCGGGACGCCTGTCGAGAACGCGAACGACAATAGCGGCCTGCCGCCTGATCGCGCCCTCGTCGGCGAAGGGATTCGCGAGGACTTGCGCTTGAATCGACCCGCCTGGGTCGCGATCCTTCAAGGGTATGCGCGTGGGGCCGAGAAGTCGGCGCTCGCACTCAACCTCCCAGAAGCGCGCTACGTTCCTGGGGTCGATCAGTGGGAAGACGTTGAGAGGGTGATTCTCGACGAGGTTGTTCCGGCTGCCCGAGTGTCAGTTATCAATAGCGATATCGAATCCGATGACCGACCAAACTTCGCGCCAGAACTTGTCGACGGCAAGTGGCGGGCACCTAGGGACCTCGTGACGATCTTCGTCTCGGGAAACGTGATGTCCCGAGGGATGACGCTTGATGGCCTCCTGACGACGCTTTACTCTCGTGAGACGGGCCTTCCGCTTGCGGACTCGCAAATGCAGATGCAGCGATGGTTTGGTTACCGAGGGCCCTATGTCGACCTCTGTCGCTTATATGCGGCTGCCGGCCAGATCGAACTCTTCCACACCTATCACGACAACGATGAGGCACTGCGAAGAGACGTACTTTCGAGCATGCAGAGAGTCGGTCACTCGCCGCCTGACTTCACCGTTCTCCAAGGGCGCTCGTTCAAGGCGACTGGCAAGGTTTCGAACATTCGCGGGGTCTCGCTTTGGCCCGGATCTCGCCCCTTCCTGCAGCACATGAACCGACCCGGCCGGGACGAAGCGAATCAGGCCGTGGTCGCGCGCTTCCTCGCGCGCGGTCTTGAGGTCGTGGGGCGCAAGGAGTCGCCCAGGGGCATCCTTTGCCGCGATCCTTTGGAAATCCTTGACACGGCGGCCCTGCTCGATGAACTTCGGTTCGATCGCCACGGCCCGGGAACCGAAGGCTACGAGGCGAGCGTTTGGGATTCGGTCGCGAATCACGCGCGACTCCCGGTGAGCCACCCACTGCGCCCGCTCTATCGAGCCCCTTTCGTACGCGATAGCGAGCCATGGGGACCCGTTTCGCCGTACTGGGTGGCGGCGTACCTCCGCCTCTGGTACTCGTGCATTGATCGAAACGTTCCCGGGATGATTACTTCCGAGTCGCCTCCAGTCCGGTGGGATCTCGTGGAACACGGCGCGGCGCGCCGGAGGTTGCCCAAGTTCTGGATCGGTCTTCGGTTCGGAATCGGAGCCCCGGTGGAGACCGGCCCTCTCGCCAACCTTGGCGTGCCTGTCCGCTCGATGCGGCGGGACGTCACACCGCGGGGTTCTGTTTCGGGGACCTGGGGTGCGCGGAACGCGTCCGGCGAGGACATTCGGGGTGACGAACTCTTCGACTACGCGTCTCTCGGAGTTGAGCCGAGACTTGAGCCGAACGGGGATCCGCCCAGTCGGATCAGACGGTCTTGTGCTGTTCTACCCCGTGGACCGCGGCGACGGGGTAGTTTCGATGGCTATTGGTTTCGGCATTCCCGTGGGCGGACCCGACCAAGTTAGCGCTACGACAAGAGAGGTGTGAACGTGGCGGAAGTTTCGCACAAGTATCAGTGGCTGCGGGACGAGATCGCTTCCCTTCCGCGATCGCGTTCGGGCGATGCGAGGGAACTCGTTTGGGCCGACCGAGCACAAACGATCGCGTTCTCGAGGGACCCAGATGGCAACGTCGAACTCTTCATCGTCGCCGCGAAGATAGAAGCGACGCTCGCGGTTGTGAGGGAACGACTTGAGTTCCGCGAGTGGACCGCCGAAGAGCCAACGCCTCGGACGATCCAAGCCAATCGCCTGGTGCTACCTTCGGCGCCCCACTTCGATGCCTTTGCGGCATTCGTCTGTGCGGAGATGTTCAAGAACGGCGCGGTGAGGGACCCCCACGGCGCGTTTGCCAGGTCCGAGCAGGCAATTGCGCTTGGACTGAAAACTCACCTCCTCGCCATCAGCTCGCTCCTCGGGTTGATCGGAGGAGCTCGCAACCCTCGAGTGCTGCCTGCGGCTAGCGGACTCGACCGCCGCAGAATCCGTGTTGGATGCGTGGCGAGGAGCAAGACCTTCGACCCGCGACTTCCAATTCGATTCGATCGGTCTCGAGGTCAAGAGCACGACGGGTTCCGCTTCTCGGCATCGAGTAAGCGGCATCCGGCAAGTCGAACTTGGGAGTTCCGTGGACGGCAATCCCGAGACTGGTCTTCTCCTCCTCAGTCTTGGGCTCGAATGGCTTCCAGATCGTTCCGCCGGTACGGACATGGCGACCCTGGTCGAGCGCATCCTTGCTCTGCTCCCGACCCCCGAATCGCGTGGAAACTTCTTGGTTCGATTGCGCGAGTACGGAGGGGATGGGGCAGAGGGATACGACCATGCGAATCAGAAAGAATTCACGACGTATCGGCGCCCGTTCGACATACGTTTTGCGAGGCTCTATGACCTCACCGACGAACTCGTGAGCCTCCCCCACCGCGAGGCACTCTCGCAGTTCATGCACATCGACATCGAGTCGGTCTCGTTCAGCCTCACGCTTCCGTCCCAACTTCGGGGAGACGTCAATCCAGTTGTCGGCTTGACGGCAGGGTGCCGGAACGTTCTGTCTGCCGCTAAGCTCCCCGCTCGTCGACTGACCACGGTCGGAGTCGTCGTCTCGATTCGAGGGACCGGAGTTCGGTCGCCACCGAGATCGGCGATTTCGGACAGCGCGGTCGTGGACACTCCGGCGCGCCGAGGATGGCCTTGACCAGGTTCTGGGGGAGGTCATCCTGTTCGCGGGCGACATGAGATCGCAGGACGTACCAAGCAGCGCCCACCGCAACGCCGTTTCCAACCTGTCGATACGAGACCTTGTCGGCTTGTGCACCAAAGTCGAACGACGTGCCGAAACCCTGCAAACGCGCACCCTCTCGGGGAGTCAGCCGGCGTCGCCTCGGTCCGAAGATTGACGTTTGTGTTATGGCAACGAGGGCCGGGACGTAGGTCGCTGGCCGAACGCGAATGCCCGAAGGCCGCAACTGAATGAGGCCTTCCCAAAGCGAGTTTGCGTCGCGAGCCTGCCACTCGAGTTTTCGGCGCGACGCCGGGAAATCGAAGAATCTAGGGTGATCGTTCCACCACTTCTCAATCACTCCGCGGTTCGCCTCGAAGAACCGGGCATTCTTCAGCACGAAGTCGGCCTTCCACGCGGGCATGGACTCCAGGGACGTGCGATCGATGGAACTCTCGGCGACCCAGTGATCCGCCCATAGTGGAAAGCCTGGCAACCGGGTTCCCGCTGAGTCTAGGTATGAGCGGACGAAGTCATCCCAAACGCCAAGCCACTCGCTCTCGGAGGTGGAGAGGAGGTACGCCTCGAGACCTGGAATGT
The DNA here is from genome assembly GCA_963743485.1 of uncultured Actinomycetota bacterium. Classification (GTDB taxonomy): domain Bacteria; phylum Actinomycetota; class Actinomycetes; order Actinomycetales; family Demequinaceae; genus JAFGBM01. The sequence goes on from CAVUPQ010000003.1 coordinate 110,979, forward strand.
CGGCTTCGTCGTCGAGAACCCAGTCCGCGCGCCAGAAGTCTGGATCCCAATCGGCGACCGGTGCGCGGGGAACGACCGGTCCGGATCGCCCGCAGTTGAAGCTCACTCCGTACCCGCGCAGAGCCAATGTACGTGCCAAGGATGAATACGCGCTCGCGCGCTTGAGGGGTCCCACCGAGTTCGGGCGGTAGCAAGTGGGGAGAGAAGACCGTCGGCGTGGACGATACGCGGTAGCCGATGTCGCGAAGTATGTTGACTATCACGGACCACTCGTGCCGGTGACGCGGTCCCGCGAGGTTACGCACGTTCTCGAGCAGGATTCGGCTGGCTTGCGCGTCTCAAGGACACGCGCGATGTTCCAGAACAGGGTTCCCCGCGACTCATCCATTCCGTGCTGGTTTCCCGATTTCGAGAACGGCTGGCACGGGAATCCAGCGGCGAGTACGTCGTGAGCGCGGAACGTCGACTTCGCCGCGCTCTGGCGTTGCGTCGGTGATGTCTCGGTTGAAGGCCGGCATGGGCGCACCAGATCCGAGGCGAGCCAATTTCGTGCGTACACGTTCCTCGCGTGTTCGTCGATCTCCGACACGTAGACGCATCGGCCCCCCGCGTGATCGAGAACTGCGTGGAAGCCGCCGATACCTGCGAACAGGTCGACGTAGTCGAACCCGGCGCGCACCATGAACCTACGGTACGTCGGCAATGAACGAGAACGGCGGAGGCGCAACGCGGGACCTCCTTGCTGTGATCGACAATGAGACTTGGCTCTCTACTTCAACTTCGCGTACCCAGCGAAACATGCGTGTCGGACAGTGGGCCGATTGACTGGCCCGTTCTGAGTTCATCGATTCCGACGTGAGGCGAACGTACGGACACGGAAGACGGACAGGGTTCGACGTTGCGAACGCCTCCACAAGGAATGTTCCAGCCAACTAGAAGGTTGACACCAACCATGCCAACCCTAGGAATCATCGGCGCCGGCCACATCGGCTCGAGCGTCGCCCGCGCCGCCATCAGCGCCGGCTACGACGTCGTCATCTCCAACTCGCGCGGCCCGGACAGCCTCGCCGCCGTCATCGCCGACCTCGGCCCCAAGGCCCGCGCCGCCACCCCCGCCGAGGCCGCGGCCGCCGCCGACCTCGCCCTCGTCGCCGTCCCGCTCGGCCGCCACACCGAGGTCCCCGTCGAGCCCCTCGCGGGCAAGGTCGTCATGGACGCCAACAACTACTACCCGCACCGCGACGGCCGCATCCCCGCCCTCGACGCCAACGAGTCCACCACCTCCGAGCTCCTCCAGGCGCACCTGCCCACCTCGCGCGTCGTCAAGGCGTTCAACAACATCTACGCGCGCGAGATCCCCACCGACGGCACCCCCGCCGGCACCCCCGACCGCCGCGCGCTGCCCATCGCCGGCAACGACCTCGCCGCGAAGGTCCTCGTGACCGGGTTCCTGGACGAGATCGGCTACGACGCCGTGGACCTGGGCCCGCTCAGCGAGAGCTGGCGCGTGGAGCGCGACACCCCGGCCTACGCGCGGCGGACGACGGCCGACGAGCTTCGCGCCCTCGTGGCGACGACGGAGCGGGTCCAGCAGGTCTAGGGCGCGGCCTGGCGCGGGCGCCGCCCGCGGATCGGAGCGCCCCTGCCGACAGATTCGGTACGAATCGGGCCCCGAAACGACCGCCACCGCCTGCAGGGACGCTCCAACACGCGGGCCCGCCCCCGAAACGACCGCCAGCGCCTGCAGGGACGCTCGGTCGCTCGCCCGGCCGCTGCGCTCGAGTCGCTCGCCCCGCGGCTCGACGCTCGCTCGCCCGGCCGCTCGCCCGCTCGACCGGTCGCTCGACCGCCACCGCCTGCAGGGACGCTCGGCCACTTGGCTACGCTCAGCCCTGCTCTTTCGCCATGATCCAGTCGCGAAGCTTCTCGACGTTCGCCAGGTGCTCCGGGAACGTCGTCGCATAGGCGGTCTCGCCCGTGTCGAGGTTGATGGTGACGAAGAACAGCCACGTCCCGTCGGCCGGGTGGAGCGCTGCCTGGATCGATGCCATGCCCGGCGACGCGATCGGACCCGGGGGGAGGCCCGTGTGCAGGTACGTGTTGTACGGGCTGTCGACGCTCCGAGCGTCCGGCGTGGTCCACGTCGCGTCATCGTCGAGGTGGTTCCACCAGCTGGGGTCCTCGCCATTCGCGTACTTGACGGTCGAGTCGAGCTCAAGGGCCATGCCGGCGTTCAGCCGGTTGACGATCACTCGGGCGACCTTGGGCCGGTCGACGTCGAGGCGCGCCTCCGTCTCGATGAGCGATGCCTCGGTCAACACGGGCAGCCATTGGTCGCGCGCCACGCCCGCGTCCGTCAGTCGCGACACGGTCGCGTCGACCATCGCCGACACCACCTCATCGGCGGATGCCTCCGGCGCGAAGGCGTAGGTGCTCGGGGCCAGCCAGCCCTCTGCGCTCCCGTTCGCCTCCGGCGGCAGCCCGACGGCCTCGGGGGCGGCGAGCGCCGCCTCAAGGTCGGCCACGGGAATGCCGAGCGCGCCGTGGATCGCGTCGAGGACCTGCGCCATCGTCGCGCCCGGGGGAACGACGACGTCGACGCTTGCCGCGTCGCCGATCGCGGTCGACGAAGGACTCGCGCTTGGGGTCGGCGAAGGCCCGGCGGGGCGGACGTCGCGCCCGGTGTAGGCGACGCCCCCACCGTCGCCCCGACGACGAGGGCAGCGGTCACCAGGCCCGTCCCGGCGATCCGCCCGGCACGTCGCCGGCCCACGCGGCGGACCGTCGGCCCGACATCAGTCGCCAGTGCCGTCTCGCCGAACGCTTCCACCCCTCGGCGGTGGATCGCTCGGAGGCTCTCAGACATGGGCTCGCTCATGAGCGGCCCCCCTTCTGGATCACGGGAACGGTGGCGGAGCCACCGGTGAGGACATCGGATGACGCGAGGTCGAGGTCGCCTTGGAGCGCGCGGAGTCGCCCGACGCCGTCGCTCAGGTATCGCTTGACGGAGCCGTCGGCGATCCCGAGTTCCGCGGCGATCGCGCCGACGCTCATGTCCTCGAGGTAGCGCAGCACGACGCACGCGCGCTCGCGGGGAGGGAGGGCAAGGAGCGAGGAGTGGAGCGACAGCGCGAGCGCGACGTCGTCGGCGTGGTCGGGCGCGACGGCCTCGGCCTCGACGTCGGACACCTGGGGCCGGGCGCGCAGATCGGCGGCCGGAGTCGACGAACGCGGTGGAGATGGCGCGCTTGACGTACGCGTGCGCGGCGTCGATCCCGAGGTCCCCTCGGCCCCGCTGGAACGTCCGCACGAGCGCGTCCTGGACCAGGTCCTCGGCGCGCGCCTTGTCACCGGTCAGCACGTAGGCGTAGCCGAACAGCGCGGCGCCGCGCTCGTCGACGAGCGCCGCCAACTGGTCCGCCCAGCGGCGCGACCTCACTGCTTCATCCCCTGGCGCGTGCTGGTCACATCCGTCGTCCTCGTCCTCATGGCGGCTAATACGCGAACGGCCGCCGAAACGTTGGGTCCAGTCTCGCTCGTCCGACGTACGCTATCTCCACCATGTCCTCGCCGGTCCCCGAATACGTCGTGACGCGCAAGCGCGTCCGCACCCTGCGGATCACGGTCAAGGCGCCGACGGGGGAGGTGCGGGTCACCGCCCCGCCCGGGGTCTCGGAGCGGGCCATCCGGGAGTTCGTCGCGTCGAAGGCGGCGTGGATCGGCAAGCACCAGGCGCGCATCGCGCTCCAGCCCGCCCCGCTCACCGACGGCCCCGAGGCCAACCGCCTGCGCCGCGAGCTGCGCCGCGCCATCCCGCCGCTCCTCGCGCGAGTGGGCCCCGCGCGTCGGCGTCCCCGTCCCCGACTTCACGATCCGCCGCATGACCACGCGCTGGGGAACCTGCAACGTCAAGGCCCGCCGCATCACGCTCAACCTGGAGCTCGCGCGTCGCGAGCCGGAGCTGTTGGAGTACGTCGTGGTGCACGAGCTCGCGCACCTCATCGAGGCGGGGCACAACCAGCGCTTCTACGCCGTCATGGACCGCGCGCTCCCGGACTGGCGCCTGCTGCGCAAGGCGCTCAACGAGGGCGGGATCGCGCGCGACCTCGCCGACGGGTAGGTCACCGACGGGTAGGCCGCCGACGGGTAGGTCGCCCGGCACGTCCTAGATGGACCCGGCGTCCGCCCACGAGTCGAGTTCCTCGGGCGGCATCGGCCGCGCGATGTGATACCCCTGCGCGAAGTCGCAGCCGAGCTCCGTGAGGAGCGCCATGACCTTGGCGTCCTCGACGCCCTCGGCGGTCAGGTGCATGTCGAGCGCGTGGCCCAGGTCGATGATCGAGCGCACCACGATGGCGGACTCCTCCGACGTCGCCGCGGTCGTCACGAACGAGTGGTCCACCTTGAGCTCGGTGAACGGCAGCCGCGCGAGCTGGAGCATGGACGAGTAGCCGGTGCCGAAGTCGTCGAGCGAGAGATGGAACCCGACGAGCCTCAGCCGCGTGAGGAGCTGCAGCGACCGGACGGGATCCTCCATGGCGCTCGTCTCCGTGAGCTCCAGAATGACGTTGGCGGGATCCACCCCGGCGTCCGCGCACGCATTGACGTAGCGCTGCTCCAGGTCGGATTCCTCGAACTCCGCCGCCGAGATGTTGATCGAGAGGCGGACACCGTCCGCGCGCGGTCGGCTGGCGAACCAGCGCGAGGGAGTCGCGCATGACGCGCTCCGTCAGCAGCGCGACGAGCCCGAACTTCTCGGCGAGCGGCACGAACACGTCGGGCCCGATGACTCCCCGCTCGGGGTGGGTCCACCGGGCGAGCGCCTCGTACCCCACCACGGACCCGTCGGCGCAACTGACCTTGGGCTGGTACACCACCGACATCTCGTCGCTCATCACGGCGGCGCGGAACGCCGCCTGGAACTCCGACGGCGGCCAATCCGCGGCGTCCTCGGCCTCGGCGTCGTTGGTGTACGCGTGGCTCGTGGCGCGCTCGAAATGCCGCCTTGAGCTCCGCCTTGGTGTGGGGCTTGCCGAGCACCCCAGCGATCGTCAGGCCGTTCGCGTCGGCGAACCGACGCGCGGCGTCGATCACTCGGCTACCCATCCCGCTCGTGATGACCACCGCGGCGGTGCAGTGGTCTCGGGCGAGGTGGGTCAGCACGTCCAGGCCGTCCATCTTGGGCATGACGAGGTCCACGACGACGAACGCGGGTTGCCACTCGCGGTGGAGGCGGAAGAACTCCTCGGGGTCGTCGGTGAGCTTCGCCTCGCGGCCCGTCGCGGTCACCTGGGCAACCAGGAGACGTCCCACGTCGGGATCATCGTCGATGATCAGGACGCGCTCCGGGGCTTGATCCGGCTGCGGTCAGATTCCCCCATCGCTCGCCCCGCGCCAGGACGGAGTGGATCTTCTCTATCAGTTGGCGCCCGGTGTAGGGCTTGGCAAGAAGCGCGACGTCCGGGTCGAGGCGGCCCTGGTGGACGATGACGTCCTCCGTGTAGCCCGAGGCGAAGAGCACCGGCGTGCCCGGGCGCGCCGCCGCGACCGCGTCCGCGAGATCGCGCCCCGACATCCCGCCGCTCATGATGACGTCGGTGAAGAGCAGCGAGAGTTCGCTCATTTCCGCGAGCCTCTCGAGCGCCTCGGGTCCCGTGCTCGCGACGGTCACCTGGAAGCCGTGCTCGCGCAGGCGGTCGGCCGCGAATCGCTGGACCAGGAGGTCGTCCTCGGCGAGCAGGATCTGGCCGCTCTCGGGCTCGAGCGCCACGGCCGCGGGCGGCGCCGAGCGGTTTCCTCTCCGCGAGCGTGGGGGCCACGGGGAGGTAGAGGCGGAACGTCGAACCGATCCCCTCCTCGGAATAGACCGTGACGTGTCCTCCGGTCTGCTTCACGAATCCCCACACCATGGCGAGCCCGAGGCCCGAGCCCTCGCCCGCGGCCTTGGTCGTGAAGAACGGTTCGAACACGTGCGGAAGGCTCTCGGCCGCGATGCCCGGTGCCCGTGTCGGCGACGGAGAGGAGCACGTAGGTGCCGGGCTGGAGCTCCTCGTGGACCGTCGCGTAGGCCTCGTCGAGGACGGTGAGTTCCGTGGAGATCGTGACGGTCCCGCCGCTCGGCATCGCGTCGCGCGCGTTGATGGCGAGGTTGAGCAGCGCGCTCTCCAGTTGTCCGGGGTCGACGAGGGCGGACGGCAGGTCGTCCGCGAGCCTCAGCGCCGGGTCGATTCCCGGGCCGACCGCGCGCTTGAGGATCGGGGCGAGCGTGAGGATGCGGTCGGTGATGTCCACGGGTCGGGGCTCGAGGGGCTGGCGGCGAGCGAAGGCGAGCAGCTGGTGCGTGAGCTCGGCCCCGCGCGTCGCTGCGGACGTGATGAGCGCGAGCATCGCGGCGCCCTCGTCGGTGAGGCCCGCCTCCTCGTCGAGCGCCTCCGCGCCGCCGATGACCACGGTGAGGAGGTTGTTGAAGTCGTGCGCGATGCCCCCGGTGAGGCGGCCGACGGACTCCATGCGCTGGGCCTGCGCCAGCTGCTCCGCCATGGACCGCAGCTCGGTGACGTCGCGGAACGACACGGTGAGCCCCGCCGGGCTCGGGCTCGCGTTTCCCTCGAACCAGACGTCCCGCGCCGGGTCGTGGGTGGAGAATCGCTGCAGCGTCTCCGGTCGCGCGCGCGGCGGCGAACGCGGCCTCGATCGCCTCGCGCGCGTCGCCCTCGAGGGCCTCCCACACCTCCCTGCCCAGGAGCTGCGCGGCTGGGTGCCCCAGCAGGCGCTCCGCGTTCGTCGTTGACGAAGGAGAAGCGCAGGTGCGAGTCGAGCGTGAAGACGCCGTCGCCAATGGTGTCGAGGATCGCCTTGCGCTCGGCCGCCAAGCGCTTCGCGTCGTCCTCAAGCACCCGTGCGTCGTGCACGTCCACGGCGCTGCCCCACCACTTGAGGATCGAGCCGTCGTCGGCCCGGTCTGGCCTCGCCGCGACCCGGAACCACCGGTAGGCGCCGTCCGCGCGGCGTAGCCGGAAGGTCGTCGCGTATGGCTGCCCCGTGGTCGACGCGCGTGCTGCCACGCGGCGAGGCTCGCCTGGATATCGTCTGGGTGGATCGCCGCGATCCAGCGATCCGCGACGAGCGCTTCCGGAGCCTTGCCCGTGTACTCGAGCAGGGCGTCGTTGAAGTAGTCGATGTCGACCGTTCGGTTCGGCGGTCCAGATGATCGACGGCACCGAGTTGGCGAACTGGGCGAATCGCCGCCGCTGCGTCGTCGCGGTCGCCTCGGCCTCCTTCCACTGGGTGACGTCCTGCAGGGCGCCGGTCAGCCCCGAGATGTGGCCCGAGGCGTCGTGCACGGCCTCACCCATGACGGTCACCCAGAGGCGGCGCCCGTCCCCGCTCGTCGCGCGGCACGTCTCGACGAAGGCGACTGCCGTCGCGCAGGCAGCCGAGTGCGGCGTCCCGGAGCCGTTCGCGGTCGGCCGCGTCGACGAACTCCAGCACGTCGTCAACCGAGGACCGACCGCCCCGAGAGACCCCGAACATCTGCCGCGCCTCGACGGACCACTCGACGCTGGATCCCTCGTCACGACCGAGGGACCACCCCGCGAGCCTCCCGACCTGGCTCGCCGCGCGCAGGAGCTGCGCCTGCTGGTCGATCTCCGCGCTCGCGGCGGTAAGCGCCCCCGAGACCGCCGCGAGGCGCCGCGTTCGGACCACCACAAGCACGCCGATGCCGCCCGCGGCCAGGAGCATGAAGGCGTCGCCCGCCCGGACGAGCGCATGGGAGTGCTCCGTCGACGACCGCCGGCGGAGCGCTCCTCCCAGGCGAACCCGATCATCGTCGCCACCGCCGCGGCCACGGCCGTGTTGATCACCCACATGACCCGGCCGCTGAGAACGGTGAGGAACACCGGAACCACGTAGAGCGTCGCCGAGGCGAAGCCGAGATCGAAGCGCAGGTCCAGCGCGAGGACCGCGACGAAGGAGGCCGAGATGAACGCCCAGTACCGGCCGGGGTGCGGCTGCTGCGGGACGGAGACGTTCACGAGGCCGGCGCGACCGGCGCGCGCGGCCCGGCGCGTGGTCGCGCCTCTCGCGTCGCACCCCGTTGCCCGTCACGACGAATCGAGCCTCCCGGCCGGTTGCTACCGGTCCACTTCGAGTCTAGGACGAGGTTTCGAAACCCGCGCGGCGAGGCGGCGCCGGGGCCGTGGGGATTGGCAGTGGGATGTGCCACAATGGTGCCGATGAGCACCGCGACCATTATTGAGTAGCGCGTCGACCCCACGTCGACGCGCAGCCTCCCGCACCCTGGGGGGCTTTTTTGTTGGGTCGAGGTGGCGGGACGCGGGGCACGAGGAAAGAAGGACGACATGGCGAGTCGAGACGTCGAGGTCTACGACACCACGCTGCGCGACGGCGCCCAGCAGGAGGGCATGAATCTGTCGGTGGGCGACAAGATGGCGATCGCGCCCCTGCTCGACGAGCTCGGGGTGGACGTCATCGAGGGCGGGTGGCCGGGCGCCATCCCCAAGGACACCGAGTTCTTCGCGCTCGCCCACAAGGAACTGGAGCTCTCGCACGCGACGCTCGCGGCCTTCGGCGCCACGCGTAAGGCCGGGACGACGGCGGCGAAGGACGGCCAGGTGCGCGCGCTCCTCGATTCGGAGGCGCCCGTCATCACCCTGGTCGCGAAGTCGGACATCCGCCACGTGGAGAGGGCGCTCAAGACGACGGCCGACGAGAACCTCGCGATGATCGCCGACACCGTCGCCTTCCTCGTCGGGCACGACCGCCGCGTGCTCCTTGACGCGGAGCACTTCTTCGACGGCTACCGGTTCGACCCCGAGTACGCCGTGCGCGCGCTGAAGGCCGCGGCCGACGCCGGGGCCTCGACCCTCGTCCTGTGCGACACGAACGGCGGGATGCTGCCGGACGACGTGGCGCGCATCGTCGGCGAGGTCTCCCCGCTCGTCGCCGCGCCGCTCGGGATGCACGCCCACAACGACTCGGGCTGCGCGGTCGCGAACTCCATGGCCGCGGTGGGCGCGGGCGCCGTCCACGTCCAGGGCTGCGTCAACGGCTACGGCGAACGCACCGGCAACGCGGACCTCGTCGCCGTGGTCGCGAACCTCGAGATCAAGCGCGGGCTGGTCGCGCTCAAGAACAACGGCCTCGCCGAGTCGACGCGCATCGCGCACGCCGATCGCCGAGATCACCAACATCGCGCCCTTCGCGCGTCAGCCGTACGTCGGGCACAGCGCGTTCGCCCACAAGGCGGGCCTTCACGCCTCCGCGATCCGCGTCGATCCGGACCTCTACCAGCACACCCAGCCCGAGCGTCGTCGGCAACGACATGCGCATGGTCGTGAGCGAGATGGCGGGCCGCGCGTCCGTGGAGCTCAAGGGCAAGGAGCTCGGCTTCGATCTCGCCAACCAGAACGAGCTGCTGGGCCGCGTCACGGACCGCGTCAAGAATGCGGAGGCCCAGGGCTACACGTACGACGCCGCTGACGCGTCGTTCGAGCTCTTGCTCCGCGACGAGATGGGCGACGCCCCCGTGTTCTGGGAGACGGTCAGCTGGAGGGTGCTCGTTCAGACCTCGCCGGGCGGATCCGACGGACGCGGGCGCCGAGGCGACGGTCAAGCTCTGTCGCGGGCGGGGAAGAGGTTTCGGCCGTCGGCGAGGGCAACGGCCCCGTCAACGCCCTCGACCACGCGCTGCGCACGGCCGTCATCGGGATCTACCCCGAGGTCGAGCGCTTCGACCTCACCGACTTCAAGGTGCGCATCCTCGATGCCTCGCACGGGACGGACGCGATCACGCGGGTGCTGATCACGACCGACGGACAACGAGGCCGCGACGGCGTGGCGCACGGTCGGCGTGGGCCCCAACGTCATCGAGGCGTCGTGGGAGGCGCTCGTCGAGGCGCTCCGGTACGGCCTCATCCACGCGGGCGTCACGCCGCGCGACGGCGCCTAGCGCCGGCCGCGTTCGCTAGACGGCGGTGCCCACCAGGGCGCCGATGCCGTAGGTGATCGCCATCGCGAGCGAGCCGCCGATGACGTTGCGGATGATCGCGCGGGGGTAGGGCGAGTGCGCGATCCTCGCGGAGAACGTGCCCGTGGTCGCCAGGGCGGCGAGGACGACGACGAAGGTCAGCGGGATGCGGGTCCCCGACGGCGCCAGGAGGATGGACAGGATCGGCGCCGTGCCGCCGACGGCGAAGGCGAGGAGCGAGGCGATGCCCGCGTGCGCGGGGTTCACCAGCTCCTCGGGATCGATGCCCAGGTGCGCGCGCGCGTGCGCGCCGAGCGGGTCGTGGGCGGTCTGCTCCTTCGCGGCGAGGCGGGCCGTCTTCTCCGACATCCCCGTGTCCATGTGGAGCCGCACGAGCTGCTCCATCTCCCACTCGGGCCGCGCCTCGTGCCAGCCGCGCTCGCGCTCGAGCTGCGCCTCCTCGGCGTCGCGCTGGGAGTGGACGGAGACGTACTCGCCGACGGCCATGGAGAGCGCGCCCGCGGCCATGCCCGCGAAGCCCGCGGTCGCGATGGCGCCGTGGGACGAACTCGCCGCCGCGACGCCCACCACGAGCGCCGCGATGCTGACGATGCCGTCGTTCGCGCCGAGCACGCCGGCGCGCAGCGCGTTGAGTCGCCTCGCCTGGCGGTCCTCCTCCTCGACGAACTCCTCGATCGCCTCGGGCGTGGGTTCGTCCTGCTGCTCCTGTGCCATGCGCTCAGGGTAACGATCCCGGGGCGCTGCTGTCTCCGAAGGGTTGCCTGACCGCTACGCGCGCGGGCCCGAGGATCGCGGTTCCGACTCGGACGATCGTCGCGCCCTCCGCGACCGCCCACTCCAGGTCGCGCGACATCCCCATGGAGAGTTCCCACGCCCCGCCGAGCCCGGGGCTCGCCCCGGCTCTCCGCGCGCACCAGCGCGGCGTCTCGGATCTCCCGCAGCCGCGCGTATCCCGCCCGCACCGCCGCCTCGTCCGGGGAGTTGAGTCCCACCGTCATGAAGCCCGCGCACCTCGAGGGCCGGGAGGCGAGCGATGTGCTCGGCCAGCGCCAGCGCCTCGCCGGGCGTCGACCCCGGACTTGGACTCCTCGCCAGAGACGTTGACCTGGAGCATCACCGCGAGCACGCGCCCGGCGTCCGCGGCCAGACCCGGAGAGCCTCTCCGCGAGCGCGAGCGAGTCCACGGTCTCGACGCAATCGGCGTACGCGACGGCGTCGCGGGCCTTGTTGCGCTGCAGGGGCCCGATGAGGTGAATCCCGACCCCGGCGGCGCGTGCCACCGGGGCCTTTGCCACGAGCTCCTGGACGCGGTTCTCGCCGACGAGCCGCGCGCCGGCCGCGCACACGGCTCTGATCGCCTCGGCGTCGCGGGTCTTCGTCGCGACCAGGACGCGCGTGCCCGCACCGGCGCGCCCGCACGCCACCTCGGCCGCCCGCACGCGCGCCGTCACCTCGGAAAGCCGCGCCGCGTACCCCTGGACCGCGTCCTCGCCCGTCATTCGCGCCTCGCGATGGACGCGGTCGAGGCCCCCGTGACCGCCACAAGGTCCGCGGGGGCGAGGCCGATGTCGAGCCCGCGCCGTCCGCCGCTGACGTACACGGACTCGAAGCCGAGCGCCGAGGCGTCGACGACCGTCCTCAGGCGTCTCTTCTGGCCGATGGGCGAGATGCCGCCGACGACGTAGCCCGTTGCGCGCTCGGCGAGGGCGGCGTCGGCCATGGCCGCCTTCTTGGCTCCGAGGGCCGAGGCGACGGCCTTGAGGTCGAGCATGGCGTCCACGGGCACGATCGCGACGGCGAGCGCCCCGTCCGCCTCGACGCACAGGGTCTTGAAGACGCGGGCGGGCTCCACGCCGATCGCCGCCGCGGCCTCGAGGCCGTAGCCGAGGTCGCTCGACGGGTCGTGCTCGTACGGGTGGAGGGTGTGCGGGACCTTCGCGCGCACGAGCGCCGCGATCGCCGGGGTGGACGCGTGCGAACTCACGGCTCGACCCTACCGAGCGCGGCCGCTAGCGAGCGGCGAGGCTCGCCTCGACGCGTTCGATGCCCCAGTCGTAGTGCTTGCCGAGGCACTCGTCGGCGAGGTCGAGCAGCGGCCCGTTCGCCCACGGGTAGCGGGAGGGGTCGGTGAGCGCGCCCTCGGGGAACGTGCGCAAGAGATCGATCATGGTCGCGTGCGACTCGCGAGTGATCTCGAGGACCCGCGCCCACGGCATGGCGCGGTACCGCTCGTAGATCTCGTCGTTGAGCGCGGCGAGGTCGTCCCACGTGTGCCCGGCCGCGGGGAGCACGGGCTCGCGGCCGCGACCGTCGTCGCTGCACCAGCCCATGAAGAGTCCGTGCCAACCGTGGAGGTGCGCGAGGACGTCAGCGCCGCGCCTGCCGGGGTACGCCTCGCCGAGGCTCGCCTCCTCGAGGCCGTTCGTCACGATGAGCGCGACCAGTTCGTCGAGCCGGGCCTCCGCCCTTTCCGCCGCCCCGTCGAGGGAGCGTCCGGCGGGCTGCAGGCATGGCGACAGACTACCGGGGAGCGCGTCCGGAACCGGCTAACCTGGGCCCATGCGAATCGCGCGTTTCACGGACGGCTCCGAGCCCCGCTACGCCAAGGTGGAGGGTGCCCCGGGGGAGGAGGAACTCGCTGGTCCTCACGGGCGACCCGCTCTACGTTCCCGGCGAGCCGACGGGCGAGCGAATCGCGCTCGCGGCGGAGGGCGTGCAGGCTCCTCGCGCCGATCATCCCGCGCTCCAAGGCGGTGTGCATGGGTCGCAACTACGCCGCGCACGCCAAGGAGCTCGACAACGTCGGCTCGGCGGGGGAGATGCCCCTGCTCTTCCTCAAGCCCAACACCGCCGTCATCGGGCCGGACGACCCGATCGTCCTGCCCGCACTACAGCGAGGACGTGCAGGTGGAGGCGGAGCTCGCGATCGTCATCGGGAGGCTGACCAAGGACGTGTCGCCCGAGGGCGCGCTCGCGGCGATCTACGGCTACACGTGCGCGAACGACGTCACGGCGCGCGATACCCAGCGCGCCGAGAACCAGTGGTTCCGCGCCAAGGCGTTCGACACGTCGCTGCCGCTCGGGCCCTGGATCGAGACGGACCTCGATACCTCCGATCTCGAGATCGCGTCGCGCATCAACGGCGAGCCCGCCCAGCGGGCAACACGCGCGACATGACGTGGGACGCCGCGCACGATCGTCTCGATGGTGAGCGAGGTGGTGACCCTGCTTCCCGGCGACGTGGTCCTCACCGGCACGCCCGCGGGCGTCTCGACGCTCGCGCACGGCGACAGGGTCGAGGTCGACATCGAGGGAATCGGCGTGCTCGCGAATCCGGTGGTGCGGCGATGAGCGGGGTGCGGCGATGAGCGACAAGGTCAGGGTGCGCTTCTGCCCATCCCCCACGGGCACCCCCCACGTCGGCCTCATCCGCACGGCGCTCTTCAACTGGGCGTACGCGCGCCACACGGGCGGCGACTTCGTCTTCCGCATCGAGGACACCGACGCGGAACGAGACTCCCAGGAGTCCTACGAGCAGCTCCTCGACGCGCTGCAGTGGCTCGGCCTCGACTGGGACGAGGGTCCCGAGGTCGGCGGCGACTACGGCCCCTACCGCCAGAGCGAGCGTCGCGAGATCTACGCCGACGTCGCGGCGCGGCTTCTCGAGGGAGGGTACGCCTACGAGAGCTTCTCGACGCCGGAGGAGGTCGAGGCGCGCCACCGTCGCCGCCGGACGCGACCCCAAGCTCGGCTACGACGGCTTCGACCGCGATCTGACGGACGCCCAGCGCGACGCGTATCGCGCCGAGGGACGCGAGCCCGTCATCCGCCTGCGCATGCCGGACGAGGACATCACGCTTCACGGACCTCATCCGCGGCGAGGTGACGTTCCGGGCGGGCTCGGTGCCGGACTTCGTCATCGTGCGCGGCAACGGCCAGCCGCTCTACACGCTCGTCAACCCCGTCGACGACGCGCTCATGAAGATCACCCACGTGCTGCGCGGCGAGGATCTGCTGAGCTCCACGCCCCGCCAGATCGCGCTGTACCGCGCGCTGGCCGAGCTCGGGCTCGCCGACGGCGTCCCCACCTTCGCGCACCTGCCGATGGTGACGGGGGAGGGAAACAAGAAGCTCTCCAAGCGCGCGCCCGAGTCCAACCTCTTCCTCCACCGCGAGCGCGGCTTCCTCCCGGAGGGGCTGCTGAACTACCTCGGCCTGCTCGGGTGGTCCATCTCCGCGGACCGCGACGTCTTCTCCATCAACGAGATGATCGCCGCCTTCGACGTCGCCGACGTCAACCCCAACCCGGCGCGCTTCGACCTCAAGAAGGCCGAGGCGATCAACGCCGAGCACATGCGCCTGCTGCCTCTCGGCGAGTTCGTCGTGCGGCTCGTCCCGTACCTCCACGCCGCCGGCGTCATCGGCGCCGCGCACGTGCGCGACCTCACGCCCCACGAGGAGGCCACGCTCGCGCTCGCGGCGCCGCTCGTCCAGGAGCGGATGACGCTCCTGAGCGAGGCCCCCGGAATGCTCGGCTTCTTCTTCGTCCCCGACGGCGCCCTCGTCATCGAGGACGACGCCAGGGCGGCGCTTCCCGGGCAACGCCGCCGAGATCCTGGATGCGGCGATCGGCGTGCTCGAGGGCCTCGACGACGCCTCGGCGGACGCGCAGCAGGAGGCGCTCAAGGCCGAGCTCGTGGAGAAGATGGGGATCAAGCCTCGGGACGCGTTCTCGCCCCTGCGCGTGGGCGTCACCGGCCGCCGCGTCTCGCCCCCGCTGTTCGAGTCGATCGAGATCCTTGGCAAGGATCACGCGATCGCGAGGCTCAAGGCGCTTCGCGCGACCCTCTAGGGATCAGGGCGCTTCTTCGGCCGGCCCCGTCGTCGCGCCAGCACCTCGTCGGCGATCGCGAAGGCGCGATTCGCGCTCGGCACCGAGCAATACATCGCGGTCTGGAGCAGGATCTCCCCGATCTCGTCCCGCGTGACGCCGTTGCGGAGCGCCGCGCGCACGTGCATCGCGAACTCCTCCCAGTGGCCCCCCGCGACGAGCGCGGTCAGGGTCACGGCGGACCGCATGCGCCGGTCGAGGCCGGGGCGGCCCCAGATCTCTCCCCACGCGTACCGGGTGATCAGGTCCTGGAAGTCCGCGGTGAACGCGGTGGTCGTGGCGATCGCCCGCGACGACGTGTTCGTCGCCCGAGCACCTCGCGGCGGGTCGACATCGCCGCGCCTGGCGCCCCGCGCGGGTTGCCGGTTCCGCGCTGCCCCGCCGACGAACTCCACGAGCGTCTCCGCCACCGCCTCGGGGGCCTCGGCGGGAAGCTGATGCGGCGACCCCGTGAATAACGCGCAGGCGGCCGTCGGCGACCCCCGAGGCGAGCGCGGCGAGGCTCGCGACGGGCGTGGCTCCGTCCTGCGTCGCCCGCGACGGCGAGGACCGGGGCGGCGATCTCGGCGAGCCGGTCGCGCACGTCGAAGGCGGCGAGCGCGCGGCACACGGCCGCGTAGCCGTAGGGTCCGGCGGTCTGGAGGTATGCGAGCAGCCGCGTCGGCGACCTCGGGCTCGCGCTCGATGAAGCCTTCGGCGAACCAGCGCGATGCCGAGCGCCGGAAATCTGCGTCGGGGTGCCCAGGCGGTCGACGAGCTCCGCGCGCTCCCGCCACGCCTCCGCGGTGCCGATGCGCGCCCCGGTCGCGAAGAGCGCGGCCCCCGCGACCGAGGCGGGGGCGTCGAGGAGGAGTTGCAGGCCGACGGCCCGCCGACGGAGACCCCCGCGTACCAGAAGGGCTGCTCCGCCCGCGCCGCGCTCGTCCTGGGTGCGCGCTACGCGACGTCGGCGACCTCCGCGGCGAGCCGCGCGATCGTCACCTCGCCGTCGGCCGCAGGGGCCGTCGAGGTCGGGGGCGTCGCCGTGGCCGGGGAGGTCCCAGCCGATGACGTCGACGGACGGGGGTCAGCCGGCGCGATGACGTCACGCCACAGCGGCTCACGGAGGTGCCGAGGGACGGGCCGAGCACGAGCAGCGGCCGGCGACGCGTCGCGGACGGCGAACGCGACGCCGCGGATCGAGGCGCTCCTCGTCATCGGCGTCACGTCCCCATAGCCGTAGGCGTCGAGAACGCGGTCGACGATCTGCGCCGCGCGGCCGACGTCGGTGGTTCGCCGTGCCGTGGGCGGCGAGGTTGCGCGCCGACCGCGTCCGCGTCGATCTCCAGGCCAGCGACGAGGCTCGCCGCGCACCGCGACGCGATGACCGCGTGGCGCGCGAGGCCTCGCAGGGCCTCCCACTCGGCGTGCCACGCGCCGTCGGGGCGCTCGTCGACGGCGAGCCCGGCCGCGGCATAGACACCTGAGCGAGGAGGTGGGGCGCCGCCAGCGCGGAGCGGCGCAATCGTGATGGACAGGACGGGGTTCGCCTTGAAGGGCATGGTGGAGGACGTCGCCCTTGCCCGGCGCGGCGTGCTCGCGCAGTTCGCCCGACCTCGGGGCGTGCGGCGACCAGCACGTCGGACGCGATCTTGCCGAGCGCGGCGCAGACCTCGGCGAGGGCGGCGCGAGAGCGCTCGACGGGGAAGCGGGTGACGTGCCACGGCGCCGGCGGTGACGCGAAGCCCGAGCGCCTGCGCCCAATCGGCGACGACGGCGAAGGCGGCCTCGTCCGCGTCCGCCGCGCGGCGATGCTGTCGAGCGTGCCAGCCGCGCCGCCGTAGGCGACGGGGAGGTCCTCGGCGCTCGGCGCGCGAGCCGCCCGTCGGCCTCGGCGAGCGCCTGGAGCCAACCGGCGACGCGGGCGCCGAACGTCGTGGGAAGCGCGGCCTGGGACAGGGTGCGGGCGAGCGCCGGCGTCGAGGCGGTGCTCGCGGGCCAGCCGACGTGAGCGACGCGCCCGCCTCGCGCGAGCGAACGGTGCGTCGCGTCGGCGGCGTCCTTCGCGACCAGGACGAGCGCGGTGTCGAGGACGTCTTGGCTCGTCAGTCCCGGTGGACGGCGTCGCGGTGGGCGGCGTCGACGTCGGCCCTGACGCGTCGACGAGCGCGATGACGGGATTTCCCGTCGCGGCGGCGGCCACCGCGAGCGACTCGGCCGGCGACGGCCGCGCGTCGGCGTCGTCGGCAGCGAGGCCCTCCGCGACCGTCGCGCTCCAGCGTCCCCGGTCCCCGGCGCCGGCGATCGCCCGCGCTTCGAGCGCGCGACCACGCGACCTCGGCCGCGACGAGCGCGCGGACCACGCGGACGTCGTCCGGGTCGTCGGCGCCCGATGCCGGGGGTCAGGAGCCCGGCGTCACGCATCGCGGCCCCCCCGGCGCCCGGCGTCCGAAGTCGAGGAAGGCGGTCTCGCCCTCGCCCTGGAGGGTGATGTCGAAGCGGAGGCCGCCGTCGGGCTCGCGCACGGCGACGAGGGTGGATCGCGCGTCGTCCTCGAGCGACGCGAGCAGCGGGTCGGCCGCGAGCGCGTCCGACGGAACGTACGCCGCGCGTGAAGAGCCGATCGAGGAGGCCGCGCGCGAAAACGGTCACGGCGAAGAACGCGGCGCCGCCCGGCTCGCGATGGCCCGGGCTCCAGCGTCCTGAACCAGTAGCGCCCCTCCAGGTCGGTCGCCGCCCGACCGAATCCGCTGAACGTCCCGTCGCGCCGGATGTGGCCCGGCTCCTCGACGACGGTGCCGTCGGGCCGCGGCTGCCAGATCTCGATGAGCGCGTCGGGGATGGGCGCGCCGGAGCCGTCGCGAACGGTGCCGTGGAGCCGAACGGCCCCCGGCGTGCCGGAGTCCACCAGCTCGTGGCTGCGCGGATACATCAGGCCGAAGTGGAAGAAGGGCCCGACGGTCTGGCCGGGGGACGGCGAAAGGTCGCGGCTCGTCATGTCAGTGCTCCTCCGGCCGGTCGTGTTCGAACACGGTGCGGTGCGATCCCGTCAGGACGATATCCCAGCGGTATCCCGTCGCCCACTCGTGCTCGGTGATGTCGTGGTCGTAGCTGGCCACGAGGCGCGCCCGCGCGGCGGCGTCGGGAATCGCCTGGTAGATCGGGTCAAGGGGGAACAGCGGGTCGCCGGGGAAGTACATCTGGGTGACGAGCCGCTGCGTGAAGTCCGTGCCGAACAGCGAGAAGTGGATGTGGGCGGGGCGCCACGCGTTGAGGTGATTGCGCCACGGGTACGGGCCCGGCTTGATCGTCGTGAACTGGTAGCCGCCGTCGGCGTCCGTCAGGACGCGGCCCGACGCCCGGTGAAGTGGGGATCGATCGGCGCGGGGTGCTGATCTCGCTTGTGGATGTATCGACCGGCGGCGTTCGCCTGCCAGATCTCGATCAGTTGTCTGCGGACCGGCCTTCCCTGGCCGTCGAGCACGCGGCCCCTGACGATGATGCGCTCGCCGATGGGGTCGCCGCCGTCCTGAATCGTCAGGTCGGCCTCGAGCGGCCCGATGTCGCGCTCGCCGAACACCGGCGCGAACAGTTCGATCCCCTCCGGATCGGCGTGGCGAAGGTCCTTGGTCGGGTGCCGCAGGATCGACGAGCGGTAGGGCGCGAACGCGAGGCTCGGGCCCTTCTGCTCGGGCGCGCCCTTCGCGCGCGCCTCGTCGTATGCAGCGTGCGCCGCGGCGATCTCCTGGGAGATGACGTCTTGGGACTCCGCGGGACGGTGCCTGAGCTTTCTTGACCATCAGATGTGCCCCCAACCGGTGTATCCCTCGGCAAGGAACGTGCGTCCCGCCTCCGATTCCGCGAGCGTGCGGAGCTCCGCGAGCCTGCGCATGCGCTCGAATCCCGGCTCGTCGTCCACGGTGTGGAGCATGCGACTCATCCAAGCCGAGAAATGCTGCGCGCGCCACACGCGGTCGGACGCCCTCCGGCCGTATTCGTCCAGGAGCGCGTCGTCCTTGGTCCTGACCCAGTCGACGAGGAGCTGGTGGAGGATGACGACGTCGGCGACGGCGAGGTTGAGCCCCTTCGCCCCCGTGGGCGGAACGGTGTGGGCGGCGTCGCCCGCGAGGACGACCCTGCCGAGCCGCACGGGATCCACGACCGACGAGCGGAAGCGCAGCACCGCGCGCTCGACGACGGGCCCCTCTTTGAGGGTGAAGCCGTCCTCCCCCTGCGGTTCGCTCGCGGAACTCGTCCCAGATCTGCTCCTCGCTCCACGCGTCGGCGTCGTCGTCCGGATCGCACTGGAAGTACATGCGCTGATGGGTCTCGGTCCGCTGGCTGATCAGCGCGAACCCGCGATCGGAGTCGCAGTACACCAGCTCCGGCGCGCTGCGCGGCGCCTCGACGATGACCCCGAACCACGCGTACGGGTACTCGTGCGACCACGTCCGGCGCACGGACTCCGGGAAGGAGTGGCGGACCGCGGAGTGGGACCCGTCCGCGCCCACGACCAGGTCCGCGCGCATCTCGCCCGTCTTCCCGTCGGCGTCCGTGAACGCGACGCCCGGGCGCGTGGAATCGCCGTCGAGAACCGCCGTGACCGTCGTCTCCCAGCGGACGTCAGCGCCCGCCGCCATCCGAGCCGCCGCCAGGTCCTTGAAGATCTCCGTCTGCGGATAGAGGTAGACCGCCCTGCCGACCAGCCCCTCGAAGTCGATGCGGTGGTTCTGGCCGCCGAAGCGCAGGGAGATGCCGTCGTGGCGCTCTCCCTCGCGAATGACGCGGTCGAGGCCGACGGAGACCAGGACCTCGGCCGCCGACGCCTCGAGGATTCCCGCGCGCTGCGTCGTCGCGATCTCGTCGTGGCTGCGGGACTCGAACACGACGTTGTCGACTCCCGAGGCGTCGAGCAACTGCGACAGGAGCAGGCCGGCAGGCCCGCCCCCCACGATGGCGACCGTCGTCGATTCGGTGCCCATAGTCTATCCTCCTTGAGTGGTGCCGTCCTCGAGCGTGAGGCCCAGCCGGTCCTCCAGCTCGGGGACGGACGTCCCGAATGTTCGGAGCACGAGCGGATCCGCGGCGCCCCCCGGGGATCGCTCGCGACCGACCGCGATGACCGCGTGGTCCGTGTAGATCGCGCGACACGCACCCGACCCCCGTGAGGGGCAGCGAGCATCGCTCGACGAGCTTGGGCGCGCCGTCCTTGGTGAAGAGGTTCATCATCACCCAGGTGCTTCGCGCGCCCACGGCGAGGTCCATCGCCCCGCCGACGGCGGGGATCGAGTCGGGCGCCCCCGTTGACCAGTTGGCGAGGTCTCCGCGCGACGGAGACCTCGAAGGCGCCCATGACGCACACGTCGATGTGGCCGCCGCGCATCATCGCGAAGGACTCGGCCTGGTTGAAGTAGGCCGCGCCGGGAAGCTCGGTGACGGCGATCTTGCCCGCGTTGACCAGGTCGGGATCGTATTCGTCGCCAACCGCGGCGGGGCCCATGCCGAGCATGCCGTTCTCGGTGTGGAGCGTGACGCCCGAGCCGGCCTCCAGGAAGTCGGACACGAGCGTCGGCAACCCGATCCCGAGGTTGACGAACGAGCCCGCGGGGATGTCCCGCGCGACCATGGCGGCGATGGCCTCCTTCGCGAGCGGGGAGGCGGTCTCGGATCTCGTCATGCCGCTCCCTCCCCGCGCTTCGCCGCCGCGGGGGCGGGCGCGATGCGCACGACGGTGTCGACGTAGATGGAGGGCGTCGCCACGGCCTCGGGGTCGATTCCGCCGATCTCGACGATCTCGGCGACCTCGACGATCGTCCTGGACGCGGCCGTCGCCATGATCGGGCCGAAGTTGCGCGCCGTCTTCCGATAGGCGAGGTTCCCCTTCCGATCGGCTCGGTGAGCCCGGACCAGCGCGACGTCCGCGTGGAGGGGGAGCTCGAGCACGTAGTTCACGCCGTCGAACTCCCGCGTCTCCTTCCCCTCGGCCAGCGGGGTGCCGTACGCGGTGCGCGTGTAGAAGCCGCCGATGCCCGCGCCTCCTGCGCGGATGCGCTCGGCGAGGCTCCCCTGCGGGACGAGCTCGAGTTCGATCGCCCCGGAGCGGTACGCCTGGTCGAAGTGCCACGAGTCCGCCTGGCGGGGGAACGAGCACACCATCCGCCGGACCCGCCCCAACTCAATGAGCCGGGCGAGCCCCACGTCGCCGTTGCCCGCGTTGTTGCTGACGACGGTCAGGTCGGAGCGCCCCGGTCTCGACGAGCGCGTCGATGAGCGCGATCGGCTGGCCGGCGGTGCCGAAGCCCGAGACCATGATGGTGGCGCCGTCCTCGATGCCCGCGACGGCCTCCGCTGCGGTCTCGACGAACGCGGTCACGAGGCGTTCTCCACGACGACGGCGAGCCCCTGGCCGACGCCGATGCACAGGGCGGCGACGCCCCACCGCCCGCCGGTCGCGCGCAGACGGTGCACGAGGGTCGCGAGGAGCCGGGTGCCGGACGCGCCGAGCGGGTGGCC
Source organism: uncultured Actinomycetota bacterium (assembly GCA_963743485.1). Classification (GTDB taxonomy): domain Bacteria; phylum Actinomycetota; class Actinomycetes; order Actinomycetales; family Demequinaceae; genus JAFGBM01. The sequence continues at coordinate 132,374 of CAVUPQ010000003.1, forward strand.
GATCGCCAGCGCCCCGCCCCAGGCGTTCACGATCTCGTGGTCGACGCCCCACGCGTCGATGCACGCGAGCGACTGCGCGGCGAAGGCCTCGTTGAGCTCGACGGCGTCGACGTCCGACCAGGCGATCCCCGCGCGATCGAGCGCGCGGTTCGCCGCCTCGACGGGGGCGAAGCCGAAGAATTGAGGCTCGATCGCGGCCACGCCCCGGGACGCGATCCGCGCGATGGGTTCGCGCCCGATGATCGACGCGGCATCGCGCGGAGCCGAGGAGCACCGCGCTCGCGCCGTCGCTCAGAGGGGACGCGTTTCCCGCGGTGACCGTGCCGTCCTCGCGGAACGCGGGGGCGAGGCCCGCGAGCTTCTCCGCCGAGGTGTCGGCGCGGATCGACTCGTCGATGTCGAGGTTGGTGCCGGGCACGACGGCGACGCCCTCGGAGTAGTGCCCCTGGTCCCAGGCCTCCTTCGCGAGGACGTGGCTTCGCAGCGCGAACTCGTCCTGGCGCTCGCGCGAAATCCCGTGGCGCTCGCGAAGGCGCTCCGTCCCCTCGCCGAGCGACACGGTCCAGTCGGGCTCCATGCGCTCGTTGACGAGCCTCCAGCCGAGCGTCGTCGAGACGAGGGAGCCGCTCTGAGCGGGAAAGGCCCGATCCGGCTTCGGCACGACCCACGGCGCACGGCTCATGGACTCGACGCCGCCCGCAAGGACGACCTCAGCGTCGCCGGTCTCGATCGCGCGCGCCGCGTGGATCGCCGCATCGAGGCTCGAACCACACAGGCGGTTGACGGTGGTTCCCGGGACGGAGGCGGGGAAACCGGCGAGCAGCACCGCCATGCGCGCCACGTTCCTGTTCTCCTCGCCCGCGCCGTTCGCGTTTCCGAGGATGACGTCGTCGATGGCGGCGGGATCGAGGGCGGGGGAGCGGCGGACCTGCTCCCCGACGACAAAGGCCGCGAGGTCGTCGGGTCGCGTGCCGGCGAGGGCTCCGCCGTGGCGGCCGAACGGGGTGCGGACCGCGTCGTAGATGAAGGCGGAGCTCATCGTCCCTGCCCCGGGACCACGGTCCCCGATTGGCGCGCGTCGGCCTCGATCGCGCGCGCCGTCGCCAGGACAGCGGGGAGGAGGTCCTTGACGATTTCGCCCACGTCGCCGCGGCGCACGGGGGCGGAGACGTTGACGGCGGCGACGACGTGGCCTGAGGCATCGCGCACCGGCGCGGCGACCGCCCGGAGGCCCTCCTCGAGCTCCTGGTCAACGAGCGCCCACCCCTGGGAGCGAACGAGGTTGAGCTCGTCGCGGAGCCGCGAGATGTTCCCGATGGTGTGCGGCGTCAGCCGATTGAGGTGGACTCCGGCGAGGAAGCGCTCCTGCTGATCGACCGGGCCGGCCCCGACGATCGCTCGCCCCATCGACGTCGCGTAGGCGGGGAACCGCGTCCCGACCATGATGCCCGCCGACATGATCCGGTAGGTCGTCACGCGTGCGACGTAGACGATGTCCTCCCCGTCGAGGACGGCGAGGGACGAGGATTCGCCGACGTCGGCCGCCAGTTGCTTCAGGTGCGGCTGGGCGATCTCCGGCAGCGAGAGGCTGGAGAGGTACGCGTAGCCGAGCTCGAGCACCTGGGGCCGAAGGGAGAACGAACGCTCGTCGGACGCGACGTAACCCAGCTCAACGAGCGTGTGGAGGAATCGGCGCGCGGCGGCGCGGCTCAGCCCCGTCTCTTTGGCCACCTCGCTCAACGTGAGCGACGGGCGCTCCGCCCCGAAGGCGCGGAGCACCGCGAGCCCCCGTTCGAGCGATTGAACGAATTCCGTGGGCCTCTCGATGGTGACGCCAGCGTCCAGGGTCATCCGTCTCCTCCTCGTGCGTGCGCGATCCGGGTGGCGGTGCGGCGGGCGCAAAGCGACCGCTAGACGAACACATGTGCTGTATGTGAACGTACCGCGTGCCCGCGGCGGGGTCAACGGCGCGGCCCGGACCCCTGGCGTTCGCAGGGCGAACAAGTGTTCACAAGACGCACACGCGGGTCTAGTGTGGCGCCCATGCGAATCGCGCGTTTCACGGACGGCGGCGGGCCGCGCTACGCCCGCGTCGAGGGTGGGGCAGGACATGAGGACCTCGTGGTGCTCAGCGGCGACCCCGTGTCGGGCGAGGCGCGGGAGACGGGGGAGAGAATCGGGCTTTCGGGATCGGTCCGTCTCCTCGCCCCCGTGATCCCGACGACCAAGGTCGTGTGCCTCGGGAAGAACTACGAGGCGCACGCCAAGGAGATCCCGAACCGCGGCCCCGCCTCGGACGTTCCCATCCTCTTCCTGAAGCCCAGCAGCGCCGTCGTCGGCCCCGGCGATGCGATCGTGCTCCCCGCCTACAGCGACGACGTCCAGCTCGAGGCGGAGCTCGCCGTCGTCATCGGACGGCAGTGCAAGGACGTCGCGCCGGACGAGGCCGAGGAGTTCGTCTTCGGCTTCACCTGTGCGAACGACGTCACGGCACGCGATCTCCAAAGGCTCGAGGACCAATGGTTCCGGGCAAAGTCCTTCGACACGTCGCTGCCCCTCGGGCCGTGGATCGAGACGGATCTCCCCCACGGGGACGTGTCGATCTCGTCGCGAATCAACGGCGAGGAGATCCAGCGTGGCACGACCCGCGACATGATCCACGACGTCCCGCACGCGGTCGCGATGGCGAGCGCCGTCGGGACCCTCTATCCGGGCGACGTCATCATCACGGGCACGCCCTCGGGCGTGACGCGCCTGCGGGCAGGCGACGTCGTCGAGGTGGAGATCGAGGGCATCGGCACACTCAGGAACCCGGTCACCGGAACCTGACCCCCGCCGCGGGCTGAAACAATGGGGCGGTGTCCCCGTCCCTCCCGCCCTCCTTTCCAGGCGCGGTCGACCTGAGCGACGCCGCTGGCATCCTGATCGACATCGACGACACGCTCCTCGACAACAAGGCCGCGATGCGGCACACCATTGAGGTCATCGCGCGCGAGTACCTGCCGCCCGATATCGACCTGGACGCCGCCACGGCCCAGTTTCGTACGGATGCCAACGGCCACTACCGGGCGTTCACGCGCGGGGAGATCGACTCCCGGACCCAACGGTGGAACCGGGCTCGGGAAGCTTCACGATCGCTTCGGCGGACCGCCCCTCGATAGCGAGGAGGCGATCACCCCGTGGATCGAGACGTTCGACGCCGCCTACGCCGAGGGCTGGCGCGTCCACGACGACTCGCTTGCCTTCCTCGATGTCGTCGAGTCCCTCGCTCTGCCGTACGGGGTCCTGAGCAACGCGCGACGGCGGCAGCAGACCGCGAAGCTCGCCGCCGTCGGGCTCTCGCATGTCCCGCTCCTGGTGTGCGTTGATGACTTCGGCTACGGCAAGCCCGACCCCCGCGTGTTCCTCGAGGCGTGCAGGCTCCTGGGGACCGAGCCGTCGCGAACGGTGTACGTGGGCGACGAGTTCGACGTCGACGCGGCGGCCGCCGTTCGGGCAGGACTGGTCGGGGTGTGGTGCGACCGTCCGGGCGCGTGGGAGCGCTGGGGGGATGCGGACGTCGCCGAAGCCGGCGTGATCCGCGTCGAATCGCTGACCGAGCTCGCTAGCCTGCTTTCGCCGCGATCAGCTCCCTGACCTCGGACGCGTCGGGCAGGCGCCCCGACAGAACGACCTCGCCGTCGAGGACGAGACCCGGCGTGCTCATGATCCCGTACGACGCGATGTCGGCGTAGTCGGTGACCTTGGTGATGTCGGCGTCGATGCCGAGCTCCGCCGCGCCCTCGCGGGCGAGCCGCTCGAGCGTCACGCAGTTGCGGCATCCGGGGCCGAGGATGGCGATCTTCATGGGTGACCTCCGTGGGTCGTAGGTGCTAGGCGAACGCGTTGAAGGCGAAGCCGATGAGCATGATGCCGCCGGCGACGATGGCGAAGAAGGTGAGCAGGAGCCGCATCTTGAGGACGCGGTTCAGCAGGACCGCCTCGGGGAACGACAGGGCGGCGGTCGACATCATGAAGGCGAAGACGGTGCCAAGGGGGACGCCCTTGGCGAAGAGGGCCTCGCCGATGGGGATGGCGCTCGCGGCGTTGGAGTACAGGGGGACGCCCGCCGCGGTCGCGAGGGGGACGGCGAGCGGGTTGCTCGCGCTCGCGTGCTCGACAAAGAAGGACTCGGGCACCCATCCGTGGATCGCCGCGCCGACCGCGACCCCCGCGAGCACCCACGGCCAGACGCGGCCGACGATCTCCCGGGTCTCGCGGCGCGCGGACGTCGCGCGCTCGCCGAGGGTCGGCTTGAGGCGTGGGGCGCCCTCCCGCGGCGCCGGCGCCGCGAGGACGAAGTCTCGCACCCAGGGTCGGAGGTCGAAGCGCGACAAGACGAAACCCACGGCCATCGCGAGGCCGAGGCCCGCGCCAACGTACGCCGCCGTCGGTCCCCAGCCGAAGGTGCTTCCCAGCACGACGACCGCGACCTCGTTGACCAGCGGCGACGCGATGAGGAAGGTCAGCGCGACGCTCAGGGGGATGCCCGCGGCGACGAAGCCGATGAACAGAGGGATGGAACTGCACGAGCAGAAGGGCGTGACGGCTCCGAGGATCGCGGCCAACGCGAGCGCGACGAGGAGGGGGCGGCCTTCGATGAAGGAGCGGACGCGCTCGGGGTTGAGCGTCGTGCGGAGCAGGCCGATCGCATAGATCATCCCGACGAGAAGCAGGAGGATCTTCGCGGAGTCGTAGAGGAAGAAGTGGGCCGCCCCGCCCGCGCGGGCCTCGGTGTCGATCCCCGCCGCGCCGAACGCCCAGTCCCACAGCCACTCGTTGAGCACGAAGAGGGCGCCCCACGCGAGGGCGAGGAGCGCGAGGCGGAGGGCGACCACGCGCGTCGGGGGGCGGCGGCGGATGGTGGGGGTCAGGAGGGTCATGACGACGCCCCAGGGATAGCGGCGCGGAGGCGCTCAGTCGCGTCCGGGGCGAGGGAGTAGTCCATCCAGCGCCCGCGGCGGGTGGCGGTCACGAGCCCGGCATCGCGGAGGACCTTGAGGTGGTAGCTCAGCAGGTTGGGCGCGAGGTCCTCGACGGCGTCGATGTTGCACACGCACGTGGGGCCGGAGCGGGCAAGCTGGCGGAGGATCCGGACGCGCGTGCCGTCGGCGACGGCGGCGAAGAGCGCCGCGTCGGCGTCCGGGTTCGTTTCAAGAACTATTGATTCAACCACTCTTGATATATAGCACCGCAGTCGCCGGCCCGCAAGGGCCCCTTGGTCCCGCCGAGGCGTCGGAGCCAGCGCCACGGCGGTTCGTGTCGCGCGCCTCGAACCGGTACAGTGGTGCCCGGTTCGGCAACGACCCTTGGGCTATGGTGTAACTGGCAGCACGACTGGTTCTGGTCCAGTTAGTCGAGGTTCGAATCCTTGTAGCCCAGCTGCGAGGCCCGCGTCAGCGGGCCTTCGTTGTTTCCGCCTACGTGACGGCGAGCGACACCGCGCCGTCTTCCAGCCGCCGCCACGGAGGCGCCCTCCGCGATCCGCCCGTCGACGATCTCCTTGGCGAGCTCGTTGAGCAGCGCGACTGGATGAGTCGCTTGAGCGGGCGCGCGCCGAACTGCGGGTCGAAGCCATCCTCGGCGAGCGACGCCGCGAGGCTCGGATCGCACGGTGAGGTCCATGCCCGCCTGCTCGCGCAGCCGCGCCGTGTTCGGCGAGTTCGGAGTCCGACGATGCCGCCATGGCCGAGGGGTCGATGCGGTCGAAGACCACCACGTCGTCCAGGCGGTTGAGGAACTCGGGCCGGAACGCGCTGGCGCAGCACCGCCTGCAGGTCCGCCTCGAGGGCGCCGCGGTCCACGCCGTCCCACGCGAGCACCATGTCGGAGCCCAGGTTGGAGGTCAGCACGATGATGGTGTTCGTGAAGTTCACGGTGCGTCCGTGGCCGTCGGTGAGGCGCCCGTCCTCGAGCACCTGGAGCAGGACGTTCCACACGTCCGGGTGCGCCTTCTCGACCTCGTCGAACAGCACGATCGAGTAGGGACGACGCCGCACCGCCTCGGTCAGCTGCCCGCCCTGGTCGTAGCCCACGTAGCCCGGGGGAGAGCCGATGAGGCGGCTCACCGCGTGCGACTCCATGTACTCGGACATGTCGATGCGGACCATGGCGCGCTCGTCGTCGAAGAGCTGCTCCGCGAGCGCGCGCGCCAGCTCGGTCTTGCCCACGCCCGTGGGGCCGAGGAACAGGAACGAGCCGATGGGCCGGTTGGCGTCGGAGATGCCGGCGCGGGCGCGGCGGATCGCGTCGGCGACGGCCGAGATGGCGCGGTCCTGGCCGACGACGCGTTCGTGGAGGCGCTCCTCGAGGTGGCCGAGCTTGTCGGACTCCTCGGTGAGGAGCTTCTCCACGGGCACGCCCGTCCACTTGGCGACGACGCCGGCGATGTCCTCGCTCGTGACCTCCTCGCGCAGCATGCGCTCCTCGGCGGGGATCGCGTCGAGCTCGGCGCGTGCGCCGCCCATCTCCTTCTCGGCGTCGGGGATCTCGCCGTAGCGGATGCGGCCGGCCTCTTGAGGTTCGCCGAGGCGCTCGGCGCGCTCGAGGTCGCCGCGCAGGGACTCGAGGCGCTCGGTCGCCTCGTTGAGCGCGCACGATGAGGTCCTTCTCGCGGGCCCACCGCATGTTGAGCTCCTCCGACTGCGGCGCGCAGCTCCGATGTCCGCGTCGATCTCGTCGCGCCGCTCCTTCGCGGGCTCGGACTTGTCCTTGGCCACCTGGGTGCGCTCGATCTCGAGCTGCATGATGCGGCGGCGCGATGCGGTCGAAGTCGATGGGCATCGAGTCGAGCTGCATCTTGAGCGCGCTCGTGGCCTCGTCGATCAGGTCGACGGCCTTGTCGGGCAGGAAGCGGTCGGTGATGTAGCGGTCGGAGAGCGCGCGGCGGCGACGATCGCCTCGTCGGTGATCTTCACGCCGTGGTGCACCTCGTACTTCTCCTGCAGGCCGCGGAGGATCGCGACGGTGTCGTCGAGGCTCGGCTCGCCCACGTAGACGGGCTGGAAGCGGCGCTCGAGCGCGGAGTCCGTCTCGATGTGCTCCCGGTACTCGCCGAGCGTGGTCGCGCCGATCATGCGGAGCTTGCCGCGCGCGAGCATCGGCTTGAGGATGTTGCCCGCGTCGACCGAGCCGTCGGCCTTGCCCGCGCCGACGATGGTGTGGAGTTCGTCGACGAACAGGACGATGCGGCCCTCGGACTTCTCGACCTCCTTGAGGATGGCCTTGAGGCGCTCCTCGAACTGGCCGCGGTAGGCGGCTCCCGCGACGACCGAGCTCATGGCGATCTCGACGACGCGGCGGTCCTTGAGGGACTGGGGGACGTCGCCCGCGACGATGCGCTGCGCGAGGCCCTCGACGATGGCCGTCTTGCCGACGCCGGGCTCGCCGATGAGCACGGCGTTGTTCTTGGTGCGGCGGCGTGAGCACCTGCATGACGCGGCGGATCTCCTCGTCGCGCCCGATGACGGGGTCGAGCGAGCCAGCCTCGGCGAGCGCGGTGAAGTCCTGCCCGAACTGCTCGAGGGCGCTCTTCTGCTCCTCGGGCGCGCCCGCCTGCGGCTGACCGTTCATCGAACCTCCCAAACTTGAGTCGAACACGCTCAACTTTACATAATGCCGCCGATGGCCGCAAGGGCCTCCGTGGCCGCTTCCCGCACGGGTGTGGGCGGGACCCCGAGGGTGGTGTCCATCGGGAGAGAGCCCCTACGCCGCGCCGCCATGGGCAGGCAGCCCGGGAAACGCCTCGATCGCGGCGGGGTGGCGGAGTTCGCCGCCGGCGGACGAGAGCCCGGCCGCGAGCGCAGGGTCGGCATCGCATGCGCCCTCCCATCCGAGGTCGGCGAGCTCGAGCGCGTAGGGGAGCGTGACCGAGGCGAGCGCCTGCGTCGACGTCCGTCCCGCGGCGCCCGGCATGTTCGCGACGCAGTAGAAGACGGAGTTCGCGACCCGGAACGTGGGGTCGTCGTGGGTCGTCGGGCGCGAGTCCTCGAAGCACCCTCCCTGATCGATCGCGATGTCGACGAAAACCGACCCGGGCGGCGCGGCCTCGACCATGGCGTGGGTGACGACCTTGGGGGCGGGGCGGCCGGGGACCAGGACGGCGCCGACGACGAGGTCGGCCGACGCCGTGGCGCCGCGCGATGGCATCGGGCGACGACACCGTCGTCTGGATGCGCACGGGGGCGGCGGCGCGGAGCGCGGCGAGGCGCGACTCGTCGAGATCGAGCGCCGTGACGTCCGCGCCCATCGCGGCCGCCTGGAGCGCCGCGTTCGAGCCCGCGACGCCCGCGCCGATCACCGCGACGCGGACGCCGTCGGCGCCCCCGAGGCCCGAGAGGAGGAGGCCGCGCCCGCCCTGCGGGCCCAGCAGGTGATACGCCCCGGCGATCACCGCGAGCCGGCCCGCCACCTCGCTCATCGGCCGCAGGATCGGAAGGGAGCCGTCGGCGGCGCGCACCGTGTCGTACGAGATCGAGGCGCAGCCCGACTCGACCAGGGCCCCCGCGAGCGGCTCGTTCGCCGCGAGGTGGAGGAACGTGAACAGCGTGAGGTCGTCGCGCAGGCGCGCGTACTCGTCCGGCACCGGTTCCTTCACCTTGAGGACGAGCGCGGCGCCCCAGGCGTCGTCGGCGGACCCGACGCGCGCCCCCGCGCCCGCGTAGTCGTCGTCGGCGAAGCCCGCGCCGAGCGCCCGCTGCCGACTCGACGACGACCTCGTGCCCGCGCTCGATCAACGCGGCCGCGCCGTCGGGCGTGAGCGCGACGCGAGACTCGCGGTTCTTCACCTCGCGGGGAATTCCGACCAGCATGGCGCCTCCTCGCACCTCTCCTCCCATTGTCCGCGCTTCGCCGCGAAACGCGCATCCCCGCCGCGCGTCCGCAGGGATCTCCGGTTCTCGATGGGCGGGTCCATGCGCTAACCTTGGTACTCGCGTTCCCGGGCATCACCCGGGCAGGCTAGGGGCCCCGTTGTGTAGCGGCCTAGCACGCCGCCCTCTCACGGCGGTAGCGCCGGTTCGAATCCGGTCGGGGCTACTTCTCTCGGTCGTCACATCCGCGTCACGCATAGCGCCAGCGCATCGGCGCGCCCTGGCGTTTCCATGGGAGCGCTCCCATGGTAACGTCGCGCTCAAGTCGCGACGGTCGCAGCGGAACCGTCGCGCGTGACGAGGAGGTCACGGTGAAGATTCGACGGGGCAGTTCGCGGGCGGCGCTCGCGGCGAAGATTTCGGTGGCGTTCGGCGTGGCGGAGGCCTGACGCCCGCCGCCGATGGCGGGGCCGACAATTCCTTCGACGACGACCCGAACCTGGTCGCGCAATCCGGACTTCACCATCGACTACGAGGGCTGGAGCGCCTACGGCGTGACCGGCGGCGTCAAGGACGGCATGTTCTGCGGCGAGTACTACGGCCCGCACCGCAACGAGTACGACGCGGGCTTCGGCTTCAACGGCATGACCTTCCCGGCCGGGGACTACTTCGCGTCGTTCGACGCGAAGTCCGAGGCTGGGTTTCATCGCGCAAGGTGCAGCAGAGCGGAGGCGCCTACGCGCGGCTCGGAACCCTCAACGTGCCGGCGTCCGACACGATGCAGCACTACGAGATGCGCTTCAGTCCGACGTGCCGTTCCAGTACGGCGAGTACCACTTCCACGTCGGAACGCCCATCGAGGGGCCCCACACCTTCTGCGTCGACAACGTCGTCCTCAAGGTTCACCCCAAGGACTACGCGGTCGGCGGCGACTTCTCCGGCGGACTCGGCGGCCTGGAGTGTCTCGGGCGCCGACCGCAACGGTGGGCGACACGGGCGTATGCATCGCGGTGCCCCGCGGGAACCTCGCGCCGGAGCGATGTGAGCCTGCGGCCGTCGAAACGTCGCGCTTCCGAAGTTCTCGCTACGAGCTGAAGCGCGACGTCTCCGGCTCGGGCGGCCCATGCGGGTGCTCGTGACCTCGCACGACGATCCGTCGCTCGTCTACGTCGATACCACCGAGACCCCGGCGGCCGGAGGACGTCATCGACGTCGTTCTTCGCGCTCCCCGGCAAGGGCGAGCGCAAGCTCGAGGGCGACAACGTGGACGTGTCGTTCGAGTTCGGCGGCGGCGACGGCGGCGACGTGTGCCTCGACAACGTCGCAGCTGCTGTCGGGCGGCAGCCGCCGCCCTACGAGCCCGAGACGGGGCCTCGCGTGCGCGTCAACCAGTACGGCTACGAGCCCGACGGCGCCCAAGCGCGCCACGCTCGTGACGGACGTGACGGACCCGGTGCCGTGGCGCCTCGTCGACGCGCCGGGGCTACGGTCGGCGGAGGGAACGTCCGTCCCGTTCGGCGGGGACGCCTCCACGCGCCTCGTGGTCCAGACCATCGACTTCTCCGACGTTACGGCCGAGGGCACGTACACGCTCCAGGCGGACGACGACGAGAGCTACCCGTTCGCGATCGCCGCGGCCTCTATGGGCCGCTGCGCGACGACGCCCTCCACTACTTCTACCTCGCGCGCTCCGGCATCGAGATCGACGCCGCGCTCGCCGGGGACGACTACGCCCGCGCGGCGGGCCACGTGAGCAAGGCGGGCGGCGCCGGACACGAACCAGGGCGACTACGCCGTCCCGTGCCAGCCCGCGGGCGACTCGGCAGGCGATCTACGGCGAGCCCTGGACCTGCGACTACACGCTCGACGTGGTGGGCGGCTGGTACGACGCGGGCGACCACGGCAAGTACGTGGTCAACGGCGGCATCGCCACCTACCAGCTCCTCTCCGCGTACGAGCGGTCCTGCGCGAAGGAGGCGCCGGGCGCGCCGCGATGGGCGACTCCACGCTCGCCGTCCCCGAGACCGGCAACGGCATCCCCGACATCCTCGACGAGGCCAAGTGGGAGCTGGACTTCATGATGTCGATGCAGGTGCCGGAGGGCGAGCAGTACGCGGGCATGGTGCACCACAAGATCCACGACTTCGGGTGGACGGGCCTTCCGCTCATGCCGGCGGACGACGACAACATGCGCTACCTGCACCGCCCGTCGACGGCGGCGACGCTCAACCTCGCCGCGACGGCCGCGCAGGGCGCGCGGCTGTTCAAGAAGTTCGACCGCGACTACGCGGAGAAGCTCCTCGACGGCGGCGACGACCGCGTGGGAGGCCGCGATCGCGACCCCGACCTCTACGCGCCCGTCGCCGACGGACCAGCGGGTGGCGGGCCCTACGACGACGACGACGTCACCGACGAGTTCTACTGGGCGGCCGCGGAGCTCTACCTCACGACCGGGGAGTCCGAGTACGAGGACTACCTGCTCGCGTCGCCGATCGAGGCGACGACTCTTCACCGTCGGTGTCGGCTTCGACTGGGGCCACACCGCCACGCTCGGGCCGCATGGATCTTGCCACCATCCCGAGCAACATTCCCGGAGCGCGAGGCGATCCAGGCGTCGGTCATCGCGGGGGCCGACGCGCTGCTCGCCGTGCAGGCGGAACAGGGGTTCGGTCAGGCGCTCGGCGGCGGACGACTTCGTGTGGGGATCCAACGCGGCGATGCTCAACAACATGGTGATCCTCGCGACCGCGTACGACATCACGGGCGACGCCGCGTACCTCGACGCGGTGCGCGAGAGCATGGACTATCTGCTCGGGCGCAACGGGCTGAACCAGTCCTACATCACCGGATACGGCACCGTGTTCTCGCAGAACCAGCACTCCCGCTGGTACGCCGCGCAGCTCGACCCGTCCTTCCCGCACCCCCCGGCCGGCGCGGTCGCCGGGGGGCCGAACGCCGAGCCGGCTCGTGGGACCCGTGATGAAGGGTCTCTATCCGGACGCGGACTGCGCGCCGCAGATGTGCTACGTCGACGACATCGAGTCGTACTCCACCAACGAAATCACCGTGAACTGGAACTCCGCGCTCAGCTGGGTGGCGGCGTTCCTCGCCGAGCCCGAGGCCCCGTCGGCGCGGGCGGCGGCGGCTTCCCCGTGGGTGTGGATCCTGCTCGTCGCGGGCCTCGCCGTCGTCGGCGGGTCTCGCCTGGGTCGAAGCGGCCTCGTCGCGCGGTGGAGACGCCCGCGCCGCCCGCGAAGTCCTCGAAGCCCCCGGAAGGAGAAGAGGGCGCGCGCGTCGCAGAGGCGTGACCCTCGCGGTGCGATGATGCTCCATGACCGCGCTGACCCGGCGGGTGCTGTGACCCTCGGGGGCATTTGGCGCGATCCTCGCGGCCGCGCGCCTGGGAGAGGACTGGGCGTGGGCGGAGATCTACCGCGACCTCGTCGGTCCCGTGACGGGATACCTCGCGAGCCGCGGCGCGGCCGAGCCCGAGGACCTCGCCTCGGAGACCTTCCTCCAGGTGGCGCGGGGCCTCGGGGGGTTCGACGGTGACGAGGTCGGCCTTTCGTACGTGGGTCTTCGTCATCGCGCACCGCCGCATGCAGGACGCGCGGCGCGCGGCGATGCGGCGCCCGCTCCGGACGGATGCGGACGCCGACGAGGCCCTCGCGAGTCTCCCGGCGCCCCAGAGCGTCGAGGCGGACGCGCTCGGCGCGCTCGGCGACGACCGGCTCGCGCCTGGCGCTCGGGCGCCTGAGCGATCCCCACCGCGAGGTCCTGGCCCTCCGCGTGATCGGGGACGTCTCCGTGGCGGACGCCGCGACGATCATGGGCAAGTCGCCGGGTGCGATCAAGGTGCTTCAGCACCGCGCACTGAAGGCACTCAAGGAGGCTCTCGATGACACCGCGTAACCCTCGGGCCCCCGCGGCGATAACGGGGGCGACATCGCGCGCATCGTGGTCCCCCGAGGACGTTGAGGCCGCGCTCCGGGGTCACAGCCCCGTGAGCGCGGACTTGGCGCGCCTCGGCGCCCGCGATCGAGGCCCTCCGCGCCCGCTCGGCCCGCGCCGCCGACTCCGAACTCGGTGGACGCCATGGCCGCGGTCCTCGCGCGGGAGGCCCTCGCGGCGCCCGCCGCGCGCCGCGCGACCGCGCCGCGCGCGCCGCGCTCGCATGGCGCCGGCGACTCGCACTCGCCGGGCATCACCGCGATCCTCGCATCCGCGGGCGTCGCGGGAACCGCCGCGGCTGCCGACGGCGCGGCGCCGGGCGATCCGTTGTACGGGCTCGACCGGGCGCTCGAGGCGCGTCGGCATCGGCAACGGCGGGAGCCATCGAGCGGATCCGGGAGGCCACCAAGCTCGCCGACGAGGGCGAGGTCGACGCGGCCCTCCACCACGCGGCCGATGCGCTCACGGCGGAGGGTGACGCCGCCTCGGGCACGCCCTGATCGCCGCCGCACAGGCCCTGGCCGTCACACGGATCGGCAGACTCCGCCGACGTTCAGCGCGTGTGAGCGAGATGCTCCGAGTGGATGGGTCAGGCGGACATCCACGGGTCGGACTTCGGGCACTCCGTCAGCGCCTACGCGCGCGGGCTTGGCCGGGATGACCCGGTAGTTGCGGACCCCGACGCCGCGACCGCGGGGACCGCGGACGGCCACGGCGCCCGCCGGCAACTCCGGCAACGCCGGCAAGCCGGACGCCCGGCAAGCCCGGCGACGCGGGCAAGTCCGATTCACGCACGGTAGACGACAAGACTCCCTCCGGTGCCTCGGAGGACAATCCCGGGAGAGGGCATGGTGGCTAGTTCAATCCCCCTCGACTCGCTCGCCGCCGCCGGGACGCTAGGAAATCGCGCCGCCCGACCTCGGGGCCCTCAGGCCCGCACAGGTGTTGGGCGGCGCGTTACCGTGCGAGGGATGCGCGGGGCGCGGGGCGGGGCGCTGGGTGATAGCCTCGCCCGTGGGAGGCCGTCGAAGGGGAAGGCATGAAGGCCGTCGTCGTGTACCAATCGCTGTGGGGAAGTACCGCGGCCGTCGCGCGCCGGCGATCGCGGATGGAGCTCGGGGGCGGGCGCCGTCGCGCTTTCGACGTCCGACGCGACTCCGGAGGCGCTCGCGGGCGCGGATCTCATCGTCGCCGGGGCGCCGATCCATGCGATGAACCTGCCGACGGCGGACTCGGTCAAGCAGGCCGCCGCCAAGCCCGCCGGCGACAACGCCGTGGCGGCCGAGCACCTCGAACCGCCTGATGCGGGAGTGGCTCGCGGATCTCCCGGCGGGGTCCGCGCACTGCGCGGCGTTCGACACGCGCGTGCGGGGGCCGCTGGGCCGCGGGGGAGGGTCCCGGATCCAGCGGGCGATGGAGAAGGCGGGCTACGCGCCCGTCGGCAAGGCTCGGGGCTTCTGTGTGGCGCTCAGGCCGGACCAGGTGACGTCCGCCGAAGGGATGCTCGTGCCCGGCGAACTCGAGCGGGCGCGCGGGCTGGGGTCGGGAGCTCGCCGCCGCGGTCGGGTAGGCCGCTAGGCCTCGCTGCGCCGCAGGACGTCGCTGAGGCGTCGCGCGGCGTCCGTCACGTCGCGCGCGTGCTTCTGTGCGGGGTGTGCCGGTGAGGCGTTCGATCGGCCCGGAGATCGACACCGCGGCGATCACCGTTCCCGCGGTTCCCCACACGGGGGCGGAGACGGCGACGCCCGGCTCGCGCTCGCCGGCGCTCTCGGCGTAGCCCTGCTCGCGCACCACCGCGAGGTCCGCCGCCGTGAAGCGCGCGCCCTCGAGCCCCGCGTGCATGCGCTCCGGCTCCGCCCAGGCGAGCAGCACCTGCGCGGCCGAGCCGGCGTGCATCGTCATGGTGGTGCCCACGGGGATGGAGTCGCGGAGGCCCACGGGGCGGTCGGCGGCCGCGATGCAGATGCGCTGGGTCTGCCGTGGAGGCGGTACAGCTGCGAGGACTCGCCGGTGCGGTCGCGCAGCACGGTGAGGACGGGCTGAGCGGCGGAGACCAGGCGGTCCTCGCCGACGGTCGCGGCGAGTTGGCTGAAGCGGCGCCGAGGATGAAGGCGCCCGCGGGCGTCGCGGCCCACGAGGTGGTGGTGTTCGAGCGCGAGGGCGATGCGGTGGACCGTGGGGCGCGCGAGGTGGGTGGTCTCGACGAGTTCGGCAAGCGTCGCCGGGCCGTGCTCGAGCGCGCCGAGGATGGCCGCGGCCTTGTCAATGACGCCAACGCCGCTATGATTGTCCATAGAGCGATACTAGCGTCTCAGATAGTGAGATGTCGAGACGCCTGAGAGACCGACTGCGGAGGAGGAGCGCATGGGAACCACGCTTGCCGAGAAGCTGTGGCAGAACCACCTCGTCACCAAGGGTGAGGACGGCGCGCCCGACCTCATCTACATCGACCTGCACATGTGCCACGAGGTCACGAGCCCCCAGGCGTTCGAGGGCCTGCGGCTCGCGGGCCGCCAGGTGCGCCGCCCCGACCTCACGATCGCGACCGAGGACCACAACACCCCGACGCTCGACATCGACCTGCCGATCGCCGACCAGACGAGCCGCATCCAGATCGACACGCTGCGCGACAACGCCAAGGAGTTCGGCGTGCGCATCCACTCGCTCGGCGACGCCGACCAGGGCGTCGT
Source organism: uncultured Actinomycetota bacterium (assembly GCA_963743485.1). Taxonomy (GTDB): domain Bacteria; phylum Actinomycetota; class Actinomycetes; order Actinomycetales; family Demequinaceae; genus JAFGBM01. Next base: position 147,864 of record CAVUPQ010000003.1, read on the forward strand.
CCACGTCGTCGGCCCCCAGCTGGGCCTCACGATGCCCGGCATGACCGTGGTGTGCGGCGACTCCCACACGTCGACGCACGGCGCGTTCGGCGCGCTCGCGTTCGGCATCGGCACCTCCGAGGTGGAGCACGTGCTCGCCACGCAGACGCTGCCGCTCGGCAAGTTCAAGACGATGGCCATCAACGTCAACGGCACGCTGCCCAAGGGCACCACCGCCAAGGACATCATCCTGGCCGTCATCGCGAAGATCGGCACCGGCGGGGGACAGGGCTACGTGCTCGAGTACCGCGGCGACGCGATCACGGCGCTGTCGATGGAGGCGCGCATGACCGTCTGCAACATGTCGATCGAGGCGGGCGCCCGCGCGGGCCTCATCGCGCCCGACGAGACCACCTTCGAGTACGTCAAGGGCCGCCCGCACGCCCCCGAGGGCGCCGACTGGGACGCGGCCGTCGAGTACTGGAAGACGCTCGTCACGGACGACGACGCGGTGTTCGACACCGAGGTCAACCTCGACGCGGCCGACCTCGAGCCGTTCGTCACCTGGGGCACCAACCCCGGCCAGGGCCTGCCGCTCAGCGCGACCGTGCCGAACCCCGACGACTTCGCCGACGAGTAGGACCGCGTCGCCGCCACGAACGCCCTCGACGTACATGGGCCTCACGCCCGGCACGCCGCTGCGCGACCTCACGATCGACACGGTGTTCCTCGGCTCGTGCACCAACGGCCGCATCGAGGACCTGCGCGCCGCCGCCGACATCATCAAGGGCCGCACCAAGGCGCCGAACACGCGCTTCCTCGTGGTGCCCGGCTCCGCACGCGTGCGCCTCGCAGGCCGAGGCCGAGGGCCTCGACAAGGTGTTCCTCGACTTCGGCGCCGAGTGGCGCAACGCCGGCTGCTCGATGTGCCTCGGGCATGAACCCCGACCAGCTCGCAGCCTCAGGAGCGCAGCGCCTCCACCTCGAACCGCAACTTCGAGGGCCGCCAGGGCAAGGGCGGTCGCACGCACCTCGTCTCGCCCGCTCGTCGCCGCCGCCACCGCGGTGCGCGGCACCCTGTCCAGCCCCGATGACCTCGACGACGCCCCCTCGGCGCTCGTGTAAGGAGAAGACCATGGAGAAGTTCACCACCCACACCGGCGTCGGCGTCCCGCTGCGCCGCTCCAACGTCGACACCGACCAGATCATCCCCGCCGTCTACCTCAAGCGCGTGACGCGCACGGGCTTCGAGGACGCGCTGTTCGCCGCCTGGCGCGGCGACCCGGACTTCATCCTCAACCAGCCCGCGTACGCGCACGGCTCCGTGCTGGTCGCCGGCCCCGACTTCGGCACCGGCTCCTCGCCGCGAGCACGCCGTGTGGGCGCTCAAGGACTACGGCTTCAAGGTGGTCTCTCGCATCGCGCTTCGCGGACATCTTCCGCGGCAACTCCGGCAAGCAGGGCCTGCTCACGGGCATCGTGAGCCAGGAGAACGTCGAACTGCTGTGGAAGATGCTCGAGGCCGAGCCGGGCAAGCGAGATCACCGTGTCGCTCGAGGACAAGACCGTGACGTGCGGCGAGACTCACCGTGCCGTTCGAGATCGACGACTACGTGCGCTGGCGCCTCATGGAGGGCCTGGACGACATCGGCCTGACCCTCAAGCACGAGGAGGACATCACGGCGTTCGAGGCGAAGCGCGAGGCGTGGCGCCCCAAGACGCTGCCCGCGAAGACCAGCCCAAGGTCGCGATCGAGGCGGCGCGGCCCGTCAGCTAGCCTGCGCGGACGGCGCGCGACGGCCCGCTAGGAGTCGCGCCACCCGGGGATGAGCTGGCGGTCCGGGGCGGGATCCCGGCGGCCCCGCCGGACAGGCGCTGCCCCGCCCGCGGGCGACCGTCCTGCGTCGACGTGCACGCTGAGCTTCGGGATCCCAGGCGAAGTCCGCCGCCGGGTCGCTCGTCGGCGACGGGCTGCGGGCAGGTCGCCGAGCACGAACCGCGAGTGCTCGGCACGGATCTCGGGGCGGTGTGTCGTTCCTGTCCTCGATTTCGGGTCCACCCTCGTGCGTGAACTTGCCGAGAGACTCGTCGCGTTGCTGCAGTCGCGTGGGCGTGTACTTCGTCTCGAACTCCGGCCTTGAGCCGCGCGGCTGCTTTGCGTTGGCCCACCGCGATCATGTTGCGGCGCCAACTTGGCGACGGCCCTCCCGATGGACGAGCCCGGGCACGCATGACCAAGCCGAAGAGCGCGGTCAACGCCAGCCACGGCCAGATCCAGCTGCCCTCTCGGTCGCCAGCACCGGCGGCCGAGGACGAAGCTGAAGACCGGCAACGGGGCCAATGACGTGCCGCCGCAGATGGCTGCCGACCACCCAACCCCACTTCCGGCCCGACGCGCGCACGCGCGCCTCGTCGATCGGGACGGAGCCCTCGGTCTCGCCGGTGCGACCGTTGACCGCGAGGTAGTGCATCATCGGGCCCGTCGGGGTGGTCTCTTCGAACGCGTACAGCCACACGGGCAGGAGCACGCTCACCCAGCGCGTGCCCTTCATCGCTACCGTTTCCGATTCCCATCGCACGCCGCCCCTGTACTGCTTCAGGGTCTGGTTGACGTAGCCGCGGGCGATGGTCGCGAAGAGGCCGGCCGCGTCGCCCATCGCGTCCGAGACCTCGAGGTCGCGCCTCTCGAACGTGACGCCCTCGGCGATGTAGTTCGCGTCGAAACGCATCGCGTGCTCGACGTCGAACGGCTGGATCGCGTTGATGATGTTGGTGGTCGAGACCGCGGCGAAGAGTCTGCTGCGGGTGGATCGCGCCTCGATCGCCAGGTCATCGACCAGCAGATCCGCCTCGCGCATCACCGCGAACTCTTCGACGCGCTCGTCCTGGGCCGCGGAGCCGACCGAGATCCTCGCACTTCCCCACGCGCGCGAGCCCGGGTTTTGGTCCCATGCGCGTCCTTCGAGCCTCACCGAGACCCTGCCGTCGACGACGAGGTAGGGGAGGTACGCGGGCTGCGGGGATGCCGCGCGGAAGTCGCGCATGAACTCGGGGCTCGCAAACTTGCCCTGGTCCGCGAGGTACGCCGCCATCCTGCCGCCGCGTCCTCGCGCGTCACGTAGAACGGCAGGATCGCGTCGGGGACGGCGCCGTTGTCGACGGGGTTGTTGAGCGACAGGGTGTGGCGGCACCAGTGGCAGGTCGCGCTGAGCGTCGTCTCGGAGTTGATGGTGAGCGTGGCGCCGCAGCCGTCGCACCTCACGGTGACGAGGCTGGAGGTGTCGATGTCCTTGGCGCCCGTCGAGGACGGACGTGCCCTCAAGGTTCTCGATGCCCTCGCTGAGGTGGAGTTCGTCGGCGAGGACGGCCGTGTTCCAGCGCGTGTGGCAGTAGCGGCACACCAGCCACGATCCGTCGAAGCCAATGTCGCTCGACCCGCAGTTCGCGCAACGATTCACGCCGTTGCCCGTCGCTTGCCGATCCACCGAACGTCCCCTCGCTCGCGCCTTTCGGAAGTCTAGCGACGGGCGTGGTCACGCGCCCGTCCGCGCAGTCCTTCGCGTCCGCCCTAGACACCTAGACTCGGGCAGGGAGGCCCCACCATCGAGACGTTCAGCCGCTGTATGCGGGGGTCCTCGCCGCGGCACTGGTCTCGGCCTCCGCCGTCCTATGGAAGATGCTCGAGGAGGAGCCGGGACTCGAACTCACGGTCTCGCTCGAGCACAAGACCGTGAGCGCGGCGGACATCACCGTTCCCTTCGAGATCGACGACTACGTGCGCTGGCGCCTCATGGAGGGCCTCGACGACATCGGCCTCACCCTCAAGAACGAGCCCGACATCACGGCGTTCGAGGCGAAGCGCGAGGCGTGGCGCCCGACGACGCTTCCGGCGAAGCACCTGCCTGAGGTCGCGATCGAGGCGGCCCGGCCCGTCTCCTAGGACTGCGGCGGCGCGAGTGTGAAATGCGGCACTCAACCGGCGGCGCCGGGCACTGCGTCGCTAGTGTCGAAGCATGTCCTACAAGGTGGTGCTCGCGGCGTTGGGAGTCGCCCTCATCGCGGTGTTCGGGACATGGGGCGCCTCCGCGGCCATTCACCCGGAGGCGGCGGGGCCCGACGTCTCGGTGACCCCGACCGTCCTCGCGCTCGCCGCGCCCGCCGCGAGCCCGGGCACCTCGGTCGGGCCCAGCCCGACGGCCTCAGCGTCCCCGTCGACCTCGGCCAGCCCCAGCCCGTCGCCCGTCGTCACGCCAGCGCCCCCCGCACCGGCCGCGACAACTCCAGCCGCTCCCGCAACCACGACAACGACGACCACGACGACCACGACTACCACGACGACAACCACGGCGCCTCCGGCGCACCCGACGGACTCGGCGTTCGGAGAGTCCTACATGAACCTCGCGCCGGCACCCCCTTTCAGCGTCGGGACCCGAACGTTCTCCATCGAGGGGGACGTTCGGCTGGCCGCCGGGGCAACGATGTCGTGCGCCGTCACCATGGGCGGCACCACCTGGCCCCTGACCGGGGACTACATCGGAGCCGAGTGGGTCGGGGACTTCCACGTCTTCCTCAGGTGGGTCGACATCACCTTGACTCCGGGCGAGTACCCGTACACCGCGACGTGCACCTCGTCGGACGGGGCATCGTGGAGCGGCAGCGGCGTGGCCGACGAGGCCGGGTGGACCGGGATCACCGCGTAGGCGCGGCGCGCGTGTCGCGGGGGGAACCGCATAGGGCACGATAGAGCCATGAGCGACACCATCCGCATCACGGGAGGGAAGCCCCTCACCGGCGAGATCACCGTCCGCGGAGCGAAGAACTTCGTATCGAAGGCGATGGTCGCGGCCCTCCTTGGGGACGGCCCGTCAACGCTGCGCAACGTGCCCGACATCCGCGACGTCGGCGTCGTGACCGGGCTCCTTGAACTCCACGGCGCCAAGGTCGCGTACGACGCGCCCTCGGGGGTCCTGACGATCGACCCCACCAAGGTCGCGCCGGCGAAGCTCGGCGACGTGTCGCGTGCACGCGGGATCGAGCCGCATCCCCATCCTCTTCTGCGGGCCGCTCCTTCACCGTCTCGGCGAGGCCGTCATCCCCGACCTCGGCGGCTGCAAGATCGGCGAGCGCCCCGTCGACTTCCACCTCGAAATCCTTCAGAAGTTCGGGGCGGTGATCGAGGAACTCGGCGACGGGATTCGCCTGTCCGCCCCCGACGGCCTTCACGGCATCAAGCACAAGCTCAAGTACCCGAGCGTCGGGGCGACGGAGCAACTGCTCCTGACGGCGGTGCGCGCTCAGGGCATGACGCGGTTGGAGAATGCCGCCGTCGAGCCGGAGATCAAGGACCTCATCGATCTGCTCCAGAAGATGGGCGCGGTCATCTCGGTCGAGACCGACCGGTCCGTGACCATCGAGGGAGTCGCGGAGATGCACGGGTACGAGCACCTCTCGCTCACCGACCGCATCGAGGCGGCCTCGTGGGCCGCGGCGGCCCTCGCGACCAAGGGCGAGGTCTTCGTCCACGGCGCCCAGCAGCGCACCATGGCCATGTTCCTCAACGTCTTCCGGAAGGTCGGCGGCGAGTTCGAGGTTCGCGAGGACGGCATCAACTTCCGGCACCCGGGAGGCGAACTGCGCTCGATCGCCCTCCAGACCGACGTCCATCCCGGATTCATGACGGATTGGCAGCAGCCGCTCGTCGTCGCCCTGACGCAGGCCAAGGGGCTCAGCATCGTTCACGAGACCGTCTACGAACAGCGCTTCGGGTTCACGGAGGCCCTGGTGAAGATGGGCGCGAACATTCAGTTGTACCGCGAGTGCCTGGGCGACACGGCGTGCCGATTCGGGCAGCGGAACTTCAAGCACTCCGCAGCGATCTCCGGCCCCACCCCGCTCCGCGCGGCCGACATCGCGGTGCCCGACCTCCGAGGCGGATTCAGCCACCTGATCGCCGCGCTCGCGGCCGAGGGCACGTCGACGGTCTCGGGGGTCGGGATCATCGACCGCGGTTACGAGAACTTCCGCGGCAAGCTCTCCGCGCTGGGCGCCGACTTTGCGTAGGGTTCCCTTTCGCGGAAGGATGCCGCGCGGCTACCACTTCACCGCGGCCCTCCTGCGAGGCATCGCCTGGACCATGATCCGCAAGGACTGGCACGGGGCGGAGAACCTGCCGAAGGAGGGCGCGTTCCTCGCGGTGTCCAATCACGTGACGTACGCCGACCCGGTGACCTTCGCCCACTTCCTGTACAACAACGGTTTCCCGCCGCGGTTCCTCGCGAAGGCACCGCTGTTCTCCATGCCGGTCATCGGTTGGGTGATGCGTTCGCTCGACCAGATCCCCACCTACCGCGGCACCACCAAGGCGAAGGAGGCCGTCGACGACGGCATCTCCTTCCTCGAGCGCGGCGCGTGCATCGCGATCTTTCCCGAGGGGACGCTCACCCGCGACCCCGACCTGTGGCCCATGGTCGCGCGCACCGGGGCGGCGCGCATGGCGCTCACCACGGGTGTGCCGGTCATCCCCGTCGCCCAGTGGGGGGCGCACCGGCTCCTTGGCCGCTACAGCAAGCTGCTGAAGCCCATCCCGCGCAAGAAGGTCACGATTGTCGCGGGCCCCGCGATCGACCTCGACGATCTGAGGAGCAAACCCATCAACAACGACGTGCTGCGCCAGGCGACCGACCGAATCATGGCTACCCTGACTCGTATGGTCGAAGAACTCCGTGGCGAGAGCGCGCCCGCCGAGCCCTACGACATGCGAAAGCAGGGGGCATGACGCGCGCCGTCGTCCTCGGAACGGGGGCCTGGGGGAGCACGTTCGCCGGGGTCCTTGCCGACGCGGGCGGCGAGGTCGTCCTGTGGAGCAAGGACGAGGCCGCGATCGCCGAGATCAACGAGGGCCACACCAACGCCGCCTTCAGCGGGGAGAGGGTCTTCCCCGCCAGCGTGAGCGCCACGGCGGATGCGGAGCAGGCGCTCGCGGGCGCGGATCTCGTCTTCGTTGCCCTCCCCGCGCAGAGCGTCCGCACCATCGTCGAACGGTTCGGCGGGCTCGTGCCGCGCACCGCGATCGTCGCATCGCTCATGAAGGGGATCGAGGTCGGGTCGCATCTGCGCATGAGCGAGGTTCTCGCAGAGGTCTGGGACGTTGAGCAGGAGCGCCTCGCGGTGGTCTCGGGACCCAACCTGGCGAGCGAAATCGCGCGGCAACAGCCGACGGCGACCGTCGTCGCCTCGACGTCGCCGGAGACGGCCAATCGCGTCGCCGACGCCGTCGCCTCCGCCTACTTCCGCCCGTACACCAACCCCGACGTCGTCGGCGTCGAACTGTGCGGCGCATACAAGAACGTCATCGCCGTCAGCGTGGGCATCGCGGATGGCCGCGGATTCGGCAACAACACCACCGCGACGATCATCACGCGGGGGCTCGCGGAGATCTCGCGTCTCGGCCTCGCCCTCGGTGCGTCGTCCGAGACGTTCCCTGGCCTCGCCGGGATGGGCGACCTCATCGCCACCTGCGCGTCGCCGCTGTCGCGCAATCACACGCTCGGCTCCCACGTGGGCAAGGGTCTCGCCCTCCGCGACGCGATCGCGGCGACCCGGGGGACGGCCGAGGGAGTCGAGACCTCGCGCTCGATCCAGCAGCTCGCCGACGATGTCGGGGTGGACATCCCCATCTGCGACGCGGTGGTGAAGATGCTTCACGGCGGCGCCGAGCCCGAGACGATCATGTCCGCGCTCCTGTCCCGGCCCCGCAAGGCCGAGGGGGAGTAGGCCGTGGCGCGCCCCACGGTCGCCGTTCTCTTCGGGGGGCGCTCCTCGGAGCATGGAATCTCGTGTGTCACCGCGTCCGGCGTTCTCGACGCGATCGATCGGCGGCGCTGGGACGTCCTCGCCGTCGGCGTCGCGCGCGACGGCCAGTGGACGCTCGTGAACGACGACCCCGACGATTGGCGCATCCGCGACGGCGAGCTTCCGTCCGTGATCGGCGGCGGAGCGACGGTGCTACCGCCGATGACGGCCGGAGAGGCGATGTGGCGCGTCGTGCGCGGCGGGGTGCTCGAGGATCTCGCCACCGTCGACGTCGTCTTCCCCTTGCTCCACGGCCCGTGGGGCGAGGACGGCACGGTCCAGGGCGCGCTGGAACTCGTGGACGCCCGATACGTGGGGTCCGGGGTGCTCGCCTCGGCGCTTGGCATGGACAAGGCCTTCGCCAAGACGGTGTTTCGTGCCGCGGGCCTTCCCGTGGCCGCCGCCGTCGTGATCGAGGGCGACGCCGATGTCGCGCTGCGCCGCGCGGAACTCGAGGCGCTTCGGCTCCCCGTGTTCGCCAAGCCGGCGCGCGCGGGCTCTTCGCAGGGCGTCAGCCGCGTCACCTCGTGGGATCAGCTCGACGCCGCTATCGCCGCCGCGCTCAAGCACGACGCCAAGGTGCTCGTCGAGGAGGGCGTCGCGGGGCGCGAGATCGAGTGCGCCGTGCTGGAGACGCCCGACAGCCTGAAGGCGAGCCAGCCAGGCGAAATCGTGACGGGAGGCGAGCATCAGTTCTACGACTACGAGGCCAAGTACTTCGACGAGGCCGCCGTCACCTTGAAGTGCCCCGCCGACCTTCCTGCCGACGTCGTCGCGACGGTGCGGGAGTACGCGCTCCGGGCCTTCTCGGCCATCGGGGCCGAGGGCATCGCCCGCGTCGACATGTTCGTTGGCGCCGATGGTTCCGTCGTCGTCAACGAAATCAACACGATGCCGGGCTTCACGCCGTTCTCCATGTATCCGCGGATGTGGGAGATCGAGGGGCTCGATTACGCCGCGCTCGTCGAGACGTTGCTCACGACCGCCCTCGAACGGCCCGTCGGCCTGCGCTAGGCGGCGCGGTCCCGACCGATCTGAGTGGACACGTAGCGGTCGCGGGTGTCTCATGGATGGTGGTCTTGCGCGCCGAAGCCGCGCCGCGCCCTGGGAGGGGATGAAGAGATGAAGCACGTGTTCTTTGGAAGTGCCGTCAAGACGGCGTTCACGCTCGTCGTCGTGCTACTTGTGGTCGTGGGGGGCCTCGCAGTCGCCTACGGAACCGGCGCTCTCGGGGGGGCCGGGGGCGCGGGGTCGCCCACGCCGACCGCTGCCGCGAGCGGAGCCGCGACCGGAGCCTCAACCCCGACGCCCTCCGCGTCGCCGAGTTCCACCCCCGTCGCCCCGCCCGACACGATCGTCGCGCCGCGGCCCGTGACCACGGGGCCGGGAATCCCGACCGCGACCCCCATCCATGACGCGCAGTTCACGTCGGCGACATCGGGATGGGTCCTCGCTCTCTTCGACACGGCGACCTACGACGCGTCGCACGAGGCCGCGCCAGGCACGCGCATCCTGTACTTGATCTCGCCGGCCGGGCAACGCTTCGAGGTCGGGGTGTTCTCGGCCGACCAGCAGGTGGACCTCGCGGCGTGGAACGTCGCCGCGGGCAAAGCGCTTCTCGAGCTCGGCGGCTCCCACTACGCGGTCTTCGACATCGCCGCCAACACGCTCGGCCCCACCTGGGCGCTCTGCGGCGACCACCCTGTCACGGCCTTCATTACCCCGCGAGACGACGGCACGTGGGGTTTCCGCGGGTACTGCATCGGCGCGCAGGTCGACGGCGTCTACTCCGACACGGGAGCCGACGTGACTCCGGCCGACTACTACCGGGCTCCGTTCGAGCGCTGGGACGTCGACCTCCAAATGGGCGCCGTCGCGATCTTCTGGCCGGATGCTCCGCACCCCTCGATCATCGAATCGTTCCCCGGCTCTGACGAGCCCACAGAACTGTACTGGCCGTCCGGCGTGGACAGCTGCGTCCCCCTCGGCGTCGGGCGGTTCACCCCCGGTGGGGTCGTCTCCAACATCGCGATCTCGTGCACCTCGGGCGAGCACGTGTCGGCATGGGAATTGGACGATCTCTCGATCGACCCCCTCCAAGTCGCGACCTCGTCGGCGATCGAATCCTTCAGTGCATCCGCGCTGTCCGGGGGCGTCCCGTTCGTGTCGAACAACTGCGTCGTCGGCAACCGCGAGGTTCTGGAGATCCAGTCGGTCGACCGGGGCGCCGCCGTCGTCGACAACGGCAACCTGACTCAGCCGAAACTGGGATCCGTGGGCGCCGAGCACTGCTGGGGCGCCTCGGGCGACGTGGGCCTGTACTCCGGGTACGGGAGCCTCTGGACGTCGGTCTTCGGTGGCGCCTCCGTTCCTCTTATCCAGGTCCCCGCCACGACGAACGCCGGGGACGTCGTCGGCGTCGGTGACACGCGAGCGATCATCGCCCCTTAGGGAGAGGTCGACGGCGCGGGTGACGCGTCCGCGAGGCCGACGCAGGCGCGGCCGGTCTCGGGCGCGAGGGACGCCGGGGGCGTGAAGGAGGAAAGCACGTCCTCGACGGCGGCGTCGGCGCGAATCTTCGGCACGATCGCCTCGACCGCGGGGTTGCGGCCGTAGGTCGTCGCCACCCAGTTCTCGCCGTCATCCCGTACCACCCAGTCGGCGGAGTAGCCCGCGGTGTCGATCGTGACGCACGGGTCGGTCGATGGGGGCGGGAGGTCGACGCCGCAGCGGACGACGATCGGGTAGTCACCGCCCCACGCGTCCGTTGCCTGCGAGGTCGTTGCCCGACGGGCGAGGCCGCCGACGGTCCCCGGCATCGCGAGCATGACGCGGGCGCATGTGGGGTCCGCGGCGTGCGGCGCGGGGTCGACCGGGAAGAGCGGCCTGGCAACCGGAGATGAGCGTGGGCGCGACGAACGCCAGGCAGAGCGTGAGCGCTCGCGCGCGGCGAGACACGGCCTAGGCGGGGGCGATGGCGGCGCCGCGGGGCTTGGACCCGCGACTCGCCTTGGTCGTGGCCGACCTCTTCGCGGGGGCCTTCGCGGTCGAGGCTGCCTTGCCCGTGGACGCGGCCTTGGCGGGCGACTTCGCCTTCGCGCGCGTCTTGGCCTGCGCTTTCGTCTCGGTGGTCTTTCCGCGGGACCGAGCCGCGGCCGGGGCCTTCTTGGTCGCGGCCTTCTCCGTCGCGGCCTTCTCCGTCGCGGCCTTCTTGGTCGCGGCCTTCGATGCAGGCGCGGCACGCTTGGTCGTGCGGGCGGACCAGACGAGGCGTTCTCCCGGGAGCGCGCGCATGTCGCCGTAGGTCACGACGCCCGTCTCGTCGCGGTGAACCGGCATGCCGATCACGAGGGCGAGGCCCTCCTTGTGTTCGAGTTCGATCCTGACGGCCTCGCCGCCGTCCGCGGTGCGCGCGAGGGCAGCGATCGCGTAGGCGCGCGTACTCGCCTTCGCCTTGGTGACCTCGCCGAGGATCGCCGCTATGACGTCGTGGACGGTGGGCGCTGCTCCGTCGGGAACGGGGGTCGAGAGCCCAATCGCGCCCTTGGCGCTGACGGTCGCGCCGAAGGGGAAGAACTCCTTGTTGCGCATGAGGAGCGTCCGGGCGAGCATCGCCGCCTGGCTGAAGACCGCGTCGAGGTCGCCCTGCGCTTGCTCGGAGATGTCATCGCGCCACGCCATAACCAGGCCTCACTCTCCTTCAACGTCTTCACCACGGTAGCCCGACGGTCCCGAGGGGGCCGGAAGCCGCGCCGGGCGTTTCGCGGCGCGACGAACGGCGCAAGGTCCGCGGTCGGGACTTTCGTTGCATTCGGGCAATCGGCCGCGCGCTCGGGCGCGAAGCGCCCTACCCTGGTTCCATGCCCCTCATCGGGGACGTCGGGGAAGACGCGCTCATCGCGCTCTTCACTCCGCGTCTGCCCACCACGACCTCGGCCCTGCTGGGCCCTGGCGACGACGCCGCGGTGCTTTCGCTGCGGGGCGACCTCGTCGTCTCCAGCGACGTTCTTGTCCAGGACCGGCACTTCCGCAGGGAATGGTCAACCGCGGGCGACGTCGGCTACCGGGCCGCGATGCAGAACCTCGCGGACATCGACGCGATGGGCGCCGTGCCGATCGCGCTCCAGGTCACCCTCGCCGCGCCTCCATCGACCGACGTGGAGTGGGTCCTTGACTTCGCCGACGGGCTGAGGGAGGCGTGCCAACCGTTTGACGTCGGCGTCGTCGGCGGCGACCTCGCCGGCGCGAGCGAGATCAGCGTGAGCGTGACGGCGATGGGGGACACCCGGGGCCGCGAGCCCGTGCGCCGTTCGGGAGCCCGCGTCAACAACATCATCGCGGTGTCGGGGAGCTTGGGAGCCGCGATGGCGGGATACCACCAGCTCGACAACGGGATCAGCGTCGACCCCGAGTCCATCGACCTGTTCCTCAGGCCCCAGCCCCGCATCGGCGCGGGAGTCGAGGCGAGCGACGCGAGGGCGACGGCGATGATGGACATCTCCGACGGCCTGGTCACCGACCTCGCGAGGATGGCGCGCGCGTCGGGGCTCGGGCTAGCGGTCGAGGCCGCCCGCGTTCCCGTGCACCCCTCCGTTGCTCGCGTCGCGGGTCACGTGGTGGGCAATCCCGTCGAGTGGGCGCTGACGGGCGGCGAGGATCATCACCTGGTCGCGACATTCCCGGCGCGGGCGGAGTTGCCCGACGGCTGGGTCCCCATCGGAATCGTCACCCGGGAGCACGAGGGCGTGAGGGTTGACGGCAAGATTCCGTCGGCGTGGGGCTGGGATCACTTCGTCCGCACGTGAGCGCGGGATGCGGCGGCGCTAGGCGCGGCGCGTGACCTTGCCTGCCTTGAGGCACGACGTGCAGACGTTCACTCGCTTGGGCGTACCCCCGACGAGCGCGCGGACGCGCTGAATGTTGGGGTTCCAGCGGCGCGAGGTGCGTCGGTGAGAGTGCGAGACCGAATACCCGAACGACGGGCTCTTGCCGCAGACGTCGCAGGTGGCAGCCACGATGTTCTCCTGACCTAGCATGGGGGCGCGGTCGGCGCCGAGAATGGGGGCCTGCGAGGCAGGCAACCGCACAAGAGTAGCCGACGACAGGTGATCACCACAAACCCGCGCCGCGAGCGTTTCCCAAGCCGCCCCCGGCGTGCCACGATGGTTCGCACGTGGGCAAGAGCGAGCGAGGAGGCCCGGTGACCGGCGAATCGTCGCGACTTCGTCGCTGGATCGACTCGGGGACCCGCGCGGTGTTGCGCGAGCGTGAGCGGCTCGACGCCATCAACGTCTTCCCCGTCGCCGACTCCGACACGGGAACCAACCTCTATCTCACCCTCATGGAGGGAAACAGGGCGGTCGCCCAGTTGGCCATGGACGCAAGCCACAGGGAGGTCGTGGCCGCGTTCGCTCGGGGATGCCTCATGGGGGCACGAGGGAACTCCGGGGTCATCGTCTCCCAATACCTCGGCGCGTTCCTCGCGCGAGGTCGACGCCAGGGGCGGGCTCGATCACGTGACGGGTTCCGCGATCGTCGACGCCCTCGACGTCGCCGCCGACGCGGCGTACGACTCCGTGGGCGAACCGGTCGAAGGGACGATCCTCTCGGTTGCGCGCGCCGCCGCGCGCGGCGGTCGCGCGGCGCTCGACGCGGGGGGCGACGTTGCCTCCGTTGCGGTGGCGGCGGTCGTCGAGGCCCGCGTGGAGCTCGCTCACACGACGGACGTCCTCCTCGAGGCCAGGGAGGCCGGCGTCGTCGACGCAGGGGCCGCCGGCCTCGTCCTCCAGCTCGAGATGCTCGCCGAGACCATCGCGGGTCCCGACGCCCTCGGCGCCCTCGACGCCGTCGAATGGGAGGTTCACGCGCGCACCGAGGGCCGCACGCCGGCCGAAAGCTCGCTGTGGCTCCACGGCGAGGCGTCGCCCGGACGCCTCGGGGCCTTCGAGGTGATGTTCGTCGCGCACCGCAAGCATGTGGCGGACGATCCCGCGGGAGACGAGAAGGCGCCCTCGCTCAAGTCGCTGCTTCGCGAGATCGGCGGAAGCGTCGCCGTCAACGGCGGCGACGGCGTGTGGCAGGCGCACGTCCACACCGACGATCCGGAGCGCGCGATCGCGATCGCGGGCGCGGCGGAGGCCACGCAGGTCGTCGTCCGGCACATCGCGACCGCGGCGACGCGGGCGCGCCACATTACGGGGGTCGTGGCGCTGACCACGTGTCCAGGGCTCGCCGCCGCGCTCGCGACCTCCGCCGCCGCCGTCCTGGTCACCGCCAGCCCGGAAGGAGTGGTCGCCGAGGAACTGGGCCGGGTGATTCGCGACGCCTCCGCCGGACGCGTTGTCGTCGTCGCGGGAGCCCCGGCGCTCAGGGCCGCCGCCCACGCCCTCGTCGCCCACGTCCCCGACACCGAGGTCGTGGTGCTCGACGCGGTCAGCGAACCCCAGGTGATCGCCGCGATCTCGGCAGCCGCGCTCGTGGCGCCCGAAGACGACCCCGCGCCAGCGATGTCGCGAGCGGCCGCCGCCACGCGCGTCGGGAGAGCGATGCTGGACTCTGTGGCGGAGGACCTCGAGCGCATGGTGACGGCCGACGTCGAGGTCGCGACGATCATCCTGGGCGCGGGCGTGCTGCCTGGCGTCGCCGAGGCCGCCGTCCGGCACCTTGCCGCGAAGGCCCCCGACGTCGACGTCCACGTCTACGCGGGCGGTCAGAGGGTCCCGTCAATCATCCTCGGCGTCGAGACCTCGCCCGACGCATGACGCCGGCGCCGCCGGGGTCCGGGGCGGCCCCACCACGACTTGCCGAGTCGCTCGGAGCGGTCCTGGGAGAGCGCGCCGCACGCCCGCTCGCGGCGCTGGGGCTCGCGACCGTCGGCGACCTGCTCCGCCACTACCCGCGCCGCTACGGTAGGCCCGGCGAGTTCACCGACATCGCGCGGCTCGAAGTCGGCGAACACGTCACGGTGATGGCGGAGATCCGTCAGGCGACCGTGCGCCCGATGCGCGCGCGCGGAGGCTCGATCCTCGAGGTGATCGTGACCGACGGCAAGGGGAGCCTCGCGCTCACGTTCTTCGCGAAGCGCGCCGGCATCCTGCGCATGCACGAGGACAAGCTGAAGCCCGGCCGCACGGGCCTGTTCACCGGGACCGTCGGCGAATACCGCGGGCGAAGGCAACTGACGCACCCCGACTACCTCATCGTCGGCCTCGACGCTGGCACGGAGGAGGAGGCGCTCGCCGAGGCGGCGCGGCCCATCCCCATCTACCCCGCCGCGGCGTCCGCCCCGACGTGGAAGATTGCCCGCGCGGTGCGCACCGTCCTCGACCCGCTCACCGAGGAGGACGTCCCGGATCCGATCCCGCAGGAATTGCTCGGCAAGCGGGGTCACGGCTCGCTCCTGACGGCCTTCCGCGACGTCCACATGCCGGAGGACGATGAGGCGTGGGCGCGCGGCCGCGCGCGCCTGAGGTACGAGGAGGCGCTGGTGCTCCAGACGGCGCTGGCGCTCAGGAGGGCGGAGGTCGCGGGACTGAGGTCGGTCGCGCGTCGCGGCGTCAGGGGAGGGCTCGCCGACGCGCTCGACGCGAGGCTCCCCTTCACGCTCACGCGGGGACAGCGGGAGGTGGGAGAGAGAATCGCGGCCGACCTGATGAGGGACGTGCCCATGCAGAGGCTCCTCCAGGGCGACGTGGGCTCTGGCAAGACGGTTGTGGCGCTTCGCGCCATGCTGCGGGTCGTCGACTCCGGCGGACAGGCGGCCTTCCTCGCCCCCACGGAGGTCCTCGCCGCCCAGCACGTCCGGACGCTCCGGGCGCTCATGGGACCCCTCGCGGAGGGCGGCACTCTCACGGCGTCGGCCGACGCCACGCGCATTGCCCTCGTGACGGGCTCCCAGGGATCGAGCGAGCGGCGTCAGGCGCTCGCGGACGCGGCCTCCGGCGCGGCCGGCATCGTCGTCGGCACCCACGCCCTGCTGGGCGAGACCGTGCAGTTCGCCGATCTCGGGCTCGTCGTCGTCGACGAGCAGCACCGGTTCGGCGTCGAGCAGCGGGACGCGCTTCGGGCGCGGGGCGACACCCCTCCGCACCTCCTCGTCATGACCGCAACGCCGATCCCGCGGACCGTCGCGATGACGGTCTTCGGCGACCTCGAGGTCTCGACCCTCGCGGAGAAGCCCGCAGGCAGAGCGGAGGTCGCGACGCACGTCGTCCCGGCCGACAACGCGGCGTGGATCGAGAGGGCGTGGGCGCGGGTCCGGGAGGAGGTGGCGCAGGGCCGCAGGGCATACGTCGTGTGCGCCCGGATCGACGGGGACGCCGCGGAGGAGGGCGACGAACTGGAGCAGGCGGACCGGGACGACGCCCTCGGCGCGGAGGAGGCCGCGTCCGACGACGACGCGTCCTCGCCCGACGGCGCCCTGGCGCTCGAGTTCGAGGGGGCGCCCCCGCTCCCGCGCGCGCCCCTCCACGCCGTCGTCGACGTCGTCGAGGAGGTCCGGGCCCGCGAGGACTTCGCGGGCGTGGGTGTGGGCCTCATGCACGGCAGGCTGCGGCCGGACGAGAAGGACGCGGCGATGACCGCGTTCGCGTCGGGAGCGGCGCCCGTCCTCGTGTGCACGACGGTGATCGAGGTCGGGGTCGACGTCCCCGAGGCCTCCGTGATGCTCATCCTCGACGCCGACCACTTCGGCATGTCCACCCTCCACCAGCTGAGGGGCCGCATCGGGCGCTCCGACGTCCCGGGAATCTGCCTCCTGGTGTCAAGCGCCGCCGAGGACTCCCTCGCGGGCGAACGGCTCGCCGCGCTCGCGGAGACCTCGGACGGGTTCGCGCTCGCGGAAAAGGACCTCGAGATTCGCCGGGAGGGCGACGTCCTTGGCGCGTCGCAATCGGGAGGACGCAACTCGCTCAAGCTCCTGCGCGTGCTGAAGGATCGCGAGGTCATCGACGAGGCCCGGCGCGACGCCGAGGCCCTCGTCGACGCCGACCCCGGCCTTGCTCGTCACCCCGCGCTCGCCGTCGCGATAACCGAGTGGCTCGAACCCGAGAGCGCGGAGTTCCTTGACAGGTCCTAGGGCGCGTCGCTCCCGGCGCGGCGATAATGGGGACATGTCCCGCCGCCAGCCGGAATCCGTGATCGCGGAGGATCCGCGGTGACGGGGCCTGCGATCGAGGTCGTCGTCGGCGACATCACGGACCAGGACGTCGACGCGGTGGTCAACGCCGCGAATTCGAGCCTCCTCGGGGGCCTCGGGGTGGACGGCGCGATCCACCGCGCTGGCGGACCCGCCATCCTCGCCGAGTGCCGCGCCGTCCGCGCGCGTCGCTTCCCCGACGGCATGGCGGCGGGGGAGGCCGTCGCGACGACCGCCGGTCGCCTTCGCGCGCGCTGGGTGATCCACACCGTCGGGCCCGTCTTCTCCCCGGTCGACGACCGCTCGGCGATCCTTGTCTCCGCCTATCGGCGCTCCCTTGAGGTCGCCGACGAGATCGAGGCGACGTCCGTGGCCTTCCCGGCGATTTCGGCAGGCGCGTACGGCTGGCCGATGGAGGACGCGGCGCGGATCGCCGTTCGGTCCGTGCGCGACGCCGCGACCTCCGTCGAGCTCGTCCGCTTCGTGGTGCTTCGCGAGGAGACGGCGGAGGTCTTCCGGAGCGCGCTCGACAACTGAGCCTCCCGCGCGCCGTCGGCGGGCCCTACGAGATGCGCACCCGGCGGAAGGCGGCGATCGTGGCCGCGCCCCCGAGTAGGGCGAAGGCCACGGCGACCGCGAGGTGCTCGGGGCCGACGCCGGCTGCGGCGTCGGCCCCGCCCGCCCCGGCCCACAGCGCGGGCGCGACATAGGGAACCCAGTACCCCCAGCCGATCGACGCGAGCATCTGGCTGATCGCCGTGACGATGATCAGCGCGGTGAACGCGGAGAGGAAGCCCCTGCCTAGGATCGCGACGAGCCCGAAGGGCAGTCCGAGAAGCCCCGTGATCGCGCCCGCGCAGAAGACGACCGCCGCCTGCCGGGCGACGCCACCGGTCATGGTCCCGGGCGAGACGGCCCAGCTCGCGAGGAGCGTCACAGCCGTGGCGAGCGCCGCGACGGCAAGGCTCCAGGCTGCGACGATGACGGACTTGGCGAGGGCGATTTCGCGCTTGGAGACGGGAAGGGCGAAGAGCGAGCCGATCGTGCCGTCGACGAATTCCCGCCCGAAGAGCCACGCGGAGAGGAGGCCGCCCGCGAGCATCATCACCACGGCGAGGATCTGAATCTCCAGGGCGAGGTGGGCCTCGCCGACGGTTCCGATGAGGGCGATGGCGAACTTGTCCTTCGACGGACCGTTGAGCAGATCGGATCGCGCGAGCGAGACGAGCCCGACGGCCATCAAGGGGGTCAGGCCACCGGCGAGCACGGTCGCCGCACGCGAGATGGTCGCGCGCCGGAACTTGAGCCATTCAATGGCGAGGGCCGTCTTCACGCCGCCTCCTCCGTGTGGGTCGCGTCGTACTCCCTGACCATCTCGAAGAACCGGTGTTCGAGGTCGACGCCGCCGGGCGTCAGGGTTCCCACGACCTTGCCTGCGTGGATGACGCTGATGCGGTCCGAGATGCGCGCGACCTCGTCGAGGTGGTGGCTGGAGACCAGGATCCCCGCGCCAGCGGTGGCGCTCGCGACGAGGGCGTCGCGCACCAGGACGACGCCGGAGGGGTCGAGGGCGATGGTGGGCTCGTCGAGGATGACGAGCTCGGGCCCGTGGGCGAGCGCGCACGCGAGGCCGAGGCGCTGGCGATTGCCGAGGGAGAGCGTGCCGGTCCGGCGGTCGGCCCAGTGGCCGAGGCCGAGCCGGTCGATCCACGCGGACGCGGCGTCCCCGGCGGCCGGTCGCCCGAGCCCGTGGAGCCGCGCCGAGGCGACGAGGCTCTGGCGGACGGTGAGTTCCCGGTACGCGAACGGCGCCTCGATCATCTGGCCGGCGCGCGCCCACGTCGCGGCCGGGGCCGCGTCCGGGTCGTGGCCGAAGACGCGGACGGCTCCGGCGTCGGGGCGAAGCATGCCGACGGAGGCCCGCATGAGCGTCGTCTTCCCGGCGCCGTTGAGGCCGACGATCGCGTGGATCTCGCCGGGGCGAACGTCGAGGGTGAGGCCGTCGAGCGCCCGCTCGGGCCCGTAGGTCTTCACGAGGCCGTCGAGTGCGAGGATCGCGGTCATCGCGAGTTCCCCCCGCCTGGGGAAGGACGACGAGGACGGCGTGCGTGACGACATCGCCGAGCGACGACGGCGAGTCGCCCGCCGCCCACTCCATGAGCCCGGTGGAGACGGCGGCGAGGCACGCGGAGGCCGCGATGCGCGCCTCGCCCGCGTCAGCTCCGTTGCGCGCGAGGGCCCCGGTGATGGCGTCCTCCGTCGCGCGGTTGTTCTCGACGATTCCCGCGCGAAGCGACGGCACGGCCGCGGCGATGCGCACGCGCCTCCTGACGTGCGCGAGGGCTTCGGCGGGAAACGCCTCGTCCACCGCTCCGAGTGCCGCGAGGAGGCCCCGTGCGACGCGTTCGATCATGGGAAGTGCGGCGGGCTGCTCGGCGACCGATGCGGCGATCGTCGGGTCGAAGGGGTCGCCGAGCAACACGGACTCCTTGGTGGGGAAGTAGCGGAAGAACGTCATGTGGCTCACGCCAGCGGCGCGCGCGATGTCCTCGACGGTGGTGGCGTCGTAGCCGCCAGCCTCGAAGAGGTCGAGCGCGGCCGCGGCGAGGCGTTCGCGGGTCTCGATGCGAGGGGTCATGCCGCCATGTTAGTCACTAACATTGGGAAATGGCAAGGACCCCGATGGCGTCGCGCCCGCGTCCCGTAGCCTTGCCACGTGACGCGCATCATCTCCGGTGCGGCGGGCGGCCGCCGGATCGCCGTGCCCCCCAAGGGCACCCGTCCGACGACGGACCGGGTCCGCGAGGCGATCTTCAGCAGGCTCGATCACGGGCTCCGCGTCCGCGGGGCGCGGGTTCTCGACGCGTTCGCCGGCTCGGGCGCGCTCGGCCTCGAGGCCCTCTCGCGGGGGGCGGAGTGGGCGACGTTCGTCGAATCGGACGCCCGCGCCGCCGCCGCGATCCGCGCGAACGCCCAGTCGCTCGGCTACGTGGACCGGTCGCGCGTCGTCCGCGAACGCGTCCGCCCCTGGCTCGAGCGCTCCGAAGCGGCCTTCGACCTCGCGCTCGTCGACCCGCCATACGACCTGGACCCCGCCGAGCTCGCCGGGACCCTGAACGCCCTGGTTCCGCGCCTCGCCCCGGGCGCCGTCGTCGTCCTCGAGTGGTCGTCGCGCGCGGGCGCGCCGGCGTGGCCCGACGGCCTCGCGCCCGAGGCGACCAAGGTCTACGGCGAGACGACCGTCCACTACGCCACGGCGTCGGGCGCCGAGGCGCGGGGGCGGCAGGGGTCTCCGAGCGATAGTCTCGACACATGAGAGTGGGCGCATGAGAACCGCGGTCTTCCCCGGCACCTTCGACCCGGTGACCCTGGGCCACGTCGACATCGCCGTGCGCGCGCGCGCGCTCTTCGACCGCGTCGTCATCGGCGTCGCGCACAACTCGCGCAAGGAGCCGGTGCTCGACACGGACACGCGGGTCGCGCTCGCGCGTGAGGCCCTCGCGCAGCTCGACGGCGTGGAGGTCAAGCCCGCGGAGGGCCTCCTCGTCGACTTCTGCCGTGCCGAGGGCGCGATCGCGATCGTCAAGGGCCTCCGCGGGGGAGCGGACTACGACTTCGAGCGCCCCATGGCCCTCATGAATCGGGCGCTCACGGGCATCGAGACGGTATTCGTCTCCGGCGACCCCGCGCTCCAGCACATCGCCTCATCGCTCGTGAGGGACGTCGCGCGCCACGGCGGCTCGATCGCGAGCCTCGTGCCGGCGGGCGTCGAGCCCGCGCTCCTCAAGGCCCTTGCGAGGGAGCGGGGCTAGGCCGCGCCGATGCCCGCTCACCGCTAGAGTCGAGTCGTGAAAGGTGTGACCTTTCGGCGAGGCGCCGTCGTCGCGGTGATCTCCTCGGTGTTCGCCGCGTGCTCGCCCCCTTCTTCGCCGCCCGCGCCGTCTGGGGCCGCCGCCAACGCCGTCGTCTCGCCCGTGGTGAACGCCGACGGCAGCGTGACGTTCCGGATCGGCGCCGACTTCGCGAACCTGGTGTACGTCGCCGGGGACGTGGGCGACGTCGGAATGAGGAAGAACGCGGACGGGGTGTGGGTGGGGACCACCGAACCCCTCGAACCGGGGATATACGGCTACACCTTCGACGTCGACGGCGTGCGAGTCCAGGACCCCCACAATCCTGAGTCGAACGGCACCAAGGATTCACTCGTCACGGTCCCGGGCGACCCGCCGCGGGCCTGGGAAGTTCAGGACGTGCCGCGAGGGGACATCACGCGGGTCACCTACGAGTCCGCCGCAATCGGCGCCGAACGTCCCTACCTCGTCTACACGCCTCCCGACTACGACGCAGGCACCGCGCCGTTGCCCACGCTGTACCTCCTCCACGGGTACACGGATGACGAGACGGCGTGGGTAGACGTCGGCAAGGCGGCGGTCATCGCCGACAACCTGCTCGCGCAAGGCCTCATCTCGCCGGTGATCATCGTCATGCCATACGGGCAGCGTTCGCCGAACACGTCGCCCTTCGATGCGATCGGGCCCGGCTTTCGCGAGGAGTTCGAGAACCAGGTGATCACCGAGATCATCCCGGCGATCGATCGGGACTACCGCGCCCAGCCCGACGCCCGGCATCGCGCGGTCGCGGGCCTGTCGATGGGCGGCATGGAGGCGGCGGAAATCGGGATGAACCACCCCGAGCTGTTCTCGACGGTCGCGATGTGGAGCGCGGCCGTGTACGACGACCCGGCGACGCTCCTCGCCAGGCTCGCGACACTGCCCGACGGCGTCAGGGCGTCCTTCGCGTACGCTCAGGTGGCCGTCGGCACCGACGACGATCTGCTGATGCGCAACGCGACCCTGGCGGGCTACCTCACGTCGCAGGGCGTGACCGTCGACTTCACGACGACGCCCGGCGGCCACAGTTGGCTCCTGTGGCGGAACTTCCTCGCCGACTTCCTCCCGAAGTTCTCCGTGATCGCCTCGTAGGGACGGCGCCGCGCGACACCACCGGTTGAGCGCGACGCCAGGCATCGCGTAGACTCATCCGCTGGTCCAGCCGATCGCGGCGTGGGCCAAGGTCCCCGAGGACCGGAGACACGCAGGAGGATGCGATGGCGACGTCGCGTGGCCCTGCCGCCTCCCCGTTCGTCGTCTCCGTTCGAGACCTCGCACGGAGGCCAGGCGCGCAGAATTCCTTCTCCCGCACCGCTCCGGCACCCGCGGTCCTTGGCACCGACGTGATCGGCGTGCCGGAGGGTTCCGACCTCCAGCTCGAGTTGAGCCTGGAGTCGGTGTCCGAGGGCATCTGGGTCTCTGGGACCGTCGCGGCGGAAGCCGTCGGCGTATGCTCGCGGTGCCTCGAAGAGGTCCGCGAGGACGTCGTGGCGCCGATCCAGGGGCTCTTCGCCCACCCGGGCTCCGAGAGCGCGGGCGAGGGCGACGACGTGGACGTGCGAGACTTCGACGGCGAGACGCTCGACCTCGAAGAGTTAGTGCGGGACGCGGTGGTGACCTCGCTGCCGTTCGTGCCGCTGTGTGACCCGGAGTGCCCGGGGCTGTGCGACCAATGCGGCGCGCGGCTCGCGGACGATCCGGGCCACCAGCACGACGTGGTCGACCCCCGGTGGGCCGCCCTCGAGAGTTTGTCCGAACCGAAGGAGAAGTAGCCGTGGCCGTTCCGAAGCGCAAGATGTCGCGCAGCAACACCCGTGCGCGCCGTTCGCAGTGGAAGACCACTGCCGCGAACCTCACGCCCTGCCCCCAGTGCAAGGCGCCCAAGATGTCCCACACCGCGTGCCCCGCGTGCGGCGCCTACAACGGCCGCAACTACGCCGAGGCGCTGCGCACCGTCAACGAGCTCTAGGCGCGCCGGAGCGGGTGCGCGAGTGACGGGCGATCCCGCGGGAGCCCTCGTCGAGCGGCTGGGGATCTCCATCGATCCCGAGTTGCTGGTCCTCGCGCTCACCCACCGCTCGTTCGCGTACGAGGCCGGGGGCATCCCGACGAACGAGCGCCTCGAGTTCCTCGGCGACTCGGTTCTCGGAATCATCGTGACGGAACGGCTGTACCGGGACCACCCCGACCTGGCCGAGGGCGACCTCGCGAAGATGCGCTCCGCGTGCGTCTCCCAGCGAGCCCTCGCCGAGGTCGCGCGCGACGTCGACCTCGGCCCCTTCATCCTCCTCGGAAAGGGCGAGGTCGCGACCGAGGGCCTCGACAAGGACTCCATCCTCTGCGACGCCTTCGAGGCCATCCTCGGCGCGATCTACCTCACCAACGGCATGGAACCCACCCGCGCGGCCGTCGAGCGTCTGCTCGCGCCGAGCCTCGCGCGCGCGGCGGAAGTCGGCGCGGGCCTCGACTGGAAGACGTCCCTTCAGGAACTGTGCGCCGCCCGAGGGCTCGGGAGCCCCCGCTACGACGTCGAGGGGGTGGGGCCCGACCACGCGCGCGAATTCACCGCGACCGTCGTCATCGGCGGCGAGGCCGCGGGGGAGGGCAGGGGATCCGCAAAGAAGCACGCGGAGCAGGAGGCGGCCGCGTCCGCCTACGCCGCCCTTTCGCGCGACACGCCGTGAGCCGCGGCCACGAACGTTTGACACTCGCGGGCAATGGGTAAGACTCGTCCCATGGGATCGCGCCTGACCACACTTCTGCTCGTCGGCGCCCTCCTCGCCGTCGGCGCGGAGGGCGCCGGCCTCTACCTGTACGGGGGCGACCTCATTCCGGCGGCCGCGGGTCAGGCGTACGACGTGCTCAAGGGCTCCCCCTTCGTCGTCGACAGGGCGGAGAAGCCGACCTACCCCTTCTCCGGAATGATCACGGACGGCACGTTGCCCCTCGCCGACGCCGTCGTCACCGCGGACGGGAATTCGGTGACCACGGGCGCGGACGGGGTATTCGACCTCGGCGACATCCCGATTGGTCCGGTCGAGATCACGCGCCCCGCCTACGAACCGGCGACCTACGCCTTCGACGGCGTGACGCAGACGGCCGACATCGCCCTCTCGCCGCGCATCGTCAAGGCGATCAGGGCCGTCCCCGATGTCGCCGCGGACGACGCGAAGTACCAGAACCTCCTCAACCTCGCCGCCTCGACCGCCGTCAACGCGTTCGTCTTCGACACCAAGGGGGACTACGGCGAGGGTCAAATCTGGTACGACTCCCAGGTGCCCGCCGCGAAGGACGGCGGCCTCGTGGCGCCCAAGTACGACGTGGTGAAGCGCCTCGCCCAGGCGAAGGACGCCGGTCTCTACACGATGACCCGCATTCCCACGTTCCTCGACCCCGCATACGCCAAGGTTCACCCCGAGCACGTCCTCGCGGGCGACTGGCTCGACCCCGGCAACAAGGGCGCGTGGGAGTACCCGCTCGCGCTCGCCGTCGAGGCGTGCCAGCTCGGCTTCGACGAGATCCAGTTCGACTACGTGCGGTACCCGAGCGGCCAGGCCGCCTCCCAGGCGAGGGCGGCGGGGAAGGTGCCGGACGATGTCGGGAGGACCGCAAACATCAAGGCGTTCCTGGCCGAGGCCGTCGCCCGGTTGCACCCGCTCGGGATGCGCGGTGTCCGCCGACATCTTCGGGATCGTCAACGCGATCGACAACGACCAGGGGATCGGGCAGCTCGTCCAGGAGGTCACGCAACCGCTCGACGTCTACTCGCCGATGATCTATCCCGAGCAGTGGAGTTCTGGCTGGTTCGGCCTCAAGCCGCCGAGCAGCCACCCGGGAGAGCTCGTGACGAGCGTCCTCAACTCCGCGGCACCGCGCGTCGCCCCGGGCACCATCACCCGACCGTGGCTGCAGTCGTACTACTACTCGGGAGCGAGCATCCTCGCCGAGATCGCGGCGGCGGAGGCGCAGGGGCACGGCTGGATTCTGTGGAACTCGCCCGGAAACTACAGCGCGAGCGGCCTGCCTCCGGCGGGCTGACCGCGACGCGATACGATCAGGGCATGACAGACATCACCGTGCTCGTGCTCGACGACCACGAAGTGGTCCGACGCGGAATCTGCGACGTGCTCGATCGCGCGGACGGCGTGTCCGTTGTCGCGGAGGCCGGATCCGTCCAGCAGGCGATCCGCAGGGCCGACGCCGTGCGCCCCCAGGTGATTCTGTCCGACCTGCGCCTGCCGGACGGCACCGGACTCGACGTCATCGCGTACGTCGCCGAACACCTGCCGGAGACCCGCATCGTCGTCCTCACGTCGTACGACGACGACGACGCGCGCGCGGCTGCCAAGGCGGCGGGCGCGCACGGGTTCGTGCCCAAGACCGCCCGATCCGCCGAGGTGCTCCAGGCCGTCAGGGATGCGGCCGCAGGCAAGGTCTCGTCGACCCGCATCAAGGTCGAGCCCGACTCCGTCGTGGCGCGGCTGACCCCGATGGAGCAGCGCGTGCTCGAACTCGTCGGCCAATCCAAGTCCAACCGCGAGATCGCCGAGGAGCTCGGGATCGCGGAGAAGACCGTGAAGAACCACGTCACGGCGGTGCTCGCCAAGATGGGACTTCAGCGGCGCACCCAGGTCGTCGCGTGGGCGACGGCCAAGCGCGCGGGGTCGTTCAGGGGCTAGCCAGCCTCGCCGCTAGCCTCCTGGCTCCGCTACGAGTGGGCCGTCCACTTCACCGTCCATCGCATGACGCTTCCCGGAGGGGTCGCCTCGGGGTCCGCCTTCTCGAGCGCGAAGCTCCCCGCGCGGCGCAGGGCACGATTCGCGAGATTGGATGTCCCCGAGTGCCGGTCGAACTCCTCGGGCGGGCCGATGCCGTCGTCCGTGACGGAGACTGTGAGGCGTTCGTCCGTGATCGTGATGGCGACCTCTGCGCGCGAGGCGTGCGCGTGCTGCGCGACGTTTGACAGGCTCTCGCGCAGGACGGCGACGAGGTCGTCCCCGAGGGCGGCGTTCCCCTCGACCTCCGACGGGATGGCCGTCCAGTCCACCTTGACGACCGGGGCGAACCCGAGCGAGTCCTGGGCGAGGACGATCTCGCGACGCAGGCGCACGGAGAGCGGCTCCGCCGTGCGCTCGTTGTCGAGCGTCGAGACGACGCCCCTGACCTCCCGCTGTGCGCGCTTCACGTGGTCGAGGCACCCCGCAAGGCCGGCCCGGAATTCGGCGGGCACGCGCTCCCCGAGGCTCTCGAGCTGGATCGATGCCGCGAACAGTTCCTGGGACACGAGGTCGTGCAGGTCGTCGGCGATGCGCTGGCGGTCCTCGAGGAGCGCGGTGACGTCCTTGACGTGGCGAAGCTCGGCGATGGACAGCGCGAGCGCGGCCTGGTTCGCGAACCGCTGGGCGGTCGCGAGATCGGAGTGATCGAAGGTCGACTGGCCCTTGTCGCGCCACAACATCAGCAGCCCGACGGTGCGACCCTCCGTGCGTAGCGGCGCGTAGAGGGCGGGGCCGAAGTCGCGGACCGGCTCGAGGATGACCTCGCCAGGCGGCTCCTGGGCGATGGTCCCCTCGCCAGCGCGGATGGTCTTCAGCGCCTGGCCGCCCTCGGGAAGCGCGAGGCCAAGCAGGTCGCCCGCGCGGTGCCCTGCGGTGAACTCCATGACCCACTGGTCATCGACGCCTGGCAGGACGAGGGTCGCGGCGGAGGCGTGCGCGAGCTCCTGCGCCGTCTCGACGATCCGCGCGAGAGCGGTCTCGTCGCCGGGGTCGGCCAGGAGTGCCGTGGTGATCTCCTGGGACGCCGTCAGCCAGCGCTCGCGCTCGAGCGCGCTCGCGTAGAGCTGCGAGTTGTCGATCGCCACCGAGGCGGCGGCCGCGAGCGCCTGGACGATCGGCTCGTCCCCGGAGGTGAAGCCGCCCTCCTTGCTTGCGAGGTACAGGTAGCCGAAGACGTGGTCCCTGACCCTGAGCGCCGTCCCGAGGAACGAGCCGAGGGGCGGATGCCCGGCGGGAAGGCCCTCGAACGCGGGGTGTTCCGTGACCTCGTCGACGACAAGCGTCCCGAGGGAGGGGATCCGGCCGAGGACGCCGACGGAGCCCGGGCCCCGGCCGATCCGCTCCCAGATCGAGCGGTCCATGCCCTGGTAGTAGAAGTCGACCGACTCGCCGTGGTCGTTGAGGACGTTGATCGCCGCGTACTTCGCTCCCGTGTGGGCGAGGGACACCTCGAGAAAGCGGTCGAGGATCGCCGGAAGTTCGAGCTCGGCATTGAGCGCGATGATCGCGCTACTGAGCGAGTCGGGCATGGGTACTCCTATTCCGAGGCGAGGTCTAGCACCGTGTCTACCACGTCGAGGAGGCTCCGGTCGTGCGTCACGAGGACCGTGGTGCGGCGGGCCGTCGAGCGACGCCTCACGAGTGCGCGCAGGGCGTCGGCGCCCGCGGGATCGAGGTGCTCTGCGCCCTCATCGATGAGGTGAATGGGCGCGGGGTGAAGCGCGATCCTGGCCAACAGCAGGCGCCGCCGCTCCCCGCCCGACACGGTGAGGCCACCGCTTCCGAGCAGGGTGTCGAGGCCCGACGGCTGGGCATCGAGCCATGGCCCTAGCCCGACCGAGGTGAGCGCCGCGCGAGCCTCGTCAGGGGTGACGTCTCCGCGCGCGACGCGGAGGTTCTCCAGGATGGTCGTGCCGAAGACGTGGGCGTCCTCCGCCGTCATCGCGACGACCTCGCCGGTGTCCCGCTCTCCGACCGGCCTCCCGTCGAGGAGAACCGAACCGGACGCGGGCGCGAGCGCTCCCGCGAGCGTCAGGAGCAGAGTCGTCTTGCCGACGCCGGATTCGCCGATGACCCCCAGCACGCCCCCAGGTGGAACGACCGCCGAGACGGGGAAGGTCTCCTTGCCGCCCGGCCAGCCCGCGCGCAGGGCGTCGAGCGTGAGCGTCGGGGCGGCCCCGCGGGGGCCCTTCCTGGGGGACGTCGTCTGCGAGGACGCCGTTGGGGAGGCCGCGTCCGCCTCGATGAGTCGGTCGATGCGCTCGGCGGCGGCGCGGGTGCGGAACCACTGCGCGGCGGCGGCGGGCAGCTGCGCGACGGCCTCGAACGCCGCGAGGGGCGTCAGGGCCACGACGGCGGCGGCGGGGCCGTCGATGGAACCCGCACGCGCGGCCGCAATCCCGATCGCGACGGCCGCGACGAGCCCGAGCCCGGCGAACGTCGTCTGGAGGGCAGCGGCGAGGGCCGCGGGACGAGCCGCGGCGTCCCTGGCGTCCTCGACCTCGCGGTCGGCGGCGACAAGGGCGTCCGTCGCCTCTTTCGTCGTGCCCCAGACTTGATGCTCGGCGCCCGCCTCGACGAGTGCGAGCGCCGCGATGGCCACGTCGGCGTCGGCGCGGGCGCCCCGCGCCTGCGTGATCCGGAGCGAGCGGACGGTCAGGACTGCGGGGAACACCCCGGCCGCGGCGAGCGCGAGGGCGAGCGCGATCCCGGCGGGCACGCTCTGCAGGGCGACCGCCGCGACCGCGATGCCCGAGACCACCACCGCCACTCCGGCGGGCACGATCGAGCGGGGGACGGCGTCGCCGAGGGCGTCGATGTCGGCGCCCGTTCGCGCGACGATGTCTCCCCGAGGCAGGGCGAGAACGCGCGCCGTGCCGCCACGCTCGAGCCGGTCGTAGACGCGCGCGCGCAGGTTCGTCATTCCGCGCAGCGCTGCGTCGTGCGACAGGAGGCGCTCCGCGTAGCGGAAGGCGCCCCTCCCGATCCCCAGCGCTCGGACGATGACGGCGGCGAGCGCGAGGTCCGCCGGCGAGGGCATCTGCGCCGCGCGGGCGATGAGCCACGCCGCCGACGCGCCGAGGAGGACGGCCGAGCCCAGCGCCGCGCTTCCCGTGACGATCGAGGCGGCGACCTCCCGCCACGAGAGGCCGAGCTCCCGAACGATCGCGCGCGCGGGTCGAGTCACGAAACGACCCCGGCGACGGAGGCCGACACGGCGACGACGCGATCAGCGACCTTTCGGATCGCGTCGTCGTGCGTGGCGACGATCACCACGGCCCCGGCGTCGGCGGCGGCGCGCGCGCGAGCGGCGACCGAGGCCCGCGCCGCGGGGTCGAGGTGCGCGGTCGGCTCGTCGAGCAGCAGGACGGCGCGACCGGACGCGAAGGCCCGATCGAGGGCGAGGCGCTGGCGCTCGCCGAGGCTCAGGGTTCGCGCCGATGGCCCCAGATCGGGTCGCTGAGGAACCCACGCGACCTGCCCGGACCACGCGCGGGTGTCGACGCCGCCGTCGGCCGATGCGAGCTCGACCTCGCCGTCCGCGCCCGAGGCGCTGAGGCGCACGGAGCCAGCGCTCGGAGGGACGAGCCCCGCGAGCGCGAGCAGCGCCGTCGACTTGCCCTCGCCGTTCGGCCCGACGAGCGCGACGACCTCTCCTGGCGACGCGGCAAGGCTGAGGCAGCCCGGCGCGAGGGCCGCACCGCCGGGGGACGCGCCTCCCGGGACCTCGACGCCGAGGTCACGCACCTCGATCGTCCGTCCCGCCAGATCGGGGCACGGATCCCCGCCTGCGGGCGGCGTCGGCTCGTCGAGGTGAGCGAAGACCGCCTGGGCGGCCGCGAGCCCGTCCGCAGCGGCGTGGAAGTGCGAGCCGACGTTCCGCAGCGGCAGGTAGACCTCTGGCGCGAGGATGAGGACGGCGAGCGCGACCTCCAATCCGATCCCGCCCGCCGCAAGGCGGAAGCCCATCGACACCGCGATGAGCGCCACGGAGAGCGTCGTCAGGAGTTCGAGGACGAGGCCCGAGAGAAACGCGATGCGCAGCGATGCCATGGTCGCGCCACGGTGGGCGTCCCCGAGTTCGCGGACGCGCGCCGCGGGCCCGCGCGCGCGCCCGAGCGCCCGGAGGGTCGGGAGTCCGGCGATCAGGTCGAGAACCCGCTCCCGCAAGCGCTGCATGGCGGCGAGCGACTGCTCCGAGCGCTCGGACGTCATCCTTCCGATGAGGATCATGAAGATCGGAACGAGCGGGAGGGTTCCGACGGCAATGAGGGCGGAGGTCAGGTCGAGATCGAGGACGAGGAGGAGCGCGAGCGGCGTCACGGTCGCGGCCGCGACGAGCGACGGCAGGTAGCGGATGAAGTAGGGGAGGAGCCCGTCGAGCCCGGTCGTCGCGACGGTCACGATGCCCACGCCCCGCCCGGACGCCGCCCATCGCGGGCCCATCGTCGACGCGTGGGCGATGACGTCCTCCCGCAGGGCCGAGACGACGCGCGATCCCGCCCGGTGCGCCGAGCGCTCCGCGAGCCACGCAATCGCCACGCGCGCCGCGACGATCGCCCCCAGCCACGCGAGACCGACGGCGGGCTCGCGCACGCCCGTCGGGACGAGCGCTCCCAAGGCGCCGAAGCCGTCGCGCCCGGGGGTCTGCGTGATCAGCGCGTGCGCCAGCAGGCGCGCGAGCACAAGCGCCTGGAGCAGGACGGCGATCGCCCCTGCGATGCCGAGAGCGGCGACAGCGACCACGTACCGACGTGCCGGGCCGATCCGCGACCAGAGTCGCGGATCGACGGGCCTCATCGGGTCACCCCTTGGCGAACGTCGGCTCGCTGTGCTCCGGGATGTCGTCGACGCTGAGGCGACGGCGGAAGACCCAGTAGGTCCACGCCTGGTACGCCAGTACCACCGGCGTGAGGATTCCGGCTACCCACGTCATCACCTTAAGGGTGTAATCGGTGGACGACGCGTTCGCGATGGTGAGCGAGTATGCGGAGTCCGTCGTGGACGGCATGACGTCCGGGTACAGGGACCCGAAGATCAGCACGACGGCGGCGACGATCGCCACGGCGCTCGCGATGAACGCCTTGCCGAAGTTCTCCTTGAGGGCGAGCCACCACGCGGCGGCAAGCCCCGCCGCGGCGACGCCAACCGCGGCCCATGTCCAGGCAACGGAGTAGGCGATCTGCGCCCAGACGGCCCATGCTCCCGCGACGACGATGGCGGCGAGGGAGAGCTTCTGCGCGAGGTTCTCTGCCCGTGCCCGGATCTCGCCGTCCGTCTTGAGCGACAGGAAGATCGCGCCGTGGCTGAGGAAGAGGGCGAGCGTGACGAGTCCGCCGAGGATGCTGAACGGGTTGAGCAGGGTGAAGAAGTTCCCCGTGTAGCTCGACGACGCGTCGATCGGCACGCCGCGCACGATGTTCGCGAAGGCGACGCCCCAGAGGATGGAGGGAATCCAGGCGGACACGATGATGCCCCAGTCCCAGCGCCGCCGCCACGTCGCGTCGTCGATCTTGCCTCGATACTCGATGGCGACCGCGCGGACGATCAGCGCGAGGAGGATCAGCAGCAGGGGAAGGTAGAACCCGCTGAAGAGCGTCGCGTACCACTCGGGGAAGGCGGCGAAGGTCGCGCCTCCTGCGGTGAGGAGCCACACCTCGTTGCCGTCCCAGACGGGGCCGATGGTGTTGAGCGCGACGCGCCTGCCCTGGTCGTTCTTGGCGACGAAGGGGATCAGCATGCCGACCCCGAAGTCGAAGCCCTCGAGGACCAGGTATCCCGTCCAGAGGACGGCGATGAGGATGAACCAGACTACGGCGAGATCCATGGCTGCTCCCTAGTACGCGAACGACAGAGGACCGTCGCCCGGGTCTTTCTTGTTCGGGGGGTCAATGGGCGGCGCGCCGAGTTTCGCGTAGCGCACCATCAGGCGGTACCAGAACACGCCGAGCACCGCGTAGATCAGGGTGAAGACGATCATCGAGGTGAGGACCTCGCCCGCGCTCACGCTGCTGGAGACGCCGTGCTGGGTGAGCAGGTAGATCTCGTCGACGCCAGTCGGGTTGGGCGCCACGATCCAGGGCTGGCGGCCCATCTCCGTGAAGAGCCATCCGATCGAACCCGCGAGGTAGGGCGCGGGAATCGCGATGAGCGCGAGTCGCCGGAACCATGTCTGATGCGGGAACTTGCCGCGGCGACTCAGCCAGAGCGCCGCGAGGGCCAGCGCCGCGCTGAACGCGCCGAGGCCGATCATGAGGCGGAAGCTCCAGTAGGTGACGGCGAGGTTGGGCGAGTAGTCGCCCTCGCCGTACTTCGCGACGTCCGCTGCCTGGATGTCCTCGACGCCCGTCACCGTCGCGTTCCAGTCGCCCGTCGCGAGGTAGCTGGTGAGGTTGGGGATGGTCAGGACGTGGGTCACGCCGGAGCACGAGTTGGTGAGGTCCCCGATCGTCAGGAGCGAGAACTGGGCGCCCGTCTCGGTCTCGCACAGGGCCTCGGCGGCGGCCATCTTCATCGGCTGCTGCTTGAACATCATCTTGGCCTGCAGGTCGCCGGTCACGATCACGCCGATGCCGGCGATCAGCATCGTGACGGCGCCGAACCGCAGGGCCGTCCGGTAGAGCGCGCGATCCGCGGTCTGGGCCTTGTTCGGCTTGCCGGTGCCGATCTCCTTGTGCTTGGCCACGAGCCACGCCGCGGCGACGCCCGCGACCACGGTGCCCGCCACGAGGAACGCCGTGGACATGACGTGGGGGAAGGCCGTGAGGGTGGTGGGGTTCGACAGCACCGCGCCGATGTCCTTCATCTCGGCGCGGCCGGTCTCCGGGTTGTAGGTGGCGCCCACGGGGTGCTGCATCCACGAGTTCGCCGCGATGATGAAGTAGGCGCTGATGTTGGTGCCGATGGCGAAGAGCCAGACGGTGGCGAGATGGACGCGCTTGGACAGGCGGTCCCACCCGAAGATCCACAGGCCGAGGAACGTCGACTCGAGGAAGAAGGCGGCCAGCGCCTCCATGGCGAGCGGTGCCCCGAAGATGTCGCCCACGTAGCGCGAGTATTCGGACCAGTTCATGCCGAACTGGAATTCCTGGACGATCCCCGTCGCGACGCCGAGCGCGAAGTTGATGAGCAGAAGCTTTCCGTAGAACTTCGTCAATCGAAGCCAGACGTCCTTGCCCGTGCGCACCCACGCGGTCTGCATGATCGCGACGAGAATCGACAGGCCGATCGTCAGCGGCACGAGGATGAAGTGGTAGATCGTCGTGATCCCGAACTGCCATCGTGCGAGTTCAAGGGCGTCCATCGAGGCCTCCTGGGGCGCGAATCCGGTGCGCGGGCCGGCTCCGCCGCCGACCCCGTTTGGGGTCAACGTAGCCTAGCCTCAGCGGCGGTGTCACGGGACGAAGGGCCCTTGCGCCAACCGCCATCTCCTGCTAGCGGCCCGCCGAAAACGATTTCCGACGTGACGTCTTGGTCCGAGATTCTGACATGCCCGGCGGGGTATCGCACGCGAGGCGCCCCGGACGCCCCGCGCTACACTGGCGGCGATTCCCGAGCCCGCCGACCGCGCTCGCCCCGACGCCCCCGTGACGACGGGAAGGACGCCCGGTGGCCCCGCGTCCATGAAAGGCCACCCGTGCGCCACTCGCCCGCCCCCGGGACCCACCCCGAACGACCCAGGCCGGACGTCGACGGCGGCCTCGTCGACCTCGACGGAGCGCGCTACTTCCGCGTTTCGAACTACGACGCGATGCCCCCGTTCTTCATGACGGTCGTGAGCAGCTCGGACCACTGGTTGTTCCTCTCGACGACCGGCGGTCTGACGGCGGGACGGGGGAGTCCCGACCGCGCGCTCTTCCCGTACACGACAGATGACCGCATCCACGACGCGGGGGAGACGACGGGGAGCAAGACCCTGCTGCGGGTGCGTCGGGGATCCGAGACGCACCTCTGGGAGCCGTTCTCGTCGCGCGGACGCGATGCGTACAGGGCCGCGCGCACCCTCGACAAGAGCGTGTTCGGCAACGCCGTGCGCTTCGAGGAAGATCAACGAGGACCTCGGCGTTGCGTTCCGGTACACGTGGACCACGAGCGATCGCTACGGGTTCGTGCGATCCGCCGAGATCGAGAACACGGGCGCCGGCCCGGTCGAGATTGAGGTGCTGGACGGCATCCACAACGTTCTGCCCTCGGGCGTGGGGCAGCGCTTCCAGATGGAGTACAGCACCCTCGTCGACGGCTACAAGCGCACGGAGCGGGTCGCGGGGCTGCCGCTCGCGCTGTTTCGCCTGAGTTCCATACCGAGCGACAAGGCCGAGCCAAGCGAGGCGCTCCGCGTCAACGTCGCCTGGTCCGCCGGCCTCGACGGCGCGGAGATTCTCCTCTCGGACGCACAGCTCGATCGCTTCCGCGCGGGCGCCGCCGTCGAGCCGGAGGACGACGTCCGGGGCCAGCGAGGCGCGTTCTTCCTGCGCTCCACCGTCGCCCTCGACGCCGGTGCCGCGCGGCGATGGCTCGTCGTCGCGGATGTCGACCGCGACGCGGTCGAGGTCCGGGCGCTCATGCGTGAACTCTCGTCGCCCGGGCTCGCCGACGCCGTGCGCGCCGACATCGAGGACGGAACCCGGAACCTGGTCCGCGTCGTCGGCTCGGTCGACGGCCTCCAGGCCACCGGGGACGAGCGCGCCACCTGGCGGCACTTCTCGAACGCCCTCTTCAACGCGATGCGCGGCGGGCTTCCCGACGACGGATACCGGGTGTCTCGCGGCGACCTTCGCGCCTTCCTCGTCGCGTCGAACGTGTCCGTCGCCGAACGTCACGAGGCCCTCATCGACGGCCTTCCCGAGTCGCTCCCGCGTCGGGACCTTCTCGAGCGCGCGGCGAGCACGGGGGACCTCGACCTCGAGCGCCTGTGCGGCGAGTACCTGCCGTTCACCTTCAGCAGGCGCCACGGGGACCCGAGCCGACCGTGGAATCGCTTCTCGATTCGAGATCAGGGACGAGCGCGGGAACAAGCGACTCAACTACGAGGGCAATTGGCGCGACATCTTCCAGAACTGGGAGGCCTTGTCCCTCTCGTACCCCGACTTCACCGAGGGGATGATCGCCAAGTTCCTCAGCTCGTCGACCGCGGACGGCCACAACCCCTACCGGGTGCTCCGAGAGGGGTTCGAGTGGGAGGTCGTCGAACCCGACGAGCCGTGGTCGAACATCGGGTACTGGGGCGACCACCAGGTGATCTACCTGCTCCGCCTTCTCGAGACCGCCGAGCGCCACCGGCCGGGATGCCTCACGCGCCTCCTCTCGCGGCCGCTCTTTGCGTACGCGGACGTCCCGTACCGCATACGACCCTATGCGGACCTCCTCGCCGACCCGCGGGACACCATCGACTTCGACCGCGACGCCCACGCGGCGACGCTCGCGCGCGCCGCGGAGCGCGGTGCGGACGGCCTCGCGCTGCTCGGGCGAGACGGAGCGATGGTCCGCGCGAATGGCGCGGAGAAGATCCTGCTCGTCGCGCTCGCCAAGCTCGCGAACTTCATTCCCGAGGGCGGGATCTGGATGAACACCCAGCGCCCCGAATGGAACGACGGAAACAACGCCCTGGTCGGCAATGGCGTCTCCGTGGTCACCCTCTGCCACCTGCAGGCGCTACCTCGCGTTCGCGAAGGGCCTCTTCTCCTCCGTTGAGGGGGGAGAGGTCGAGATCGCCAGCGAGGTGGCCGAGTTCCTGGGGGGGATCGGCGCCGCGCTCGCGCAGCACGAGGGCGCGCTAGGCGCGCCGATCTCGGATCGCGAACGCCGGGCGCTGCTCGACGCCCTTGGTGAGGCGGGCTCGCGGTACCGCGGGGGCCTGTACTCCGCGAGCTTCTCGGGCGAGAGGGCGACGGTCACCGCGGAGGCACTTGCGGCCTTCTGCGATGTGGCCCTGCGCCATGTCGATCACTCGATCCGCGCCAATCGCCGGGACGACGGGCTCTTCCACGCGTACAACGTGATGCGCATGGTCGGCGACGGCATCGAGATCGAGCGCCTCCCCGTCATGCTCGAGGGGCAGGTCGCCGCGCTCAGCGCGGGCGTCCTCACCGTCGACGAGGCCGTGGCGCTGCTCGACGCCCTGCGCGCGAGCGCTCTCTATCGCGACGATCAGCAGAGCTACCTCCTCTATCCCGACCGCGACCTGCCCGCCTTCCTTGACCAGAACGTCGTCCCGGCGGACGCGGTCGCGGGCTCGGCGCTGTTGACCGCGATGCTCGACGCGGGGGATACGTCGCTCGTCGCGCGGGACGTCGACGGCGGGATTCACTTCGACGCGTCGTTCCGGAACGCCGGCGTCCTCGAACGGGCGCTCGACGGACTGGAGGGCGGCCCGTTCGGCGCGGCGGCGCGCGACGAGCGCCAGGCGGTGCTCGATCTCTACGAGGAGGTCTTCCACCACCGCGCGTTCACCGGCCGATCGGGAACGTTCTACAAGTACGAGGGCCTCGGATCGATCTACTGGCACATGGTCTCGAAGCTCGCGCTGGCCGCGGGCGAGGAATGGATCGGCGCGATGGAGGGCGGAGCTGGCGCGGCCGACGTCGCCCGGATCGCCGCGCGCTATCACGAGATCCGCGAGGGGATCGGCGTCCACAAGTCCCCCCGCGAGTACGGGGCGATCCCAACGGACCCCTACTCCCACACCCCGTCGTTCGCGGGCGCCCAGCAACCGGGGATGACGGGTCAGGTCAAGGAGGACGTCATCTCGCGCTTCCACGACATGGGGGCACTCGTCGAGGACGGCTGCCTTCGATTCGTCCCGGCGTGCGTAGACCGCTCGGAGTTCCTCGCGGAGAGCCGAGCCTTCCGGTACGTCTCGGTGGACGGTCGCGACGCGACGCTCGAGCTCGAACCCGACACCCTCGGGTTCACCCTCTGCCAGGTTCCGATCGTGCTGCACCGCGCGGGCCCCGAGCGGTGCGTGCTGCACCGCGCGGACGGCACCACCCGGGAGGTCGAGGGACTCGTTCTCGACGCCTCGGCGAGCGCCGCAGTCTTCGATCGCGCGGGCGAGTTCGTCCTGATCGACGCCTTCCTCGGCTCGACCGCCTAGCGACGCGAGTCGCCCGGGTCGACGGGCGGGCGCAATGCGGACCGTCGGGTCACGGTTGTGTCACAATGGACAAAGGTCAGCACACGCCCACACCGTGTGCAAACCGTGCGACAGACGCAGCGACCGAGTCGGCCGCCCGTCCCGGCCGGATCTCCGCGGAGAAACCTCCGCGTAGGAGATATCCGGGGACATGGCCCCGACGACGTGGCGCCGCTACCCGCCGCGACCGACAGACTTCTGGGCCCGCCAGCGAGCGGGCTTCGACCGACAATACGTCGGGTGGAGTGTGGCCACACCGACGCGAGGTACCCGCTTTGAGCGAGGACAACGCCACACCTGTAGCAGCATCGACCAACATCTTCCAGGCGCCCGAGCCGCCCGCGCCTCGGGCGAGTCGGCGCGCGAGCGCGCCCGCGGGACCACCGATCGTCCCGGCAGACGACGCCCCGGCGCCGAAGGCCAAGCGCAAGCCCGCGGCGAAGAAGGCCGCGGCGACCGCATCCGACGCCCCCGCCGACGGGGAGTCGCCAAAGAAGAGGGCGCCGGCCCGCAAGGCGGCCGCCTCGGACTCCGAAGCCACGGAGTCAGAAGGGGCGAAGTCGGGCGCGAAGTCGGGCGCGAAGTCCGGCCAAGTCCGAAGTCCGGAGCCAAGTCCGGCGCCAAGACAGCGACGACGAAGGCGTCCAAGGCGGCAACGGCGGACGCATCCAGTGACGCGGACTCCTCCGACGCCTCGTCCTCCGAACGATCGGGGGATTCGGGTGACGGAGGCGAGTCCGGCGAGGGCGGCACCCGCCGACGCCGCCGCAGGGGCGGAAGGGGCCGGGGGACAAGGGCGCGCACGGGAGGCTCGGGCGACGACGGTGACGGTCGCGATTCCTACGGCTCCGACGACGGCGACGGCGGCTCCGACAGCGCGCGTCGCCGCAGCCGCAGCAGGGGCGGCCGATCGCGCTCCGGCGGCTCCGATGACCTCGCTGGATCGACGCGCCTCCAGGCGAAGCGCCAGCGCAGGCGCGACGGGCGCGACTCTCGTCGGCCGGTCGTGACCGAGGCGGAGTTCCTCGCGCGGCGCGAGAGCGTCAAGCGCTCGATGGTCGTGCGTGAGAAGGACGGCCGCGTTCAGATCGCGGTGCTCGAGGACGACATCCTCGTCGAGCACTACGTCAGCCACCAGGCTCAGCAGTCGATGGCGGGCAACGTGTACCTGGCGCGCGTCCAGAACGTCCTTCCCGGCATGGAGGCCGCCTTCGTCGACGTCGGCCGCGGCCGCAACGCCGTTCTCTACGCGGGCGAGGTCAACTGGGACGCCGCTGGCATGGAGGGCAAGCCGCGCCGCATCGAGCTCGCGCTGAAGCCCGGCGACACGATCATGGTGCAGGTGACCAAGGACCCGATCGGCCACAAGGGCGCCCGGGTCACCTCGCAGATCTCGCTCGCCGGCCGCTTCCTCGTCTACGTGCCCGGCGGCGGCGTCACGGGGATCTCCCGGCGCCTGCCCGACACCGAGCGCAGCCGCCTCAAGAAGCTTCTCCGCGAGGTCATCCCGCCCGACGCGGGCGTCATCGTCCGCACGGCGGCCGAGGGGGCGTCCGAGGACGAGCTTCGCGCCGACGTCGAGCGCCTCAAGCGCCAGTGGGAGGGCATCGAGAAGGAGGCGAAGACGGGCAAGGCCCCGCAGCTCCTTCGCGGCGAGCCCGACATGGCCATCCGCGTCGTCCGCGACATCTTCAACGGAGACTTCGACTCGCTCACCATCCAGGGCGAGGACACGTGGAACTCCCTCGGCGCGTACATCGGCCAGGTCGCACCCGACCTCATGGAGCGCGTCCACAAGTACACCGGCACCGGCGACGTCTTCCACGACTCCCGCATCGACGAGCAGCTGCAGAAGGGCATGGCGCGCAAGGTCTGGCTCCCGTCCGGCGGGTCTCTCGTCATCGACCGCACCGAGGCGATGACGGTCATCGACGTCAACACCGGCAAGTTCATCGGCAAGGGCGGCACGCTCGAGGAGACGATGACGCTCAACAACCTCGAGGCCGCGGAGGAGATCGTCCGGCAGCTGAGGCTCCGCGACATCGGCGGGATCATCGTCGTCGACTTCGTCGACATGCTTCTCGAGGCCAACCGCGACCGCGTGCTGCGCCGCCTGATCGAGTGCCTCGGCCGCGATCGGACCAAGCACCAGGTCGCGGAGGTGACGAGCCTCGGGCTGGTTCAGATGACGCGCAAGCGCGTCGGCCAGGGCCTCGTCGAGGCGTTCTCCGAGACGTGCGAGCACTGCAAGGGCCGCGGGTTCTTGGTGCACGGCGAGCCCGTGATCGAGACCGCGGAGCGAACGTCCCAGCAGGCGCCTCGACGCAAGGGGCGCAGCAAGGCCGAGCCCGAGGAGCACGTCGAGACGCACGCGCTCGACGACCGCACGGAGTCGCGCGAGGCCGTCAAGGCGACCCTCGCGAGCATCGCCGCCGCCGCCGAGAAGGCGCACGCCCACGGCGACGAGCCTCCCGCGGAGTCGCCGCCCGAGCCAGACGCTGCGGACGCGGAGTCGTAGCGACCTTCGCAGGTTTGACCGGGACCCGGCGGCCTTGTATCGTTGTCCGTCGGCGCTCTTGCGCTAGGCCCTGCGCGCCGCCCTGATGGAGCGGGTCGCGCGGGCAACCACCGAGACTTGAGGAATGCCATGGTGTACGCGATTGTCAAGGCCGGGGGCCGTCAGGAAAAGGTCTCCGTTGGCGACGTCGTCGTCGTTGACCGGCTCGCCGCGGGCGAGGGCGCAACGGTGGAGCTTCCCGCGCTCATGCTCGTCGACGGCGCCACCGTCACGACCGACTCCAAGGCCCTCGCCAAGGTCAAGGTAACCGCCAAGGTCGTCCGCGACGAGCGCGGCCCCAAGATCCTCATCTTCAAGTACAAGAACAAGACCGGATACCGCAGGCGCCAGGGGCACCGTCAGGACCTCACGCGCCTCACGATCACCGGCATCGGCTAAGGGAAGACGCC
This sequence comes from uncultured Actinomycetota bacterium, assembly GCA_963743485.1. Taxonomy (GTDB): domain Bacteria; phylum Actinomycetota; class Actinomycetes; order Actinomycetales; family Demequinaceae; genus JAFGBM01. The sequence continues at coordinate 187,596 of CAVUPQ010000003.1, forward strand.
ATGGCACACAAGAAGGGCGCTAGCGCCTCCCGCAACGGCCGCGACTCCAGCGCCCAGTACCTGGGCGTCAAGCGCTTCGGCGGCCAGGTCGTCAAGGCGGGCGAGATCATCGTTCGCCAGCGCGGAACCCACTTCCACCCCGGCCTCAGCGTTGGCCGCGGCAAGGATGACACGCTGTTCGCTCTCGAGGCCGGTGCCGTGAAGTTCGGCACGCGCCGCGGGCGCCGCGTCATCGACATCGTCAAGCAGTAGGCCCCACGCGGGGCCCGCGCGCCTCCCGCCCGCGCTGTCGACTGCAGGCGGAAGCGAAAGGGGAACCCCGTGTTCGTCGATCGCGTGACTCTCCACGCCCAGGGCGGCAAGGGCGGCAACGGCGTCGCCTCCGTCCACCGCGAGAAGTTCAAGCCCCTCGGCGGCCCCGACGGCGGCAACGGCGGGGACGGCGGCTCGGTCATCCTCGTCGTCGATTCTCAAGTGTCGACCCTCCTCGACTACCACCACTCGCCGCACAAGACGGCGAAGAACGGCGCGCCCGGCGCGGGCGACATGCGGGACGGCGCCAAGGGGGCGGACATGCGCCTCGCCGTGCCCAACGGGACGACGGTCAAGAGCCTTGGCGGCGAGGTCCTCGCCGACATGGTGGGAGAGGGCGCGGAGTTCGTCGTCGCGGCGGGGGGCAGGGGCGGGCTCGGAAACGCGGCGCTCGCCACGCGCAAGCGCATCGCGCCCGGATTCGCCCTCCTCGGCGAGCCCGGCGAAGAGGCCGACGTTGTGCTCGAGCTGAAGTCGATCGCCGACGTCGCGCTCGTCGGCTACCCGAGCGCCGGAAAGTCCTCCATCATCGCGGCGATGTCCGCCGTGCGCCCCAAGATCGCCGACTACCCCTTCACGACGCTCACCCCCAACCTCGGCGTCGTCGAGGCGGGAGGCTCGCGCTTCACGATGGCGGACGTGCCCGGGCTCATCCCCGGCGCGTCCGAGGGCAAGGGCCTCGGCCTCGAGTTCTTGCGGCACATCGAGCGCTGCAGCGTCATCGCGCACGTGCTCGACGCCGCCGCGCTCGAGAGCGATCGGGACCCCCTCAAGGACCTCGACGTCATCTCCGAGGAGCTCGCGGCCTACGCCGCCGACCTCACCGGCGGCCAGCTGCCCCTGCTCGAGCGCCCGCAGGTGGTCATCCTCAACAAGATCGACATCCCGGACGGGCGCGAGCTCTGCCGCGATGGTGCGCGGGCTCGCTTGAGGAGCGCGGCCTGGCCGTCTACGAGGTGAGCGCGGTGACCCACGAGGGCCTCCCCGCGCTCGGGTATCGCCCTCGCGGGGCTCGTCGCCACGGCCAGGGCCGCGGCGCCCGCGCTCGAACCCGCGCGCATCGTGCTCCGCCCGACCGCCGTCGACGACGCGGGTTTCACCGTGACGCGCCACGGCGAAGGCGACGGGGAGTTCTTCCAGGTCCGCGGAATCAAGCCGGAGCGCTGGGTCCGCCAGACGGACTTCACGAACGACGAGGCCGTCGGCTACCTGGCCGACAGGCTCGCGCGCCTCGGCGTCGAGGACGAGCTCTTCCGCGCGGGCGCGGTTCCCGGCGCGGAGGTCGTGATCGGCCCCGTCGAGGGCGGCGTCATCTTCGATTGGGAGCCCACGCTCATGGCGGGCGCCGAATTGCTCGGCAACCGGGGCACGGACGCGCGCATCGAGGAGCACGAGCGGAGCGCGCGGGCGAGTCGAGCGGAGAAGCGCGCGCGGCACCAGGGCCGGATGGATGCGAAGGCGGCGGCGCGTGACGAGCTCGCGACGGAGCGCGACGCGGGACACTGGGTGTCACCGGACGACGAGAACGGTCCGGGGGCGAGCGAAGGAGACGGGCGATGATGAACGCGCGCGGCGGTGCTGACGAAGCCCGGCCGCATCGTGGTCAAGGTCGGCTCCTCGTCGCTGACGGGCGACGACGGACACCTCGACGAGGCGGCCCTCGCCGGGCTCGTTGACGTCCTCGCGGGAATGCGGACGCGAGGGCAGCAGGTGGTGCTCGTGACCTCCGGTTCGATCGCGGCGGGACTCGTGCCCCTCGGCCTCGACGCACGGCCAACGGACCTCGCGACCGCGCAGGCGACCGCGTCCGTCGGGCCAGGGCCTCCTCATCGCCGCGTACGCGCGCGCGTTCGCGTCGGCACTCGCTCAAGGTGGGACAGGTGCTCCTCACCGCGGACGACCTCGTCCGCCGCGCGCACTACGGCAACGCCCAGCGCGCCCTCGACCGGCTCCTGGAGCTCGGCGTCGTCCCCGTCGTCAACGAGAACGACACGGTCGCGACGGACGAGATCCGCTTCGGCGACAACGACCGCCTCGCGGCGCTCGTCGCGACGGTCGTCCACGCGGACGCGCTCGTCCTCCTGACGGACGTCGACGCCCTCTACACGGCCGCTCCCCATGAGCCGGGGGCGCGCCGCATTCCGAGCGTCGCGTCGTTCGACGACATCGAGGGGGTCGACATCTCGCACCGCGGGCCACACGCTCGGCACGGGCGGGATGGTGACCAAGCTCGAGGCCGCGCGCATCGCGACGGGGTCCGGCGTCGTCGTGGTGCTCGCGGCCGCCAGGGACGCCGCGGCGGCCGTCGCGGGAGAGGACGTCGGGACGGTCTTCGCGGCCACGGGCAAGCGCTCGAAGTCGCGCCTCGAGTGGCTCGCCCACGCGGCGAAGATCCGGGGGCAGCTCGTGCTCGACGACGGCGCCGCTCGCGCGATTCGGGGCGGAAAGGCCTCGCTGCTCGCCGCCGGGGTCAGCGCGGTTCGCGGCGAATTCGAGGCGGGCGATCCCGTCGAGCTCGTCGGGCCGGATGGCCTGCCCGTCGCCCGCGGCTTCGCGCGCTTCGCCGCCCACCAGATCCCGGCGATGCTCGGCCTCAGCACCGCGGCGCTCCGCGCGACCCTCGGCGAGGAGTTCGCCCGGGAGCTCGTGCACGTCGACGACCTCGTCGTCGTCGCGCCGGGCAAGTAACCTGTGGGGATGACCGACACCGAAACCAGCGCCGACATTCGCGCCGCTGTACTCGAGGCGTGCGGCCGCGCCAAGGTTGCGTCCCGGGTGCTCGCGACGGCCCACCGGGCGATCAAGGACGCGGCGCTTCACACGATGGCCGACGCGCTCGTCGCCGAATCCGCCCGAATACTCGCGGCGAACACGCTCGACGTCGAGCGCGGGCGCGCCGACGGAATGGCGGACGGGCTTCTCGACCGCCTCGCACTGACGGACGAGCGCATCGCCAAGATCGCCGCGGCCCTGCGCGAGCTCGCTGCCCTGCCGGACCCCGTCGGGGAGATCCGCCGCGGGTCCACCCTCCCGAACGGCCTTCGCCTCGTGCAGAAGGCCGTGCCGATGGGCGTCGTCGGGATGATCTACGAGGCGCGGCCGAACGTCACCGTCGACGCGGCGGGGCTCGCGCTCAAGTCGGGCAACGCGGCGGTGCTTCGCGGCGGTTCGGCCGCCGCCGCATCGAACGAGGCGATCGTCGACGTGCTTCGCGCCGCGCTCGAGCGCGTCGGCCTGCCCGCCGACGCCGTCCAGAGCATCGACGCCTACGGCCGCGAGGGCGCCAAGGTCCTCATGAACGCGCGCGGACTGGTGGACGTGCTCGTCCCGCGCGGCGGCCACGACCTTATCCAGGCCGTCGTCACGGAGTCCACGGTGCCCGCGATCGAAACCGGCGAGGGCAACTGCCACGTCTACCTCGACGCGTCGGCCCCCGTCGACCGGGCGGTCGCCATCACCGTGAACTCCAAGACTCAGCGCGTGGGCGTGTGCAACGCAGCCGAGACGCTTCTGGTCCACCGCGACGCCGCGCCCCGCGTCCTGCCCGCCGTCCTCGCGGCGCTCGCGGAGGCGGGGGTGACCCTCCACGCCGATGCCGCCGCCGCGGCGCTCGCCCCCTCCGGAGTCGCGACCGTCCCGGCGACGGACGCGGACTGGGCGACGGAATACCTCTCCCTCGACATGGCGGTGAAGGTCGTCGACGACCTCGACGCGGCGATCGAGCATATCCGCCGCTACTCGACGGGACACACGGAGGCCATCGTCACGGACGACCTCGGGTCGGCGGACCGCTTCGTCGCCGAGCTCGACACCGCGGCGATCATGGTCAACGCGTCGACGCGGTTCACCGACGGTGGCGAGTTCGGCCTCGGCGCGGAGATCGGGATCTCGACCCAGAAGCTCCACGCGCGCGGACCCATGGGGCTCGCGGAACTGACGACCACGACGTGGGTGGTCTACGGCGAGGGCCAGATTCGCGAGTGACACGCGCGCCCGCGTGGGACGCGTGAGACAATGAAGAACCCTGCGTGAAGGAGGAGTTGTGAGCAGTCTCATCACCGAGGCCGCGGCGAGCGACCACGCCGCCGTCGTCCTCCCGATCCCGGCCGCGGCCTACGGGCTGCTCGCCTTCACGGCGCTGATCGGACTCCTCTTCGTCGCCTACGCGTTCCGGAGCGTCGGCACCCGCCACTGAGCGTGGACACCATAGCCCCCCGCATCGGGGTCCTCGGCGGGACGTTCGATCCCATACACATCGGGCACCTGGCCGCGGCGAGCGAGGTCCACTCGGCCCTCTCCCTCGACCGCGTCATCGTCGTGCCCGCCGCCGAGCAGCCGTTCAAGCGCGGGCGCGGAGGTGGCGTCGGGCGCCGCACCGGCTCGCGATGGCGCGGCTTGCGGTGGCGAACGACCCAAGGCTCGTCGTCTCTGACGTCGACATCGTCCCGCGGCGCGCCGACCTTCACGATCGACACGATGGCCGACCTCGACGCCGAGCACCCCGGGGCGACGTGGTACTTCGTCACCGGCGCCGATGCCCTCGCGAGGCTCGACGAGTGGCGCGAGTCGGAGCGCTTGAGGGCCCTCGCGACCTTCGTCGGCGTGACCCGGCCGGGGTACGAGGTGCCGCCCGGCCTCGAGGGAATCCCGTTGGTGGAGGTACCTGCGCTCGGGGTATCCTCAACGGATGTCCGGAGAAGGGTGGGCCTCGGCCTCCCTATCCGCTATTTAGTCCCCGACGTGGTTGCCGATTACATAGGTGAGCACGATCTCTACCGCGGAGGAGCGCATGGCTGACGAAGCACGCCCATTGACGCGCCGCGAGCGGCGAGAGATGGAAGAGCGTGCGGCGCAGGCGGCGGCCAACTCCGAGCCCGCAGAGCCCGCTCCGTCACGGCGTGACAGGCGCGCGCCGGAGGCCGAGAGCGCGGAGCAACGCGCCGAGCCCCTGAGCAGGCGGGACCGCCGCCGCCTCGAGCGCCTTGAGCATCCCGGTGGAGACGTGGACGGCAGTCGAGGAAGCGCACCACACGGGCAACGTTCCGACCATGACGCCAGAGGTCATCGCGCAGCAGGAGGAGTTGGCGCGACGCCGCGCCGCGGAGGCGCAGGAGGACGCGATCCGCTCGACGGGGGAGATTCACCAGGTCGCGCCCCATCAGGCCGCGCCAGGCGCGGTCGAGGCCGTTACGGGTGACGCGACGCGCCGCAGAGATCGCGGCCGGAGGAATCGGCTGCGCGCGCTGTCCCGCAGGAAGGCGCGCCCGGCCCGGTCGCGCAGGAACGAAGCTCCCGCGGAGCGGCGGACGACGCCCCGAGGGTCTCTCGCTTCGACATGCCCGACGAGCCGGCTCCCCAGCCTCGGGCCGCGGCCGTGCCGTCGACCTCGCCGAGCGACGACGCCCGGAGGAGGCTGGCCCAGGCGGCCGCAGAGGCCGCCGCCCAGCTCCCGTCCGAACGTGACCGCCCGGCGGGCCAGGTACGCCCGGAGTTCGGCATCATCGACGCGCCGCGCCCCATGACCTCCGAGGTGCCCTCGCTCGCAGACCTCACGCCGCCGTCAGGAATCCAGACCGGGTCGCGCCCGGGGCCCGTCGGCGAGCCGCCCCGGAGGGGTCGAGCAGCCCCCGCCCGCAGCTCCCGCAGGCTCGGCCGACGCGACGGGCGGGTTCCCGCAGGGTATGGCCCCTGACGTCGCGTCCCCGCATGCCGCAGTCCGCAGGGCCAGGAGGCGCCTCGCCCGCCGTCGGGCGCCGTCCCGCAGGCACCGGGCGGTCAGCGTCCTCCCTCGGGCGCTATCCCGCAGGCCCGGGCGGTCAGCGTCCTCCCTCGGGCGCCATCCCGCAGGCACCGGGCGGTCAGCGTCCCCCCTCGGGCGCCATCCCGCAGGCACCGGGCGGTCAGCGTCCTCCCTCGGGCGCTATCCCGCAGGCACCGGGCGGTCAGCGTCCTCCCTCGGGCGCCATCCCGCAGGCACCGGGCGGTCAGCGTCCTCCCTCGGGCGCCATCCCGGCCGTGGTGCCGTCCGCGTTCGAGGCCGCGGGAATCCAGGGCGGTCCGCCCCCGGGACCGCAGCAGCCATCACCCCCGCAGGTGTCGCCGCAAGGCACGCCCGGCGAGGGTGAATTTCAGACGAAGCCTCCGACGACCGCCGTCGGACAGGTCGTCCAGGCAGGACCGCAAGGGGCGCCGCGCGCTCCCAACCAGGGGCCCCCGGCCTTCGGCCCCGGTGGCCCGCACACTGGCGCCGTGCCGATGCCCGCCGGGCAACCGCCGTACGCCACGGGCACGGCGATGAGCCCCATCACCACGGGCATGCTTCGCGCGGTGCCGGGCGGGGGCCCCATGACGGGCACCATCGCGCGCCCGACGGTCGAGGTCCAGCCCGCGGGCGGGGCGCGCGACTTTGGCTGGCCCCACATCGCGGTGCTCGCGGCCGTGGCCTTCACGCTCGGCATCGCCGTGTGGAAATTTCGGGCCTCGGCGGGTGAGCGCCTCCCCCGAAGCCGTTGAGCTCGCCCACGGCGCCGCCAGGGCCGCCCATGCCGTCAAGGCGGCCGACGTCGTCGCCCTCGACGTGACGGCGCACCTTCCGCTTGCCGACGTCTTCGTCATTGCCTCGGGCTCGAGCGAGCGCCAAGTGGTGGCGATTGCCGAGCGGATCGAGGAGGAACTCGCCAGGGTTGGCGCGCGGGCCGCGAGGCGCGAGGGGGTCCGGCAGGGGCGCTGGGCGCTCCTCGATTTCAACGACATCATCGTGCACGTGATGCACCAGGAGGACCGCGCGTTCTACGACCTGGAGCGCCTCTGGAGGGACTGCCCCGTGGTGGACCTTCCGGCGGACGAGCGGGAGGGCGACGCCGCTTAGCGGGTTGGAACAGCCCGCGTCTTTGCGGGTAGGATGGCGGAGCCCTTCGGGGCAGCGGGGCTGTGGCGCAGCTGGTAGCGCACCTGCATGGCATGCAGGGGGTCAGGGGTTCGAGTCCCCTCAGCTCCACCAAGACGCCTGTCGTCTAGGCGATGGCGACTAAGGAGAGACCGCGAGGTCTCTCCTTTTCGTTTCTCCGCCCCCGCCCGTCGGAGCGAGCGGGGAGGTCCGAAGGCCTGGATAAGCCTTGCTTCGCGCGGTACTCTGTACAACGGAGTAAATGACGAGCGGAGCCAGAATGGATACGAGCCAACTGCTGCGCGGCGTGCTTCCCACCGTCGTTCTCGCGGCGATCGCGGCAGGCGACACCCACGGCTACAGCATCGTGCGCACCCTCCGCGGCGCCGGCCTTGCGCAGGTCGGCGACGCCTCGGTCTACGGCACCCTGCAGCGCCTCTACGGGGATGGCGTGGTCTCGACCCACCTGGAGGCGTCCGAACGCGGCCCAGCACGCAGGTGCTACGCCCTCACCGCGGCCGGACGCGACGCCCTCACCGACGGCGCCGCGGTGTGGTCGTCCTTCAGGGATGCGATCGACCAACTCGTGCCCAACGGAACGGAAGGAGCGTCATGACCGACGACGCGAGGCAGCGAGCCGAGGCCTTCGTCCGCGAGGTCGAGGCCGCGATGTCAGGAGTTCCCCGTCATCGCCGCGCCAGCCTCACCGCAGGCCTGGCGGACCACCTCCTCGAACCGGGAGACGACGGGCGCCGCCTGATCGACGATCGCCTCGACCCGGCGTCGTACGCCGAGGAGCTCCGGGCCCTGGCGCCGCCGGAAGGAGACTCGCGACCGGGACGCCGCGTCGCCTCCCTCGTCGGCGCCGCGCTCCTGGCCGTGGTCCTCGCCGCCGCCTGGATCGGAGTCGCGCATCCTTGGCGCGGCAAGCCCGCCCAGACCATAAGCGTCGCGACCCCCTCGGTTCCGGCGCAGACCAGGGTTCCGGACGTTCGAGCCCTCAGCCGGGCCGACGCCGTCGCCGCGCTCGAGGCAGAAGGCTTCGTGGTGATCAGCCTCGAAGCGGACCCGAGCGGGCCGAACCCCTTGCCTGCGTACCTGCCTCGCGGCACCGTTCTCGAGACTGATCCCTTCCCGGGGACGCTCGTCAATCCCGGATCCGAAGTGGTGCTCTGGCTTAACCCGTGACCGATGTGAACCAGGGTGTTCGACTGGGCGCCCCCTGGTTTCCGGTGGCAGTGGGGTGGTGCGGACGGTACGGTGAAGTGCCCGCGCGAAGGTAGCGGCCTCACTGGTTGCCGTATTCCGCGCTGCTGGCTCCGACACCGGAAGGGACAGATATGTTGGACACGCTTGTCGGGGGCTCAGCGGTCGTGGCGAACGTAGCGATCTCGGTTGGAGTCGTGGTCGCGGTGTTTCAGTTGCGAAAGTCACGGGAGGCCAATCGCTTGCAACGCGAGGTGTTTCTCGCTGACCACGAGCGTCGAAAGAAGCAGGCGACCATTGAGTTCACGCACACCGTTCTCGAACGCCGGCGCGAAGTCCAACTGATGATTCGCGACAGTTTCGGAGCGGATCACGTCAATCCGACAGATGCGCGGTACGCAGACAACGAAGACTTGAAACGTGCGGTGGCTAGGTTCCTCAACCTGATGGAGCGGATTTCGGTGGGCATCAACATTGGCGTCTACGATCTCCACGCGTTCTCACGAATCACGGGTCGGAGCACGATCGAGTTCTTCCACAAGCTACGCCCCATCATCGAGCATCGGCGCAAGGAGGTTGGCTCCCCAACCCTCTTTGGGGACTTTGAACTCATGGTGAAGGAGCTGGAGCACGAGCGCGAGATGCTAGGCCCGCCGCGACCTCCGGACCTGGCCAAGATCTTGCACAGTTAGCGCCCGCACTTGCCGACTCATCGGCTCACCGGCTGAGCGTGAATGGTCGACGTGATCGCGGTGCGCATGGTCGTTACCTCGCGAGAGACGCGGAACGCCTCAGGTGCGGTGCGGCCGGAAGACGCCGCACGAATGAGAGGAGGCCGCCCTTCCGGGCGGCCTCCTCTGTGCGAGTTGCGTATCGCGACTACTCCGTGGGAGAGGGCGTCGCGTCGGGGACGACGAGGTTTTCGATGCCCGGGTCCGGCGGGAAGCCGCACTGCTCGAGCTCCTGGTCGACCTGGAGCGTCAGGCGATCCTTGCCCGCCGCGTGGGCGTCGCCCACGGTGCCGGTGTAGATCTGGTTGTCCTTGGACTCGAGGTTGACGGCCGAGGCCTCCTCGCACAGGTGGTAGACCGATCCCGACTTGGTCCACGTCACCTGGTCGCTGCCGGTGAGCTGGACGACGCGGGCCGTCTCTGTGGTGTATTGCTCCACCGAAGGGGAGTCGAACGAGATCCCCGAGTAGACCGCGACCAGCGCGATGACGATCGCGATGGAACCCGCGATGCCCTTCTGCTTGCTGTCGAGGTTCTTGTTCGTGAAGATCAGGATGATCAGCGGGAGGAAAGCGACCAGCGCGATGAAGGCGCCGAGCTGGTTCTGGATGAAGAACCGCACGGGCTCCGAGCGCTGGGCGGGGTCGGCGCGGTTGGCCTTCTTCCACAGGACGTTGCCGATGATCGCGAGGGCGCCAATCACGACGACGCCGCCGATCAGGTAGAGCATGCTGATGGGGTCCTGCTTCAGGACCCAGAAGATCTCCGCGGCCTCGCCGCCGATGGCAAGGAGCCACAGCAGGATCGCGATGAGGCGGAACCTGGTCGCTTTGCCCTTGGCCTCCGGGGTGGGTTTCCAGGTCGGCTCCTTCGGCGGGTTCGCCGCGTCCGACTTGACGTGAACTACCTTCTTCTTTGGCTTCTCGGCCACGGTCTTCTCCTTGGTTCGACGTGCGGGAAGAGCCTAGCGGAAGGGAGGGCTGCAAACGAGTGGCGGCAATCGTCCGCAGGAATTCAGGTTAGGCTCGCCTGGGCGGCACGGGACCCTGGTCCTGAGAGATTAGCCTTGCCTAACGTTACGGTCATATCAGGATTCCAGAATGGGATTCGCCGACGTCCGGAAGCCATGCCGGGGTCGAAGTTCTAGGAGGAACACACAATGGGTGAACGACTGAAGAAGCTTGGGTACGTCCTTGCTGCCCTCGGCGTGGTTTTCATCGCCGGCGCGGGATTTGCCGTGTTCAAGGTCAACCAGGGTGCCGACGCCCTGAAGTCCTTCTCGGCGGAGCAGAACGTCAAGCTCTCGTACGACGAGAACGGAAACTACGTGAGCCACGGCACCGCAGAAGAGGGCGCCGCGATTCTCGACATGCTCAAGAACCAGTGGCACTACCCGGTCAACAGCTCGGAGCTCGACCCCAACGACCCGTTGGTCAACACGGGCAGCGAGTACATGCTCCAGATGGCGACCGTGACGTACCACGTGCTCCACGGCAAGGCGACGTTCACGCTCCCCGAGGGCACCCCGGACACCGAGTACAACGGCAAGACCTACCACGCCGGCGACACGGTCGAGTTCGTCAACGACGGCAAGTACTGGGCCGACTTTGACCACTCGAACGCGATCGAGTCCACGGCCCGTGGCATGATCTGGACCGACACGGCGCACGGACTGATCGGCGAGCTTGGTGTCGGTAGCGTCACCGCCTCCACCCTTCAGCTCGGCCTCGGCGTCGCGGGCTTCATGGGTGGCGTTGGTGCCACCTTCATCCTCGCGGGCATCGGCCTGGTCTGGGCGGCCGCTGGTGCCGCTGCCCCCGCCGCGGCTCCTGCCGCTGCGAAGAAGGCTGCGGCCAAGAAGTAACGACGCCACGCGTCGATCGAGGAGGGGCCCCGCGCATCGCGCGGGGCCCTTCCCTCGTCCTGAGGCCCCCCGCTCGTCGACCAACGTCCGCACCCGCAGGAGTGGCACCATGGGGGGATGAAGAGCCGTCGCATCGCCTCGGGGTTCGCGGGCCTGCTCCTTGGCGCCGCGGCGGCGCTTGCGTGGGCGACACCCGCCTCGGCCCACACCCAGCTGGTATCGAGCTCCCCGGCGCCCGGCTCGTCCGTCGCCGCGCCGGCCGCCGTTTCCCTCACTTTCAGCGAGGCGCTTCTCGATCTCGGATCATACGTGCGGGTGGTGGACGCGGCGGACGCCGACCGCGCCGTCGGCGCCGCCTACCTCGCGTCGCCCGAAACGCTCCAGGTGGACGTCGGGCCTCTCGAGCCGGGAGAGTACACGGTCACCTGGAGGGCGGTGGCCGACGATGGACATCCGATCGAGGGGACCTTCGCGTTCGAGGTTGTTTCCGCCGCGGCTTCCTCGGCCTCACCCTCTTCTCCCGGGGCGTCCCCAAGCGCCGCGCCCGCGCAGACCCTGAGCGCCGCCCCGACGCCATCCCCGAGCGGGCAGGTCTCCGTCGGCGCGCCATCGGATCCCGCCCACCTCACCCCGCTGATCATCTTGATTCTTGGGATGGTTGCCGCCGCAGTGGTCATCGCGATCGCGATCTACTTCTCCCTGCCGAAGGATTCCATCACCCGCTCACGCCTGCGACGCAAGGGCCGCCAGAGCCGGGACTAGCCTCGCCCGTCGTTGCCTCCCTCGGCTGCGCCCGCGATCGAAACTGCGGGCGCCCGCCCTGTGGCACGCTTAGTCCATGAGGTTGCGGTTCGGCGTGCGGGACGACGCCATCTCCGTCGCGCGCGCGTCGAGGGTCGTCGAGGCGTTGCGCGCGGCGCTCGACCTTGCGTCGCCGACGGGCAAGGGTGAGATCGTGGTCGTCCCCGTGACGGTGGAGCCTGGCCCGATCGGGGAGGACGTCGATTCGGACATCCTCGTCGCTGCGCTGCGGGTCGCCCTCGTGTCGGGGGAGTGCGACGCCGTGATCCACGATGCCGCCGCGCTCCCCTCGGACGAGAACCCCGAGCTCACCATCGCCGCCTATCTCCCGGCGCGGGAGCCGCGCACGGCTCTGTGCACGGCGGGGCCGACGCTCGCGGACCTGCCTCCTGGCGCGCGCGTGGTCGCCCGCTCGTCGCGCATTCGGGCGCAGGTCGCGAGGCTGCGCGAGGACCTCGTGTGCGACGTCACCGACGGGGACGTGCCGTCCCTCCTCGCCCTCGTCGAGCGCGGGGATGCGGCTGGGGCCGCGGTGGGCCTTGCCGACCTCAATCTGCTCGACGAGCGCCCCGCCTTCGTCGGGCCCCTTTCCGTCGACGACGTCGTGCCAGCCTCTGGACAGGGCGCGGTCGCGATTGAAATGCGGGCGGACGCGCCCGCCGACGTCGCCGGCCTCCTCACGGCCCTCGATGACCCGGACACCAGGATCGCGATCGAAACCGAGCGCGCCGCGATGAGCGCCCTCGGCGCCGGACCATCGGATCCCGTGAGCGCATACGCGGTCGTCTCCGGCGAGGACGTCACGCTCCACGTCCGCGTCACGAGTCTCTCGGGTGGCCTCGCGCTCAATGACGAGTCGACGGGGCTCGCGTCCGATCCCGCGTTCCTCGGCGCCAACTCCGCCAAACTATTGCTCGGGCGCGGCGCCGCGCGCGTCATGACCACGGCCTGAGATTCGGCTACGACCGCCGCGTCACCTGGACCGTCACGTCGAGGGTGCTCTCCGCGCCCGAAAAGACCCCCGCGAGCGGCATGACATCCCGATACTCCCTCGCGCGCGCGACGACCACGTGATGGTCGCCTGCCTCGCTGGCGTTCGTGGGGTCGAAGCCGTGCCACCCGGCCGACCACCACTCGATCCACGCGTGGCTCTCGCCCGGGATCGTCTCGCCGACCTCCGCCTCGGGCCGCGGGTGCAGGTATCCGGACACGTACCTCGCGGGGATCCCGACGCTTCGCAGCGCCCCGACCGCGAGGTGGGCGAAGTCCTGGCACACCCCCGAGCGGGCCTCCCATGCGTGGATCGCGGGGGTGTGCACGGAGGTGACGCCCGGGATGTATTTCACGGTGTCGTGCAGGTGCGCGCAGATCGCCCGCGCGGTCTCGTCGGGAGAGGCCTTGGCGGCGAGTTCGTGGGCGAAGTCCGCGAGTTCCTCTGATGGCGTGGTGGTCGGCGAGTTCACCAGGTACTCCGTCAGCAGGTCCTGAAGCTTCGGCCCGAGGATGGCGTCCCAGTCCGCCTCTTCCCGCACGTCCTTGGTGTCGGGAATCACCTCGACCGTGGACGTCGCCGTTACCGTCAACTCGCGATGCGGGCGAAGGACCTCGAACGCGATGACGCGGGTCTCCCAGTAGTCGAAGTACTGGGTCTGCCACGTCAAGGGCGAGATCTCGACCTCCGCCGAAAGGACGCGTTGGCGAGGCAGGAACGCCGGAAGCAGTCGCGCCTCGTTGTACGACGTCGGAATCTCCGCGCCGTACACGAAGTGGGTGCTGTGTAGGACCTCGAGGATGCTCATATCGCCTCCTGGGTCCACACGGTGATCGCGGGCAGGAAGAAGCGGTCGCGCACGAGGTTGGACGCCCGCGCGCAGGCGTTCTGGACCTCCTGCATCTGCGTCGGGAGGTCGTCGAGAATCTCGCGCATCGGCCGGTATTCCAGGTTGGTCCGCGCGCGACCGAGCGCGAGCTTCGCCTGTTCCGTCGCCGAGCCGCGCTGGGGGTCCGGCTCGAGGTCCGACAGGATCTCCTCCGCCCGGTTGAGGTTGAAGGCGATGGAGCGCGGGAAGAAGCGATCGACAATGAGGAACTCGGCGGCGCGCTCCTCCGACACCAGCGCGCGGACGGTGCGCAGGTAGGCCTCGTGAGCGGAACAGGAGCGCAACAGCGTGGTCCAGTTTGGCCCCGTCGTGCCCGCGAACGAGCGGGTCATGATGAGCCGGGCGATCATGTCCGCTCGCTCGATGCACCGGCCGACGTCCATGAAGTGCCACGCATCGTCGCGCGAGGTGGTCGCCGACGACAGGCCCCAGACGACGGCGGCGCGCTCGCGTACCCACGCAAAGTAGTCGTGGGGGCGGCGCGTCCGGGAGCGGGAGTCGATCTGCTGCCACGTGGTGTTGAGGCTCTCCCACACCTCGGTGGAGATCACCTCCCGCGCGCGTCGCGCGTTCTCGCGCGCGGACGTCAGGGTGCCGGCGATCGACGACGTGATCGTGCGATCGTGAACGAGCAGCCTCATGACCTCGTCGAGCGTCGGCTCGCCCTCGGGCTCGCAGTTCATCACCGCGAGGAGCGACGCGTTCGCCGTCGGCTCGTCGACCCACGGGTCCTCGAGCAGGACGTTGAGGTGGACGTCGAGCAGGCGCGCCGTGTCGTCGGCGCGTTCGACGTAGCGGCCGATCCAGAACAGCGACTCCGCGATCCGGCTCAGCATGGCGCCTCCCGGGTGCGACCCTGCTGCTGCTGGGCCTGCTGCTGGCCGTGGACGGCGTCCTCCGGGTGGGCGGATTGCGGAACGGCGTGGACCCCGCTGAGTTCCGCGCGTTCCTCGGTCACGACGTTCCGCGCCCCTGGGCCGTGCTCCGCCGGCCTGGTCTCCGCTCCGAGGACCCACGTGTCCTTGGAGCCGCCTCCCTGGGACGAGTTCACGACGAGCTGGCCCCGCGCAAGCGCAACGCGGGTCAGGCCGCCGGGGAGCACCCAGACGTCGTCGCCGCCATTGATCGCGAACGGACGCAGGTCGACGTGACGCGGCTCGAGGCCCTCCGGGCTGAGCGTCGGAACGGTGGACAACTGCACGACCGGCTGCGCGATCCACCCGCGCGAGTCGGCCAGGATGTGCTTCTTCGCGAGCGCCAGTTCCTTCGCCGAGGCGGCCGGGCCGATGAGGACGCCCTTGCCCCCCGAACCGTCGACGGGCTTGACGACGAGCTCGGAGAGCCGATCGAGGACCTCGGCCTTCGCGTCGGGCTCGTCGAGACGCCAGGTCTGGACGTTCGGGAGGATCGGCTCCTCGTCAAGGTAGTACCGCATGAGGTCGGGAAGGTACGTGTACATGAGCTTGTCGTCGGCGACGCCGTTGCCCACGGCGTTCGCGAGCGTGACGTTGCCCAGCCGCGCGGCCGTGATCAGTCCCGGCGACCCGAGCGCGGAATCGGGCCGAAACTGCACGGGATCGAGGTACTCGTCGTCCACCCTGCGGTAGATGACGTCGACGCGGCGGCGCCCGGCCGTCGTCCGCATATAGACGCGCCCCCCGACGACCTCGAGGTCGCGCCCCTCGACCAGCTCGACGCCCATGGTGCGCGCAAGGAGCGAGTGCTCGTAGTACGCGGAGTTGTAGACGCCGGGGGTGAGGACGACGATCGTGGGGTCGTCGATGCCCTCGGGAGCGCTCTTCGCGAGCGCGGCGCGCAGCCGCTGGGGGTATTCGAGCACGGGGTGGATGCCCATGTGCGTGAAGAGGTCCGAGAACATCTGCGACATCGCGCGGCGGTTGGACAGGACGTAGCTCACGCCGGAGGGCACCCTCACGTTGTCCTCGAGAACGCGCCAGATCCCGTGCTGATCGCGAACGAGGTCGATTCCCGAGACCTGCACACGCACGCCGTTCGCCGGCTCGACGCCCGCGGCCTCCCAGTGGAAGTGGCTCGACGACGTGATGAGGCGCCGGGGCACGATGCCGTCGGTCACGCAGCGCTGGGAGCCGTAGATGTCGTCGAGCAACGCCTCGAGCGCCCGGACGCGCTGCGCGACGCCAGGGCCGATGATCTCCCAATCCTCCGCGCTGACGACCCGCGGGACGATGTCGAGGGGGAAGGGGCGCTCCTCGCCCGCGTGGTCGAACGTCACCCCCTGCGCCAGGTACGTGCTCGCGAGGGCCTCCGCGCGCGAGTACAGATCCTCGCGCGACATTCCCTCGATTTCCTTGTAGACCTTGGCGTACGGCTCGCGGATCTTGCCCTTGAGATCCATCGCCTCGTCCCACGCCTGGCCGGGCGCGTACGAGCCCCACGGGGTGGACGCGCGTGCGGTGGCCATCCAACGAGGCTATCCCGCATGTGTTTCCGTGGCGATGCCACGGGTTTTCGCGGGGATGTCCCGGGCGGGGGCGTCACGCGGGTCCCGGTAGAATCGCGCCGTGACCGACACGACCGACGAGACTGCCGAGACCAGGTACGACTTCCGCGCGCTCGAGGCGAAGTGGTTGCCACTGTGGCGGGAGTGGCAACCCTTCCGCAGCGGCGAGGAGGGCGACCCGCGCCCGACAAAGTACGTGCTCGACATGTTCCCGTACCCGTCGGGCGACCTCCACATGGGCCACGCCGAGGCGTACGCGCTCGGCGACGTGCTCGCGCGCTACTGGGTGCTGAGGGGCTTCAACGTCCTCCACCCCATCGGCTGGGACTCCTTCGGCCTCCCGGCGGAGAACGCCGCGATCAAGCGCGGACTCGACCCGGCGGAGTGGACCGAGGAGAACATCGCGCAGCAGCGCGCCTCGATGGAGCGCTACGCGTGCTCGTTCGACTGGGACCGCGTGCTCGCGACCCACCGGCCCGAGTACTACCGCTGGAACCAGTGGATCTTCACGCGCCTGTTCGAGCGTGGCCTCGCGTACCGGAAGCCCTCCCTCGTCAACTGGTGCCCCAAGGACCAGACCGTGCTCGCGAACGAGCAGGTGGTCGGCGGCCTGTGCGAGCGCTGCGACACCCCCGTGACGAAGAAGAAGCTCACCCAGTGGTACTTCAAGGTCACGGAGTACGCCGACGAGCTGCTCGACGGCCTCGAGACCCTGCGCGGCGCGTGGCAGGACCGCGTCATCGCGATGCAGCGCAACTGGATCGGCCGCTCGTCCGGGGCCGACGTCCAGTTCTCCATCGAGGGTCGCGACGAGCCCATCAGCATCTACACGACTCGACCCGACACGCTGTTCGGCGCGACCTTCATGGTGGTCGCCGCGGACTCCGACCTCGCCGCCGAGCTGGCCGAGGGCGCGGGGGAGGGCGTGCGGAAGGCCTTCGCGGCCTACGTCGAGGAGGTCAAGGCCGCCACGGAGATCGAGCGCCTCGCGACCGACCGCCCCAAGACCGGCGTCTTCCTCGAGCGGTACGCGATCAACCCCGTCAACGGCGAGCGGCTGCCCATCTGGGTGTCCGACTACGTGCTCGCCGACTACGGCCACGGCGCGATCATGGCCGTCCCGGCCCACGACCAGCGCGACCTCGACTTCGCCCGCGCGATGAAGCTCCCCGTCCGCGTCGTCCTCGACTGCCGCGACGAGTCCGGCGAGCCCCTTCCCGACCCGGCGGAATCGGGCGTCGCGACGACGGGCGACGGCGTCGTCGTCAATTCCCCGCCGATCGACGGGCTCGCCAAGGCCGAGGCGATCGCGACGATCACCGACATCCTCGCGAAGGACGGCGTGGGCGCCGCGGCGAAGAACTACCGCCTGCGCGACTGGCTGATCTCGCGCCAGCGCTACTGGGGCACGCCCATCCCGATCGTCCACTGCGACGACTGCGGCGAGGTCGCCGTCCCCGACGACCAGCTCCCCGTGCGCCTTCCCGACAGCGCGGGCCTCGACCTCGCCCCCAAGGGCCAGTCGCCCCTGGCGGCTGCGACGGAATGGGTCACGACCACGTGCCCGAAGTGCGGCAAGCCCGCGCTGCGCGACACGGACACGATGGACACGTTCGTCGACTCGTCTTGGTACTACTTGCGCTACTTGTCTCCTCACAAGGAGGATGGCCCATTCGACGTGGACGAGGCCAAGCACTGGGCTCCCGTCGACCAGTACGTCGGCGGCGTGACCCACGCGATCCTGCACCTCCTCTACGCGCGCTTCTTTGCGAAGGCGCTGCGCGACATGGGCCTCGTGGACTTCGACGAGCCCTTCACCCGCCTGCTGAACCAGGGCATGGTCGGCATGGACGGCTCGGCCATGTCGAAGTCGCGCGGGAACTTGGTGAGCCTGTCCGAGCAGCTCGACGAGTTCGGCGTGGACGCCGTTCGCCTCACGATGGTCTTCGCCGGGCCGCCCGAGGACGACATCGACTGGGCGGACGTCTCGCCCGCTGGCTCCATGAAGTTCCTCGCCCGCGCGTGGCGACTCGCGCGCGACGTGACGAGCGAGCCCGGCGTGGACCCGTCGGCCGGGGACGCGACGCTGCGCGCCGCCACCCACAAGACGCTGCACGAGTGCGAGGGGCTCGTCGAGGGCCTCCGGTTCAACGTCGCGGTCGCCCGGGTCATGGAACTCGTCAACGTGACGCGCAAGGCGATCGACTCCGGCCCGGGGGCGGCCGATCCCGCCGTGCGCGAGGCCGCCGAGGCGGTCGCGATCCTCCTCAGCCTCGTCGCCCCGTATTGCGCCGAGGACATGTGGTCGATGCTCGGCCACGAGAACGTCGCGCGCGCCGGGTGGCCGACGGTGGACCCCGCGCTCCTCGTGGAGGACACCGTCACGTGCATCGTCCAGGTGATGGGGAAGGTCCGGGACCGCATCGAGGTTCCTCCCGCGATCACCGAGGCCGAGCTCAAGGACCTCGCGCTCGCGACCGACGGCGCCAAGCGCGCGATCGGCGACGCCTCCATCCGCACGGTGATCGTCAAGCCACCGAGCCTTGTCAACGTCGTCCTCGGATAGTCCGACCGCGCGCCCGGACCCGACCGCGCGCCCGGACCCGACCGCTACTCTGGGGCGGTGACCTCTCACGTTGCTGTGGTGACGGACTCGGCGGCTTCGCTGCCCGAGGCGCTCGCCAAGCGCTGGGGCGTGTCGATTGTCGATCTCGAGGTGACGGTCGATGGCGTTCCTCTCTCTGGCGTGGAGGAGTGGAACGCGGAGCGGGGGCCGGACCGCGTGCTCGACGCGCTCGAGGCGGGGCGCAAGGTCGCCACGTCCCAACCGAGCGTCGGCGCCTTCGAGGACGCGTACCGCGCGCTCGCCGACGCGGGGGCCAGCGCACATTGTCTCCGTCCACGTCTCGGCAAAGGTCTCCGGGACGATCAATGGCGCGAGGCTCGCGGCGTCGACGTGCCCGATTCCCGTCACGGTGGTCGACTCCGAGAGCCTGGGAATGGCCACGGGGTGGGCGGCGCTTGGCGCGGCCGCGAAGGCGCGCGCGGGCGCGTCGGCGGAGGAGGTTGCCGAGGAGGCGCGTCGCGTCGCCGCGTCCAGCGCGATGTATTTCACCGTCGCGAGCCTCGAGTACCTTCGGCGCGGGGGGCGCATCCCCGGGGCGGTCGCCGCGCTCGGCGGCGCGCTCCACGTGCGACCCGTCCTCGGCGCCCGCGACGGCGAGATCGTGGTGCTCGAGCGCGTGCGCACGACGCCCCGGGCGCGGGCGGCGGTGGTCGCCCGCGCCGAGGAGGCGATCGCCGCGCTCCCGAACCCCGGGCTCGCCATCATGGGCCTGCGGGCGCAGGCATACGCGGATGACGCGGCGGCGGTGCTCGAGGTGCGCCACCCGAGGCTGGCCATGGTGATCCGCACCCCGGTTACGTCCGTCCTCGCGGTCCACGGCGGTCCCGGTTCGTTCGCCGCGTTCGTCGCCGACCTTCCCCCGGAGCTGCGCTAGCGCGCGATTTCCGCTCGGCCGCTGTCCCCAGGCCCCCCGGGCCCGCGCCCGTCCGAGCCCCGGCGCCTGCCCGCCGACGGCGCCCCTCGGGGCTCCTAGCATCGCGGCATGGACGAGGGGCGGGAGACGCAGGGCGGGCAGGACGACGCGGAGGCTGTTCGGCTGCGCGTGCGCGACAGCATGTCCCAGATGGCGCGCGCGGCCTACCAGGCCGCCCACGGAGCGCCGGTACCCGACGCACCAAGGGGCGTGCGCTGGAGGCTGGACACCAAGGTCGCCGCGAGCATCGCGGTCGTGGTGGCGGTCCTCGCGGCGCTCGCGTGGTCCGCCACCCGTGCCACGTCGCCCCCCGTTTCCGTCGCAGACGCGGCCTCGCTCGTGTCCGTTTCGCCGCGCGTCCTCGTGGTCGACGTGGAGGGCGCCGTCGCGAGTCCCGGGGTGGTGGAATTCGCGGAGGGCTCCCGGGTGCGCGACGCCGTCGAGGCGGCGGGAGGGTTCGCCGACGACGCCGTGCGGGCCTCCGTCAACCTCGCGCGTCCCCTGCGCGACGGTGAGCAGATCTACGTCCCTCGGGTGGGAGAGTCGGCGGAAGGTCCCGTGAACGTCAACGTCGCCGGGGCCTCCGAACTGGAGTCGCTTCCCGGGATCGGTCCGGTGCTTGCTGAGCGAATCGTCTCGGATCGCGCGTCTCACGGGCCCTTCTCAGGTCTGGAGGACCTCGAGCGCGTCGCCGGAATCGGACCCTCGCTCGTCGCGCGTCTCGACGGGCTCGCGACGGCGTGAGGCCCCGCTATGACGCGAGGCTCGTGCCCTCGGCCGTCGCCGCGTACGCGTGCGCGCTGACGGTCCTCGCCGGCGTCGCAGGCGCCGCCTGGTGGTGCGGGCTCGGGCTCGTCGCGGCGCTCGTGGGGGTCGCCGCGCCCCGCGTTCGCGGGGCGGCGTGGCTCGTGGCGGTCGCCCTCGTCGCGGTCGCCGCTTCCGCGCACCTCGCGGACGAGTCCCGATGGTCGGGCGGCCTGCGGGAGGTCGTCGACTCGGGGCGCCCCGTCGCGCTCGAGGGCGATCGTCGACGGCGAGCCCCAGCCGCTCGGGGTCGGCCGGTACGGCGACGAGCGGCCGCGCTGGCGCGTCATCCTCTCCCTTCGGTCGTGGTCCGAGCCGGGCGGGCCGCAGCACGACGCCCACGCCCAGGTCGTGGTCATCGGGGGAGGGGCGTGGGAGGCGACGCGTCGCGGCGACGCGGTGTCCGCGGTGGGCCCCCTGAGCGGCGAGACGTCGGGCCGGGCCGTCGCGGTTGCCTGGGACCCCGACCTGGTGTCAAGGCGCGCCCCGGGGGAGGCTCGGGCCTCGTCGCCTCGCTTCGCGAGGGGTTTCGGCACGCCGCCGACGGCCTCGCCCCTCCCGTGCGTGGGCTGACCATCGGAATGGTCATCGGGGACACCTCCCAGATGGACGAGCGCCAGGTGCGCGACATGCGCGTCGCGGGACTCGCGCACCTGACCGCGGTCTCTGGCGCGCACTTCGCGGCGATCGCTCTGGCGCTCGGGTTCGCGCTGCGGGCGCTTCGGTGGCGGCGGTGGGCGCGGGCGCTCGTCCTCTGCGTCGCCATGGCTGCCTTCGTGGCGCTCGTGTTCCCCGGGCCGAGCGTCGTCCGCGCCGCCTGGATGGGAGCGGCCGTCGCCGCCGCGCTCGCGTGGGGACGGCCGCCACAGGCGCTCCCGGCGCTGGCGAGCGCCGTCATCGGACTTCTCCTCCTCGACCCGTACCTCGCCCTGTCCTACGGCTTCGCGCTCTCCGTGCTCGCGACAGCGGCGATCGCGCTGTGGGCCCCGATACTCGCGGTGCACCTCGCCCGGGTATTCACGCCGCTGTTCGCCCGCGTGCTCGCGGTGCCCCTCGCCGCTCAAGTGGCGTGCGCCCCCGTGATCGTGCTCCTCAACCCCGGGCTGGGTCCGTACGCCGTTCCCGCCAACCTCGTCGCCTTGCCGTGCGCGGCGGTCACGACGATCGTCGGCCTCGCCGCCGTCCTCGCCTCGGCCATCTCGCCCGCGCTGGGAACCGTCGGCGCCTTCGCCGCGAGCCTGCCCGCATGGCCCGTCGCGTGGTCGGCACGGGCCTTCGCGGGCGTCCCGGGGGCGTGGCTGCCGTGGCCTTCCGGTCCCGGCGGTGCGCTCCTCGCGGCCGCATGCTCCGGGGCCTTCGTCGCCGCGACGACGGCGCGTCGCGTGGCGGGGTGGGCGAGGGTCGCGGGCGCCCTCGTCGTCCTGGGAGTCGTCGGGGCGTCCCCGCCGGTTCGGGCGACGATCGCCGCGGCGACATGGAGCGCACCTGACGACTGGCGCGTAGCCGTCTGCGACGTCGGCCAGGGAGACGCCGTGCTCCTGCGCGCCGGGGCGGATTCCGCGGTCATGATCGACGTGGGGCCCCCGGGAGGCGAGGGCCTCGCGTGCCTACGCGCGCACGGGATTCGCTCGGTTCCGCTCCTCGTCCTCACCCACCCTCATGCGGATCACGATGGCGCGATTCGCGAGGTGCTCGACGCGGTCCCGGTCACTGGCGCATGGGTGTCGAACGTCGCGTGGGACGGTTCGCGAGATCGGGCGGTGAGGGCGCTTCAGGGCGCCGGGATCCCCGTCGCGACGCCGCGAGCAGGCACGGTCGTGACGGCGGGCGACGTGCGACTCGCCGTCTGGCGCACCGGCGCCGCGACCGCCCGCACGAGTTCCGACGTCAACGACGCCTCGCTCGTCACCTGGGGCGACGCGGGTGGCGTCAGCTTCGTGGAGCTTGGCGATCTCGAGTCCTCGGGCCAGGCCGCGCTCATTCGGGCCGCGGTCCTCCCGGCCGGATCGGACGTCGTCAAGGTCGCGCACCACGGCTCGGCGAGCCAGGACCCGCGGCTCGCCGCTCGGATCGGCGCGCGGGCGGCGGCGGTGAGCGTGGGCAGCGGCAACCCCTACGGGCACCCGGCGGACGCAACGATCGCCTCGTATGCGGCGGCGGGGTCGCGCGTGTTCCGCACCGATCAGTGCGGCGAGCTCGACGTTCGTCCGGGAGGGAACGTCGAGGCGTCGACGCCCATGTGCCTCGCTCGTGGCAGGCTGGGGTCATGGTCGAACGGAGCGGACGCAGGATGCAGCCGGAGGGCTGGGATCGGGCGTCGGCCGCTCCGCTCATTCTCGTCATCGGCCCGGAGAGCGTGCTCGCCGATCGGGCGATCGCCGCGGTAATCGCCGACGTTCGATCCGCCGATGGCACCGTTGCCGTCACCCGCCTTTCCGCAGCGAACTACGCGACCGGGGCCCTCCGCGCGGCGACGAGCCCGAGCCTGTTCGCGGAGCCGGGCGTCGTCGTCATCGACGAGGGAGAGGCGATGAGCGACGCCTTCGCCGACGACGCCCTCGCCTACGCGGCGTCGCCCGACCCCGACGTCGCCGTGGTGCTCGTCCACGGGGGCGCGGTGCGCGGAAAGAAGGTGCTCGAGGCCTTCCGCGCCGCCGGGGCCCGCGAGTTCCTGTGCCCGGCCATCAAGAAGGAGTCCGACGCGCTCGCCTTCGTCGAGGGGGAGTTCTCGCGCGCGGGCCGCACGACTCGCCCGCAGGCGATCCGGGCGCTCGTCGACGCGATCGGCGTCGACGCCGCAGAGCTATCCGCGGCGTGTCACCAGTTGATGAGCGACGTCACGGGCGTCGTCTCTCCGGACGACGTCGCCCGGTACTACGGCAGCAGGGTCAACGCGACGGGTTTCGCCGTCGCCGACGCCGCCATCGCAGGCAAGTCGGGAGAGGCGCTCTCGCTCGTCAGGCACGCGCTCGACACGGGAACCGACCCCGTCCCGCTCATCGCGGCGCTCGCGGTCAAGATCCGGACCCTGGCCAAGGTGGGCGCGTCGCGGGGGAGGGGCCTCGATCCCACGAGGGACCTGGGGCTGGCGCCGTGGCAGGTGGAGCGCGCTCGCCGGGATCTGCGCCTGTGGACGGCCGACACGATTTCGCACGCGATCGAGATCCTCGCGGAGGCCGATGCCCAGGTCAAGGGTGCTGGCAGGGATCCGCGCTTCGCCGTGGAGCGGGCGGTGCGGGAGATTGCCGGGCTCGCGGCACGGTAGGCCGAGCGACCTACCTGGCGTCCGGAATGAGGTCGCTACGCTCGAGGACGGTCGCGGCCTCGAAGAGGTGGCCCTGGAAGGCGTCGAAGCCGAGCTCTCGACACTCGTCGAACGAGGCCTCAGTCTCGATGCGCTCGGCGATGAGGGTCGCCCCAGGGGCTCGCGCCGCGTCGACGAGTCGCGGCCCCCGCGACGAGAGGTCCCGGTAGTCGACCTTGACGTAGTCGGCGAGCTCGAGCAAGCGGCGCTGACTGTCGGTGCCGAGGAAGTCATCGATGGCGATGCGGTACCCGGCGCCGCGCAGCTCGGCGAGCCGATCGAAGAGCGAGGCGTCCGCATGCGCCGACTCGACGACCTCGAGGATGACCTCCTCCGGTGACCCGAGGAGCTCTCCCGATTGACGAGATACGAGCGAGTGAAGTTGACGAACAGGGGGAGGCCCTTCGGACACGTCCGGCCCGGCGAAGAATGCCGCGGCGAGCACGTGTTCGGTGGCGCGATCCTGCTGACGGGCGTTCCACAGGTCGATGCGCAGGCCCGCGCGATCGGGGGCCCTGAACAGAAGCTCGAATCCGCAGAGCTCGCGCGCGACGGTGAAGATGCCTTGGCGTCCGAGGAGGACTCGGCGGGGCACGCCGTCCGCCGGCGCGTTTGCGAGGGGAAGGTGCCACACCCGGGGCCGAGGCTCGAGGGTGGCGTTCACACCCCGACCCTAGCGATCGTTGGGGGGCAGGGACCGGACCCGGCGGGGCCCGCGAGTCGCCGGACTAGAGGGCCGCGACCTGCTTGGCGAGGGCCGACTTGCGGTTGGCGGCCTGGTTCTCGTGGATGACGCCCTTGCTTGCCGCCTTGTCGAGCTTGACCGCGGCGGCCTTGAACGCCGACTCAGCCGTCGCCTTGTCCCCGGCGGCGATCGCCTCGCGCACGCGGCGCACGTGCGTCTTCAGTTCCGACTTCACGGCGACGTTGCGGAGGCGGGCCTTCTCGTTCGTCCCGATCCGCTTGATGTTCGACTTGATGTTTGCCACGAGGGTCCTTGCGATAAGAGAGTGAGCAGGGTGGTGCGCGGCCGGAGGGGCGCACACGCGACCACCAATGCTACCAGCGGTTGATCTTCGCGGCAGACGCCACCACGGCGTCGAAGCGTTGCCGGTCGAGGACCGAGCCCTCGCGACGCATGCGGCCGGGCGCGATGCGCAGGACCCGGTCCAGCCGAACCTCGCTCGGGCGTCCCTTCGAGTCCCACGCCCCGGTCCCAAGGTCCATCCAGTGCCGTCCCCAGCGGGCCTCGTCGGCGGCGTCCCTGTCGTGGTCCTTGCTGGTGAGCATGAGCGCCGAGGAGCCAGTCTCCGTCGCGCCCGATCAGGAGCACCGGGCGGTCCTTGCCGCGGGAGAAGTCCTCTTCGTACGGCACCCACGCCCAGACGATCTCGCCCGGGTCGGGCTCGCCGTCCAAGGTGGGCGAGTACGCGACGTTCACCGTGCCCGTGAAGTCGCCCGGGTACGTCGCGCCCCGCTTCGGGCGGGTCGCCTTGCTGGGCCTCGTCCGCGGCGCGCTCGGGGTGTCCTTGCCCGTTCGCATCGCGGTCAGCGGCGGCCTGAAGCGCGGCGCGAACGAACCGGCCCGCGAACGAACTCACGGGGCCTTCCGGCGGACTCGTGCGCGGCCGGCGTCCTCGAACGAAACCTGGTCCTCCGGCATCGGACGACCGTACAGGAATCCCTGTCCATACAGCCAACCGTGACCCCGGGCGCGAGCGTGCTGGTCCTCGGTCTCGATGCCCTCGGCGACGCCATACATGCCGAGGTTCGCGGCGAGGGACGCGACGGCCGAACTGATGCGGTCTCCCGATCCGTTGTCGCCGAGGCGCTGGGTGAACTCGTGCGAAAGCTTGAGGCCCGCGACGGGGTTCTGAATGATCGACGACAGCGCCGAGTAGCCGGTCCCGAAGTCATCGAGGACGAGGTCGACGCCCATGTCGGAGATGTTCTCAAGGTCGGCACGCGCCACCTTGGTGGTCATGAGCATCCCCGACTCGGTGATCTCGAGCGAGATGCGCCGCGGGTCCACGCCCGTCAGCTCGATCGCCTCCTTGACGGCGCGGGTGAGGTCCGCCGACCCGATCTGCCGGGTCGAGACGTTGACGAAGATGCGCCCCGTGAATTCGGGGTGGCGGGAGAGGAAGCCGCACGCCTCTCGAAGGACGAAGGACCCGAGCGGGACCACCAGGTTCGCCTCTTCGGAGATCTCGATGAATTCGGCGGGAAGAAGGAGGCCGCGAGTGGGGTGCTGCCATCGCACGAGCGCCTCGTAGGCGATGACGGCGCGCGAGTCGAGATCGACCACCGGCTGGTAGTAGACCGCCAACTCCCCGTCCCGCACCGCGACCCGCAGCTCCGCCTCGATCGAGAGCTTGTTGAGCGCCGTCTCGCGCAGATCGGAGGTGAAGACCTCGATGCGGGCCCGACCGAGCTGCTTGGCCGAGTACATCGCCGTGTCTGCATCCCTCACGAGTGATTCGGCGGTGACGCCGCGCTCGGCGATGGCAAGGCCGACGCTGATGGTCGGGACGACCTCGTGAGACGCGACCGTGATCGGGGACTGGACGGCGGCCGTAATGGTTTCGGCGATGGCCGCGGCCGCCGCCTGGGTCGGGATGTTCTCCAGCACCACGACGAACTCGTCGCCCCCGAGGCGCGCGACGGTGTCACCGGCGCGCACGGCCGCCTGGACGCGCTGGCCGATCACCGCGAGGAGCGCGTCGCCCGCCTCGTGCCCGAGCGAGTCGTTCACCAGGTTGAAGTGGTCGACGTCGAAGAACAGGACGGCGACGGTCGTTTCGCGCCGGGTGTGTCCGGCGAGCGCGTGCGAGAGGCGGTCGAGGAGCAGCGCGCGATTCGCGAGTCCCGTCAGGGGATCGTAGAGCGCTCGCCTCTCGAGAAGGTCCTTGGCGCGGCGGAATTCGGTGATGTCCTCGATTTGGGCGACGAAGCGGGCGTCACCGTGCGCCATTTCTCCCGAGACCTCGGAGACCGTGACGCGACACCAGACGGTATCGCCATGCGCGTCGAGGTAGCGCTTCTGAACCTGGTAGAAGGGCAGCTCGCCCGACGCGAGGTGTTGGAGGAGGTCCGTGTCTCGGGCGAGGTCGTCCGGATGGGTGTACTCGCGCGAAGCCGTGGCCGACGATCGCCTCGGTCTTGAGCCCCAGGATGCGGGCGAAGGCGCCGTTGAGGTCCAGGTAGCGCCCGTCGGCATCGAGGATCGCCATCCCGATGGGGGAGGCGTGGAACGTCGCGCGGAAGAGGTCGTCGCCGAAACTCAATGGTCACTCCCTCCACGCGCGGCGGTTGCGGGCGCCCGTCGGCGTCCGACTCGTCTATCGGCACGACGGAGGGAAGAGTCAAGTGGTCGAAGGGGACGGAGCGGACGCCCGTCGTGAGGACGCCACGCGCGTCGCCGCTAGTCGAGGCCGAGTTCCGCCTCGGGAATGGCGTGTCCGAAGAGGTACCCCTGGCCAACGGACCACCCGTGGGCGAGCGCGGTCGTGAGCTGTTCCTCGGTCTCGAGCCCCTTGATGCCCGCGAACAGGCCGAGGTCGGCGGCGAGGCTCGCGATACCGCGGCTCATCTTGTCGCCCGACCCCCCGTCGCCGATCCGCCGAGTGAAGGAGTCGGCAAGCTTGATCCCGGACACGGGATTGTCGAGCATCGCGGAGAGCGAGCCGGACCCGGTCCCGAAGTCGTCGAGGATGAGCGGGAAGCCCGAGCTCGTGGATGCTCTCGAGGTCGCTCTCTGCGGCGCGGCTCGTCCTGAGAAGCCCGGACTCGGTCACCTCGACGTACAGCCGGCTCGGATCGATCTTCGCCGTCGAGACGGCGGCCTCGAGGACCCTCGCGAAGGCCGCGGTGCCGAGTTGTTTGGGGGACGCGTTGATGAAGACGTTGCCGGTGTAGTCCGGGTGACGCGCGAGGAACGCGCACGCCTCGTGGGCAACCAGGCTGCCGATCGGTACGACGAGGTTCGCCTGCTCGGCGATGGCGATGAACTCCTCGGGCATGAGCTCGCCGCGTCGCGGGTGGGTCCACCGCACGAGGGCCTCGTATCCGACGGGTTCCCGGGTCTTGAGGTCGACGACGGGTTGGAAGCTGAGGCCGAGTTCGCCCTCGCGGAGGGCCTTCCGGAGGTCTTCCTCGATCTCGAGTTTCGTCACCGCGACCTCGCGGAGCTTGGTGTCGTAGATCTTGAGGCGCGCGTGTCCCGATTGCTTGGCGGAGTACATCGCGGTGTCGGCGTCGCGCAGAAGTCCCTCGGGCGTCGAGTCGGGCTCGGCGACGGCGAGCCCCGCGCTCAGCGTCGGTACCACCTCGTGGTCGGAAATCGAGAGCGGAGCCTGCGCGGATCGCGTGATGATCGACGCGAGCTTCTCGGCGTCCTCGGGGCTTGAGATGTTCTCGAGAAGCACGACGAACTCGTCGCCGCCGAGCCGCGCGACGGTGTCGCCGCGCCTGACCGCACCCTGGATGCGCTGGGCCACGATGGCGAGCAGGTGGTCGCCCGCGTCGTGGCCGAGCGAATCGTTGACCATCTTGAAGTCGTCGATGTCGAAGAAGATGAGCGCGACCGTGCTGGCACGCGAGGCGTGGCTCGCAAGCGCGGCCTCGAGTCGCTCCATCAAGAGGGCCCGGTTCGCGAGGCCGGTCAGGGTGTCGTAGAGCGCCCGCTGCTCGAGCGCCTCGCGCGCGTTGCGAACCTCGGTGACGTCCTCGATCTGGGCGATGAAGTGGTGGGAGGGGGTCCGCACGGCGTCTTCGATCCGCGTGACGGTGATGCGTACCCACGCGGTCTCGCCCGTGCTCGTCAGGTACCGCTTCTGGACCTGGTAGTAGGGGAAGTCCTTGCGCGCGAGCTGGCTGAGGAGCTCGATGTCGCGCGGCAGGTCCGCCGGATGCGTGAACTCGGCGAAGTTCCGCGAGACCACCTCGGCGGGCTCGAGCCCGAGGATGTCGGCGAACGCGCGGTTGACCTCGCGGTAGTGGCCGACCTCGTCGAGGATGGCGATCCCGATGGGCGAGTCGTGAAACGTCGCCCGGAAGAGCCCGGCGTCCTCGTCCATGGTTTGACACCTCCGTCTGCCTCCAGCGTGCCAGAGTTACGCCCGTTTCGCCCGGTATCGGCGGTCAGACGTGACCGACCTCGCACGACAACGGCTCGGTCCGGATTCGTGGGACGATAGTCGTCGTCCACCCGCGTCTTGAGGAGCCCTCGCTTCCGTGCCGTCCGATACCCGCATCGAGCCCGCCTCGACGTCCCCTTCGGCGATCCGCAACTTCTGCATCATCGCCCACATCGACCACGGCAAATCCACGCTCGCCGACCGAATGCTCGGCGTCACGGGTGTCGTCAGTGCCCGCGACATGCGGGCGCAGTATCTCGACCGGATGGACATCGAGCGCGAGCGCGGGATCACCATCAAGTCCCAGGCCGTGCGCCTGCCTTGGCACGTTGACGGCGAGCCGTTCGCGCTCAACATGATCGACACGCCGGGCCACGTGGACTTCACCTACGAGGTGTCGCGCAGCCTCGCGGCGTGCGAGGGGGCGGTGCTCCTCGTGGACGCGGCGCAAGGGATCGAGGCGCAGACGCTCGCCAACTTGTACCTCGCGATGGAAAACGACCTCACCATCATCCCCGTCCTCAACAAGATCGACCTCCCGGCGGCCGAGCCGGAACGCTACGCGGCGGAGCTCGCGGGTCTCGTGGGGTGCGACCCTGAAGACGTCATGCGGGTCAGCGGGAAGACCGGCGAGGGCGTCACCGAGCTTCTCGACCGCATCGTCCGCGACGTGCCGCACCCCGTCGGCGACGCCGCCGCGCCCACCCGAGCCATCATCTTCGACTCCGTCTACGACACGTACCGCGGCGTCGTGACGTACGTCCGCGTCGTCGACGGGCACCTCAGCCCGCGCGAGAAGATCGTCATGATGTCCACTCGCGCGACGCACGAGCTCCTGGAGATCGGCGTGATCTCTCCCGAGCCGATCGCGACGAAGGGGCTGGGAGTCGGCGAGGTCGGCTACCTCATCACGGGCGTGAAGGACGTGCGCCAGTCCCGCGTTGGAGACACGGTGACCAACGCGTCCCACCCGGCGAAGGAGTCGATCGGCAAGTATCGCGACCCGCGGCCGATGGTCTTCTCCGGCCTGTTCCCGCTCGACGGCAGCGACTTCCCCGTGCTGCGCGACGCCCTCGACCGTCTCAAACTCAACGACGCTGCGCTCGTGTACGAGCCCGAGAACTCGGTGGCGCTGGGATTCGGGTTCCGCTGCGGCTACCTCGGGCTCCTGCACCTCGAGATCGTGCGCGAGCGACTCGAGCGCGAGTTCGGCCTCGACCTCATCTCGACCGCCCCTAACGTCGTCTACCGCGTGACGATGGACGACGGCAAGGAGATGATCGTCACCAACCCGAGCGAGTTTCCGGGCGGCAAGGTAGCCGAGGTGCACGAGCCGGTGGTCAAGGCGACGATCCTCGCGCCGAGCGAGTTCATCGGAACGGTCATGGAGTTGTGCCAGACGCGGCGCGGCACGATGGGCACGATGAACTACCTCAGCGAGGACCGCGTGGAGATGCATTACACGCTCCCGCTCGCCGAGATCGTGTTTGACTTCTTCGACGCGCTGAAGTCCCGCACGCGCGGGTACGCGTCCCTCGACTACGAGCCGAGCGGCGAGGAGGCGGCGGCGCTCGTCAAGGTCGACATCCTGCTCCAGGGAGAGGCGGTCGACGCCTTCAGCGCCGTGGTCCACAAGGACGCGGCGTACGCCTACGGGCTACGGATGACGGCCAAGCTGCGCGAGCTCATCCCGCGCCAGCAGTTCGAGGTCCCGATCCAGGCGGCGATCGGCGCCCGGGTCATCGCGCGCGAGACCATTCGCGCGATGCGCAAGGACGTCCTCGCCAAGTGCTACGGCGGCGACATCTCGCGCAAGCGCAAGCTCCTCGAGAAGCAGAAGGAGGGCAAGAAGCGCATGAAGACCATCGGGCGCGTCGACGTCCCTCAGGAGGCGTTCATCGCGGCGCTCTCGACGAGCGACGAAGGCTCGGACAAGGGCGAGAAGAAGAAGTAGCGATGGCGGGCGTCGCGAACGAGCGGGACTTCGGCGTCTACGTCCACGTGCCGTTCTGCTCGGTCCGGTGCGGGTACTGCGACTTCAACACCTACGCGCCTGGCGAGCTCGAGGGCGCCTCGCGCGAGGGGTACGTCGAGGCGGCACTGGGCGAGATGGCGATGGCGCGCAGGTCGATGGACGACGGGCTCACGGGGGGCGACGCGCGCCCCGCGTCCACGGTCTTCTTCGGCGGCGGAACCCCGACGATGCTCGACCCGGCCGCGCTCGCGCGCCTCCTGGACGGCGTGAGGCAGACGTGGGGGCTCGCGCCCGGCGCGGAGGTGACGACGGAGGCGAACCCGGATTCCGTCGACGCGGCCTCGCTCGCGGCGCTCGCGGACGCGGGGTTCACGCGGGTGAGCCTGGGGATGCAGTCCGCCGTCCCGCACGTGCTCGCGACGCTCGACCGCACGCACAAGCCGGAGAATGTGGAGCGGGCCGTCGGCTGGGCGAAGGCGGCGGGCCTCGCGACGTCGGTCGACCTCATCTACGGCACGCCGGGCGAGAGCCTCGACGACTGGCGCGCGTCCGTCGACGCCGCGCTCGCGCTCGGGCCGGACCACATCAGCGCCTACGCGCTCGTGATCGAGCCCGGCACAAAGATGGGGGCGGACCTGCGGCGCGGCCGGATCCAGCCCGTCGAGCCGGACGCCCAGGCGGAGATGTACGAGCGCGCCGACGACGCCTTCTCCGCCGCCGGCTACGCGTGGTACGAGGTCAGCAATTGGGCCCGCGGGCCCGCCGACGCGTGCCGCCACAACGTCGGCTACTGGAGCGGACAGGACTGGTGGGGGATAGGCCCCGGCGCCCACTCGTACCTCGAGGGACCGGGTGGCGCGGCGCGGCGCTGGTGGAACGTCAAGCACCCGCGCGCGTACGCGGAGCGCATACGCGGGGACCAATCGCCGGAGGACGGCGGCGAGGACCTCACGGGCGAGCAGCGGTACGTGGAGCGCGTGATGCTCGGCATCCGGCTCGCGAGCGGGCTCGCGGCGAGCGCTCTTCGTCCCGCGGGGCGGGCGCGCGTCCCGGACCTCGCGGCGCGCGGCCTCGTGGAGGCCGCGACGCCGGGCCAGGACGAGGCGATCGTCCTGACCCGGCGCGGCCGGTTGCTCGCGGACGCGGTGATCCGCGACCTTGTGTGGGCGGAAGGGCCCTAGCGCACCATCCGCCAGTTCATGGGGTAGCGGTAGTACTCGCCGCGGCTCGCGGCGATCGTGCCCTGGATCTGCCAGATGATCGCGAGGATCGCCCCGACGATCCAGGCGGGAATGACGAGGAGGAACCCGAGCCCGATCGTGACGACGCCGAAGGCGATGCCGCCAAACACGGCGATGAGGATGCTCAACTGGAAGTTGACCGCCTCCTTGCCGTTGTGGTCGACGAGGGCGCTCTTGTCCTTGCCGAGCAGCCAGAACGTCAGCGCGCCCGCGATGCCGGGGACGCCGACGACCCACGTGAGCAGGGACGACAGGTGCGCCCACATCGCGTAGTTGCGCGCGGTCGTCTCGAGCATGAGGCCCGGCTGGGCGGCCGACGCCGGCGCGGGTGACGGCGTCGCCGAGGCGGACGGCGCGGCGGAGGGCGCGCCGGAGGTGGGGGGTGCGGGGGGCGTCGTGGGGCCAGGCGACGGGCTGGGCGCCTTGGGCGCGGTGGACTTCTTGGACGCCGCAGTCTTCTTGGGCGTCGTGGTCTTCTTGGACGCGGTGGACTTCTTGGACGCGGTGGACTTCTTGGGCGTCGTGGTCTTGGATTCTGGTGTTTCGGTCATGACCCCATTGTTGCGAGATGACTCAGGGCCCCGCATCGGTCCGAGGAACGATCCGGGGCCCTGAGGTACATCAGGGGTTCTGGCGCCGCAGCGTCAGGGTGTTACTTGACGAGGCGAATCGCGAACGGGTAGCGGTAGTTCTCACCCTTGTTCGCGGCGATCGACCCCATGATGCCGAAGACGAGGGCGGCAATGCCGACCGCGGCCCAGATCAGAGCACCGATGATGACAATGAGCAGGATCCCGCCGATGATCCAGCCAGCGACGAGGGTGATGCCCCAGTTGAGGGCTTCCTTGCCCTCTGTGTCAACGAACGTGCTCTTGTCCTTGCCGATGAGCCAGATGACGAGCGGGCCCACCGCCGGGAAGAAGATGTTAAGAAGGTGCGCCAGCATTCCCTGCGTGCGCTCGTCGGACGTGAGTTCAGCCATGTGTTTTCACCACTTTGATCTCGACGGGATAGGTAGCTGACACTCCCCGGCGTACCGCGCTGTAGGCCTGCAGGCACAACACCACGGACGACGCGACGACTGTCAACTGTCCTACTGTACCGAGAAAGCCGACGAACGGAACGAGGACGCGAACGGCAGTTGCCACGGAGAAGGCCGCGATGACGAGGAGGCCGAAGTTCGTCGCCGTGCCCGCCTCGCGCGCGGAGAAGGCGTCGCGCTCGCGAACCACGCGCCAGACGAGGTACGGGATGACCGGCCCGATGATCGCGCCCAGTTGCGCGATCTCCGCCGCCTGCGTTGTCGGCGCCCCACGATTGTCG
This sequence comes from uncultured Actinomycetota bacterium, assembly GCA_963743485.1. Lineage (GTDB taxonomy): Bacteria > Actinomycetota > Actinomycetes > Actinomycetales > Demequinaceae > JAFGBM01. The sequence continues at coordinate 221,082 of CAVUPQ010000003.1, forward strand.
CTTCGCATCGATCCTCCGCGCTCACGGTACCGCCTCGCGTGGCCGTCGGGGAGGCGAGATATCATTAGCACTCAGGGTTGTCGAGTGCCAGCGAGGAGGTGCCGTGCTCGAGGAACGACGCCGCGCGGTGCTTCACGCCATCGTCGAGGGCTACGTCGCGACGAGCGAGCCGGTAGGGTCCCGGGCGCTCGCGGACCACTATCGCCTCGGGGTTTCCCCCGCGACCATCCGCAACGACATGGCGGCGCTCGAGGAGGAGGGGCTGATCGCGCAGCCCCACACCTCGGCGGGCCGCATCCCCACGGACAAGGGGTATCGCTACTTTGTCGACCACCTCGCCGCGACCGCCCTCCCCGACCCTCAGCGCCGGGCCATCACCACCTTCCTGAGCGACGCCGTCGACCTGAGCGACACCGTCGAGCGCTCGGTGCGCCTGCTGAGCCAACTGACGCGCCAGGTCGCGGTGATCCAATACCCGTCGCTGCGCGAGGCCAAGGTGCGCCGCGTCGAGATCGTCCGCATGGGCCAGGAGCGCGCGCTCGTCGTCGTGGTCTCGGCCGACGCGAGGGTCGAGCAGAGCACGATTGTGCTGGGCGAGGAGCCGACGGACGACGCCTTCGAGCGCGTCGCGCGCGAGGTCAACGAGGCGACGCAGGGCCTCGGCCCAGCCGCGGCCGAGCGCGCGCTTGCCAAGTGGACGGCTCGGCCGGGGCAGGTGCCGTGGGCCGGCCGCCTCGCCGACGCCATCGTCTCCGCCGCGCGCGGGGGGACGGTCGAGCGCGTCGTCTTCGCGGGAACCTCCAACCTGGCGCGGGCGGACGCGGGACTTGAGCAGGACGCGATCGGTTCCGTCCTCGAGGCGATTGAGGAACAAGTGGTGCTCCTGAGGCTGTTGCACGAGATGGCACGGGACGCGACGGATGTCGCCGTGCGCATCGGAGGAGAGACGCACCACGAGGCGCTGTCGAAGACGTCCATCGTCGCGGCCGGGTATGGCGTTCCCGGCGGCGAGGCGGCGCTCCTCGGCTCCCTCGGCCCCACCCGCATGGACTACCCGGGCACCATGGCGGCCGTGCGCGCCGTGGCGCGATACCTCTCACGAGTGGTGGAGATGTGACGGACTACTACGAGATCCTCGGCGTTCCCACGAGCGCGAGCCAGGACGAGATCAAGAAGGCCTACCGCAAGCTCGCGCGCGAGCATCACCCGGACACGGGCGACGGCGGCGACGAGGAGCGGTTCAAGGCCGTGTCCCAGGCGTACGAGGTGCTCTCGACGCCCGAGAAGCGCGCGCGGTACGACTCCGGCGTCGACCCGAGCGGGCGCGGCGGCCCCGCGGGGTTCGGCTTCGAGGACATCTTCCAGACGTTCTTCGGCGGCGGCGGCCAGCGCCGGGGGCCCGTGTCGCGCTCCCAGCGCGGCGGGGACACGCTCATCCACGCCGAGGTGACCCTCGAGGAGGCGACCTTCGGGGTCGCCCGCGACGTGTCGGTCAGCCTCGCCGATCCGTGCGCGACCTGCTCAGGGACGTGCTGCGCGCCAGGAACCTCGCCCAAGACGTGCGGTTCGTGCAACGGCTCCGGGGTTGTCCAGCGTGTCGCGCGCTCGCTCCTCGGCCAGGTCATGTCGACCGGGCCCTGCCCCACGTGCGGCGGCTACGGAACCACCATCACGACACCGTGCCCCGAGTGCTCGGGCAGCGGCCGCACCAACTCCAAGCACACGATCACCGTCGACATTCCCGCCGGAGTGGAGACGGGAACGCGCATTCGCCTCGCCGGGTACGGCGACGCCGGGCCGGGCGGCGGGGACCGCGGCGACCTCTACGTCGAGATACGCGAGAAACCGCACCGGTCCTTCGAGCGCCGCGGCAACGATCTCCACTGCACCATCGAGCTGCCCATGACGGCGGCAATCCTTGGCACCGTACTCGAGGTTGAGACGTTCGACGGCACGCGCGAGGTCGAGGTGAGGGAGGGCACGCATTCGGGCCAGACGGTCAAGCTCAAGGGCCTCGGGGTCGGCCACCTCCAGCGCACGGGGCGCGGCGACCTGTACGTCCACCTCGATGTTCAGACGCCGAGCGGCCTGACGGCCGAGCAGGAGGAGCTCGTCCGCAAGCTGGCCGAGCTGCGGGGCGAGACCCGTCCGGAGGCCCGCCTCGCGGCGGTCAACGCCGGGCTGTTCTCCCGCCTCCGCGAGGCGTTCACCGGGCGAGACAGGTGAGCGCTCCCGTCTTCCTTGCGGGGGAAGCCACCACCGCGCTACCGGGGGACCGGATCGAGGTCACGGGGCCGGAGGCTCACCACGCCGCGGTCCAGCGGCGGGGACAAGGCGAACGGGTCGACCTGGTCGACGGGCTCGGGGCGCGTGCGTCCGGCGTGGTCGCGGAGGTCGGCCCCGACAGGCTCGTGGTGCAGATCGACGCGACGTCGCGCGACGAGGATCCCGAGGTCGTGCTGGTGCAGGCGCTCGCCAAGGGCGGGCGCGACGAGCAGGCGATCGAGGCGGCCACGGAACTCGGGGCAACCCTCATCGTGCCCTGGGCGGCGGACCGTTCAATCGTGCAGTGGCGCGGGCCCAAGGCGGACAAGGCGAGATCGTCGTGGCAGGACAGGGTCGCGTCGGCCGCCAAGCAGTCTCGCCGCGCCAGGGTTCCCGAGGTGTCGCCCGTCGTCGCGACCGGCGAGCTCGCCACCCTCCTCGCCGCGGCTGTCGCCCGCGGCGCCCACGCCGTCGTCCTCCACGAGTCAGCGACCGCGCCCCTCGCGTTCGCCCCCGTCCCGGGCGAGCCGCTCGCGCCGCTGTGGTTCGTCGTCGGCCCCGAGGGTGGGATCTCCGACGAGGAGATCGCGAGCCTCGTCGCCGCCGGGGCCGTCGCGACGAGGCTCGGACCCTACGTCCTGCGCGCCTCGTCCGCGGGCCCCGCGGCGATCGCGGCCGCCGCGGCCCTCAGGGGGGCATGGGCCGGCGCGTCCCGGGCGCTCTAGGCTGTGGTCATGAACGAAGCCGCGACGACGAACGACGACGATTGCCTCTTCTGCCGCATCATCGCGGGAGAGATCCCCTCGACGATGGTGAGGGAGACCGAGACGGTCGTCGCCTTCCGGGACATCGCGCCCGAGGCGCCGACGCACGTCCTCGTCGTCCCCCGAACGCACCTCGCTGACGTGACGGACGTCGCCGCGGCGCAGCCCGCGGTTCTCGCGGAGATGGTCGACGTCGCGCAGCGAATTGCCGACGACGAGTGCGAGGGTCAGTTCCGCCTCGATCTTCAACATCGGCCCCAAGGCGGGGCAGACCGTCTTCCACGCGCACGCGCACGTGCTCGGAGGCAAGCAGATGGGGCGCAACCTTCCGTGAGCGAATCCACCGTCGTGGTGATCGAGGACTCGTCGATGATGCCGGAACTCCTCGGCGCTGGCGACGAGGTCATTCGGGCGGTGGAGGCTGCCTTCCCCGGGGTCGACATCCACGTGCGCGGCAACAAGATCTCGCTCGCGGGCGATGACGCGAAGGTCGCCGCGGCCGCGGCGGCGATCGGCGAGCTCCGGGCGCTCCTTGCGGCGGGGGTGGCCCTCACCCCGGACGTCGCGCGGCGGACGGCGCTGATGCTGGGCGAGGACGCGCACGCGGACGGCGAGCGCCCCGTCGCGATCCTCACGCGGTCGATCCTGTCCCACCGCGGAACCACCATCCGCCCCAAGACGAAGAACCAGGCCGCGTACGTCACCGCGATCGACACGCACACCATCACCTTCGGCATCGGGCCCGCCGGTACGGGCAAGACGTACCTCGCGATGGCCCAGGCGGTCGCGGCGCTCCAGCAGAAGCGCGTGACCCGGATCGTCCTGACCCGCCCGGCGGTCGAGGCGGGGGAGCGGCTGGGCTTCTTGCCGGGGACGCTTTCCGAGAAGATCGACCCCTACCTCCGCCCGCTCTATGACGCGCTCCACGACATGGTCGCCGCCGAGTCGATTCCGCGCCTGATCGAGTCGGGGACGATCGAGGTGGCGCCCGCTCGCCTACATGCGGGGGCGCACGCTCAACGACGCCTTCGTCATCCTCGACGAGGCGCAGAACACCACGCGCGAACAGATGAAGATGTTCCTCACGCGGCTCGGCTTCGGCTCGACGATGGTCGTGACGGGGGACGTGACGCAGACGGACATCCCGGCGGGGATGGACTCCGGACTCATCGTCGCGCGCGACCTTCTTGGCGGCATCGACGACATCGCGGTGTGCATGCTCGGGGCGGAGGACGTGGTGCGCCACCGACTCGTCGGCGAGATCGTGACGGCGTATGCGAAGGACGACGCGCGCCGCACCTCCACGCCCCGCGCCGCCCGCACGTCGGCGCCGAAGAAGGGCAAGCCGTGATCGAGGTCAACAACGAGTCCGACGCGTCGATCGAGGAGGTGGAGTTCGCCGAGCTCGGCGCGTTCGTCCTCAAGGAGATGAACGTGGCGGCGGGAGCGGATCTCGCCATCCTCTTCGTGGGTGAGCGGGCGATGACGGACCTTCACGTGCGGTGGATGGACGAGCCGGGCCCCACCGACGTGTTGTCGTTCCCGATGGACGAGCTGCGGCCCGGCACCGCCGACGAGCCGACGCCCGCCGGGCTCCTCGGCGACGTCGTCATCTGCCCCTCCGTCGCGGAGGTGCAAGCCCGCGCCGCGGGGCACAGCGCCGAGGAGGAGATGCTCCTCCTCGCGACGCACGGCATCCTCCACCTTCTGGGCTACGACCACGCGGAGCCCGACGAGGAGCGCGAGATGTTCGAACTCCAGCGCACGCTTCTCCTGACGTTCCTCGCCCAGCGGTGACCGCCCGGGCGCTCGGCGCGCGGCTACGCTCGTAGATCATGGCGGACCTTGGACTGGGCTGGCTCATCGGCGTGTGGGCCGCGGGAGTGCTCGCGTCGGCGTGCCTCCACGCGCTCATCGCCGCGTTCGAGCAGCTGCCGTCGGCCGAGGAGCGGGAGCTCGCGGCCGGCCGCAGGCCCGACGGCAAGCGAACGATCGTCGCGTGGCTCGCACGCGACCCGGAGCACACCGCGAACTCCGCCTCCGTCGCCTATGCGATGACCGAGCCGGTCGCGCTCGTCGCGCTCGCGTTCATCGCGTGGGGGCTCGCCGATCGGCTAGGCGTCGCCTGGTGGCTCGGCGCCGTGGGCGCCGGCCTCGCTGGCGCCTTCGTCTCGCTCGTCATCGTCCGCGCCGTGCCGCGCCAGTTCGCGCGCGCCCACCCCCTCGGAACCCTCCGCGTCATCGGGCCCCTTGCGTCTCCGCTGCTCGTCGCGTCGGCGCCCGTCCGCGCCGTCGTGCCCGCGCTGAGGCGCCCTCCCCTTGCCGAGGCGAGGGACGTCGTCGAGCAGGCGGAGGATGCGCTCGACGCCGACGAGGTGGAGCTGGTGCGCTCGGTCGTGGGCCTCGGCGACCGGCTCGTGCGCGAGGTGATGGTCCCCAGGACGGACATGATCACCATCGCCACGGGCGAGTCCGCGAGCCACGCGATGCGCCTGTTCCTCCAGTCCGGGCGCTCCCGATTGCCCGTCATCGGGGCCGGGGTCGACGACCTCATCGGCGTGCTCTACATGAAGGACCTGCTCGCCGCGGTCTGGGAGGAGGACGACGAGCTCGCCCGACCCATCGACGACTTCGCCCGACCCGCGGCCTTCGTCCCCGAGTCCCTTGCCGTCGACGACCTCCTGCGCCAGATGCAGCGCCAGGCGATCCACATGGCGATCGTCGTCGACGAGTTCGGCGGCGTCGCGGGCCTGGTGACGATCGAGGACGCGCTCGAGGAGATCGTCGGCGAGATGCAGGACGAGCACGACGCCGTGGAGCCCGAGCCCGTGGGTCTCCCCGGCGGCGGGTACCGGGTGCCGGCGCGCATGCCGCTCGAGGAGCTCGCGGAGCTCTTCGGCGTGGAGATCGACGACGAGGACGTGGAGACGGTGGCGGGGCTGCTCGCGAAGGCGCTCGGGCGCGTGCCGATCGCGGGGGCGCGGGCGAGCGCGCACGGGCTGGCGCTGCAGGCCGCCGGAACCCAGGGGCGCCGGAAGCGCCTAGCGTGGGTCAACGTGACGCGCGAGCCGAAGGCCGACGACGGTGATTGAGGTCCCGGAGGGCTACAAGAGCGGCTTCGCGTGCTTCGTCGGGCGCCCGAACGCCGGCAAGTCGACGCTCACCAACGCGCTCGTCGGCACCAAGGTCGCGATCACCGCCGACCAGCCGCAGACGACGCGCCGCGCGATCCGCGGCATCGTCCACCGGCCCGACGCCCAGCTCGTCATCGTCGATACCCCCGGCCTGCACCGCCCCCGGACCCTCCTGGGCGAGCGCCTCAACGACGTCGTCCGAGAGACCCTGGCGGAGGTGGACGTCATCGGCTTCTGCCTGCCCGCCAACGAGAAGACGGGGCCGGGTGACCAGTGGATCGCGCGGGAGCTCGCGTCGCTCCGCGCGCCCGTCGTCGCGATCGTCACCAAGGTGGACCTGGTGCCGCGGCCCCGCGCTCGCCGAGCGGCTGATGGCCGTCGACGCGCTGGGGGACTGGGCGGAGATCGTTCCCGTGTCCGCGGTCAGCGGCGAGCAGGTGGACGTGCTCGCCGACGTGATCGTCGGGCGGCTTCCCGAGGGCCCGCCGATGTACCCCGAGGGCGACCTCACGGACGAGCCGCAGGCGATCATGATCGCCGAGCTGGTGCGCGAGGCGGCGCTCGAGGGCGTGCGCGACGAGCTCCCGCATTCGCTCGCGGTGATGGTCGAGGAGATCACCCAGCGCGAGTCGGTGAACGGCGCGCCGCCGGTAGCTGACGTGTCCGTCTCGATCTTCGTGGAGCGCGATTCCCAGAAGGGGATCGTGATCGGCCACCAGGGCTCGCGGCTCAAGGACGTGGGGACGCGCGCCCGCCAGGGCATCGAGGCCCTGATGGGACAGCGCGTCTACCTGGACATCCGCGTGAAGATCGCCAAGGACTGGCAGCGCGACCCCAAGCAGCTAGGCCGCCTGGGGTTCTAGTCGCGGCGCGCCCTAGCGGCCGCCGCGCCTGCCCGATCCCGACGAGCCGCGAGAGAAGTCCGCGGCGCTGCGCTTCGGGGCGCCGCCGGCGCCGAAGCCCGCCGCCGCGCGGGGCGTGGACGTGGAGTAGGTGGTCGAGCGCCCGCCGGAGCCGCCGCGCGCGCCGCCGCGAGGCCCGCCCGACTTGGGCGCGCGGTGCTGGCCGCGCGAGGCGTTGTTGGACGGGGAGCGGCGCGAGTTGCCCCCGCGCTGGGGCTCCTCGGCCCGCGCGACGTACGGGCACGTGGAGGGCCCTCTCGCCGACGAGCGCGCCGACCTCGGGCGAGCCGGCGTGCACGCGCAGCGGGGTCGCGCTGATCGCGGCCTTGCGCAGCAGCGCGTTGGTGTCGCGGCGCTGCTCCGGAAGCACGAGGGTCACGACGTCGCCAGCGGCGCCGGCGCGGGCCGTGCGGCCCGAGCGGTGCAGGTAGGACTTGTGCTCCACGGGCGGGTCGACGTGCACCACGAGCTGGACGTCGTCCACGTGCACGCCGCGCGCCGCGACGTCCGTCGCGACGAGCACGCGCACCGTCCCGGCGCCGAAGGCGGCGAGGTTGCGGTCGCGGGCGCCCTGCGAGAGGTTGCCGTGCAGGTCGACGGCGGGGATGCCGTCCTGGCTCAGCTGCTTCGCGAGCTTCTTGGCGTGGTGCTTGGTGCGCATGAAGAGGATGCGGCGGCCCTGGCCGGAGGCGAGGGCGTTGATCATCGCGCGCTTGGCCTCCGCGCCGTCCAGGTGGAAGACGTGGTGGGTCATCGCCTCGACGTGCGACGTCTCCTCGTCCACCGAGTGCGTGAGCGGGTCGTGGAGGAAGCGCTTGACGATGGCGTGGACGCCGTTGTCGAGCGTCGCGCTGAAGAGCATGCGCTGGCTGCGCGCCGGGGTGGCGTTCAGGATGCGCGTGACGCCGGGCAGGAAGCCGAGGTCGGCCATGTGGTCGGCCTCGTCGATCACGGTGACCTCGATGTTGTCGAGGTGCACGTGGCCCTGCTTCATGAGGTCCTCGAGGCGGCCGGGGCACGCGACGATGATCTCGGCGCCCCCGCGGAGCGCGGAGACCTGGCGGCTCTGGGGCACGCCGCCGAAGATGGTCGTGGTGGTGATGCCGTAGGCCCGGGCGAGCGGCTTGATGACCGCGTCGATCTGGGTGGCGAGCTCGCGCGTCGGCGCGAGGACGAGTGCCGCGGGGGCGGCCCGCCTTGCCGTGCCCGGCGCCGCTGGCGCCGAGGCGAGCGACCATCGGGATGGCGAACGCGAGGGTCTTTCCGGAGCCCGTCTTGCCGCGGCCCAGGATGTCCCGGCCCGCGAGCGAGTCGGGGAGCGTGGCCTCCTGGATGGGGAAGGACGTGGTCTTTCCGTCGGCGTCGAGGACGGCGAGGAGGGGCTTGGGCACGCCGAGCGCGCCAAAGGTCATGTCAGTCAAGAGTGTGGTGCCTTTCAGGGCATCGTGTCGGCGCGGGCGCGTGAGCGACCGCAGTCACACCGACAGTGGTGGCGAAGGCGGCAGGTTGCCGCATCCGTTCGCCGAAGAAGAGGTCTACGAGCCTGGCGGCTGCGAGGGCGGCCTAGGCGAGAAGTAAAGCGATCTGCGACGCGGTGGTCCCCGAGGGGCTCACCAAGGGCCTAACCGTAGCACGGGCGCGGTCCGTTCGACGCGTCAACCCTCCGTCCAGCACTCCAGCGTTCCGTCGCCGAGGATGACGCAAAGAGCCTGGGCCCCCGCCCCAACCTCGACCGCGATGACGTCGTCGAGACCTCCGACGGGCGTTGGTGGCGTGAATGGGGCGTCACGTTCGTAGTGCCAGTCGCCGACGTAGCCCACTCCCCAACAGACGACGCGTCGATCCTCGTTCAGCGCGCACGCGAAGCCCGGTCCGCTGGCCAACTGGATCGCGTCGTGGATCCCCGGAACGAGCGTCGGCGGGGCGTCTTCGAGCCACTTTCCGTCGTGATCGAACACCTCGTATCCCCAGCACGAAACGGTGTGATCCGACAGGATTGCGCAGGTCGTGCGATCGCCCACGTCGAGGTCGATCGCTCCCTCGATTCCGGCAACGCGCGTGGGGGACGCCTCGGCGGTCTTGCCGGGGACGCCGAATTGGCCAAATTCGTTGAGTCCCCAGCACCAGACGGATCCGTCGACAAGGAGCGCGCATTGGAAGTAGTCGCCGCCGACGCTCTTGACCGCCGGCCTGGGCAGGTCCATGTTCGTGGGAGTCGGGACAACGGTTCTGGAGACAACGTTCGTCACGGTGTAACCCCAGCACCACACGCCGCCGTCGCCCGTCACGGCGCACGCCTTGAGCTTGCCGACTCCCAGTTGGCGGACGTCGTCAAGGCCGAGAACCGTGACCGGGGTGAGATGGTCCACCCTGCTCCCGTCACCGAGTGTTCCGTAGAAACCGGCACCCCAGCACTCAACCGTCGAGGCGTCCGTGACGGCGCAGGTGCCGAAGCTTCCCACGCCGACGGCGGCGATCCCATCGGCTACTGACGCGACGCCCGGTTCTTCCGTGACACTCGTGAAGCCGCGCCCGAGCTGACCGCTACCGTTCCGTCCCCAGCACCAGACCGACCCGTCGTCGAACGAGGTGCACCCGTGTTCCCACCCAAGGGAAACGGTGACGGGTGCCGCACCCGTCTCGTGCGCGCTGACCGTGAACGACGGCGGCCCAAGATCGATGACGGACGCTGTGGGCGACGGGGACGGCGACGGGGACGGCGTCCCGGGGGACGCGGACGGCGCGGCGGCCTCCGACGTGTCGCCGACCCCGGACGTCGACGGGTCCGCCGGAAACGCGCACGCCGAAAGCGGCGCGACGGCGACGAGGATCGCCGCGAGGCGCACGATGGCGCCGGCAGGGCGTGGCATGGCTTTCAGGGTCCCCTTCCCGCGCCGCGGCAGTCGCACGTCTCATCGAGGGTAACGCGCGCCTCGGTCTCTCGCGCGGTCAGCGGGAGACCACCCCGAGCGACACGCGCGTGCGACGCGACGCATTCCCCATGCGCTACCCTGGCCCCATGCGTGCACTCTCGCTGCTTCTTCTCTGCCGCGACGAGGCCTACTAGGCCGAATCCTCGTCGCGGAGGTTGGTGCGTCCGGCCACTAGGCCCCACCACACAGAGACGAAGGATTCGATATGAAGCACGACGAACAAGTCCGAGCGGCGCAGAAGCCCTCGGCAATGCCCATCCATAAGTACCGCGCCTTCACGCCCATCGACCTGCCCGACCGCACCTGGCCGAGCAAGAAGATCGAGAAGGCGCCGCGCTGGCTCTCCACGGATCTCCGCGACGGGAACCAGGCGCTCATCGAGCCCATGAACCCGGCGCGCAAGCGCCGCATGTTCGACCTCCTGGTGAAGATGGGCTACAAGGAGATCGAGGTGGGATTCCCCGCCGCGTCCCAGACGGACTTCGACTTCGTCCGCTCGATCATCGAGGACGGCGCCGTGCCGGACGACGTCACCATCTCCGTCCTCACCCAGGCGCGAACGGACCTGATCCAGCGCACGGTGGAATCGCTCGTCGGCGTCCCGCGCGGGACCATCCACATGTACAACGCGACCTCGCCGCTCTTCCGCGAGGTGGTGTTCCACAACGACCGCGCGGCCACCAAGGAGCTCGCGACGGCGGGCACGCTCGACGTCATGGCGTTCGCGGAGAAGATCCTGCCCGACGAGACGATCGTGGGCTACGAGTACTCGCCCGAGATCTTCATCGACACGGAACTGGAATTCGCGCTCGAGGTGTGCGAGGCCGTCGGCGCCCTGTGGGAGCCGGGGGAGGGTCGGGAGATCATCTACAACCTCCCCGCGACCATCGAGCGCGCCACCCCGAACGTCTACGCCGACCAGATCGAGTGGATGTGCCGCAACGTGTCGAACCGCGAGCACGTGGTCATCTCGCTCCACCCGCACAACGACCGCGGCTGCGCCGTGGCCGCCGCGGAGCTGGGCGTCATGGCCGGCGCGGACCGCGTCGAGGGCTGCCTCTTCGGCCAGGGCGAGCGCACGGGCAACGTCGACCTGGTGACGCTCGGCCTCAACCTGTTCAGCCAGGGCGTCGACCCGATGATCGACTTCAGCGACATCGACGAGGTGCGCCGCACCGTCGAGTACTGCACCCAGATGGACGTCCACCCGCGCCACCCGTACGGCGGCGACCTGGTCTACACGTCGTTCTCGGGCTCGCACCAGGACGCCATCAAGAAGGGCTTCGAGGCGCAGGAGAAGAAGGCGGCCGCGGCGGGGCTGACGGTCAACGACATCCTCTGGGAGATGCCGTACCTCCCCGTGGACCCCAAGGACGTGGGCCGCACCTACGAGGCGGTCATCCGCGTCAACTCGCAGTCCGGCAAGGGCGGCATCGCCTACCTGCTCAAGACGGATCGCCACCTGGACCTGCCGCGCCGGCTCCAGATCGAGTTCGCGCGCGTCGTGCAGACGGCGACCGACGCGATGGGCACCGAGGTCACGTCGGACCAGCTCTGGGAGATCTTCCACGACGAGTACCTCCCCGCGACGGACGAGGCCAAGCGCTGGGGCCGGTTCCGGCTGGCCGGGACGCGCACCGCGTCGACGGACGACGGGCCGGACACCTTGGAGGCGGACCTCGTCGACAAGGGCGAGGCTGTCACCGTCAACGGCGTCGGCAGCGGGCCGGTGGACGCGTTCGTCCACGCGCTCAAGTCGCGCGGGGTGGAGCTCGAGGTTCTGGACTACGCCGAGCACGCGATGAGCGAGGGCGGCGACGCCCAGGCGGCCGCGTACGTGGAGTGCCAGATCGGCGACGACATCTTCTGGGGCGTCGGCATCGACCCGTCGATCACGACGGCGACGCTGCGCGCCGTCATCTCGGCGGTGAACCGGGCGGGGCGGTAGGCGCGTGCCGGAAGGCGAGACGGTGGCTGGCGCGGTCGTTCGGCGGTACCGTCCGGACGACCGCGACGCCGTCATCGCGCTCTGGCGCGAGGTGTTCCCCGGCGACCCGCCGCGCAACGAACCCGGGCTCCTCCTCGACCGCAAGCTCGCGCAGGACGACGGGCTCGTGTTCGTCGCCGCCGACGACGGCGAGGTCGTGGGCGCGGTCGTGGCGGGGTACGACGGCGTGCGCGGCTGGATCTACCGCCTCGCCGCCGATCCGGGTCGTCGCGGCGAGGGCATCGGGACGGCGCTGATGCGCGCGGCCGAGGCCGAGCTCGCGGCGCGCGGCTGCCCCAAGATCAACCTTCAGGTGCGCAACACGAATACCGGCGTCGTCGGGTTCTACGAGGCGCTCGGGTACTCCGTCGACCCGGCCACGAGCATGGGGCTGCGCCTCGGCGGCTAGTCGTCGTCCTCGCCCTTGGTCCGGACCGGCGGCCCCTAGCCGAGCCCGAGGACCTCAACCGGCTCCGCCCGGTCCGTGGTCGTTCCATCGCCGAGTTGGCCGTACTCGTTGTGTCCCCAGCACCACACGCGACCCTGGGAGTCGACGATGCAGTTCGTGTAGCCGCTCAGGGAAATCTCGACGGCCCCGTCGAGCCCTGGCGCCCTCGTCGGGGTTGGGATCACCGGGGCGGTGTAACCAGAGACACCCGCGGCGTCGTTGAGACCCCAGCACCATTCGGCGCCCGCGCCGTCGCGGCCGCAGGTGAAGGAGCCCCCCGCGACGAGTCGATCGACACCGGTCAGGCCGGGCACGGGACCGGCGTTCGTCCGGGTCTCGTTCTGTCCGTCGCCGAGCCGTCCGGCTTCGCCGTGGCCCCAGCACGACACCGTCCCGTCCCGCAGCACGGCGCACGCGTGGTTCCAACCGACCGCGACGTCCACCGCATTGGCGACGCCCTCGACCCCGGGCGCGAGCGGGGGTGCCGTGTGCCACGAGCCGTAGGTCATCTGGAATGCTCGCGCGTCCCAGCAGTCCACCGTGCCCACGCGGTGAACGGTGCAGGTCGTGCCGTGATCCGCGTCGATCGCCACGATGTCCGTTTCGCCAGGCGCAGCAACGGGCGTGGAGGATGTGGTCGGATCACTGTCCTTCCCGAGGAGTCCGTGGCCCCAACACACAACGGCGCCTTCGGCGCGGATCGCGCACGCGTGCGACGCCCCGAGCGCGAGGTCGATCGCGTCGTTGAGGCCGAGGACCTTTGTGGGCGTCGTTGTCTGGTAGGGGCCGCTGGTCACGTATTGGTCAGAGAGCTCGATCCCGTCTCCGAGCTGACCGACGTTCCCATTGCCCCAGCACCACACCTCGTGGGTTGCTAGGAGAGCGCAGGAGAAGTCCTCTCCGACGTCGATGTCGATGGCGTTGGAGATGCCGGCGACCGGCTCTGGCAGCGGTCGCGTCCCGAAGTCGGTGGCGCCGTCGCCGAGTTGGCCGTGCTGGTTCCATCCCCAACACCATGCGGTCCCGTCGTCTTCGACGGCGCAGGAATGGTTCGTGCCCGCGGCGACGGCGACGGTTCTCGTCGTTTCGGGGGTTGCGCTCATGGATGGCGTGGCGTTGGGACTCGCCGACTGCGTGACGTCCGGACCATGCGCGGCCGACACGCTCGGCGCGGTAGAGGGCGAGGCCGACGGGATCGGCGCGGGGGCTGCCGTCGCACCAGCGCCAACCGAGGCGTCCGCGATTGGGCGGCACGCGGCGACCGCGACGGACGAAGCCACGACCAGCGCCAGAGGCGCGATGACTCTTCGCACTCGTGTCCGCATCGGACCATCCCCCCGGGGTTCGTGCCGGCCTGTTCGCTGGTTCTGAGGGTACCGGAGCACCATCCTTCGCACGGATCGGCGGCGGGGCGCCGGCGACGATCCGCGGTCCGCGAGACAATAGTTCGTGCCCACGTACCGCGACGAGGCCATCGTCCTCCGCACCCACAAGCTGGGGGAGGCGGACCGCATCATCACGATGCTGACGCGCGCCCATGGCAAGGTGCGCGCCGTCGCGAAGGGGGTGCGGCGCACGTCGTCCCGGATCGGGTCGCGCCTCGAGCCGTTCATGGTCGCGGACGTCCAGCTCTACGAGGGCAGGAACCTCGACGTCGTGAACCAGGTCGAGACCATCCAGCCGTTCGCCGCCCGAATCGCCCAGGACTACCCCCTCTTCACGGCCGCGACCGCGATGGTCGAGACCGCGGACAAGCTCGTCGACCACGAGAAGGAGCCCGCGCTCCAGCAGTACCGGCTCCTGCGCGGCGGTCTCAACTCGCTTGCGGGCCGCGAGCACGCGGCCGGGCTCATCCTCGACGCCTACCTGCTGCGCTCGCTCGCGGTGGCGGGTTGGGCGCCGAGCTTCGACGACTGCGCGAGCTGCGGAAAGCCCGGCCCGCATCGCGCCTTCAACGCCGCGGGCGGGGGAGCGGTGTGCGAGGACTGCCGCCCGTCGGGCGCCGCCGCCCCGGCGCCCGAGACGTTCCTCTTGCTGTCCGCCCTCGTCGAGGGGGACTGGGGCGCTGCCGACGCGTCGGACGAGCGGCACCGGCGCGAGGCCGCCGGGCTCGTCGCCGCGTACGCCCAGTTCCACCTGGAGCGCAAGGTCAGGAGCCTCGGCATGGTGGACAGGACGGACGGCGCGCCACGCGCATCAAGGCCCGCGGGGCCGTGAGCGAGACGCGCCGCCAGCCGTGCCCTACCGCGCGGCGCGAGGGGCGCGAGCGAGGAGCCATCCCGCGAACCACATCTCCCCGACCATCGACGGCAGGGCGACGATCGACCAGCATGAGGTCGGCGACCGCCGCGTAGTCGGGCATCAGCAGGTGCGCGAAGGTGTCGACGACGTACGCCGCTCCGGCGAAGGCCAGGACGGTGCCGAGGGCGCGGGGTGCCACGCGGGTCGTGACGAGGATGGATCCCACGGCGATCAGGTGCAGCCCGAACACGACCAGCCCGAGGAGCCAGACGATGTCGAACCCGTCCATGGCGAGAGCGGCGAGGGACTCCCGCTGTCCGAGGTCGAGCCCCTCGAATCGCCCGGGGTTGGTCGCGAGGACGAGGGCCAGGTACATGAAGCCGACGGCCACGGCGAGGATCGCGCCGTAGGCGAGGCGGAGCCACGCGGCGAGCAGCGAGCGGTGCGGGGCCAGGTCGCGCAGGTAGACGTACAGCGCCCACGCGATGATCATGTCGAGCACGGCGATGATGGCGAAGGCCGCGAGCCCCAGGCGGAAGGCGCCCTCGTGCTGCGAGATGTTCGCGAGGGTCGCGCCGGGGTCGTCGGCGACGACGATCTGATTCCGTACGCCGAAGTTGGCGCCGATCGCGAGGATGAACATGGCGACGTAGCCGATGCCCGCCGCGCGGGCGGCGCGCGCCGTGTGGGTGGTGGGCGCGAGGTGCGTCGCCGTGGTTGTGGTGCTCATGGGTTCCCTCCCGGGGATAGGATTCGTACTAAGTACTACTCGTGACAGCGACAGTATTCGTACTTAGTACGCTTGTCAAGGCATCGCGTCGCGGCGCGCTCGAAAGTCCGAGGGGTTGACAGTCGTACTAAGTACGGCTAACGTGACTCTCGTCAAGCGTACTTAGTACGACGATTGGCACAACGAACACACCAATGGGAGGAATGACAATGTCCAACGCACAGGGAGACACGCAGAGCCGTCAGGCCAAGAGCAACGCGGTCAAGGACCAGCCGCTCTGGGCCGTGCCCGCCGTCCTCGCGATCATCATGGTGAGCTCCGGAGTCTTCATGCTCCTGCTGGCCAAGTCGATCGAGATCTTCTCCTCGCTCGGCTACTAGGAGCACGCATGCTGAGAACGTCTGCCCGGGAAGCGAGTGCTCCCCGGGCAGACGTCGTCTCGGCGCGGCGTACACGGCATGGCGTGACCGTCGTCGCGCCGCATGCGGGTGTACTTTCGCCACGACGGCCGTGCACGCTTTCCTCCGCTCTCGAGGGGGACGAGCCGGGGATGCGACAACAGCAGCAACGACAGCAGGAACAACAAGGAGCCGCCCGATGAGTACCGCAGCGAAGCCCGGGGAGCGGCTGTCGCGCGCTCGCGTGGTTCAGGCGGCGATCGACCTCGCGGATCGCGAGGGCATCGAGGCGCTGACGGTTCGCGCCCTCGCCGACGCGCTCGGCACCAAACCGATGTCCCTCTACCACTACGTCGACGGCAAGGATGCCGTGCTCGGGGAGATGGTCGAGGAGGTCTTCAGGCAGATCTCCGCGCCGGAGGACGCCCTCCCATGGAAGCAGGCGGTTCGAGGGCGATGCCTGTCCGCGCGAGAGGTCCTGAGCCGGCACCAGTGGGCGGTACCGCTCATGGAGTCGCGCAGCGAACCGGGCCCGGAGACCTTGCAGCACCACGAGGCGATGCTGGCCACGTTCGCGCGCGGGGGCCTACCGCTGCCCCTGATGGCACACGCCTACGCGGTCCTCGACGCGTTCGTCTACGGATTCGCGATGCAGGAGGCGAACCTCTCGGTTCAGGGCGGGGAGGGCAGCGCTGAACTCGCGGCCGAGATTTCCGCGGACTTCGATCCCGATCAGTTCCCGCACTTGGTGCGGCTGACGGCGGAGCACGTCATGCAGCCCGGCTACGCCTTCGGCGACTCCTTCGAGTACGGCCTCGACATCCTCCTCGATGGCATCGAGGCCGCGATCCCCGGTAGCTAGCACGCGCGACCTCGCCTCGCGAGCGGACTCCACCGATAGTCTTGCGGCATGCCCGCCGCCCCGCCCCCGCACCCGTCGGGCGCAACGCCCCCGAGCGTGCCCGCGGACCTCGTGCCGCGCGCACGTCGCCGTCATCATGGACGGAAACGGTCGCTGGGCGAAGGAGCGAGGGCTGCCGCGAACCGAGGGGCACACGCGCGGGGAGGCCGCGCTGCTGGACGTGGTCGCGGGCGCCATCGAGATCGGCGTCGGCCACATCAGCGCCTACGCGTTCAGCACGGAGAACTGGAAGCGCAGCCCCGACGAGGTGCGCTTTCTCATGGGCTTCAACCGCGACGTCATCCGCCGCAGGCGCGACACGATGCACGAATGGGGGGTGCGCGTCCGCTGGGCCGGGCGTCGGCCCAAGCTCTGGAAGTCCGTGATCGACGAACTCGAGACGGCCGAGCGGCTTACGGCGAAGAACACCGTCATGACGCTCACGATGTGCGTGAACTACGGCGGGCGGGCGGAGATCGCCGACGCCGCGCGCGCCATCGCGATCGAGGCGGCGGCCGGGAGGATCGACCCGGCTCGCGTGACGGAGAAGACCGTCGCGGCGCACCTCGACGAGCCCGACATGCCCGACGTCGACATGCTGTGGCGGAGCAGCGGCGAGATGCGGACGAGCAACTTCCTGCCGTGGCAGGCCGCCTACGCGGAGATGGTGTTCAGCGACGTGCTCTGGCCCGACGTCGACCGGCGCGACCTGTGGCGCGCGATCGAGGAGTACGCGCGGCGGAGCCGCCGCTTCGGGGGCGCGTGATCGATACCGTGTGAGGCGACGGACCACTCCAAGGAGCGCGATGGGCATGACGGACCGGGACGAGATCGAGCGGGCGGTACTGCACTACGTCGAGGGCTGGTACGCCTCGGACGCCGAGCGCATGGGGATGGCCCTTCACCCGAGCCTTGCCAAGCGGAGAGTCACCCCAGAGGGCGAAGTGTGGGATGTCACCCGCGACTGGATGATCGAAGCGACGGGCAACGGTCAGGGCAGCATCGAGGATCCGGAAAGCGGTGCGAAGGACGTGCGCATCCTGGACATGACCGAGACCATGGCAAGCGTGAAGGTGGTCTCCGAGCAATTCGACGATTACCTCCACCTGGCGAAGTCGCAGGGGGAGTGGCGGATCGTCAATGCCTTGTGGGACTACCGGCAGGCTTAGTCGCCGCTCGTGCGGCGCCGGATGAGCGTCGCCACCACCGCGACGGCGAGGCCGACGGCGATCACCCCGACGAACCACCACGTGAAGGTCCGAAAGAGCGTCGTCGCCGCGGCGCCGAGGCCCGTGTAGATGCCCGCCCACGCCAGGCAGCCCGGAATCATCGCGAGCGTGTAGCGGGGGACGGACATGCGCGTGAAGCCCGCCGACGCCTGAACGGCCGAGCGCAATCCGACGGTCAGGAAGGACAGGGGAACGGCGACCGCGCCCCAGCGTTCGATGAATCGGTGGGCCCGCTCCATCGTCGGGCCCTCGAATCTGCGATGCCACCGCGACTTGAGGCCGCCGGCGACCGCAGCCCGCCCGATCCAGTAGGTCGCCTGCGCCTCGAGGAACACGACTCCGAGGAGGAAGAGGTAGACCGCCCACCAGCCGAGGTCGAGGATGGCTTGAGGCACATAGGCCACCGACTCCGCGGCGTGCAGGACGTTCACTCAGGCTCCCTTGGCGGCGCAGTCGCCGCAGATTCCGGTCAGTTCGATCGTGTGCTCGATGGCAGAGTACCCGTATCGCGCGGCAACGGAGCGCGCCCACTCCTCCGCGCCCGGCCCCTCGATCTCTTCCGCGGCCCCGCACTCGCGGCAACGGAGGTGGTGGTGGTGCACGTGCGGGCTCGCGCAGCGGCGGTAGAGGGTCTCGCCGTCGTCGGAGAGGACCGAATCCACCTCTCCCGACTCGGCGAGGGACTGGAGCGTCCTGTAGACCGTCGCCAGGCCGATCGGCGGCGTCGCCGTGCCGGGGCCGCCGGCGTGGCGCAGGAGCTCGTGCCACTGCTGGGCGCTCTTGAATTCGTCCGAGGCCGTGAGGGCGCCGAGGATCGCGGCGCGCTGACGCGTCTGCCTCACCGAGCCCCGCGCGCCCGCCGCGGTCATCGGGTCGCCGCCGTCAGGCGAGAGCTCCGTGACTGCGCCACGGCCCTGATCCCGGCCGCGATCGCGTAGGTCGCGACGCCGAGCACCACGATGAGCGCCCCCGGCTGCAGGTCCTGGTAGTAGGTGATGGTGAGGCCGGCGACGCACAGGACGGCGCCAATGACCATCGCGATGTGCATCGTGCGCGCGAACGAGCGGGAGAACTGCTGGGCGATGGCGACGGGGAGGATCATGAGCGCCGATACGAGGAGCACCCCGACCACCCTCATCGCCACGGTGATCGTGACGGCGGCGAGCACCGCGACCAGAAGGTTGAGGGCGCGCACCGGAAGCCCTGCGGCGATCGCGAAATCCTGGTCGTGCGTCACGGAGAAGAGCGCCTGGCGCAGGCCGAGCCCGATCACCAGAATGAGCCCGGCGAGCGCGACCGTGACCCACACGTCCACCCAGGTGACGGTCGAGATCGACCCGAAGAGGTAGCCAAGGAGGTTCGAGCCCGTGCCTCCCGCGAGCCCGATGAGGAGCACGCCCGTCGCGATGCCGCCGTAGAACAGGATGGCCATCGCCACGTCGGCCGGCGAGTTGCCGCGCTCCCGGAGCCTTTCGATCGTCACGGCGGCGAAAACCGCGAAGACGACGGCTCCCGGGAGGGCGAACGCGTCGCGCTGCGCGAGCGCCGGCGAGGGACCCGGCGAGCCACCCCGCCGCGACGCCGGCGAGGGCGACGTGGCCGATGCCGTCGCCCAGCAGGGCCATCTTCCGCTGAACAAGGTAGGTGCCGATGACGGGTGCCGCGAGTCCGACGAGCAGCGCGACGAGGAGCGCACGTTGCATCAGGGGATCGGAGAGGAGGGTCATGGTCACACCGTGATCTCGAAGGTCGGGTGGTCCGGTCCTGGCCGATTCGGGTCGTCGTCGTGGGGGTGGACGTGGTCGTGGCCCGGCATTGCGTGATCGCCGTGCGCGTGCGGCGGCTCGCCGACGTGCACCACGCGGCCCCGCTCGAGCACGACCGCCCGGTCGATCATCTCCCTCAGCATGCCCACCTCGTGGAGGACGACGACGATGGTCGCCCCACCCTCCTTGAGGCTCGCCAGGGCGCCAGCGAACACCTCTTGAGACGGCAGGTCCACGCCCGCGACGGGCTCATCGAGGATGAGGAGCGACGGGCGCCTGACCATCGCCCGCGCGATGAGCACGCGCTGCTGCTGGCCGCCGCTCATCGCGTTGACGTCGCGCTCGGCGAGGTCCGCGAGGCCGACGGCGGCGAGGGCCTCGATCGCGCGAGCCTTCGCGCGGGCCGGCGGCGCGAGGCGGCGTCGGCGGAGGAGACCGGAGACGACGATTTCGGTGGCCGTGGCGCTCACCCCGGCGCTCGCGGTGACGCGCTGCGGAACGTAGCCGAGCCGCGCCCTCGAGGACGGAGACGTCGGCTGGCCGTCGATCTCGATCGAACCGGACGTCAGGGGAAGCGCGCCGATCGCCGCACGGACGAGCGTCGTCTTCCCGGAACCGTTGCCGCCCATGAGCGCGACCGTCTCGCCTGGCGCGACGTCGAACGAGATTCCGTGGAGGACGGGCGTGCCGCCGAGCGCCACGTGGACGTCGGCTGCGCGCAGCGCGGGGCTACCCACAGCCGAGGGCCGTCGTGAGCGCGGACAGGTTCTGTTGCATGGCCGTAATGTAGCTGGGATTCGCGACGAGATCCGTGGCGACGAGGCTCTCGATCGGGTCGAGGGTCGCCACGGTGAGGCCAGCGTCGGAGGCGAAGGCCTCGACGACCGACGGGTCGACGAGGGCCTCGATGAACACGGTGGTGGCGCCGCTCGACGCCGCGATGGACCGCGCCTCGCGGATCTTGGCCGGGCTCGGCTCGGCCTCTGGGTCGAGGCCCGAGAGTCCGACCTGGGTGAGGTCGTAGCGGGCGGCGAGGTAGCCGAAGGCCTCATGGCTCGTGAGGATCGTGCGGCGATCGCACGTCGCGAGTCCGGAGGAGAACGAGGTGTCGAGGTCCGCGAGGTCGCCCTCGAGGCTTGCGGCGTTCGCGCGGTACTCGTCCGCGTTGTCGGGGTCGAGCGCGGCGAACTCGTCGCCGACCGCGCCCGCATACGCCGCCAGGAGCGTCGGGTCGAGCCAGAAGTGCGGGTCGAACGAGAGGGCGAGGCCGTCGGGCGCGGGGTGGAGGGTGACCGAGTCGGCGACGTCGAGCGCGGGCGCGCCCGTCGTCGCCACGGCGTCGTCAACGGAGGCCTGGAAGCCAGACAGGTAGAGGACGACGTCGGAGGCCCTGATGGTGCGGACGGCGGCGGGGGAGAGCTCGAGGTCGTGGGGCTCGACGCCGGGGGGCGCGAGCGGGGTGACGGAGACGTGCTCGCCCCCGACGCGCTCCGCCACGAATTGGAGCGGGTAGAACGCCGCGGCGACGCTGAGATCGGCAGTGGGTGCCGAGGGCACGGAGTTCGGGGACGAGCACGCGGCGAGCACGAGGATCGAGGTGGCTGCTGCCGCGACGCGCGTTGAGATGGTGTTCACGGCACCACCATACGCTAATGATAATCATTGTCAAATAGAGTGCCGGGAGCCGGTCGCCCGCGCGGCTAGACTGGCCGCCAGCACCCAACCAAGGAGTCCGCCGTGGCCGCACCCAGCCGTCTCGACAACGTCATCTCGCTCGCCAAGCGCCGTGGCTTCGTCTTCCCCTCGGGGGAGATCTACGGAGGCACGAAGTCCGCGTGGGACTACGGACCCCTCGGCGTGGAGCTCAAGGAGAACATCAAGCGCCAGTGGTGGCGCGCCATGGTCACGTCCCGCGACGACATCGTCGGCATCGACTCGAGCATCATCCTGCCCCCCGAGGTGTGGAACGCGTCGGGCCACCTCAAGGCGTTCGTCGACCCGCTCGTCGAGTGCAAGAAGTGCCACAAGCGCTACCGCGAGGACACGCTGCTCGAGGAGTTCGAGGAGAAGAAGGGCCGCGCCCCGAAGGGCGGGCTCGCCGAGGTCGTGTGCGAGGCGTGCGGCACGCGCGGAGAGTTCACCGAGCCGCGCATGTTCAACGGGCTCCTCAAGACCTTCCTGGGCGCCACCGAGGACGAGTCCGGGCTCCACTACCTGCGCCCGGAGACGGCGCAGGGCATCTTCGTGAACTTCGCGAACGTCATGGCCGCCGCGCGCAAGAAGCCGCCTTTCGGCATCGCGCAGATCGGCAAGAGCTTCCGCAACGAGATCACGCCCGGAAACTTCATCTTCCGCACCCGCGAGTTCGAGCAGATGGAGATGGAGTTCTTCGTGGTGCCCGGCACGGACGAGGAGTGGCACAAGACCTGGATCGAGACCCGCACCAACTGGTACGTGGACCTGGGCCTCAGCCGCGACAACCTGCGCCACTACGTCCACCCCAAGGAGAAGCTCAGCCACTACTCCAAGGGCACGACGGACATCGAGTACCGATTCCAGTTCGCCGGCAGCGAGTGGGGCGAGCTCGAGGGCATCGCCAACCGCACCGACTTCGACCTCACGACGCACTCGGAGCACTCGGGCAAGGACCTCAGCTACTTCGACCAGGACAAGAACGAGCGCTGGGTTCCGTACGTCATCGAGCCCGCCGCGGGCCTCACGCGCTCGCTCATGGCTTTCCTCATCGAGGCCTACGAAGAGGACGAGGCGCCCAACACCAAGGGCGGCGTGGACAAACGCACGGTGCTCCGCCTCGACCACCGGCTCGCGCCCGTCAAGGCCGCGGTCCTGCCGCTGTCACGGTCCGAGGAGCTGAGCCCCAAGGCCCGCGACCTCGCCGCGGAGCTGCGCACGTACTGGAACGTGGACTTCGACGACGCCGGGGCCATCGGCCGGCGATACCGCCGCCAGGACGAGGTCGGCACGCCGTATTGCATCACGGTCGACTTCGACACGCTCGACGACCAGGCGGTCACGATCCGCAACCGCGACACGATGTCGCAGGACAGGATCGCGCTGGACCAGGTCAAGGGATTCCTGGCCGAGCGCCTGCTGGGGTCCTAGCGGCGACTACGCCCCGGCCGTGACGACCTCGAGGTAGCCGGGATCGACGACGTCCCCGTGCGCGTCGACGAGCCCGAAGTCCATCTGCTTGTACGACCAGATGGACCGGCCGACGCCATTGTCCCGGAGGATCCCCATGAAGTCGGCGAGCCAGGCGCGCCGGCTCGCCGGGTCGATCCAGTCCGCGACGCCGAACTCGCCGCAGTAGAGGTCGCGGCCGGTGCGGCGCGCAAAGTCGAGCGCGGGCTGGACGATCTCCTCGAGGAGCGACCGATCCATCGGCCGCCCGAGGCAGATCGCGTGTTCCGCGGCGCGGGCGGGGTGATCGCGCAGGTGCTCGGCGAGGCCCTTGAGCTCGCCCGGGTAGGCGTGCACGGCCTCCCACTCGCGCACCGTGGAGTCCCACGGAGCATTCTGGTGCGTGAAGAACAGCGGGTCGTAGAAGTGGAAGGTGTAGACGACGTTCGGGTCGTCGAGCTCCACCAGGTCCGTCAGCCCGCTGACGGAGTTGTTGTGCGTCCCGCCGATCATGATCCGGCAGTCCGGCGCTAGTCGCGCGGAGCGCCGCGACGGTCCGACGGATGAGGTCGTTCCAGGGCCCGTTCTCGGGGATGGTCACCTCGTTGAGGAGCTCGAAGACGATCGGCACCGGCGCCGTCGCGTAGCGCCGCACGATCTCCTCCCACAGCGCGACGAACCGATCCTGGAGCGGGCCGGCCTCGAAGAGGGTGTTGCGGTCCTTGGTGTCCTCCTCCAGGTCGTTGCGGAAGGTGAAGCCGGGGGCCTCGTGGAGGTCGAGCACGACCCCGAGCCCGTGCTTCGCGCACCAGGCGAGGCAGTCGTCGATGTAGCGCGTACCCGACCTCGAGCGGGACGCCGGGGGCGTCCTCGGCCTCGATGACGGGGTAGTCGACGGGGAGGCGTACGTGATCGAGGCCCCACGAGGCGATGCGCTCGATGTCCGCCTCCGTGATGAACGTCCGGAAGTGCTCGTGGTCGTAGGCGGCGTATTGCGAGAGCCACCCACCCAGGTTGACTCCGTTGATGAACCCCTTCATGACTGACCAGACCTCCAGGCTCGGCGACGACGGCGACCCGCGCCCCTAGCCTAGGCGTCCCGCACCAGCCGCACCTCATTGAGAACGCGGATCGCGTCGCCCTGCGGGCCGTGGCCCTGGCGGGTAGTCCGCGGCGTCGCCCGTCTTCGGGTCGCTGCGCTGGGCTCCCGCGCCGTGGACGTCGATCCAACGCCCATTCATGTACCCCATCGCCTTGCCGAAGGCCACGTACACCGCGTTGGCGCCCTCGTGTCCCGGCCGCGTGTTCACATGCGTGGTGGACGTCCAGTACATCGCATAGTCGCGCTGGCCGGCCTCGTCGGTGATGGCCGTGGCGTGGAAGACGGGGTCGATCGCGGCGGAGTCCGTGGTGCCGGGCGAGCGCGTGTAGTCGACGATGCTCTGGAGCTCCTTCGCGTTGGGCAGCCGCCAGTCGTCGTGGCCCAGGTAGTTCTCGGCGTTCGCCTGCTGGGCCCACGCCAGGGCGTCCTCCCACGACATCGTCGTCCCGGCGTCGTCCTGGGCCCACATGAGCCCGGTCGCCTCGTCCGTGACCGTGCCGTCGCCGCCCGCGACGAACGCGTTCTCTCCGTACGCCTCGTTGCCGCGCACGTACAGGACGTAGAACTCCTTCGCGCCGCCGCTGGCGTTCCCCGCGCCTCCGCCGGGCAGGGCGTCGATCGGGTAGCCCTTGATGCGACCGTCGGCGAAGTTGACGCCGAACATCAGCTGCGGGCCGCTCGCGTCGGCGTAGAGCGTGGACGTGGCCCACTGGGAGTCGATCTGGCGTTCGCCCGCCGACTCGTCGCCGTACCCGAAGCCGAACACGGACGTGTCGATGAACGGAGTCGCGCCGCCCTCGGGCGTGCTCGCGTCGGAGCCGGAGAACTCGATGAGCGAGTACAGCTCCTTGATCGTCGGCAGGCGCCAGTCCGTGTAGCCGCCGACGTCGACGGACGACGCGCTCGCGGCCGCCTCGCGGTAGGTCAGCTTGTCGGCGGCGTTGATCGTGCCGTCGCCGTTGAGGTCGCCCGTCTGGGTCCACATGAGGCCCGTGACGTCGTCCGTGACGGTGCCGTCGCCGTTCACCGTGTAGCTCGGCTGGTTACCGTCGATCTGCGCGTCCTGGCCGTAGAAGGCCTCGCCCTCCGCGGGCGCCGCGATCGCGGTCTGGGTGCCGTACGTGACGGACTGGTTCGTATCGACGACCGGGTAGGCGCCGACGGACGACGCGTCGGTCGTCTCCGTGGCGACGGTCGGGGCGGGGGTGGGGTCCTCGCCGGTCGCGGTGACGGTCGCGGTGACCGTGGCGGTCGAGCAGCCCGCCAGAACTGCGACGGCGACGAGCGCGCTCGCCGCGCGGTGGGCGATTCCGATGCTGGTCATGGTGATCCCTCTCTCCTTCGATTCTGGCTCCTACTCGACCAGCGGCGCGTGCAGGCCCCCTGGGGAAATCCTGAGAGTCGGCTGGGAATGCGGGCGCCGCGCGCCCATCGGCGACAATGGACGGATGACCCCCACGCCGTCGGCCGCCGCGCGCCTGCTGCCGCCGCTGCGCATCGGCCGCCTCGTGGCGGACACGCCCGTGGTTCTCGCGCCGATGGCTGGCATCACCAACGCGGCGTTCCGGCGCCTGTGCCGCGAGCACGGGGGAGGGCTGTACGTCGCGGAGATGGTGACGTCCCGCGCCCTGGTGGAACGAACCCCGGAGAGCCTGCGCATCATCCACCACGACGCCGACGAGACCCCCCGCTCCGTCCAGGTGTACGGCGTGGACCCCGCGACCGTCGCCGCCGCCGTCCGCATGCTCGTCGACGAGGACCTCGCGGACCACATCGACCTCAACTTCGGCTGCCCCGTTCCCAAGGTGACCAGGAAGGGCGGGGGAGCGGCGCTGCCGTGGAAGCGCGAGCTGTTCCATCAGATCGTCCGCGCCGCCGTCGGCGCCGCCTCCGCCTCTGGCGTCCCGGTCACCGTCAAGATGCGCAAGGGAATCGACGACGACCACCTCACCTTCCTTGAGGCGGGGAGGATGGCCGAGGGCGAGGGCGTCGCGGCGGTCGCGCTGCACGCCCGCACCGCCGCGGACTACTACTCCGGCCACGCCGACTGGGCGGCGATCTCGGCGCTCAAGGAGGCGGTGACGTCGATCCCCGTGCTCGGTAACGGCGACATCTGGGCGGCGGAGGACGCGGTCGCGATGGTGGCCGAGACCGGGTGCGACGGCGTGGTCGTGGGGCGCGGGTGCATGGGGCGGCCGTGGCTCTTCGCCGACCTGCAGGCGGCGTTCGAGGGGCGACCGGAGCGCGTCAAGCCAGGCATGCGGTTCGTCGCGGACACCGTGTTTCGGCACGGGCAGCTGCTCGTCGCGCACCTCGGAGGCGACGAGCACAAGGCGATGCAGGAAATCCGCAAGCATATGGCCTGGTATTTCAAGGGTTACGAGGTGGGCGGCGAGACGCGCAGGCGGCTAGGGCTGGTCTCCTCGCTCGCGGAGCTGCGCGAGATCCTCGACGGCCTCACCCTCGACGCTCCCTTCCCCGGACCCGACGCCGAGGGTCCCCGCGGGCGCCAGGGGACCCCGAAGCGCCCTGCGGTCCCCGAGGGCTGGCTCGACTCTCGCGAGTTGACCGACGAGTGGCGCGCCAAACTCGCCGAGGCGGAGCTGAGCGTCTCCGGCGGCTAGCAGGCCGCGTCGGCTGACGCGAGCGTCACGCCGCCGGGCGGCGTCGCGGACGACGTCCGCACGGACTCGGCCCACGCGTCCGTCGCTGATCGAGCTGTGAGCGGGCTAGACGACGCCGTCGTAGGCTCAGCGGGACGACGCGGAAGTAGATCGGGACGTCGACTCATGGTGCCGTCGGGTACGAGGTGGCCAGCGCGGCGAGCTGATGATGGCTTGCCCCGTCGGCCGGAGCCCGGCCCCCGATACGCAAGCGGGACGGGCTCGTCCGGCGAGGCCCCCGGCCTTACGGGCGAGACGAAGAGCGCCTCGGCCAGCACGTAGCGGCCCGCTACGGCCTGCGCCTCGCGCTCGACGCGTACCGACTCCGCGGAGTGACGGTCCGCGGTGGCGTGGTCGGGTAGGGCCGAATGACGGCGGTCAGCGCCGTCGACGGACGCCGAGTCACACCCGGGGGCAGGTCGAGGCGCCGACGGCAGGCGGCAGAACACGGGAGATGGCCGAGGCACAGGTCCGGATCGTGCGACCCGGCGTCGCGCTGCGAGAGGTACATCCCGAAGTCGCCCCCGATCCCGCCGCCGAACTCGATACCGAGTCCGCCGCGAGCGCCTCCCGGAGGCAGGCATCCGCGTCGCCTTCACTCAGCGGGTCGCCGGGTTCGGAGATCTCCGAGAAGAGCCCGCGGTACGTCGTGGCCGACGTGACCACCTGAGTCCCGTCGTGCAGACCGCAGGTGACGGGCCCGGTCGCCGTCAGCGTCGGGATCGACGTCACGGACGCCCACCTCCCGGTGTCCGACACCTGAACGAGGAGGATCCCGTCGAGGAGGGAGGTCCCCGCCGTGTCCGCGGCCGAAACCTCACGCAAATAGAGGGCGATGGTCCCGTAGCCCGGATACCCTCCGGCGCTCGGCGACGGCGTCGGCGTGGACGCGGGCACCACGTCGCTCGACGTCGTCCCTCAACGCCGCGAGGCCGGGGATCGCCGCCCCGACGGCCACGGCGAGGGCGCCGACGCTCCCGAGCGCGACGAACGCCACGCTGCGGCGCCGCCTACGCGCCGCACGTGCGGCGAGGGCTGCGGGTGCCGCGGGAGCCGACGCCGTGGCGGCGCGCCACTCGGCGCCGAGCAGATCACCGAGACCCGCGCTATTCGTGCCGTTGTTGGTCATGAGGGGTTCCTAACCGTGATGGTTTCCGGGCTGGTGCGGTCATCGAAGTCGAGGGCGTCGGCGAGCTTGGCGACGGCGTCGGCCAGGTATCGCTTGACCGTGCCCTCGGCGAGCCCGAGCGCGACCGCCGTCTCGCGCGTGGACAGCTGCTCCATGTGGCGCAGGACCACGCACGCGCGTTCGCGCGGCGCGAGGGAGGCAAGCGCGCGCTGGACATCGGTCGCCGCCGCCGCGACGGCGGCGGGATCGGGGGCCTCCGCCCGATCGGCAGCGGACCGACGGAGGACGGGCGGGATCCTCGTCGCTCGACGCCTCACGTCAATGTGTCGATTGACGATCGAACGCCTCACGTACGCCTCCGCGGCCTCGACGTCCGGGAAGCGTCGGAGCGCGCCGTACGCCCCGAGGATGGCGTCCTGGACTAGGTCCTCGGCGTGCGCGTCGCCAGCGGTCACGAGCATGGCGTAGCCGACCAGGGCGCGGTAGCGCGTATCGATCAGCTCGGTGAGCTGGGGTTTCCACGCGTTCACGTCGCTCCCGTTCCGTCGGATACCCATTCCACGAACCAGGGTGGCATTCGGTTGGGGTGGGCGCCGCACGTGCGCCGGGCGCAGGGCGCGCCGGTAGCATCGACGGGTGAGCATCCCCCCGCCCGGCTACGGCGCCGCCGATGTCGAGCGATGGGTCGCCGAGCCGCCCAAGAGCGCCGCCCGCACCCCATTCGAACGGGATCGCGCGCGCATCGTCCACTCCGCGGCGCTGCGGCGGCTGGGCGCCAAGACGCAGGTGCTCGTCTCGGGCACCGGGGACTTCGTTCGTACGCGCCTCACCCACACGCTCGAGGTCGCGCAGGTCGGGCGCGAGCTCGGCAAGTCCCTCGGGTGCGATCCCGACGTCGTCGACACCGCGTGCCTCGCCCACGATCTGGGGCACCCACCCTTCGGCCACAACGGCGAGCGCGCGCTCGATGAGGTTGCCAAGGACATCGGCGGCTTCGAGGGCAACGCGCAAACCATCCGCGTGCTGACGCGTCTCGAGCCCAAGTCCGTCGACCCCGCCACGGGCGCGAGCGTCGGCCTCAACCTCACCAGGGCGAGCCTCGACGCCTCGAGCAAGTACCCGTGGCGTCGCGCCGACGCGCCCCCGCGCACCTCGAAGCGGCCGACGACCAAGTTCGGGGTTTACGACGACGACCTCCCCGTGTTCGCGTGGCTCCGCGAGGGCGCTCCGGAGCGGGAAGTGTCCTTCGAGGCGCAGGTGATGGATCTCGCGGACGACATCAGCTACTCCGTGCACGACGTCGAGGACTCGGTGGTCCACAACCACGTCTCCCTCGCCGTCCTGCGCGACCCCGGGGTTCTCCGCGCCGTCGTGGCCCACGCACGCGACTGGTACGGGCGCGGCGAGGAGGACGAGCTCCTCGCGGCGTTCGAGCGCCTGACGGCCCTCCCGACGTGGGCGGGGGAGTTCGACGGCTCGCACCGAGACCTCGCGCACCTCAAGGACATGACGAGCCAGCTGATCGGCCGATTCTGCGGCGCGGTCACGGACGCGACGCGCGCCCAGTTCGGCGAAGGCCCGCTCACCCGTCACGCCGCGAGACTCGTGATCCCCGCGGACACCGCGGCGGAGATCCTCGTCCTCAAGGGCATCGCCGTTCACTTCCTCATGGCCCCGCGCGACAATTCCAAGGCGCACGTCGCGCAGCGGCAGCGGCTGGGCGAACTCGTCCTCGCGATCGCCGATCGCGGCGAGAGCGCGCTCGAGCCCCACTTCGCTGCCTCGTGGCGCGAGGCGTCGGACGACGCCGCGCGATTCCGCGTCGCCGTCGATCAGGTGGCGTCCCTCACGGACAAGTCGGCGTACAACCTGCACCACAAGTTCGTCGCCGCGAAACGGTAGCGCGCGGCGGGGATCAGCGCTCGGGCGACTCCTCGGCGTGGTGTCCCGCGAGCTTGGCCTTGGCGTCGATGACCTCGGCCTGTCCCTCCGCCGCCATCATCTCGTCGCCGGTCGCCGCGCCAACGACCTCGCGCGTCATTCCGGCGATCTCCTCCGCAAGCGCCTTGGCTTTGTCCACCGTGCTCATCGTCGCTCCTTCGCGTCTCCCGGAACTACCGGACTTCCAGCGTATCCGCTTGCGCACGCGGCGTTCCGGTGCGGCCGACGCGAATAAGCGCCCACAGGGCGAGCGGCGGGAGGATCAGGGGAATCCAACCGTAGCCCGAGCCGTAGCCGGACCACACGGTCTCGTCGGGCCATACCCCTGACTCGACGATTCCCCACGTCCCGACCGTCAGGACCCCGATGAGTTCCACGATCGTTCCGACGAGCGCGACCCGGCGCCACCGCGCCGTCCCGCGCCACAGCGCGAAGGCAATGACCCCGTAGACCACGGCCGCCGCGGCCGAAAGCGAGTAGGGCACGGGGGCCTCGGACGCCTTGGTGCCGAGCTGCACCGAGGATCGCCCAGCCGCCGCGAGGAACAGGACGGCGTAGGTCACCAGGAGGGGGATGCGGGCGAAGGGGGTCACGGGTTGGCCTCTCTGAGCGGCGCGCGGGTCAGGACGATACGGGGGCGAGGACGGCGGCGATACGCCACGCGATGACGGTGAGCGCCGCGCTCGCCACGAGGGCCGCGAGCGCGTCCACCTTCTGAATCTGGCGCGGGCTGAGCACGGGCGCGTCGGGGTCCCTGCGCTCGCCGGGCTCGGGCGCGGCCCCCAGGCGGCCGATCCCGAAGAGCGCGAGGACGATGGGCGCGACGATGATGTAGCCGATCGCCGTGACGAAGGAGAAGGGGCCCGCGCCCCAGCCGAGGACGATCACCGCGCCGACGGTCTGCGCGGCCACCGCCGATGCGCGACGCGACGACGCTCCGGCGCAGCCACCCGTACGCCCCCGGAACCCACCACGTGACGAGCGCCGCGACGAATGTGACCGCGTATGCGGCGTAGAGCGCCGCGACGAGGCCCTCGGAGAACCATTCCATCGGGCTGGTCCTAGACCCGCTGCTCCTGGACGCGCATGGGGAGCCGGGTCGCCTCGTCGCCGTCGACCGTGATGACCCACGACGAGCATTCCCGGCGTGTCGAAGCGCATCCCGTCGATCGTGAACGCGAAGCACGCGATCTGCTCGTCGCCGTCGACGAGCTGCGGCGGCCTCCCGAGCGTGAACTCGCCGCCCATGGCCGTCACGGGCGTGGGATTGCCCTCCGCGTCGGCGCGCATCCCGATGGGGTGCTCGGCGCCGTCCTCGGTGATGAGGCGAAGCTCGAAACGGTGCGCGCTGTTCGTGTCCGTGAAGGGCACGTGCACGGTCGCGGCGACGGTGAGGCGCCGGTGCACCACCGGGAAGTTCCGCGCGAAGATCGTGTTCCAGCCCGCGCCAAGCGCGTAGATCTTGTTGTTGATGACCTCGGCGGAATCCGCCAGGAACGCGTCGACTCTCACGGCAACCCTTTCGCTCGTACCCCAGCCTAGCCGTGGCGCATAGGGTGGGAGGGGCCTGAGGAGAGACATGGCAGGCACGATCAATCGCGACGACATCGCGTCCGTGCGCGAGCGCGCGCCCCTCGAGGACATCGTGCGCGAGCGCGTCGCCCTCAAGCAGGCCGGCGTCGGCTCCCTCAAGGGCCTGTGCCCCTTCCACGACGAGAAGTCGCCGTCCTTCCACGTCCGCCCGACCCAGGGCCATTGGCACTGCTTCGGATGCGGCGAGGGCGGCGACGTCATCGCGTTCATCATGAAGGCCGACGGCCTGCCGTTCGCCGAGGCGGTGGAGTACCTCGCCGGGCGCGCGGGCGTGACGCTTCGGTACGAGTCCGGGGGCCAGCGCGGCCCGTCCGACGGCGGGGGAGGCAGGCGCCGGCTGCTCGAGGCGCACCGGGTCGCGGCGGAGTTCTTCGTGGAGCAGCTGGTGACGCCCGAGGCCAAGACGGGCCGCGACTTCCTGACCGGGCGCGGGTTCGGCAAGGAGGCGGCGGAGCAGTTCGGGGTGGGGTACGCGCCCAAGGGCTGGTCGGCGCTCCTCGAGCACCTGCGCGGCAAGGGGTTCACCGAGCCGGAGATCGAGGCGTCAGGGCTGGCCTCGCGCGGGCAGCGCGGGCTGTACGACCGCTTCCGGGGCCGCCTGGTGTGGCCCATCCGCGCCGTCACCGGCGAGGTCATCGGATTCGGCGCGCGCAAGCTCTACGAGGACGACGAGGGCCCCAAGTACCTCAACACCCCGGAGACCGCGCTCTACAAGAAGTCCCAGGTGCTCTACGGCCTCGACCTCGCCAAGAAGGACATCGCGTCGACGCGCAGGGTCGTGGTGGTCGAGGGATACACCGACGTCATGGCGTGCCACCTCGCGGGGGTGACGACCGCGGTGGCGACGTGCGGCACGGCGTTCGGCGAGGAGCACGTCAAGGTGGTGCGGCGCCTGCATCGGGGCGACGCTGGCGGCGCCGACGAAGGTCGGCGGGTCGCGCGCGCGAGGTGATCTTCACCTTCGACGCGGACGACGCGGGCCAGAACGCCGCGCTCAAGTCCTTCCAGCTCGACGCGGCCTTCCTCTCGCAGACCTTCGTCGCCGTCGGGCCCGACGGGCTCGACCCATGCGACCTGCGCCTGCGAGACGGCGACGCGGCCGTTGCGCGCGCTCGTCGAGGCCCGCGTGCCGCTCTACGAGTTCGTCGATCAAGGCGGCGCTCGCGGGCAACGACCTCGAGACGCCCGAGGGGCGCGTCGCCGCGCTCAGGGCCGCGGCGCCCGTCGTCGCCGGAATCCGCGACGCGGCGATCGGCCCGAGTACGCGCGCCTGCTCTCGGGATGGCTCGGCATGGAGCCCGCCGAGGTGATGCACGCGGTGACGGCCGCGGCGCGCGCGGGCCGGGGTGGCGCTCCGAGCGCGGGCGCGGCCCCCGTCGCCCCGGCGGTGGGGCCGGATCCCAAGGACCCCGTCGTCCGGGCCGAGCGCCTCGCCCTCGAGGTCCTGCTGCAGATGCCGGACAAGGTGGAGCCGGCGTGGGCCGCGGGCATCGGGCCCGAGACGTTCACGGTGCCGCAGTACCGGGCGGTGCTCGACGGGATCGCGGCCGCAGGCGGCATCGCGGCGGCGGGCAAGGACTGGGCCAATCGGGTCGCCGACGAGGTGGGGGAGGTGCTCGCGCCGCTCGTGTCCGAGC
Source organism: uncultured Actinomycetota bacterium (assembly GCA_963743485.1). Classification (GTDB taxonomy): domain Bacteria; phylum Actinomycetota; class Actinomycetes; order Actinomycetales; family Demequinaceae; genus JAFGBM01. The sequence goes on from CAVUPQ010000003.1 coordinate 253,986, forward strand.
TCATCGTGTCGCCCGTCCCGCAGGATCGGCCCTCGGAGATGGGGCGGTACGTCAAGAGCGTCCTGTCCCGCGTGCAGGATCTGAGCCTGACCCGGCGCATCGGGGAGGTCCGGGGGCGCATGCAGCGCATCGGCGAAGGCAACGAGGGGTACCAGGAGGCGTTCGCCGAGGTCGTCGCGCTCGAGGGAGAGCGGCGGGCGCACCGAGAGGAGTAGTCGTGGGGGTCGGACGCGACGCGGCGGCCGTCGACTTGGCGTACCCGTTCGCGGGTCGCTGGAGGACCGAGAACAGCCCGGCGAACGCCGTCCCCAGTCATGGCACGACGCTGCTGGCGACGGCGTACGCAATCGACTTCGTTCCCGTCGACGAGCGCGGGCGCACGGCACCGTTCACTCTGGCGTCGCTGCTTCGCTCCGAGTCGGCCGAGCGATTCCCTGGCTTCGGGCGCCCGATCCTTGCGCCCGTGCCTGGCGTGATCGTCGCAGCCCACGACGCCGAGCCGGATCACGCATCCTTTCGGGGATTTCCGTCGGTCGGCTATGCCCTCACGCAGCGCCGGCGGGCGCGATCTGGTTGGGTTGCACTCGCCGGCAACCACGTGATGATTGAGACGAGCGACGGCGTTGTCGTCGCGCTATGTCACCTGCAGCGGGGGAGTCTCGCCGTGCGGCGCGGCCAGAGCGTGCGGGTGGGCGAGCGGTTGGGGCGCTGCGGAAACTCGGGCAACAGCACCGAGCCCCACGTGCATGTCCAGGCGATGGACGACGGCGAGGTGCGTCGCGCTTCGCCTTGGCCCATCGCTTTCGGCGGTCGAGTCCCGCGCAATGGGGAGATCATCGACCCGGGGTGACCCGCCCCAGGGGTCGCAGAGTAGACTGTTCCGGCCGCCCTGGCACGGTCGGCGATCCCCACCAACGAAGTGAGTTCCCCATGCCCCTGCGCACCGACCTGCGCAACGTCGCCATCGTGGCCCACGTCGACCACGGCAAGACGACCCTCGTCGACGCCATGCTGTGGCAGGGCGGCGCCTTCGGCGACCACGCCCACGTCAACGAGCGCGCGATGGACTCGGGCGACCTCGAGCGCGAGAAGGGCATCACGATCCTCGCCAAGAACACCGCGATCCGCTACACGGGCGAGGCCGCCGGCGGCGAGCCCGTCACGATCAACGTGATCGACACCCCGGGCCACGCCGACTTCGGCGGCGAGGTGGAGCGCGGCCTCAGCATGGTCGACGGCGTCGTCCTGCTCGTCGACGCGTCCGAGGGCCCGCTCCCGCAGACCCGCTTCGTGCTGCGCAAGGCGCTCGCCGCGCACCTGCCCGTCATCATCGTCGTCAACAAGGTGGACCGGCCCGACGCGCGCATCGCCGAGGTCGTCGAGGAGACGCACGACCTCCTGCTCGGCCTCGCCTCCGACCTTCACGACGAGGTCCCCGACCTCGACATCGACTCGCTCCTCGCCGTGCCCGTCGTCTACGCGTCCGCGAAGGCGGGCCGCGCCTCGATGAACCAGCCCGCCGACGGCGAGATGCCGGACCACCCGAACCTCGAGCCGCTCTTCAAGGTCATCCTGGAGCGCGTCCCCGCGCCCAGCTACGAGGAGGGCGCGCCCGCTCCAGGCGCACGTCACCAACCTCGACGCCTCCCCGTTCCTCGGCCGCCTCGCGCTGCTGCGCGTCTACAACGGCGAGATCAGGAAGGGCCAGACGGTGGCGTGGGCGCGCAAGGACGGCACGCATCAAGAACGTCAAGATCACCGAGCTGCTGGAGACCAAGGGCCTGGAGCGCGTCCCGACGGACAGCGCGGGCCCCGGCGACATCGTCGCCGTCGCTGGCATCGAGGAGATCACGATCGGCGAGACGCTCACGGACGTGGACGACCCGCGGCCCCTGCCCCTCATCGCGATCGACGACCCCGCGATCTCCATGACGATCGGCATCAACACGTCCCCGCTCGCCGGCCGCGACCAAGGGCGGCAAGGTCACCGCGCGCCAGATCAAGGACCGCCTCGACCGCGAGCTCGTCGGCAACGTGTCCATCCGCGTCCTCCCGACGGACCGTCCCGACGCGTGGGAGGTCCAGGGCCGCGGCGAGCTCGCGCTCGCGATCCTCGTGGAGCAGATGCGCCGCGAGGGCTTCGAGCTGACCGTCGGGCAAGCCGCAGGTGGTCACCAAGACCGTCGACGGCCACGTCCACGAGCCCATGGAGCACCTCACCGTCGACGTTCCCGAGGAGCACCTCGGCGACGGTCACGCAGTTGCTCGCGGGCCGCAAGGGCCGCATGACGACCATGTCGAACCACGGCACCGGCTGGGTGCGCATGGAGTTCCTGGTCCCCGCGCGCGGCCTCATCGGGTTCCGCTCGGTGTTCCTCACGGACACGCGCGGCACGGGCATCGCGTCGTCCATCGCGCAGGGCTACGAGCGCTGGGCCGGGCCGATCGAGTACCGCAGCTCCGGCTCGCTCGTCGCGGACCGCCCCGGCCCCGTGACCCCGAACGCGCTCATCGCGCTCCAGGACCGCGGCACGTTCTTCGTGCAGCCCACGCAGGAGGTCTACGAGGGCATGATCGTCGGCGAGAACGCGCGCGGCGAGGACATGGACGTCAACATCACCAAGGAGAAGCAGCTCACGAACATCCGCTCCTCCACGAGCGACAACTTCGAGAGCCTCACCCCGCCGCGCCGCCTCACGCTCGAGGAGTGCCTCGACTTCGCGCGCGAGGACGAGTGCGTGGAGGTGACGCCGGAGTTCGTGCGCCTCCGCAAGGTGATCCTGGACAAGCAGACCCGCGGGCGCGCCACGGCGCGGCTCAAGAAGGCCGGGGACTAGCAGCGCCCGCCGTACGATGGCGGGGTGATCGACGGAACGAGCTTCGGGGTCGCGTCCGACGCCTACGAGGCTGGCCGCCCCGAATACCCCGCCGAGGCCGTCGCGTGGATGCTTGAGGGCACCGAGGGGACGGTTCTCGACCTCGGCGCCGGCACCGGCAAACTGACGCGGGGAGTCCTCGCGCTCGGCCGCGAGGCGATCGCCGTGGACCCGGACGCCGCGATGCTCGCTCGCCTCACCGCCGCGCTCCCCGGCGTGCGCGCCGAGGTGGGCAGCGCCGAGGAGATCCCGCTGCCCGACGCCAGCGTCGGCGCCGTCGTCGTGGGTCAGGCGTGGCACTGGGTGGACGTCGAGCGCGCGTCGCGCGAGGTGGCGCGCGTCCTCGCCCCAGGTGGCGCGCTCGGCCTGGTGTGGAACCTGCGCGACCGGCGCGAGCCCTGGGTCGCCGCGCTGACCGACGCGATGCACCTCGCCCCCGGCGATGCGCTCATCGAGTCCGGCGGACCGACGGTCGGGGAGCCGTTCGGCGCCCTCGAGGAGCGCCGATTCGAGTGGGCGCAGCCGATGACGAGGGCTTCGCTCGAGGCGATGGTGCGTTCGCGGTCGTACTACATCGCGGCGGACGACGAGGGCAGGGCGGCGACCGAGGCGCAGGTCGCGGCGGTGCTGGACGGCGTCTCCGGCCTCGCGGGCGGCGGATCCGTTGATCTCCCGTACGTGACGGTCGCGTACCGCGTGCGGAGGTGACGCGGGCGGGGCCGTGGTCGTTGACGGCTCGCGCCCGCGATGTTGAAATGGGCCGATGCCCGAACACGTAGCGGCGGCGCGGACCGTTCGAACGGCCGTCGCCGCCGACCTTGCCGAGTTGCGGCGGGTGTACCGCGCGGCGTCGTTGTCCAACCCCGGCGACGCGCCCGGACTTCTCGAGAATCCGGAGTTCCTCGACTTCGCCGGCGACGGGATCCCCGCTGGCCGGACGCGGCTGATGGAGGCGGAGGTCAACGGCGCGCGAGCCGTCCTGGGGTTCTCGACGCTGGCGATCGGCTCGGACGGGGAACTCGAACTCGACGACCTGTTCGTCGACCCGCGCTTCCGGCGTCGTGGCGTCGCGCGGGACCTGATCGCCGATGCCATCGTGTCGGCCAAGTCGGGCGGCTATCGGCGACTCGCGGTGATAGCGAATCCCCACGCGGCGGACTTCTACGCGGCGGTCGGATTCGTCGGCGGCGACCGGGTCGCCACGGCCCTCGGCGAGGGCACCCGCTTGTATCTCGACGTCGAGTGACCCGGGTGTCTGTGGCTCCCCCGACTGGACTCGAACCAGTAACCTGCCGATTAACAGTCGGCTGCTCTGCCAATTGAGCTACGGAGGATCGCGAGGCACTACTGTACCGGATCGCGCCCGGGCCGACGATCACGGCTCAGCCTCGCTTCCGCGCCCCGGCCAACGCCTAATTAACGCCTCGGAAACATTCCCGAAACGTGGAATCTATACGCTCGGGGGCGCGTGTTGGGGCGCTCCGGGCATCGGGGTCCGGGCCGACGGCGCGCCAGTGAGGAGAGATCCCATGGCCCTCGACACCGGTGATACCGCCTGGATGCTCGTCTGCACCGCCCTGGTGCTCCTGATGTCTCCCGGGCTCGCCGTCTTCTACGCGGGCATGGTCCGCGCCAAGAACGCGCTCGCCATGCTCATGTACAGCTTCGCCGCGCTCGCCGTCATCTCCGTGACCTGGACGCTCGTGGGCTTCACCCTCGCGTTCGGGCCCGACGCCGGCGCTGGGCTCGTCGGCGGCTTCGACTTCCTCGGGCTGCGGCACATCAACGACGCGGGTGCCTTCGACTACACGTTCCCCCCGGCCGCTTTCGTCATGTTCCAGATGATGTTCGCGATCATCACGGGAGCGCTCATCACCGGCGCGGGCGCGGACCGCATGCGCTTCGCGTCGACGCATGGTCTTCCTCGCGCTGTGGTCCGTCGCGGTCTATCCGATCCTGGCGCACTGGGCGTGGGGCGCCGACGGCTGGATGGCGAAGTGGGGCGTGCTCGACTTCGCGGGCGGCACCGTCGTGGAGATCTGCTCCGGCGCGTCCGCGCTCGCGCTCGCGGCCGTCCTCGGACGCCGCAAGGGCTGGCCGAGGGAGCTCGATGCAGCCCCACAACCTTCCCCTCACCATCCTGGGCGCCGGCCTGCTGTGGTTCGGCTGGATCGGGTTCAACGCCGGGTCCGCCCTCGCCGCGGGCGCCGATGCCGCGTCCGCCGCGCTCGGCACCCACATGTCCGGCGTCGGCGGCGTCCTCGGCTGGCTCATGATCGAGCGCTGGCGCGTCGGCAAGCCCACCGCCCTCGGCGCGGCGACGGGCGCCGTGGCGGGGCTCGTGGCGATCACCCCCGCCGCCGGCTTCCTCGACCCGCTGCCTGCGCTCCTGCTCGGCTTCGTCGCCGGCCTGGTGTGCTTCTGGGGATTGAAGCTCAAGTTCCGCTTCAAGATCGACGACTCGCTCGACGTGCTCGCCGTCCACTACGTCGGCGGCGTCGTCGGGATGCTGTTCATCGGGTTCCTCGGTCGCGCGCTCCTCGCGGGCGGCGGCCAGACCGTCGGGCTCCTCAACGGGGGCGGCGCGGTGCAACTGGGCAAGCAGGCCGTCGCCGTGCTCGCCGCCTCGGTGTTCGCGTTCGTGGTGAGTTACGTCCTCGCGTGGCTCGTGCGAGGGACGATGGGCCTGCGCGTGTCCGACAAGGACGAGTTCGACGGGTCTTGACTACACGCAGCACGGCGAGAGCGGCGTACGAACTGCAGACCAGCTAGATCGCGGCGTCGCGTGGGGCGCGAGGTCCGGCGCGCCCGCGTACGCTGGGCGGACCGTCGAGGGCCAGTAGCTCAGCCGGTTAGAGCAGCGGACTCATAATCCGTCGGTCGCGGGTTCGAGCCCCGCCTGGCCCACCGAGGGATTCCTCCTCGCCGACCGCGCCCGGGCGTGCCATGCTGAGCCCGTGAAGACGTCGCGTAGCGTTATCACGGCCCTCGCGCTCGCCGCGACCCTGTCCCTGCCCGCCTGCTCGGCCGGCGCCCCGTCGTCGGCGGGACCCGCGCCCACCGATCGCGAGAGCGCGGGGCCGCCGGACCACGCCGTCGGCACGCGCGTCGTCGACGGCGCGGGCGAGTTCTACACGATCGCGACGGGGGAGACGTTCACGCCGCGGGGATTCAACTTCAACCACTGGGTCGCGGCGCCGGGCACGGGCAACGTGAGCGACGCGCTCCTGTCCACCACCTACTGGGATCGCGCCACCGTCGACGCCGACCTCGCGCAGATCGAGGCGCTCGGGTACAACACGATCCGCGTGATGGTCGACGTCGCGAACCCGAGCTACGGCGCGATCGACACCGGCCCCACGGGGACCGAACTCAACCCCGCGTTCCTCGACAACCTCGCCGATCTGCTGTCGCTCGCCAAGGGGCACGGGATCGAGGTGTTCCTCAGCTCGAACACCCTTCCCGACGACTCGTGGTGGATCAACCAGACCGCGAGCCACGAGTCGCCCCAGTTCCAGGGCGCGGCCAACGAGTTCTTCACGCCCACCGGGGTCGAGACCTACGTCGACTACTGGACGAAGATCGTCCAGGGCCTCGTGGACCGCGGCGCGGCGACGGACGACATCCTGGGCTACGAGCTCCGCCAGGAGTACCACGTCTACGCGAACCAGCCGCCGATGTCGCTCGCCTCGGGAACGGTCACCGCCGCGAACGGCCAGACGTACGACATGTCGAACCCGGCGGACAAGGACCGGCTCTACGACGAGAGCACGGCGTATTGGGAGGACACCCTTCGCACCGCCATCCGCGCGATCGACCCGACCGCGCTCGTCACCGTCGGATTCTTCACCCCGAACGCCCCGCACCCCGTCCTCGGCGACGACCCCCGCGTCGCGCGCACCGCCTACTTCCTCCGCCACTCGTCGGCGGACTTCATCGACATCCACCACTACCCGGGCAACGGCGTCAAGGACGCCGACATCTGGGAGAACTTCGGCCTCGCCGGGGCGGAGCAGATGCCGGTGTTGCTCGGCGAGTACGGCGCGATCAAGGAGTGGTTCCCCACGGAGGCGGACGGCGCGGCCGCGATGATGGGCATGGAGGTGGGAGCCTGCCGGGAGGGCATCGACGGCTACCTTGTCTGGGCGTGGCGGGGCGATGACCTTCGGGACATGTACTGGGCGTCGGAGGGCGAGCGCTACGTCTCCCAGGTCGTGGCCCCGGTCAACCGCCCCGACCCGTGCGAGTACGGGGACTTCGACTTCATTCGCTACAACGCCGCGCTGACGGCGACGGTGAGCGCCTCAAGCGCCCTGGACGGCGCGGGCGCGTCCGCCATCAACGACGGCGGGCCAGGGCTCTGGAACGCTTCCGGGGTGAGCCCGCAGTGGGTCCAACTCGACCTCGCGGCGCCCACGACGATCGAGCGATTCGAGCTCGCGGTCGCGCAGGACCCCCCGGGGCCGTCCGTTCACGAGTTGTGGGTGCAGGTGGAGGGTGGCGAGCTGACGAGGGTGGCGGTCTTCGACGGCGTGACGAACGAGAACGACGTCCTCGTCTACGAGCCCGACGCGCCGCTCGCGGGCGTGGTGAGCGTCCGGGTGGTCACGACGAGCCTCGGCGACCTGTGGCCGGCGTGGCACGAGATCTCGTTGTTCTCGCCCGACGCGCCGACGTTGTGATGGGCGAACCGCCAGCGGCGCGGAGGCATTCGCGCCTTCGCCGCGCGGCGGCGCTCGCCGTGCTCCGCCGCGTCGCTGGCCCGAACCCGGCCGCCGCGCGCAACGCGATTCACGGGCCGCGCGGGCCTCGCTGGTTCGCCCCCGACAGCGCGATCGTGCGCGTCCACGGCGACGCGTCCATGTTCGTGGGCGGCGTGAGGGCGCTGCTCCTCCAGTCCCTGCAGCCGCGCGTCATGGCGGCCGTCGCCGAGCACTCGGGCTATGAGAGCGACCCGTGGGGCCGCCTCCAGCGCACGGCGACCTTCCTCGCCGAGACCTCCTTCGGCACGATCGAGAACGCCGAACGCGCGGTGCGGATCGTGCGCGCGCGCCACAAGCGCGTTGTCGGGACGACGCCGGACGGGGACCAGTACGAGGCGTCGGATCCGCACCTCCTCCTGTGGGTTCACGTGGCCGAGGTGGACAGCTTCCTCGCGGCGCATCAACGGTATGGCAGGCGCCCGCTGGACGCCGCGGGCTGCGACGAGTTCGTTTCTCAGAGCGGATTCGTTGCGTCGAAGCTCGGGATTCCGACCGTTCCGACGACAGTCGCCGAGCTGAATTCGGCGCTTCGGGACTACCGCCCCGAGCTCCGCGCGACGCCGGATGCGCTCGTCGTCGCGGACTTCCTGCGCCGCCGCGCACCCTTGCCGTGGGCGGCCAAGCCCGCGTACCGGGTGCTCGTGGCCGCGGCGATCGGAATGCTGCCCGCGTGGACGAGGGAACCGCTCGGGCTGCCGCATCGTCCGCGGCTCGAGCGGACCTTCGTGGCAACGGGCGGGCGCGCCGTGACCTCGACGATTCGGTGGGCGCTTGACGCGGTCCCGCCGGTCGTTCCCGAGTCCTAAGCCGCCGCGCGGTCGAAGAGCGCCGCGAGCGACTGGCGGGCGCGATCGGCGGCGTCGGCCTTGTCGAGGAGCCGTTCGTACTGCTGGTACGCGAGGAGCACGCCCCAGACCTCGAATGCGAACTGCTCCGTGTTGAGGCCCGGAGCGAAGTGGCCCTCATCGACGGCGATCTGGGCCGCCTTGCGGATGACATCGCTCTGGGCGTCGAGGTAGAAGGCGATCTTGTCGCGGACGGGTCCCGGTCGGTCGTCGAACTCGGCCGCCGCGGCGAGGAAGGGGCAGCCGCCGGAGTGCGCCTCGTTCTCCCAGTGCATCCAATGCTCGAACAGGCTCTCGAGGCGCGGGCGGCCGCGGGGGGCGCGGAACGCCGGCGCCAGAACGGTGGCGCGGAACTGCTCGGCGGCCGCATCTAGGACCGCGCACTGGAGGTCCTCCTTGGAGGCGAAGTGCGCGTAGAGCCCGCTCTTCGACATGCCGGTCCTGGTGGCCAGCGCGCCGATCGAGAGCCCGTCGAGCCCGAGTTCGCTCGAGGCGTCGACGGCTTCCTCGAGGATGGCCTCCCGCGTCGCGCGGCCTTTGACCGCCGCGCGGGGTGGAGCCGTCACTCGTCCCGCCCGTAGGCGAGATCGGCCTCCACGTCCTCGCGCGTGATCTCGGCGATGGGCTCGACGGGGCGGAGGGCGAGGATCATGGGGCTTGCGGTCACGATCGGTCCGTTCGTTGTCGGGAATCCGCCTCTAGAATAGCACGAACGGTCGTTCGGTCCAGCGGGCGGCCCCGAGCCGGTGAACTACTCTGACGTCGTCCGTTGCCCCAGGCGAAAGGCCGCCCGTGCCCCGCTCCGCCAGCGCCCGTCCGTCGCTCGAGGACGTCGCCGCGCGCCTGCGCACGGCCGGATGCGTCTTCGCCGAGGACGAGGCGGGCGTGCTGCTCGCGGAGTTCGACGGCGACCTCGCGACCTTCGAGGCCCGCGTCGCGCGCCGGATCGCGGGGGAGCCCCTCGAGTACATCGTGGGGTGGGCGGAGTTCCTTGGGACGGCGGATCGCCGTCGTACCGGGCGTGTTCGTCCCGCGCCGACGCACCGAGGCGCTCGTGCGCGAGGCGATCGCCCGGGCGACCAGCCCAGACGTGATCGTCGACCTGTGTTGCGGCTCGGGGGCCGTCGCCGTCGCGCTCGCCGCCGGAGTTCCCGGCGCGACCCTTCACGCCGACCGACATCGACCCCGTGGCGGTGGCGTGCGCCGAGGAGAACCTCGTGGGGACGGGTGCGATCGTCGTCGGGGGGCGACCTGTTCGACGCGCTGCCACCGGCGCTTCGGGGACGGGTTTCGCTCGTCGTCGCGAACGCCCCGTACGTCCCGACCGACGCGATTGCGACGATGCCTCCGGAGGCTCGGGACCACGAGAACCGCGTCGCGCTCGACGGCGGCGCGGACGGAACCGACCTTCACCGCCGGATCGCCGAGGGCGCGCCCGCGTGGCTCGCGCCAGGGGGCCACCTGCTCATCGAGACGGGCCGCGGGCAGGCCGCGACGACGGAGGCTCACATGCGGCGCGCGGGCCTTGTGACCACGGTCGCGAGGGACGAGGGGCGCGCGGCGACCGTGGTGATCGGCCGCGCGCCCGCGCTCGCCCCGTAGGCCTCCGCACCTAGACGGCGCGGTCGCCGTCCGCGAGCAGCGACGCCACGCCGCGGCCGAGCGACGCGACGATCGCCGCGAGCGCTGTGGACACATCGAGCGCGCCGATCGGACCGCCGTCCGAGGCGAGCCGCGCGGCCCGCCCGTGGACGGATGCCGCGAGCGCCCCGGCGACGCCTGCGGGAAGCCCCGTCGCGAGGAGGGCCCCGGCGATCCCCGCGAGCACGTCCCCGGCCCCGGCTGTCGCGAGCCAGGTGGGCGCTTCGGCCTGGCTCCACAGGGTCCCGCCCGGCTCGGCGACGATGGTGACGGCGCCCTTGAGCAGGACGGTCGCGCGCGCGGCCTCCGCGAGCCGCCGCGCCGCGGCGGCGGGGTCGCGGGCGATGTCGTCCGCCGTCTGCGAGGCGCCCACCGTTTCAAGCGCGCGGGCCAGCTCGCCGGCGTGGGGGGTGAGGAGGAGGGAGTCCGGTCCGGGCCCGCCTTGCGCGGCGCCCGATGCCCGCGCCTCGACGACGGGCTCGATCGCGCCGGCGTCGACGACGCACGGGACGCCGCTCGCGAGTGCGGCAAGGATCGCCGCCTCTTGGTCGGGGTCGTGGGCGACGCCAGGCCCCAGGACCCAGGCGTCGACGCGGGGGAGCGGCAGCGTCGGCGCGGTGGCCACGACCTCGGGACGCGCGCCCAGCACCAGGTCCTGTGCACGCCTCGGCCCCACGTAGCGGACCATTCCCGCACCCGAGCGGACCGCGGCGGAGCAGGCGAGGACGGCCGCGCCCGGATACGCCTCCGAGCCCGCGATCACCCCGACGACGCCCCGGGAGTACTTGTCGTCGCCCGAGCTCGGCACCGGCCATCGCGCCGCGACCCCCGCCTCGGTGAGCCTCGCGGGGCCGTGGCTCTGCGGCTCGGGGGCGGGGACGCCGACGTCCGCGAAGGTCACGCGGCCGGCCGACGCCGCCGCGGGAGGAAGCAGGACGCACGCCGTCGGGGCGGTGAACGACACCGTCGCGTGAGCGGCGACGTGCGGCGCGTCGGCGGCGCTATCGTCCGCGTCGAGTCCGCTCGGCAGGTCGACGGCGACGACGGTCGCCGACGGGGGGATCGCGGCGACGAGGGAGGCCGCAGGTTCGCGGAGGCCGGGCTTCGCTCCGAGTCCGACGACCCCGTCGATGACGAGGTTCGCGCCAGCGAGCAACTCGCCGGCATTGGCGGGGTCGGGCTGAGCCACGACGCGCCCGCCCGCCTCGCCCAGCTGCGTGAGGCCGCGCAGGTGCGCGGTTCCTCCCACCAGGAGCGCCGCGACGTCCGCCCCCCGGCGCGCTAGGAGAGTTCCCGCGAGCAGCGCGTCGCCACCGTTGTTGCCCGTGCCGACGAGCAGGACCGCTCGGATTCCGGACGGGTCGATGTCGCGCTCGGCGAGCAGGGACCACGCCGCACCGGCGACGGCAGCGGCGGCTCGGTCCATCAGGGCGGCCTCGCCCTCGCGAGCCAGCGGCTCGGCCTCCGCCTCGCGAATCGCGGCGGCGGAAGCGGCCCATCGGATCTCGGGCATGGCCATGGCTCTAGGCTGGCACATCCGCTCCGGGGATGATCGCCTCGTACACGTGGGAATCGACCCACTCGCCCCGAACGTGCGACTCTCGCGGGATGAGCTCGACGTACCGCATGCCGAGCTTCTCCATCACGCGCGCGGAGGCGAGGTTCTCCGGGCGGCACCGCGCGAAGATCGTGTGGACGTCGCCCCTCGCCGCGACCTCGCCGAACACCGCCCGCGTCGCCTCCGTCGCGTATCCCTTGCCCCACGCGTCGCGCCGGAGCACCCACCCCATCTCCCAGCGCCCCTCCGCGACCGGCCAGGCGCCCAGCCCGCCCGCCGCGGCGTCGTCGCCCCGAATCGTGATCGCGAGCTCGATCTTGGGCGGGATGGGGTTGACGGCCGTTTGAAGGAAGGCGAGCGTGTCGTCCCAGGTGTTGGGCCCGAAGTCCGTGTAGCGGCACACCTCGGGATCCGACCCGTAGGCGTGGACGGCCGTCGCGTCGGAGATCCGGTAGGGGCGAAGGACCAGCCGCTCGGTCTCGAGGATCACGTCCCCATCGTAGGGTCGTGGAAGAATACCGGCATGGCGATGCGAGAGATCCGGGTGACCGGCGACCCCGTGTTGAGGACCCCGTGCGAGCCCATCACCCAGATCGACGACGCCGTGCGCGCGCTCGTCGCGGACCTCCTGGAGACCGTCGACGCCGAGGGGCGGGCGGGCCTCGCAGCGAATCAGATCGGCGTGAGCCTCCGCGCGTTCTCCTGGAACATCGACGGCAACGTTGGCTACATGCTCAACCCCGTCGTCACGGCCACGAGCGAAGAGAAGCAGGAGTTGGGCGAGGAGGGGTGCCTCAGCGTTCCCGGGCTGTGGTTCGAATGCGATCGGCCGGCGTTCGCCCGCTGCGAGGGCACGGATCTGGACGGCAACCCCGTGGTGATCGAGGGCGAAGGAATCTGGGCCCGTCTCATCCACCACGAGACGGACCACCTCCAAGGCAAGCTCTTCATCGACCGCCTCGCCAAGGACGTCCGCAAGCGGGCCCTCCGCCAGATCCGCGAGGAGATCGAGCACGCGGTGTAGGACGCGCCCGGGCGTATGACACTGGCGTAATTTGCCCCGGTGGGGCACCATAGAAGGCAGAGACACCGTGTTCGGCGCCGCCGTTCCTGTCGAGGTCGTTGGGGAAGACGCACCTAGACAGGAAGGAAGGGTCATGGCTGCCATTACCCGCGGTGTACTTTTCGTGCATTCCGCCACGCGTGCCATGTGCCCGCATATCGAGTGGGCGACCACGAACGTCGTTGGGCCACGCGCCTCCTTCGACTGGACCGAACAGCCCGCGGGCCCCAACCTGCTTCGCTGCGAGGTCTCGTGGCAGGGCACCCAGGGCACCGGCGCGCGCCTCGCGTCGGCCCTGCGCGGCTGGGAGCACGTCCGCTACGAGGTCACGGAGGAGCCCTCCTACGGCTGCGACGGCGGCCGCTGGAGCCACACCCCAAGCCTCGGGATCTTCCACGCCGTCACCGACGTCGCTGGCAACATCGTCGTCCCGGAGGACCGCATCCGGTCCGCGATCGAGGCAGGCGGCAACGCCGCCGACCTGAAGCGGGCCATGGACCTGGCCCTGGGATCCGCGTGGGACGAGGAGCTCGAGCCCTTCCGATACGCCGGCCACGGTGCCCCCGTGCGCTGGCTCCACAGGGTCGGCTGACCGTGCTGAGTCAGATCCAGCCCGGGCTCGCCACGCCCCTCGCCGGCGTGCGGTGGCTGACGGAGGTCGAGTGGACCGAACCGTACACCGGCCCCATACCCCAGCTCGCCGTCACGGCCGCGATCCCCATCGTGGCCGACGCAGCGCCCGACGAGGCGGCGGCGCTCGCCGAGGAGCCCCGGGGACCGGTCGGTTCGATTTGGGACGCGCTCGACGAGACGCAGGGCCTGCCCCTGCTCAGCAGGGCCGCGCTGTGGCGCAGGGACGCCGTGGAGCGCAGGACAGCTCAGGTCGACGAGCAGGGCGACGAGCCGCGCGAGCTCTCCGCCTAACAGGGTGCCCCGGCACTCGCCCGGACTGTGAGCCGCTCCGGGGAATCCCCGAGGGCAACCACGAAGAACGGGGGCGATCCCCCATGGAAGGTCCCGGGAGGCCGCGCGTAGGCTCGCGGCGTGGCGGCACAAGCGATTCGTCGGTCGGGCGTCGTCTTCGCCTCGGCCGCCCTTCTGGCGCTCGCGGCATGCGCGTCGTCCCCACGCGACCCCTCCCCGTGGCTCACCCAGGGCACCACACCCCAAGAGCAAGCAAACGCCCTCATGGCCACGGTCCTCGAGCCCGATCTCCCCGGGTGCTCGGCCGCGGCCGCGCGCAGCGGCGTCGCCGTCTGGGCGGGAGCGGTGGGCTCGGCGCGCGTGTCAACGGGCACCACTCTCACGCCTGAGACCGCGTTCGACTGGGCTTCCGATTCCAAGCCCATCACCGGGATGGCGGTCCTGGCCCTGGTCGCCGACGGGTCGGTCTCGCTCGACGCGCCCGTGGCAACCTATCTCCCCGACGCCGGCCCGTGGGCCCTCAGTACGACGGTCGAGCAGCTCCTCCACCACACCTCGGGCCTGCCCGACTTCGTCACCGTGCTCATGGACCAGGGGGTGCGGATCGCGGACCCGGTGACACAGGACCAAGCGCTCGCCACGCTCCTCGACACGCCAGCGTCCGCGCCCCTCCCGCAGCCGTGGGCGTACTCAAACTCCAACTACATCGCGCTCGCGAGCATCGTCGAGGCCGTGTCGGGGCAACCATTCGCGGACGTCGTCGAGCAGCGCCTCTTCGCCCCCGTGGGGTCGAGCCTCGCGGTCGATCCCCTCGCCGACTACCCCACGATTGCCGAGCGGTACCACGAGAGGACGCCGAACTCGCAGGCGCTCTCCGTCGGCTGGGATGTCGTGGGCGATGGCGCGGTGGTGGGAACGCCGACGGCGATGGCCGAGTGGTTCGACCTCATGCGGACCGGCCTTCCCGGCGACCCCGGCATCGCGCACGCGATGGTTGCCGGGGCGGTGGACATCGAGGACAGGCCGGGCATCTCGTACGGCGCCGGGGTGTTCGTCGCGCCAGATGGCTTCGTCTGGCACACGGGCGAGTGGCAAGGGGACGTGTCCTACGTGGGAATCAGCGCCGATCGAACCACGACGCTCGCGATTGCCTGCAACTTCGACGCGCAGGGCTCGGCGGCGCCGACGGTCTTCCAAGGGCTCGCGGAGCTGTGGTTCGGCCCGACGGGCTGACGCGCGGGTCGCGCGCCGGGGCGCCCGATCTACGCGTTCGTGAACACGAGCGCGACGTTGTGGCCGCCGAACCCGAACGAGTTGTTGATCGCCGCCACGTCGCCCTGGGGCAGCGCGCGCGGGATGTCGCGCACGAGGTCCACCTCGAGTTCCGGATCGGGTTGCGTGACGTTGATCGTCGGCGGCGCCTTGCGGTCGTGAATCGCCTTGATCGTGAGGATCGACTCGACCGCGCCAGCGCCGCCGAGCAGGTGGCCGGTCATCGACTTGGTCGCGCTCAGCAGCGTGCGGTCCGCGTGGCTGCCGAGAAGCGTCCTGATGGCGCGCGCCTCGATCATGTCGCCCACGGGCGTCGCCGTGGCGTGGGCGTTGACGTGGGCCACGTCCGTCGTGGCGAGGCCCGCGTCCTCGAGCGCGAATTGCATGGCGCGCGACTGCCCGCGCCCGTTCGGCTCGGGCGCCGCGATGTGGTGGGCGTCGGAGGTCATGCCGATTCCCGCGAGATACGCGTAGATGCGCGCGCCGCGCGCCCTCGCGAACTCCTCGGACTCGAGCACGATGATGCCCGAGCCCTCGCCCATGACGAACCCATCGCGCGTGATGTCGTAGGGCCGCGACGCCCCGGCCGGGTCGTCGTTGCGGCGCGACAGGGCGCTGCATCGCGTCGAAGGAGGCAAGCGTGACGGGGTGCGTCGCCGCCTCGGTCCCCCCCGCGACCACCACGTCGGCGCTGCCGTTCATGATCATCTGGTACGCCGTCGCGATGGCCTCGGCGCCCGACGCGCAGGCCGACACGGGAGCGTGAGCCCCCGCCCTCGCGCCGATCTCCAGCTCCACGTACGCGGCAGGGGAGTTGGGCATGAGCATGGGAACCGTCAAGGGAAGGACGCGAGCCGCGCCCTTCTCCTTGATGGTGTCCCACGCGTTGAGTAGCGTCCACACGCCTCCGATGCCGGAGGAGACCGCGGCGCCGAGCCGGTCCGGATCGACCTCGGGCGAACCCGCGTCGGCCCAGGCCTCGCGCGTCGCCACGATCGCCATCTGGGCCGAGGGGTCCATGCGCTTGGTCTCCTGCCGCGTGAGGACGTCTTCCGGCTTCACCGCGACCTGGCCGGAGAACCCGACCTCGAGCCCGTACTTCTCGACCCAGTCGTTCTCGAGCGTGCGAACGCCGGAGCGGCCCTCGAGCGCGCCCTCCCACGTCGAGGGAACGTCCCCGCCGAGCGGCGTGGTCATTCCCAATCCGGTAACGACGACCTTGGTCATGGCTCCTCCGAGCGTTGCGTGCGGACGTGTGCGGCGGTGCGCCGACGAGAGGCTAGGACTGCGCGCCGGTGATGTACGAGACGGCGTCGTTGACGGTGACGAGGTTCTTGACGTCCTCGTCGGGGATGCGGACGTCGAACTTCTCCTCGGCGAGGGTGACGATCGTCATCATCGACAGCGAGTCGATGTCGAGGTCGTCGGTGAAGGACTTGTCGCCCGCCACGTCGGCGGCGTCAAGACCGGTCTCCTCGGCGACGATCTCGGCCAGGCCCGCGAGGACCTCATTTTCGGACAATGCCATGGGTATCTCCTTGGGGGTTGTGTGATGCGGTCGCATCGGTTCGCGTGCGAACACTCATAGGTTACGGAAGAACGACCACCTGGGCGGCGAAGACGAGGCCCGCGCCGAATCCAATCTGCAGGGCGATGTCGCCCGACTTCGCCGCGCCGTCGCGCATGAGGCGCTCCGTCGCGAGGGGGATCGACGCGGCGGACGTGTTGCCCGAGTCGGCGATGTCCCGGCCGACGACGACGTCGTCCTTGAGCCCGACGGACTTGATCATCTGGTCGATGATGCGCATGTTGGCCTGGTGGGGGATGAACACGTCGATGTCCTCGGGCTTCAGGCCCGCGGCCTCGATCGCCTGCGCGGCGACCTTGGGCATCTCGAACGACGCCCACTTGAAGACGCTCGCGCCCTCCTGGCGGAGCGTCGGGAAGGGGATGTCCTTGTCGCGGTAGTCGAGCCACGACGCCGTCATGTCGATCAGGGGCGCGCCCTCGCCCTTCGCCCCCCACACGGTCGGCCCGATGGCCGGCGTCCGTCGAGGGTCCGACGACGATGGCGCCAGCGGCGTCGCCGAGCAGGAACGAGATCGAGCGGTCCGTCGGGTCGACGAAGTCGCTCATCTTCTCGGCCCCGACGACCAGCACGTACTCGCTCTGCCCCGCGCGGACGAGCGCGTCGGCCTGGGCGATGCCGTAGCAGTAGCCCGCGCACGCCGCGGAGATGTCGTACGACGCCGCGGTGCCGCAGCCGAGGCGGTCGGCGAGGACCGGCGCGGCGCCGGGCGTCATCATCGGGTAGGTGAACGTCGAGAGGATGACGGTGGTCGATCTGTGCGGCGTCGATGCCGGCGGCGGCGATCGCGTCGCGGGACGCGCGCTCCGCGAGGTCGACGACCGAGGTCTCGGCGTTCGCCCGAACGCGGGTGACGATCCCGGTGCGCTGGCGGATCCACTCGTCGGACGAGTCGATGGGGCCGGCGAGCTCGTCGTTGGTCACGAGATTCTCGCCCCTCGCGGCCCCGAGGCCCAGGATTCGGGAGAACTCGGGTCCGTGCTTGATCGAAATGCGTGTCACGAGTGCGCCTCCAGTAGGTCGCGGGCGGCGTCCAGGTCCGCCGGTGTCTTGAGGGCAACGCAGGGGATGCCCGGCATGGACCGCTTGGCGAGTCCGGTGAGAACACCGCCGGGGGCCGCCTCGATGACGGCCGTGACGCCCAGGTCGAGGAGGGTCTGCTGGCACAGGTCCCAGCGCACGGGGTTCGCCACCTGGGCGACCATGCGTGCGAGCGCGTCCGCGCCACTCGTCACCGTCGCGCCGTCGGCGTTGGAGACGAGCGCGGACGTGGGGTCCGAGACGGCGACGCCGGACGCCGCGTCGGCCAAGATGGCGACGGCGGGCTCCATGTACGAGGTGTGGAACGCCCCCGCGACCTGAAGCTCGATCACCCTCGACTTCGCGGGCGGCGCCGCGACGAGCCGCGCGATCGCGGCCTTCGACCCCGCGGCGACGACCTGGCCGCCGCCGTTGACGTTCGCGGGAGTGAGGCCGAAGCCGTCGAGGGCGGAAAGGACCTCGTCCGGGTCGCCCCCGAGGACCGCGGCCATGGACGTGGGCTCGGATGCCGCCGCCGCTCCCGCCATGGCTCCCGCGCGCACGGAGACGAGGCGCATCGCGTCGTCGTCGGTCACGACGCCCGCGAGGGCCGCCGCGGCGAACTCGCCGACGGAGTGGCCCGCCGCGGCCGAGGGGGCCGCCTGGCCGAGGAGCTCCCGCGCGGTCGCGAGCGCCGTCGCGACGAGGAGCGGCTGGGCGATCGCGGTGTCGCGGATGGTGTCGGCGTCCGAGGTGGTGCCGTGGGCGACCAGGTCGACGTTTGCGGCGTCGGCGAGTCCCGCGATCCGCTCCGCCACGGAGGGCAGGTCGAGCCACGGGGAGAGCATTCCTGGGGCCTGGGCACCCTGGCCCGGGCAGACGACGGCTAGCACGTCTTCAAGGGTGCCCGATGCCGGCGCCGATGGCCCACACGAGGGCCTCCAACGTCGCCCCCGCGGTTTGTGTGATTCCTACAACGGTGCATGGCTTGAGTCCCTCAGCCGTCCGAGCGCGAAGGCCGTGTCGAGCACGTGGGCATCCCGCGTGTTGAGGGCGTCCCAGCCCGTGAGGTCGGTGACCTTCTTGAGTCGGTAGCGAACGGTATTGGCGTGGACGAACATCGTCCGCGAGGCGAGTTCGAGCGAGCGCCCGCAGGCCAGGAACGTCTCGACCGTCTGCGCGAGCGAACCCCCGGCGCGGGCGATGGGGTCGTAGGCGATCGCAATGAGCCGATCCTTCGCCGCGGCGTCGCCGACGAGCACTCGCTCGGGCAGCAGGTCGTCCGCGGCGACCGGGCGCGGGGCGAGCGACCACGCTGGCGCGGCGATGACGCCCGCCAGCGCCGCCCTCGTGGACCGGGCGACCTCGATGAGGGTCACCGCGGGCGGCCCGATCACGACGGGGCCCGGCCCGAAGCTTGCCAGGAGGACCGCGCCCAGCTGCGCGGGGTCCTCGTCCGTTCGAGCGATGACGATGAGGTCCTCGCCGTGGATTCCCACGAGTGCGCCGCGCGCGGCACGGCGGATCGTGCGCCGCAGCTCCGCGCTCTCAACCTCGCCAAGCGGGCCGTCGGTGAGCCCGACCATCACCAGGGTCGGCCCCGACTTCCAGCCGAGAGCCGCAGCCCGCGAGGGAAGATCGTCGTCCATCTGACCCCGCACGAGCGCGTCGACGACGAGGGCCTCGAGCCGGGCGTCCCACGCGC
The DNA here is from genome assembly GCA_963743485.1 of uncultured Actinomycetota bacterium. GTDB lineage: Bacteria > Actinomycetota > Actinomycetes > Actinomycetales > Demequinaceae > JAFGBM01. The sequence goes on from CAVUPQ010000003.1 coordinate 273,241, forward strand.
CGCGCGACTCGGCGGCGCGCGCGTAGACCTCGGCGGCGCTGAAGGCAATCTCGCGCGAATACCGCAGGATCGCCTCGCGAAGCTCGGCCTCCGTGCCGGGCGAAGCGAAATCGTCGCAGTGGTCTTCGACCACCTTGACGACGGTTCGCACGATCCCGAGCGTGTGCTGGAGGGACACCGAGCGCGTCAGTTCGGGTGGGGCGGCCGCGAAGACCTCGGCCGCGCCGCGGCCGGAGACGGCGGGGTTCGCGTACCAGGCGACAAACGCGCTGATCCCCGCCTGCGCGACGGTGCCCACCCACGAGCGCTCGCGCGCGGGGAGCTCCCGGAACCACGGGTACTCGGCGTCGAGGCTCTTGATCGCGGCCGTCGACAAAATGCCGGTTCCCGCCCGGAGGCGGCGCAGCGTCTCGGAGCGCGTGTCTCGGGAGGCCATAGGTGCCAGCATAGGGCCCCATTGTGGGAACTCCACAAACGATCGGGAGCGTACGCCCCGCCCCGCGCGCCTCGCTAGATTGGTGCCTGGATCGAGGAGACCACCACCATGCAGAAGTCCGCGGGCAAGCCCGTCGTCGGCGCCGTTCTCGGCGCGGCGGTCGGCATCCTCGCCATCCTGATCCTGCAACAGGGGGCCGTGCTCTTCCCCACGCGGCTCGTCGTCTTCTCGATCCTTGGGGCGGGAGCGAGCCTTGGTTCCCTGGTCCTCACGCGTTCGTTTCGAAGCACCGCCGTCGTCTGCGTGCAATCCGTGGCGGCCGCGCTCGTCGCCTTCTCGCTCACCGGCATTTCCGCGTTGGACGCCACGGGGGACCTGACGGGCGACTGCACGGTGACCGCGGCGACGGCTTCTTCCGGCGTCGTGACCCCGGGGGACACCTCACTGAGGCATCCGTTCGCCATCGACACGGCGGGCACCCTCGAGTGGCGCGCGGCGACGCCGGTCTGGTACCCGAAGTGGTCGGGCACCATCGGGCTCGAGGTAGGCGGATTCGAGGTGCCGATGTGGAACCAGCGCATGGAGAATCCCTGGGGCGACGTGGGAAGGGGCGACACGGAGGACGTCGCGGCCCTGATGCACGAGGCGGAACAGCTCTCGGGCCTGACGGTGAGCGGGGTGTACCACGTATTCGCGTCCATCTCGGCGGACGAGGGTGCGTGCACAGCGAACGCCTACGTTGCCATTCCGCCACCCAGCCTGTTCTCCGGCCCCGTGCTTGAGGGCCTCTGGACGGCGTTGGCGATCGCCGTGCTGATCTTCGCTGCCTACGTCGTCCAATTGAGGGCCCCTGCCAGATCCCGCGAGCGGCGGGAATCCACACATCCCTAGCGGTGCCCGACGTTGCTCGCTAGCGTGGGTTGCAACTTCTGGGAGGGAGTCGCGACGTGAAGATTCGCAAGGGATGGCCGATACTCGGCGCGGTACTCGGAGGGCTCGGAGCCCTCGTTCTGATTCTGATACTGATGTTCGCCGCCATCGTTCCGCCGACGAGGTTCGTCGTCTGGGGCCTGCTGGGGCTCGGGATCCTGGTCGGCTCGCTCATGCTGACCGTCGTGATCAAGTCGGTGAAGTTCATCACGATCCTCGTGATCGCGGTCGCGATGCTCGTGTGGTCGGGGCTCGGGTTCCCCGCCCACAACGCGAACGGTGATCTCACCGGGGGTTGCGATCTGGCTGGCCTGTCGTTCGACGGCGGAGGTCTTCCACTCGACGCCGCGACGCCCCAGGAGACGTCCGTTGCCGACCCGTTTGTGATCGAGCCGACGGGAAGCATCGAGTGGTCAGGGAGCACGCCGGGGGCCTTCGAGGGGTGGGGCGCATGGCTCGCCGTCGACTTCGGTGGTTTCGCCGTCCGCGTGTGGGACGGCGGGCACGACAACTCGGGCCTTGACCCCGACGAGGGCGGCACGATCGACGTCGGCTCGTACGTCGACGACATCGAGAACGCGACGCACCTCCAACTCGCCGGAGTCCTGCACCTGTACGGGAACATCAACTCCCCGGACGGCGCATGCGACATGGACGCCTACCTTGAACTGCCGTCCGACGGTCTCTTCGCCGGCCTCGTGCTGAAGATTCTGTGGGTGATCCTGGCGATCATCGCGATCGTCCTGCTCATCCTCATGATTCCCGTGTGCCGGGCTCGCAAGGCCATCCGTACCGGGGGCCCGGCCGTCCTCGCCGCAGGTTCGGCCGCTGCGGTGTCCTCCGTCGATCAGGCAGCCGACCAGGCTGGCGCGGCCGTAGGCGTCCGCAGGGTCCGATGCGGGCGACGCCGCGGCGTCGTCAGGCGACTCCGCGGAATCCGGGGACGCGACGCCGTCTCCGGCCGAGGAAGGGGCGTCGCCCACGGACGCGCCGGCGCCCGCGACGAAGGCCCCGGCCAAGAAGGCGACCGCCAAGAAGGCGCCGGCTAAGAAGGCGCCGGCGAAGAAGAAGGCGCCTCCGAAGGACACGTAGGCCAGAACGCGCGAGGGCCCCGCCGACCGGCGGGGCCCTCGTAGCGTTCCTGGCGGATCGTGGCCCGGCTAGGCCTCGCCCCCGGAGTTGCCCGATGTGCCCGCGCGCGGGTCAAGCAACTGGTACTTGTTGATCGCGGTCGCGACGCTCCCCTCGGGAACCTCGCCGCGACGCTCCAGCTGCTGGAGGACGCGCGCCGCGGTCGAGGGACCGTCGATGTGGAAGAAGCGGCGTGCGGCCGGACGGGTGTCGGAGAAGCCGAAGCCGTCCGCCCCGAGGGTGGCGTACTCGCCGGGAACCCACGCGCGGATCTGGTCGACGACGAGGTGGTCGTAGTCGCTCGTCGCGACGAAGGGCCCCTCGGCTCCCTGGAGGACGCGGGTCAGGTACGGGATCCGCGGGGCGGCGCCGGGGTCGAGGAAGGCCTCCTCCTCGCATTCGAGCGCCTCGCGACGCAGCTCGCTCCACGAGGTGACGGACCAGACGTCGGCACGCACGCCCCAGTCCTCGCCCAGGAGCTTCTGCGCCTCGAGCGCCCACTGAACCCCGACGCCCGAGGCCAGAATCTGGGCCCGCGGGCCCGTCGCCGTCGGCCGTGCTGATCCGGTGGATGCCCTTGATGATGCCCTCGACGTCCACGTCGTCCGGCTCGTCGGGCTGGGTGATGGGTTCGTTGTAGACGGTGATGTAGTAGAAGACGTTGGGGTCGCGGCCGTCCGGGTCGCCGTACATCCGCTCGATGCCGTCGCGCACGATGTGCCGAATCTCGTACGCGTACGACGGGTCGTAACTGCACGACCGCCCTGTTGGTGCCGGCAAGGATCGGCGAGTGGCCGTCGGCGTGCTGAAGGCCCTCTCCCGTCAGCGTCGTCCGACCCGCCGTGGCGCCGATGAGGAAGCCGCGAGTCAGCTGGTCGCCCGCAGCCCAGAACTGGTCGCCCGTGCGCTGGAAGCCGAACATCGAGTAGAAGATGTAGAACGGGACGAGCGGGACGCCGTGCGTCGCGTATGCCGTGCCGACGGCCTGGAACGCCGCCGCGGAGCCCGCCTCGTTGATGCCCGTGTGCATGATCTGCCCGGACTCGGACTCCTTGTACGAGAGCATCAGCTCGCGGTCGACGGGCAGGTAGTTCTGGCCGCGCGTGTTGAAGATCTTCGCGGTCGGGAAGATCGCGTCGAGGCCGAAGGTGCGCGCCTCGTCCGGAATGATCGGCACGACGCGGTGGCCGAAGTCCTTGTCCTTGATGAGGTCCTTCAGGAGGCGGACGATCGCCATGGTCGTCGCGACGTGCTGCTTGCCCGAGCCCTTCTTGAGCTCGTCATATACGGCCGGATCGGGAAGGGCGATCGCCGCGTGCGCGTCGCGCCGCTCCGGAACGAAGCCGCCGAGGGCGCGGCGCCGGGCCAGCATGTACTGGATCTCGGTGCGCTCCATCCCCGGGTGGTAGTACGGCGGGTGATACGGATCCGCCTCGAGCTGCTCGTCGGTGAACGGAATCTCGAACGTGTCGCGGAGGACCTTGAGGTCGTTCATCGCGAGCTTCTTCATCTGGTGCGTCGCGTTGCGGGCCGCAAAGTTGGTGCCGAGCCCGTAGCCCTTGATCGTCTTCGCGAGGATGACGGTCGGCTTGCCGTTGGGCTCGTTGACCGCGCGGTTGTAGGCGGCGTAGAGCTTGCGGTAGTCGTGCCCGCCCCGCTTGAGCGCCCAAATCTGCTCGTCCGTCATGTCCTTGACGAGCTCCTTGGCGCGCGGGTCGCCGCCGAAGAAGTGGTCGCGGATGAACGCGCCGGACTCCGCGCGGTACGTCTGGAAGTCGCCGTCCGGGACGGTGTTCATGAGGTTGAGGAGCGCGCCCTGCGTGTCCGACGCGAGGAGCGGGTCCCAGTTGCGGCCCCAGATGACCTTGACGACGTTCCAGCCGGCGCCCCGGAAGTACGCCTCGAGCTCCTGGATGATCTTGCCGTTGCCGCGCACCGGCCCGTCGAGTCGCTGCAGGTTGCAGTTGACCACGAAGGTCAGGTTGTCGAGGCCCTGGTTCGCGGCGAGCTGCAGCATGCCGCGGCTCTCGGGCTCGTCCATCTCGCCGTCGCCGAGGAACGCCCAGGTGTGCTGCTCGGACGTGTCCTTGATGCCGCGCAGGTGCATGTAGCGGTCGGTCCACGCCTGGTAGATGGCGGACGCGGGACCGAGGCCCATGGAGACGGTCGGGAATTCCCAGAGGTCGGGCATGAGGCGCGGGTGAGGGTAGCTGGACAGGCCCCGCCCGGGGCCGGACTTCTCCTGCCTGAAGGAGTCGAGGTCGTCCTCCGTGAAGCGCCCCTCGACGTACCCGCGGGCGTAGACGCCGGGCGCGGCGTGGCCCTGGAAGTAGACGTGGTCCCCGCCGCCCGGGTGATCCTTGCCGCGGAAGAAGTGGTTGAGGCCCACCTCGTAGAGCGTCGCGACCGACGCGTAGGACGAGATGTGGCCGCCGACGCCCTTGCCCTCGGCCTGGGCGCGCGTCACCATCACCGCGGCGTTCCAGCGGATCCAGCCGCGGTAGCGGCGTTCCACCTCTTCGTCGCCGGGGAAGTCGGGCTCGTCGTCGAAGGAGATGGTGTTGACGTACGGGGTGTTGAGGCTCAGCGGAAGGCTCAGTTGCTCGTTGGCGGCGTGTTCCACCATCTGGCGAAGGACGAACTCGGCGCGCGTGGGGCCGTCGGTGGCGATCATCCCGTTGAGCGATTCAATCCACTCGCTGGTCTCTTCCGGATCCTTGTCCGTCTCGTCGATGGTCGTCACGTGCGTTGTCCTCCTGGTGGGCGCGCGGGGTGGGCGCCCACGGTTACGGGCGGGGGTGTCCCGCCGACCGCCCCCATTGTTGTCACATCCGGCGCGAAAGTCACGCCGGGGTGCGGGGCTCCGAGTCGTTGCGGGCGCCGACGCCGTGCCCGTAGGGTGGTGCCAGGCGCGCGACGCGCGCCGCAACCAGATGGGGAAGGGGACTGTTCCGCCGTGGCGCGAGAGTCGGCAGCGAAGGCCGTGGACCCCGCGATTATCGCGCGGTTCGCACTGGCCAAAGGCATGATCGTCCAGGAGTTCCTCCGGGACGATGACGTGGACGAAGGCCTGCGGTCCGCGCTTGCGGCCGTCACAGGTCAAGATCTGGTCGGCGAGGACTACGGCGACGTGACCGACGCCGCCCTCGTGTGGTACCGGGACGGCGATGGGGATCTCGCCGACCTCCTCATGGACGTGCAGACCCTCCTTGACGACAAGGGCGTCGTGTGGCTCCTCACCCCGAAGGCCGGTCGCATCAATCACGTGGAGCCGCGTGATATCGAAGAGGGGGCGTCCCTCGCCGGGCTCCACGCGACGTCGTCGTTCGTCGTCGCGGCGGACTGGACGGTGACACAACTCGTGGAGAAGGGCCGCCAGCGGTGACCCACCCGCTGGTCGGGCAGGAGGCTCCGGACTTCACTCTCGTCAACCAGCACGCGTCTCCCGTGACGCTGTCCGCGCTGCGGGAGACCCCCGTGCTCGTGGTCTTCATCCCGTTCGCGTTCTCGCCGCTGTGCACCACGGAGATCCTCGACCTGAGGGATAGCGGAGATCTAGGCGAGGACGAGTCCGTGCGGGTCCTGACGATCTCGTGCGACTCGGTCTTCGCGAACCGCGCGTGGACGGACGCAACCGAGTACACGCGGGACGTGCTTTCGGACTTCTGGCCGCACGGCGAGACGTGCAAGGCGTACGGGATCTTCGACGAGAAGGTTGGGCGCGCCGTCAGGGCAAGCTTCCTGGTCGACACCGGCGGGATCGTGCGGTGGGCGATCGTCAACGACGCGGAGCACGTGCGCGCCATCGGCGACTACGCGGCGGCAATCGCCTCGCTCTAGGCCGCAGCCGGGCGCCCGAGGCCCGCCCCTACGCCCCGCGCAGCGCGGCGATCGCCTCGTTCGCGCTCATTCCTGGGGCGACCTGCGGCAGGTACAGCATCTCGATGAGGTCGGCGTCGAGCGCCGTGTAGGCGGTGGTCTGCGTCCACCCCTGGTAGAAGATGCTCGCCTCGTCGTCGTAGGAGTCGTTCATGAGCCCGAGCGACTGCGTGACCTCCTCCCGGATGATGTGATCGCGCTCGGTTTGGGTGATCCCGGTGGTCGAGATGAGGATGCGCGCGCGTGTGATCGTCCGCGCGTCGTCCCACCACGTCCAGAAGAACCCCATGTTCACGGGTACGTACTCGGGGGCGATCCTCGCGAATTGGTCCTCGGGCGCGAAGTAGAGGTCGGCGTTCGCGCCCGAATCGACCACGGAGATGTCGATGGTCCCGATGAGGGCGTTGAGATCGGAGAGGACGGCGTCGAGGGTTGCCAGGTCCTCGCCGTTGGGATCCCCGTGGACCGCGATTCTCACGTCGTCGCCCCACTTCCTGACGACGCCTTGGCCGTCCCCGTACTCGGAGGAGAGGGCGATCGTGGCGAAGTAGGCGAGCGCGGCGGGGGAGTAGGGGCCGCCGTGGGGTTCCTCCGCGCGGGAGTGCCCGAGCGCGGGATCGAGGCTCACGGGGGCGGCGGGGCTGAGGACTCCGCACGCGGTCAGGACGGCGGCGGCGAGAGCGGCGGTGGCTGCGGCGGCGAGGCGAGGGACGGCCATGGAGCCATTATGCGGCCGGGGTCGGGCGGGGGTCGGGGGAGCGCGCCCCCGAGCCCATGGGGAACAATGGGTCCGGGCCCGTAGCTCAGTTGGTTAGAGCACTGCGCTTACACCGCAGGTGTCATCGGTTCGAGTCCGGTCGGGCCCACGGACGGAGGTGCGACGGTGGACGTACACGAGTTGACGAGCGGCGAGAAGTACGACGACTACGCCAAACGCTTCGACGGGCCGATGCTCATCCTGGCGGGAGTCTTCCTGGTGATCTGGTCGCTCACCTCCATCGACGTCGGCCTCCCCTCCATCGTCGGGCGGACCCTGTTCTGGATCAACGCCGTCATTTGGATCGTCTTCGCCGTCGATCTCGCGATTCGCGTGGTCCTGGCGAAGAGCTCCTGGCGGTTCATCCTCAAGCACCCGCTCGACGTCTTCGCCATCATCGTCCCCATGCTGCGTCCGCTGAAGATCCTCACGATCTTCACCCGGGGAACCGAGCTCGTGACGTCGCGCGGGGTCCTCCAGACGAGTCAGGCGGTCGTCGCGTCGGCCGCGCTGCTCGTCTGGGTAGGCGCGGTCGCCATCTTCAATGTCGAGGCCGACGCGGTCGGCGCCAAGATCCTCTCGTTTGGCGACGCCCTGTGGTGGGCGGTCGTCACCGTGACGACGGTCGGGTACGGCGACATCACCCCGGTCACGGTCGACGGGCCGGATCATTGCCGTCGGACTGATGGTCGTCGGCATCGCGCTGCTTGGCGTGGTGACGGCCTCCGTCGCGGCGTGGTTCGTGCGGCTTACCACCCAGGAGGAGGAGCAGCAGGCGGAGCAGAACGCGGGAGCCAAGCGCACCAAGGGAACCGAGGTCGCCAGGCTGCGCGATCGGGTCGAGAGCCTCGAGGCCAAGATCGACAGGCTGCTGGAACGCGACCCGGGAGCGCAACGGTAGGTTGGACGCCATGACCACCGTGGGAGAGATCGTCGCGATCCTCGACGGCTACTTTCCGCGCCGCCTCGCGGAAGACTGGGACGCCGTCGGCCTCGCCGTGGGGGATCCAACGGCCCCCGTGGAGCGCGTGATGTTCGCCGTCGACCCGGTGATGGCCGTCGCGAACGAGGCCGCGGAGTGGTCGGCGACGATGCTCGTCACCCACCACCCCCTCATGCTCCGGGGAGTGACGACGGTCGCGGCGGACACGGCGAAGGGTGCCGTCGTGCACCGGCTCATCCTCGCGGGGTGCGCGCTGTACTCCGCGCACACGAACGCCGACTCCTCCCGGCCCGGCGTCGCCGACGCGCTCGCCGCCGCCATCGGCGTGACCGAGACCCGGCCCCTCATCCCCGACGCGCTCGATCCCACGCTCGGGACGGGCCGCATCGGTGAACTCGCCTCTCCCGCGACCCTGCGCGCGTTCGCGCAGGCCGTCGCGGATGCCCTCCCCGCCACGGCCCACGGTGTCCGTGTCGCGGGGGACCTCGACGCGACCGTGCGCACCGTCGCCGTGCTGGGCGGTTCGGGGGACTCGTTCTTCGATGAGGTTCGCGGCGCGGACGCGGACGCCTACGTCACCGCCGACCTCCGCCACCACCCCGCCTCCGAGGCCCGCGAGCTGGCGGCGCTGCAGGGCGGCCGCCCCGCGCTCGTCGACGTCAGCCACTTCGCGTCGGAGTGGCTCTGGCTCGCCGCCGCGGCGGAGCGCCTCGCCGCCGAAGTCGGAGTCGAGACCACCGTCAGCACCCTGAACACCGACCCGTGGACGGCGCGCTTCGGCGTCGCGCCCGCGGGCGCCTGAGGAGGAGCAGTGCCCACCGCCCCCGCCGCAGATCAGGAGCGGCTCCTGGCCGTCCAGGAGCTCGACACCCACCTCCAGCAGGCCCGCCACCGGCGCGCCTCGCTCCCCGTGCTCGCGACGATCGCCGAGCTCGAGGCCGAGGCCGTGGACGTGGGCGAACGCGTGGTCGCGCTGGGAACCGAGGCGGGCGACATTCGGCGCGAGGTGACGAAGGCGGAGGACGACGTCCAGTCGGTCCGCGCCAGGGCGGAGCGGGACCGCGAGCGGTTGGACTCCGGCCAGGGAAGCGCGAAGGACCTGCAGGCGCTGCAGGGGGAGGTCGAGACGCTCGCGAAGCGCCAGTCGGACCTCGAGGACGTCGAGCTCGAGGCCATGGAGCGGCTGGAGGCGGCCGACGAGGCGCTCGCGACGGCGAAGGCGCGCGCCGACGAGATCGCGAAGGCCCTCGCGGCGGCCGCGAGCGAGCGCGACGCCGCGTTCGCGGAAATCGACGCGGAGATCGCGGGCCTCGCCGCCGAGCGGGCGGCGGCGGCCGAGGGCATCGACGCCGGACTCGCCGCGCTGTACGAGAAGAACCGCGAGGCGCACGGAGGAATCGGCGCCGCCGCGCTGCGCGGCAACCAGTGCCTCGGGTGCAACATGGACATCAATCCGGGGGATCTCGCCGCGATTCAGGCGGCCCCCGCCGATCAGGTGTGCCGGTGCGAGGAATGCGGGACCATCCTGGTGCGGGGGGCGTAGGGGTGCGAACGCTGATCGTCGAGGCCGACGGGGGCTCGCGCGGCAACCCTGGGCCCGCCGGATACGGCGCCCTGGTGCGAGACGGGGCGACGGGCGAGGTCCTTGCCGAGCGCGCGGGCTACCTCGGCATCGCCACCAACAACGTCGCCGAATACCGGGGGCTGGTCGCGGGGCTGCGCGCGGCGCGCGGGATCGACCCGGACGCCACCCTCGACGTGCGCCTCGACTCCAAGCTCATCGTTGAGCAGATGTCGGGCCGCTGGAAGATCAAGCACCCGGACATGCGCACGCTCGCGGCCGTCGCGCGCGCCGTCGTTGGCTCGGCTCGCGTGACCTACACGTGGCAGGCCCGCGCGAAGAACGCCGACGCCGACGCGCTCGCCAACGAGGCCATGGACACCGAGGCGATGTCCATCCGGCGGGGCCACGGAGCCGACGGTCGCGACGAGGAGGACGACCTTGGCCTCTTCTGACGCCTCGACGTCCGCCGACGACACGGTGCGGGAAACCAAGGAGAACCGCGGTACGGCCCTCTTCGCCGTCGGCGGGGCGGACCTGGTCAGCCCCCTGACGCTCGTATTCGTGCGCCACGGCGTCACCGACATGACCGTCACCCACGAGCTGTCGGGCTCAGCGACGCCCGGCCCGTCGCTCAATGCCCAGGGCCGGATCCAGGCGGCCAAGGCCGCCGACCTCGTCTACCGCATCGGGCGGGAGATGTGGGACCGCGTGCCTCGCATCGGCCGCATCCTGTCCTCCCCGATGACTCGCGCACAGGAGACGGCGGCGGCGCTCGGCCGGCGGCTCGGCCTTCCGGTCGAGCTCGACGCGCGCCTCAAGGAGATCGACTTCGGCGAGTGGGAGGGAAGGACGGCGGCCCAGATCGCCGATGCCTCGGGAGACGCGATCCACCGCTGGCGCTTCGGCGCCCTCGCGGCTCCCGGCGGGGAGTCGTTCACCGACGTCGGCGAGCGGATGGACTCCCTCATCGTCGACCTCGCGGCGGAGCACGCGGAGCGGTGCCGCTCCGGCGACGACGCGCCGCGCGCGATCGCCCTCGCGTCCCACGCGGTCGCGATCAAGTCCGGCATCGGGGTCTCCATGGGGATGGACGTCTCGTCGTGGGGCGCGATCTGGCCCCAACCGGCCTCGGTCAGCATTCTCGAACTGCGGGTCGCGACCGACGGCGCCGTCGTCGAGCGGCACCTGTTGTGCCTCGGCCACTCGGTCGAATAGGTTTCGAGCCAAGGAGGCGACATGTCGACAGCGTGGAGGGGATCCGAGGTCCTGTGGCGCGAGCCGGGCCATATCGTCGCGGCGCGCATCGGCAGGCGGCTCGGCATCGCCGCGCTCGGCTTCGTGCTCTCGGGAGTGCCCGGCACCGCGTGGACGGGCCCGGCGCCGTGGCTGTGGTTCCGCATCCCCTTCCTCATCGTCGGGCTCTTGGGTCTTGTCCTGCTCGTGCTCGCCGTCGCGAACGCCGTCCGTCGCCGCCGCGTGATCCTCGCGATCATGGGAACGGGATCCGTCGAGCGCCCGCGGTCCATCCAGGAGATGTGGCTGCGGCGCCCGCAGGAGTACGTCATGGGCCGCACGATCACCGTGACCCCCCACCCCTTGGTCTTTCGCCCGTCGGCCTCCGAGCCGTACGTCACGCTCTCCGGCGAGGGAGGGATCCCGCGCGTTCCGCTGTTCCTGACCAAGCCCGAGGCCTTCATCGAACAGGTCAACGAGATCGCGAAGGGCAGGGGCGTCACCTTCGTGCTCGCCGAGCCCGACGCGGAGCCAGCGGCCGACGCCTAGCCCCCGGCGCCGGGGGCGCGTACCCTGGCAGGCGGATGAGTCGGCCAGGCGGCCGCGTTGTCGGGCGACCGGCACCGAGGAACGTCCGGGCTCCGCAGGGCAGGGTGGTGGCTAACGGCCACCTGGGGCGACCCACGGGACAGTGCAACAGAAAACAACCGCCTCCCCGGTGTTCTTCGGAACGCGGGGAGGTAAGGGTGAAAAGGCGAGGTAAGAGCTCACCGCGTCGGTGGCGACATCGGCGGCAATGCAAACCCCACCCGGAGCAAGGTCAGACAGGATGCGTTCGAGGGCGGCCCGCCCGAGCATCCGGGTAGGCCGCTAGAGGCGCACGGCAACGTGCGTCGTAGATGGATGGCCGCCCCCACTTCGGTGGGACAGAACCCGGCGTATCGGCCGACTCATCCGCCTTTGGGCCCCGCTGCCGGGTAAGGCTCCCCTTGGTTGGTGCGCCGCCCGAGCGTATATTGGCGAGGGTCGAAGGGGATGAATCATGCGAATGGGACGCAACCACGGCAAGTCAGCGACGCGGACGGCCACGGTACTGACCGCGATCGCCGCGATGGTGGCGAGCTTCGGGCTCGCATTGGGGGTCGCCGGACCGGCGAGCGCCGCGCCGCCCCCGGGGGCGACGTTCCCGGTCACCGCGCAGCAGTGCAACGGCGGCGACTGGGCCCACTTCTCCGGAGTCGCCTTCGCCAGTCGCCACGAGTGCAAGGTGTGGGTGCAGACCTACATCCTGCAGGAGAGCTGCAACCCGCTCGCACTCGACGACTTCCAGGCGACCGGTCCCACCTATGCGGCCCAGCTGGGCATTCCGCTGGGCCCGTTCATCGCCTCGGTGTGCCACGGCCAGGACTTCCCGGTGATCAACAATTCGTACGCGGTGGACGACCCCGCCGGGACGGACCTCGTCAGCCTCTCGTCGGGCAATACGGCGCCTTTCGTCACGCAGCCGGGGCACATCTACTGGATCGAGGTCCAGGGGGTGTGGAACAACGGGCCCACTCGACAGGCCGACCCCAGCCTCATTTCCGACGACGCGTGGGCGACGTGGGCCGAGGGGCCGAGTTTCGACGAACGCAACCTCGAGACGCAGATCAACGGCCAGTTCGTCGACTGGTCCCCGTACGCGGCGCCCTTCGACCCCAGCCACAACTACAGCTACTGGGTCATGGGCGACGGCAACCCCATCAACATGCGGGTCTTCGACGGCAACCCCGCGACCAACACCCCGAACCCCGCGTGGTACGCGGACAACACGAGCCCGTACTCCAACCCCGGCATGCCCGCCATCGTCTTCGAGTACACGCTCGCCGCGCCTCAGGCGGCCTTCCCGACCACGGCGCAGGACTGCAGGCGCGGCGGCTGGTCCGAGTTCACGGGCGTCTCCTTCCGGAACCAGGGGCAGTGCCTCCGCTGGGTGAGGTACTACGTGGTTCGGCAGCACTGTCTTCCGGCGGCGCTTGCCGACTTTCAGGCGACCGGTCCCACCTATGCGGCCCAGTTGGGCATTCCGCTGGGCAGGTTCATCGCCGCGGTGTGCCGGGGTCAGGACTTCCCGGTGATCAACAATTCGTACGCGGTGGACGACCCCGCGGGCACGGAACTGGTGAGTCTCGCCTCGGGCAATACGGCGCCCTTCGTCACGCAGCCGGGGCACATCTACTGGATCGAGGTCCAGGGGGTGTGGAACAACGGGCCCACACGCCAGGCGGACCCCAGCCTCATTTCCGACGACGGGTGGGCGACCTGGGCCGACGGGCCGAGTTTCGACGAACGCAACCTCGAGACGCAGGTGAACGGGCAGTTCGTGGACTGGTCCCCGTATGCCGCACCGTTTGATCCGACGCATAACTACAGCTACTGGATCATGGGCGACGGGAACCCCATCACCATGCGGGTCTTCGACGGCAACCCCGCCACGAACACCCCGAACCCGGCGTGGTACGCGGACAACACGAGCCCGTACTCCAACCCCGGCATGCCCGCTCTCGTGTTCGAGTACGCGCTCACGACTCCTTAGGACGGGCGACCGGCCCGGACGTTGGTTCGCTACGCGCCGTTGGAAAACGTGATGGGGTAGCGCATCAAGTCGCGGTCGAGGCTGCCCTGCCCGTGGTTGTGGCGCGTGATGTAGAGGTAGGCGTGCTCGCCGGTGGTGTCGTAGTTCAGGGACGTGCTCGACGGGTCAAGCAAGCTCGGGTAGAGGTAGGACAGGTCGGTCCCGCTGTTTCCCACGGTCCACGGAAGCGGAACCTCCATGAGGAGCTTGCGCTTGGTCCAGTGGGTGAGGTCTCCCGAGAAGGAGTAGTAGACGCCCCACACCTCGCGGCCGCCGATGCTGTCCGCGCTGAGGCCCATCGCCACGTACTGGCCGAGGAACTCGTTGTACGTGACGGAGTCGTTGACTCCCGCGCCGAGGGTCTTCGTCTGGAACTGCGAGCAGGTGTGGTCGCCGGGCTTGTCCCCGGTGACCACGTACGGGTCGATGAAGGTGCCGGCGTACTCGGCGTGGTCCCAGTAGCGCCACGACGTCGGATCGCTGAGGTCGTCGGTGCGCATCGCGCACGCGTACTGCTGCTGGGTGTTCGCGAGGGCGACGTTCCCGTAGGCGTAGTAGTAGCCGTCGGCGCCCTTGACGATGTTGCTTGGCGTGCGGATCCCATAGGGCCCGATGCCTGCCTCGTATCGCACCGGCAGTGAGGCGACCAGGTGGCCGGGCGCGGGCGCGACGTCGGCGAAGTGATAGCCGCCGTCCGTCGAGACCCCGAGCGTGACCGACGTATCCAGACAACTCTGGACGTCGGGCTGACCGCAGGTGCCGTGCTCCCAGCCGTGGTACTCGTTGTGGATGAGCGCGTACACCGTCTGGCCGTCGTCCGTGTAGGGGCTCGCGATCCACTCGAAGTCGTTGAAGTGGGACGGGGCTGCGTCCGCGTCCGACCCCATGATGGGCTCGCAGTTCGGTGTCAGGTCGTCGAGGCTTTGGCCCGTCATCGCGTAATTCACCAGGTGCGCGATGGTCAGGTGGGTGGTGCCGTCGCTGTCTCGCCAGGCGCGCGCCGGGAGGTCGGGGATGTTCAGATCCTCGCAGCGATCCGTGGTCCAGTCGAAGACGACCTCTGCGTCCCCCGAAACCACCGCCGTTGCGTCCGGCGACGCAGGGTCCGCGGCCGGGGGAGCGGCGAGCGCGGGCGCCGTGGTCGCCGGAGACGGAGGGGGCGCGGTGGCCGAAGGCTCCGCCGTCGGGGCCGCGGGAGAGGAGCAGGCGGACAGCGCCAGGGCAAGCCCGGCCAGGGACAGCGCTACGCGACGCATCTGCCGATCCTCGCGCCCCGGGCCCCGTTGTGCAAGGGAGAACCGCGCGGGCGTGCGTCGGGTCGCGCGTGCCGTGGAAAGATTGGCGCGTGGCCACGATCCGACCCTTCCCCGCCCTCCGCCCGCCCCGCGACCGCGCCGCGACCGTGGCCTCCCCGCCCTACGACGTGGTGAACGCCGCGGAGGCGAGGGCCATCGTCGCCGCGAACCCCGAGAGCTTCCTGCGCGTGTCCCTGCCGGAGACCAACCTTGCGGCGGGGGAGACGGCCGACGCCGACGAGGTGCACCGGCTGGGCCGCGCGACGCTCGAGGAGTTCGTGCGCACCGGCGCGCTCGTTCGCGACGCCGAGCCCGGGCTCTTCGTCTATCGCCAGCGGATGGGCGACGCGGTCCAGACCGGCGTGGTCGGCTGCGCCTCCGTCCCCGAGTACCGGAGCGGCGCGATCGCCGTCCACGAGCACACGCGCCCCGACAAGGAGACCGACCGCACGCGCCACATCGAGGGCCTCGGCGCGCACGACGAGCCCGTCTTCCTCATGTACCGCGCCGACGCCCCAGGAGCCGCGGCGATCGCCGACGCCCTCGCGTCCGTCACCGCGGGCGAGCCGGAGTACGACTTCACCACGGACGACGGCGTCGCCCACACCTTCTGGACGGTCGACGCGGCTACGACCAGGGCGATCGAGGCTGCCTTCGCCGAGATGCCGACGCTCTACGTCGCCGACGGCCACCACCGGAGCGCAGCCGCGGCCCGGGTCGCGGACGAGCGCGGCGAGCGCGAGGCCGCCGAGTTCCCCGTCGTGGTATTCCCCGCAGACGACCTGACGGTCATGGCCTACAACCGCGTGGTGCGCGACCTGGGCGAGCACACGCCGGAGTCCCTGCTCGCTGCCCTGGCGCAAAGCTTCGTCGTGGAGCCCTCGGCGGGCGTCCCCGCTCTCGGCCTGCACCAGTTCGGCCTCTACGCGGCGGGCGAGTGGCGCCTCCTGACGGCCAAGGGCGCGATCGTCGACGAGTCCGACCCCATCGCCCGCCTGGACGTCTCGATCCTCCAGCGCACCGTCCTCGCGCCGCTGCTCGGCATCGAGGACCCGCGCACCGATCAGCGCATCGCCTTCGTCGGCGGCATCCGCGGCACGGCCGAACTGGTGCGCCTCGTCGACTCGGGCGACTTCGCCGCGGCGTTCGCCCTCCATCCCACGTCGCCCGCGGAGGTCATGGACGTCGCGGATCGCGGCGAGGTCATGCCGCCCAAGTCCACGTGGTTCGAGCCCAAGTTGCGCTCGGGCCTCTTCGTCCACTCGATCGACCTCTAGCCGACATGGCCGGCCGCGGCGCGCGCCGCCCCGATCCGCGATCGTCGTCGGGGCGTCCCGCCATGCCGCCGTCGATCAAGCCCCGCGAACCGAGGCCGCGCGCCGTCGATCCGCGGAGCGTTCACCGCGTGCCGAAGAATCGCAGGGCCCCGGCGCGGGGGGCCTCCGGTGCCTCCCGAACCCGCAAGGCACCCCCGCGTCGCCGCCATCCGATCCGTCGCGCGTTCGCCGTTCTCGCGCTCGTCGTCCTCGTGGCGGTGGCGGGTCTGTGGTTCTGGGTCGGTGCGCACCTTGAACACGTGGACGCCTTGAGCGGCGCTGCTCGACACGCCGGGGGAGACCTACCTGATCGTCGGATCGGACTCCCGCGAGGGCTGGGCGGACGACGGAACGACCGGCGCGCGGACCGACACGATCATGATCCTGAACCGGCCCGTCGCCGGTCCCGTCGCGCTCGTCAGCATTCCGCGCGACTCGTACGTCGCGATTCCCGGGCACGGGATGAACAAGATCAACGCCGCCTTCGCGTTCGGGGGACCGACTCTGCTCGTGCAGACCGTCGAGGACCTGACGGGGCTGACGATCGACCATTACATCGAGGTGGGATTCCTGGGGGTTTCGGGAGTGGTCGACGCGCTCGGCGGGGTTGAGCTCTGCTACGACGCCGACGTGAACGATCCGTACAGCACGCTCGTGTGGACGGCGGGGTGTCACGACGTCGACGGGGCGACGGCCCTCGCGTTCTCGCGCATGCGGCACGGAGACCCGCTCGGCGACATCGGGCGGACGGAGCGCCAGCGCCAGCTCGTGTCCGCCGTGACGGACAAGGCGACGAGCCGCTCGACGCTCGCCAACCCCTTCGCGGCTGCGCGCGTCCTGGGCGCGGGCCTCGCCGCCTTCCGCGTGGATACCGGGATGGGCCCGCTCGATCTCGTCCAGGCCGCGCGAACCTTCCGCGCCGCGGGGCAACCCGGCGCCTTCACGGGAACCCCGCCGCTCGCGAGCCTCGACCACCGCGTGGAGGGCGTCGGCTCCACGGTGCTCCTCAACCCGACACGATCGCCGAGTTCTGGCGCCAACTCGCGGACGGCACGCTCGTCGCTGGCTAGGCGTCCTCGTCGTGCTCCGCCGCGGCCTTGAACTTCTCAAGCGCCTTGCGGGTCTTCGCGAGGGCCGCGGCGCCGTGGTCGGTGTAGTTCATCGCCTTGGGCTGTTCCGTCACCGTGACCAGGGTGTGGCCGTCCTTGGTCGCCTCGAATGTCCACGTCTCCTGGGACCAGTCGTCGGAGAACGAGACGAACGAGCCTTCCTTGATGTCGTCGACGGTGGACGTCATGCCCTTCTCGAACCGGAGCCTGCCGCCCGTCTCCCAGTGCGCCGTGGAGAGCGAGAGCCGGGACCACTGGTGCCAGTTGTCCGGCTGCGTGAAGTACGCCCAGACAAAGTAGGGCGGGAGCTCGACGACGATCTCGGATGTGAGCATGGTGCCACCTCCACGTGCGCGGGAATCCTGCTCCGAGCCTAGGGGTGCGGGCGCTCGCGCGCTACGGCTCGCGCGCTACGAGTCGCGCGCGTCCTTGTGCTGCTTGGCGATGCGCCCCGCCTCGGCGGCCTGCGCCGCGGCGCCGACGATCCCGGCCTCGTTGCGCAACGCCGCCGGTACCACGGGCGCCCGGAGGTCGAGGAGCGGAACGAATTCCTCGTAGTCCTTGGACACGCCCCCGCCGATGATGATGAGGTCCGGCCACAGGAGGCGCTCCATTTCCTGGAGGTACCGGCTCACGTGCGCCGCCCAGGCCGCCCAGTCCAGGTCGTGCCGCTCGCGCGCGGACTCGGCGGCGTACTCCTCCGCGTCCTTGCCGTCGATGATGACGTGCCCGAGCTCCGTGTTGGGCACCAGACGCCCATCCGCGATGAGCGCCGTTCCGATGCCCGTGCCCAGCGTCACCATGAGCACGAGCCCGTCCTTGCCCTCCGCGGCGCCGTACTTGTACTCCGCGTAGCCCGCGGCGTCGGCGTCGTTCATCACCCGCACGTCGCGCCGCGCGCGCGTGCGGATCACTCCGCGCAGGTTCACGTCGATCCACGACGGGTCGAGGTTCGCGGCGGTACGGACGACGCCCTGCTGCACGACGCCCGGAAAGGTCACGCCGACGGGCGTCTCGGGCGGCAGCTTGAAGCGGGCGATGACCTTGGCGACGGTGGCGCCGACGGCGGAGGGCGTGGCGGGCTGGGGGGTCTCGATCCGGTAGCGGTCGCGGGTCAGCTCGCCGGTCTTGAGGTCGACGGGCGCCCCCTTGATTCCCGAGCCGCCGATATCGACCCCGAACGCCGCGCGTGTCACCGGAACCTCCTCATGGAACCGTGAGCACTTCCGCGCCGTCGTCCGTCACGACGAGGGTGTTCTCGAACTGGGCGCACCACGAGCCGTCGTCGGTCGAGACGGTCCATCCGTCGTCCCACTCGTAGTTGAGCTCGCTGCCCGCGACGAGCATCGGCTCGATCGTGAAGATCATGCCCGGCTTGATGATGTCGGCGTGCATGGGCGCGGAGTCGTAGTGGGGGATCACGAGTCCCGAGTGGAAGGCGGGGCCGACCCCGTGGCCCGTGTAGTTCCGGACGGACTCGTATCCGTTCCGGGTCGCGTACGCCTCGATGACGCGGCCGATGACGTTGACCTCGCGCCCGGGCTTGACGGCCGCGATGCCCCGGGCGAGCGCCTCCCGCGTCGCCTCGACGAGCGCCCGGGTCTCGTCGGTGCCCTCGCCTGCGATGACGCTTCCGCAGTTGTCCCCGTGGACGCCGTCGAGGTAGGCGGTGATGTCGATCTTCACCAGGTCGCCGTCCTGGATGACCGTGGAGTCAGGGATGCCGTGGCAGATGACCTCGTTGATCGAGGTGCACAGCGACTTGGGGAATGGGGGCCGGCCAGCGGCGCCGGGGTAGCCGAGGGTCGAGGGGTAGGCGCCGTGGTCCAGGAGGAATTCGTGGCCGACGCGGTCGAGCTCCTCCGTGGTGACCCCGGGGGCCACGTGGGCGGAAACCTCGGCGAGCGCCTGCGCCGCGAGCCTGCCGGCCTTCCTTACGCGCTCGATCACCTCGGGCGAGTGGACGTCGCCGCCGTGCCACGCGGCAGCGCGACGCTTGCCGACGTAGGGCGGGCGCGGGATGCTTGAGGGGACGGTACGGATCGGCGAGACGTCGCCCTTGCTCACTGGCGCTCGAACCGGTCCCATGGTCGCAGTCTAGGAGTGGAGGCGGTGGAGATGGGAATCGAACCGACGCCGGAGGGCGACTACTACTTCAACGTTCGCACCAAGATGGTCGAACATGGGCGCCAGAGCGCGTGGGAACACCTTATGGGCCCGTACGAGACGCACGAGGAGGCCGAGCGCGCGCTCGAGATCGCGCAGGCCCGCACCACCGACTGGGACGAGGACGACGCGGACTGGGACGACGAGGATTCCCACCCGGACGTCGCCTGACCTCGCGCCCGGGCACGAGACGGGGAAGGATGGACCCATGGCAATGACATCGGCGATGGTCCCGATAGGGACGCCGGCTCCGCCGTTCACGCTCCCGCGCGCCGACGGGTCGGGCGACGTATCGCTCGACGACTTCGCGTCGGCTCCCGCGCTCCTCGTCGCGTTCCTGTGCGTCCACTGCCCGTACATCAAGAACGTCGAGCTGGAGTTCGGGGAGTTCGCCCGCGAGTACGAGGGCAAGGGGCTCGTGGTCATTGGGGTTTCCTCGAACGACGTGGAGGCCTACCCGGACGACGCCCCCGAGCACATGGTCGAGCAGGCGGCCCGCGCGCGATTCGGCTTCCCCTACCTCTACGACGAGGCGCAGGAGGTCGCGCTCGCCTACCGCGCGACGTGCACGCCCGACCTCTTCCTGTACGACAAGGCCCGCAAGCTCGCGTATCGCGGGCAGTTCGACGACTCGCGGCCCTCCAACGGACTGGAGCCCACGGGCGACGACCTGAGGATGGCCGTCGACCTGGTACTCGCGGGAAAGCGTGTCCCCGAGCCCCACGCCGCGAGCGTCGGCTGTTCCATCAAGTGGAAGCCGGGCAACGAGCCGCTTCCGGCGCGCCCCGGACACATCCTGCACTAGGCGGCGCGCGCCCGCGGGGGCAGGGGCTACTCCTGGAAGGCGTGACCCTCGTCGGGGAACTGCCCGCCCTTGACCTCGGCGACGTACGACGACGCGGCCTTGCCGAGCGCCTTGCCCACCTCGCCGAAGTGCTTGGCGAAGCTGGGGGACCAGTCGGTCATGCCCGCCATGTCGAGCCACACGAGCACCTGTCCGTCCGTGCCGGCGCCGGCGCCGATGCCGATTGTCGGGACGTCGAGCGCCTGGGTGAGCTTGGCCGCGATGGGGGCCACGACCATCTCGAAGACGATGAGGCACGCGCCGGCCTCCTGGAGGGCCGTCGCATCGGCCAGGAGCGCCTCGTAGGCGCCCTCGGCGCGCCCCTGGACCCTCCGGCCGCCCAGCGCGTTCTCCGACTGCGGGGTGAAGCCCAGGTGGCCAACGAAGGGGATCCCGGCGTCGACGACGGCCTTGGCCTGCGCGGCGACGCGGCGCCCGCCCTCGAACTTGACGGCGTGGGCGCCCGCCTCCTTGACGAGGCGAATGGAGGACTCGACGGCCTGCTCGGGGCTCACCTCGTAGGTTCCGAAGGGGAGGTCCGCGACCACGAACGCGCGCTCGACGGCGCGGGTCACGGCGCGGACGTGGGGGATCATCTCGTCGAGCGTGACGGCGGCGGTGTTCCCGTGCCCCAGCACGTTGTCGCCCAGCGAGTCGCCCACGAGGAGGACGTCGATGCCCGCCGCGTCGAAGATCTTGGCCGTGGAGAAGTCGTACGCGGTGAGCATGGTGATCTTCTCGCCCGCGGCCTTCATCTGGGCGAAGTGGTGGATGCGGATCTTCTTGCGTTCCGTCATGGCTCCACTTTCTCACGCCACCTGCTGGTGATGGGAAGGCGCCGGTCGCGGCCGAACGCGAGCGCCGTCACCTTGGTGCCCGGCGGGTACTGGCGGCGCTTCCACTCGGCGCGGTCGGTGAGCGACAGGACCTTGTCGACGATGGCTTCGTCGAAGCCGCGCGCGAGCAGTTCGGCGCGGCCCTCCGCGTGCTCCACGTACGCGTCGAGCACCTCGTCGAGGAGCTCGTACGGCGGGAGCGAGTCCTGGTCCGTCTGCCCCGGCCGGAGCTCCGCGCTCGGCGGCTTCTCGATGGAGTTGACGGGGATGGGCGGCGTCTCGCCGCGGCTCGCCGCGTCCGCGTTGCGCCAGCGCGCCAGGTCCCACACGCGCGACTTGTCGAGGTCCTTGATCGGCGCGAACCCGCCGATGCTCCCCGCGTCGTAGATGGTCGCGTAGCCCGTCGCGAGCTCGGACTTGTTGCCCGGCGCGATCACCATGTGCCCCTCGCGGTTGGAGATCGCCATGAGGATCACGCCGCGGACGCGGGCCTGCAGGTTCTCCTCGGGACGCCCTCGAGCGCCAGCTGGGCCTGGAACGCGTCGACGATCGGCCCGATCGGCTCCACGCGGTAGTCCGCGCCGAGGTTCTTCGCGAGGTCCTCGGCGTCCGTCAGCGAGTGCTCGGACGAGTACGCGGAGGGCATCGACACCCCCACGACGTTCTCCCCGCCGAGGGCGTCGGCGGCGATCGTCGCGGTCAGGGCGGAGTCGATGCCACCCGAGACCCCGAGCACCACCGAGTGGAAGCCGTTCTTGAGCACGTAGTCCCGGAGCCCGGTGACGCACGCGCCGTACACCTCCGCGTCGCCGGACAGCGGAGGGAAGATCGCCGACGCCGGGGGAGCCTCGTCGTCCTCCGGCACGTCCCAGACGAGGAGGGCGTTGTCGAAGGCGGGGGCGGAGGCAAGGAGCGTGCCGTCGGAGCCCACGATGAAGGACTGCCCGTCGAAGACGAGGTCGTCCTGGCCGCCCCACAGGTTGACGTACGCGACGGGCGCCTCGACCTCGCGTGCGCGGCGCGCGGCGAGCTCGTGGCGGATGTGGCCCTTGCCCTCCTCGAACGGCGAGCCGTTGAGGACCACGAGGACCTGGATATCGGCGTCGTCCATCTTGGACACCGGTCCGCCGTCCTGCCAGATGTCCTCGCAGATGACGATCCCGAGCTTGCGGCCCCGAGCCTCGACGACGCACGACTCGTCGCCGGGAGCGAAGATGCGGCGCTCGTCGAAGACGCCGTAGTTGGGCAGGTGATGCTTGGTGTACCGCGCGACCACCTCGCCGCGCTCCAGGACGGCGGCCTGGTTGACGGGCCGGCCGTCGGGCGCGGTTCCGAGCGTGCCGAGGATGACGGTCATGGCGCCCATGCCGTCGGCGTCGAGGCTCGCGGCGATGTCCTGGACGGTGCGCTCCGTCGCGCGCTGGAAGGACTTCCTCAGGGCCAGGTCCTCGATGGGGTAGCCGGTGACGACCATCTCGGGCAGGGCGACGACGTCGGCGCCGTCCGCGTGCGCGGCGCGGCAGTGTTCGAGGACGATCCTGGCGTTGCCCGCGAGGTCACCGACGCACGGGTTGACCTGGGCGAGGGCGAGGCGGAGCGAAGGCATGGGATGAGCCTACGCGTTAGCGACCGGCGGATTCCTTGCCGGAATCGAAGTCCACGGCGACGCCCGTCTCGCGCTCGGAGAACTCCCAGAGCGCCGCGATCGCGCCGCGGAGACCCACGCGGCGGAGCACGGGGCGCCGGACGGCGGCGCCCGTCGCCATGAAGCGCGGGGCGTAGAGCTGGCCGCCTCTCGCGCGGGGGTCGGTTGCGGCACGGAGCTGGGGGAGGGCGCCGCGCGCCGGTGGCATTCCCCGGCGCTCGGCCACGCGGCGCCAGCGGCCGGCGCTCGGCCCCGCTCCTCCGAGTTCGTCGGTGACGACCTGGAGGTTCGTGTGCGAGAGCCCGGGGTGCGCGGCGAGGCTCTCGGCCCGCGCGCCGCGGCGCGCGAACTCGCGGTTGAGTCCGATCGCGAAGTGGTAGTTCGCGAGCTTGGCGTCGCCGTACGCACGCCAGGGGTCGTAGGAGCCTTCGTGATACGGGATCGGCGGGGTCGATCGCGCGGCCCTGGTAGCGCGCCATCGATGACACCGTGACGACCCGCGCCGCGTCGGCGGCGAGGAGCGAGGGGAGAAGGAGGGCCGTCAGGGTCCAGTGGCCCAGGTGGTCGACGCCCACCTGGGTCTCGTACCCGTCCTCCGTCCGCCCCTCGGGCAGGGCCATCACCCCGGCGTTGTTGACCAGGATGTCGAGGACGGGGTGCTTCGCGACCACGGCGGCGGCAGCGGCCTTGACCGACGCCTGAGAGGCGAGGTCCACCTCGAGCGCCTCGAGCGACGCCTCGGGGTACGTCGCGCGGATGCTCGACGCGGCCGCGTCGGCCTTCTGCGCGCTGCGTGCGGCGAGGAGCACGTGCGCGCCCGGCGCCGGCGAGCGCCCTGGCGGTCTCGAGCCCGAGGCCGCTGTTGGCGCCGGTCACCAGGGCGACCCGTCTGGTAAGGCTCGGAATGTCTTGCGTGGTCCAGGCCATGGCGACTCCTTCGCGTGCCGCCTCCCCTCCCAGTGTGTCGGATCGTGGTCGCGGGGCCAAATGGAGGGTTCGCGTCACCCACCGGCAACATTGGTGCGGCAGGATAGGGGTATGGACAAGCAGCAGGAGTACGTCCTCCGCAGCGTGGAGGAAAGGGACGTCCGGTTCATCCGGCTCTGGTTTACGGACGTCCTCGGCGTCCTCAAGTCGGTGGCCATCGCGCCCGCGGAGTTGGAGAACGCCTTCGAGGAGGGCATCGGCTTCGACGGCTCCGCCATCGAGGGCCTCACGCGGGTGTACGAGGCGGACATGATCGCCAAGCCCGACCCGACGACGTTCCAGATCCTCCCGTGGCGCGGCGACCGCCAGGGGGCGGCGCGGATGTTCTGCGACATCCAGACGCCGGACGGCGAGCCCGCGATGGCGGACCCGCGCCACGTCCTCAAGCGCGCCCTCGACAAGGCGAGCGCGCAGGGCTTCACGTTCTACACGCACCCCGAGATCGAGTTCTACCTCTTCGAGCCCCTGGTCGACGGCGAGCTCCCGAGGCCCGTGGACCATGCCGGGTACTTCGACAACGTGCCGCGCGGCACCGCGCACAACTTCCGCCGCCAGGCGATCACGACGCTCGAGTCCATGGGCATCTCCGTGGAGTTCTCGCACCACGAGGCGGGGCCGGGCCAGAACGAGATCGACCTGCGGTACGCGGACGCCCTCGCGACCGCGGACAACATCATGACCTTCCGCGCGGCCGTCAAGGAGATCGCGCTCGAGCAGGGCGTCTTCGCGTCGTTCATGCCCAAGCCCCTCGCGGACGCGCCGGGCTCGGGCATGCACACCCACCTCAGCCTCTTCGAGGGCGACCGCAACGCCTTCTACGAGGCGGCGGCGCCGATGCAACTGAGCGACGTCGCCAGGAAGTTCATCGCCGGGCTCCTGCGCCACGCGCCGGAGATCACCGCGGTGACCAACCAGTACGTCAACTCGTACAAGCGGCTCTGGGGCGGCGCGGAGGCTCCGTCGTACGTCTGCTGGGGCTCGAACAACCGCTCCGCGCTCGTGCGCGTGCCCGTCCACAAGCCCGGAAAGGGTCAGTCGAGCCGCATCGAGTACCGCGCGCTCGACTCCGCGGCGAACCCGTACCTCGCGTTCGCCGTCCTCCTGGCCGCGGGCATGAAGGGCATCGAGGAGAACTACGACCTGCCCGACGGCGCCGAGGACGACGTGTGGGAGCTCAGCGCCGGCGAGCGCAGGGCGATGGGCTACGAGCCGCTTCCCGCGTCGCTGAGCGACGCGGTCAACGTCATGGAGAAGAGCGAGCTGGTCGCCGAGACCCTGGGCGAGCAGGTCTTCGACTTCGTGCTGCGCAACAAGCGCGCGGAGTGGGAGGACTACCGCGCGCAGGTCACCCCGTTCGAGCTGGAGCGCTTCCTGCCGGTGCTCTAGCCCCGAGGAGGCGCCGCATGGCAACCCGCAACCTCTCCGCAGCAGCGGTGCTGCGAAAGGCGGGCGTCGCCGACCCCGGCCGGGTTGCCGACCAGATGGCGCAGATCGCGGAGCTCGCGGGCCGCGGCCTCGCCGATGTCGGGATCGACCTTGCCGCCGTCGCGGACCCCGACCTCGCCGTTCACCAGCTGCTGCGCCTCATCGAGGCGTCCCGGCAGACGGGGGACGACGCCGCGGTGATCGCCGCGTACGAGGGCGAGGGTTCCGCGCGGCTCGCGGCGGTGCTCGGCGCCTCGTCGGCGCTCGGGGACTTCCTGATTCGCCACCCCGACCTCGCCTCGACCCTCGCCGACCCCTCGCCCGTGCTTCCCCTCGATCCCGCGGCCGCTCGCGCCGCCCTCCTCGCCGCCGTCGGCGCCGATCCGGACGCCGACGCTCCCGTCGCGACGGTGACGGGTACCGCGGGCGTCGACGCCTTCCGCCTCGCCTACCGCACGCTTCTGCTGCGCGTCGCGGCCGACGACCTCGCGTCGCCGGCGCCGGCGACCATCGTCCCCGCCGTCGCCGAGGCGCTCGCCGACCTCGCGGGGGCGGCGCTCGAGGCGGGCCTCGCCCTCGCCCGCGCCGACGAGCCGGGGCACGCGGAGACCCGGCTCGCGATCATCGCGATGGGAAAGTGCGGGGCGCGGGAACTGAACTACGTGTCCGACGTGGACGTGATCTTCGTCGCCGAGCCCGGCGAGGGCGCGAGCGATGAGCGCTCCATCGCCGTCGCGACGCGCCTCGCGAGCGCCGCGGCGCGGGCGTGCGACAGGGCCTCGAGCGAGCCCGCCCTGTGGCAGGTGGACGCGAACCTGCGCCCCGAGGGCAAGGACGGCGCGCTCGTGCGCAACGTCGCGTCGCACCGCGCCTACTACGACCGGTGGGCGCACACCTGGGAGTTCCAGGCCCTTCTCAAGGCTCGCCCGATCGCGGGGGACCGCGAGGTGGGGGCGTCGTACATCGCGGCCGTGGGCCCGATGGTGTGGGAGGCGTCGCTGCGGGACAACTTCGTCGAGGACGCGCAGGCGATGAGGCGCAGGGTCGAGGAGCACGTACCCGCGGAGGAGGAGGACCGCCAGATCAAGCTCGGGCCCGGCGGGCTGAGGGACGTCGAGTTCACCATCCAGCTCCTGCAACTCGTCCACGGCCGGGCCGACGAGACGCTCCGCATCGCCCCGACGCTCTCGGCGCTCGCCGCGTTGCGCAAGGGCGGCTACGTGGGGCGCGACGAGGCGGACCGGATGGACCGCGCGTACCGCCAGCTCCGGGTCTGGGAGCACCGCGTCCAAATGGCGAAGATGCGGCGCACGCACCTGCTTCCGGACGACGACGAGGGGCTTCGCGTCCTCGCCCGAGCGACGGGCTTCCCCACGGGCGACGCCCTGCTCGCGGAGTGGCACGCCATCCGACGCGACGTGCGCTCCATGCACCTCGAGATGTTCTACCGGCCGATCCTGCCCGTCGTCGCCCGCCTGAGCGCCGGGGAGGCCGCCCTCGACGGGGAGGCCGCGCGCGAGCGCCTCGCGGCCATCGGCTTCGTGGACCCGGAGTCCGCGCAGCGCCACCTCGCGTCGCTCACCGAGGGCGTCTCCCGCAAGGCGGCGATCCAGCGGCAGCTCCTTCCCGCGATGATCGGGTGGATGGCCGAGGGCGCGGATCCGGACGCGGGCCTGCTGGCCTTCAGGACGCTCTCCGAGCAGCTCAAGGAGGCCTCCTGGTACCTCAAGATGCTCCGCGACTCCGGGACCGCGGCCGAGCGCCTCGCGCGCCTGCTGTCGACGTCGGCGTACGTCACCCAGGCGCTCCTCGCGTCGGCGGAGGACGTGACGTGGCTCGGCAGCGACGAGGATCTCGAGCCGCGCGACCAGGCGCGGCTGTCCCACGAGGCCGACGCCATTCTCACGCGCTCCCAGGACGCCGAGCAGTGCATCACGGCGCTGCGCGGCCTTCGCAGGCGCGAGCTCGCCCGCACCGCCGCCGCCGACGTCCTCGGCCTCCTCGACAGCGTCGACGCGGCGCGGACCATCACGCACGTCGCCGACGTCGTCCTCGGGGGAGCGCTCCGGATCGCGGAGGGAACGGCCGACGGGGGAGCGCCCTTCGACATGGCGATCATCGCGATGGGGCGCTACGGCGGGATGGAGATGAGCTACCCGTCGGACGCGGACGTGATGTTCGTCTACGAGCCCCACGAGGGCGTGGACCACGCCGAGGCGGACAGGATCGCCCAGCACGTCGCCGCCGAGGTCCGGCGCCTGCTCCAGGCGACCAATCCCCAGCCGCCGCTCGAGATCGACGCGGACCTCAGGCCCGAGGGGAAGAACGGCCCGCTCGCCCGCTCGCTCGTCTCGACGGCGGAGTACTACGGCCGATGGTCGGATCCCTGGGAGGCGCAGGCGCTCCTGCGCGCCCGCCCGGCCGCCGGGGACCCTGGCGTGCGCGCCCGCTACCTGGAGGCGATCGATCCCATCCGGTTCCCCGCCGAGGTGACCATCGACGCTCTCAAGCAGATGAGGACGCTCAAGGCCCGCATGGAGTCCGAGCGCCTCCCGCGGGGCGTCGACCCGCGTCGGCACGTCAAGCTCGGCCCAGGAGGGCTCGCGGACGTCGAGTGGGCGGTGCAGCTGCTCCAGCTGCGCCACGGCCACGACCACGCGGATCTGCGCACGACGCTGACGCTCCCGGCGATCGACGCCGCCGTCGCCGCCGAGGTGCTCGATCCGGCCGACGCGGAGACGCTCGCGGAGGCCTGGAGGCTCGCGACGAGGCTCCGCGGGGCGATGGCGCTTCGGGGCTACGCGCGGGACAAGACCAACGTGCTCCCGTCCGACGCGCGCGAACTCCGGGTGCTCGCCGGGATCATGGGAGACGGGTGGTCGGGCTCGCAATTGGCCGACCGCTATCTTCGCGCCGCCCGGCGCGCCCGTGCGGTGACGGAGAAAGTCTTCTACGGTTGGGACAGGGAGGACCGATGACCATTCTTCGCAGGTTTCTCGCCACCGTGTGCTTCGTCCTCGGGGTGATCTCCCTCGTCGCGTGGGGCATCTCCGCGCTTGTCGTCAAGACCGTGGAGGACGGCACGGTCATCACGGGGATCGCCCAGAAGGTGGTCGAACAGCCGGCGGTGACCGACTTCATCACCGAGAAGACCCAGACGCTCGTCACGCGCGACTTTGTCGGACAACGGCGTCGACGTCGCCAGCCTCGGCCTTCAGGCCACGCTGGACGACGCCGTCGCGAGCGCCGTGGCGTCCGACGGCTTCCAGGCGGGCCTCGCCGACTCCGTGGACGCGGCGCGGGCGGACTTCGCGGACAAGCTCACGTCGCCGGACTACGACGGGAAGCCGCTCGAGCTGAGCTTCGACGTCAGCACCATCGTCAACCAGACCATCGCGAGCACGCCGGTGTTGGGGGCCCTCGTCCCGGAACTCACCTTCGATCCCATCCCCGTGCCCGTCGCGGACGCGAACGCGTTCGGCAAGGTGCGCGGCACGTACGGGGGGATCCACCGGACGGCGACCTGGGCCGGGTGGATCGCCCTCGTGCTGATCGGCGCCGGAATCGCGCTCACGCCCCGCAAGCGCTGGCTGATCCCGCTCGGCCTCTTGTGGGCGGGGCTCGGGGCCGGGGCGGTCTGGGTGGTGCTCCAGTGGTTCACGGTGGACCGTATCGCGGCGACACTTCCGGGCGGCGCGGACGGCGACCTCGGGAGCGCCCTCATCGCCTTCGCCAAACAGGACGCGCTCGACCGGTTCGCGCACCGCGTCCTGGTCCTCGCGCTCGCGTGCCTCGCGGGCGCGCTGGTGTCCTTCATCGTCGTGCGGATCGTGACGCTCGCCGGCAAGCGTCGTGCGGCGCAGAACGACGGCCGCCCCCGCGGGCAGCACCAGGCCGGAACCCCCGAGCACGCGCGCTGACCGACCGCGACGCTTGAGTGAGCGAGCGCGACGGCGGGAATTGCCGTAGTTTGCGGGAGACGGAACTCGGAGGCGCCATGGCAACACAAGTGCAGGTGGCAAACGCGGCGTTTGTCGCGCATGCGGCAAGTCAGGTCCCTGAACTCGAATCTCGCACGAGTTCCTCCGAGTATGGCGCCGCGTGGTACTCGCCGTGGCTCTCATCGCTAGCCCTCGTCGCGGGCGCTCGCCGGATCGAATTCATGACCTTTGCGGTTGAGGAGAACACGGAGAACGGGTGGTTTCACATCGACGCCGTGGGGCTCGTTGACTCGGTGCTTGTCAGTGGTGGCTTCTCGGACCACGGCGCGTCAGCCCAATCGAAGCACCATGTGGAGGCACTCCGTCTCAGGGACGTGTCCACTTGGTGGTTCAGTTCACGGAGACACGTGAACGACATAGAACTCTCCACTCCTGTCGTTGCGCCGGGCCACGGGGCGTTCCTTTCGCTGTCCCGGATCGGTTCGACACGCGGATACGACATCAATGCGATCGGCGATGCCGCTTCCATTCAGAACCGCGTGCCCGAGATGATAGACGCGATCCTGAGCAGGCTGAGCGCCGACTAGGCGGGGCTCGAGTGCGTCGCACGGCGAGGAGCCGTCATCGCCCCCACCCGCAACTAGCGCTTCAGGAACCCCGCGCGCTCGTCGGGGACTGACGCCTGGGCGCCAGTAGTCGAGGCGTCGTTGGGCATCGGGCGGCGATGGGACGTGTGGGATCCGCCGCCTACTCCGGGTGTGCCCGCGGGCCATGCCGTCATTGCCTGTGCCTCATCGGTAGGCGACGTCGTCGGCGGGGAATGAGAACGGTGGGCCGCCCCCGAAGGGGCGACCCACCGTCGTGAACTCGCTTCGGCCTAGATGTCGAAGTAGAGCTCGAACTCGTGCGGGTGGGGACGGAAGCGGATCGGGTCGATCTCCTTGGTCCGCTTGAAGTCGATCCACTCGGCGATGGCGTCCTCGGTGAACACGCCGCCCTCGGAGAGGTACGCGTGGTCCTTCTCGAGGTTGTCGAGAACCTCACCGAGTGAGCCCGGGACCTGAGGGATCTTGGCGTGCTCCTCGGGGGGAAGCTCGTAGAGGTCCTTGTCGACAGGAGCCGGCGGCTCGATCTTGTTCTTGATTCCGTCGAGGCCCGCCATGAGCATCGCCGCGAAGGCGAGGTACGGGTTGGACGACGGGTCGGGGGCGCGGAACTCCAGGCGCTTGGCCTTGGGGTTCGAGCCCGTGATCGGGATGCGGATCGCGGCCGAGCGGTTGCGGGCCGAGTACACCAGGTTGACCGGCGCCTCGTAGCCCGGGACCAGGCGGTGGAACGAGTTGACCGTCGGGTTCGTGAACGCGAGGAGCGACGGCGCGTGCTTGAGCAGGCCGCCGATGTACCAGCGCGCGACGTCGGACAGGCCGCCGTAGCCCTTCTCGTCGAAGAACAGCGGCTTGCCGTCCTTCCACAGGGACTGGTGGCAGTGCATGCCCGAACCGTTGTCCATGAAGAGCGGCTTCGGCATGAACGTCACGACCTTGCCGTTGCGCCAGGCAACGTTCTTGATCGTGTACTTGAACTTCATCATGTCGTCGGCCGCGTGGAGCAGCGAGTTGAACTGGTAGTTGATCTCCTGCTGGCCCGCGGTGCCCACCTCGTGGTGCGCGCGCTCAACGTTGATGCCGACCTCGCCGAGCGTCGACACCATCTCGTCGCGAAGGTCGGCCATCTGGTCGCCGGGGGAGACGGGGAAGTAGCCGCCCTTGTGGCGCGTCTTGTACCCGCGGTTGGGGCCGTCCTCGCCGTACTCCTGGCCACGGTTCCACCAACCCTCGTTCGAGTCGATGTGGTAGTAGCCCTCGTGCGACTCGGTGGCGAAGCGGACCGAGTCGAAGATGAAGAACTCGGCCTCGGCACCGAAGAAGGCGGTGTCGCCGATTCCGGTGGACTTGAGGTACTCCTGCGCCTTCGCCGCGATGTTGCGCGGGTCGCGCGAGTAGGGCTCGCTCGTGAGCGGGTCGACGATCGAGAAGTTGATGACGAGCGTCTTCTGGGTGCGGAACGGGTCCACAAATGCGGTGGCGATATCCGGGATCAGCTTCATGTCCGACTCGTTGATCGCCTGGAATCCGCGGATCGACGATCCGTCGAACATCAGGCCCTCGGCGAACGTGTCCTCGCTGAACTGCGCTGCGGGGATGTTGAAGTGCTGCATGATGCCCGGCAGGTCACAGAAGCGAACGTCGATGAACTTGACGTCCTCCTTCTTGACAAAGGCGATCGCCTCGGCGGCGTCCTTGAACATGCTTGGCTCCTAAAGGTTGCGGTTGCCAGGTGTCGGCGCTACCCACCTTAGGGGGTGGCCGTTACCCGCGCGTATAGCAAATGTTACGGGAATGTTAACTGGGCGTCCGTGCGAGGCCCTCCCGGGGTGCCTGCGGGCCCTACGTCCTAGCGGGCGCGCGACTCAGCGGCCGCGGAGCGCCTTGCGGTTGGGGCGGGCGCGCGACGGGTCGATTCCCTTCGGAATGGGGAGCCGGGCCCCGCCGAGGGCCTTGAGCCGCGCCTGCACGGCCTCGCGCTCCCGCTTGCTCAGGCCCTTCTTCAGCTTCTTGATCGCCTTGGGGAGCTGACGGATGGGGGTCTGCCCCTGGCCCGTGCCCACATAGAACTCGTGGATCGAAACTCCGGGGACGATCCGCTGGATGCGCTGGTGTGCGGACTGCATGAGCCTGCGGGTGCTCGCGTCGCCCTCGCCGACGAGCACGAGGCCGCCTCGCCCCACACCCTGGAAGACGACGGCGCGGCCCTTCGAGTCGATCTCGACGGGGTCGTCCTCAAACTTCCACCCGCGCCGGATGGTCTGGGCCGCCGGGAGCGAGCCGCCGAACATCCCGTCGAAGCGGTTGAAGGCGGCCTTGTCGACGCGCACCGACAGCAGGATCATGGTCGCCAACGCGGCGAGCGTGAGGGCGATGAAGTTCGAGTAGATGTGGCCGGCGACGCCACCGCGGAGGAAGCCGACGGTGACGCCGGCCCCGAGGATCAGGACGACGACCACCAAGAACAGCGGGGAAGAACACGCGGTCGTTCTGCCGGACGAACTGGAACGCATCCCACAGGGTGCGGTACCAGCGGGTCTTCTTCGGGGTCTCGTTCTTCGCCATGATCCGTCAGTCTAGCGAGCGCCGGGACCCTAGCCGCGACCGACGAGGGACGACGCCTCCTGCCGCGCCGTCGTCGGCTCGCCGAGATGCGCGAGGGCGGCGGGAATCTCCCTGCCCTTCGCGACCATCGCCCGGCCCCACAGCCGCCCGGCGCGGTAGCTCGAACGGACGAGCGGCCCCGACATCACACCGAGGAAGCCCATCTCCGTTGCGGCGTCTGACAGCTCGACGAATTCCTCGGGCTTGACCCAGCGGTCGACGGGGTGGTGTCGGGGAGAGGGGCGCAGGTATTGGGTGATGGTGACGAGGTCGCAGCCGGCGTCGCGGAGGTCCCGAAGCGCCTGGACGGCCTCCTCCGTCGTCTCTCCCATGCCGAGGATGAGGTTGGACTTGGTGACGAGCCCGTCGGCCTGGGCGGACGTGAGCACGCCGAGCGAGCGGTCGTAGCGGAACGCCGGGCGGATGGTCTTGAAGATGCGCGGCACGGTCTCGAGGTTGTGGGCGAGGACCTCGGGGCGGGACGAGAAGACCTCCGCCAGCTGCTCGGGACGCCCGTTGAAGTCGGGAATGAGCACCTCGACGCCCGTGCCAGGGTTGAGGGCGTGGATCTGGCGGACCGTTTCGGCGTAGAGCCACGCGCCGCCGTCCTCGAGGTCGTCGCGGGCCACGCCGGTGACCGTGGAGTACTTGAGGCCCATCTGGAGGACGGACTCCGCGACGCGGCGGGGCTCGTCGCGGTCGAAGGCCGCGGGCTTGCCCGTGTCGATCTGGCAGAAGTCGCAGCGGCGCGTGCACTGGTCGCCGCCGATGAGGAACGTCGCCTCGCGGTCCTCCCAGCACTCGAAGATGTTGGGGCACGCCGCCTCCTCGCACACGGTGTGGAGCGTGCCGCCCTTGACGAGGCTCTTCATGTCCCGGTACTCGGGGCCCATGGTCGCCGTGGTGCGGATCCAGTCGGGCTTGCGCTCGATCGGCGTCTCGGCGTTGCGCGCCTCGATGCGGAGCATCCTTCGCCCCTCCGGTGCGATCGTCACGCGCCCTCCCTTGCCGTCGCGGCTGCCGGAGTCCAGAGTACGTCGGCGAGCGAGCGCTCGAGGAACCGCACCGCGTCGTCCTTGACCTCGCCGATCGTCACCTCGCGTCCGAGCTCCGCGGTCAGCGAGGCGACGTCCGCGTCGTCGAGGCCGCACGGGATGATGCGGCCGAACTCGCCGAGGTCGGGATTGCAGTTCAGCGCGAAGCCGTGCATGGTCACGCCCTTCGCCACGCGGACGCCGATCGCGCACACCTTGCGCGCGCGCTTCAGGCCCGACGCCGGGAACCACACCCCCGACCGGTCAGGGATGCGCACGGTCTCGAGGCCCAGCGACGAGCACAGGCCGATGAACGCGTCCTCGAGGGCGCGGACGTAGGCGATGACGTCCACGGGCTCCGCGAGCCTGACGATGGGGTAGCCGACGAGCTGGCCCGGCCCGTGCCAGGTGATCTTGCCGCCGCGGTCGACGTCGACGACGGGCGTGTCGTCCGTGGGACGTTCCCGGCTCGCGGTGCGCTTGCCCGCCGTGTAGACGCTCTCGTGCTCGACGAGGATGAGGGTGTCGGGGCGGGCGCCGGAGACGACGTCGGCGTGGATGGCGCGCTGCAACTCCCACGCCTCGCCGTAGTCGACGAGCCGCGCATCGGAGGTCAGGTCCAGGATGTCCACTCTGACAAGGCTAACGTCGACATCGCCGCGTCCACTCCCGCCGTGAGGCAGGATATGAGCATGCTCAAGAGTCCGTGGTTCAGGCCCGCCCTCGTTTCCGTCGTCCTCGCCGTCTGGCTCGTGCTGTCCGGAACCGGGGGAGCGATCTTCGGGAAGCTCGCGGGCGAGCAGTCGTACGACGTCGCGTCGTTCCTGCCGAAGAGCGCCGAGTCGACGGTCGAGGCCGCGGAGCGCGCCGGATTCACCACGGTCAACGACATCCCCGCGATCGTCCTCCTGGGCGACGTGACGAACCCCGATCAGGTGGCCTCGCTCCTCGCGGCGCTCAAGGTGGCGTACGCGAGCCCGATCGGCGGCGACCGAACCATCGCGGACATCGTCGACGGCGACCCCATCGTCTTCCCCTCGGCGGACGGAACCGCCGTCGTCGCGATCGTCAACCTCCCGTTCGACCGCGCCTTCGAGCAGGACGGCGACTCCTTCCTCGGGCTCGAGGTCGTCGACGCGATCCGCGCCGCGCTGGCCGACTCCGGGAGCGTGGGCGACGTCTACGTCACGGGTCCGCTCGGCATCTTCGCCGACAGCTTCGCCCTCTTCGGCGGGATCGACGGGATCCTGCTCGTCGTGGCCGCGATCGTCGTCCTGGTGATCCTGCTCGTCGTCTACCGCAGCCCCGTCCTGCCGCTGTTCGTCCTCGCGACAGCGGGCGCCGCGCTCTCCGTCGCTGGCTTCGCCGTCTACGCGCTCGCGCGATCCGGCGCGCTGACGTTCAACGGCCAGAGCCAGGGGATCATGTCGATCCTCGTCGTCGGCGCGACCACCGACTACTCGCTGCTCCTCGTCGCGCGCTATCGCGAGGAACTGCGCAGGATCGAGAGCCCATACGCCGCGATGCGGCGCGCGTGGAGGCGCTCGCTCGCCCCCATCGCGGCCTCGGCGGTCACGGTGATGCTGTGCCTGCTGACCCTCCTGGTCTCCGACCTCGCGTCGAACCAGTCGCTCGGACCGGTGTCGGCCATCGGGATCGGGTTCGCCCTCGTCTCCACGCTGACCTTCCTCCCCGCGCTCCTGCTCATCGGCGGCGCGCGCGCCCGATGGGTCTTCTGGCCCACGTTCCCCGCGTTCCACCCGGAGGACGTCGATCGCGTCGACACCCTCGCCGCGGTCGAGGAGCACGCGGGCGTGTGGGGCCGCGTGTCGCGAGCGGTCGCGACGCGGCCGCGCCGCACGTGGATGGTCGCGGCCGCAGGCCTCGCGATCGCCGCCGCCTTCCTGCCGACCTTCAAGTCCGGGGGCGTGGGGGACGACGAGCAGTTCCTCACCGACGCGGAGTCGCTCCAGGGGCTCGCGATCTACTCCGAGCACTTCCCCGCGGGCCAGACGAGCCCGATCGAGATCACGGCCGACGCTGGCTCGCTCGACGCCGTCGTCGCCGCGGTCTCGGGCATCGACGGCATCACGTCGGTGACCGCGCTCACGCCGTCCCTCCTCGCGGGGATGGCGCCGACGGGACCGGAGGAGCCGGTCGTCGTCAACGGGCGCGTCGCGATCAACGCGGTGACCCAGGTCAACTCGAGCAGCCACGAGGCGACGCAGCTCGTCACGGAGGTTCGCTCCGCGGCGCGCGGCGCGGACCCCTCCGCGCTCGTGGGCGGCTCCGCCGCGACCAACCTCGATGTCAGCGCGACCACGGAGCGCGACCTCACCGTCATCGTGCCGCTCGTCCTGTTCGTCATCCTCGTCGTGCTGACGCTCCTGCTCAGGGCCCTCGTCGCGCCCGCGATCATCGTCGCCGCGAACGTCCTCTCCTTCGCCGCGACCCTCGGCGTCTCCGCGCTCGTGTTCAACCACGTGCTGCACCACCCCGGATCGGACAACGCGGTGCCGCTCTTCGGCTTCGTGTTCCTCGTCGCTCTCGGGGTGGACTACTCGATCTTCCTGATGTCGAGGGCGCGGGAGGAGGCTCTCCGGCGGGGCACGCGCGAGGGCGTCAGGCGCGCGCTCGCCGTCACGGGGGGCGTCATCACGTCGGCCGGGGTGGTGCTCGCGGCGACGTTCGGGGCCCTCGCCGTGCTGCCCATTCTCTTCCTGGTCCAGATCGCATTCATCGTCGCGTTCGGGGTCCTGCTCGACACCCTCGTGGTCCGCACCCTGCTGATCCCTGGACTCATCCACGACATCGGCGAACGCACGTGGTGGCCGTGGGCGGGGAAGATCCGCCCCTAGCTTCTCCTGTGGATAGCGACCGCGCGCCCGGCGCGCCTGGTTGCCTTGGCGCATGAGCACGAACCCCCAGGCCGCCACGAACTCGCACGGCGCTGACTCGGTCGCTCGCGTCGTCGGGCGGGGCGAGGCGGGGCTTGCCGCGGCGCGCGCCAGGCTCGACGCGCTCCGCCGAACCGATCACGCCGCGCTCTGCGTGCCCTGGGGGCTCGAGATGGGCGACGGCGGCGCCGTCGTGGCGCACGCGGCGCGGATCGAGGGCGTTGACCTCGACGTGCTCACGCGCACCCGCGACGGCCTGACCACGGGCGAGTGCGTCACCGTCGGCGTCGCGATCGCGGAGGCACTCGCCGCGCTTCACCGGCTGGGGCTCGCGCACGGAGACGTGTCGCCGTCGAACATCGTCGTTCCTCACGCCCCGGGAGGCGGCGCGGAGGCCGTCCTCATCGATGTCATGGCGGGGGCGAACGCCGACGAGCGGGGCACCCCCGGTTTCTCGGCGCCGGAGCGGGCGGTCGCCGCCACCCCCGCGGGGGACGTCTTCTCCCTCGGGCGCGTCCTTCTCGCCGTGGTTGGGGCGGCGGATCGCGAGCGCATCGCCGCGTGGGTGGAGCCCATGTGCGCGCCCCGCGCGGCCGATCGTCCGACGGCGGACGAGTGCGCGCGGGCGCTCGCCGCGTGCGCGGAGGCGCTTCCCGTGAGAACGCCGGGGCTCGGCGTAGCGGCGTCGGTTCGCGCGTCGGCTCGCGTTCCTCTGCCGAGGACGGTGCGCCGGCCCTCCGGCAGGGTGTGGCGCGTTCGCCGGGCGGTTCGCGCGTGGTCGCGTCGCGTCCTGATCGTCGGCGCGGGGCTCGTGGGGGCGGGAGTGCTGTTCCCCATCGTCGCCGGTGCCGTCGGTGGGCACGGGTCGGAGGACTCGGGGAACCGCGCGCCATCGAGCGCGATCTTCGGCCGCCCGCCGGAGGCCGCGGCCGCCGACCTCGTTCAGCGTCGGCTGGATGCGCTCGCCGCCTCGGACGCGGATGCGCTCCTCGCGACGACGGTCGCCACGTCGCCCGCGAGGGCGGACGACGTGGCGCTCGCGGATGCGCTGCGCAGCGGCGAGGTCCGATTCGACGGGTGGGGCGCGATCGTCGGCGGGGCGGAGCTTGTCGCGGCATCCGATGGCGCGGCGACCGTGCGCGTCACGTACGCCGCGTCGGCTCACGTCGAGGTCGACGCGTCGGGCGAGCGGGAGGTGCCCGCCTCGCTGACCTCGTGGGACGTGGACGTGTCCTGGGGCGCAGGGGGGTGGAAGATCGTCGGGCGCAGGGAGGCGGAGGGAACGCCCGACTAGCCGCGCTCCCCGCGAATGACCCACCGCGCGGCCGTGTCGATGTCCGGGTGGTTCCAGGTGAAGCCCAGGCGCGTCAGCACCCCTGGGGTCGCCTTCTGCGAACCCAGAAGGTCGTCGGCCGCGGGACCGACGGCGAGGCGGAGCGCCCACTCGGGCACGGGAAACAGGCGGGGCCTCCCCGCCGCCCCGGCGAGCGCGGCGATGACGTCGGCGTTGCGGGCGGGCTGGGGCGCGACGAGGTTGGCCGGTCCCGCGTGGTCGCTCCGTGAGAGGAAGACGGCGGCGCGCACCACGTCGTCGAGGGTGATCCACGACATCCACTGCTTGCCGCTCCCGAGCGAGCGGAGCAGGCCGAGCTTGACGAGGGGCAAGAGGCGCTTGGCGAGCCCGCCGGTGGGCGCGAGGACGAGGCCGGTGCGGAGCCATTGGACCTGCACGCCGGCGAGGACGGCCGGATTCGCGGCCTTCTCCCACGCGACGACGATGTCGGGGAGGGTTCCCGTGCCCGGGTGGCTCCGCTCGTGGAGCACGTCGTCTCCGCGGACGCCGAAGTACCCCATCGCCGACGCCTGGATCAGCCGCCCGCGGCCGCTCGCCGCCATCGTCCTCGCGATGAGACCGGTGGTGTCGAGGCGCGAGTCGAGCACGACCTTCGCGTACGCCTTGGTGAGGCGGCGGGCGCCGATGGACGCGCCCGCGAGGTTCACGACCAGGTCGGCGCCGCCGACGAGGTCCTCGTCGATGACTCCTGCGGCGGGGTCCCATCGGGACTCGTCGTCGCCCCGTGCCGGCCGGCGGACCAGGCGGACGACGTCGTAGCCGACGTCGGAGAGCGCGGGGGCGAGCGCGGTGCCGATCAGCCCGGTCGAGCCCGCGATGACCGCCCTCATGGGGTGAGGCCGACCTCCGCCTCGAATGCCCCGGCCTCGATGCGGGCCTTGACGGCCTGGAGGAAGCGGGAGGCGTCGGCGCCGTCGACGATCCGGTGGTCGTATGACAGGGCGAGGTAGCACGTCGGGCGAATCGCGATCATCTCCCCGCCGTCGGGCCCGGTCACCACGACGGCCTTCTTCGTGATGACGCCGGTGCCCAGGATTCCCACCTGAGGCGACGGGACGATGGGCGTGTCGAACACCGCACCGATCGAGCCGGTGTTCGTGACGGTGAAGGTCGCGCCGGCGAGGTCGTCGGCCGCGAGCTTGTTCGTGCGCCCGCGCTCGCCGAGGTCCGCGATCTCGCGCGCGTGGTCCGCGAGGGACTTCGCGTCCGCGTCCTTGAGGGTCGGGACGATGAGCCCCTTCTCCGTGTCGACGGCGATGCCGAGGTTGACGGACGGGTGGTACACGACGTTCTCGCCGTCGACGGACGCGTTGAGACCGGCGTGGGTCCGCAGGGCCTCCGCGGCCGCGTAGGTGAAGAACGGGAGGAACGTCAGCTTGGCGCCCTCGCGCGCCTGGAAGGCGTCCTTGGCCTGGGCGCGGAGCGCCCAGATGCGCGAGACGTCCACCTCGATCACGGTGGTCAGCTGGGCCATGCCGTGGAGCGACTCCATCATGCGCTGGGCGATGATGCCGCGCAGCCGGGACATCTTGACGGTGGTGCCTCGCAGCGGAGAGGGCTCGCCCGCGGGCGCCGCGGCGGCGGTTGACGTCGCGGCTGGCGCCGGAGTCGCGGCGAGAACATCTTCCTTGCGGATGCGGCCCCCGACGCCCGTGCCGGCGATGCGGTCGAGGTCGACGCCGCGCTCGGCGGCGAGCTTCCGCACGAGCGGCGTCACGTAGGCGCTGCCCTGCGAGGGCGGCGCGGTCGTTGGTGCTGGCGTTGGTGCGGCGGCCTGCGCTGGCGCGGGCGCCTGCGCCGGTGCGCTTGGCGCTGGCGCGGACTGCGCCTCGGCGACGACCGGGAGCGACATCGTCACGGGCGCCGGAACGATCGGCTCGACGGTCACGGCGGCGGCCAGCGGCGGGGCGGCCGACGAGGGGGCTGCGGGCGCGGCCGCGGTAGCGGCTGCCGGAGCGGATCCACCGGCCGAGCCCGCGATCCTCGCGAGCACCGCGCCGACGGCCGCGGTTGCGTCCTCGCCGACCACGATTTCCGCGAGGGTGCCCGCGAACGGGGACGGAATCTCGGTGTCGACCTTGTCCGTCGAGATCTCAAGCAGCGGCTCGTCCAGGGCGACGGAATCGCCGACGGCCTTGAGCCACCGCGTCACCGTCCCCTCGGTGACGGACTCGCCGAGCGCGGGAAGGGTGACGTCGCTCAGGTCGCCCGACGGCGCCGGCGGCGCTGCGGCGGCCGCGGGCGCAGGGGTTGAAGGCGCGGGCGGTTGCGGGCTCGGGGGTTGCGGGCTCGGGGGTTGCGGGGGCGGGAGCCTCGGCGGCGGGCGCCTCCGCGGGATCGGGTTCCACCGCGGGGGCGGCGAAGGTTTCCGCGGCGGGGGCGGCGACCGGGGCGGGCGCCGCGGCCTCTCCCTCGCCGCCGATGCGCGCGAGGACGGCGCCGACGGCGACCGTCTCGTCCTCCTGCACGACGATCTCGGTCAGGGTTCCGGCGAAGGGGGAGGGGATCTCGGTATCGACCTTGTCGGTAGAGATCTCGAGCAGGGGCTCGTCCAGGGCGACCGTGTCGCCGACGGCCTTGAGCCAGCGCGTGACCGTTCCCTCGGTGACGGACTCGCCGAGGGCGGGAAGGGTGACGTCGTGTGCCATGTCTAGCATTCTCCCTTGAGAATCAGTCGTGCGCGTGGAGCGGCTTACCGGCGAGCGCCATATGGGCCTCTCCCAGGGCCTCATTCTGGGTCGGGTGGGCGTGAACGAGCGAGGCAACGTCCTCCGGGTAGGCATCCCAGCTGACGATCAGCTGCGCCTCCCCGATCTGCTCTCCCATGCGGGCGCCGAGCATGTGAACCCCGACGACCGGGCCGTCTTTGGCCCGGACGAGCTTGACGAACCCCGCGGTGCCGAGGATCTGGCTCTTCCCGTTGCCGCCAAGGTTGTATTCGAGCGAGACGACGCCGTCGTCTCCGTACTTCTCCTTCGCCTGCGCCTCGGTGAGGCCGACGGAGGCGACCTCGGGGTCGCAGTACGTCACGCGGGGGATGTTCGCCTCGATGAGGGGCGTGGGGTTCAGCCCCGCGATGTGCTCGGCGAGGAAGACGCCCTGGGCGAAGCCTCGGTGCGCGAGCTGGAGGCCGGGGACGATGTCGCCGACCGCGTAGATGTTGGCGATCCCGGTGTGGAGGTTGCCGTCGGTGAGGACGAAGCCGCGCTCCATGCGGACGCCCTGCGCCTCGTAGCCCAGGTCCGCCGTGCGGGGCCCGCGGCCCACGGCCACGAGCATCATCTCCGCCTCGATGACCGTCCCGTCCTCGAGCGACACCTTGACGCCGGCGTCGTCCTGGGTGACGCCCTGGAAGCGCACACCAACCTTGAAGTCGATGCCGCGCTTGCGGAAGGCCCGCTCGAGCCCCTTGCTCAGGGACTCGTCCTCGTTGGGGACGAGGTGGGGGAGCGCCTCGACGACGGTCACCTTGGACCCGAAGGACGTCCACACGGACGCGAATTCGACGCCGATCACGCCGCCGCCGAGGACGACGACGGAGGCCGGGACGTGATCGAGGTTGAGGGCCTGGTCGGACGTCATGACCTTCCCCTCGATCTCGAGGCCGGGAAGGGAGCGGGCGTAGGAGCCGGAGGCGAGGACGATGTGCTTGCCGGTGTACCGCGTGCCTGCGACGTCGATGGAGTCGGGGCCGGCGAGAGTGCCGTGCCCGGCGATCGTCGTCACGCCGCGCGACTTGGCGAGGCCCTGAAGCCCCTTGTAGAGGCGGTCGACGACGCCCTGCTTGTACGCGTTAACGGCAGCCATGTCGATGCCGCCGAGGGAGGACTGGACGCCGATCGCGTGGCCCTCCCGCGCGGTGTCGGCGACCTCGGCGGCGTGGAGCAGCGCCTTGGTCGGGATGCACCCGTTGTGGAGGCAGGTTCCGCCGAACTTGTCCTCCTCAACCACCCCCACGGACATGCCGAGCTGCGATGCCCGGAGTGCGGTGGCGTAGCCGCCGCTACCCCCTCCGAGAACGAGGACGTCGAATGCGGTCGAGGAAGCATCGGACACGGTGGATTCTCCTTGCGAGGACGTGTGTCCGTACATCTTGTCACCTTGGCGGGTGAGACACGAAACCCCGGCGCCCCGTACCCTGGTCACATGGGTCTCTTCTCGCGGTCGCCGCGCCCCGGCGATTCATCGGCGCCGCGCGCTGGCAGGGAGGCCAAGCGGGAGACGGTGGATCACCTCAAGGCGTTCGTCGCGTCCCATCCCGGCTGCGAGGCCTACATTGAGCCCCCGACGCGCGTCACCCAGACGACGATGATCGTCGTCGCGGGGACGGGCGAGTTCACGCGGCGCAAGGTGCCGGACGCGGAGGCCGGGAACAAGCTCGCCAAGCAGTTGGGCATCCCCGCATACGACGTCAACCTCAGCGGGTACCCCTCCCGCATGCGCGAGTGGATTCAGCGGCAGCGCAAGGAGCGCGGGTAGCCCGGCGGTCCGCTAGGCGACGGGCGGCTGGCCGAGCGCGGCGAGGAGCCTGTTGAGCAGCGCCCGGGCCTTCCTGCGGGGAAAGTACTGCAAGATGCTTCCCCCGGCGACGTCCATCTCGCCCCCCGTGAGCCACAACTCGATCCAGCTCTCGATGTGGAGGCCCTCCGCCGTCGGCGAGATCTGGACGTCGGACTTGACGACGAAGAACCCGTCGCCGCGCTGATACAGCCGACCCCACTCGCCGTGATTCCCGAGGGTGTGGCCGGTCTCCCTCGCCCACGCGTCGATGGCGGGCCACGGGTCGGCCG
The DNA here is from genome assembly GCA_963743485.1 of uncultured Actinomycetota bacterium. GTDB lineage: Bacteria > Actinomycetota > Actinomycetes > Actinomycetales > Demequinaceae > JAFGBM01. Next base: position 315,576 of record CAVUPQ010000003.1, read on the forward strand.
CGACGGCGAACTCGACGATCGTTCGCTGCGCCATGGCTACCCCTCCGCCCGGCCCTCGAGGTAGCGGATCATCGTCCGCACGGCCGCGCCCGTTCCCCCGGCGTCGTGTAACCGTACGCCGCACCGTCGTTGAACGCTGGCCGCGCGATGTCCAGGTGCGCCCACGGGGTCGTGCCGGCGAATTCGCGCAGGAAGATGCCGGCGCTCAGCATCCCGCCCTGCCGGTCGCCGATGTTCCTCAGATCCGCGACCTTGGACTCGATGGACTCGCGCAGGTGCTCGGGCAGCGGCATGGGCCACATCGCCTCGGCCACCTCGTCCGCGGCCGAGACGACTCCGTCGCGCACGGCGGGATCGCCCATGACTCCTGAGGTCCGGGACCCGAGGGCGAGTCCCTGCGCTCCCGTCAGGGTCGCGATGTCGATGACGGTCGCGGGCTTGTCTTCGCGGGCCCTGACCAGGCCGTCGGCGAGGACGAGCCGACCTTCGGCGTCGGTGTTGAGGACCTCGACGGAGGTGCCGCCGTAGATGCGAATGATGTCCGAGGGGCGCTGGGCCGTCGCGGACGGCATGTTCTCGGCGAGGCACAGCCACCCGGTGACCGCGATGGGGAGCTCGAGCCGCGCGGCGGCGATGACGATGTGCAGCACGGCGGCGGCGCCGGCCATGTCGGACTTCATCGTCTGCATTCCCTCGGGGGGCTTGAGGGAGAGGCCGCCGGAGTCGAAGGTGATTCCCTTGCCGACGAGCGCGATCGTCTCCTTGGCGCCCTTGGGCGCGTGCGCGACGCGGACCAGGCGCGGGAGGCGGGACGAGCCCATGCCGACGGCCAGGATTCCCCCGAAGCCCTCGTCGGCGAGCCTCTGAGGCTCCCAGACCTCAACCTGCACGCCCGCGCGCGAGCCGAGGTCCTGAGCCGCCTCGGCGAAGGAGGCGGGGTACAGGTCGAGCGGGGCGGTGTTGACGAGGTCGCGCGTGCCAGCGACGGCCCCGGCGACGACCTTGGCGCGCTCGATCGCCGCCTCGTCCGCGCCCGCGATGATCCACTCGGCGCCGTCGTACGCGTCGTCCGAGTCCTCGCTCGAGAGGTAGCTCGTGAACCGGTACGCGCCCAGGACCGCGCCCTCCGCCACGGCGGCCTGAGCCCCGGGCGTCAGGACAGGGAGCGCGACGACGACGGTCGCGGGCTTCTTCCCGCACGCGCGGGATGCCGCGCCCGCGGCCTCCCGGAGGTCGCCGTCGGTTCCCGCTCCGACGCCCACGAGGACAACGCGCTTGGCGGCGACTGCCGGGTGGACGAAGGTCGTGACGGACCCCGTCTTCTCGCTCGGCTCGAGCGCGGCGGCGGCGGCGCCGATGGCGGCCCGAGTCTCCTCCGCCAACTGCGGGTGGGCCGTCACCTCGCCTCCGGCGATGACTCCGAGGATGAGCGCGTCCGCCTCGATCGTGGCGACGTCGTCTGTTGTGGTGGCGAGTGCGGTCATGCCCGCATCGTATCGGGCGCTAGTTTGGACGCGTGTACGGCCTCCTCTTCCGCCAGGTGATTACCCGCGTGAATCCCGAGCGTGCGCACCACCTTTCCGTCGCCGCCTATCGGTACGCGTGGCCCGTCGTGCGGCTCGCGCGGTGGCTGCGCGTCTTCCCCCCGCCGCGACCCTCGTCGGCCGTCGAAGCGATGGGGATCCGCTTCGCGGCGCCGCTCGGGCTCGCGGCGGGAATGGACAAGGACGCGGTGGCGGTGAGGGGGCTCATGGCGACGGGCTTCAGTTTCGTCGAGATCGGAACGGTAACCGCGCAGGGGCAGCCGGGGAACCCCAAGCCGCGGTCGTGGCGGGAGCTGGACCTGCGCGCCCTGCGAAACCAGATGGGATTCAACAACGAGGGCGCCGACGCCGTGGCGAGGCGGCTGCGGGCGCTGCGCGGGACGCGGCTGGGACGCTCGGCGGTGATCGGCGTCAACATCGGCAAGACCAAGGTGACGGCCCCGGAGGATGCCCCGGAGGACTACGCGTACTCCGCGCGGACGCTCGCCCCCTTCGCCGACTTCCTCGTGGTGAACGTCAGCTCGCCGAACACGCCGGGCCTCCGCGACCTCCAATCGACCGAGGCGCTGCAGACCCATCCTCGAGCGCGTGCGCGCCGCGGCCGACGAGGCGACGGTCAACGGGGGAGGGCGCCGGGTCCCGCTGCTCGTGAAGATCGCGCCCGATCTCGCTGACGCGGACATCGACGCCGTCGCGGACCTCGCGCGTGGAGCTCGGACTCGACGGGATCGTGGCCGTCAACACCACGATCAACCACGACCGCGGCCCCGGCGGCCTGTCGGGCGCGCCCCTGCGCGAGCGCGCGCTGCAGGTCGTTGCGCGCCTGCGCGCCGGGTGGGCGAGTGAGATGTGCCTCATGGGCGTCGGCGGGATCTCGGCGTGGAGGACGCGCGCGCCATGCTCGCGGCCGGCGCCACGCTGCTCCAGGCCTACACGGGATTCGTGTACGGCGGGCCGGCGTGGCCGGCCCGCGTCAATCGCGGCGCTCGGCTAGCGCTTCCCGGCGGCCCGAGCGGGGGCGATAATCGCCGACGGCGAACGCGGGAACGCGCGCGAATGCCCGAGCGTTCTGTCTACGTACGCTCCTGCCAGACGTACGTGCATTGTTTTCTCCTTTGATGCGCGAAGTCCCCGAGGCCGCAGCCTCGGGGACTTTGTGCGTTCCGGCGCCGGTTGCCTAGGGCCGGTGCTGCGGGCTGTTCGCCGCCGTGAGCGCGGGGTCCCTCTCCACGACGTCGCCCAGGGCGTCGTCGATGGCCTTCATCAGCTCCGCGGGGATCACGACGCCCGACGCCTTGACGTTCTCGGCGACCTGCTCGGGGCGCGAGGCGCCGATGATCGCCGCCGAGACGTTGTCGTTCTGCAGTACCCAGGCGACGGCGAGCTGGGCCATCGTGAGGTCCAACTCCTTCGCGATGGGCGCGAGCGCCTGGACCCGCTCCAGCAGCGTCTCGTTCTGGAGGAAGCGGGAGATGAAGGTGGCGCCGCCCTTGTCGTCCGTGGCGCGCGACCCTCGGGAACGGGTGCGCCGGGGAGGTACTTGCCCGTCAGGACGCCCTGGGCGACGGGCGACCACACGATCTGGCCGAGCCCCGCCTCCTTGGACGCGGGGACGACCTCCGCCTCGATCACGCGGTAGAGCGCCGAGTATTGGGGCTGGTTCGAGACGAACGGGACGCGGAGCTCTTTGGCGAGCGCCGCGCCAGCCCGAATCTGGTCCGCCGTCCACTCGCTCACGCCGATGTAGAGCGCCTTGCCCTGCCGGACGACGTCCGCGAACGCGAGCATCGTCTCCTCGAGCGGGGTCTCGTGGTCGAACCGGTGCGCCTGGTAGAGGTCCACGTGGTCCGTCTGGAGGCGCTCGAGCGAACCCTCGATCGACCGCAGGATGTGCTTGCGCGACAGGCCGGAGTCGTTCGCGCCGCGCGGCCCCGTTGGCCAGTACACCTTGGTGAAGATCTCGAGGCCGTCGCGGCGCTCGCCCTTGAGGGCCTCGCCGAGGATCGTCTCGGCCTTGGTGTTGGCGTAGACGTCGGCGGTGTCGAAGGAGGTGATGCCCGCGTCGAGCGCCGCGCGGACGCACTTCTTGGCCTGGTCGTTCTCCACCTGCGAGCCGTGGGTGACCCAGTTGCCGTAGACGATCTCCGTGACCTTGAGGCCGGAGTTTCCTAGGAATCGGTAGTTGGTCATACTCCGAGCCTAGGCCGGGTACGCGCCCCGCTTGACCTGGGGCTTGGGAAGGCGCAGGCGGCGCATCTGCATGAGCCGGGTGAGGCCGTAGATCGCGTACATGCGCGGGAGCTTCTCGATGCCGTACTTCTCGGCGGCCTGGTTGCGCATCTTGCGCATCAGGACCGCGGACTCGACGGCCCACGCGGCGAGCATGAGCAGCAGTCCCGTTCCGACCCCGGTGATGATCGCGGGGTAGGCGTCGAGGAAGACGAGCGCGATCATCGAGACGATCGCGGCGGGCAGGAGGAACTCGCTGATCGTCGTGCGGGAGTCCACGAAGTCGCGGGCGAAGCGCCGGGGGGCGCCGGCGTGCTGGCGCGGCATGTATCGCTCGTCGCCCGTCTGGAGGGCTTGCTGCTCCTTGGCGGTTCGGGCGCGCTGCTCCTCGCGGCGCCGCCTGGAGTCCTCCTTGCTGGTGGCGACGAGGGGACGACGCTGCGCCGCCTCGCGCTCCTTGCGCTTGGGGGTCGCGTGGCCCTTGCCCACGGGGGCCACGTCGGGGGTGGTATCGGTGGGCTCGTTCGCCTTCTTCGCCATGGCACCACCCTAGCGGCGCGCCGTGCCACGGCCTCCGCCCTTCCCGCGCGGTCCGCACTCCGCTAGCATCCCGGCAGGGCCAGGGCGGGCCCGACCGTTGGGAGGCGGGCGCAATGCGCAACTGGCTGGATGTCATTGTCGACTGGGCCGAGGCCCGTCGGGCGCCCGGCTGGGTGTGGCTGCTCGCCCTGTGGATCGGCGAGATCGTCGCTGTTCAATGGGGTGAAGTGGATCGTCGGGAACGGCGACCGCGCCCAGCACCTCCAGGTGACCTACGACGCCGCCTACCTGCCCGCTCGCTTTCGGCTTCTACGCCCTGGCGCGGGGGCGCGCGAGGCGCGCCTACGATCGCTTCCGGCCCGCGCTGGGCGACGAGGCCGACTCGGGCGCCAGACGCGGGCGCCGCCTTCGCGCGGTTCGGCGCGCTTCCCGCGGCGATCTGGGGCGTCGTCGGCGCCGTCGTCGGGCTCTCGACGATCATCGATCCCGGGTCGCGGGATCAGCGCCTCGGACGACTTCGATCCTGGAGACTCGTCGTGATCGCGGCCATCGGCGCCGTTGCTCGCGTACGGCGCCTTCATCACCGTCGCGGCCTACGCCGTCGCCCTCGTGGCGCGCATCGCCCGGCCTCCACCGCCGCGCCCCGCGCGTCGACTTGTTCCACACAGGCCCCGCGCACGCCTTCGCGTCCGTGACCGCGGTGCTCGCCCTGTTGCTCGTGGTCGCCGTCTCGTACTCCACGCTCACGGACCCGTCAACGTGGTCTACCGCGACCAACCGTGCGGTCGCGATCGCGACCGCTGGTCGTTGCGGCCATCGTGTTTGCCTTCCCTCTGATGGGCATGCGCTCCAAGCTCCAGAACGCCAAGGAGGTTCTCCTCGACGAGGAACCAGGCGCTCATAGGCGCGACCGTCGGCGCGCATCGAGGCGGCGATCGAGGCGGGGAAGGACGCGGCCGTGGCGCCCATGAACGATTCGGTCGTGGCGCTGCGCGCCGAGCGAGAGAGGATCGCGAAGGCGTCGACGTGGCCGTGGGATCCCGGGCACCCTCCGCGGGCGTCGCGACGTCGTTCCTGCTGCCGCTCCTCACCTGGGGAGTGACGGCAGGGATCGGGAAGCTCTTGGAGCCTGTAGACATGGAGGCGGCAGCGTGAGCGTTATCGACAGATTCCTGGTGTGGGCGGGACCCGCCGTGTTCCGTGGTGGGTCCTCGACGCTGCGCTCTTCGTAGGCCTCGCGCTGGTCCTCAACGCGGTCAAGTGGATCGATGGCTCGCAGGCGTCGGGCTCGCTTGGACCCCTCACGATTGACGCCTTCTATGCGCCCTACGGCCTTGCGGCGCTGGGAATCCTGAGGCACGTCGCCGACGGCGCGATCGTGCGGTTCCGCCCCGCGCTCGATGCCTCCGACGCGGAATTCGCGGAGATCCGAGCGAGATTTGTCAATACGCCGATGTCTCGCGTGTTGCTCGCGCTCGTGTTCGGAGCGCTTCTGTCTGTGCTCAGTGCGCTTCCTGCTGGCGACCTGCGGGACCAAATCTCGTCGTCCGCCCTCGCCTTCGTCGTCGTCGCCTTCGTGGGGCTCATCCCGGGTACTTCTTCGCCCTCCTCATGGCCCTGCGCGTGGTGACCTACCTCGTCGCCGTTGGGCGGCTCCATCGGACGGCGCCGCATATCGGCCTGTTCGATCGCGAGCCCGCGCACGCGTTGTCTCGCATCACCGCCGCCTCAGGCGTGGTAATCGTCGGGGTGGTGACCTTCGCCGTCGCGACCGACCCGCAGACCCGCACGAATCCGGCGCTCATAGCGTTGAACGTCGGCGCACTGGGCGTCGCGATCTTCGCGTTCGGAGGTCCGCTCGGTCTCATGCGGCGGCGGCTCCGGGAGGACAAGGACCGGCTTGAGGCGGCGAACGTCGCGTTGTCCCGCTCCACGACGGCCCGGATGGTGGCGACGGTGGAGGCCTGCGAAGACGCGTCGGTGGGCGCGATCCGCGACTCCCTCGCCGCGCTCCGCGACGAGGCGGAGGCACTGAGGTCCGCCTCCACGTGGCCGTGGGAGCCGCGCACGCTTCGCGCTTTCTCGACGACCCTTCTTCTCCCGATCGTGACGTGGCTCGTCACGGCGGGAATCGGGAAGTTGCTCGACCTCTAGCTAGTCGCGCGCGGCGTTCTTGGCGGGAAGGGCGAGCATGCGGTCGAGCGCGGCCTTGGCCCACTCCGTCGTCTCCTCGTCCACGACGATCCGGTTGACCACCTCGCCCGCCACGAGCGACTCGAGCGCCCACACCAGGTGGGGGAGGTCGATGCGGTTCATGGTGGAGCAGAAGCACACGGTGTCCTCGAGGAAGACGATCTGCTTGTCCGGGTGTTCCGTCGCGAGGCGCCGCACGAGGTTGAGCTCGGTGCCGACCGCCCAGGCACTGCCGGGCTCGGCCTTCTCGATCACCTTGATGATCTTCTCCGTGGACCCCACGTAGTCGGCGGCCGTCACGACCTCGTGCGTGCACTCGGGGTGGACGATCACGTTGACGCCGGGAACCTCCGCGCGGACGCGCTCCACGTTCTCCAGGCGGAATCGCCCGTGGACGCTGCAGTGGCCGCGCCACAGGATGACGCGCGCAGCCGCGAGCTCCTCGACGGTGTTGCCTCCGAGCGGCTTGCGGGGGTCGTAGACGACGCAGTCGTCGAGGCTCAGGCCGAGGTCGAGGACGGCGGTGTTGCGTCCCAGGTGCTGGTCGGGAAGGAAGAGCACCTTCCCGTCGCCCTCGAGCCCGCCCACGCGGTCGAAGGCCCAGCGCAGCGCGCTCTCCGCGTTCGAGGACGTACACACCGCGCCGTCGCGCTTGCCGCAGAACGCCTTGATCGCCGCCGTGGAGTTCATGTAGGTGATGGGGATGGTCTTCTGGGCGATCCCCGCCTCCTTCATGTCCTCCCACGCGCGCTCCACCTGGGCGATGTCCGCCATGTCCGCCATCGAGCACCCCGCGGCCATGTCCGGCAGGATCACCTGCTGGTGGTCGGAGGTGAGGATGTCCGCGCTCTCCGCCATGAAGTGCACGCCGCAGAAGACGATGAACTCCGCCTCGGGCCGTGCCTGCGCCTCGCGCGCGAGCTTGAACGAGTCGCCCGTCGTATCGGCGAACTGGATGACCTCGTCGCGCTGGTAGTGGTGCCCGAGGACGAAGACCCGGTCGCCGAGCGCCTCCTTGGCCGCGCGGGCGCGCTCCACGAGCCCGGGGTCGGACGGCGCCGGCAGCCCGCCCGGGCAGTCCACCCCGCGCTCGGAGTCGGCATCGGTCCGCTTTCCGAGCAGCATGAGGGCGGTCGGACGCGGTTCGACGAAGGTCTCGCTCATGGGTCCATTGTCCCACGGTGGTCAGGGCAGACTGGTGGCGTGCGAGTGCTGATGACGGTCGAGGCGTGGCCCGACGAGGGCGGGGGAGCGCTCGCCGCGCCCGCCGCCGCAGCCCTCGCGTCCGGGGCGTGGTCGTCGCGCGTCGAGGCGAGTGACGTCGTCGCCCTTCCGCTCGGCGACGGCGGGCCCCGCACGGCCGACGCCATCGCAGGCGACCGTCGCGTCGTCGGCCGGGCGCTCGCCGTCGCGAGCCCCGCGGGGGTGGTTCTCGCCCCCGCCGAGGGGTCCCGCTGGAACCCGCTGCACCTCGCGGCCGCGCTCTTCGACCTCGCGCGCGAGGTCCCCGACGGCGCCCCGCCCCCCACGGTCGTCGTGCCCCTTGGCGACGCCCCGCCCGCGGGAGACGCCATCGACGTGTGGGCGCCGAGTCTCCCCGAGGCCCGCCTCGCCCTCGCCCGGCTTTCCGTCGTCGCGCTCGTGGGCTCGTCCCGCCCGCTCCTGGGGTTTCGCGGGATGGCGGCCGACACGATGACGGGCCGGGAGTCCGACGCCGCCCTCGCCGCCGCGGCGCAGGAGCAGGAGCGGCGGTGGAGCGAGATCGCGATCGAGGGGGACCGGCAGGCCCCCTCGGCGGCCCTGATGGGCCCGTCTCGGCTCTCCGACGCCCCTGGCTCTGGCGCGGCTGGGGGACTCGCGTATTGCCTCGCCGCGGCGGGCGCGCGGCTCGTCCCCGGCGCGATGCACGCCGCGTCGATCGCCGGCCTCGACGACGTGGAGCCGCCGCCCGACATCGTCGTCGCGATCTGCCGCGACCTCACGCCGCGGGGGCTCGACCACGGGACGGTGGCCCCGGCGTCGGCCTACGCCGCGCGGCTGGGGGTGCCGTGCGTCGCGATCGCCCCGGCCGTGCAGGTGGGCAAGCGGGACCTCATGGCGGCGGGCATCGCGGGCGCCTACTCCGCTGAGCCTGGTGCCGAGGCGCTCGCGGACAGGGTCCGACGCGTCGCGCACACCTGGACGCCGCGGGACTAGGCGCCGGCCGCTTCGAGCTCGCTGACCTGGGCCGGGCTCAGCGTGATGTCGAGAGACTCGACGAGTTGCGCGTACTGGTCATAGGTGCGCGGGCCGACGAGCGGTAAGGTGCGCGGCTCCGCGCGGGCCATCATCCACGCGAGCACGGTCTGGTTGGGCGTGGCGCCGAGCTCCTTGGCAAGGCGGCGAACGGCCGAGAGGCGGGCCTCGACGTCCGGTCCCGCATACCGATCCTCCATCCAGCCTCGGTCGCGGCGATCGCCCTCGTCGTAGATCCCTTTCAGGATGGGCGAGTAGGCGACGAGCGTGAGGCTCGGCGTCTCCCTGAGGTAGTCGAGGTGCTCCGGTCCGACGATGCCGTTCCAGTCGTTGCCCGCCTTGGGGCGGAGGTACGAGTGCTCCTGCTGGACGGCCGCGGGCGTCGGCCAGCCGTTCTCGCGGCAGAGCTCGCCGATCTGGGCGAGCCGCCAGGCCGGCACGTTTGACCAGCCGTACGCGCCGATCCGACCGTCGGCGGCGAAGCCCGCGAGCGTCGCAAGGGTCTCCGCGAGCGGCGTCCTGCGGTCGTCGACATGGACGTAGTAGAGGTCGACCGACGCGGCGCCGAGGCGCTCGAGGCTCGCGGGGAGGGACTCCTCCAGCACCGCGCGGGACGAGCCGAGGTAGTGGAGCTGGGCGTAGGCCCAATCCTGGTTGCCGTCCGCGTCCCAGGCCTTCTCGACGTTCTCGACGCGCGCCGTGCCCTTGGTCGCCAGGTACACCTGGTCTCGCGTCCCGGTGTCGGCAAGCCAGCGGCCGAGGGCGGCCTCGGAGTGGCCGCCCTCCGAGCCGCGGACGTTCCACCAGCAGTAGCAGTCGGCGGTGTCCACCATCCCGCGTGCCGGGGAGCCGTCGGCCGCCGAGAAGCGGGGGCGACCTCGCCGATGAAGTGGTCGAGCATTCTCCGGCTCTCGGCCTCGGGGGTCACGGTCGCCATGTTCATGACACCAAGGGCGATGGGCGCGACGGTGGCGCCGCCCGCCAGCTCGAGGCCCATGCGCTTCGTCGTCATCGTCGTCTCCTTCGCCGCGGCCGGGTCACTCGCCCGGCCGTCCAACGGCGTCGTGTCGACGGTAGATGTTCGAGCGCACTCTAAGTCAAGCCGGAACCGTTCTACGATGCGGTCATGGCCACCTACACGATCGAAGCCGCCGCGGCCGAGACCGGCGTCAGCGCGCACACCCTCCGCTACTACGAGCGCATTGGCCTCCTGGAGCGCGTCGATCGCTCCGCGAACGGGCACCGGCGCTACACCGAGGACGACCTCGGCGGGATCCGATTCCTCACGATGCTCCGCGCGACGGGCATGTCGATCCGCCGGATGACGGAATTCGTCGACCTCACTCGCGCCGGCGACGACACCATTCCGTTGCGGGTCGAGGCGCTCGAGGGCCACCGGGAGGCCCTCCGCGCCCGCATGGAGGCCGACCGCGAGCACCTCGTGGCGCTTGATCGGAAGATCGGCATCTACACGGCCCTGCTTGCCCGCGAGCCGCTCCCCGCGTAGGAATCCCGGGCCCGGTCGCCGCCGTCTCGCTACAGTGGAGAAATGGCGATCCTTTCGGATTCACAGATTCGCGCCCAGCGTTCTACCGGCGCGATCGGCGCCTACCTCGCTCCCGTGTTCCTCGTCGCGCTCGCCTCGGCCGCCTACCTGTTTCCGCGCCCCGTCACGGGGTGGCTGGGGCTGACGCCGACGCCGCCCCAGGTTCCCGACGACATGGACAACATCGTCCGGCTCCTCGCCGTCGCGGTGGGCTTCGTCGGCCTGCTCCTCTTCGTCGTCGTCCTCCTCGCGCGCGCGTCCCGGCGGGCGCGCACCCCGACGGTGACGGCCGCGTCGCGTTAGCCGGGCCGCGCAGGCGCACCGGGACCATCGGGATGCGGGAATATCGCAAACGCGACGTACGCTTATCCCTAGAGGACGAAAGGAGTCGCCATGGCCGACACCGCAACTGAGACCGCCACCCACGGCGTGACCATCACCGACGCCGCCGCAGAGAAGGTGCGCAGCCTGCTCAAGCAGGAGGGCCGCGACGACCTTCGCCTGCGCCTTTCCGTTCAGCCGGGCGGCTGCTCGGGACTGATCTACCAGCTCTACTTCGACGAGCGCACGCTCGACGGCGACGCGGTCAAGGACTTCGACGGCGTCGGCGTCGTGGTCGACAAGATGTCCGTCCCGTACCTCGACGGCGCGACGATCGACTTCTCCGACACCATCGAGAAGCAGGGCTTCACGATCGACAACCCCAACGCGTCGCACTCGTGCGCGTGCGGGGACTCGTTCAGCTAGACCTCACGAACCTCGAGCAGGCGGGCGGTCCCTTCCGGGGCCGCCCGCTTCTCTGTATCCGCAACTAGCGCAGCGCGGCCGCGGCCTCGGGGAGCGCGGCAACGAAGCGGTCGACGTCCTCGTCGGTCACGCCCGGGTGAAGCCCGACGCGGACCACCCCGCGCCCCTCGACGCCCAACGCCTCCCACACGTGGCTCTCGGGCGACGGCTCCGTGGTGCACGCCGAGCCGGAGCCCACCGCGAACCCGCGCCGGTCCAACTCGCTCGCGAGCGCCTCGCCGTCGATCCGCGAGCAGGCGAACGTCACGAGGTGGGGGAGCGATCGCCGCCGGCGGCGCGAACACGATGGTTCCGGGGAGCGCGCTTGCCGCGTCGCGGATGCGCTGCGCGAGCGGGGCGAGGCGCGCGGTGACCTCCGCGCGGTGCTCCTCCCGCTCCTCGAGCGCGACGGCCGCCGCGAGGGCCGCCGCGACGTTCACGCGCCCGGTGACGATCGGAGGCACGGGCGACCAGCGCGTCGTCGCCCTGAAGGCGATGACCGCGACGCCGCGCGGGCCGCCCCAGTCCGCGGGGTCCGCCATCAGCGCGTCCCAGCGGGTGGGAGGGTCCACGTGCCCGAGGCTCGCCGTCGCGTCGACGACGAGCGGAATGCCGGCGGCCCTCGCCGCCTCGTGCGCGTCGGGCGAGCGGCTGCACGGTGCCCGTCTCCTGGTTCGCGTGCTGGACGAGCGCGAGCGACGTCCTCTCGTCGAGGGAGGCCTCGAAGGCGCCAAGGTCCACGATTCCGGCGTCGTCCACGGGGATGCGCGCCAGCTCGTCGGAGTGGCGCTCGGCGACCCGAAGCACCGGCTTGCGCTCCACGTCGGTCGCGACGATCCGCTTCCGTTCGCCCCGCGCCTTCGAGACCCCGCCGATCGCGCGGTCGAACGCGAGCCCGAACGTCGGGACGAAGAGCGTGTGCTCCGCCGGGCGAGCCGAGCACCGCGGCGATGGCCTGCGCGGCCCCGTCGAGTAGCGCGCGGGCCCTGCCGGGACTCGGCGTGCTGCCGGTCCGGATCGGCCCAGCCCTCGTCGACGGCGGCGACGAACGCCTCGCGCGTCCGCGCGCTCATGGGGGCCGATCCTGCCGCGTCGAGGAACACGCGCCGCTCGGTAAGGATCGCCCATACCAATCAACCTAGTGCGCGATACACTCTCTGCGTGTCCCAACCACATAACCCTCGCGCGCGCAGAATCGTCACGGCAATCGTCGGAGCCCTCGTCGTCGCCCCCGCCCTCGCCGGCTGCAACGCCAATCTCGCCAACGGAGCCCTCCCGTCGGACCCCGACGTCACCAACCAGACCGGCAGAATCATCGATCTGTGGAACGGTTCGTGGATCGCGGCCCTGGTCGTCGGCGTCATCACGTGGGGCCTGATCCTCTGGGCGGCGACGGTCTACCGCAAGCGCAAGAACGACACGAAGCTTCCCATCCAGACGCGCGTGAATCTGCCGCTCGAGCTGATGTACACCATCGTCCCCCTCATCATGATCGGGGTGCTGTTCTCCTACACCGCGCGGGACATCGCCCAGATCACGGACACCAGCCAGCCCGCTGACGTGCACATCCAGGTGATCGGCAAGCAGTGGAGTTGGGACTTCAACTACCTGGACGAGGACGTCCACATCACGGGCGTCCAGGCCAACCTCACGGGCCAGGAGGGCGTGCGCGACGAGCTCCCGACGCTCTACATCCCCGTCGACGAGCGCGTGGAGTTCACGGTCAACTCGCGCGACGTCATCCACTCGTTCTGGATCCCGGCGTTCCTGTACAAGATCGACGCGATCCCCGGGCGGACCAACACGTTCCAGGTGATCCCCGGGAAGATCGGCCACTACGACGGCAAGTGCGCGGAGCTCTGCGGCGAGTACCACGCCGCGATGCTCTTCAACGTCGCCGTCGTGAGCCGCGCCGACTACGACGCCTACATCCAGTCCCTGCGGGACGCGGGCCAGACGGGGCTCATCGGTCTTGAGTACAACCGCCAGCAAGACGTGACGACGGAGGCGACGCCATGACGGCCACGATGACGACGGCCCCCAAGCCCGTGTACGGCCGCCCGGTTGGCGAGAGCCGCCGCGGCGGGACGATCGTCCGCTGGATCACGTCGACCGACCACAAGACGATCGGGTACCTGTACCTGATCACGTCGTTCGTCGTTCTTCATCATCGGCGGGATCATGGCGCTCGTCATGCGCGCGGAGCTCTTCGAGCCCGGCCGCCAGATCGTCCAGAGCGCGGAGCAGTACAACCAGCTCTTCACGATGCACGGCACGATCATGCTGCTGCTGTTCGCCACCCCGCTCTTCGCGGGCTTCGCGAACTTCATCATGCCGCTGCAGATCGGCTCGCCCGACGTCGCGTTCCCGCGCCTCAACATGCTCGCGTACTGGTTCTACCTCTTCGGCGGGCTCATCGCGTTCGCGGGCTTCTTCACCCCGCAGGGAGCGGCCTCCTTCGGCTGGTTCGCCTACGCGCCGCTGAGCAACGCGATCTACTCTCCCGGCGTCGGCGCCAACCTGTGGGTCTTCGGCCTCGCGCTCGGTGGATTCGGCACCATCCTCGGCGCGGTCAACTTCATCACGACCATCGTCACGATGCGCGCGCCCGGCATGACGATGTTCCGCATGCCGATCTTCAGCTGGAACATCCTCGTGACGTCCATGCTCGTGCTGATCGCGTTCCCGCCCCTCGCGGCCGCGCTCCTGGGCCTCGGCTCGGACCGCATCCTCGGCTCGCAGGTGTTCAACCCCGACTACGGGGGCGCGATCCTGTGGCAGCACCTGTTCTGGTTCTTCGGGCACCCGGAGGTCTACATCATCGCGCTGCCGTTCTTCGGCATCATCACCGAGATCATCCCGGTCTTCAGCAAGAAGCCGCTCTTCGGGTACCACGGGCTCGTGTTCGCGACGATCGCGATCGCCGCGCTCTCCGTGACGGTGTGGGCCCACCACATGTACGTGACCGGCGCGGTCCTGCTGCCCTTCTTCTCGTTCATGACGATGCTCATCGCGGTGCCCACCGGGGTGAAGTTCTTCAACTGGATCGGCACCATGTGGCGGGGCAAGATCACCATGGCGACGCCGATGCTGTGGACCGTCGGGTTCCTCGTCACGTTCCTCTTCGGCGGCCTGACGGGCATCATCCTCTCGTCGGCGCCGCTCGACTTCCCGGTCTCCGACACCTACTTCGTCGTCGCCCACTTCCACTACGTCGTCTTCGGCACCGTCGTCTTCGCGATGTTCGCTGGCTTCTACTTCTGGTGGCCCAAGATGACCGGGCAAGATGCTGAACGAGCGGCCTGGGCAAGCTCCACTTCTGGATGCTGTTCTTCGGCTTCCACGGCACGTTCCTCATCCAGCACTGGCTCGGCGCGAACGGGATGGCCCGGCGGTACTTCGACTACCTCCCGGAGGACGGCTTCACGGGCGCGAACCAGATCTCGACCATCTCGTCGTTCCTGCTCGCGCTGTCCACGCTGCCGTTCCTGTGGAACGTCTACATCACGGCCCGCAAGGGCAAGCGCGTCACGGTCAGGACGACCCGTGGGGCTACGGCAACTCGCTCGAGTGGGCCACGTCCTGCCCGCCGCCGCGCCACAACTTCACGTCCATCCCGAGGATTCGCTCGGAGCGCCCCGCCTTCGACCTGCACCACCCGGAGGCCGCCGCCATCGACAAAGCGTCTCAGAAGCACTAGGGGAGCGACATGAACGTCGAAGCGCGCCTGTTCTATCTGCCCGCACTCTTCTTCTTTGCCGCGGCGACCGTCTACGGGATCCTCTCCGGCTGGGAGATGGTCGGCGTGGTGTGCATCGCCCTCACCGGCGGGCTCGCCGGGATGATCGGCTTCTACTTCCGGATGCTCGCCAAGCGCCACGGCGAGCGGCCGGAGGACGACGTGGACGCCGAGATCAACGTCTCCGCCGGCGACCAGGGAACGTACGCGCCGTGGTCGTGGTGGCCGTTCGTCGTCGCCCTTGCGGCCGCGAACGGGTTCGCGGCGCTCGCCGTCGGCTGGTGGCTCATGGTCTCCGCCGGGATCCTCGCCGTGATCGGCCTGGTCGGCTGGGTCTTCGAGTTCTCCCGCGGCCAGCACGCGCACTAGGGGCCTTTGGTCTTAGCCGCGTGTGGCATTCCCGGCGCTACGATCGCGCCGGGAGGCCGAGTCGAAGGCAGGGATCGCTGTGGGTGCACACGCTGGTGTGGAGGCAAAGTCTGAGGTGACGTCGGCGAAGCGGTCGGCGGCCACCGTCGCGATCATCGTCGTTCTGGCATTTCTTGGCGTGAGCGCGTTCGCGGGTAAGCCGGTGCTGCTCGTCCCGTCCCTGAACCCGCCCGCCGATTGGTTGGACGACGTTCCGGTGATCTCCTCCTGGATTCTCCCGGGTCTCGTGCTCGGGCTGGTATTCGGCGTGGGGTCGCTCGTGACCGCGTGGGGCGCGTGGAAGCGTCCCCGCCCGAGCTGGCTTCGGGGCATCGAGCGCTGGACGGGCCGCCACTGGTCCTGGGCCGCGGGCCTCGCCCTCGGGGTCGGCCAGATCGTGTGGATCTCGCTCGAGCTCGCGTTCCTTCCCGAAGTGTCGTTCCTCCAGCCGCTCTACGGCGCGGTCGGGCTGACGCTGTGCGTGCTCGCGCTCCTGCCGAGCGTCCGCCGGGACTTCCTCCTCCGGAACTAGACCTCCGGCACCCCCGCGAGCGAGGCCGTCAGCGCGTCCTCGCTCAGGGCGTCGTCGTCGAGCTTGCCCGCGAGGAACTGCTCGTACGCGCCGAGCTCGAGGAGCCCGTGCCCGGAGAGGCCGATGACGATGACCTTCTCCTCGCCCGACTCCTTGGCGGCGAGCGCCTCGCGCCGCGCCTGGGCGAGCGCGTGGGACGACTCGGGAGCCGCGACGATGCCCTGGGTGCGGGCGAACTCGATGCCCGCCTCGAAGCACTCGAGCTGGTGCAGCGCCGTGGCCTCCATGAGGCCCTCGTGGACCACGTGCGAGATCAGCGGCGCCATGCCGTGGTACCTGAGGCCCCCGGCGTGGATGGGGGAGGGCACAAAGTCGTGGCCCAGCGTGTACATCTTGAGCAGGGGCGTCATGCCCGCCGTGTCGCCGAAGTCGTAGCGGAACTCGCCGCGCGTCAGCGTCGGGCACGACGTCGGCTCGACGGCCACGAGGCGCGTCTTCGTGTCCTTGGTCAGGTTCTCCCGGATGAACGGGAAGGAGAGGCCCGCGAAGTTGGAGCCGCCCCCCACGCACCCGATGACGACGTCGGGCGCGCCCTCGCCCGCCTTGGCGAGCTGGAGGAGCGCCTCCTCGCCGATGACGGTCTGGTGCAGCAGGACGTGGTTGAGGACGGAGCCGAGCGCGTACTTGGCGGCCGGGTCCTTCGCGGCGACCTCGACGGCCTCGGAGATCGCGATGCCGAGCGAGCCGGGGTGGCCCTCGGGGAACGCTCGGCCCGCGTCGGTGTCTTGCGACGGCGAGCGGTAGACCTTCCCGCCGAACACCTCGATGAGCGTGCGGCGCTGCGGCTTGCCGTCGTAGCTGACGCCCACCTGCCACACCTCGCACTTCGCGCCGAAGAGCGAGCACGCGTACGCGAGGGCGGTGCCCCACTGCCCGGCGCCGGTCTCGGTCGTGATGCGCGTGGTGCCGTTGATGGTGTTGTAGTACACCTGCGGGATGGCGGTGTTGGTCTTGTGGGAGCCGGCGGGGGAGACGCCCTCGTACTTGACGTAGATGCGGGCGGGCGTGCCGAGCAGCTTCTCCCACCGGCGCGCGCGGTACAGCGGCGAGGGGCGGTACTGGCGGTAGACCTCGAGCACGGGCTCCGGGATGGGGATGTACCGCTCCTGGGAGACCTCCTGCATGATCAGTTCCATCGGGAACAGCCCGGAGAGGTCGTCGGGTCCGACGGGCTCGCGGGTGCCGGGGTGAAGCGGCGGCGCGGGCGGCGTGGGCAGGTCGGCGACGATGTTGTACCAGTTGGTGACCTGCTGCTCGGGGTCCAGGGTGTACATGATCTGCTCGTCGCTCATCGCTGCTCCTTTGCTGCGGTCTGCCGTTCACGCGGGCGGTCCCTCGCGCCGTGTTCGGAGCGTATCGGGCGAGGGTGGGACGGGCAAGGTCCGAACGTCCGGGAGCGGGCAGCGCGCGGGCGCGCATCGAACCTGGCGTCGTGCCATTCTGGGACCATGAGGCGAATCGCGCTGCCCGTCGCGCTGGGCGCCCTCCTGGCCGGCTGCGGCGGCTCCGCGGACTACGGACCCCTCGCCGTCTACTCGCCGCACGGCGTCCACTACGAGTCCAACATCCTCGACGGCGTCGTCCAGATCGGCGACGGGTGCATGACGGTGCGGAGGTTGGGCGAGGACATCCTCCTGATCTTCCCGGCCGACGAGGTGACCTGGGACGCCTCAACGTCAACCTTCACGTACGACGGCGCCTCGTTCCACGACGGCGACACGTTTACGTTCCCGGCGATCGTCCACTACGGCCGCAACAGCGGCAGCATCCCGGAGGCGTGCCCCTTCGTGCGAAGGGTCTACGTGCTCGAGGAGGGCGCGGCCTAGGGGAGTGAGCTCGCCGGGCAACCCCACTACGCGCCAATACACCCCCTCGCGCGCGAGGAACGCCCTCCTCGCGCGGCCATACTGGTCGCATGAGTTGGGTCGCAGAACATGATGATCTCGGTCGCGCTTCCCGATGAAGGACTACTCCCGGAGCTTGAGTCGGAGTCGGCTCCGGTGGTCGAAGCGCCGCGCCGCTACTCCACGGTTCCGCCTGCGGCCCGGGGAGTGGGGTCACTCGTGAGCCAGACCGACTCGACGATCGACCTGGGGCGGGGGCAAGGCTCCGAGTGCAAGGTTGGGCAGGGGCATTCAACCACGCGGACCTCGGGCAGTCCTCAGTAGGGTGCGCTCAATGCCGTGGGTGGCGCCTGCCGCGGTACAGGTGTTCCTGATGGATCAGGAACAGTCCTACTTCCGACTCTGGATGATTCGCGACGGGCAGATGGTGCAGTACGCGCCGGACCCTCCGCCAGAAGACGGACGTCAGCCAGCCCTGGGTCTACTGAGAGACCACGTGCCCGAGCGAGCGTCCGGGGAGCGGTTGGCAGGCAAGTCGAGCTTCCCCTAATCCGCGCCCTCGCGGCGCTCGATTGGGATAGCCCACGGGAACGGGAATAGGAACCGGGATCGGAATGGCTAGCGATTCAGTCGCGCTCGAACGCGGCGCATCACTGATCGAAACCGATTCACTCTGGCGGCGCTCGCCGAGAGACCATTGCGTCAATTCAGGCCGGTATCGGGCTGGCAGGGGGTCGCCAGCAAGCAGAAGCTTCGCCATCGCGTGAGCCGCATCGTCCAGGGCTTGCACACCGTGGCCGGCGTACTCGTCGATGTCGTATACGTCATCAAGGTCCACAAAGGGTTGGAGTTGGGCTGCTCCTTCATGGCCGATGGTGGAGTGGGCCCAGGAGCAGAAGTCGCGAGCGGAGAGAATGCCGTCGAGCAGGCGCTCACACATGACGCGAGTTGCGGCGATCTGGATGTCGTCGCCGTCAGGTCCTGGAAAGGCGATGTCGAATTCCTCAAGGGTGGACTCCACCACCGGGCGCATCGCCCAGTAGGACTCGTTTCCCGAGAGCCCGGCGAGCTCGCGAAGCGCAGGCGAGTCAACCCCCTTAACAATGGCGTTCACCGCCGCAGAGATAACCGCAGCGGCCCCGGTAGTCTCCGCGACTTCCCAAAGTGCTACTGCGTCGAACAGTGCCGAGGTTTCAGTGCTTTCTGTCACCGCGCACCCCTCTTCTGCGACCACTTGACCTTGGCGCAGGATTCGAGATCAGCGAGTTGGTTCGGTGCGGCCATAGTGCCAACGCTAGCTCTCCGGCGGGAACCGTGGGCGTCCTTGCCAGTGGCCAGTCGCAGATCAAAGGCCACCGCGAACGCCTCGAGAGTGCGGCCACGACGAGCAGCGCAACTGAAACGGGCAACCCACCCTGACCAGCCCGCAGCCACGCGCGGAACACATCCCACCCGGGGTTTGGCGATGCGCCGCGAGGGGATCAAGCCTGACCGCCGTGAGCGGTGTATCGCCAAACCCCGGGCCGGGCCGAGGTGCTACGCGCCCACGTACTCGCGCAGATGAGTCGCGGTCAGGGTTGAGGAGTCCGCGACGAGCGCCGCCGGGGTTCCCTCGAACACGATCCGCCCGCCGTCGTGGCCGGCGCCCGGGCCGAGGTCGATGATCCAGTCCGCGTGCGCCATGACGGCCTGGTGGTGCTCGATCACGATGACGGTGTTGCCGTCGTCCACCAGGCGGTCGAGCAGCGCGAGCAGGTGGTCAACGTCGGCGAGGTGCAGGCCGGCGGTGGGCTCGTCGAGCACGTACGTGGACGCCTTCTTCGCCATGTGGATCGCGAGCTTGAGGCGCTGCCGCTCGCCGCCGGAGAGGGTGTTGAGCGCCTGCCCGAGCCCGAGGTAGGGGAGCCCCACGTCGCTCAGCCGCTGCAGCGTCGTGCCGGCGGGGCCGTCGGGGAAGAACTCGAGGGCCTCGGCCACGGACATGTCGAGCACCTCGGCGATGTTCTTGCCGCGCAGGCGCAGCCCCAGCACCTCGTCGGTGAACCGCTTGCCGCCGCACTCCTCGCACACGGAGGAGACGGTGGCCATGGGGCCGAGGTCGGTGAGGATCGCCCCGAGGCCCTTGCACACGGGGCACGCGCCCTCGGAGTTCGCGCTGAAGAGCGCGGGCTTGACGCCGTTGGCCTTCGCGAAGTCCTTGCGGATGACGTCGAGGAGCCCCGTGTAGGTGGCGGGGTTGGAGCGCCGGGAGCCGCCGATGGCGGTTTGGTCGACGACGATGACGTCGTCCCTGCCCGCGAGGTTGCCGTGGATGAGGGACGTCTTGCCGGAGCCGGCGACGCCCGTGACGACGGTGAGGACGCCCGTGGGGACGTCGACGCTCACGTCCTGGAGGTTGTGCTGGCTCGCGCCGCGGATTTCGAGGACGCCCGTGCGCTCGCGGGGCGCCTCGCGCAGACGGGCGCGGTGGTCGAGGTGGCGCCCGGTGAGGGTGTCGGAGGCGCGCAGCGCGTCCACCGTGCCCTCGAACTGGATCTCGCCGCCGAACCGCCCCGCCCCGGGGCCGAGGTCGACGACGTGGTCGGCGATGGAGATGACCTCGGGCTTGTGCTCCACGACGAGGACGGTGTTGCCCTTGTCGCGCAGCCGCAGGAGCAGCTCGTTCATGCGGCGGATGTCGTGGGGGTGGAGGCCGATGGTGGGCTCGTCGAAGACGTAGGTGACGTCGGTGAGCGAGGAGCCGAGGTGGCGGATCATCTTGGTGCGCTGCGACTCGCCGCCCGAGAGCGTCCCCGCCGGGCGGTCGAGCGAGAGGTAGCCCAGCCCGATCTCCACGAACGAATCGAGCGTCTCGCTGAGCGAGGCGAGAAGCGGCGCCACCGTCGGCTCCTCAAGGCCCTTCACCCACTCGGCGAGGTCGCTGATCTGCATGGCGCACGCGTCGGCGATATTGACACGCCGCCGATCTTCGACGACCGCGCGCCCTCGCTCAGCCGCGTCCCGCCGCACTCCGGGCACGTCTGGAAGGTGACCGCCCGCTCCACGAACGCCCGGATGTGGGGCTGCATCGCGTCGACGTCCTTGGAGAGCATGGACTTCTGGATCTTGGGCACCAGGCCCTCGTAGGTCATGTTGATGCCCGCGAGCTTGACCTTGGTCGGCTCCTTGTGGAGGAAGTCGTGCAGTTCCCGCTTGGAGTAGTCGCGGATGGGCTTGGCGGGGTCGAGGAAGCCCGACTCGGTGTAGATCCGCACGTACCAGCCGTCGGCGGTGTAGCCGGGGATGGTGATGGCGCCGTCGGCGAGCGACTTGGTCTCGTCGAAGAGCTGGGCGAGGTCGATGTCCGTGACGCTGCCCATGCCGTCGCACCGCGGGCACATGCCGCCCGTGAGCGAGAAGGTCTCTGCGCTCCTTGGTGGTGACGCCGGAGCGCTCGAACGTGACGGCCCCGGCGCCCGAGACGGAGGCACGTTGAAGGAGAACGCCTGCGGCGATCCGACGTGCGGCTGGCCCAGGCGGCTGAAGAGGATGCGAAGCATCGCGTTGGCGTCGGTCGCGGTGCCGACGGTCGAGCGCGCGTTGGCGCCCATGCGCTCCTGGTCGACGATGATCGCCGTGGTGATCCCCGACAGGACGTCCACGTCCGGCCGCGCGAGCGTCGGCATGAAGCCCTGGACGAAGGCGCGGGTAGGTCTCGTTGATCATCCGCTGCGACTCGGCGGCGATGGTGCCGAAGACGAGGGACGACTTGCCGGAGCCGGAGACGCCCGTGAAGACGGTCAGCCGACGCTTGGGGATGCGGAGCGAGATGTCCTTGAGGTTGTTCTCGCGCGCGCCGCGGACCTCGATGAAGTCGTGGGTGTCTGCGGGGTGGGCCGTGTCCTGGGTCTGTGCCACTTGCCCGCTCCTTCGCCGCGTCGGAGCAACTACGGTACTTCGAGACTCCGACATGGGCTACGGGTGGGGGGCGCTTGAGGCAAGCGCGGAGGAGCCCGCGCGTGTGACGGACGTCGCAGCGTGTAACCCCCGGCGACGTGCGGGCGATATCACCGGTGTAGACCATTCCTACCCAAGGAGACCACGCCATGCAGAACTTCAACGCGGGCCGCGGGCGCCCTAGGCGCCGTCGCCCTCACCGGAGCGCTCGCGTTCGCCGGGCCGACGGCGTCGGCCGACGCCCTGAGCGCCACGCCCTCCTCGACGCCGTGCGTTACCACGTCGTCCGAGCCCTCGCCCTCGGCGAGCACCGTCGCCAATGTCACGTACGTCGTCGGCGCCAAGCCCGACAACCCCGGCAAGAGCGGCGACACGCACGGCAACTCCGACAACGCCAAGGGCGACGCGGATCGGGACCGCACCAGGGACCAGGACTGCGACGGAACATCAGCGCCCGAACGCGAGCAGGACCAGGCGAGGGACCAGGTCAAGGAGCCGGTCAAGGACCAGACCAAGGACTCAGACGCGGGCCGAACTCCGCGACCAGATTCGCGCCGAGGGCGGCTCGTGGGGCGCCTACCAGCGCCAGGGCACGCTCACGCGCGTCGCCGCGAGGCTCGCCGAGCGCTACGGAGCGACGCCGGAGAACACGAACGCTGCGGCGCTCGGCCGCATCCTGACCCTCGTGAACTCGGGCCTCCCCGAGGCCCTGCAGATCGACGTCGAGATGTTCCTCGCGCAGTACGAGCTCTCCCTGAGCGACGTCACGTGGCCGACGGGCGAGGAGCCCGAGCCGAGCCCGTCGCCCAGCCCGTCCCCGAGCCCGTCTCCGAGCCCGTCCGAGTAGTCGCCCACACCGCGCAGTCTCCAACACCCCGCAGTCTCCAACACCGTGCAGTCAGCGAAGGGCCCCGGTCCACTGGACCGGGGCCCTTCGTCGCGCTCTGAGTGCGTCGAACCTATGCGGCTGGGCTACGCGAGAGTCGGCAGGGCGGTCGCCGCCGTGAACCGCGTCTGCACGTTCGCCCAGTCGACGACGTTCCACCAGGCCTTGACGTAGTCGCCCTTGACGTTCTTGTACTGCAGGTAGAACGCGTGCTCCCACATGTCGAGCATCAGGAGCGGGACGATGCCGACGGGCAGGTTCCCCTGCTGGTCGTACAGCTGGACGATGATGAGCTTCTTCCCGAGCGTGTCCCACGCGAGGATGGACCAGCCGGAGCCCTGGATCGTCATCGCCGTCGCCGTGAAGTGGCCGACGAAGCCGTCGAACGAGCCGAACTGGTCGTCGATGGCCGCGGCGAGTTCGCCCGTCGGCTTGTCGCCGCCGTCGGGCGACATGTTGGTCCAGAAGACCGAGTGGTTGACGTGCCCGCCGAGGTTGAACGCGAGGTTCTTCTCGAGCATCGGGATGGTGTCGAACTCCTGGACGTCGCGCGCGGACGCCATCTTCTCGAGCGCGGCGTTCGCGCCTGCGACGTACGCGGCGTGGTGCTTGGAGTGGTGCAGTTCCATGATCTCGCCTGCGATGTGGGGCGCGAGGGCCCCGTAGTCGTAGCTCAGGTCAGGAAGGGTGTAGATGGCCATATCGGGCGATCCTCCTAGTGGTGCGCTTGGCTCTCGTGGTGCTGCCTGGCGGCTTCGGCTAGTTCGGCGGGGGTGACCGGCTCCACGCGGTCCTCGTAGTAGAACCGCGATAGCGCCAGCCGGAAGCGATCCCAGCGGTAGCCGCGACGCTTCACACCCCGCTTGTTGTATAGCGGGTCGATCTCGATCGGGACGAGGTTGTCGTGGCCCACTGCGAGCCACAGCTCCTGATCGGTCAACGGCTCGTGGACCTCGATGTATTCCCCCGCCTCGGTTCGAACGATACGCCCGGTCTCGTGGCCATGGAGCGCGAGCTCGCGGTCCTTGCGCTGAAGACCGAAGCAGATGCGCTTGGTCACCCAGTACGCCGCGACGGGTAGCACGAACACCAGCACCCGGAAGGTGTTGGTGAGCGCGTTGATCGACAGGTGGAACGTGGTCGCGAGGATGTCGTTGGAGCCCGCGAGCATCAGCACGGCGTAGAACGCGATGATCGCGACGCCTATGCCGGTGCGGACGGGTACGTTGCGCGGGCGGTCGAGGACGTGCTTCTCGCGCTTGTCGCCCGTCGCCGCCGCCTCGATGAACGGGTAGAGAGCCTGGAACGTGATGATCGCCCCGGGCAGCAGGAGCCCGGGGATGAGTACGTTGAGCGGAACGTCGTACCCGCCGATGGTGAAGTCGAAGAACCCGGGAACCATGCGCAGGGCGCCCTCGAGGAAGAGCATGTACCAGTCCGGCTGCGCGCCCGCGGAGACGGGCGACGGATCGTACGGCCCGTAGTTCCATATGGGGTTGATCGTGAGGGTCGCGCCGAGCAGCGCGAGCACGCCGAACACGACGAAGAAGAAGCCGCCAGCCTTCGCGACGTACACGGGGAACAGCGGGAGGCCGACGACGTTCTTGTGCTTGCGGCCGCCGCCCGGGTACTGGGTGTGCTTGTGGACGAACACCAGGAGCAGGTGCACGCCGATCAGGGCCAGGATGATTCCGGGGATGAGCAGCACGTGGAGCGTGTACAGGCGCGGGATGAGCGCGTGCCCGGGGAACTCGCCGCCGAACATCCAGTAGGAGATCCGGCTCCCGAGGAGGGGGATGGACCGGACGACGCCGTCGAGAATCCTGAGGCCGTTGCCGGAAAGGACGTCGTCGGGCAGCGAGTAGCCGGAGAATCCCGCGAAGAGCGACAGGGTGAGGAGCCCGAAGCCCACGAGCCAGTTGACGTCGCGCGGCTTGCGGAACGCTCCCGTGAAGAACACGCGGAGCATGTGGGTCATGAGAGCGGCGGTGAAGATGAGCGCCGACCAGTGGTGGATCTGCCGGATCAGGAGCCCGCCGCGCACGTCGAACGACAGGTGCAGCGTGGAGTTGAACGCCTCCGACATCTGCACGCCCTGCATGGTCGCGAGGTTGCCGTCGTAGGTCACGAGCTCCGTCGACGGCACGAAGTAGCCCGTCATGAACACGCCCGTGATGAGCAGGACGATGAACGAGTACAGCGCGACCTCTCCGAGGAGGAACGACCAGTGGTCGGGGAAGAGCTTGCGGGAGAAGAACTTGACGAAGCCGCCGATCGAGGTGCGCTCGTCGACGAAGCTTCCGGTGGCGTTGGCTGCGCGGGTCAGTTTCGTCACTTGAGGCGCTCCCAGAATCCAGGGCCGATCGGCTCGTCGAAGTCACGCTGGGCGACGATGTAGCCCTCGCTGTCCACCGCAATGGGCAGCTGCGGAAGGGGCCGCTTCGCCGGGCCGAAGATCACCTTGCACCCGTTCGCGACGTCGAACGTCGACTGGTGGCACGGGCACAGCAGGTGGTGCGTCTGCTGCTCGTACAGCGCGACGGGGCAGCCCACGTGCGTGCAGATTTTGGAGTAGGCGATGATCCCGTCGAACGACCACTCCTCGCGCCCCGGCACGATGTTCAGCTCGCGGGGGTCGAGGCGGAGCAGGAGGACGACGGCCTTGGCCTTCTCCTCGAGCGCGTCCTCGGTCTCGTAGAGGCCGTCGGGGATGACGTGGAAGACCGAGCCGATGGTCACGTCGGACGCCTTGATGGGGGTGCCCTCGGGGTCGCGCGTGAGGCGCATTCCCTTCTTCCACATCGTGTGCTTGAACTTGCTCACGTTGTAGTCGCCGCCGAGGTTGCCGATCATGGGGATCGCGACGCTGAGGGGCGCGATCGCGAGCGCGGTGAGCATGGTGCCCTTGAGGAGGCTCCTGCGCCCCATGCCGGCGCCGGAATCCTCGACCCCGTCCTTGAGCATCTGGACGGCCGCCTCGCGGGTGTCGTCGCTCGAGCGAGTCGCGTGCCGTTCCTCGACCATCTCGTGGTCGCGCATGAGCGTCTTGGCCCAGTGGATGGCGGACGCGCCGATGCCGATCATGCCGAGGAAGATGCCGAAGCCCATGAGGGCCGTCATCCGCTGGATGTCGTCAGCCTTGCCGTCGAGCGGAAGGAGGAGGTACGCGAGGATCGCGCCGACGGTGCCGATGATGGACACCACGAGCAGGCCGACGGCCTGGAGCTCGGCCCGGCGCGCGGCCTTGGGGTCGACGTCCGCCCTGCGCGGGCGGTGCTCCGGCAGGCCCGGGTTCTCGAAGGTCTTCGCCTCAGCCTTGCTCATGACGACCTCGCCCCCACCCAGACCGTGATTCCGATGATGAGCCCCAATCCCAGGAGCCAGCCCCACATGCCCTCGCTCACCGGGCCGAGGGATCCGAGCGCGAGGCCGCCGGGGGACGTTCCGCGCTGCTCCTCGAGGTACGCGATGATGTCGCGCTTGTTCTCCGGGCTGATGTTCGCGTTGTTGAACACGGGCATGGACTGCGGGCCGGTGAGCATCGCCTCGTAGATGTGCTGCGGCGTCGTCTTGAACAGCGACGGGGCGAACTTGCCCTGCGTCAGGGCGCCGCCCCCGCCGACGGATCCGTGGCACATGGCGCAGTTGGTGCGGAAGAGTTGCATGCCCGTAGCGGGGTTGCCCATCGCGCCGTCCGCCTGCTCGGCCGTCGGGATCGCGGGTCCCGCGCCCAGGGACGCGACGAACGCGGCGAGCTGGGCGATCTCCGCGTCGTCGAACTGCGGCGGCTTGGCCTCCGCCTGAGGGCCGGACGCCTGCATCGGCATCCTGCCGGTTCCCACCTGGAAGTCCACGGCCGCAGCCCCCACGCCGACGAGCGACGGCGCGAAACTCGAGCCCTCGGCGTTGAGGCCGTGGCACGTCGCGCAGTTGGCGGCGAAGATCTTCTCCCCCGGCGACCTGGGCGTCGGAGAATCCCTCGGCCCTCGCTGGCGCGCTGGTGAACAGGGCGTACGCGCCCGTGATGATCGCCAGGAGCACGACGACCAGCAGGAGCGGGGCCGACCGGTGGTATCGCCGGGCTGCGAGGGAGTGCATCAATGAATCCTCAGGGTCTCGGGGCCTACTTGATGAGGTAGATAACGGAGAACAGCGCGATCCAGACGACGTCGACGAAGTGCCAGTAGTACGAGACGACGATCGTGGTGGTCGCCTCGTGCGTTCCGAAGTTCTTCGCGGCGAACGAGCGGCCGAGCACGAAGATCATGGCCACGAGGCCGCCGACGACGTGGAGCCCGTGGAAGCCCGTCGTGAGGAAGAACACCGAGCCGTACGGGTTGGCCGAGATGCTCAGGCCATCGCCGACGAGGTTCGCGTACTCGAAGATCTGCCCGGCCACGAACACCGAGCCCATGACGTACGTCAGCGTCGAGCCACTCCTGCATGCCCCACGCGCGCAGCTTGAGCAGGGAGCCGGAGCGCCGCGGCTGGTAACGCTCGGCCGCGAACACCGCCGCCTGGCAGGTGAACGAACTCGCGACGAGCACGAGGGTGTTCGCGAGGGCGAAGGGAATCGCGAGCTTCGGCGTCTCCTGCGCCCACAGGGCGGGGGACTCCGCGCGGTGCGTGAAGTACATCGCGAAGAGCCCGGCGAAGAACATCAGTTCGCTCGCGAGCCACACGATGGTGCCCACGGCAACTCGGTTCGGTCGCGTCGCGTGCAGGGGCGAGGTCAGGGTGGCGGCGGACGACATGCGCCCATTATGGCGTACATCTGGCGCAAGGGGAGAGGTTTGCCTAACCCGGGGCGGCGAGTCTCTCCGCTCGTGCCAAGATGGGGGCATGAGCGACATCGCCCCGCGTCCCGACAGCGCGGTCTCGACGGCCCGCATCCGCATCCTCTTGTACAGCGACGACGTCCACACCCGCGAGCGCGTGCGCTCCGGCGTGGGGGAGGCCATCGGCGAGCGCAAGGTGCGCTGGACCGAGGTGGCGACGGAGGCGGCGGTCTTCACGGAGATCGAGGATCACGACTTCGACCTGCTCATCCTTGACGGCGAGGCCGCCAAGGTGGGGGGCATGGGCATCTGCTACCAGCTCAAGCACGAGCTCTACAGCTGCCCGCCCGTCCTCGTGCTCGTCGGGCGCCGGGACGACGCGTGGCTCGCCACGTGGTCGCTTGCCGACGCGGCGATCGCGCACCCGATCGACCCGTTCGAGATCCGGGCGGCGGTCGAGGAGTTCTTCGCGCAGGCGAAAGCCGCGCGCTAGACCACAGGAGGCACGGCGTCGGCCCTCGGGTGTCGCGCCACAGAGGGGAGAGCGATGGAAACCTGGCCGGATATCCTTGCGCGACTCATCGCCAAGCACGACCTGGACGCGAACGACGCCGAGTGGGTCATGGACCAGATCCTCAAGGACGAGGCGTCCGAGGTCCACATGGCCGCGTTCCTCATCGCGCTGCGCACCAAGGGCGAATCCGTCGGCGAGGTCACCGGTCTCGCGTCCGCGATGCTGCAGCACGCCGTGCGCATCGAGGTGCCGGGCCGCACGCTCGACATCGTCGGCACGGGCGGGGACGGCCACCACACCGTCAACATCTCCACGATGGCGTCGATCGTCGCCGCGGGCGCCGGGCTGACCGTCGTCAAGCACGGCAACCGCGCCGCGAGCTCCAAGTCCGGCTCCGCCGACGTCCTCGCCGCCCTCGGCGTCAACCTCGAGCTTCCGCCCGAGCGGGTCGCGGAGCTCGCGACCGAGGTCGGCATCACGTTCTGCTTCGCCCAGGTGTTCCACCCAGCCATGCGCTTCACCGGGCCCATCCGCAAGGCCCTCGGCGTGCCGACCACCTTCAACATCCTCGGCCCGCTCGCCAACCCCGCCCAACCCGCGGCGTCGGCGATCGGCTCGCGGCAGCCCGTCCCTCACCCCCGTGATGGCCGGCGTCATCGCGACCCAGGGCCGCGACGCCCTGGTGTTCTACAGCGACGACGAGCTCGACGAGCTTGCGGGGACGTCTCCCGCCCAGGTGTGGGAGGTGCGCGGGGGCACGGTCACGCACGCGAAGCTCGACCCCGTCGCGGAGCTCGGCGTGCCCGCGATCACCATCCCCGACCTGCGCGGCGGAGACGCGGCCGAGAACGCGGGGGTCGCGTGGGCGGTCTTCAACGGCAACAAGGGGCCGGTTCGCGACACCGTGATCCTCAACGCCGCCGCGGGCCTCGTCGCCGACGGGACGCTCCCGGGAACGGGCACGGGCTCGCTCGTCGACCGCTTCCAGGCGGCCATGGCGCTCGCGGCCGCCTCGATCGACGACGGCAAGGCGACCGACGTGCTCGACCGCTGGGTGGCCGCGAGCAAGGCCTAGCGGTCGGCTCGCGCAGCACAGTCCGAGGCGGAGCGGCGATGGCGGGGGCGGCCCCTTCCAGAATCCGGGGGCATCGATGACCACCCAGGCGCGACGGCGCGTCGCGTGGGCGGCGGCCGTGGGTGCCTTCCTCGTCGCCGTTGGCACGCCGTCGTTCGCGGCGGACGACGCGCCCGCGATCCAAGACCTCACCCCGATCAAGGCTTCGGTGGACTTTCCCGTGGGGGTCGCGATCGATTCGCGCGAGACGCGCGGCGCGCCCGCAGCGCTGCTGCTCCGCCACTTCTCGCAGATCACTCCCGAAAACGCGATGAAGCCGGAGGCCTGGTACGACGCCTCGCACCAGTTCGCGCCGCGCGACGAGATCGCCACCCTGATGGACTTCGCCGCGGCGAACGACCTCCGCGTCTACGGGCACGTGTTGGTGTGGCACAACCAGACCCCCCTCTGGTTCTTCGAGCACGACGACGGGAGCCCGCTGACGAACTCCCCCGAGGATCAGCGCCTGCTCGCGACTCGGCTGCACGACCACATCTTTTCCGTCGCCAAGTACCTGAGCGACAACTGGGGCCCGTTCGGCGGAGGCAACCCCATCGTCGCGTTCGACGTGGTCAACGAGACGGTGAGCGACGACGGCGGGACGGACGATGGGTTGCGGGCGACGCGGTGGTACCAGGTGCTCGGCGAGGACTACATCGACCTGGCGTTCCGCGACGCGGATGAGGCGTTCAACCGCGCCTACGCGGACCCCGGTGCCGAGAGCCCGGTAACCCTGTTCATCAACGACTACAACACCGAAGACGCCGCCAAGCGCGCCCGCTACCTTGCTCTGGTGGATCGCTTGCTCGCGCGCGGCGTCCCCGTCGGCGGCGTCGGGCACCAGTTTCACGTCGACATCGGAACCAACGTGGACGGTCTCGGCGACGCGCTCGACGACGCGGGCGGCCGCGGACTCGTCCAGGCGGTGACCGAGCTGGACGTCACGACCGGGACCCCGACCTCCGCTCGGAGATTCGCGCTGCAAAGCGAGTTCTACCGAGACGCCTTCCGCATCTTCCGGGCGCACTCCGACGAGCTCTTCTCGGTCACACTGTGGGGCCTCTACGACGCGAGGAGTTGGCTCGACTCCCGCGGCGGGCCGCTGCCCTTCGACGACGCGCTGCAAGCGAAGCCGGCGTACTACGGGATCGTGGACGGGTACGGGGGAGAGCCGCGCCTCGAGGACCTGCCCGCCCCCGCGTCCGATGGCGGCGGTCGGTGGCTTCTGGTCGCGGGGATCGCCGCGCTGCTCGCCACCGGGCTGTGGACCTGGTGGCGAGACAGGAATCGGCGGTCGCGCGCCAGGCGGGCGGGGGCGGTTCGGCGCGAGGTGACGGTCGAGGATGCCCTCGACGCGCTCAACCGGCAGCTGCCGCAGAGGGCGCAGAAGAAGCGGGGCCGCCCCTAGCCTCGGGCGCGGCTAGCCTCGGGCGCGGCTAGCTCTCGGGGGCGCTTGCGGCCGCTGGGGCGCGCCCGGACGCCACGCCGAGGGCGACGAGCCCCTGCCACCCGCTCGCGACGAATGCCGGATCGCCGGTCGAGATGAGCCGCACCGCCGACGCGAGAGCCTCGCCCCTCGCGCGCTCGAGCGTGTCCTCGTTCACGGACCCGTATGCCGCGAGCGCCCGCTCGGCGTCGTCGGCGCCGCAGAGCAGCCACAGTTGTCCGATGTCCTGCGCGGGGTCGCCCGCACCGGAGTCGCCCCAATCGAGGATCGCCGCGAGCCCGCCGCCCCGCGTCACGAGGTTCTTGACGTGAATGTCAGCGTGGACCCAATGGGAGGCCGCCCACGGCAGGGCGGCCGCGCGGGCCCAGAGGGCCCGGGCGTCGTCGGATTTCCAGCCGAGGCCCTCCCGTCTGGCGAGGGCATCGAGCGCGTCCATCTGAGCATGGGTGTCCTCCCGACGGGCCGCGAGGGGCGTGGTGCGCCAGGGATTGGACGGCGCCGCGGCGGGGGCGCGGACGTGGATCTCACGCATGGCCCGGGCGAGGGCCTCCGCGCCGGCCGCCGACAGGGGGGCGACGGAGGCGTCGACCCCGTCGAACCACGGCACGACCGCCCACGGCCAGGGGTATCCGGACCCGGGACGACCCTCGCGGACGGGAACCGGCGCGGCGAACGACCACCGCGTGCTCAGCCGGGGAAGCCACTCGATCTCCCTCTCGAGTAGCGTGGCCGCGGCGGAAATCCGGGGCATGCGCACGGCAAGGTCGGGGCCCAGGCGCGTGGTGCGGTTGTCCCACCCCTCGAAGGACTCCCCGAGCGGCCGTTCAGAGAGGTCGGCATGCTGCTCGGCGAGGAGCGACCGGATGAGCGCCGGCGTGATGTCCGCTTCCGCGGGCGGGTAGGGGCCGGGCGGGACCATGCCGTCATCGTACTGACCTGGCACGACGCTAGACGGGACGTGCGAGGGGCCCGGCCACCCCTCGTGGCTACACCCGGGGGGCGACCGCCGCGTAGGCGTCCCGGACGCGCTCGCGGTCCTCCCTGCGGGCCTCGATCCACATGCGGTGCCGCGCCGCGCCAGCGACGGGCTGCGCCCACTCGCCCTCGACGCTCACGAGGCGAGTCCCCGGCTTGTCCAGCCAAGCGGCGATGAGTTGCTGCTCCTCGACGAGGGGATCGTCCTCGGTGCCGTCGTCCTGGGCCAGGATGAGCGAGGCCGCCGCCGCGACCGCCGGGCCGGAGCCCACCAACGCCGTTCCCGCGAGGCGCCCCCGAACCACGACGGCGACCTCCCACGTTGGCCCCGACGCGCGCGCGGCGACGATGGTCACGCGCCTGAGGGCGGCGAGGCGCTGGGCCTCCGCGGCCCCCGCGACGAGCGCGCTGACCCCGTCGCGGAGCGCGGACGCTCGCTCGAATTCCAGCCGGTCGGCATACTCGGACACGCGCGCGGCGAGCGCCTCGACGACGGGGGAGGGGTCGTCGACGATCGCGCCCCTGAGGGCCTCGGCGACGTCCCCGTAGCCGCTCGCCTCGCCGTTGACGCACGGCGCGGAGCACGAGCCGAGATCCGCGAGCAGGCACGCCCGGGCGCCGGGGCGCGGCACGCGGGGAAGGCGCGTGGTGCACGTCCTGACCCCGCCGAGTTCGTGGAGCGCCTCGATGGCGAGCTTGGCCTCCCCCGCGCCC
The DNA here is from genome assembly GCA_963743485.1 of uncultured Actinomycetota bacterium. Classification (GTDB taxonomy): domain Bacteria; phylum Actinomycetota; class Actinomycetes; order Actinomycetales; family Demequinaceae; genus JAFGBM01. The sequence goes on from CAVUPQ010000003.1 coordinate 347,596, forward strand.
CGCATGGGGCCCAGGTGCGCGGCGTCGCCCGTGAGGGAGCGCACGACGCTCAGGCGCGGATACGCCTCGTCCGTCAGGCGGACCCACGGGGTGCGTTCGGGGCGGGCGGACCTGCGGTTGTAGCGGGGCCGGTGGCGTTCGATCATCCGGATCTCGAGCACGTTTGCCTCGAGCTCGGTGGCCGTCGGGAGCGCCTCGACCCGCGCGGCGAGTTCCAGCATGTCCCGGATGGAGCGCCGCTGCTCGCCGCGGGTGAAGTAGGACTTGACTCGGGATCGCAGGTTCTTGGACGTGCCGACGTAGAGCACCTCGTCGTTCGGGCCGCGGAACGCGTACGCGCCGGGCCTCGCCGGCACGGTCTCCGCCATCGACGCCTTGCGACGGATCGACGCGGGCACGGGGTTGCGCAGGGCGTCGAGATCCTCCCGGTGCGTGATCCCCCACGCGGCGAGGCGCTCGAACATGCGATGCATGATCTCGGCCGTCGCCCGGGCGTCGTCGAGAGCGCGGTGGCTGGGCGTCACCTCGGTGCCGAACACGCGCGCGAGCGTCGAGAGCTTCTTGTTTGGCGCCTCCTCGCTCGTGGTGCATCGCCGCGCGAGGGTGACGGTGTCGACCACCTGGCTTCCCGGCCACCGATACCCGTGCTCGCGGCACGCGGCCTTGAGGAAGCCCATGTCGAACGGCGCGTTGTGCGCGACGAGGACGGCATCGCCCGCGAACTCGAGGAAGCTGGGGAGCACCTCCTCGATGCGCGGCGCCGCGACCACCATCGCGTCCGTGATTCCCGTCAGCGCGACGATCATCGGGGGGATGGGCATCCCCGGGTCGACGAGCGTCTGGAACTCGCCGACGACCTCGCCGCCGCGCGTCTTGACCGCGCCGATCTCGGTGATGGCGCTGGTGCGGGGCGAGCCGCCCGTCGTCTCGAGGTCGACCGTCACGAACGTGACGGCCGACAGGGGTTCCCCGACCTGGTCGAGGCCGACCTGCAGTTCTTCGCCTGGCGCGAGGGGCGGAAGGGGGGCCATGGTCCGACGGTACCCGGGCGGGCGGACAGGGCCGAGCGGCGACGGCGCCGGGCGCGACCGCCCCGGATTCGTGTCGTACCCCGCCCGTAGCGTGGGGGACATGAAGATCGATTGCGATACGTGCGTCGTGCGTGGCGACGCGTGCTCCGACTGCGTGGTCTCGTTCCTCACCATCCCGGTGCGGCCGGGACTTCGCCCCGTCGGCGAACGGCCGGAATCCGTCCAGATTGACGCCGCCCAGGAGCGCGCCATCCGGGCGCTGGCGCGCGCGGGAATGGTTCCGCCCCTTCGCCACCTCGCCTAGCGCTATCCCGGGGGCTACCTCTCCGCGGCGGCGCGTCCGCTCCGGGGCTAGACCCCCGCGCGGGTGTCGACGTACAGCGCCTCGATCTCGTCGGCGTAGTCGCGCAGCACCGCGGCCCGCTTCACCTTCATCGACGGGGTGAGGTAGCCGTTGAGCACGGTGAAGTCGCCCGGCAGGATGCGAATCTTCCTGATGCTCTCCGCGCGGGAGACCGCGAGGTTCGCCGTCTCGACGGCGTCGTCAAGGCCCGCGAGGACCGCCTTGTCCGTCGCGGCCTGCTCGACCGAGAGCTCCGCATGCCCGTGCGCCTTGAGCCAGCCGGGCAGGGCCTCCGCGTCGAGGGTCACCAGGGCGCCGATGAACGGCTTGCCGTCGCCGACGGCGACGCACTGGCTGACGAGCGGGTGGGCGCGCAGGCGATCCTCGAGGATCGCGGGCGCGACGTTCTTGCCGCCCGCGGTCACGATGATCTCCTTCTTGCGTCCCGTGATGGTCAGGTAGCCGTCCTCGTCCTGGCTGCCGATGTCGCCCGTGACGAACCAGCCGCCCTTCATCGCGGCCTTGGTGGCCTCGGGGTTGTGGTGGTAGCCGTCGAACAGGGTGTCGCCGCGCATGAGGATCTCGCCGTCGTCGGCGATCTTCACCTCGATGCCGGGCAACGGCGGGCCGACGGTGCCCATCTTGACCTGCGTCGCGCGGTTGACGTGCGACGCGGCGTTCGTCTCGGTGAGCCCGTAGCCCTCGAGCACGGTGATCCCGAGTCCGCGGAAGAAGTGCCCCATCCGGGCGCCGAGGGGCGCCGAGCCGCTGACGGCCCACGAGGCGTTCCCTCCGAGTGCGTCGTAGATCCTGTGAAGGACGAGGCGGGTCGCGAGGCCGTGCTTGAACTTCAGGCCCGTGGACACGCCCTCCGGTCGATCGAGGGCCTCGGAGTACGCGATCGACTGGCGTGCCGCCCAGCGGAAGATGGCGCCCTTGCCCCCGCTTTCCGCCGTCTGTTCCGCCCCGTTGTAGACCTTCTCGAACACGCGCGGCACCGCGAGCACGAGCGTGGGCTTGTAGCTTTCGAGCATCGGAAGCAACTGGGTGGTGTCCGGGCAGTAGCCGAGCCCGACTCCGGACGCGGCAAGGACGACCTCGACGAGGCGCGCGAGGGAGTGCGCGAGCGTGAGGAACAGGACGGTGCTCGCGCCCTCCTGGAAGATCACCTCGGGGATCTGCTGCTGCACGCCGACGACGTGGCGGATGTAGTTGAAGTGGGTGAGGCGTACGCCCTTGGGGCGGCCCGTGGTTCCCGAGGTGTAGACGATGGTCGCGAGGTCGTCCTGCTTCGCGAGGGACTTGCGGCGCGCGAGCTCGGCGTCCGTGACCGCGGCCCCCGCCTTGGCGAGATCCGCGAGCGCGTCGTGGTCGATGCACAGGATGTCGGTCAGCGGAGATTCCCCCTTCGCGACGGAGTGCGCGAGCGAGAGGTGCTCGCTCGTCTCGACCACGAGCACGCGCACGTCTGAGTCGGAGGTGATCCAATTCACCTGCTCCGCGGACGACGTGTCATAGATGGGGACGGGGATCGCGCCCGCGGCCCAGATCGCGAAGTCGAGGATGGACCACTCGACCCTGGTGCGCGCCATGATCCCGACCCTGTCGCCCGGCTTGACGCCCTTGGCGACGAGACCCTTAGCGACGGCGTCGACCTCGTCGCGCATGTTCGCGCCCGTGAGGTGTATCCACGTGGAGGGGTCATCGGGCCTGGTATGGGAGAAGAGTCGGCGCTCGGAGTGGTCCGCCCACGCCTGATCAAGCATCAGGCTGATGTTCTGCGGGAGCAACTTCTTCTCGCGTGCATCCATGCTGCCTCCATTGGCATTCGCTGTGCTGGGGGCCACGATACTCTGTGGGGGCTTGTACGGGTCAGCACGGAAGGGCACGCGATGCACGCGGTCGGAGTCGACATCGGCGGAACGAAGATCGCCGCTGGCGTCGTCGACGACGACGGCCGCATCATCGCGAAGGCGAGGCGCGACACGTCGGCAGGCGACGCCGATGGCATCAACGCCGCGATCGCCGAGGTCGTCAACGAATTCGCCGCCGACCACGAGTTCGACGCGATCGGCCTCGCCGCGGCCGGCTTCGCGAGCTCCGACCGCGAGCACATCGTCTTCGGGCCGAACATCGCCGCGTGGCGCGACTACCCGCTCGCCGCCAAGGTCAGGGAACTCGTCAGCCGCGACGTCACCGTCGTCGTCGAGAACGACGCCAACGCCGCGGCGTGGGCGGAGTACGTCTACGGGGCCGCGCGCGGGACGTCGACGATGATCATGGTGACGCTCGGAACGGGACTCGGCGCCGGGATGGTCGTCGACGGGAGCCTGGTGCGCGGGGCCTTCGGGTTCGCTGCGGAACTCGGCCACGTGAGGGTCGTGCCCGACGGCCACCTGTGCGGCTGCGGCCACCGCGGCTGCTGGGAGCAGTACGCGTCCGGCTCGGCGCTCGTACGCGAGGCGCGGCTTGAGGCGGCGGCGAGCCCCGAGCGCGCGGCCGCGATTCTCGCGCACTCGAAGAGCGGCGACCCTGCGAAGATCAAGGGGCCCCACGTCACCGCGGCGGCGATGGAGGGCGACCCCCTCGCGCTGGCGCTCCTCGCGGATCTCGGACGGTGGCTTGGCGAGGGGTGCGCGTCGCTCGCCGCCGTCCTCGACCCGGAGATCTACGTCGTCGGAGGCGGGGTGATCGAGGCGGGAGACCTGCTGCTCGACACCGCGCGCGACGCCTACGTCCGCGCCCTGCCCGCCGAAGGGCACCGGCCGGTGGCTCCCATCGTCGCGGCCGACATGGGCAACGACGCCGGGATCGTGGGTGCCGCGGCACTCGCGCGGCTCGACGCACCAAACGCGAGTTAGCCTAGGCGGGACGACCGAAAGGGGGAGCCCGGTGTACTACCAGCTCTTCAAGCACGTGCTCCTCGGGCCCGGGCTCAAGGTCGTCTACCGCCCGTGGGCCAAGGGACTGAAGAACATCCCCGCGACCGGGCCGGCGATCCTCGCGAGCAACCACCTGAGCTTCGCCGACTCGATCTTCCTTCCCCTCGTCATGAAGAGGAAGCTCGTCTTCCTCGGCAAGGCGGAGTACTTCACCGGCAAGGGCGTCAAGGGCGCCGCGACCCGCGCGTTCATGTCGGGCGTCGGGACCATCCCCGTGCACCGCGCCGGCGGGCGCGCGAGCGAGGCCGCGCTCCGCACCGGCCTTCAGGTGCTCGCGAGCGGAGAGCTGCTCGGCATCTACCCCGAGGGGACGCGCAGCCCGGACGGGCGCCTGTACCGCGGGAAGACGGGAGTGGCGCGCATGGCGATCGAGTCCGGGGTCCCCGTCATCCCCGTCGCGATGATCGACACCAACCTCGCGCAACCGATCGGGCGCAAGATCCCCAATCGCACCCAGACGGGAGTCAAGGTCGGCAAGCCGCTCACGTTCCACGAGTACGCGGGGCGCCAAGAGGATCGCGAGGCCCTGCGCGAGGTGACCGACACCATCATGAAGGCCATCCAGGCGCTCTCCGGCCAGGAGTACGTGGATCGCGACGCCGCGGCCGCGAAGCGCGAGATGGACAGGGAGCGCCGGGGCGAGTATCCCGGCGAGATGGGGGAGTAAGGTCCCGGACCGTCGCCCATAGAATGGGCCCCAGCCAAAGAGCCCTGAGGAGAGGTTGCCCATGTCTGTTCGCCGCGTCGCCCTGTTGACCGCCGGAGGCTTCGCCCCGTGCCTGTCCTCCGCCGTCGGCGGCCTCATCGGGCGCTACACCGAGGTGGCCCCCGAGGTCGAGATCATCGCGTACCAGCACGGCTACCACGGCCTGCTCAGGGGCGACTCGATCGAGATCGGCGACGACGTTCGCGAGGCGGCTGGCATCCTCCACGAGTTCGGCGGCAGCCCCATCGGAAACAGCAGGGTCAAGCTCACCAACGTGGAGGACTGCGTGAAGCGCGGGCTCGTCAAGGAGGGCGAGGACCCGCTTGCCGTTGCGGCCGAGCAGCTCAAGAAGGACAAGATCGACGTCCTTCACACCATCGGCGGCGACGACACCAACACCACCGCGGCGGACCTCGCCGCGTACCTCGAGATGAACGGCTACGGCCTGACGGTCGTGGGGCTGCCCAAGACCATCGACAACGACATCGTGCCGATCAAGCAGTCGCTCGGGGCGTGGAGCGCCGCGGAGCAGGCGAGCATCTTCGCCCAGAACGTCATCGGCGAGCACCGCTCGAGCCCGCGCATGCTCATCGTCCACGAGGTCATGGGCCGCGCGTGCGGCTGGATGACCGCGGCGTCGGCGCTCAAGTACCGGCAGTGGCTCTCGACGCGCGAGTGGGTGCCCGGCATCGGCCTCACGAAGGACCGCTGGGACATCCACGGCGTCTACGTTCCCGAGTCGTCGTACGATCTCGACGCCGAGGCCGTGCGCCTCAAGAAGACGATGGACACGATCGGCAACGTCAACATCTTCCTCAGCGAGGGCGCGGGCGTGCCCGAGATCGTCAAGGAGATGGAGGAGGCGGGCCAGGAAGTGAAGCGCGACGCCTTCGGCCACGTCATGCTCGACACCATCAACCCCGGGCTCTGGTTCGCGCAGCAGTTCGCCGACCGCATCGGCGCGCAGAAGGTCATGGTCCAGAAGTCCGGCTACTTCTCGCGCTCGGCGCGCGCCAACGCGCAGGACCTGCGCCTCATCAAGTCGATGACGGACTACGCGGTGGAGTGCGCCCTGCGCGGCGAGCCCGGCGTCGTGGGCCACGACGAGGAGGACGGCGGCCGCCTCAAGGCGATCCCGTTCCCGCGCATCGCCGGCCACAAGCCGTTCGACAACACCCAGGCGTGGTTCACGGACATGCTCGCCGAGATCGGCCAGCCGACGTGAACACCCAGGAGCTCCTGAAGGCCGCGGGCGTCGACTCGTACCTCGCGTGCGAGGCGAAGCAGCAGCCGCGCTGGCCCGACGCCGACGCCCTCGAGGCGGCGGCGGCGCAGCTGCGCAGCAAGCCGCCGCTCGTCTTCGCAGGCGAGGCCGACGTCCTGCGGGGCCACCTTGCCGACGCGGCGCGGGGCGAGGCCTTCGTGCTTCAGGGCGGCGATTGCGCCGAGACGTTCGCCGAGGCGACCGCTGACCGCATCCGCAACAAGATCAAGACCATCCTGCAGATGGCCGTCATCCTCACCTATGGCGCGAGCATGCCGGTCATCAAGATCGGGCGGATGGCCGGCCAGTACGCCAAGCCGCGCTCGTCCGACACGGAGGTTCGCGACGGCGTCGAGCTCCCCGCCTACCGCGGAGACATCATCAACCGCATCGGGTTCACGGAGGCGGAGCGCACGCCGGACCCCTCGCGGCTCGTCGACGCGTACAACACGTCGGCCGCGACCCTCAACCTCATCCGCGCCTTCACGCACGGGGGCTTCGCCGACCTGCGGCTCGTCCACGAGTGGAACAAGGGCTTCACCAAGAACCCCGCCTACGCCAAGTACGAGCAGACGGCGAGCGAGATCGACCGCGCCGTGCGCTTCATGGGCGCCGCGGGCGGGGACTTCGACGCGCTCAAGACGGTGGACCTCTTCTCGAGCCACGAGGCGCTTCTGCTCGACTACGAGCGCGCGCTCACGCGCATCGACTCCCGGACGGGCGACGCGTACGACTGCTCCGCGCACCTGCTGTGGATCGGCGAGCGGACGCGCCAGCTCGACGGCGCGCACGTGGAGTTCATGTCCAAGATCACCAACCCGATCGCGGTCAAGCTGGGGCCGACGACGCAGCCGAGCGAGGCGCTCGCGCTCATCGAGCGGCTCAACCCGGACGCGGTGCCCGGACGCCTGACGTTCGTGGCGCGGATGGGGGCGGACAAGGTGCGGGACGTGCTGCCGGCGATCGTCGAGGCGGTGCGGGACTCGGGCGCGCCGGTGGCGTGGCTGACGGACCCGATGCACGGGAACACGTTCACGTCGGAGTCCGGGTACAAGACCCGCAAGTTCGAGACGATCCTCGACGAGGTGCGCGGGTTCTTCGAGGTGCACCGCGCGGCGGGCACCGTCCCTGGCGGCATCCACATCGAGCTCACGGGCGACGACGTCACGGAGGTGATGGGCGGCACGGAGGAGATCGACGACAAGGGGTTGGCCGAGCGCTACGAGACCCTCGTGGATCCCCGCCTCAACCACCAGCAGTCGCTCGAGATGGCGTTCCTCGTGTCGGAGTTGCTGCAGGGTTAGCTGCTCCGGCGCTAGCTGGCTAGCTGGTGCGGGGCTAGTTGTACGTGAGGGTGATCGCCGTGCCCCACTCGACCTCGATCCCGGCGTCGATGCTCTGATCGATGATCTGGTTCTTGGAGCTGAAGGGCCACTTCTTCTTGAGCGTGACCGTGAGCCCCAGGTCTTGCGCCCGCTGGACCTGTTGGTCCACGGGCTTGAGGGTGAAGTCGGGAATGTCGATGAGCGGCTTCCCGTCGGACACCCAGATCGTCATCTCCTGGGCCCTGAAGCCGTCGGTGTTGCCCGCGGGATCCTGCTGGTAGACCTGCCCCTTCTCCACGTCGAGCGTCCGGCCGTGCTGGACCACGACGTCGAGGTTGTACGCGGACAACGCGTCGAGCGCCGTCTGCTCGGTGGCGCCGATGACGCTCGGAATCGTGATGGGCTCGGGGCCCTTGGACACCGTGAGGGTGATCGCCGTGTCGTGTCGCACCATCGTCTCCTGGTCGGGGCTGCACGAGATCACCTCGCCCTCGGGCACGGTGTCGCTGTAGTCCTCAAGAATGGTGGGATCGGGGAACGCCGCGTCGAGCAGCCGGCTCTTCGCGTCGGTGATGTCCACCCCGACGACGGTCGGTATGGCGATCATCTGCGGCCCCTTGGAGACCGAGACGATCACCTGCCCGCCCTTCGGGATCTTCTCGCCCCCGCCCGGGTTGGTCGCGATGACGATCCCCGGCTTGACCACGTCGTCGAACGCCTCGATCATCGTGACGTCGAAGCCCGCGTCGGTGAGCGTCGTCTTGGCGGCCGACGCCGCGACGCTGTCGACGCTCGGGACGGTCGTGTAGGCGCCGGGGCCGAAGCCGGTGTACCACCACACGCCCATCGCGACGAGCATGACGGCGGCGGCGGCGAGCGCGCCGACCCACCAGGCGAGCCTCGGCTTGGCCGGAACGTCGTCCGTCGACGGTGGCGAGCCTCGTCGTCCCAAAGGTCGTCCTCGTCGTCGAGGTCCTCGCCGAGGCCGATGGGGAGGGTGACCGTCTGGCCCGTCGGAACGGGCTCGATCACGGCGGTGGGGTTCGTGATGCGGGGGAGCGACTGTGAGCCCGTTGGCGGGTCGGCCTTGCGGTCGAGCGTCGGCTCGTCGATCATGCTCCGCGTCTGGCGGACGAGGGCGAGGGCCTCGAGCGCGTCCGAGGGGCGCTTGCGGGGATCGCGGTCCGCCATGCCGCGCGATGAGCGCGTCGAACTCTGGCGGGAGCCACAGGACGTACGACGACGGCGGGGGGACGTCCTCGTGAACGTGGCGGGAGGCGACCTCGATCGCGGACGGCCCCGTGAAGGGCTGGCGCCCCGTCACCATCTCGTACAGCAGGATGCCCATGGCGTAGACGTCGGTGCGGGCGTCGCTCAGGCCCTTGGACACGAGCTCGGGGCCGAGGTAGGCGACGGTGCCGAGGATGGTGCCCGTCGTCGTCGACGTCACCTCGGTGACCGCCCGCGCGAGCCCGAAGTCCGCGAGCTTGGGCTCGCCGTCGGCGTCCATGAGCACGTTCTCCGGCTTGACGTCGCGGTGGACGAGGCCCATGCCGGTGCGCGGCGCCGATCGTCTCGAGGAGCTTCTCCGCGATGCGCATCGCCTCGCCGAGCGCGATGGTGCCGTCCAGCCGCGAGCCGCTGCCGAAGGTTGGGGCCCTCGATGAACTCCATCGTCAGGTAGTTGATGTCCCCGTCCGTGCCCTGGTCGTACACGCGCACCATGCCGGGGTGGGTCAGGCGTGCCGCCGATCGCGCCTCGCGCCGGAACCGCGACGAGAAGTCCGCGGACTGGCCAAGGAGCTCCGCGCTCATGATCTTGAGGGCGATGTCCCTGCCGAGCCGCTTGTCCGTCGCCCGGTAGACCGACGCCATCCCGCCACGCGCGATGAGTTCGCGCACCACGTAGCGGCCGTCGACGACGCGGCCGACGAGCGGATCGATCAACGTCTCTGACACGGTCTCATTGTATGGGGACGTACCTCCGGGCGACCCGAGCGGACCCGCGGAGGCGACGGAGTCGCTTCCTTTGTACGCTGGCACTGTGGACAACGAGACGCAGTGGCTCCCCGTTCCCGATGTCGCCGACCGGATGGCCGTCCCCGCGTCCAGAGTGCGGGACCTCCTGAGGGAGCGCGCGCTCCTCGCGGTGCGCAGGGGAGAGAACAACGCCCTGCACATTCCCGAGGCGTTTCTGACGGAGACGGACGACGGGGTGGCGCCGATCGCGACGCTCAAGGGGACGCTGACGCTCCTCGCCGACGCGGGCTTCGACGACGACGCGGCGATGGAGTGGTTGCTCACCCCGAACGACGAATTGGGCGACTCTCCGATCGCCGAGCTTCGCGCCGGCCACCGCTCCCACGTGCGACGGGTGGCCCAGGCGCTGTTCTAGCGGTCGCGCGCGACCAGGCCCTCGGCGATGGAGTCGAGGATCCGCGCGAACGGCGGGACGAGTCCCAGCCGGGCAAGGTCCCCACGGGCGTGCGTTGCGGTGGTCGCGATCTCGAGTTCGACCGCCTCGATGGCACCCGTCGCGACGATCGCCTTGATCGCCGCCTTGACGTCGGACGCCGACGCCGTCCGCACCCCCACGGCCTTGCGGAGAGCCGTGCGTTGGGCGGCGCTCGCTTGGGTCCACGCGAACCACAGGGCGAGCGTTCGCTTGCCCTCCCGGATGTCGTCTCCCGACGGCTTCCCGGTGGCCTCGGTGCCGACGATGCCGAGGACGTCGTCCCTGAGCTGAAAGGCGGTCCCGAGCGGCACCCCAATGGCGCGCACGGCCTCGATCTCGTCGTCGGCGGCGCCCGCGGCCGCGGCGCCGAGCGCGAGCGGACCCTCGGACGTGTAGGACGCTGTCTTGGATCGCATCGTCGCGCGGATGTCGGCCTCCTGATCCACGAGGTCGTCGACGGGGCGCGCCGCGTTGCGCATGTCGAGGTACTGGCCCGCCGTCACGAGGTCCGACATTTCCAGGAAGAGGCGAATCACGGCCTCCCTCGACGAATCGGGCAGTTGACTCGCGGCCGCCTGGAGTGCGCGAGTCGACGCCATGAGCGCGAGGTCGCCCGCGAGGATCGCGCCCGCGCGGCCGAACGCCTCGCCGTCGCCCGCCCACTGCTGCTCCGCGTGCAACGCGTCGAGGGCGCGGTGGGTGGAGGGGCGTCCGCGTCGCGTGTCGGAATCGTCAAGGACGTCGTCGTGGATGATGGCGGCGGCGTGGAAGAGCTCGAGCGCGGCCGCGAGAGTCACGGCGGCGTGGTGGTTGCTTCCCGAGTGGGCGTGATGTGACGCGATGAGCGTGGCGGAGCGAACGCGCTTTCCTCCCTCGGTGGCGCGCGCGATCGCGAGCGCGAGCTCCTGCCCCGCGTGGCCCACGGGGACGAGCGACGCCGCGAGCTCCGCGAGCGTCGCCAGGATCGCCCGGTCGACCTCGCCGCGCCACTTCTCCTGATCGCTCACGCGCCCCAGCCTAGGGCCCGCGCGGGAAGGGGCGTGCGTCCCCAGGCCCCGACCGTCTCGCCGATGCACACAAGGGCGCGCGCGCCCGGAGCCGGGGCCGCCGTCGCCCGCGAGGATCGTCGCGTGCCCGCACCCCCGACGATCCACGGCCCAGGCGAACTGATCGCCGCCCTGCCCGCGCTCCTCGGCTTCACGCCGCGCGAAAGCGTCGTGATCGTCGGCGTTGGCGCGTCCGACGCGCTCGTCACCGTGCTTCGCGTCGACAGGGCCGACCTCCTTGAGCCTCGCGCGGGGACGCTCGCGCGCGCCGTCGCCGCGGAGCTGTCGCGCGGGCGGGCGCGGCTCGCGGTCCTCGTCTCCTACACCGACCACGACGTGCGGGTCGGGTGCCCCGCCATCGATGCCCTGCGGCCGGCGCTCGGCGAAGCGGTTGAGGAGGCGGAGGGCTGGGCCGTGACGCGCGGGCGGTACTTCGCGCCCGGGTGTGCGCGGGAGTCGTGCTGCCCCGCGGCGGGCCGCCCCGTTCCCCCCACGCCCGCGGGCCTCGCGGCCCGCCCCCGGATCCGGGCGGGAGCACACGGCGCGCTCGCCTCGGCGCCGGACGCCGCCTACCTCGTGGACGAGGCCGCGCGCAAGAGGGTCGCGCGCGCCGCAGCGCGATGGAGGGCGCGACGCGACGATGACCCCGGGAAGTGGAGGGAGGCGTCGTACGCCGAGTGGACGCGGGCGGTCGATGGCATGAGACGGGACGTCGTGCCCTCCGACCCCGCGTGCGGCCGCCTGGTCGAGGGGCTTCAGGACCGGCGCGTCAGGGACGCCGTGCTGGTCTCGCTCATGCCCGGCCGGAGCCCGGCCTCGTCCACGACCCTCGCGTCCAAGGTCCTCGCGGGCGCCGGGGACGCGGAGGTCGCGCGGGCGCTCGCCGTCCTGCTCTCTCCCCGGGATGGGCTACCGCCGGAACGCGACTCGGTCGAGCCCGCGTGGGACCTCTGCGGCTGGCTGACCGCGCGCGCGAGGTCGGACCGCAGGGCACCGATGCTCACGCTGTGCGCCGTGATCGCGTGGTGGGAGGGGGACCAGGGGGCGTGCAAGGACCTCCTCGCGAGGGCTCACGCGTCCGAGCCCGGGTACCGGCTGGCGGGCCTGCTGGAGTGCACCGTTCTCGCCGGAATTGACCCGGGCTGGCGGCGCGCGGCGTAGACTCGCCCGTCCCCGGGGGCGATATGCCCGGAATCGGCGATGTGCGGGGCAAAACTCACGCCACGCGGGGAATCCGGCGCTTGACTCGCGCGTTACAATTTAATGGAATTGCGCGCCGGCGACCGGCCCGCGCACGCCCCCTTCTTCGAGAGGTACTCAGTGTCGCCGAGCCTGTTCAAGCGCCAGAAGTCTTCCAAAGGCGACGCGAAGCAGGCGGTCGTGGAGCCCGCAGCCGCGAAGCCAATAGCCACGAAGCCCGTGGCCGCAGAGCCCCGCAAGACCTCGGCCGCCGCGTCCGCGAAGTCGGCTTCCGCCGCAGGGCGCGTCCGCGAAGTCGGCTCCTGCCAAGGCGCGCGTCCGCGAAGGGCGCGTCCGCGAAGGGCGCGTCCGCGAAGTCGGCTCCTGCCAAGCGCGCGCCCGCGAAGGCGAGCGCCCCCAAGAAGGCAGGCGCGACGAAGGCGAGCGCGTCCAAGGCGCGCGGCGTCGAAGACGCCCGCCAAGACCCCGGCCGCGAAGGCGCCGAAAGCCACCACGACCCCGGCAAACAAGACGTCCAAGGAGGACACCACGACCGCAACGATCGCAACCAAGCCCGCTCGCGCGACCAAGTCGAACCGCGCCGTCGACGTTCCGGACGGAATCGTCGAGGAGGAGCTTGAGGATGTCGAGCCCACGGATGTTCCCGAGGGCGAGATCGTGGACGAGCCGGATCTCGACGAGGACGCCGAGGAGAAGACCGGATTCGTCATCGGCTCCGCCGACGACGACGCGCCCGCCCAGCAGGTCATCACCGCGGGCGCGACGGCGGACCCGGTCAAGGACTACCTCAAGCAGATCGGGAAGGTCGCCCTGCTCAACGCGGAGCAGGAGGTGGACCTCGCGAAGCGGATCGAGGCGGGCCTCTTCGCCGAGGAGACGCTCGGCGACGGCACCAAGCTCGACCCCAAGTACCGCCGGGAACTGGAGTGGATCGCCAACGACGGCCGCCACGCCAAGAACCACCTCCTCGAGGCCAACCTCCGCCTGGTGGTCTCGCTGGCCAAGCGCTACACCGGCCGCGGCATGCTCTTCCTCGACCTGATCCAGGAGGGCAACCTCGGCCTCATCCGCGCCGTCGAGAAGTTCGACTACACCAAGGGCTACAAGTTCTCCACGTACGCCACGTGGTGGATCCGCCAGGCGATCACCCGCGCCATGGCCGACCAGGCGCGCACCATCCGCATCCCCGTCCACATGGTCGAGGTCATCAACAAGCTCGCCCGCGTCCAGCGGCAGATGCTCCAGGACCTGGGCCGCGAGCCCACGCCAGAAGAGCTCGCGAACGAGCTGGACATGACGCCGGAGAAGGTGGTGGAGGTCCAGAAGTACGGCCGCGAGCCCATCTCCCTCCACACCCCGCTCGGCGAGGACGGCGACAGCGAGTTCGGCGACCTCATCGAGGACTCCGAGGCCGTGGTCCCCGCGGACGCCGTGGGATTCACGCTCCTCCAGGAGGAGCTGAGCAAGGTCATGGACACCTTGAGCGAGCGCGAGGCGGGCGTCGTCGGCATGCGGTTCGGCCTCACCGACGGCCAGCCGAAGACGCTCGACGAGATCGGTCGCGTCTTCGGCGTGACCCGCGAGCGCATCCGCCAGATCGAGTCGAAGACCATGTCCAAGCTCCGGCACCCGTCGCGCTCGCAGGTCCTGCGCGACTACCTGGACTAGCGTCCGCCGACTCCCTCTTCCCCCTCGTCGGAGCCCGCATTCCGGCCCGCGAGGTAAGGCATACCTTGGCGGGACCTACGACACAGTAGCGCCCGAAACCGCCCTCTTAGCATGAAGGTGCACACGTAGCGGGAAGGGGCCCAACGGGCCCGCCAACGCCGAGCGGATGCCCCAAAGGAGAGCGCCCGATGACTTCACGCACGCCCATGACGATGGCCTCGATCGAGGCGGAAGCGGGCCTGCGCGCCGCGCTCGCCCTCGACGCCCCAGGCGTCATCGCCACCATCAAGGAATCCGGAATGAAGGGCCGCGGGGGAGCAGGATTCCCCACCGGGCTCAAGTGGGAGTTCGCCGCGGCGGCCCCCGCGCCCGAGGGCAAGCGCTACGTCGTCTGCAACGCGGACGAGGGCGAGCCGGGCACCTTCAAGGACCGCGTGATCCTCGACGAGTGGGCGGACCTGGTCTTCGAGGGCATGACGATCGCCGCGTACGCGATCGGCGCCACCGAGGGCTACCTCTACCTGCGCGGCGAGTACGCGTACATGGTCCCCGCGCTCGAGGCGAGCCTTGAGCGCCGCCGCGCCGAGAACCTCCTCGGCGAGGCCATCATGGGCGAGAAGCACTTCTCCTACGACATCCACCTCCACCTCGGCTCCGGCGCCTACGTCTGCGGCGAGGAGACGGCGCTCATCGAGAGCCTCGAGGGCAAGCGCGGCGAGCCGCGCAACCGGCCCCCGTTCCCCGTCGTCGCGGGCCTCAACGGAGCGCCGACCACCGTCAACAACGTCGAGACGTTCGCGTGGGCCGCGGCCATCATGGCCAACGGCGCCGACTGGTTCTCCGCGATCGGCACGGAGACGTCCAAGGGCCCCAAGCTCTTCAGCGTCTCCGGCGACGTCACCAAGCCGGGCGTGTTCGAGTTCCCGCTCGGCATCTCCATCAAGGACCTGCTCGCGGCCGCCGGCGGCGAGGACGCCAAGGCCGTCATCATCGGCGGCGCCTCCGGCCAGTGCATCCCGTCCGCCGAGTTCGCGCGCACGATCAGCTACGACGACGTGTCGACGGGCGGCGCCGTCATCGTCGTCGGCCCGGACCGCGACCTGCTCGAGGTCGCCGAGAACATCCAGGAGTTCTTCGCCGACGAGTCGTGCGGGCAGTGCACGCCGTGTCGCGTGGGCAACGTCCGGATCCTCGAGGGCATCCGCTCGCTCAAGGAGGGCACGTGCTCGCCGGAGCGCCTGTTGAACCTCACCGCGCTCGGGGGAAGCATGCAGATCTCCTCCAAGTGCGGCCTCGGCCAGTCGGCGCCCAACGTCTTCCTCTCCATCGTCAAGCACTACCAGTCCGAGATCCTCGAACGCGACGCCGCGGCCGTCGTCTGATACCGAAGAGAGCGAGAACATGACCGTTCAGGATGCCAAGACGAGCCCCGTAGGCGCGGAGCAGGAGACCCTCGAGGTCGTCACCGTGACGCTCGACGGCCACGAGATTGAGGTGCCGAAGGGCACGACGATCCTCGAGGCCGCGCGCGAGGTCGGGGTCCGTATCCCGACCCTGTGCCACCACCCGGACCTGCCGGACCCCGCGGTCTGCCGCGTGTGCGTGGTCGAGGTTTCCGGCCAGCGCACTCTCCAGGCGAGCTGCGCGTTCCCGCTGACCTCGGCCGTCGAGGTCGAGACGCACAGCCCGCGCGTGCGCCAGGCGCGCAAGGACGTCATCGACCTGATGATCTCCGAGCACTACGGCGAATGCCGCACGTGCGTGCGCAACGGCAACTGCGAGCTCCAGGACCTCGCCGCCGAATACGGCGTCGACAGCTTCCCCTTCGGCCACAAGGAGGAGTCGACGCACTGCCTCGACCTCCTCGGCCCGTCCGTCGTGCGCGACATGGACAAGTGCGTGCAGTGCATGCGGTGCGTGCGCACGTGCGCGGAGCTTCAGGGCGTCGCGGCGCTCGGCGTGCTCGGCCGCGGCGACAAGACGGAGGTCGGAACCTACCTCGGCACCCCGCTGTCGGAGGTCACGTGCCTCAACTGCGGCCAGTGCATCAACCGTTGCCCCACCGGCGCGCTCAGCGCCGTCGACAACACGGACGACGTCTGGGCCGCGATCGAGGACCCGACGAAGCACGTCGTCATCCAGACGGCGCCCGCGCCCCGCGCGGCCATCGGCGAGATGTTCGGCCAGGAGCCGGGAACGCCGATGACGTGGCAGCTCAACACGGGCCTCAAGGAGATCGGGTTCGACAAGGTCTTCGACACCAACTTCACCGCCGACCTCACCATCATCGAGGAGGGCACGGAGCTGCTGCTCCGCCTCTACAAGAACTTGGTGCTCGGCGACTCGAGCCAGCCCGTCCCGCAGTTCACCTCCTGCAGCCCCGGCTGGGTCAAGTACATCGAGCACAAGTACCCCGAGTACCTGCCGAACATGTCCACGTGCAAGAGCCCGCAGCAGATGTTCGGCGCGCTCCTCAAGACCTGGTACGCGGACAAGAACGGGATCGACCCTGAGGACGTCGTCTCGGTCTCCCTCATGCCGTGCTCGGCCAAGAAGTTCGAGGTCTCTCGGCCGGAGATGACGGACAGCGGTCACCCGGACGTCGACTACGCGCTCACCACGCGCGAGGCGGGCAAGATGCTCAAGGAGCACGGGATCGACCTTCCGAACCTGCCTCGGGGCGAATTCGACGACCCATTCGGCTCGGCGACGGGCTCCGGGGTCATCTTCGGCGCGACCGGCGGCGTGATGGAGGCGGCCCTTCGGACCGTGATCGAACTCGTCACCGGCCTCAAGGCCGAGGACCTCTTCGAGCACGCGGACATCCTTCCCGTCCGCGGCTTCGAGGGCGCGAAGTACGCCGAGATCACCATTCCGGACGAGGTGGGCCCGGTGCCCGAGATCCTCGCGCACCTCGTTCCGAACTGGGACTGGGTGAAGGGCGTGACCCTCAAGGTCGCGGTCGTCCACGGCACGGCGAACGCCGAGAAGGTCATGGAAGACATCAAGGCGGGCGGCAAGTTCTCCGAGTGCCACTTCATCGAGTTCATGGCGTGCCCGGGCGGCTGCATCGGGGGCGGCGGCCAGCCGATCCCGACGAGCGCGGACATTCGCGCCGCGCGCGCGCGGGCGATCTACGCCGAGGACTCCGCGTACGGCGTCCGCAAGAGCCACGAGAACCCCGCGGTCCTCAACCTCTACGGGGAGTTCCTCACCGACGGGCCGTGCGGGCACACGAGCCACCACCTGCTCCACACCGAGTACACCGATCGCGGAACCTACATCGCGACCGGCGACAAGACGAAGGGCGAGTAGACATGCTGAACGTACCCGTGGCGCTCGCCACCGAGCAGTCCGACCTGATCGAGGACATCGACCGGCTCCTTGAGGCCAACGGCGGCGGGCGCGACGCGCTCATCCCCGTGCTCCAGGACCTGCGGGAGAACCGGCGCGACATCAGCGACCTCGCGATGCAGGTGCTGGCCGACCGCCTCGGCATGTCCCCGGTCGAGGTCCAGGGCGTCGTGACGTTCTACTCGTTCCTCCAGGTGGGTCCGACGGGCCAGCACGTCATTCGCGTGTGCCGGACGCTCAGCTGCGCCTTCGCGGGCGCGACGAGCGTCGCGCAGAAGCTCGAGGCGGAGCTCGGAATCTCCATGGGCGAGACGACGGCCGACGGCCAGGTCACCCTCGAGTGGGCGAACTGCATCGGCATGTGCGACCAGGCGCCCGCGCTCCTCGCGGACAAGGCCGCAGTCGGCACGCTGACGGAGGAGAGCGTCTCCGCGATCGTGGCGGGCCTCAAGGCCTGAGAGGGTCCCGCCAGGACGCGCACCACTGCCTAGACTGACCCCGTGGCTGGGGCACGCCCGGCCGAAGGGAGTCTTCTGTGGAAATCGCGATCAAACTCGTCCTCATCCTGCACTTCGTGGGCGTCTCGCTCCTCCTCGGCGGCACGCTGTACCAGGTCCGGGAGAAGGCGAAGAACGTCGTCCGTCCGATGCTCGACGGCGCGTACACCCAGCTCGTCACCGGGATCGCCCTGCTCGCCATGCTCCACGCGAACGGCGAGGAGCCCAACGACGCGGCGTACGGAGTCAAGCTCCTCTTCGCGCTCGTCATCGCGGTGCTCGCGTTCATGAACCGCAAGAAGCGCTCGAACAATATGCCCGTGTGGACCACGATTCTGGTCCTCACGCTGACGAACATCGTCATCGCGGTTTTCGTCCAGGGATAGCGGCATCGGGCCGACGGCGCGGTACAGGGGCCGCGCCGTCGCCTAGGATGCGCAGAAAGGCGCGGATACCTCCGCGCCTTTCGCGTTTCATATGTTTCAAGGAGGAAACATCCATGAAGTTCCTGATCGAACTTTCCACCCTCGTCTTCATCCTCGGCAACGCCGCCGTCTTCGGCGGGTTCTTTCACCAGCGGAACGAGAAGTCCAAGAACATCACGAGCGGCATGTTCCTCGGCGCGATGTTCGCGCTCGCGGGGTACCTGGCCGCTGTGCTGCTGACGAAGGTCGAGTACGACGCCGTCGCCGTCGAAGCAGACGTGGGTCGATCCTGGTGCTCCTCGCCATCGGCGCGGTCATCGCGCTGGGTCAAGCGCAACGACCGCAAGTCCGACCCGCTTACCTGGTGGATCGCGGGCGATCATCGCGGCGGCGACGCTCGCGATTCTGTTCATCTGGCACATCTCCTAATCGAGGCGTGACGAGGCGGCGGGGCCCTTCGGGGCCCCGCCGTTCGCGTCTCCCGGCCGCGGGGCGCGGCGGAAGGGCGGCGAGGCTGACCCGGGACGTCCGGCGCCTCCGCCTAGGCTGACCTGGTGGCATCCTCCGACTACTCCGCGCGTCACCTCAGCGTCCTCGAGGGGCTCGAGGCCGTGCGCAAGCGCCCCGGCATGTACATCGGGACCACGGACTCCCGCGGGCTCATGCACTGCCTCTGGGAGATCATCGACAACTCGGTGGACGAGGCGCTCGGGGGGCACGGCTCGCGGATCGAGATCGTCCTCCATCCCGACGACTCCGTCGAGGTCCGCGACACCGGCCGCGGCATCCCCGTGGACGCGGAGCCCAAGACGGGACTGAGCGGCGTCGAGGTGGTCATGACCAAGCTCCACGCGGGCGGGAAGTTCGGCGGCGGCTCGTACGCCGCGTCCGGCGGGCCTCCACGGCGTCGGCGCCTCCGTCGTCAACGCCTTGAGCGAGCGGCTCGACGTCTGGGTGGACCGCGACGGCGCGACGCACCACATGGCCTTCCGCCGCGGCGAGCCCGGGTTCTTCCGCGACCCGTCGTCCGGGCCGACGCCCGACGCGCCCTTCGAGCCGTTCACCGACGCGTCGCGACTCGAGACGGTCGGCAAGGTCGCGAAGGCCGTCACGGGCACGCGCATCCGGTACTGGGCGGATCGGCAGATCTTCTCCAAGACCGCCAAGTTCCAGACCGACGAGCTGGTCGTGAGGCTGCGCCAGACGTCGTACCTTGTCCCCGGCCTCGAGCTCGTCCTGCGCGACGAGCGCAACCCGCTGGAGCCCGTCGAGCAGTCGTTCCGTTCCGACGGCGGCGCGCAGGACTTCGTCGACCACCTCGCGCCCGACGCGGCGATCACGGACACGTGGGAGCTCCGCGGCTCGGGGACGTTCGTCGAGGCGGCCCAGGTGCTTTCGTCCACCGGCCAGCTGCGCACCGAGGACGTGGAGCGCGAGTGCCTGGTGGACATCGCGCTCCGCTGGGGGACCGGCTACGACACCGTGGTGCGCACCTTCGTCAACGTGATCGCGACGCCCCACGGCGGCACGCACCAGGCCGGATTCGAGCAGGGGCTCGCCAAGGTCGTCCGCGCGGCCGTCGCCGCCAACGCGCGGCGCCTCAAGCTCTCGGGCCGCGACGGCTCCGAGCGCATCGAGAAGGACGACATCATGGCGGGCCTCACCGCCGTCGTCACCGTGCGCCTGCCCGAGCCGCAATTCGAGGGGCAGACCAAGGAGGTCCTCGGAACGGGCCCGGTGCGCGGCATCGTCGTCCAAGGTGGTGGAGACGGAGCTCGCCAAGATCCTGGAGTCGACGCGCGGCGCCACCAAGGCGCAGGCCACCTCGGTGCTCGAGAAGATCGTGAACGAGATGCAGGCGCGCGTGAGCGCGCGCAAGCAGAAGGAGATCACGCGCCGCAAGAACGCGCTCGAGACCTCGTCGCTACCCTCCAAGCTCGCGGACTGCCGCTCCAACGACGTCGAGGCGAGCGAGCTGTTCATCGTGGAGGGCGACAGCGCGCTCGGCACGGCCAAGCTCGCGCGCCGCTCGGACTTCCAGGCGCTCCTGCCGATCCGCGGCAAGATCCTCAACGTCCAGAAGGCGTCCGTCACGGACATGCTCCACAACGCGGAATGCGCGAGCATCATCCAGGTGATCGGCGCGGGCTCGGGCCGCACCTTCGACCTCGACGCCGCCCGCTACGGCAAGGTCATCCTCATGACGGACGCGGACGTCGACGGCGCCCACATCCGCACCCTGCTCCTCACCCTCTTCTTCCGCTACATGCGCCCGCTCGTGGACGCGGGGCGCGTGTACGCCGCGGTCCCGCCGCTGCACCGCGTCGAGGTGTCAGGAAGCGCGCGCAAGAAGGCGGAGCACATCTACACGTACTCCGAGCGCGAGCTGCAGCAGACGCTCGCGTCCCTGCGCCGCGCGGGCCGGAGCTACAGCGAGGACATCCAGCGCTACAAGGGCCTGGGCGAGATGGACGCCAACCAGCTCGCGGAGACCACCATGGACCCCGAGCGCAGGAGCCTCCGGCGCATCCGGGCGGACGACGCCGAGCGTGCCGAGGCGTCGTTCGAGCTCCTGATGGGCAACGACGTCGCGCCGCGCAAGGAGTTCATCGTCGCCGGGGCCGCGGGCCTCGACCACTCGCGCATCGACACCTAGGCCGGCGCTGCCGGTCGCGGTGGCTTCCTTTGACCGCCGTATCCGGCGGGCGTACGTTGGCGGCAAGGGGAGGGTGACATCCGAATGAGATTCGTGGCGGTCGCGGCGGGGCTCCTCGCCCTCTCGGGCTGCGCCACCGATCCCAACTGGGCCGCGTCCAAGGACTTCGCCGAGGTGATCGAGCCGGCGATCCAGGAGGCCGAGGCCGGCGGCGCGAGCGACGCTCAGTTGGAGATTCTGCGGCAGGCCCAGGCGGCGGGCAAGCTCTCCCTCGAGGACGACCGCGCGGCCGCGCGCGCCATGGTCGCGTGCGTCGAAGACGCGGGTTCTTATGCCCTCCTCAGCGACAAGACAACGGAGTCGGGGCTCATTCTGCCCGTGTACAACTACGCGGCAAACACGCCGGAGCAAGAAGCCATCGGCGAGGCGTGCGATACCAAGGAGGCCTTCTGGGTCAACATGGTCTATCAGACGCAGCCGAGCTCCGTGCAGTCCAAGGACGCGTATCTCAACCAACAGGCTCCGCTGGTACGAGCGTGCCTGGAGAGGGAGGGCTACGCCACCGATCCGGGCGACAAGACGTACGACCTTCTGCGGCAAGCGCTGCAGGTGAAGACCGATACGCAATCGGCCGTCGATTGCCTCACCGAAGCGAACATCGGCGGATTCTAAGCGGGCTACCCTCGCGCGGACGCACGACAAACTCGAAGGGCGCACGAAGGCACATGGGACCAAGGTGGGGGTCGAAGGCCGCATCACCGGACGATGATGAAACGGTGATGACGGACGAGGGGCTCGACGGCTGGGAAGCCGACGCCCACGAGCAGGCGCTCGAGCCCATCGAGCTGGTCCGCCAGTCCGGCGCGATCATCCGCATGGGGCGCCTCATGCTCTCGGCGGGCACGGCGTCGTACCGCGTCAAGGAGGCGATGCAACGCGCGGCGCAGGCGCTCGGCGTGACCCGCCACCATGCGCACGTCACGCTCACCGAGATCACGGCCACGAGCCACCGCGGCCCCATCTTCCGCACCGAGGTCACCGAGGTTCGCCAGGTGACGGTCAACGCGGATCGGATCGCCCGCCTCGACCGCCTCAAGGAGGAACTCTCTCCCGGCTGGACGGTCGAGAGGTTCAACGCCGCCCTCGACGCGATCGAGGCGAAGCGGCCGCCATATTCGGCGTGGGCGAACGCGGCCTTCGCGGGCCTCGCCTGCGGCGCCTTCGCGGTGCTCAACAACGCGCGGCTCTTCGAGATCATCGCGGTCATGGTCGCCGCGACGCTCGGCCAGTTCCTGCGTCGCGCCCTGGTGCACCGGGGCTTCAACCACTTCGGCACGTCGATGATCGCCGCGACGACGGCCGCGACCGGGTATTTGCTCGGCGTCGCAGTGATCAACGCGCTTCCGATGGGCGTCGCGACGCAGTCCGCGGGATACGTCTCCGCCGTTCTGTTCCTGGTGCCGGGGTTCGCGATCATCACCGGAGCCCTCGACCTCGCCAAGCTGGACTTCTCCGCCGGCGTGTCGCGCACGGCTTTCGCCGTCATGATCTTCATCGCCTCGGGAATCGGGATCTGGGGCGTTTCGCTGGCCGCGGGGCTGCAGCCGGGCCCTGGCGAGCCGTTCGCCGTGTCGGGCGGCACCGTCGTCGCGATCCGCGCCATCGCGAGCCTCGTCGGCGTCCTGGGGTTCGCGCTGATGTTCAACGCGTCCTTCGGCATGGCGCTCGCCGCGTCCGTGATCGGCGCCCTGGCGAACGTCGCGCGGCTGTGGATGGTGGATCACGGGCTGATGATCCAGGCCGCGACCGTGATCGCCTGCGTCGGGGTGGGTGTTCTCGCCGCGACCGGCTCGCGCTGGTGGAAGTACCCCCACATCACGCTCAGCGTCCCCGCGACCCTGATCATGATTCCGGGCGCGCGCGTGTACAAGACGATGGTGAGCCTCAACGAGGGCATCTCGGCCGACGCGATCGTGACCGGGCTCGACGCGACGCTCATCCTGCTCTCGATCGCCGTCGGCCTGGTGATCGCCAAGCTCATCACGGACCCCGCGTGGTCGTTCGAGAAGCGGCGGAGCCGCTAGCCGCCGATCGCGCCCGGGCCCGCGTCGGCGGGTAGCGTGGGCGGGGCCGCGACCACCTTTGGGATGCTGGCACGACGGGAGGGCACCCATGGCTACCGGAGAGCCGGAGCGCTTCCTCGAGGGCGGGTTCCTGCCGCGCTGGCCGCGGCGCCACGCGGACCGCGCCGAGCTCCTCGCGCTCCTCGTTGAGCGGCTCGTAGCGCCAGGGGTGAGGGTGAGCGAGCGCGAACTGACCGACGCGCTCAAGGAGACGGTCTGGGATCCCACCGGAGTGAGGCGCGCCCTCGTGGACGCCGGACTCCTCGCGCGCGAGCGCGACGGCTCCGCGTACTGGCGACCGGAATCGCAGGACTAGCCCCGCGCGGGCGGGAGCCCTAGCCGATCCCCTTGACGGGGGCCTTCAGCGGCGTCCCCGATCCGTCACGCTTGCCGCGCTCGGCGGGGAGGTCGACGGCCTGGCCGCCCCCGGACACGGCGCGCGCGGGTGAGGCGCCGGCCCACGCGGAGAGGAGTACGTCCTCGCCCTTGAGGAACTTGTGGGCGCGCACGCCCCCGGTCGCGCGCCCCTTGGCCGGGAATTCCCCAAGCGGCGTGACCTTGGCCGTGCCCGGCGTCGTCCCCGGCAGCGCCCCGGACGGGCCGGCGATCGTCACGGCCACGGGGTCCGCGGCGCCCGCCTCGACCACCCCGAAGTAGGCGACCTTCGCGCCCGCGCCCAGGTTGATCCCCGCCATGCCGCCCGCGGAGCGTCCCTGGGGCCGCACGAGCGCCGCGCCGAAGCGCAGCAACTGGGCGTCCGAGGTGACGAACACCAGCTCGGCGTCGTCCGCCGCGACGGCCGCGCCCACCACCGCGTCCCCGGGCTTGAGCGCGATGACGTCCCACGCGTCGCGCTGCGGCGCGTCCTCGGGCGCGAGCCGCTTGACCACTCCCTGGGCCGTCCCCAGGGCGATGGGGGGAGCCTCGGCGCCGAGGGGGACGAGCGCGAGGGCCTCCTCGCCTCGCTCAAGCCCGATGACCTCGGCGATCGGCACGCCTCCGCCGAGTGAGGGCGGCTCGTCCGTCGGGGGCAGCGCGGGGACGTCGAGGAGGGACAGGCGCACGATGCGGCCGGCGGTCGTCACGACGCCGACGTCGGCGCGGGCCGAGGCGGGGACGACGGAGCGGAGGGCGTCGTGGGCGGAGCGCCTGCCGTCTCGAGAGACCGGGTGGTCGTCGGCGGTGCGGGCGACGAGCCCGGTGACGGACAGGAGCGCTGAGCAGGGCGTGTCCTCGATCTGGAGCGCCACGGTCGGCGCGCCCTTCGCGCCCGCCCGCGCGCCCGTCGCGACCGCCTGGGCCCCGCCGTCGGACAAGAGGATGGTGCGTCGCGGGGTTCCGTGCGCCGCCGCAACGGCGTCCATCTCCCGCGCGACGACGGCGCGCAGCGCGGCGTCGCTCGCCGAGGATCTCCTCGAGGTCGAGGATCTCGGCCGTCAGCTTGGCCTTCTCCGTCTCGAGCTCGACGCGGGAGAACTTGGTGAGGCGCCTCAGGCGCAGCTCGAGGATGTACTCCGCCTGGGCCTCGGACAGGTCGAACGCCGTCATGAGGCGCGACCGCGCGGCGCCCGCGTCGTCGGCCGCCCGGATGATCTGGATGACCTCGTCGATGTCGAGGATCGCGATGAGCAGGCCGTCCACCAGGTGGAGGCGGTCGCGCCGCGCGCCGAGGCGGTGCTCGCTGCGGCGCCGCACCACGTCGAGCCGGTGCTCCACCCACACGCGCAGCAGCTCGCGCAGCCCCAGCTGGAGCGGCTCGCCCTCCACGAGCGCGACGTTGTTGATGGAGAACGTGTCCTCGAGCGGGGTGAGGCGGTAGAGCTGCTCGAGCACGGCGTCGGGGTTGAACCCGCTCTTGATCTCGATGACGAGCCGGAGCCCGTGGTGCCGGTCGGTGAGGTCGGTGACCGCGGCGATGCCGTCGAGCTTGCGCGCCGAGACCGCCTCCTTGACCTTCTCGATGACCTTCTCGGGCCCGACGAGGTAGGGCAGCTCGGTGACGACGATGCCCTGGCGCCTCGCGGAGACCTTCTCCACCCGCGTCGTCGCCCGGGTGCGGAACGCCCCCTTGCCCGTCTCGTACGCCTGCGCGATGCCGTCGAGCCCCACGATCTTCCCTCCGCCGGGAAGGTCCGGCCCGGGAACGAACTTCATGAGGTCGGCCGTGGTGGCGTCCGGATGCTCGAGCAGGTGGCGCGCGGCCGAGATGACCTCGACGAGGTTGTGGGGGGCCATGTTGGTCGCCATGCCGACGGCGATTCCCGAGGCCCCGTTGACGAGCAGGTTGGGGATCGCGGCGGGAAGCACGGATGGTTGGGTCAGCTTGTTGTCGTAGTTCGGGACGAAGTCGACGGTGTCCTCGCCGATGTCCGCGGTGAGCGCCATCGCCGCCGCCGCGAGCCGGGCCTCGGTGTACCGGGCCGCGGCGGGGCCGTCGTCGAGCGAGCCGAAGTTGCCGTGCCCGTCGACCAGGGGGAGCCGCAGCGAGAAGGACTGCGACATGCGCACGAGCGCGTCGTAGATCGCCTGGTCGCCGTGCGGGTGGAGCTTGCCCATCACCTCGCCGACGACGCGGGCGGACTTGACGTAGGAGCGGTCGGGGCGCAGCCCCATCTGCTCCATCATGTAGACGATGCGGCGCTGGACGGGCTTGAGCCCATCGCGGGCGTCCGGCAGGGCGCGCGAGTAGATCACGGAGTACGCGTACTCGAGGAACGAGGACTCCATCTCCTGGCTGACGTCGACGTCGACGATCAGTTCCTCGGGCGCCTCGGCGGGCGTCGTCATGGTGCTCCTCACGCGGGGGGTTGGTTCGCTGGGTCCATTCTCGCGTCCGCGGCGGACACGTGAGCCTCGCCACGCCAGGGTACGGTCGGTCCCGGCGAGGTGAAAGGATGGTGGGCGTGTCCACGTCCCTCCACGACGCCGTCGCCGTCGCCGGGTACTACCCGGCCCTCGCGTCGAGCGTGCTCGCCTCCGCGATTGGCAAGGAGAAGGTCCGGGCGCACTTCGTCCACGCCGAGACGACGTTCGACGACCGCGAGGTCCGCCGCCACATGACCGTCCTTGTCCTCACCGATACGCGCCTCATCCGCGTCCACATGGACGACGGCAGGGCGGGGGAGGGCGAGGCGGGCCACGCCGCGTCGGCCACGATGGAGTCGGCGCTGCTGAAAACCGTCTCCAGCGTCGCGCTCACCCACGTGGTGCACCACCCCGAGAAGTTCCGCGAGGGCGACCCGCCAAACGAGCTCGTGCTCGCCGTCGGCTGGGGCGTCCACTCCCGCATCGAGCTCGAGCCGGCGACGTGCGGCGACGAGAACTGCGACGCCGACCACGGTTACACAGGCGGGATCACGGGCGACGACACCCTCGTGCGGGTGAGCACGCTCGCGGACGGCGAGGATTCGGTGCGGGGCCTCGAGGCCTTCGCCGAGGCGCTTCACGCGGCCGTGAGCGAGCACGCGTGACGTTCGCTGAACGGGTCGCCGCCGCCGGGATGCTCCTCCCGGACTACGGTCGCGCCGAACTCGGGGCGGTTCTGCCCGCGTCCCTCGCGGCGATCGGGGCGGGACACGTGGTCCGGGGCCGCGACGCGGAGGCGGACCGCAACCGGCTCGGCATCCCCCGCGCCCGGCACGTCTGCACCGTCATCCTCGACGGCCTCGGCCAGCGGCAGCTCGAGGCCCGCAAGGGTCACGCGCGCTTCCTTACCGGCCTCGACGGCCTGACGATTACCGCCGGGTTTCCCACGACGACGGCGGCATCCCTCGCGCTCTTCGGCACCGGCATGACGTCCGGCCAGACGGGGATGACGGGCTACACGGTCAGGAATCCCAAGACCGGGAAGCTCGCGAACCTCATCTCCTGGGACGGTGCGGAGCCCGCCGAGGACTGGCAGCGCCAACCCTCGCTGCTCGAGGAGGCGGACCGCTCGGGCGTGCAGGTGACGACGCTCGGCAAGGCGCGGTTCGCCGGCTCGGGTCTCACGCACGCGGTGCTGCGGGGCGGGCAGTTCGTGGGCGCCGAGCGCCTCGCGGACCGGATCGACGTGGCGCTCGGCGCGATGCGCGCCCCGGGCGTCAGCTACATGTACTGGGGCGAGATCGACGGCGCGGGCCACGCCAACGGGTGGCAGTCCGACGAGTGGGTCGGTGCGCTCGAGGACGCGGACCGCGAGCTCGCGCGCCTCGCCTCCTCGATGCCGGACGGCACGCTCATGGTCATCACGGCCGACCACGGGATGGTGGACGTCACCGGCGCCCCGCGTTGGGACATCGCGCTGGACCCCGCCCTCGACCTCGGCGTCTCCTTCGTCGCGGGCGAGCCGCGCGCCCTGCACATCTACGGCGACAACCCCGCCGCGATCGCCGAGCGCTGGGCGAACGAGCTTGGCGCGCACGCGGTGGTCGCGACGCGCGACGACGCGATGGCCTCCGGAGCCTTCGGGGAGGTGGTCCCCGAGGTCGCTGACCGCATCGGCGACGTCGTCGTCGCCATGACGGGCCGCGCGACGATCGTGGATTCCCGCATCCAGTCGCCCGCGTCGATGGCCCTCATCGGGGTCCACGGGTCCCTCACGCCAGACGAAATGCAGATTCCGGTGCTCGTCGCCGGGCGGGCGTAGTCCGGCGGCAGGTGCAAGGATGGGCGCGCGGGCGAAGGTGCTTTCGAAGGACGAAGGGGGAGACGTGGGCGTGAGGCTGAGAGGGGCGAGGGTTGTCGTGGCCGCCGCGGCGTGCGCGCTTCTGCTCGCGGGATGCGACAAGGCGACCATCCTGGTTTCCGTGGTGAACACGTGCGGCGCCATCGTCCCGGTGCTCGTTTCCGACGCCGAACACCAAAGCGATCACATGGCGACGAACTTCCGCAAGGTATCGGACGGCGAGTCGATCGTCTTCGTGGTGCCCGTTGCCCCGGACGGCGACATCTCCCTGATGACGTACGACGCCACGATCGAGTCCCAGCAGACGCGCGTCGTCTCGCTCGCCAAGGAGGCGGTGGACGGAACGACGGACGACGGGCGGCCCGTGCGCGTCTTGACTCTTCAGGGGACGGACTGCCCCGCGACCGAGTAGGCGGGGAGGCGACGAACTAGTCGCCCTTGGCGCCGAAGACGATCTCGTCCCAGCTGGGGACGTGGGCCCTGCCGTTGCGCTTGGCGCGCGCCGCCGACGGCGCGCGGCGCCTGGCCCGGACGAGGCGGCCTCGGCGGGCTCCGAGCCCGACGCGTCCGCCGCGAGCCCCTCTCCGCCCGACGCGACGGAGAACTCCGCCTCGCGGGCGTTGAGCGGGCCGAAACCCTCGAACTCCTCGTCGTCCTCGGCTTCGAGGTCCACGGTCTCGCGCGTGCCGCGCTTCGACTGCAAGTCCGCGAGCAGGTCGTCGGTCGAGGGCTTGGCAGGCTGCTCGGGCTCGGGCTCGGGCGCCGGCGCGGCGCCGACGGCGCGGAGGTGCCCCCCGGCGCGCGGGGACTCCGGAAGGTCGTCGAGCGCGGACGAGGCGGGGGCGGGAGCGAACGCGCGCGGGGGAGCGGCGAGGTCCATGAGCTCCGTCTCGGTGAGCCAGCGCGACCGCTCGTCGTCCGCGACGATGCTCCGGGCCGCGTGGTGATACGTCCACACGGCCTCGGTGGTCCGGGTTCCGTCGAGGTACCGGGCGACGACGCGCCACGGCTCGGGGGAGACGCGGAACGCGTCCCACGTGAGCGCCTTGGCCGGGATCCCGCGCGAGGCGAGGCGATCCGTCACAACCTCCCCGAGCGTCGGCGCCCCGGTCTCTCGCCCCACGCGCGTGGAGCGGGCGAGCTCGGTGATGTAGGCGCGCTCGGCGAGGATGGGGCCCTCGTAGCGCTCGATGCTCGCGAGCGGCGCCCCCGAGATCTCGGAGAGCTCCTCCGCGGTGAATCCCGCGCGGATGCGGCGCTGAATCTCCTTGGGGCTGAGGGTCGCCGGCGCGCCCTCCGCGCCCTCCTCGGCGCGCGAGACCGCGAGTTTGAGCTCCTCGGTAACGGGAAGGGTGAACTCGTCCCCGCCGTCGGTGGAGACGACGAGGTTGTGCCCGTCAATCGCGGGACCCACGAGCCGCACGTGCGTCATGCCGTCAGGGTGTCACGGGCGGGCGCCTCTGACGCGGAGGCACGCGGGCGAGGCGCGAGCCGGGACCTTGGCGTCCGCCGGGCGGCGCGGGGTGAGGCACCATGGTGGGCATGACTGAGACGCCCCAGCCGACGGAACTCCTCGAGATCGCCCGCACGCTCGCCACCGAGGTCGGCGAGATGATCGTCGCCGCGCGCACCGGCGAGGTGACGGTCGCGTCGCACGAAGTCGAGCGACATCGACCCCGTCACCGCGATCGACATCGCCGCGGAGAAGGCGCTGCGCGACCGCCTCGCGTCGCTCCGCCCGGACGACGCCGTGCTGGGCGAGGAGGCGCGCGGACACGGCGAGGGCACGTCGGGGATCACCTGGGTTCTCGACCCGATCGACGGCACGGTCAACTTCCTGTACGGCCTCCCGCACTACGCGGTGTCCGTGGCCGCGGTGAGCGGATCCACGCGCCCCGAGGAGTGGACGATGGAGGCGGGCGCGGTCTACGAGGGGGGCAGCGGCACGCTCTACTCGGCGGGCCGCGGGCTCGGCGCGTGGGTGACGCGCGCGGGCGGCGAGGCCGAGCGCATCGAGCCGCGTCCCGGCCCGGTGCTCTCGCGGACCCTCCTCGGCACGGGATTCCAGTACATCGCCGAGCGCCGCGCGCTCCAGGGCGCGGTCGCGGCGGCGATGCTCCCGCAGGTGCGAGACATCCGCCGCCTCGGCAGCTGCGCCCTCGATCTTTGCTACGTCGCGGCGGGAAACCTCGACGCCTACTACGAGCACGGACTCAACGCGTGGGACTTCGCCGCGGGGGCGCTCGTCGCCCGCGAGGCGGGGGTTCGCGTCGAGGGTTGGGACGGTGCGCCTCCCACCCCCGCGTTCGCCATGGCCGCCCGCGAGGAGACGTTTGGGGCCCTCCACGACGCCCTCTCTGCCTCCGGCGCGCGCGAACTCTGGGCCACGCCGACATCGGGAGTTTGATTTCTGGCGATTTTGGGGCAGAATGCGTGCGCCTGAGGGAACAAACCACGGGCCGAAAGCATTCAGTACCGTGGATGACCCACGAAGGAGGGCGCACCACCGATGGCCACCGATTACGACGCCCCGCGCAAGTCCGACGACGACATCTCGGCAGACTCCATCGAGGAGTTGAAGGCGCGACGCTCCGACAAGTCCTCGGGTGTTGTGGACGAGGACGAGGTCGAGGCGGCCGAGGGTTTTGAGCTTCCTGGTGCGGACCTTTCCGGCGAGGAACTCTCGGTGCGCGTCCTTCCGCCCCAGCAGGACGAGTTCACGTGCATGCAGTGCTTCCTTGTCCACCACCGATCGCAGCTCGCCGCGTGGAACAAGAACCAGCCCATCTGCTCGGAGTGCGCGGCCTAACGGCCTCGCCCCTCCGCGCCGAGCGATGACGTCCCGAGCGATGAAGCCCGTCGGCGTCCTCGTCTCGACCACCGCTCCCGATGTCCCGCTCCCCGCGTATTCGCACCCGGGCGACGCCGGCGCCGACATCACGACGCGCGTCGCCGTGACCATCGGCCCGGGGGAGCGCGTCACCGTCCCGACGGGCCTGATGATCGCCTTGCCCGCCGGCTACGCGGCCTTCGTCCACCCCCGGTCGGGCCTCGCGGCCAGGCACGGGCTCACCATCGTCAACGCGCCGGGAACGGTCGACGCCGGCTACCGCGGGGAGATCGCCGTCACCCTGCTCAACACCGACGCCTCCGAGCCCGTCGTCCTCGCCAAGGGCGACCGCATCGCCCAGCTCGTGGTTCAGGCCGTGGAACGCGCGGAGTTCGTGCCCGTGGAGTCCCTCCCGGGCTCGGACCGCGGCGACGCCGGTTTCGGCTCGTCCGGGGTCACGTCGTGACGGGGCCCCTCGAATGACCGAAGAGGTTCGCGGCGAGGTCGTGCCCATCTCGTCGGCGCAAGTCGGCGACATCGCTCGCTTCCGCGGCGCCATTCGCGCGATCGTCGTCGAGCCGGGCGACGCCGCCCCGGCGCTCACCGCCACGATCGTCGACGACACCGGGACGATCGACGCGGTGTTCATGGGCAGGCGGGAGATCCCGGGGATCGAGCCCGGTCGCGTCGTCACCATGCACGGGCGCGTGGCCGGGGGGCCGGGAGGCCTTCACATCTTCAACCCCTGGTACGAGCTCGCGGGGTCGGACGCGTGAGCGCCTCGGGCTGGCGCTCGGTCGCGGGCGAGGACTTCTCCGTGCGCGAGAGCGTCGGGGGAGTCCGGGGAATGATCGAATCGAGCGCGCCGGGCGTCGTGTTCGTGACCGCCTACTTGATCTGGGGGGGCTTCCGCATCCCGACGATCGCCGCCTGCGGGGCCGTCGCCGTCGCCGTCCTCCTTCGCCTGGTGCAGCGCACTCCCGTGACCCAGGCGCTCGGAGGCGTCGTCGGCGTCGGAATCGGCGCCGCGTGGGCGTGGCGCTACGGCGACGCGGGCGGATACTTCGTCCCCGGGCTGTGGACCAACGGCGTGACGCTCGCCGTGCTCGTGCTCTCCATCGTGGTCGGGTGGCCCATCGTCGGCGTCGTCGTCGCTATCGTGCGCGGGCACGGGATGGGCTGGCGCGCCGATGCGCGGCTTCGGCGCAGGTTCTCCCTCGCGACGTGGATCATGGCGGGGCTGTTCGCTCTCAAGCTCGCGGTGCAGCTCCCGCTGTACTACGCCCACCAGGTCGCGGCGCTCGGGATCGCCAAGCTCGCGATGGGAATCCCGCTCTTCGTGCTCGTCGCGTGGGCTATTTGGCTGATGGTTCGGAACGAAGAACTTCCGCGAGCGCCTGCGGATCCGCCTCAGCCGACACGATGAAGAGCATCTCGTCTCCCGCCTCCAGCGTGTGGTCGGGGCTCGGCGCGATGGTGCGGTCCCCGCGGACGATCGCGGCGAGCACGACGTCGGCCGGCCAGCGAATCTCCTGAATCGTCGCCCCGACAACGGGAGCCTCCGCGGGAAGCGTGACCTCGTGGATCGACGCCCCCGACTGGTGGAACGTGAAGACCTTGACCAGGTCGCCGACCGCGACGGCCTCCTCGACCATCGCCGTCATGATGCGCGGAGTGCTCACCGCGACGTCCACCCCCCAGGCCGAGTCGTACATCCACTCGTTGCGCGGGTTGTTGACGCGCGCGACGGTGCGGCGCACCGCGAACTCCGTCTTCGCGAGGAACGAGATGACGAGGTTGGCCTTGTCGTCGCCCGTCGCCGCCACGACGACGTCCGCCTCCTCGACCGAGGCGTCGCGCAGGGACGCCAGCTCGCACGCGTCGGCGAGTAGCCACTCCGCCTCGGGGACCTGAGCGACGCGCATCGAGGCCGCCGCCTTGTCCACCAGGGTGACGGCGTGGCCGTGCTCCAGCAGGTCGCGCGCGATGGAGCGCCCCACCGAGCCCGCTCCGGCGATGACGATCTTCACTTCGCCGCCTTCCGCCCGCGGGGTGCCTTGGCCTTGGAACGCGCCCCCGCCGCCTGGGCCTTCGGGGGGCGCGACGTCACGCGCTCGACGGCGGCGGCCGCGCTCGTCGGGAACGTCAGGTAGGGCTCGTCGGAGTCCTGGATCACCGTGGCGTCATCCGGCAGGATTCCCGCGCCGAACCGAACGATGTACGCGATGCGCATCGACGCCGCGGCCTCGAGCTCCGCGTATCGCCGCCCCACCCACGCCTCGTTGAGCGAGGCCCGCGTCATGGTCACGCCAGCGGACGCGTCGACGTAGGCGCCGTCCGAGGCGCTCGGGAGCAGGCGCCCGACGATTTGGGCGACGGTCCACGGAACGGGGGCGACGGTCGCGATGCCGAGGCGCTGGTAGACCTCGGCGCGCCCAGGGTCGGCGATGCGGGCGACGACGTGCTCCACGCCGTAGGTCTCCCGGACGACGCGCGCGGCGAGGATGTTGGAGTTGTCGCCGTCGGACACGGCCGCGAAGGCGTAGGCCTCCTCGACGCCAGCGGCGACGAGGGTCTCGCGGTCGAAACCCGACGCCCGTGATCTTCTGGCCGGCGAACGACGAGGGGAGGCGGCGGAAGGCGTCGGAGAGCTGATCGATGATGGCGACGGAGTGCCCGCGGCTCTCGAATTCGGTCGCGAGGAGGGCCCCGGTGCGACCGCACCCCATGATCACGACATGCACAAGGCACCACGGTATACCCCGCCCCGCCTAGGATGGTGCGACGTGCGAGGGTTTCTCGATGCGGTGAAGCGGTGGGTGGTCGGCGAACCCATCGAGACCGACCGCGCTCAGGCCCGCCCGATGCGCTCGCGCCTCGCCATTCCGTTCTTCGGTTCCGGCATCCTTTCTGCCGTCGCGTACGCGCCCGACGCCCTCGCGTCGTCGCTGCGGGCGGGCGCCCAGCAGGGAGCCCTGCCGTGGATGGCGCTCGGCGTCGTGGGGATCATGCTCCTGCTCGGTTTCGCCTACCGCTCGAACGTCCGCGAGCTCGGCGGGCAACGCGGCGACTACGGCGTCGTCAGCTACCGGCTCGGCCCCCGGTTCGGCGTCGTCACCGGCGCCGCCCTCCTCGTCGACTACCTGCTGACGCTCGCGGTGTCCGTCGCGGCGATCACGCACATCGGCCACTACCTGCTCCCGCAGATCCGCGGATTCGAGATCGTGGTCGGCCTCGCGCTCATCGGCATCATGACGCTGGGGAACCTGCGCGGGGTCAGGGAGCGCTCCCAGATCGTCACCGCGGTCTGGTTCGGATTCCTGCTCGCCGTCGCCGCCATCGCCGCGTTCGGCATTGTCCGTCACGGCGACGACGACCTCGTCCCGCACGTCTCGGAGCCCGCGAGCGGCTGGGCGGTCATCCTCGCGTACGGCGGCGCGATCGCGTCCGGCGCCGTCATGGTGACCGGGATCGAGCACCTCGCCGCCTCCGGTCGCTTCCACGAGGAGCCGCGCGGCGTGCGGGCGGCCCGCACCCTCATCGTCGCGGTCCTCGCGTCCGCCGTCGCCTTCTTCTTCGTCGCGTACCTCTCGTGGGAGTACCAGGCGGACGACTGGTCAAAGGGCCCGATCATGCTTCAGGTCGCGGACCACGTGTTCGCGTCGCGATGGGTTCTCTGGGTGGTCGGTGTCGCGGGCGCGGCGATCCTCTATGCCGCCGGCTCGGGCGTCTACCGGCGCTTCACGCAGCTGGCCTCCCACCTCGCGCGCGACGGCTTCCTCCCGCGCCAGTTGCGCGCGCTCAACGAGCGGTACGTCTTCGGGTACGGGGTCATCGCGCTCGCCACGGCTGCGGCGATCGTCACGATCGTCTCGGTGAGCAACCTCGAGAGGCTCGTCCACGTCTACATCGTGGGAGTCTTCACCGCCATCGTCCTGAGCCAGCTGGCGATGATTCGCCACTGGACGGGGAAGATCAAGATTCAGGTCAACCCGCGCGACCGCTGGCGGAGCCGCGCGTATCGCGTCCTCCACGTCCTCGCGATGCTCGTCGCCGCCGGAGTCTGGGCGGACGTCGTCATCGTCAAGATCGCGTCGGGCGCGTGGATCGCCGTGGCGGTCATGGCGGCGCTCGTGCTCGTCATGGGACTCATCCACCGCCACTACGAGAAGGTCCGCGCCGACGTCGCCATCGTCGAGGGCGACCGCAGCGGGGCCCTGCCGAGCCGCACCCACGGGATCGTCCTCGTCTCGCAGTTCCACCGCCCCGCCCTGCGGGCGCTCGCCTACGCGCGCGCCATGCGCCACGACTCTCTCGTCGCCGTCGCCGTCCAGGTCGACAAGCGCGTGACGCGCCAGCTCCAGACCGCGTGGGCGTCGCACGCCCTCGGCATGCCGCTCGTCGTCGTCTCCTCGCCGTACCGCGACTTCATCCGCCCGATCATCGAGTACGTTCGCGCCGTTCGCCGCGGGAGCCAGCGAGAGGTCGTCGTCATCTACGTGCCCGAGTACATCGTCGACCGCTGGTGGGAGAGGTTCCTCCACAACAAGAGTTCCGCCCGGCTTCGCGCGCGCCTGCTCGAGATTCCCGGCGTCGTCGTCACCGCCGTGCCCTGGCACCTCCACCACTCCAGCGCCGATCCGCGGCGCTGATGGACCGCATCCGCCTCACCGTCGGGGCCGTCGCCCACGGCGGCCACTGCGTCGCGCGCCACGAGGGGCGCGTGGTGTTCGTGCGACACGCGCTTCCCGGCGAGGTCGTCACCGCCGAGGTGACGGACGGCCGCGCCGACGCCAAGTTCTGGCGAGCCGACGCCGTCGAGATTCACGAGGCGTCGCCCGACCGCGTGCCTTCCGCGTGGCCCGAGGCCGGGCCCGGGGGAGTGGGCGGGGGAGAGCTCGCGCACGTGTCGCTCCCCGGGCAGCGCGCCTGGAAGCTCGCCGTGCTGCGCGAGGCGTTCCAGCGCTTCGCCGGGCCGACGCACGGGGTGGGGCTGTTTCCCGGCGACGAGGTGCGTGGGGTTCCCGGGGACGACGAGGCCGGGGGCCTGGGCTACCGGACGCGCGTGGGCGCGGTCGCGGGAGCCGACGGGCGCGCGTCGATGCGGGGTTTCAGGAGCCACAGGGCGCACGCGCTCGAGCGGATGCCGCTCGCGACGGCGGCCGCCGAGGAGGCGTTGCTCGCCGGACGCTGGACCGAGGGCTCCACGGTCGAGGTCGTCGACGCCTCGGGCGAGGACAAGGTGCGCGTGCTCGTCGACGGGCGCCCCTGGACCGCGCGAGGCGTGGACCGCCGCCCCAACGCCCCGAGCCACGTCCGCGAGATCGTGACCGTGGACGGCACGGAGCACGCGTTCCGCGTGGGCGCCGGGGCGTTCTGGCAGGTGCACCGCTCGGGGCCAGAGGTGCTTGTGCGCGAGGTGCTCGCGCGCGTGGGCGACGCGGGCGCCGTGATGGACCTGTACTCCGGGTCCGGGCTCTTCACGCTCCCGCTCGCGGCCACCGGCCGGGAGGTCACCTCGATCGAATCCGACGAGCATGCAGCCAAGGACGCCAGGCGCAACCTCCACGCCCATCCCGCCGCCCGCGTCATCCAGGGCGACGTGAGGTGGATGCTGCGCGAGGGCGTCGGCCGCTTCGACGCGGTGGTGCTCGACCCGCCGCGCTCCGGCGCGGGGCGCGCGACGCTGGAGGCGCTGTCGACGACGGGGGCCGCCACGGTGGTGTACGTCGCGTGCGACCCCGTGGCGCTCGCGCGGGACGTCGCGACGCTGCGGGACCTTGGATACGAGCTGGATTCCGCGACGGCGTGGGACCTGTTCCCGATGACCCACCACGTGGAGACGGTCGCGACGTTCCGTCGCTGAGCGCGGACGGCGCGGCGGACGGTGCGTGTGGGCGGTGCGCGTGGACGGTGCGCGTGGACGGTGCGCGTGGACGGTGCGCGTGGACGGTGCGCGTGGACGGCGATCGCGGACGGTGCTCGCGGCTGGCGACGGAGGTCCGATCGGAGCGCGCCTGCCGACATTCCCAGTACGTTTTCGGCCCGATTTCGACTGCGGATGTCTGCAGGGGTGCTCCAATCGGCGAAGGGGTTCCGTGAGCGTCCGTGGATGTCTGCTGGCGCGCTCCGGGTGGCACCTCGGCTCCGCGAGCATCGGCGATTGCCTGTGGGCGCGCTGGGGCTGCCTGTGGTGGCGGCCCCGTCGGCGCGCCCTCCCGCTCCCGATAGACTGGCGCCCGAATCCCGGGAGGTCTGTGTGAGCGTGAATTCCCTCGGTGCCCAGGGCACCCTCAGCGTCGGCGGTACGGACTACCAGGTGTATCGCCTGGCGGCGGTGCCGGGGCTGGAGAAGCTGCCCTACAGCCTCAAGGTGC
Organism: uncultured Actinomycetota bacterium; assembly: GCA_963743485.1. Taxonomy (GTDB): domain Bacteria; phylum Actinomycetota; class Actinomycetes; order Actinomycetales; family Demequinaceae; genus JAFGBM01. Next base: position 384,504 of record CAVUPQ010000003.1, read on the forward strand.
TCGCCGAGGCGCTCCTCAGGACCGAGGACGGCGTGGACATCACCGCCGAGCACGTCCAGGCGCTCGCGCACTGGGACCCCAAGGCCGAGCCGGACACCGAGATCCCGTTCACGCCCGCGCGCGTGGTGATGCAGGACTTCACCGGCGTCCCCGTGGTCGTGGACCTCGCGACCATGCGCGAGGCCGTCGCCGAGCTCGGCGGCGACCCGGCCGTCATCAACCCGCTCGCGCCCGCGGAGATGGTCATCGACCACTCCGTGCAGATCGACGTCTTCGGTCGCGGCGACGCCCTGAAGATCAACACCGACATGGAGTACGAGCGCAACCGCGAGCGCTACCAGTTGCTCCGCTGGGGCCAGACCGCGTTCGACAACTTCCGCGTCGTCCCGCCCGGCACCGGCATCGTCCACCAGGTGAACCTCGAGTACCTCTCGCCCGGCGTCATGGCGCGCGCCAACGCGGGCGCCGACGGCGTGGAGACCCTTCAGGCGTACCCGGACTCGTGCGTCGGCACGGACAGCCACACGACGATGATCAACGGCCTTGGCGTGCTCGGCTGGGGCGTCGGCGGCATCGAGGCCGAGGCGGCGATGCTCGGCCAGCCCGTGTCGATGCTCATCCCGCGCGTCGTGGGCTTCAAGCTCACGGGCGCGATCCCGACGGGCGCGACGGCGACCGACGTGGTGCTCACCATCACGGAGAAGCTCCGCAAGCACGGGGTGGTCGGCAAGTTCGTGGAGTTCTACGGCGAGGGCGTGGGCCGCGTGCCGCTCGCGAACCGCGCGACCATCGGCAACATGTCGCCCGAGTTCGGCTCCACCGCCGCGATCTTCCCGATCGACGAGGTGACGATCGACTACCTGCGCCTCACGGGGCGCAGCGACGAGCAGGTGGCGCTCGTCGAGGCGTACGTGCGCGAGCAGGGCATGTGGCACGACCCCTCCGCCCCCGGGTACGTCGAGCCCGTCTTCTCGGAGTACCTCGAGCTGGACCTCGGCACCGTCGTCCCGTCCATCGCGGGCCCCAAGCGCCCGCAGGACCGCATCTCCCTTTCCGACGCCAAGCCCCAGTTCGACAAGGACATCTCCAACTACCGCGCGGGCGACGCGAAGTCCGCGACCTACGTGGGCGACGGGCGGCAAGGACGTGACCGTGAGCGACGGCGACGTCGTCATCGCGTCCATCACGAGCTGCACCAACACGTCCAACCCGTCGGTGATGCTCGCCGCGGCGCTCCTGGCGCGCAACGCCCACGCGAAGGGCCTCACGGTCAAGCCGTGGGTCAAGACGTCCATGGCGCCCGGCTCCAAGGTCGTCACCGACTACTACGAGAAGGCCGGGCTCTGGCCCGACCTCGAGGCGCTCGGCTTCCACCTCGTCGGCTACGGCTGCACCACGTGCATCGGCAACTCGGGCCCGCTGCCCGAGCCGGTGAGCAAGGCCGTCAACGAGAACGACCTCACCGTCGTCTCCGTGCTCAGCGGCAACCGCAACTTCGAGGGCCGCATCAACCCCGACGTGAAGATGAACTACCTGGCCTCGCCGCCGCTCGTGATCGCGTACGCGCTCGCGGGGACCATGGACTTCGACTTCGAGTCGCAGTCGCTCGGCCTCGGCGCGGACGGCCAGGAGGTGTTCCTCAGGGACATCTGGCCGAGTCCAACCGAGGTGGAGGCCGTCGTCGGCTCGTCCATCAACCGCGGCATGTTCGTCAAGGACTACGCCGACGTGTTCCACGGCGACGAGCGCTGGACGGGCCTCCCGACGCCGCTCGGCGACACCTTCACGTGGGACGCGGACTCCACCTACGTGCGCAAGCCCCCGTTCTTCGAGGGCCTCACGGCCGAGCCCGCGCCGATCGCGCCGATCGAGGGCGCGCGCGTCCTCGCGCTCCTCGGCGACTCCGTCACCACCGACCACATCTCGCCGGCCGGCTCCATCAAGCTCGACAGCCCCGCCGGCACGTACCTCACGGAGCACGGCGTCGCCAAGGCGGACTTCAACTCCTACGGCAGCCGCCGCGGCAACCACGAGGTGATGATCCGCGGCACCTTCGCGAACATCCGCCTCAAGAACCTGCTGCTCGCCGACGCCGACGGAAACGTCGTGGAGGGCGGTTACACCAAGAACCTCCTCACGGGCGCCCAGGAGACGATCTACGACGCCGCAGAGGCATACGCGGCCGCCGGGGTGCCGCTCGTGGTGCTCGCCGGCAAGGAATACGGGACGGGCTCGAGCCGCGACTGGGCGGCCAAGGGCACGCGCCTGCTGGGCGTCCGCGCCGTGATCGCCGAGTCCTTCGAGCGCATCCACCGGTCCAACCTCATCGGCATGGGCGTGCTTCCCCTCCAATACCCCCAGGGCGAGAACGCCGCGTCCCTCGGCCTCGACGGCACGGAGACCTTCGCGATCGGCGGCGTCGACGCCCTCGGCCGCGGGGAGCGCCTCACGACCGTCCCGGTGACCGCGACGAAGGCCGACGGGAGCGTCGTGGAATTCCAGGCCGTTGTCCGGATAGACACGCCCGGCGAGGCGCAGTACTTCAAGCACGGAGGCATCCTGCAGTACGTGCTCAGGGGCCTCGCGAGCGCGTAGCGGCCGCGACTCGCCCGAGCCGTAGAGTGGAGTACCCCGTCTAAGTCCACGGCCGCGTCAGAGCGGACGACGCCGTCCCGAGGGAGTGAGGCTGCAGTGCTGGAGTCGATCGGTTCGCCGAAGGACCTCGCGTCCCTCGACTACGACGACCTGCGCGCGCTCGCCGAGGAGATCCGCACCTACCTCGTCGACGCCGTCTCCAAGTCGGGCGGTCACCTGGGCCCCAACCTTGGCGTCGTGGAGCTGACGCTCGCCATCCATCGGGTCTTCGAGTCTCCGCGCGACTCGCTCGTGTTCGACACCGGGCACCAGAGCTACGTCCACAAGCTCCTCACGGGGCGCCAGGACTTCACCAACCTCCGCAAGCGCGGGGGCCTCGCCGGCTACCCGAGCCGCGCCGAGTCCGAGCACGACATCGTGGAGAACTCCCACGCGTCCACCGCCCTTTCGTGGGCGGCGGGAATCGCCAGGGCCAACACCTTGAATGGGCACGCCGACCGGTCCGTCGTCGCGGTGATCGGCGACGGCGCGCTCACCGGCGGCATGGCGTGGGAGGCGCTCAACCAGATCGCCGACAGCGACGACCGCATCGTCATCATCGTCAACGACAACGGTCGCTCCTACGCGCCGACGATCGGCGGCCTCGCCCGCAAGCTCGACGACATCCGCACCAACCCGCGCTACGAGGCGGTCCTGGACTGGGGCGAGCGGACGCTGCGCAGGCAGGGACCCCTGGGGCGCATGACGTTCTGGACGATCAAGCGCTTCAAGCAGGGGCTGCGCGACGTCATCACCCCGCAGGGCCTCTTCGGCGACCTTGGCATCAAGTCCGTCGGGCCGATCGACGGACACGACCTTCGGCACCTCGAGCACGCGCTGGAGCACGCGCGTGACTTCGGCGCGCCCGTGATCGTCCACGTGCTCACCGAGAAGGGCCGCGGCTATCACCCCGCGGAGAGCCACGCGGAGGACAAGCTCCACGCCGTGGGGAAGATCCATCCCGAGACCGGCCTGCCCGTCCAGCCGGAGCGGTTCGGATGGACCGCCGTCTTCGCCGACGAGATTCTCGCCGCGGCGCGCAAGCGTGCGGACATCGTGGCGATTACCGCGGCCATGCAGGCGCCCGTGGGCCTCCAGCCCCTCGCGGAGGCGATGCCGGAACGGGTCATCGACGTGGGCATCGCGGAGCAGCACGCGGCGACCCTCGCCGCCGGGCTCGCGTTCGCGGGCCTGCATCCCGTGGTCGCCGTCTACGCGACGTTCCTCAATCGCGCCTTCGACCAGGTGCTCATGGACGTCGCGCTCCACAAGGCGGGCGTGACCTTCATGCTGGACCGCGCCGGGATCACGGGCGCCGACGGTCCGAGCCACAACGGCATGTGGGACATGGCGCTCCTGCGCTCGGTCCCCGGCATCCGCATCGCCGCGCCGCGCGACGAGGCGACCCTGCGGGCGGCATTCCGCGAGGCGATCGAGGTCTCACGACGCCCCGACGGTCGTGCGCTACCCCAAGGGCGAGCTCGGCGACCCGCTCCCCACGCTCGAGCGCCGCGGAAAGCCGCGCTCCGCCGGAGGCGTCGACGTTCTCGCCGAGCACGGCAAGGATGCGCGCGTCATCGTCTTCGGGCTAGGGGCCATGGCCTCGACGGCCGTGGAGGTCGCGGGCAAGATCGCGGCCGAGGGCGTGTCCGTTCGCGCGGCGAGCGCGACGTGGGTGGTGCCGGTGCCGCCCGGCCTCGCCGACGCCGTGAGCGGGGCAGAGCTGGTCGTCACGATCGAGGACGGCCTGGTCGACGGCGGCATTGGCGCGGCGTGGGAAGAGGCGGCGGGCGGCGCCAGGGGCGGCCCCGCGTGGGCGCACTTCGGCGTCCCCCGCGAGTTCCTCGAGCACGCCTCGCGCGCCCAGATCGTCGAGGCCGTCGGCCTCGAGGCCGCGACCATCGCCGAGCGGGCGCTCGCGGCGCTCGGCTCCTGAACGCAGCCGCCGCGCGCCTGGACCCTCCGCACGGGAACCCCTGGGGCACCGCTGGGCACCCGGGACCTTTTCTGGTCAACCTACGGTCACGTAGGTTAGGCTGGTCGTCTCCCACGAGAGGCCACCCATGGTCGCAGGCGCGACGCTCGACAGGCTCCGCAAGGTTCCTCTCCCGCGAATCATCCAAGGCGGAATGGGCTTCGCCGTCTCCTCCTGGCGCCTCGCGTCCCAGGTATCGCGCGTCGGCCAGCTCGGCGTGATCTCCGGGACGGGCCTCGACGTCGTCCTCGCGAGACGCCTCCAGGACGGGGACAGGGGCGGCGCCATCCGCCGGGCGCTCGCGGCCTTTCCCGTGCAGGCGATGGCCAAGCGCATCGAGGAGAAGTACTTCCTTCCCGACGGGCGCGCGGACGGCGCGGAGTACGCGCCCATCCCGAGGCTTGCGATCGAGCAGTCGGAGCTCGCTCAGGAACTGGCCATTCTCGGGAACTTCGTCGAGGTGTGGCTCGCCAAGGAGGGCCACGACGGGCCCGTCGGCGTCAACTACCTCGAGAAGATCCAGATGGCGACGCCCGCCGCCGCGTACGGGGCGATGCTCGCCGGCGTCGACTACGTCCTCATGGGCGCGGGCATTCCCCGGAACATCCCCGGCCTGCTCGACGACCTCGCGGAGCACAAGGACGTGGAGTTCCCCATCGACGTCGCCGGGGCGGAGCAGGGCGCGTTCGCGGTCCGGCTCAAGCCGAGGGAACTGCTCGGCGTCGCGCTCGCGAACCTTGTCCGGCCCGCCTTCCTCGCCATCGTCTCCGCACACATCCTCGCGACCTACCTCATGAAGGACGAGAGTTCGCGCCCCGACGGCTTCGTCATCGAGGGTCCGACGGCGGGGGGCCACAACGCCCCGCCCCGCGGCAAGCTCGTCGTCGACGACACGGGCCAGCCCGTCTTCGGTCCCCGGGACTACGCCGACATCGCCCAGGTCGCCGCGTGCGGCCTCCCGTTTTGGCTCGCGGGCGGAAAGGGGACGCCTGAGGGGCTACTCGAGGCCGAGGCGGAGGGCGCGGCGGGAGTTCAGGTCGGTACGCTCTTCGCGCTGAGCGACGAGTCGGGGCTGGACCCCGAGATCCGCGCCAAGCTCGTGGAGGAGAGCCGCGACGGCACCCTGTCGGTCAAGACCGATCGCCTCGCGTCGCCCACGGGGTTCCCCTTCAAGGTGGTTCAGATCGAGGGCAGCCTCTCCGACCCGCAGGTGGTCGCGGAGCGCCCGCGGCTGTGCGACATCGGGTTCCTGCGCTCGGTGTTCCAGGTCCGCGAGGGGAAGGCCGGCTACCGGTGCCCGGCCGAGCCCGTCAAGCTGTTCGAACGCAAGCACGGTGAGGTGGAGGACACGGTGGGGCGCGTCTGCCTGTGCAACGCTCTCGCGGCCAACGTCGAGATGGGCCAGACGCGCGAGGACGACGGCTACCGGGAGAAGCCCCTCGTCACCCTCGGGACGGACATCGCGGGCATCGGCCGCCTCGCGAAGCTCTACCCGCACGGGTGGTCGGCGCGCGACGCGCTCGCGTGGTTGCTCGGTTCGCTCCCCTCGCCGGGCGGCGCGCCCGCCACCGCCTAGCCCGCGGCTGGGTTCGCTCCCCTCGCCGGGCGGCGCGCCCGCGACCGCCTAACGCGCGGCCTACTTCGCGGTCTCCTTCGCGGCCTCCGCGGCGGCGCCCGCTGCTTCCTTGGCGGCGCCCGCTGGTTCCCTTGCGGCTTGTTCTGCGGCGGCCTCTTCTGCGGCGGCCTCTTCTGCGGCGGCCTCGGCAACGGCGAACGCCTCGGCGAGGCGTGGAGCGGTGAGGGCGATCTGCCACGCCCGCGCCGATCGCTCCTCCAGGGCCGCGATGATCGCGTCCTCGCCGCCCCCCGCGTAGTCCCAGCACAGCCGGCGCAGGGCGTCGGGCTGGAGCAGGTTCTCCGGGGGGATGTCGTGCTCCTCGACGAGCCCGGCGATGACCTTCTTCGCCGCGTCTAGGCGCACGGCGGCCTCCGGCCGCTTGTCCGCCCACATCCTGGGCTGCGGGGGGGCGTCGCTCCTGGGCCCGCGGATGTCGGGAAGTTGCTTGTCGGGCAGCTCCATGGCCCTCGCGATCGCGGGGTACCACTGGCTGGCGCGCCGCTTGGTCCCGCGCGACTGCCACTCCTTGACGGCGAGGAGGTCCTCGAGCGACGCCGGCTTCGCCTGGGCTGCGGCGACGATCGCCTGATCCCTGAGGATGCGCCCGGGCGCGGTGTCGCGCTCGATCGCGGCCTCCTCGCGCGCCTCCCAGAGGGACTTCACGATGGCCTGGCCCCTGCGGTCCCTGATGAGGTGCGATCCGGACGTTCTGCGCCACGGATCCACCCTCTGGGGGGCGGGGGGGCCGTCCTGACTGCCTCGAACTCCTCGAGCGCCCAGTCCAGCTTGCCCGCCTCCTTGAGGCGCCTCCAGAGGCCGTCCCTGACCTCGATGAGAACCTCGACGTCGAGGGCCGCGTAGTTGAGCCACGCCTGGGGCAGCGGGCGCTCCGACCAGTCCTGGGCCGAGTGTTCCTTCGCGAGGGCGAAGCCGAGCTCGCGTTCGACGACGGCGGCGAGTCCGACCTTTGGCCATCCGAGAAGCCGGGCAGCGAGTTCGGTGTCGAAGACGGCGGCGGGCTCCATGCCGAGCTCGCGGAGCCCCGGAAGGTCCTGGCTCGCGGCGTGGAGCACCCATTCGGCGCCGCCGAAGCTCGCGGAGAGCCCCGAGAGGTCGGTGAGCGCCGCGGTGTCGACGAGCGCGATCCCCGCTCCCCGCCTCTTGAATTGCGCGAGGTATGCCCGTTGGCCGTACCGGAAGCCAGACGCGCGTTCTGCGTCGACGGCCACGGGCCCCTCTCCCGCCGCCATGCGTTCTTCGACGGCCCTGAGCGCCTCGGGCGTGTCGACGATGGGCGGGACGCCGTCGGCGGGGGCCGTGAGGGGGATGGCGGGGGGAGCGTCGTCCGGTGCGTCTGGCGCGTCTGGCGCCTCGTCTGGGGCAGGGCTCACGCGGACTTCCCCGGCAGCATCGTGACGCCCTCGGGCAGGGGAGGCACGCCGGCGCACGCGGCGAGCAGGTCCGCCCACGCGTGGAGGTGGGGCGCGATGTCGGCGTCGAGCGGGGTCCACGAGACCCGCACCTCGACGCGTACCGCATCGCCCGTGCCCTCGAGGTCGCCGAACGAGCGGTCCGTCACCTTGGTGACCGTTCCGCCAAGGGCGCGGTGCGGCAGGTCGGCGAGCGCGTCGTGGATCCACGACCACGCGACCTCCGCCCACATGTCGTCCGAGCCCACCTCGGGGTCCGTCGTCGCCTTGACGAGCGCGACGATGCGGAGGTTGCCCTGCCACGCGTCCTGACCGCCCGGGTCGAAGAGGACGACGAATCGTCCCGAACCCTCGATGTCGTCGTGCCCGACCACCTCGCCGTTGATCGCGACGGCATACGGCGCGATCCGGCCGGGTGCGGGAGCCTCGACGAGCGCGACGTCCGAGCGCACGCGGGCGCCCTGAATGCTGCGCAGGACGTGCTGGAAGTCCTGCGGGGCGTCGGAGAACGTCGCGCTCACCTTTCGAGACTAGGGGCCGGGCAGGCGTGCGGGGGTGTTCGCCACGCGGTGACGGAGACGACGTAGGCTTGAGCCGGTACCTCGCGCCGAAGGGTTCACGCATGGCACACGCAGACATTGGCGTCACGGGGCTCGGCGTCATGGGCCGAAACCTCGCGCGCAACTTCGCGCACCACGGCTTCACGGTCGCGGTGCACAACCGCACCCTGGAAACGATGCGGAGCTTCCTTGACGACCATGGCGAGGAGGGGACGTTCGTCGGCTGCGAGTCGGACGCGGCATTCGTCGAGGCGCTCGCCAAGCCGCGCACCGTCGTCATCATGGTTCCGGCCGGGGGGCCGACCGACTCCGTCATCGATGCCCTGTCGCCGCTCCTCGAGCCGGGCGACATCCTCGTCGACGCCGGCAACGCGCAGTTCGCGGACACCCGCAGGCGAGAGGCGGCGCTCGCGGCGCGGCGGATCCACTTCGTCGGCACGGGCGTCTCGGGGGGCGAGGAGGGCGCGCTCAACGGTCCGTCGATCATGCCGGGGGGATCGGCGGAGGCGTACGCGACGCTCGGCCCGATCCTCGAGAAGATCTCCGCCCACGTCGACGGCGAGCCGTGCTGCGCCCACGTGGGGCCGGACGGGGCCGGCCACTTCGTGAAGATGGTCCACAACGGCATCGAGTATGCGGACATGCAACTGATCGCCGAGGCGTACGACCTGCTGAGGAGCGGACTTGGGCTGGCGCCCGCCGAGATTGGCGACGTCTTCGCCGAGTGGAACACCGGCGAGCTGGAGTCCTACCTCATCGAGATCACCGCGGAGGTGCTCCGCCACACCGACGCCGCGACGGGCCTGCCGCTCGTCGACGTCATTCTCGACGAGGCCGGGCAGAAGGGGACGGGGCGATGGACCGTCGAGACGGCGCTCGAACTCGGCGTCCCCGTCACGGGAATCGCGGAGGCGACGTTCGCTCGGGCGGTCTCGGCGCAGCGGGCGCAGCGGGACGCGGCCCGGGGCGTCCTCGCCGTCCGGGACCCTCGAGACGGACATCCCGGATCGCGACGCCTTCATCGAGGACGTTCGCCTCGCGCTGTACGCGTCCAAGGTGGTGGCGTACGCCCAGGGGTTCGACGAGATTCGTGCGGGCTCCGAGGCCTTCGGCTGGGCGATCGATCGCGGCGCCATGGCGCGCATCTGGCGCGGGGGTTGCATCATCCGTGCCCGGTTCCTTGGCCGGATCACCGAGGCGTTCGAGCGGGACCGTGACCTGCCCTCGCTCCTCGTCGACCCGTCGTTCGCCGCGGACATCGCGGCCGGGATCGGGTCGTGGCGCAGGATCGTCGCCTTCGCCGCCACCTCCGGCATCCCCGCGCCCGCGTTCGGATCCTCGCTCGCGTACTACGACGCGCTGCGAGCGGAGCGGCTCCCCGCCGCCCTCATCCAGGGCCAGCGCGACTTCTTCGGCGCCCACACGTACCGGCGGACCGATCGCGATGGGGTGTTCCACACCCTGTGGGGCGGCGACCGCAGCGAGGTCGCGACGTAGGTCGCCGCGTAGGTTGCCGCGTAGGTGCGCGAGGTTGCGCAGGTCGCCGCGTAGGTCGCCGCTAGGCCCGCACCCAGCGTTCCATCGCGTAGTCGCCCGACTCGAGCCGATGCGCGAGGAGCATCCCCCGGGGCACGGGCGGCACGCGCGGCGCCTCAGCGGGGCCCTCGACGGGACTCGTTGTGAGGCAGTACTCGTCCGCGAGGCCGGCGTCCAGGAGCTGCGCTGCGAGGTGGGGCCCGCCCTCGCACAAGACGCGCGTGAAGCCGCGCTCGGCGAGCTGATCAAGGCCCGCCCGGAGGTCGAGCGTGTGCTCCCCGGCGACGATGAGGGACGCGCCCCACGAGTCGCCCAGCCTGGCGCGGGCGGGCGAGGTGCCCGTCGTCATGACGATGGCGCTCGCGGGGCCGACGGCGTCCGGCAGCTCCCCGGTGAAGGTCGCGACGACGAGCGTCGGGGCGCCGGCGCGGCCGGTTGCGACGCGGTCAGATGCCATGGCGCCCGGGAGGCGTATCGCGCCGTAGCCCTCGACGCGCGCCGACCGGCCGCCGACGAGCACGGCGTCCGCCTGGGCGCGCAGGGCCCGCAGTATCCGCAGGTCGGCGCGTCCGCCGAGCCCGCGGGAGGAGCCGTCGACGTGCGTCGCCGCCCCGTCCGCGCCCGCGATCAGCCCGAGTCGCACGAGCCCGCGCGGGTGCGGGTAGAGCCGCCGGAGGTCGCGCTCGGTGTCGTCCCCGCTCACGGGCGCGTGCACCGGCGCCACCTGGACCAGGGGATCGTCGTCGTCTCGCCTCGGCACGGCGCCTCCTAGCTCGCCTCGGGGGCGTCGGGGTCGAGGCCGGCGATGCGCGCTCGCTCGGCGTCGATGTCGAACGTCGCGGCGGGCCAGGAGAGGTCGAGGCCTTCCATCGCGGTCGCGAGGATCTCGGTGACGGCGAGGCGCGCGTACCACTTGTGGTCGGCCGGGATGGCGTACCACGGGGCGGACGGGGGAGAGCAGCGTTCGAGCATCTCCTGGTACGCCGCCCGGTACTCGTTCCACAGCCCGCGCTCGTCGAGGTCCTTGGGGTTGTACTTCCAGTGCTTGCTCGGGTCGTCGAGCCGCGCCTCGAGGCGCCGGAGCTGCTCGGCAGGGGAGACGACGAGCGCGATCTTCACCACCGTCGTCCCGGCGGCGGCCACCTCCGCCTCGAAGGCGTTGAGCTCGTCGTAGTAGGTCTCCCACGTCTCGCGCGGCACGAGGCTGTGCACCCGCACCACGAGGACCTGCTCGTAGTGCGAGCGGTCGAACACGCCGACGAGCCCGGGCCCTGGGAGCGCGTTGCGAATCCGCCACAGGTAGTGGTGCTTCCGCTCCTCGTCGTTCGGGACGCCGAAGCCCGTGATCTTCACCCCCATGGGGTTCACGAGGCCGACGACGTGGGAGACGATGCCGTCCTTGCCTGCGGAGTCCATGCCCTGGAGGACCAGCAGCACGGAGCGCCCGTCACCCTCCTTGCCCCGCGCGAAGAGCTGCTCCTGAAGTGCGGCGAGGTCAGCGCCCCGCTTGACCATCTCCTTGACGGCGTCGGACTCGTCGCCCTTCCAGCCGGGGGTGGAGCCGGGGTCGAGGTCCGCGAGACGGAAGCCCTGGTCCACCCGGAGCGTCTTCGAGGGCTTCGCGTGCCAGTGGTCGTGCTTGCTCACGGCTACCCCTTCGATGCGTCAACAAGCACCAGGCTATCCGGAGCGAGAATCGTCCGGGAGCCTTGCGTCTCGAGCCTGCCGAAGACGGCGAGAGGGGTCGCGGCGGGGACCTCCGCCGAGGCGCCGGAGAGATTCGCGTGGACGATCACGGGTCCTCTGAGGGTGAGGATGCGGGGGGCGGATTCCTCGACGCCGGCCGGGTGCCGATCCCACGCGCCGCGCCGCAGCGTCAGCGACCGGGCGGCAACGAGCGCGGCGAACCACGCGCGTAGCTCGTCGTGGGGGGAGCCGACGGCGGCGTCCGGGTCGAGGATCGACGCGCGGGCGGTCGCGGGGTCCTGGGGGTTCGGGACGTCGACGGGGCCGCCGTAGACCTCCTCCCACCCGTGGCCGGAGAATTCCTCGGTGCGGCCGTGGCGCACGGCCTCGGCCAGGTCGGGGTCCTCGAAGTCGGTGAAGTACATCCACGGACGCGTCTCGCCGTATTCCTCTCCCATGAAGACCATGGGGGTGAACGGCCCGAGCATCACGAAGGCGAGGGCGGCGGCCTGCGCGCCCGGGCTGAGGTGGGACGACGGCCGGTCGCCGAGCGCACGGTTGCCCACCTGGTCGTGGTTGGCGGCGCAGACGACGAAGGCCCTGCGGTCGCGTCCCGGCGCCACGGGGCGGCCCCACTCTTTGCCGCGGAACGGCGAATAGGTTCCGTTGTGCCAGAACGCGTTCCGATAGACGGCGTCGAGGCACTCCGCGGACCCGAAGTCCACGTAGTAGCCCTGACGCTCGCCGGTGAGGTATGCGTGCAGGGCGTGGTGCACGTCGTCGTCCCACTGCGCCGCCATGCCCAGTCCGCCGTCGCGGGTCGGGGTGACCATCGCGTCGTCGTTGAGGTCCGACTCCGCGACGAGGGAAAGGGGCCTGTTGAGGCGGTCGGCGAGGTCCGCGACCTCGTCGGAGAGCTGGGCAAGGAAGTGCCGGCCCGAGTGGTCGTGGAGCTCGTGGACTGCGTCGAGGCGCAGGGCGTCCACGTGGAAGTCGGCGAACCAGCGCAGCGCGTTGTCGACCAGGTAGCGGCGGACCTCCACGGAGCCGTCCTGGTCGAGGTTCACGGCCCAGCCCCACGGGGTCTCGTATGCGTCGGTGAAGTAGGGGCCGAACTTCGCGAGGTAGTTGCCGGAGGGGCCGAGGTGGTTGTAGACCACGTCGAGGCAGACGCCCAGTCCCGCGGCGTGAGCGGCGTCCACGAAGCGCTGGAGCGCCTCGGGGCCGCCGTAGGCCTCGTGGACCGCGAAGGGCGCGACGCCGTCGTAGCCCCAGCCGTAGCGCCCGGGGAACGGGCAGATCGGCATCAGCTCCACCATCTCGATGCCGATGCCGGCGAGGTAGTCCACACGCGCCGCGGCCGCGTCGAGCGTGCCTTCCGGCGTGAAGGTGCCGACGTGGAGTTCGTAGAAGACGGCGCCGCGCGCGTCCCTACCGCGCCATGCCTCGTCGGCCCACGCGAACGCCGACGCATCGAAGGTCCTCGAGGCGGCGTGAACGCCGTGGGGCTGGGCGGCGCTTCGCGGGTCGGGGAACGGGCCCTTGCCGTCGAGAACGAAGGCGTAGTCCACCCCGGGCGCCACGGCGGGGCCGAGCCACCAGCCCGGACGGTCCAGGGCCTTCCTCGCGGCGAACTCGTAGCTGTCGCGCTCCGCGCGCGGCCCGACGTGAACGACGACGGATTGCGCCGCGGGCGCCCAGACCTCGATCTGCACGGCTACGCGCGCTCGAGGAGGGCGACGGGGTAGGTCGCGAGGATGTCGGCGAGCGAGGCCGCTCCGCCGGCGTGGACCTCGCCGGTGAGCGCGTCGCGCCACTTGGTCCGGGCGGGCTTGCCCTCGCGCCGTTGCGCGTCCGGCAATTGAACCGTCGCGTCGCCCCATCCGCCCAGGTGTTCCAGTTCGAGGGCGACCCGCGTCGCGACGGTGACGACCCGGGGGTTGCCCTCGGCCGTTCGTGCGAAGACGACGGCGTGGCCGGACGAGGACGCGAGCGGCAGGTATCCGGACGCCTCGCCGACGAACGCGTCGCGGTGGTCGCGGCGGGCGCGCAGGGCGCACGCGGTGACCCAGTGCTTCTCCTCGGCGAGCGTGCGGGGGTTGGCGCCCTCGTCGAGGCGGGCGAGGGTCGCGGCGAGCGCGTCGAAGTCCACGGGGCGCCGGTTGTCGGGGTCCACGAGCGCCGGCGCCAGGGACTCGGTGCCCCGGTAGACGTCGGCGACGCCGGGAATGGTGAGTTGCAGGAGCTTCATGCCGAGCGTCGTGGCGCGACGTCGGCCCGGCGGTGTCCTGGTGCCACGTGGCGAGGATCTCCTCGACGGCGCGGTCGTGTCGCGTCAGGTCGGCGAACCCGAGCACGGCGTGCTCGTAGCGTTCGTTGACGGCCGTCCACGTGGTGTACGTCTTGGCCTCGCGCATCGCCTTGACCAGGTACGCCGACAGGCGCTCCCAGGCCATGGGGCCGTCGTCGCCGTACGTGCCGGCGAGCGTCTGCCACCAGAGGTTCTCCATGCGGCCGTCGAGCTCGGGCGGGCGGTAGGGCTCGGCCGCGGCGCGGAGAAGCCCCACGACCTCGTCCCACGCCTGGCCGTACTCGCTCAGCACGCCGAGCGTGGCGCGGACGTCCTCGGAGCGCTTGGAGTCGTGGGTGGAGAGCCCGGTCATGGAGTGCGGGTACGTGGCCTGCTGCTCGGCGGCCCACGCGTGGAAGCTCGCGGGGGGCAGGGCGAATCGCGCGGCGGGGGAGCCCACCTCGGTCAGCGCCATGAGGTGCGTCCAGCGGTAGTACGCCGTGTCCTCGACGCCCTTGGCCATCACGGCGCCGCACGCCTGCTGGAAGCGGGTGACGAGCTCCGCGCGCGCGGCCTCGAACGTCCGGCCCGCGCTGCCCACCTCGACGCCCTTGAGCAGGTCGACGACGACGTCGAGCGTCTCGTGGCGTTCCGGGTCGAGGAGGGCGCGGGCGCGCTCGGCGGCCTGGTCGATGGCCTCGAGGGAGTCCGGCTGGGGCGCGACGCCGGGCACGACGTAGGCGCGGTAGCGGCCGAAGGTCACGAGGATGGTGCGGAGGCAGTCGTAGAGGGCGCGCCAGGTGTGGTCGCGGAGGCGGACGTCGGCGGTGCAGATGTCGTGGGCGATGGTGGCGAGTCGGTGGACCTCGCTCGAGAGGGATTCCTTGACGATCTGGCGCTTGGCCTCGTCGACGATGCCCGGCAGGGCGCCCATGGCGTCGCCCGCGAGGCGGTACAGGGTTCCGGCGAGGGGCGCGGAGCCCGCGGGGTCCCGCAGCAGCGCGCCGACGCGCCACGCGGCGTCGTACCCCGTCGTCCCCGCGGCCTTCCAGGATTGGGGGAGGCGCTCCTCGTCCTCGAGGATCTTCTCGACGACCACCCAGGCGCCGTTCGTCGCGTCGGCGAGGCGGGCGAGGTAGCCGGCCGGGTCGGCGAGGCCGTCGGGGTGGTCGATGCGTAGGCCGTCGAGCGTGCCGTCCTTGACGAGGGAGACGATGAGGCGGTGGGTGGCGTCGAAGACCTCGGGGTCCTCGAGGCGGAGGGCGACGAGGGAGCCGACGTCGAAGAAGCGGCGGTAGTTGAGCTCCTCGTTGGCGACGCGCCAGTAGGCGAGGCGGTAGTGCTGCTGGGTGACGAGGGAGTCGAGCGGGAGGGACTCGGTGCCGGGGCGGACGGGGAAGACGTGGTCGTAGTACCGGAGCACGGGTACCTCGCCCGCGTCCTCGAAGCCGGGGACGGTGAGGCGATCGAGGGTGAGCTCGCCCGCCGCGAGGACGGTTCCGATGCGCTGGCCGAGCACGGGCATGAGGACGGGGTCGCCGCTCGCCCAGTCCACGTCGAACCAGTGGGCGAAGGGGGAGTCCTCGCCCTCGGCGAGGACGGACCACAGGGCGCGGTTGTGATACGCCGGGGTGGGGACGGCCATGTGGTTGGGGACCACGTCGGCGATGAGGCCGAGGCCGCGTGTGTGCGCGGCCGCCGCGAGGGCGCGGAGGCCGTCCTCGCCGCCGAGGACTGGCGAGACGTGGGCGTGGTCGACGACGTCGTAGAAGTGGGTGCTGCCCGGCGCCGCGCGGAGGATGGGGGAGAGGTAGAGGTGGGTGGCGCCGAGGGAGGCGATGTAGTCGAGGCGGGCGGTGGCGTCGGCGAAGGTGAAGTCGGCGTTGAGCTGGAGGCGGTAGGTGGAGGCGGGGACGGGGGCGTCGGGCCGGTGGCCGAGCCTGCGGGGTCCCTCGTGGCTGGCCTCGCCCGTGTCGACTGCGGTCGCCATGCCTGCCATTGTGCCAGGGGGCGCGTGCCCGTGTGCCCGGTCCGCACGCCTCCTGGCCGGCGCCCCGTAGCTTGCCCGCGCGCCTACGCGACGAGGTCGTATCGTGCGCGCCCGCCGAGGCGGGGCGTGCGGGTCGGGTCGACGCCGCGCGGCGGGATGAAGCGCACCACGCTCCTGGCACCTAGCCGCGCCTGGTCACCTGCGATGTCCCAGCCGTCGCGGTGGAGGCGATGGTGGCACCGCGCGCACAGCAGCACCCCGTTGGCGAGGTCGGTGGGTCCGGCGTCTCGTTCCCACCAGCGAATATGGTGGGCCTCGCACCACGAGGGTGGTGCGTTACACCACGCGCATCCGCCGTCGCGCTCCACGAGCGCGAGTCTCTGGGCGGGGGTGAACAGGCGTCTGGATCGACCCCAGTCGAGGACCTCGGACGTGCCGCCGAGCACGGCGGGCACCACTTCCGCGTCCGCGGCGGCCTGACGTAGGGCGCCTGCGCTCACGGGCTGGGGCGTGCCGTCGATCGAGCCGACGCCGAGCCCGGACTCGAGCTCGGCGCGCGTCATCCGCACCACGACCGTGGTCTTCACCCCGCTGGTGGCCTCGGTGCAGTCCAACGCATGCCGGCACAGGTCGGTGAGGATGTCCGCACGCATCTGCCACGGGGTCCTGGTGTCCGAGTCGGGGTCGTCGCGCCGCTGCTGCATGGCGAACCGCACGCCCGCATCCAACACCGCCCGCACGGGCGCCGCCGCGAGGGGAGTAAGCCTTGCGGTGAGCGTCACCATGCCGTCGGCGTCGTCGCGCACGGTGAGCGTGCGGGCCTCGTGTTGGCGATCCTCTCGCTCGGCCCACGCGCCCGGGTCGCAGAACGCTTGCGCCTGCCACGCCAGTCTTCGGACCTTGTGGAGCGGTAGCCCCGGCGCCTTGCCCAGCGCCTTCGCAAACAGGTCGCGCGTCCGCTCAACGTCGGGAAGCCCAGCGAGCGCCTCGGACAGGAGCGCCGCGACCTCCACACTGACGCGTCCCTCGCGCACGGCAGCGGCGAGGTCGTGCCGGAACTCGGCCAGCGGCGTCGCCGGCGCGATCGCGGACCCGCCGCGCTCGAGGCCGTCGCTCGACAGCCCCTCGCCCGATGGGCCGTTGCCCGTCGGGCCGTCGCAGTCGGGTCCATCGCCGTCGGCCAGGAGTCCGCCGGCCGCGACAAGTCGCCTGGCCTCGGCGACGCTCCCGCCCGTCGTGCCCGCGACGAGCTCCGCCGCGGACCGGAAGCCCTGGCGCGCGGCCAGGCCGGCCCCGGCGTCGTCCGATTCCGAGCGGCGCTCAATCTCGGCGGCGACCTGCGCCATCAGCACGTCGGCGTCGCGGCGCACCCGCGCGACGCGCTCGGACAGCGTGAGCAACTCCGGCGCGGAGAGGCCGGTCACGTCGGCGCCGTCGCACGCGAGCACGGCCGCGGTGGCGGCGCGCAGGGCCCGGGTGCTGAACGTCATGACACCAGTCAATCAGCGGGGTCTGACACGAATATTCCGAATGTCCGAATTTGTGGGCCGGGCATCACGGACGCATCCTGGGGACATCTGATTGGCACCAAGCCATCGGGCGCGACTCGGGCCGGCTTGGCGGCCTGGTACACCCCTCAGGCATCGCCAAAGACTCCGGACCTGCCTAGGGCGGGTCAGCCGCGATCGCGACCGGCAATGAATTGGCGAATACGTGCGTTCGCGCCATGTTCGAAGATCTGATCGGCGACGGACAAGCCAAGTTCCTCGGTGAGATATCGCTGCCAAGCCCGTATCAATGCCCCGTACTGATCGGAGCCGGTTCCGAAGCGCGGCCAGACAACCGATCCATCGTCGCGCACGAGATCGACGATCCACCCATTGCCTTCAGCGCGCGCGGAGAATCGCGTTCCGGGCGGCAGTATCGACTGGATCTCCGCCACCATTTCCGATTCGCGCGGCTGCACCGTTCAAGTATCGCGCACCGATGAACGCCGCGTTCAGTGGAAGCCGAGGGGATGTATTAGCGAGTAGTGGGCTTAGCGACAACGGTCGCACCCCGAGTTACCCTGCCCCCATGCCCCTCGCCGAGTTCCACATCATCTCCTGGCGCCGGGCCGTCGCCGAGATCTACCGCGACGTTCGCGCCAACCCGGATCCGGCGCGGGCCCACGCCCAGTGGGCAGCCGCCCGCCGCGACCTTCTCCAGACCCACCCAGCCTCGCCGGTCCCGCCAGAAGCCCGCGCCACGTTCGCCGGCGCCCAGGTGGCGCCATACGACCCGGCCTACCGCTTCGTCGTCCCGGTCGACCCGGCCCCGGACGCACCGACGCCCGAGCGGCGCGAGGCAAACACCGCCACCGACGGCGTGGTCCCCTACGAGCGCATCGGCCGCGTGCGCCTCACCGGCCTCGGCACCCTCGACGTGTGGTGGCTCGCCTCCTACGGCGGCGGCATCCACCTGCCGCTGCTCGACGCGACGAGCGGGCGCACCACCTACGGCGGTGGGCGCTACGTGCTCGACACCACCAAGAGCGCGGACCTGGGCGGCGACGCGGGCGCGCTCGTGGTGGACCTCAACTTCGCGTACCAGCCGTCGTGCGCCTACGACGAGGCGTGGGCGTGCCCGCTGCCGGGGCCGGGCAACCGGCTCGAGGCCGCGGTCCCCGTGGGGGAGCTGAGCCCTACGCCGCCTTCTTGAGCGCCTCGGAGAACTTCATCCGCCCGCCCATGTGGAGCACGCCCCGCTGGTACATCCGCCCCGCCACCCAGATGATGCCCGGGATCGCGGCCACGGCGAGCACGATGGACAGCGCCGTCTCCCACACCGGCACGTCGCCGAGCGCCGACCGCATCGGCATCATGAACGGGGCGAAGATCGGCACCTCGGACAGGACGCGCACGAGCGTGGAGTCCGGCTGCGCGGGGATCAGGAACGCCGCGAGGTAGTACGGGCCGAGCACCAGGAACGTGAGCGGCGTGATGACCGCGCCGACGTCCTCCTGCCGCGAGACGAGCGACGCGAACGCGCCGAACAGCAGCGCGAACATCGCGAAGCCGAGGATGAACCACATCACGAGCATCGCCAGCGTCCAGCTGAGGCTCACGGGGATCGAGTCGACGAGCCCGAGCGCAGTGAGCGAACCAACGAGCGTTCCGGCCAGCACCGCGACCTGCAGCAGCCCGTAGGCGCCGACGCCGAGGACCTTCCCGGCCAGCAGCTGGGTTGGTCGGATGGTCGCGAGCAGAATCTCCACCACGCGGGAGCTCTTCTCCTCGACGACGCCCATCGCGATCATCTGGGCGGACGTGATGAGGGCGATGAGCAGCAGGATGAGCGCCACCATGGCCACGCCGTACGCCGGACCGTACTTCTCGGCGTCCGTCTTGCCCGGCGACTCGAACGCGGGCTGGGCCTGCGCGAGCGCCGTCCGGATGGCGTCGGGGCTACCGCCGACGGCGGTGACGGCGTCGTCGAGCGCCCGGGTCTGCAGGGCGCCGGCGATGATGCCGTGGAGGCGCCCGTCGTTGGGGTTCTTGACGATCACGACCGGCGAGGCGAGCGTGCCGCCGACGAAGGCGTCGAGCTTGACGGGCGTCGCGCCGTCGGCGACGGGCGCGGTTCCGTCGATCACGGCCCGCGCGTCCGCCTCGGTCATGGTGCTGAGTTCGAGCGAGACGGCCGCCTGCTGGGCGTTGGCGCTGAGGTACGTCTCGAGGTCCGCGGCCGTGGAGGCCACCGCGATGCGGACCGTCGGAACCGCCTCGGAGCGATCCTTGATGATGCTCGCGGTGATCGTCCCGCCAAGGATGAGCGCGAGCATGATTGCGAGCGCGATGATGTTCGCCCTGGTGCCGATGCGCGCCTTGAGCTCGCGGGCGAAGACCAGCCGGACGGCGCGAAGGGAGTTCACGCGGACACCTCCTCGGCCGTGACGATGTCTCGGAACAGGTCCGTCAGCGACGGCCGGACCCGGGAGAACTCGCGCACCGTGCCCCTCGCGAGCGCGCCCGCGAGCACCTCCTGCTCCACCCCGGGCCGCGAGCCATCGTCCTCGACCACGAGGGAGCCCGTGGCGCCCGACGCCTTGGCCCCGGGCTCGGGGATCACCGCGACGCCCTTGACGCCCCCGATCCACGTGCGCAGCGCCTTCACGTCGCCGTCGAAGACCAGGCGCCACTGCGGTCGCTTGGTGACGCGGAGCTCGTCAACGGTGCCGACGGCCTCCATGCGTCCGGAGCGGATGATGCCCACCCGGTCGCAGATGCGCTCGACGAGGTCCAGCTGGTGGGAGGAGAAGACGACGGGGACGCCCGCGTCAGCGCGCTCGCGCAGCACCGCGCTCATGACGTCCACGGCGACGGGGTCGAGGCCGGAGAAGGGTTCGTCGAGGACGAGGATCGCGGGGCTGTGGACGAGCGCGGCCGCCAACTGGACGCGCTGCTGGTTGCCGAGCGAGAGCTTCATCACGGGATCGCCGACGCGAGCGGATACCCCCAGCCGTTCGGTCCAGTGCTCCACCGCGGCCGCGGCGTCGTCCTTGGACATTCCGTGCAGGCGCGCGAGGTAGAGGAGCTGCTCGCCGACCTTCATCTTGGGGTAGAGGCCGCGCTCCTCGGGCATGTAGCCCACTCTCGCGCGAACCTCCGCGTCGATGGGTTTGTCCTTCCAGCTCACGGAGCCGGAGTCCGCAGCGAGCACGCCGAGCATGATGCGCATCGTCGTGGTCTTGCCCGCCCCGTTCGAGCCGACGAAGCCGAACACCTCGCCCGGCTTGACCTCGAAGGAGCAATCCTGGAGGGCGCGCGTGGCGCCGTAGGACTTGAACAGGTGGTCAACCTCAAGGCCGCGTTCTGTCACGTCTGTCATTGTGCCAGGAACCTCGAGGGGTCAAGCGTGGTGGGCGATACTGGGATCGAACCAGTGACCTCTTCCGTGTCAGGGAAGCGCGCTACCGCTGCGCCAATCGCCCGTGCTACCGCTCCGAGGTGGAGACGGGATTCGAACCCGTGTAGACGGCTTTGCAGGCCGCTGCCTAGCCACTCGGCCACTCCACCGCGAGCCGCGAGTTCTGCCGGCCCTTCGAGCGGACGACGGGATTCGAACCCGCGACCCTCACCTTGGCAAGGTGATGCTCTACCAACTGAGCCACGTCCGCACTCGCATGTGACTGCGCCGTATGACAATAGCCCAGAACGGGGGGCCAAGCCAACTCCTCGAGGCGGGGCGATAGCGTGGTGGTTCGGGCGATGGGAGGCGTGGTGGCGGACGACGGCAGCGCGCAGTTTCGCGGCGTCCGCGCGTCCCGCGTCGTGGAGTCGATCGACGTCGCGAGGGAGGGTGAGCGGCTCGCCTCGGGCGGGTTCTGGGTGCTCGTCGGGGAGTTCGAGGGCCGGGTCACGGCGTGGCGATTCGCCGACGTCGAGCGGACGGCCCCGGTGCCCGAACCGCCCGATCCTGCGCGAGAGTGGCGGGGCCCCGACCCCGACGCGTGGGAGACGAGCCTCGACCGCGACGCCTACGTCGCCGGCGTCCGCCGCATCCGCGACGACATTCGCGAGGGGACCGTCTACCAGGTCAACCTGTGCCGGGTGATGTCCGCGCCGCTCCCCGCGCGCTCGGACCGACAGCGCGCCCCGACGCCGCGCTCCCCGACGCCGTCGCGCTCTCCCAGCTCCTCGCCGTCGGCAACCCCGCCAGGTACGCCGCGCGCGTCACCATCCCGGCCGTCGGCGACGCCCCGCCCGTCTGGATCGTCTCGGCGTCGCCCGAGCTGTACCTCGCCGTCGACGGGGCGACCGTCTCGTCGTCCCCCATCAAGGGGACCGCGGCGCCGGGGGTGGCGATGCTGGACAAGGACGTCGCCGAGAACGTGATGATCACCGACCTGGTGCGCAACGACCTGTCCCACGTCGCCGAGCCGGGGAGCGTCGCGGTGCCCGAGCTGCTCGCCGAGCACCCGCACCCGGGGCTCGTCCACCTCCAGTCGACGGTCTCCGCGACCCTCGCGCCCGCGTTCGACTGGACGCCGGCGCTGTGGCCGGCGCTCCTGGGGGGGACGTTCCCGCCGGGCTCCGTCTCGGGCGCCCCGAAGTCCAGCGCGCTCGACATCATCGCGCGCGAGGAGCGCGCCCCGCGCGGGCCCGTATTGCGGCGCGATCGGGTGGATCGACGCGGACGCGCGGCGCGCCGAACTCGCCGTCGGAATCCGGACCTTCTGGTGGACGCCGGACGGCGGAGGCACCCTGAAGTTCGGCACGGGCGCGGGCATCACGTGGGGGAGCGACCCCGCGGGAGAATGGGACGAAACGGAACTCAAGGCCGCGCGCTTGATCGGACTCGCCTCAGGCCGCACCATGGACTCATGAACGGACAATTGCCATGAACCCACGAGCGCTCGGGGGCGTCGCGTGACCACCGTCGTCTGGCACGACGGCCGTATTCTCGAGCCGGGCGAGAACGCCGTTTCGCCGCTCAGCCACGGCTTCACCGTCGGCGACGGCGTCTACGAGACCATCGCGGTCAGGAACCAGCGCCCCTTCGCCCTCACCCGCCACCTCCTGCGCTTGCAAGCCTCCCTCAAGCGCACCGGACTCGGCATGTACAACGCCGAGGCGCTCAACGCGGGGCTGGGCGCCGTGCTGGCCGCGGGCCACGGGCAGCACGACGCGCGCTGCGGATCACCCTCACGTCTGGCGTCGGCGCGCTCGGGCTGCGGCGCACGGCGGCCCCGCCGACGTTGACGATCATGGGGTTCGAGGGCACTCGGCCCGCGACGTGCAAGGCCATCCACGTTCCGTGGCGACGCAATCCCTACTCGCCCTTGGCGGGCGTCAAGACCACGTCGTCGGGCGAGAACGCCGTGATTTTCGCGTATGCCGCCTCCCGCGGCGCCGACGAGGCGCATCCTCGCGAACACGCACGGCGACGTCTGTGAAGCCATCTCGGCCAACGTGTTCGTCGAGATTGACGGCCAGATCCTCACCCCGCCGCTCGCGAGCGGGTGCCTCCCCGGCGTGGCGCGGTCCCTCGCGCTCCAGTGGGGCGCGGCCGACGGCCTTCCCGTGCGCGAGGCGACCCCAGGGGAGCTCCGCTACGACGACGTCGTCTCGCGAATCGCGGGGCGCGCGGGCTCGATCGCGGTGACCTCCGCGACGCGCGGGGTCCAGCAGGTAACCGTGTTCGACGGCGTGGATGTGGTGACCGGGCCGCAACTCGGCAAGCTCAAGACGCTGTGGGAGCATCGCGCGAGCGAGGACCCTGACCCAGCCCCGGTGGCCAGCTAGCGCGCGGTAGTATGGCGTCCCGACGGGCGATTGGCGCAGGGGTAGCGCGCTTCCTTCACACGGAAGAGGTCACTGGTTCGATCCCAGTATCGCCCACCACCGCGGCGGGCTCTCCCGTTCGACTCGCGCTCGCGCATCCCGTGGGTGAAGACTTGCGCCATGGCCCTGAACGCGTCCCACATGAAGCGCGCCGTCGCGCTGCTCGTCGTCGTCGCCCTCGTTGTCGTCTACTTCGTCCTGGAGCTCCACTCGCGCAGTGGGCCAACGATGGCGTTCGCTCCGGGCGAGTGGGTGAACCTGAAGGCGAAGTCCGCGGTCCTCTTCCGCGATGACGGAACCGGCGAGGCGGACCACTTCTCCTACATCGGGGAGGGCGACACCACCACCTGCACGGACGACCACAAGTACTACGCGTACTCGGGCCCGCTCGAATGGCGGTGGAGCGACGACGGAAACGCGATTCTCTTCGACCTCACGGACGTGGCCGCGACGGGGCTCGTCGTCGCCCCCAAGTCGTCGGGCAACTGGGCGGAGATCGCGTACTGGGCGTGCGGGGACCGCCACCAGACCCGCACCTACTCGATGACGCGCCTGGAACTGGCCGACCTCTAGGCGCCGTCCGCGCCCTCGGGGTTCCGACTCTCGGTAGCATCAGGGGGCAGGCGACGAACCGAGGAGCAGACGTGGCGAGCATCAGCGTGACCGTGGACGGCGACGAGCGGAAGCTCGACGCGGGCACGACGGGCGCCGACGTCTACTCGGACCGGGGGGACGTGGTCGTCATGCGCGTCGCGGGCGAGCTCCGCGACCTGGCCCGCGAGACTCGAGGACGGCGACGCGATCGAGGCCGTCACGATCGGCAGCCCCGACGGGCTGTCCGTGCTCCGCCACTCGTGCGCCCACGTCCTCGCGCAGGCGGTGCAGCAGGTCAACCCCGACGCGAAGCTCGGCATCGGCCCGCCGATCGAGAACGGCTTCTTCTACGACTTCGACGTCGCCGAGCCCTTCACCCCGGAGTCCCTCAAGGCGCTCGAGAAGGTGATGCAGCGCATCGTCAACGAGACCCAGACCTTCCGCCGCCGCGTCGTCACCGACGAGGAGGCCATCGCCGAGCTCGCCCACGAGCCGTACAAGGTCGAGCTCGTCGGCCTCAAGTCCCACGCGGGAGACACCGGCGCCGAGGGCGCGTCTGTTGAGGTCGGCGCGGGCGAACTCACCATCTACGACAACGTCCGCAAGGACGGCACCGTCGCGTGGAAGGACCTGTGCCGCGGCCCCCACGTGCCGACCACCAAGATCCTGACCAACGCCTGGTCACTGACCAAGACGTCGTCCGCGTATTGGCGGGGGAGCGAGAAGAACGCGCCCCTCCAGCGCGTCTACGGCACCGCGTGGCCTACCAAGGACGAGATGGTCGCGTACAAGGAGCGGCTCGCGGAGGCGGAGCGCCGCGACCACCGCAAGCTGGGCGCCGAACTCGACCTCTTCAGCTTCCCGGAGGAGATCGGCTCGGGCCTCGCCGTCTTCCACCCGCGCGGCGGCATCATCCGCAACGAGATGGAGGAGTACTCGCGGCGCCGGCACATCGAGGAGGGATACGAGTTCGTCTACACCCCCCACGCGACCAAGGCGCACCTCTTCGAGGTCTCCGGTCACCTCGACTGGTACGCCGACGGCATGTATCCGCCCATGCACATGGACGAGGAGACCGACGCCGACGGCAACGTCACCAAGCAGGGCCAGGACTACTACCTCAAGCCCATGAACTGCCCGATGCACAACCTGATCTTCCGCTCGCGCGGACGCTCCTACCGCGAGCTCCCGCTGCGCATGTTCGAGTTCGGCACCGTCTACCGCAACGAGAAGTCCGGCGTGGTCCACGGCCTCACGCGCGCCCGCGGCTTCACCCAGGACGACGCGCACATCTACTGCACGCGCGAACAGATGTCGTCGGAGCTCACCACCACCCTGAACTTCGTCCTCGGCCTCCTCAAGGACTACGGGCTCACCGAGTTCTTCCTGGAGCTGTCCACCAAGAACCCGGACAAGTTCGTGGGCGACGACGCGGCCTGGGAGGAGGCGACGGAGACGCTCCGCCAGGTGGGCGAGGCCTCCGGGCTCGAGTTGCGCCCCGACCCCGGCGGCGCGGCCTTCTACGGCCCCAAGCTCTCCGTCCAGACGCGAGACGCCATCGGCCGCTCGTGGCAGATGTCCACCATCCAGCTGGACTTCAACCTGCCGGAGCGCTTCGAGCTCGAGTACACGGCCCCCGACGGCTCCCGCCAGCGCCCGGTGATGATCCACCGCGCGCTCTTCGGCTCCATCGAGCGCTTCTTCGCGATCCTCACCGAGCACTACGCGGGCGCGTTCCCCGCGTGGCTCGCGCCCGTCCAGGTGCTCGCCGTGCCCGTCGCCGAGCCGTTCAACGACTACCTCGCCGACGTCGTCTCCCAGCTACGCGCGGCCGGCATCAGGGCCGAGATCGACGACTCCGACGAGCGCTTCCCCAAGAAGATCCGGAACGCGTCCAAGGAGAAGGTGCCGTTCGTCCTCATCGCCGGGGGCGAGGACCAGGAGGCCGGCGCGGTGTCGTTCCGGTTCCGCGACGGCACCCAGGACAACCAGGTGCCCGTCGACAAGGCGATACGGCGCATCGTCGACGCGGTCGCCGCCCGGGAACAGGTGTAGCCGTGGCGGACACGGAGGGGCCCCTCGACGCCGAGATGATGGGCGGCGTCTCCGACGGCTTCGAGCGGCTGTGGACGCCTCACCGCATGGCGTACATCCGGGGAGCCGAGACGCGCCAGGGCGCCAAGCCCGCCGACGGCTGCCAGTTCTGCGACAAGGCGCCCGAGGACGACCGGGACAACCTCGTCGTCGCCCGCGGCGAGCACTGCTTCGCGATCCTCAACCTCTTCCCGTACAACCCCGGCCACCTCATGGTCTGCACCTACCGCCACGTCGCCTGGTACACGGAGCTGACCGACGCGGAGCGCGACGAGATGGGGGCGATGGTCCAGCGCGCCATCGTCGTCCTCCAGGCCGTCAGCGGGGCAAAGGGGTTCAACACGGGGATGAACCAGGGCGCGACGGGCGGGGCGGGCATCGCGGAGCACATCCACCACCACGTCGTGCCACGCTGGGTGGGCGACTCGAACTTCCTGCCGATCATCGCGAAGACCAAGGCGATGCCCGAGCTGCTGGACGACACCTGGCGCCGCGTGAGCGACGCCTGGGCAAAGGAGAGCTAGATGGTCAAGTGGTTGGCCCCGCCATTCGTCGCCGCCTACAAGGCCCTGGCCAAGGGGCTCATCCGCATGGGCGTCCACCCGAACTTCGTGACCATCGTCGGGACGCTCGGCGTCCTCTTCGGGGCGCTGTACTTCTTCCCTCAGGCCGACACGAACATCCGCTACTTCTTCTACGGCACGTTGGTGTGCTGGGCCTTCGCCCTGCTGGACATGACCGACGGGATGATCGCGCGCATGACGGGCAAGTCGTCGCGGTTCGGCGCCTTCCTCGACTCGACGCTCGACCGATTCGCCGACGCCGCCGTGTTCGGCGGCATCGCGTGGGGCATGATCGACGCCCACCGGATCACCGCCGTCGCCGCGCTCCTGTGCCTGATCGTCGGCTCCGTCGTCCCGTACGCGAGGGCGCGGGCCGAGGGCCTCGGTATCGAGGCCAAGATGGGCATCGCCTCCCGCGCCGACCGCCTCGTCATCGCCCTCATCGCCACGGGGCTCG
Source organism: uncultured Actinomycetota bacterium (assembly GCA_963743485.1). Classification (GTDB taxonomy): domain Bacteria; phylum Actinomycetota; class Actinomycetes; order Actinomycetales; family Demequinaceae; genus JAFGBM01. The sequence continues at coordinate 411,256 of CAVUPQ010000003.1, forward strand.
TGGGACTCGGCCTCGACCTCAGGGTCCTGACCGTCGTCCTCTTCCTCCTGACCGCGGCAGCGCTCGTCACCGTGTTCCAGCGCGGCTGGGCCGTCTGGAAGGCGAGCAAGGCGGCCCCGGGCATCCCTGGGGCGGGCGCCTAGGACGTGAACGCCTTCCTGGTGGCGATGCGCGTCTCGCGCTACCTCCCCGTATGGCTCATCCGCGCCGCGGCGGCGGCGGGCGCGTGGGGCGCGTGGCTGCGGCACGGCAAGGGCGTGCGACGCCTCGAGGACAACTACCACCGCGTCACGGGCCTCGAGGGCAAGGATTTGCGCAGGCTGTCGCGCAAGGGCATGGCCTCCGTGGCCCGGTACTACGCGGAGGTTCTCGAGCTGCCCCGCATGGACGCCGCGCAGGTCGACGCGCGCATGCGGGTGGTCGGCATGGAGGAGTCCGCGGCGACCATCGCGAAGGACGGCCGCGTCTGCGTGGCCCTCGGGCACTCGGGCAACTGGGACCTCGTCGGCGCCTGGACGTGCCGCAACCTCGGATCCGTGCGAACCGTCGCGGAGGTGCTCAAGCCCCGCGAGGTCTTCGACGAATTCGTCAAGCTCCGGGAGGGCGTCGGGATGACGGTCCTTGGGCTCGAGGGAGGCGGAACGTTCCGTCAACTCATGGCGATCGCCATGCGCGAGGGGGGCGTCGTCGCCCTGCTCTCGGACCGCGACCTGTCGGGGACCGGCGTCGAGGTCGAGATGTGGGGTCAGAAGGTGCGCGTGGCTCCCGGCCCGGCCGCCTTCGCCCTCGCCACCAAGACGACGCTCGCCGTCCTGTACGCGCGGTACGAGCGCATCTACGGTGTGAGACGCTGGAGGGCGCGCTCCCGGTGGGGGAGCGTCATGGAATTTGGCGGGGTGATTCCCGTGCCGAGCGGAACCAAGGCCGAGCAGATTGCCCAGATGTCCCAGGCGTGGGCGACCATCCTCGCCGACCGGATCGCCACGTATCCCGAGGATTGGCACATGATGCAAAGGTTCGGGTGGGTCGAGTGAGGGTCGGAATCGTCTGCCCCTACGCCCTTGACCGACCCGGCGGCGTGCAACTCCACGTCCTCGACCTCGCGACCGCCCTCGCGGACCTCGGCCACGACGTGCGGATCCTCGCGCCGGCGGCGCCCAACTTCTCGCTCCCCGCGCACGTGGACAACCCGGGAAACACCATCCCGGTTCCGTACAACGGCTCCACGGCGCGGCTCCGCTTCGGGCTCATGACCGCCGTCCGCGTGCGCCGCTGGCTGCGCGACGGGAACTTCGACGTGGTGCACCTCCACGAGCCCGGCGCGCCCTCCCTTGCCCTGCTCGCGATGTGGGCGAGGAGCGGCCCGATGGTCGCGACCTTCCACACGTCCAACGACTCGTCGGCGATCATGCGACTCGCCAAGCCCTTCATCAAGCCGAGCATGGAGGTCCTCGACGCGCGCATCGCCGTCTCGCCCTCCGCCGACCGCACGGTGAAGGACCACCTGCGCCTCGACGCCACCCACATCATCCCCAACGGCGTCGACACCTCCGCGTACGTCGAGGCCCACCCCCGCCCGGCGTGGATGGGAACGGACGAGGAGCCGACGGTCGGGATCCTTGGGCGCCTCGACGAGCCGCGCAAGGGCCTCGACGACTTCCTCGCCATGATTCCGCTGGTGCGGGCGGAGGTGCCGAAGGCGCGCTTCCTGGCAGCGGGCCGCTACTCCGCGCGGCTTGCGTCGCGCATCCGCGCTGCGGGGGCGGAGGCAATCGGCACCCTCGACGAATACCAGAAGCAGCGGTTCATGGCTTCGGTGGACGTGTACTGCGCCCCCAACACCGGGGGCGAGAGCTTCGGCATCGTCCTGGTGGAGGCGATGGCGGCCGGGGCCGCGGTGGTCGCGAGCGACCTCACGGCCTTCCGCGACGTCGCGACCGCCCAGGGCCCGGACCCGTGCATCGCCCTCCACCGCGTCGGCGACCCCGTCGACATGGCGAAGACCGTCACGCGCCTCCTCAAGAACCCCGCGGAACGCCTCGCGCTCGCGAAGCGCGGCCAGGAGACGGCCCTGCACTTCGACTGGACCGAGGTCGCGCCACGCGTCGAGGCCACGTACCGCGAGGCCATTAGAATGAGTGCTTCACCGTGAGAGGCAGTGGGGGGATAGACCATGGCATCGAAGGACAGCGCTAGCGCACCGAAGACCGGCACCGACCTGGTCAAGCGCGGCATGGCCGAGCAGCTCAAGGGCGGCGTCATCATGGACGTCGTCACCGCCGAACAGGCCAAGATCGCCGAAGACGCGGGCGCGGTCGCCGTCATGGCGCTCGAGCGCGTTCCCGCGGACATTCGCGCGCAGGGCGGCGTGGCGCGCATGAGCGACCCCGACCTGATCCAGGGGATCATCGACGCCGTCTCCATCCCCGTCATGGCGAAGGCGCGCATCGGCCACTTTGTCGAGGCGCAGGTGCTTCAGGCGCTCGGCGTCGACTACGTCGACGAGTCCGAGGTGCTGACGCCCGCCGACTACGAGAACCACATCGACAAGTGGCAGTTCACCGTTCCGTTCGTGTGCGGCGCGACCAACCTGGGCGAGGCGCTCCGGCGCATCACCGAGGGCGCGGCGATGATCCGCTCCAAGGGCGAGGCCGGCACGGGAGACGTCTCCAACGCCACCACCCACATGCGCTCCATCCGCGGCGCGATCCGCCGCCTCACGTCGCTTCCCGAGGACGAGCTGTACGTCGCCGCCAAGGAACTCCAGGCGCCGTACGCCCTCGTCAAGGAGGTCGCGCAGAGCGGCAAGCTGCCCGTCGTCCTCTTCACCGCTGGCGGCATCGCGACCCCCGCGGACGCCGCGATGATGATGCAGCTGGGCGCCGAGGGCGTCTTCGTCGGCTCCGGGATCTTCAAGTCCGGGAACCCCGCCGAGCGCGCCGCCGCCATCGTCAAGGCGACCACCTTCTTCGACGACCCCAAGGTCATCGCCGACGTCTCGCGCGGCCTCGGCGAGGCGATGGTCGGCATCAACGTCGAGGACGTTCCCGAGCCGCACCGGCTCGCCGAGCGCGGCTGGTAGTCCGGTGGCCGCCGCGGAGGCGACTCCCCGCGAGGCCGCCCGCGTCCTGATCCTCGACGAGTCCGACCGGCTGTTGGTGCTGCGCGGCCACGACCCCGCGATGCCCGAGCGTTCGTGGTGGTTCACCCCCGGGGGTGGGCTCGACGACGGGGAGACGACGCGCGAGGCGGCGGCGCGTGAGGCGCGCGAGGAGACGGGGTACGTCCTGGATCCGGCGGCCTTGGTCGGGCCCGTATGGGAGCGGACCGCCGTCTTCGACTTCATGGAGCGCCCCTACGTGCAGCACGAGGAGTTCTTCCTCGCCCGCGTCGACGCCGCGACGCCCCGCCAGGAGGTGGTGTGGACCGAGGTCGAGCGCGACACGCTCGAGGCCGTCGCGTGGATGAGCGCCGGGGATCTCCGCGACGCCGACATCGAGGTCTTCCCGACGACGCTCGCGGAGGCCCTCGCGACCGTGCTGCCGTGGGACGGCGCGCTGCGCCACCTCGGGACGGAGCGGGAGTGACGGGCCGGGCCGCGCGAGTCGGCGTCCTCGCGCTGCAGGGCGACGTGCGCGAGCACCTCGCGACCCTCGACGCGCTGGGCGTCGCCGGGTTCGGGGTGCGGCGCGCGGAGGAGCTCGCGTCGGCCGATGCGATGGTCATCCCCGGCGGCGAATCCACGACGATCGACAAGCTCCTGCGCGCGTTCGGGCTGTTCGAGCCGCTGCGGGCGCGGCTGCGGGACGGGATGCCGGCGCTCGGGACGTGCGCCGGCATGATCCTGCTCGCGGACACGATCGTCGACGGGACCGCCGACCAGCAGACGCTCGGCGGAATCCCCATGACGGTGCGCCGCAACGCCTTCGGCCGCCAGGTGGACTCCTCGGAGGCCGAGATCGTCTGGCGGCCCGACGGGACGACGATGCACGCCACGTTCATCAGGGCTCCGTGGGTGGAAACGCTCGACCCCGCCGTCGAGGTCCTCGCGACGGACGACCATCACGGGGGCCACGTCGTCGCCGTTCGGCACGGGGCGCTCATCGCCACCGCGTTCCACCCCGAGCTCTCGGGCGACGTGCGGGTTCACCGCCTCCTCGTGGACCTCGCTCGGGCCGCGACCTAGGCTGCGGGCGATTGCTGCGGGCGATTGCTGCGGGCGATCTCGGAGAGTCGGTGCTCGGGCGCGCGGGGCACCGGTCCCCGGTACGCGGGTCTCCGGCTCGCGAGTCTCCGGCACTCGAGTCTCCGGTCCGCGGGTCTCCGGCTCGCGAGTCTCCGGCACGCGAGTCTCCGGCGCGACCGCGCGATCCGAACCTCCCTGCCGACAGAAACGGGTCGCAACACACCCCCGTGCGACCGCCCATGTCGGCAGGGGCGCTTGAATGTCGTCCGCAAGGCGATGAGCGACCGCCCGTGTCGGCAGGGGCGTTCAGGGCGGATCCGGGCCAGACTCCTCCGCGCCGAACCGCCGGTGTCTGCAGGGGCGTTCAGGGCGGATCCGGGTCCGACTCCTCCGCTCAGCACCGCCGGTGTCTGCAGGGGCGTTCAGGGCGGATCCGGGTCCGACTCCTCCGCTCAGCACCGCCGGTGTCTGCAGGGGCGCTCATGGCTCGTCCGGGCCAGAGGCCGCCCGCTCGCGCCGCCGGTGCGCGATCATGAGGCCATGAAGCTCTATTCGGATTACCGCGCCCAGCGCGCCCGCCAGATCACCTTCGACCTCTTCGCCGCGCTCAATATCGCCCTGTGGGTGTGGCTCGGCTGGTGGCTCTACTCGCTCGTCATGAAACTCCAGGCCTTCGGGATACAGATGGAGAACGCGGGCGCGGGCTTCCGCGGAACCATGTCGAACATCGGCGACGACCTCGGAGGGATATGGGTCATCGGCGACAGCATCCGCGTGCCGTTCGACGCCGCGAGCGCCGCGGGCCGCGAGCTCGAGCACGCGGGACAGGCCCAGCAGGAGGCCGTCCACAACCTCGCCCTCGGGCTCGGAATCGGCATCGCGTTCCTGCCGGTGCTCACGATCCTCATCTTCTGGCTCGTCCCACGCATCCGCTTCGCCATCAAGGCGTCCAAGGCGAAGGCGATGCTCGCCCACGAGAACAGCAGGGACCTGCTCGCCCTGCGCGCCCTGTGCGGCCAGAAGCTCTCCGCGCTCGCGAAGATCGACGCCGATCCGGCCGGCGCGTGGCGGCGCGAGGACGAGAAGGTGCTCAAGGCGCTCGCGAGCCTCGAGCTCAAGTCCTCTGGCGTTCGGCTCGCGTAGGCCGCGCCGGGGCGGGGTGGCCCGAGAGAGGGGTGGGCGCCTGCCCTAGAATGGCAAAGTTGCCGGACGTCCAGGGGCGCGGGACAACCCCGAAAGCGCGGAAGAAGCGAGGAGCACAGTGTCAGGTCACTCCAAATGGGCCACGACCAAGCACAAGAAGGCCGTGATCGACGCCAAGAGGGGCAAGCTCTTCGCGAAGCTCATCAAGAACATCGAGGTCGCGGCCCGGATGGGCGGCGGGGACCTCGCGGGAAACCCCACCCTCTTCGACGCGGTCCAGAAGGCCAAGAAGACGTCCGTCCCGAACGACAACATCGACCGCGCGATCAAGCGCGGCAGCGGCCTCGAGGGAGGCGGCGCCGACTACGAGACGATCATGTACGAGGGCTACGGGCCCGGCGGCGTCGCGATCCTCATCGAGTGCCTGACGGACAACCGCAACCGCGCCGCGATGGAGGTTCGCACCGCGCTCACGCGCAACAACGGCACCCTCGCTGACCCCGGCTCCGTGAGCTACCTCTTCTCCCGCAAGGGGCAGATCATCGTCGCCAAGGAATCGGGCGCGACCGAGGACGCCCTGCTCGAGGCGACCCTCGAGGCCGGCGCCGAGGAGATCACCGACCTCGGAGAGGTGTTCGAGATCATCTCCGAGGCAACGGACGTGGTCCGGGTGCGCGAGGCGCTCCAGGCGGCGGGCATCGACTACGAGAGCGCGGAGGCGTCGTTCGTGCCGTCGATGCAGGTCGAGGTCGACGTCGACGTCGCGCGCAAGACGCTGCGCCTCATCGACGCGCTCGAGGACAGCGACGACGTCCAGAACGTCTTCGCGAACTTCGACGCCTCCGACGAGGTCATGGCGGAGGCGGCCGAGTAGTCGTGCGCATCCTCGGCGTCGACCCCGGCCTTACGCGGTGCGGCCTTGGCGTGATCGAGGCCGGGGCTTCGCGTCGCGCGACCCTCGTCGACGTCGTCGTCGCCCAGTCTCCGATCGGAGACGACGTGCCGCGCAGGCTCGCGTCGATCGCGGACGCGGTCGAGGGGGTCCTCGACGCCCACGCGCCCGCTGCCATCGCCATGGAGCGCGTCTTCGCCCAGCACAACGTCCGGACGGTCATGGGGACCGCCCAGGTCTCGGGAATCGTCATGCTCATCGCCGAACGCCGGGGCATTCCGGTTGCCCTGTACACGCCGAGCGAGGTCAAGGCCTCGGTCACGGCGAACGGGCGCGCCTCCAAGGAGCAGGTGGCCGCGATGGTGCGCCGCCTGCTCGGGGAGGGAGTTCCCGACGGCCCGGCCGACGCGTCGGACGCCCTCGCCATCGCGATCTGCCACGCGTGGCGCGGGGCCGTCCCGGGCGCCGATACCCAGGACATTTCCGCGATCGCGACCCGCGCTCAGACGCGGTGGGCGGAGGCGGAGCGCGCGGCGCGTCGCTCGAACGCCAAGCCTCCCGTGCCGTAGCGTTGTTCGTACATACGTTCGAGCCGCGCGGGAGGGTCGTTGATCGCACAACTGGCGGGCGAGGTCCTCGTCGTCGACGCGTCGTCCCTCGTCGTCGACGTCGGCGGCGTCGGGCTGCACGTCCTGTCCACGCCCGCGACGCTCTCCGGAGCGCGCGCGGGGCAGCCCATTCGGCTCTGGACGCACCTCGTCGTCAGGGAGGAGAGCCTCACCCTCTTCGGGTTCGCGTCGCGGGAGGAGCGGGAGACGTTCGTCGCGCTCCAGGCGGTCAGCGGTGTGGGGCCGCGCCTCGCCCTCGCGATGCTCGCCGTCCACGCCCCGCGCCAGCTCGCGTCGCGCGGTCGCGGCGGGGGATCGCGCGGCGCTTGAGCGCGTTCCCGGGGTCGGCGCCAAGGTCGCGGCGCGGCTGCTGCTGGAGCTTGGCGGCAAGCTCGTGCTCCCCGATGCCGAGGGCGCGACGGCGTCGGGCGACGGGCGCGACCAGGTGGTCGAGGCGCTCGTCGGGCTCGGATGGAATGCCAAGGGGGCCGCGCGCGGCGGTCGACGCCGTCGCGCCTGGTCCCGTCGAGGACGGGGAGGTGCCGACGGTGTTGCGCGCGGCGCTTCAGAGGCTGGGAGGCACGCATGGATGAGCCGCTCGCGGGCGCGGATCTGGGCGAGATCGCCGAGATCGAGCGCGTCGTGGACCTCGACGCCGACGCCATCGAGCGCTCGAACGAGGCGGCCCTTCGCCCGTCGTCGCTCGACGAGTTCGTCGGGCAGCGCGTCGTTCGCGACCAGCTCGGCCTCGTCCTCAAGGCCGCGAAGGGCCGCGGCGCCCCCGCCGACCACGCCCTGCTCTCCGGCCCGCCCGGACTCGGGAAGACCACCCTCGCCATGATCGTCGCGGGGGAGATGGGCGCGACCATGCGGGTGACGTCTGGCCCCGCGATCCAGCACGCGGGCGACCTTGCCGCGATCTTGTCCTCCCTCGCCGAGGGCGAGGTGCTGTTCATCGACGAGATCCACCGCCTCGCGCGGCCGGCGGAAGAGATGCTCTACCTCGCGATGGAGGACTTCCGCGTCGACGTCGTGGTGGGAAAGGGCGTGGGCGCCGCGTCGATACCGCTCAGCCTTCCCGCGCTTCACCGTCGTCGGCGCGACCACCCGCGCCGGCCTCCTCCCCGCGCCGCTGCGCGACCGGTTCGGCTTCACCGCCCACCTGGACTTCTACTCCGACGACGAGCTGCGGCGCATCCTCGAGCGCGCCGCGGGCCTGCTCGGCTTCTCCGTGGACGCGGACGCCGCGACCGAGATCGCCGGGCGCTCCCGCGGCACGCCCCGCATCGCGAACCGGCTCCTCCGGCGCGTGCGCGACTGGGCCGAGGTCCACGGCGACGGGCGGGGGAGCCTCGCCGCGGCGCGCGAGGCGCTCGCCGTATACGAGGTCGACGAGCGCGGCCTCGATCGCCTGGACCGCGCGGTGCTCGGCGCGCTCTGCACGCGGTTCGGCGGAGGTCCCGTGGGACTGTCGACGCTCGCGGTGTCCGTGGGGGAGGAGACCGAGACGGTCGAGACGGTCGCGGAGCCCTTCCTTGTGCGGGAGGGCCTCATGAGCAGGACGCCGCGCGGCCGCATCGCGACGCCGGCGGCGTGGGAGCACCTCGGGCTCGACGTTCCCCGGGAGGGCGTTCCCGGCGCCAAGGGCTCCCGCCTCTTCGACTGAATCGCGCCGCGTTTCGCGGGCCGGTTCGACGCGGGTCGCGCGAACCGCCTAGAATCGGCAGGGCTCCACCGAGCCGCACCCGAGCCGAAGGACACCCGTGTCGACCCTCACCAAAGCCGCGCGCAACTCGCTGCTATGGCTTCTCGCCATCATCGTCGGCCTCGGCGGAGGCGGTCGTGTACGAGGCGCTCGTCAACGACCACAAGTGGACGCCCGAGCTGGGCCTCGACCTCGCTGGCGGGCAGATCATCATCCTCCAGGCGTCGACCACGGACGGCTCGGACCCGACCGACGGAGGCGCTCCAGCAGTCCGTGGAGATCATCCGCCGTCGCGTCGACGCGTCCGGCACCGCGGAGGCGCTCATCGCCACGGAGAAGCCCGAACCACATCGTCGTCTCGCTCCCGGGAAACCCGGACGCGCAGACGATCGCCCTCGTGAAGCAGTCCGCGCAGCTCCAGTTCCGCCCCGTCCTCGTCGCGGACCACGGGAACGGCCACGACGTTCCCGACGCTCGGCGACGACGGCGCGATGGCAGGCACGGACTCGTCGTATACCTGGATTACGGACGCCGACAAGGCGGCATTCCTCGCGCTCGACTGCACCGACCCCGCAACCGTCCAGGGCGGCGACCCGGGCGACCCGAACGAGGCCTTCGTCACCTGCGGAACGGACCCCGAGTTCCCCGGAGCGCGCTACGTCCTCGGCCCGGTGGAGTTGAAGGGGACGGACGTCACGGACGCAACCGCGAGCCCCATGTACAACTCGACGGGCCAGGTTCAGCCGAACGAGTACCAGGTCAACCTGAGCTTCTCCGGCGAGGGCGGGACGAAGTTCGGCGAGGTGACCACCCGGCTGTTCTCGCTCTACAACCCTGCGGTCAGCTCCCAGGTGGACCGCAACCGCTTCGCGATCGTCCTCGACGGCCTGGTGATCTCGGCCCCGCAGACCCAGGCCGCCATCCTCACCGGCACCGCGACGCATTAGCGGGAACTTCACCACCCCGGAGTCGGCCGAGCTGCTCGCGAACCAGATCAAGTTCGGCGCGCTTCCGCTGACCATGACGCACGCTGAGCCAGTCAAAGACCACGCCGACGCTCGGGCAAGGCCCAGCTCCAGGGCGGACTGATCGCCGGCGGAATCGGCCTCGCGCTCGTCGTCCTGTACTCGATGATCCAGTACCGCGCGCTCGGTTTCGTCACCGTCGCCTCGCTCGTCATCGCGGGCGCCGTGACCTACGGATCGATCACCTACCTCTCCGGCCTCATCGGGTATCGCCTCAGCCTCGCGGGCGTGGCCGGCATCATCGTGTCGATCGGTGTGACCGCCGACTCCTTCATCGTGTACTTCGAACGCGTGCGAGACGAACTGACGAGACGGGAGAACTCTGCCCGCCTCCGTCGAGCACGGGTGGAGCCGCGCCCGCCGCACCATCCTGGCCTCGGACTCGGTGAGCTTCCTCGCCGCGATGGTGCTGTACCTGACCGCCGTCGGTAACGTGAAGGGCTTCGCCTTCACGCTCGGGCTGACCACCATCGTCGACCTCGTCGTCGTCATGCTCTTCACTCACCCGATCCTGATCCTGCTCGCCCGCACCAAGTTCTTCGGGCAGGGCCACAAGCTGTCGGGCCTCGACCCGAGGCAACTGGGCAAGGACTCGTTCTACAAGGGAAGAGGCAAGGTGGCCGTGGCCGAGATGACGCTCGCCGAACGCAAGGCCGCCGCCGCGGGCGCGTCTGCGGCTCCGAAGGGAGACCGCTGATGGCTATGAGCCTCGCGAAGTGGGGCAACGACCTCCACTCGGGCAGGAAGTCCTACCCCATCGTCATGCAGCGACGCCGCTGGTTCGTCGTGTCCACCCTCCTGATGCTCCTCGCCATCGGCCTGCTGTACGGTCGCGGCATCCACCAGGGGATCGACTTCAAGGGCGGGTCGAAGTTCGACGTCAGCGGGGTCGAGCTCCTCGGACGTGCAGCCCGCGCGGGACGCCGTCGCGAGCGTCGACGCGACCGCGGACCCGACGGTCACGGTCAACACCGGCCTCGACAACTCGATCAACATCCAGGTGCAGATGGCGAGCCTCACCGACACGGCTGCGGCCGAAGTGGCCGACGCCCTCGCCGCCGCGTACGGCGTCAACGCGCAGGATTCCGTCTCGACCACCATCGTGGGCCCGACGTGGGGCGCCGACGTGAGTTCCAAGGCGCTCAAGGCGCTCGTGATCTTCATCTTCCTTGTCGCCGCGTTCATGGCCGCGTACTTCCGCGCGTGGCGCATGGCGGCCGCCGCGCTGATCGCGCTCGCGCACGACCTCCTCTTCACCGTCGGGGTCTACGCGGGCGTCGGATTCGAGGTCACCCCCGCGACGGTGATCGGATTCCTGACCATCCTCGGCTTCTCCCTCTACGACACCGTCGTCGTGTTCGACAAGGTCAGGGAGAACACCGCCGAGTACGTGTCGCAGAAGCGCTACACGTACGCGGAGCTCGCCAACCTCGCGGTGAACCAGACGCTCGTGCGCTCGATCAACACGTCCGTCGTCGCCCTCCTGCCCGTCATGTCGATCCTCTTCATCGGCTCGTACGCGCTCCGGGCGGACACCCTCAAGGACATCTCTCTCGCGCTCTTCGTCGGCCTCGCCGTCGGCACCTACTCCTCGATCTTCGTCGCGACGCCGTTCCTCGTCGCGCTTCGGGGCCGGGAAGAGACGGTGAAGAAGCACACGGCGGACGTGCTGGAATCGCGATACAACCAGGGCATCGACCCTTCGACGCCCGCGCCCGTTATCGCGGTCTCGCCCGGCGCTCACAAGGGGGTTCAGGCGCAGCCTCGGCGCAAGCGCCGGTCGTAAACTAGAACGACCGGCAACCGAGGAGGCGACGTGACCGATACCCGCGTCCCCTCCGCGCCGTCTGGCCCGCTCGGTTTCCTCCGACGGCCAGAAGCCGCCGACGGGCGAATTGGACGGCGTCCTCGAAGCGTTTCGCAAGATGTACCCCAAGGCGAAGACGGCGCAGATCGAGCGCGCCTACGAGGTCGCCAAGCGTCAGCACGCGGGTCAGAAGCGGCTGAGCGGAGATCCGTACATCACCCACCCTGTCGCGGTCGCGCTCATCGTGGCCGAGCTCGGGCTTCCCGAGGGCGTCGTTGCGGCGGCGCTGCTCCACGACGTCGTCGAGGACACGGGCCTGTCCGTCGAGGCGATCCGGGAGGAGTTCGGCGACGAGGTCGCGATGATCGTCGACGGCGTCACGAAACTCGACAAGCTCGCCTACGGCGAGGCGGCGCAGGCGGAGACCGTTCGCAAGATGGTCATCGCGATGGCGAAGGACATTCGGGTCCTGCTGCTCAAGCTCGCCGACCGCCTCCACAACGCGCGCACGTGGCAATTCGTGTCCGAGGAGAGCGCGAGGCGCAAGGCGCAGGAGACCCTGGAGATCTACGCCCCGCTCGCACACCGCATGGGCCTCAACACCATGAAGTGGGAACTCGAGGACCTCAGCTTCTCGACCCTCTACCCCAAGATCTACCAGGAGATCGTCGACGTCGTCGCCGAGCGGGCGCCCGAGCGCGAGAAGTACCTCGGGATCGTGCGCAAGGAGGTCGAGGCCGCCCTCGCGGAGATGAAGATCAAGGCGACGATCAGCGGTCGCCCCAAGCACTACTACTCCGTCTACCAGAAGATGATCGTCCGGGGCCGCGACCTCGGCGACATCTACGACCTGGTGGGGATCCGCATCCTCGTGGACTCCGTGCGGGACTGCTACGCGGTGCTCGGCGCGCTCCACGCGCGGTACCAGCCCGTGCCCGGACGCTTCAAGGACTACATCGCCACGCCAAAATTCAACCTCTACCAGTCGCTCCACACCACCGTCATCGGGCCCACGGGCAAGCCCGTCGAGCTCCAGATTCGCACGTACGACATGCACAGGATGGCCGAGTACGGACTCGCGGCGCACTGGCGCTACAAGCAATCGGACAAGGGGCCCAAGGCCCCGGCCGACGGCGCGGCGGAGATGGGTTGGCTCCGCCAGATCGCGGATTGGCAGCAGGAGACGGCGGATCCGAGCGAGTTCCTCGACGCCCTTCGCGGCGAGATCGGGCCGGCGGAGGTCTACGCCTTCACCCCCGGGGGCAAGCTGCTGGCGTTGCCCGAGGGCGCGACGCCCATCGACTTCGCGTACGCGGTCCACACCGAGGTGGGCCACCGGACCATCGGCGCCAAGGTCAACGGCAGGCTCGTCCCCCTCGACTCTCGCGTCGACAACGGCGACACCGTCGAGATCCTCACCTCCTCGGACGAGAACGCGGCACCCAAGCGCGACTGGCTCGAATTCGTCGCGTCCACCCGCGCCCGCAACAAGATCCGTCATTGGTTCACGCGCGAGCGGCGCGAGGAGTCCATCGAGACCGGCCGCGACATGCTCGCGCGCGCCATCCGGCGCCAGCACCTTCCGATGCAGCGGCTCATGAACCGCCAGTCCCTCCTCGTCCTGTGCAGGGAGATGCACTACGAGGACGTCGAGGCGCTCTACGCCGCGATCGGCGAGCACCGGGAGCAGGCGTCGGACGTCGTGGCGCGCATCGTGCAGGCGGTCGGGGGCAAGGAGGGGGCGCAGGAGGATCTCGCGGAGGTCACCCGCCCGGGCGTCCGCCGCCCGAGGCGCGTCCACCAGGGGGACCCCGGCATCTCCGTCCACGGCCTGACCGACGTCGTCGTCAAGCTCTCCAAGTGCTGCACTCCCGTTCCTGGAGACGAGATCCAGGGCTTCGTCACTCGCGGCTCAGGCGTGAGCGTCCACCGCACGGATTGCGACAACTTGAGGGTCCTGCGCGAGCAGCCGGAGCGGCTGGTCGACGTGGAGTGGACGGGCCAGGCTGACGCGACGTTCCTCGTCCAGATCGAGGTCGAGGCGCTCGACCGGGCGCGCCTGCTGTCCGACGTCACCCAGGCGCTGTCCGATCATCACCTCAACATCCTCACCGCCAACGTCTCGACGACCAAGGACCGCGTCGCGATGTCGAGCTTCACCTTCGAGATGGCCGACCCGTCCCACCTCGGGGCCGTACTCGCGGCGATTCGCAAGATCGACGGGGTCTACGACGTGCAGCGGATCACGGGCTCGCGCCGGGTAAGCAGCTAGCGGCCGCAGCTCCGGCGCGCGCGACCCCGTGCCGAGCCTCGGCGCGATCGCTCGTCACGCTGCTGATCGCCGCCCACGCCGAACGCACGCGAGCGGCGCCGAATCCCCTGGGGTCGTCCCGCGCGACGAGCGCCGCGACGTCCGCCGCGTCAACATCTCCGCCCCGGATCGCGGCGCAGGTCACCCCGATGGCCGCCGCAAGGTCCGCCCACCGCAGCGCGTCCGCGACGCACCGGGCGGGGGAGGCCACCCGGAGGCTCGCGAATCGCTCCCACGGTTCATCCGCGGCCGCGCCGGAGTGGAACGCGAGGGTCCAGCCGCGCGCGTCGGCGCCTGGCTTGGCGCGGTGGAGGCCCCTGGGGCCCACGAGGTCCACGATCGAGGGCGCCGCGCCGCCCCTGTGGATCCACAGGCCCGCGAGCCCGGAGACGACGGTGTGTCCGGGGACGACCGCCTCGAGCGTGCTCGCCCTCGCGGGCGCGGGAAGGGGGAGGTCCCTGGCGGCCGCGTAGCCGGGGGCGAGGTACTCCGCCGCCCCGTCGCGCACCATGCGGGCGAGCGCGACGGCGCCGACGTCGTCGGCCGAAACGGGAAGCACGCCACCAGGGTGCCCCAAGGGGACGGGACGCAGGTGGCGGGGCGGGGGACTGGGGACAACCCCGAGGTCTAGGAGACGCTCGCCTGGATTTGGTCGAGCCACGCCTGGCGGGCGTCGCGGGACTCGGTGAGGTCCTTGACCGTGCTCGCGTCGCCCGTCTTCTGCGCCGCGGCGATCTGTGCGTCGAGGTCCGCGATCGCGTTGACGAGCTGTTGCGCGGCGCCGCTCACGCGGGCCTCGAGTTCAGGGTTCTTCTTGTCCCACACGGCGCCGTCGGCCTCGCGGACGGCGCGTTCGACGGCGCTCAGGCGCCGGTTCAGGCGTACGGCGTCCGGCTTGGAGACCTCGCCCGCGGCCTCGAAGTGGTCCTGCGCCACCCTGAGGGCGGCCTTGGCCTGCTTCAGGTCGTCGAATGGGGAGGAGAGCCTCCGCCTCCTTGACGGCGGCTTCCTTCGCTCCGAGGTTGGCGTTCAGCACCTCCGCCGTCGCCTCGTTCGCGACCTTCTTGGCCTCGAAGAAGGCGTCCTGCGCTGCGCGGAATCGCGCCCACAGGGCGTCGTCGGAGGCGCGGCGCCCGCGGCCGGCGGTCTTCCACTCGGCCATGAGGTCACGGAACGCCCGTGCGGTGGCGTCCCAGTTCGTGGAGGTGGCGAGCGCCTCCGCCCTTGCGGCGAGAGCCTCCTTGCGGGCCGCGACCTCGGCATTGACCTTGTCGAGATCCGCGAAGTGGTGCTTGCGGACGCGCTCGAACGTCGTGCGAGCGTGCGCGAAGCGTTGCCAGAGCGTCTTCTCCACGTCCTTGCCGATGCGCGCGCCCTCCTTCTGGGCCGCCTTCCACGCGTCGAGGAGTTCGCGGAGTTCCGCGGTGTCGTCCTTCCAACGGATCTGGTCCTCGCCCTTGGCCGCGATGGCCTCGGCCTTCGCGACGATCTCCTCGCGCTGCGCGAGCGCCTGCGCGCGAGCCTCGGCCTTGGCGGCGACCATGGAGTCCCTCAGGGCGGTCGCTTGCTCCTCGATGGGGGCGAGCCGGGTGCGGAACGCCGGCGAGGTCGCCGACGCAGTCAGGGGTTTCGCTGACCGCGCGAAGCGAGGCGAGCGCCTGGTCGATGTCGCGGATCGACGGCTCGGACGTCTCGAGGCGGGCGTGGAAACGCTCGAGCTCGCCCACGTGCTCGAAGTACCGGCGGGCGTAGGCGAGCACGGGCTCGTCGCCCTCCGCCGGCCCGACGACGTGCCTGGCTTCGCCGTCGACGAGCACCACGGACTCGCCATCGACGCTGCCGTGCGCCGCTGCGGCCGCGAGTTCGGCGGGGTCGACGTCCGCAACCACCGGAACCTTGACCGGGTGGTGAGCCTTGCCCGCGAGCACCTTCGGCGAGGGCGCCTTGGGGGGCTTGGGCTTCGGTGCGGACGTCGGAACGCTCATTCGACAGTTACCTCGTTGATCGTGACGGGCTCGACGGGGGATCCATCGACACTTCCGTCGGACGTCCCCGCGGCTCCGATTGCTTCCAGAATAGCCAGGCCGTCGGTGATCGTGCCAAAGACGGTGTACCCGCCAGCGGTATCGGAGAGGATCTGGGAGTCCTTGTAGACCAAGAAGAACTGGCTGCCCATGGAGTATCCGTCGTTGCCGACCCGCGCCATCGCGATGGTTCCCGCGGGGTAGATGTCGTTGTCCGGGGCATTCTCGACGGGGCCGAAGGTGTAGCCGGGGCCGCCCGTCGACGTGCCGTCGGGTGAGCCGCACTGAAGGACGTAGATTCCGCCGGTCGTCAGGCGGTGGCACGTCGTGCCGTTGAAGAACCCGTCGCGAGCGAGCGTGACGAACGAGGCGACGGCCTGCGGCGCGGCAGCGCCGTCCAGGGTCGCGGTGATGTCGCCCTTGCTCGTGGCGATCGCGGCGTTCCACGTGCGGTTCTCCGCGACGGATGGGGCGGGGGCGAGCGCCGAGCTCGTCGGCGCGGCCGACGTGGTGACCGAGGGCTCGGCGGACGGCGTCGCCGAGGGCGCGGGGGAGTCGCTTGGACGGAAGGAGAAGAATCCGGCGGTCCCGACGCCGAGAGCCACGACGACGATCGCGACGATGGCCGTGATCCGGTTGCGCCTGCGCCTGCGCGCCTCGCGAGCAGCGATCTTTGCCTGGAATTGCTCGTAGCGCCGCCTTTGTTGCGCGCGCGCCTGCTTATTCGTCGCCATGGTCCCTCCGCAGGGGTGTCGAGTCGCCAGTCTAGGGGTTCCGGGATGGAACAATGGCCGGATGAGTCGCGTCCAGCCCGTCTCCGGGTTTCCCGAGTGGACACCAGGCGAGCGGGTCGTCGAGCGCCACGTCATTGAAACGCTCCGCGGCGTGTTCGCGCTTCACGGATTCGCCGAGATCGAGACGCGGGCCATCGAGCCGCTCGAGCGCCTGCGCGGCGACTCGGACGCGTCAAAGGAGATCTACGCGCTTCGCCGCGTGCTGGCGGACGCCGAGGATGGGGACTCCGGACTGGGCCTTCACTTCGACCTGACCGTGCCCTTCGCGCGGTACGTCGAGGAGTTCTCTGGCACGCTCGCGTTCCCCTTCCGCCGCTACCAGATTCAGAAGGTCTGGCGCGGCGAGCGGCCGCAGGAGGGGCGCTTCCGCGAGTTCTACCAGGCCGACATCGACATCGTCGCCCGCGAGGCGCTCCCGGCTCACGCGGAGGCCGAGGTGGCGTCCGTCGTCGCCAAGGCCCTCGCGAGCCTCCCGATCCCTCCCGTGCGGATCCACGTGAACGACCGCAGGCTCGTCGAGGCCTTCTATCGCGGGGTGGGGATCGCGGACGTCCCCGCCGCGCTCCGGGCCGTGGACAAGCTGGAGAAGATCGGCCGGGAGGGCGTCGCGGCGGAGCTGAGGCAGGGAGGGGTGGCCGACGCGGCCGTCGCCGCGTGCCTCGACCTCGCGGAGATCGCCGCGCCCGACGCGTCGTTCGCCGACGAGGTGCGCGCGCTCGCGTCGAAGCACAAGGTCGCGTCGGCCGAGCTCGAGGACGGCATCGCCTCGCTCGCCGCTCTCGTCGACGGGATCAACGCCGCGGTCCCCGGCGTGGCGCGCGCCGACCTGCGCATCGCGCGCGGCCTCGACTACTACACCGGCGCGGTCTACGAGACCTTCCTCGAGGGCCACGAGTCCCTGGGCTCCATCTGCTCCGGCGGCCGCTACGACAGCCTCGTAACCGTCGGCGGCTCGACGCTTCCCGGCGTCGGGATCTCCGTCGGCGTGACCAGGCTCGTGAGCCGCATCCTGTCGGCGGGCCTCGCGGCCGCGACGCGCGCCGTCCCCTCCGCGGTCGTCGTCGCCGTCGCCGACGAGGAGGGCAGGGCGCGCTCGAACGCCATCGCCGACGCGCTTCGCGCGCGCGGCATTCCGTGCGAGGTGGCGCCGAGCGCCGCGAAGTTCGGCAAGCAGATCCAGCACGCGGACCGGCGAGGGATCCCGTTCGTCTGGTTCCCCGGCGAGGGCGGCGACGAGGTGAAGGACATTCGCTCGGGAGAACAGGGGCCAGCGGATGCCGCGACGTGGGAGCCCCCCGCGGACGACCTCTGGCCCAGGGTCGAACGCCGCTAGACTCTGAGCCGACCCCGATCCACAAGGAGTTCCCCGTGCACCGCACGCACCTCGCAGGCAACCTCCGCGCCGCCGACGCCGGCGCGACCGTCACGCTCGCCGGCTGGGTGGGACGCAGGCGAGACCACGGCGGGGTCGCCTTCATCGACCTGAGGGACTCGTCGGGTTTCGCGCAGGTGGTCATCCGCGAGGAGGTCGCCCACGAGCTCCGCGCCGAGTACGTCCTGCAGGTGACCGGGCTGGTGCGCCTGCGCCCCGATGGGAGCGCCAACGCCAACCTTCCCGTCCGGCGAGGTCGAGGTCGTGGCCGACGACGTCGTCGTCCTCAACCCGTCGGCCCCCCTCCCGTTCCCCATCGACGAGCACGTCGCGGTGGGGGAGGAGGCTCGCCTCAAGTACCGCTACCTGGACCTCCGGAGGCCCAAGCCCCGCGAGGCCATGGTGCTGCGCTCCGCGCTCAACCGGGCCGCGCGCGAAGTCCTCGACGAGCGCGACTTCCTGGAGATCGAGACGCCGACCCTCACGCACTCCACCCCCGAGGGCGCCCGCGACTTCGTCGTCCCCGCGCGCCTCGCGCCCGGCTCCTGGTACGCCCTGCCCCAGTCGCCCCAGCTGTTCAAGCAGCTCCTGATGGTCGCCGGAATGGAGCGGTACTACCAGATCGCCCGCTGCTACCGCGATGAGGACTTCCGCGCGGACCGCCAGCCCGAGTTCACGCAGCTGGACATCGAGATGTCGTTCGTGGACCAGGACGACGTGATCGAGGTGGGCGAGGCGATCGTTCAGGCCGCATGGAAGCTCATCGGCGTGGACGTCGCGCTCCCGATTCCGCGCATCACCTACGCCGAGGCGATGCGCCGCTTCGGCTCGGACAAGCCCGACCTGCGCTTCGGCGTCGAGCTCGTCGAGATGACGGACTTCTTCAAGGACACGCCCTTCCGGGTGTTCCAGGCCCCCTACGTGGGCGCCGTCGTCATGGAGGGCGGGGCCTCGCAGCCGCGCAAGACGCTCGACGCCTGGCAGGAGTGGGCCAAGCAGCGCGGCGCCAAGGGCCTCGCGTACGTGCTGGTCGAGGAGTCGGGCGAGCTCGCCGGCCCCGTCGCCAAGAACCTCTCGGACGAGGAGCGCGCGGGACTCGCGGCCGCCGTCGGCGCGAAGCCGGGCGACTGCGTCTTCTTCGCGGCCGGACCCGTGGAGTCCTCGCGCGCCCTGCTCGGCGCCGCCCGCGTCGAGATCGCCAACCGGCTCGATCTCATCGCCCCCGGCACCTTCGAGTTCACCTGGGTCGTGGACGCGCCGCTGTTCAAGCCCGTCACGGCGGACGACGACGACGTCGCGGTCGGCACGGGGGCGTGGACGGCCGTTCACCACGCCTTCACGAGCCCCAAGCCGGAGTTCCTCGAGACGTTCGACAAGGAGCCAGGCGAGGCCCTCGCCTACGCCTACGACATCGTGTGCAACGGCAACGAGATCGGCGGGGGGTCCATCCGTATCCACCGGCGCGACGTTCAGGAGCGGGTCTTCGAGGTCATGGGGATCAACGAGGCCGAGGCGCAGGAGAAGTTCGGCTTCCTGCTCGACGCCTTCGCGTTCGGCGCGCCGCCCCACGGCGGCATCGCGTTCGGCTGGGACCGCATCGCGACGATCCTCGCGGGGGCGGACTCGATCCGCGACGTCATCGCCTTCCCCAAGTCCGGGGGCGGCTACGACCCGCTCACGGGCGCGCCGGCGCCGATCCCCGCGCAGCAGCGCAAGGAGACCGGGCGTCGACTTCAAGCCCGAGGCGAAGAAGGCCCCGGCGCCCTGGGCCTAGTCGCGGCGCCTAGTGCGTGATGCTCATGCGCCCGTAGAGGCGCTTGAGCGGCTTCGGCGCCCACCAGTTCCAGTCGCCCAGAAGCGTCATGGTCGCGGGAACGAGGAGGAGCCGCACGAGCGTCGCGTCGAGGAACACCGCGAACGCGAGGCCGACGCCGATCTCCTTGATGACCAGGATCTTGCCCGCGGCGAAGCCCATGAACACCACGATGACGATCGTCGCGGCTGACGTGATGATCCGCCCGGAGCGCTGAAGCCCCAGCCTGACCGCCTCGTCGTTGCGCACGCCCTTGTCCACGAGCTCCTTGATCCGGGACAGCAGGAACACCTCGTAGTCCATCGAGAGACCAAACCCGAACGCCAGGATGAGCACCAGCACGTACGTCTCGATGCCTCCCGTCGAGGTGAACTGCAGCGGCCCCTCGAGGTTCCCGTGCTGGAAGACCCAGACGGACACGCCGATCGAGGCCGTCAGGGACAGGGTGTTGATGAGCAGGGCCTTGACGGGGACGAGGATGCGACCCGGTCATGAAGAACAGCAGAATGAAGGTGCCGACGAGCACGATGCCAAGCGCGAGGGGCGCGCCGTCGCCGATCGCCCCGATGAAGTCGATCTGGTTCGCGGCCGCGCCTCCGACGTAGAGGCGAAACGGCGGGTCGAGGTCGCGAATCCCGTTGACGACGTCGACGGCGTCGCGGCCTCCGGGGTCGGCGAAGGACAGGAGCAGGCCGGAGAACGCGAGGCCGTTCGCCTCGGTGACGGGCGTGACGCCGACGACGCCGTCGAGGCCCGCGAGGTTCTCCTTGACCCACGCGCCGAGATCCGCCGCGCTTGCCTCGGCGACGAGGTTGACGTCCGCGTCCCGAAGGGCGGGGAAGTTCTGCTTGAAGTCGTCGACGTAGACGCGATCGGGATCGTTCTTGGGCAGCAGCTCGAGTCCGGAGTTGCGCAGCTGAATGCCGAGCGCGGGCCCGGCGAGCACCGCGAGCACCGCGAGGCACGCGACGACGACGAGCCACGGGCGCCGCTGGACCCGCGCGGTGAGTCGCGAGAAGAGGCCCTCGTCCTTGGTGACGTCGGCCGTGATGGACAGGACGCGCCGGAGGCCACGGACGCGCGCGATGAGCCCCGGCCGCTGGAGGCGGTGGCCGAAGAGGTAGGCGAGGGCAGGCACGAGCGTCATCGCGACGAGCAGCGCCATGACGACGACGCCGAGGGCCGCGCCCCCGAACGCCTTCATGAGGTCGGGGACGAAGGTGAGCATCCCGCCGACCGCAATGGCGACCGTCACCGCGGAGAAGAAGACGGTCCGGCCCGCCGTGGACATGGTGCGCTCAACGGCGTCGGCCCGCGGGTCTCCGAGGGCGGGATCGGCCGCCGCGAGCTCCTCCCGGTAGCGGGAGACGATGAGGAGCCCGTAGTCGATGCACAGGCCGATCCCGAGCACCGTGACGACGCTCTCGGCGGAGTTGTCGACGGTGTAGGGGAACGTGAACCCGTAGAGGATGGCGAGCCCCCCGGCGATCGAGGCGATCGCGCCGGCGATCGGCATGGACGCGGCGAGGAAGCCCCCGAACACGAACACCATGACGATGAGGGCGAGCGGAAGGGCGATGACCTCGCCGATCACGAGGTCCTCGGAGATTCGGGTGTCGAAGTGCTCGAACAGCAGGCGGTTCGAGTACGTCTGAAGCGTCGCGTCCGGGGCGACCGTCCGCGCCGCGTCGAGGACCTGCCCGAACTCGTCGGCGACGGTGTGGTTGAGCGCGAGGACGGCGGCGTCGTCGTGATTCGGGGCGAGGGTGACGAGGACAAGGGCGCCGTCTCCGTTCGCCGCGACGAGGGCGCCAGCGGGGGCCCCGGAGGAGGGGATCTGCGTGTCGGCGAACGAGGTCCCGGGGATGGCGCCGAAGGGCGACACGACGAGCGCGACGCCGTCGGTGTGCGCGATCGCGGCGAGCGGCTCGTGGAGTGCCGCTGGCGGTCGAGGGATCGGAGGGGTCGATCCCGAGGAGCATCGCGCTGAAGCTCGTGCCCGCCTCGAACGGGGCCGCGTCCTCGATGCGCCTGGAGCGCGAAGGCGCTGTCCGAGCCACGGACGCCGGGCTCGCCGGTCGTGGTCCTGTCCTGCAGGCTTCCGCTGTCGCCCCAGCCGACGGACGAGAACACGAACATGGCGATGGCCGCGACGATCCAGCCGACGACGACGGCCACGGGTCGGCGCGTGACGAAGCGCGAGAGTCGGGCGAAGAGGCTCATGGCGAGAAACTAACACGCCGACCGGCGTCGTCGCGGGCCCATAGAGTGAGGTCGTGGACCTCTTCGACGCCGTGCGAAACGACGGCACCGGCGTGCCCCGCGCCACCGCAGCGAGCCCCATCGCGGTGCGCATGCGGCCGCGGTCGATCGACGAGGTGGTGGGGCAGGATCACCTGCTGGCCGAGGGCAGCCCCCTGCGCCGCCTCATCGAGGAGCCGGGCGCCGCGACCTCCGTCCTGCTGTGGGGGCCTCCCGGCACGGGCAAGACGACGCTCGCGTACCTCGTGGCCGGTGGGCGCCGGTTCGTGGAACTCTCGGCGGTCACCGCGGGCGTCAAGGACGTGCGCGAGGTGATCGAGGACTCCAAGCGCAGGGTCGCGACGGGGGAGCCCGAGACCGTGCTCTTCGTCGACGAGGTGCACCGCTTCACCAAGACTCAGCAGGACGTCCTCCTTCCCGCGGTCGAGAACCGCTGGATCACGCTCGTCGCCGCGACCACCGAGAATCCCTCCTTCTCCGTCGTCGGGCCGCTCCTGTCGCGCTCGCTGCTCCTGACGCTTCGGCCGTTGGGGGACGAGCACATTCGCGAGCTCGTCGCGCGCGCCGTCGCCGACGAGCGCGGCCTCGCCGGGATCGGTCACGCTCGCACCGGACGCGCTCGACCACATCGCGCGCGTCGCGGGCGCCGACGCGCGGAAGGCGCTGACGCTGCTGGAGAACCTCGCCGCGGCGGCCGGGGACGGGGGAGAGGTCACCGCGGAGCTCGCGGAGCGGGCGATGGACGCCGCCCTCGTCGCCTACGACCGCCAGGGCGACCAGCACTACGACGTCATCAGCGCGTTCATCAAGTCCGTGCGCGGCAGCGACGTCGACGCCGCGCTCCACTACCTCGCCAGGATGATCGTCGCGGGGGAGGACCCCCGCTTCATCGCGCGACGGCTCGTCATCCTCGCCGCGGAGGACGTCGGCATGGCGGACCCCCAGGGCCTCGTCGTCGCTCAGGCGGCCGCGGACGCCGTCAGCTTCATCGGGATGCCGGAGGGGCGCATCGTGCTCGCGGAGGCCACGGCGTACCTCGCGACGGCCCCCAAGTCCAACCGCTCCTACCTGGCCATCGACCGCGCCATCTCCGACATCCGCGCGGGCCGCTCCGGCGTCGTTCCTTCGCATCTTCGGGACGCGCATTACGCTGGCGCGGACGCTCTGGGCCACGGAACGACGTACTCCTACGCCCACGACGCCCCTCACGCCGTCGCCGCCCAGACCTACCTTCCCGACGCCCTCGCCGACGCGCGCTACTACGAGCCGAGCGAGCGGGGATACGAGCGCGAGGTCGCCGCGCGGCTCGCCAAGATCCGCGACATGCTCGGGCGTGGCGCAAGCGAGCAATAGTCCGCTATCCTTGTCCGAGCCCTCGCGGCGAGCTGGCTGCTCTTGCCGCGTCCCTGTAGGACGGCGCATTCCCGCGCCACGGTGGTTAAAGGAAGACTGTGACTTCAGTTCAGCGTGCGCGCCGCCAGGTGCGCCTTTCCCGTGCCCTCGGGCTTGCCCTGACGCCCAAGGCCGTCAAGCACTTCGAGAAGCGGCCCTACCCGCCCGGCGAGCACGGCCGTACGGCACGCCGCAAGGAATCCGACTACGCGGTTCGACTTCGCGAGAAGCAGCGCCTCCGCGCCCAGTACATGGTGCGCGAGAAGCAGATGGCGCGCGTCTACGAAGAGGCTCACCAGGCCCCCGGTCGTACCGGCGACGAGATGGTGGAGCTCCTGGAGATGCGCCTCGACGCGCTCGTGTTGCGCGCGGGCTTCGCGCGCACCATCCTCCAGGCGCGCCAGACGGTGCTGCACCGCCACATCCTCGTGGACGGACACATCGTCGACCGCCCCTCGCAGCGCATCGCCGCGGGTCAGACCATTCAGGTCAAGCCCAAGGCCGCGACGATGGACCCGTACATGGCGGCCGCGGCGGGCGCTCACCGCGACGTGCTTCCCGAGGTCCCGGACTACCTTGACGTTCAGCTGGAGAAGCTGACGGCCAAGCTGGTCCGCCGCCCCAAGCGCGACGAGGTGCCGATCACGTGCGACGTCCAGCTGGTCGTTGAGTACTACGCCCGATAGGGGCGCCTTCCAGAACCTTCCCGCAAGGAGCCGAACCGCCGAGGAGTGACGATGCGCACCGCGGATATCCGCCAGCGTTGGCTCGACTACTTCGCCGGGCACGGCCACGAGGTCGTGCCCTCGGCCTCGCTCGTGTCTCCGGACCCGTCCCTGCTGTTCACGGTGGCGGGGATGGTTCCGTTCATCCCCTACATGCTGGGGCAGCAGCAGGCGCCGTGGCCCCGCGCGACCTCCGTCCAGAAGTGCATCCGCACGCTGGACATCGAGGAGGTCGGCAAGACCACGCGCCACGGCACGTTCTTCCAGATGAACGGGAACTTCTCGTTCGGCGACTACTTCAAAGAGGGCGCCATCACCTACGCCTGGGACCTCATCACGGGACCCGAGGCGGACGGCAAGTACGGCTTCGACCCCGACGACGTGTGGGTGACCGTCTTCGAGGACGATGACGAGGCCGCGGCGCTGTGGAGCGAGATCGCGGGCCTGCCGAAGGAACGGATCCAGCGGCGGGGAATGAAGGACAACTTCTGGTCGACCGGCCAGCCCGGTCCCGCGGGTCCGTGCTCCGAGATTTCCATCGACCGCGGCCCGGAGTACGGCGTCGACGGCGGCCCCGTCGCCGACGAGGCCCGCTTCATGGAGATTTGGAACCTCGTCTTCATGCAGTACGAGCGCGGCGCGGGCGGAGGCAAGGACGGATTCCCCATCCTCGGCGAGCTCAAGCAGAAGAACATCGACACGGGTATGGGGCTCGAGCGCATCGCCTTCCTCAAGCAGGGCGTCGACAACATGTACGAGATCGACGAGGTCGTGCCCGTCATTCACGCGGCAGAGGCGCTGTCCGGCCGCACGTACGGCAAGGATCGCGACGACGACGTCCGGATGCGGGTCGTCGCCGACCACGTGCGCTCGTCGCTCATGCTGATGTCCGACGGCGTGATTCCCGGCAACGAGGGGCGCGGCTACGTCTTGCGTCGCCTCCTGCGGCGATCGGTGCGGGCGATGCGCCTCATGGGCGTCGAGGACCCGGCGATCCCGCACCTTCTGCCCGCCTCCAAGGAGGCGATGAAGCTCTCCTATCCCGAACTCGAGAAGCAGTTCGACAAGATCTCGCAGATCGCCTACAGCGAGGAGGACGCGTTCCGGCGCACGCTCGTCAGCGGAACCACGATCCTCGACACCGCGGTCCAGCGCACCAAGGCCGAGGGCGGCCACCTCATCGACGCCTCGGACGCCTTCGCCCTCCACGACACCTATGGCTTCCCCATCGACCTCACGCTCGAGATGGCGTCGGAGCACGGGCTCCAGGTCGACGAAGAGGGATTCCGCCGCCTGATGCAGGAGCAGAAGGAGCGGGCCCGCGCGGACGCGAAGGCCAAGAAGGGCGGCCACGCGGACATCAAGGTGTACCAGAGCATCGCGGCCGAAGGGCTCACGGAATTCACGGGTTACACCGAACTGCAGACGCCGAGCCAGGTACGCGCGATCGTTACGGACGGCAAACTCGCCAAGCGCGCGGTCGCGGGCGACACCGTCGAGATCGTCCTGCCGAAGACGCCGTTCTACGCGGAGTCCGGAGGCCAGGAGGCCGACGCGGGCGTCATCCAGTCGCAGGGCGCCACCATGGAGGTCGTCGACGTCCAGAAGGCGGCCAAGGGGCTCGTCGTCCACACCGTCAAGGTGACCGAGGGCGAGATCGCCGTCGGCGACGACGTCTCGGCCCAGGTAGACCCGGAGTGGCGCATCGGAGCCCGTCAGGCGCACTCCGGCACCCACCTTCTGCACGCGGCCCTGCGGCAGGTCCTCGGCCCCGACGCTTTGCAGTCGGGGTCGTACAACAAGCCCGGCTACCTCCGCCTCGACTTCTCGTGGCCGACGGCGCTCAGCGCGGAGGCGCGAAGCGAGATCGAAGAGGTCACGAACCGCGCCATCCGGCACGACATGCCCGTCTCGTGGCAATACATGAGCCTTCCCGAGGCCAAGGATTGGGGCGCGGTCGCGCTCTTCGGCGAGACCTACGACGAGACGGTCCGCGTCGTCGAGATCGGCGGCCCGTGGTCGCGGGAGCTGTGCGGCGGCACCCACGTCGACCACTCGAGCCAGGTTGGGATGGTGGCACTGAGTTCCGAGGGTTCGGTCGGATCCGGCTCCCGCAGGATCGAGGCGTTCGTCGGCATCGAGGCGTTCCAGCAGCTCGCCGCCGAACGCGCCCTCGTGTCCGAACTGACGAGCGCCCTCAAGGTTCAGCCCGGAGACCTCGTCCCCCGAATCGAGCGGCTCGTCGAACGCCTCGCCGAGACGGAGAAGAGGCTCGCCGCCTACCAGCTTCAGGACACACTCCGGTCGGCCGGCGACGTCGCGGCCGCGGCGACGAGCGCCAAGGGCGTTCGCGTCGCGACTCACCACGCCGCCGAGGCCGCGGACGCGGACGGCGCACGGGCCCTCGCGATCGACGTCCGGTCGCGGCTCGGGGACGAGGCACCCGTCGTGGTGGCCATCGCCGCGGAATCGTCGGACAAGCCGCTGATCGTCGTCGCGACCAACGCGCCCGCGCGGGACGCGGGCCTCGCTGCGGGCGATCTGGTCAAGGTCGCCGCGAAGGTCCTCGGCGGAGGCGGAGGCGGAGGGGCGGACCTCGCTCAGGGCGGGGGCGTTCACGCGGAGAAGATCGACGCGGCCCTCGCGGCCGTGGTCGCCGCCGTCGAGGCGCGTGGCTGAGACGCGTGGCTAACGCACCTGCGGTCGGCCCCCGACTCGGCGTCGACGTCGGCACGGTGCGCGTAGGGGTAGCCGCCTCCGATCCCGACGGGACACTGGCGTTTCCCGTGGCGACCGTACGACGGAGCCCATCTGCCGTCGATGAACTCGTGGCGATCGCGGACGAACGAGGGGCGACGACGATCTACGTCGGACTCCCGCGCACGCTCGCGGGGCGGGAGGGTCCGAGCGCGGGCGACGCCAGGGCTCTCGCGTCTCAACTGGCGGAACGCACCGACCGCGTCGTCCGTTTGATCGACGAGAGGTTGTCGACGGTGTCCGCTGCGAGCGCGCTCCGTGCCGCTGGCAAGAACGCGAAGGCCCAGCGGGAGATCGTGGACCAGCAGGCTGCGGTAGTCATTTTGGGCAATGCACTGGATACTGAGAAAGCCGGAACCACGGAGAGCGTGACGGAGTTGGTCACGCGCAAGGGGAGTCATGACTGATTTGTTCGAGGCTGACACGGCCACCACGACGTCGCTCGACCTGCGCCGCGCCCAGCGCGACCAGCGTCGGCGCGAGCGCCGGTGGCGCACCCTCATGGTCACGGCCGTCGCGCTCGTGCTCCTGTCCCTCGGGGCCGCGGTCGGATGGAACTTCCTGCAGGCATTCAAGAGCAACGGCCCGGCGGTCGCCGATTTCGACGGCTACGGCCAGGGCGCGGTCGAGGTCGTCGTCGCGCCCGGCGACTCGGGCGCGGAGATCGCCAAGAAGCTCTACGACGCCGGCGTGGTCGCGTCCGAGCAGTCGTTCGTCCTCGACACCTACGCCTTCCCCGCGGACGCGCAGAAGATTACTCCGGGGTTCTACGTCCTCCCGAAGCAGATGAAGGCGCACTACGCCCTCCTCGCGCTGCTCGACACGGGCAACAAGCGCGAGGTCTCGATCACGATTCCCGAGGGCAAGGGGGAGACCTTCATCCTCGACAAGATCGCCGCGCTCACCGGGGCGTCGGTCGCGGATGTCGAGGCCGCCGCCGCGGACACCGAGGCGATCGGATTGCCGTCCGTGGCGGACGGGAACCTCGAGGGCTGGCTCTTCCCCTCGACGTACAAGTTCAACCCCGACGTGAGCCCCACCGACGTCCTCTCCGCGATGGTCAAGGAGACCGTGAAGACAGCTCCGGGCCAACGACGTCCCCGAGGACCAATGGCTCAAGATCCTGACCATCGCGAGCCTTGTCGAGAAGGAAGCGAAGCTCGACGAGGATCGCCCGCTCATCGCGGGAGTCATCTACAACCGCCTCAACGCGGGAATGCCGCTCGAACTCGACTCGACCGTGAAGTACGCGGTCGGCTCGGACGGCTCTGTCTTCACGACGTCGGAGGACCGACAGAGCGACTCCCCGTACAACACGTACAAGGTGGTCGGCCTTCCCCCCGGCCCGATCGCCTCTCCGGGCGCCGCGTCGATCGACGCCGCGGTGACGCCGGCGGAACACGGGTACTTCTTCTTCGTCACGGTGAACCTGTTGACCGGCGAGACCAAGTACGCGACCGACTACGCCGGGCACCAGGCCAACGTCAAGGAGCTCCAGGCGTGGATGAAGGCGAACAGCTAGCCCCCGTCTTCCCCGCGGCGACGTGAGCGAGCATCGGCGGGCGGCTGTCCTCGGGCACCCGATCGCGCACTCGCTCTCGCCGGTTCTTCACCGCGCGGCATACGCGGCGCTCGGCCTCGACTGGGCATACGAGGCCGTTGACGTGGAGGCCGACGGCGCTGGGTCCGTTCCTTTCCGGGCTGACGGACGAGTGGGTGGGGCTCAGCCTCACGATGCCCCTCAAGGTCGAGGCGGCGCGCCACGCGGACTTCCTTGAGCCGCTCGCGAAGGCGGTCGGCGCGGTGAACACAATCCTCGTAGAGCCGAAGCGTGCGGGCGGGCACCTCGTGGGCGCCAACACCGACGTCCCGGGGATCGTGGCGGCGCTCGCGGAGGCGGGCGTCGCCACGGCAAATCGAGCCGTGATCCTCGGCGCAGGGGCGACCGCGACGTCGGCGATGGCCGCGCTCGCCTCGATCGGCTGCCACGAGCCGACGGTTATCGCGCGCGACCGCTCGCGCGCGGGCGTCCTCCTCCGGGCCGCGGCGCGGCTGGGGACGGAGCCGAAGCTGGCGAGTTTCGACGGCGCTGTGCGCGCGGTGGAGACCGCGGATGTGGTCGTCTCGACCATTCCCGCGGCGGCAGGTGCGACGGTCGCGGCGGGGCTTGGGGGCTCGGCGCTGGGCGGGGTGTTGCTCGACGCCGTCTACGACCCGAGGCCGACGCCCCTCACCGACGCGTGGCTCGCCGCGGGCGGCGCGGCCATCGACGGCACCCGCATGCTCCTCCACCAGGCAGCGGAACAAGTGCGGCTCTTCACGGGGATGGCCGCTCCTCTGGCCGCCATGGACAGTGCACTCTTGTCGCATTTGTCACACTGAGGCACATTCACATACCCCTACCTCACGTGTTACGTTCGCCGAGAAGGACCCGGCGCGCCTGAGGCGTCTGGCGTGGCCGGTCTGCCCACCCAAAGGAGCCGACGTGAAGCAGCTGGGGACGATCCTCCTCGAAGACGGAGTGGTCACTGAGGATCAGTTGATGGACGCCATCGACGAGCAGGAGCGCAACGGGCAGTCGCTTGGTCGTGCGCTCGTTGAGTTGGGGTTGATCAGCGAGGCGCAATTGGTTCGCGCGCTCGCGAGCCAGGTCGGCATGGAGTTCGTGGAACTTGCGAACTTCCCCGTCGACCAATCGGCGGTGGCAAGCGTGCCCGCCGCCGTTTGCCGACGACACACGGTTCTGCCGATCTGCTTCGAGGGCGACGCGCTCAAGATCGCCATGTCGAATCCCGGAAACGTCGTCGCGGTGGACGACATTCGCACGCTGTCGAGCCGCCGGGTCATCCCCGTCATCGCCGCGCACGACGACGTGCTGGCCGCAATCGACCGCTTCTGCCGCTCCGACGCGGAACTCGAGACTCTCCAGGGCTCGCTCGAGGGGGAGGACGAGGCCGATCTCGGCAGCATCGGCGACGTCGTCGAGGACGACGCGCCCATCGTGCGGTTCGTCAACCTGCTGATCTCCCAGGCGATTCAGGACCGAGCGTCCGACATTCACATCGAGCCGGCAGAGAAGGACCTGCGGATCCGCAACCGCATCGACGGCGTCCTGCACGAGACTCCACGCGCGAACAAGTCGATCCAGAACGCCGTGATCTCGCGCATCAAGATCATGGCGGACATCGACATCGCCGAGCGACGCAAGCCCCAGGATGGTCGCCTCTCCGTCACGCACCAGGGGAGGAAGATCGACCTCCGTGTCGCAACCCTGCCCACCGTGTGGGGCGAGAAGGTCGTCATGCGTATTCTCGACAACACGACGGCCACGATGGAGCTCGAGGATCTGGGGCTACGCGAGAAGAATGCGGCCCTCTTCAAGCAGTCGTACACCAAGCCCTACGGCATGATCCTCGTCACCGGTCCCACCGGTTCAGGAAAGTCGACGACGCTCTACGCGACCCTCAATCAGGTGGCGCGCTCGGAGATCAACGTGATTACCGTCGAGGATCCCGTCGAGTACCGGATCGCAGGCATCAACCAGGTGCAGGTGAACAACAAGGCGGGGCTCACCTTCGCGGCGGCGCTCCGTTCCATCCTGCGTGCCGACCCCGACGTCGTCCTCCTCGGTGAGATTCGCGACGGCGAGACCGCTCACATCTCTATCGAGGCCGCCCTCACCGGTCACCTCGTCCTTTCGACGCTCCACACGAACGATGCGCCGAGCGCCATCACGCGTCTCATCGAGATGGAAATCGAGCCGTTCCTCGTCGGCTCCGCAGTGGATTGCGTCGTCGCCCAGCGCCTCGCGCGGCGCCTCTGTGAGTTGTGCCGCGAGGAATATGAGCCTCAGCCCGCGGAATATGAGCGCTTCTCCTGGGAAGGAGATGGGACCCTCACGCTCTTCCGGCCCGTGGGCTGTGCGCGCTGTTCGAACACCGGCTACCGGGGCCGGCTGGCGCTGCACGAGATTATGCCGGTGACCGAGGACATTGAGCGACTCGCGGTCGCACGAGCGTCGTCGGTCGAAATCGCGCGCGAGGCCGCGAAGGCAGGAATGGAAACCCTGATCGAGGACGGTTGGGCAAAGGTCCAGGCCGGACTCACGTCGATGGAGGAGCTCCTCCGGGTCGTCAAGTGAGCCTTGGGCTCACGTGATCAATCTCATAGTCAAGGGGGGTAGCGGCTCGCCGGAATCCCCATATTCTGAAGACAGACCCGATTAAACGGGGCAAAGGAGCACGGTGAACGAGCAATTTCGGGCGCAAGCCCCGCAGTACAGTTCGGCCTCCGTCGACGGCGGATCCGGCCGCCAGGCCGTGATGGCCCCACCGCAAATGACCTCCGCCCTGCCCCCGAACCCGCCCGGCGCACAACTTCCCCCGCCCCCACCCATCCCCAACCCGCCCGCTCCGGCCGGGGCGGCGGCTCCGCCCGGCGCCGCACCGCACCGCGTCATGATGTCGGCCAAGGGCGAGAACGCGGGAGACCTGGACCTGCCTGCAGCGCTTCGCGCGATGCTCAGGCTCGGCGGATCGGACCTTCACATCACCTCTGGCGCTCCTCCGACCATGAGAGTCGACGGGGAACTCGTTCCGCTCCAGGGTTTTGATCGGCAATTGCCGGAAGGTATCCAGCGGTCGCTGTATTCCGTCCTGTCGCAGAAACAGCGCGAGACTCTTCGAGGCGAATCTCGAGCTCGACTTCTCCTTCCCCCTCGTCGGCGAGGCGCGCTTCCGCGTCAACATCTACCAGCAGCGCGACTCCCTCGGAGCGGCGTTCAGGGTCATCCCCTACGAGATCAAGCCGCTGGAGGCGTTGGGCCTTCCCCCCGTCGTCGGAACCTTCGCGACCAAGCAGCGCGGCCTCGTGCTCGTCACGGGCCCGACCGGCTCCGGCAAGTCCACGACGCTCGCGTCGCTCATCGACATGGTCAACCGTCCAGCGCGCCGCGCACATCATGACGGTCGAGGACCCGATCGAGTATCTGCACCGGCACAAGAAGTCGCTCGTCAACCAGCGCGAGGTCGGGACGGACACCCACAGTTTCCAGGACGCGCTCAAGCACGTGCTACGCCAGGACCCGGACGTCATCCTCATCGGAGAGCTTCGCGACCTCGAGACCATGCAGGTGGCGCTCACGGCGGCCGAGACCGGGCACCTCGTCTTCGCGACGCTCCACACCCAGGACACCTCGCAGACCATCGACCGCGTCATCGACGTGTTTCCGCCGTCGCCAGCAGGCGCAGGTGCGCACGCAACTCGCCACGGTCCTCCAGGGAATCGTGTGCCAGGCGCTCTCCAAGAGGGCGGACGTCGCCGGTCGCATCGTGGCGACCGAGGTCATGGTCGCGACGCCCGCGGTACGCAACCTCATCCGCGAGGGCAAGGCCCACCAGATCTACTCGCTGATGCAGGGCGGCGCGCGGCACGGCATGCACACCATGGACCAGCACCTCGCCGACCTCGTTCGAGGCGGCAAGATCACCTACGAGTCGGCCTTCGAGTTGTGCCACAACATCGAGGACTTCAACCGCCTGTGCGGCCGCGTGACCCCGAACAGGGACGGTGAGTAGCCATGGCGACGGCGATGAAGAAGTTCGAGTACGCGATTCGCGACACGGGTGGCAAGTTGCAGAAGGGCGAGATCGAGGCGCCCTCGGAAGCGGCGGTCGCGCAGCGGCTCCGGTCGATGGGTCTCGCGCCGGTTTCCGTGACGGAGGTCAAGACCGGCGGGCTCAAGACGGAAATCAAGATCCCCGGCATCAGCGACCGCATTCACCTCAAGGACATCGCGATCTTCGCGCGCCAGCTTGCCACGATGATCGGCGCCGGTCTCTCTTTGCTCCGCGCCCTGTCCATCCTGGCCGACCAGACGGAGAACCCTGCGCTCGCGCGCATCGTCTTCGAGCTGCGGAGCGACGTCGAGTCCGGCCGCTCCCTTTCCGCCGCGCTCGGTCGCCACGCCGACGCCTTCCCGCCGCTGATGATCAACATGGTCCGCGCTGGCGAAGTCGGGGGCTTCCTCGACAGCGTGCTCCAGAGCATCGCGAAGAACTTCGAGTCCGAGGTGCGCCTGCGCGGCAAGATCAAGTCCGCCATGACGTATCCGACGGTGGTCTTCATCTTCGCGATCCTCGCGGTCATCGGCATGCTCCTCTTCATCGTTCCGGTATTCCAGAAGATGTTCGAGAACCTGGGCGGAGGGCTTCCCCCGTTGACCCAGTTCCTCGTCGGGATGTCCGCCGCGATGAAGGTCGGTATCATCCCGCTGATCATCGTCTTCGCCGTCGGGTCGGTCTTGTGGCGGAAGAACAAGAACCGCCGGGGCTTCCGAGCGCGGGTCGAACCGCTCTACCTTAAGGTCCCCGTGTTCGGACCGCTGATCCGCAAGGTAGCCCTCGCCAGGTTCACCCGCAACCTCGGGGCGATGCTCCGCGCGGGTGTGCCGATCCTTCACTCCCTCGACATCGTCGGGGAGGCGAGCGGCAACATCGTCGTGGAGGACGCCGCGCGCGACGTCCGCGAGTCCGTGCGAACGGGGAACTCGCTTGCTGGCCCGCTCTCGGAGCACCCCGTCTTCCCGCCGATGGTCGTCCAGATGATGGCCGTCGGCGAGGACACTGGCGCGCTCGACGCCATGCTCGACAAGATCGCCGATTTCTACGACGACGAGGTTGAGGCCACCACGGAACAGTTGACCAGCCTCATCGAGCCCATCATGATCGCCATCCTCGGTGGAATCGTGGGCTTCATGGTCATCGCGCTGTACATGCCGATCTTCTCGGTGTTCGACATCGTCAAATAACTCCATACAAGCTTCCCGTCGGTGTGCGCCACCCGCGCCCATCGAGGCGAAGAGGTTCCGGGGAACCGGGACCCTTGAAACTAACTATGCAAGTGAAAGAAGGACCGAAATGATTGCACGGATTCGCAAGAGTCTGGCGAACCGCGAGAGCGGCTTCACCCTGATCGAGCTCCTGGTTGTCATGATCATCATTGGCATCCTGGCGGCAATCGCCATCCCGATCTTCCTCAACCAGCGCAAGAAGGCCGAGGACGCCGCCGCGAAGGCGGACGTCTCGACCATCGGCAAGGAGATCGCGACCTACTACGTCGACGGCACCGGTACGCCCGCGGTCGCCGGCGGTGACACCGTTGGCTACACGCTTGGCGGCGCGCCGATTGGCAACTCGTCCAAGAACGTGGTCATTGCCGCGCAGACCCTCGTTGACCAGACCGCGTGGTGCGTGCTGGTGACCAACTCGGCTGGCGACCAGACCACCGCCGCCAGCGGTGGCGCGAGCTTACTCGGCGGCGGAAGGACTGCAGGTCGGGGCCGATGCCTTGACCTGTGCCACTGCCACCACCTAGCCGCTACTGCTGCTTTCCGTGGTGGGGCGCTCCAACCGCCCCACCACGGAAGTGGCGGTCCTAGCCAAGGGAGAGGGAGGACCATGTCGAGAAGCATGAGACGGTTCGTGCCGAGCCAGCGTGACGAAGGTTTCACGCTGGTTGAGCTCGTCGTCGCCATGCTCATCATCGGGATCGTCCTCGTGTCCGTCGCCACGGTCCAGGTCGGCACCCTGCAGGCAAACGCCTCCAATGCGGCGAGGAACACGGCCACCGCGCTTGCCAACGGGGCGATGGAACAGTTCCGCTCACTCCCCTGGAACGTCATCCGCAAGGGCATGGCGTCGAACTACCTTTCCGCGTCGGGCGGTGACGACGATGTCGTCTCCGGCACGCTCAAGATTTCCGGGGTTGTCTACACCGCCGGGAACCCGCCGCCAGCCATCGTGGTTGCGTCGAGTGGGGCGTCGGACCAGGACATCTCGGGAACGCCTGGGTTGCCCCTCTTCTCGCCGAGCGGATCGCACATCCAGGTGATCAACGATCCCGAAGGCAATGGCAACATCTACCGCGTCAAGGCCTACGTCACTGCCCCCGACGGGGGAGTCACGGGTGTCCTCGGCCTCGCCGTCGTGGTCGAATGGCAGCGGCCTGGCTCGGCCGTCGTTCACCGTTCGAGCGTCTTCTCGTCGGCGTACGCGCCTGTCGGTGGGTGCGGAAGCCTGGACAAGGCGCCGTTCCTCACGAGTTGCCAGCCGCAGTACCGGTCCTCCGCCAACACGGCGTCAACGTCCGTCCTGGTCAGCGCGAACGAGTATGACCCCCTCACCAACGCCGTAGGCGATGCCCGGGCCGTCGTTCCCGGCGCGACCCCTGGTGGGATCAATAGCGCGGGTGCTCGCGCCCGCGCGGCGAGCGACTCCGCTCAGAGCACCGTCGTCTCCGGTACCGTCAATCACTCGGTGTCGAGCATCACGCCCCTCAACAGCGACGACCCGGCGTCGATTGTTGGTGGGGCGACGTTCGTGAGCCAGGCGAGCGACAACACCGCCGATCCCGATGCGCCGCCGGCCCACGGGGGATTGACCGCAGGCAGCGGGACCCCGGCCCTGGCGGGGATCTCCGGCGCGTCAAGTTCAATCTCGGTCAATGCGGACGACGACCGGTGGGCGACCGCGTACGCTTCCACTACGAACTCGTGCGCCATCATCGGCGCAAATAGCGTGCCCGCTCACCAGCCGTGCGCGTATGCGAACTTGGGTGCAGGCGACAGTTCCCTTGAGGCGACGGGCGTTATCGAGGGCGACCAATTCGACTACGCCACGACGACGCTCGCCGCGGCGAACGACAGCAAGGCGTGGGTCGGGCGGTTCCAGCTCGGCGGCACGAGCGGAAACGCGGTCGTCGGATGCGGCACCCTGAGCGGGGCCGGATGTGTCGCAGCCGGAGCGATATCCTACGTTCCGACGATTGCCGTCGGGCTTCCTCCGGCCGGGTGGTTCGACGGCGCGGCGTGGAACGGCCTCGTGGTCATCGACGGATACCACGATTCGGTTCTGGTCGAGCGTGGCGCGGCGCAGAGCGCGGATGCCCCGACGATCACGCGCGGGGGAACCATTAGGTATTGGAATGGCACCGACTACTCTCCTCCCATCACCTTGGATGCGACGACCGAGGGCGTCTGGTCGACGCCGACGGTGTTCCTCGACGGCGGCGCCGCCACCCTCAGCGCCTCCGCGACCATTAGCGTCAGCCCGCCGAGCACGCGCTTGTCGGGGAGCGATTGCGAGGTCGAGTTCTGCCGCGCGAAGGCCGATGCTGGCCTCATCTCCGTGACACTCAAGATCGTGGTGGAGCCCATCTCCGGCACCCCGTACCGCATCGACGCGATCGTGCTCGTCAATGGGTCGACCGGCGACGCACAGTACACGGAGCCCCCAGATGTCTAGGCTGCGGAGGCGCGTGGCGTCCGGGGAGCGAGAGCGGGGCTTCTCGCTCGTTGAGGTGACCGTGTCGATGACGATCTTCGGCGGGCTGATGGCCATCATCATGGCCGTCTTCATCGCGAGCCTGAATCAGTCGAAAGACGCGCTCGCGCGGGCGGATTCCGCCGAGTCCGCGCGCATCGCGATTTCGCAGCTGGACGCGCAAATTCGTTCCGGGTCGGTCATCAATGACCCGAGCGACGAGGACAACATCGCTGTGACTGGGGTGCCTCCGGGGTACTCGGTCAGGATCCTCACCGAGCGGGGTGGCGATCAGAACTGCGTGCAGTGGCGCGTGAAGGTCGGAGAGGGCAGCTTGCAATTCCGGACGTGGCCCGCGTGGCACCCCGAGAGCGTCTCCGACTGGTCGCAGGTTGCGTCAGGCCTCGTCGGGCCAAACACGCCCTTCGACGCGAGCGACCAGTCGACGTACGACCCGTTTGTGCTGGTGACTCCGTCAACGGGCGATTCTGTGATCAAGAGCCTCGCGATTACTTTGCGAGTCAAGGCGGCAGGGACGCGCGCCGAGGGCAAGCCCGTGCTTGTCTCGACGACCGTTACCGGGCGCAACACGATCTTCGGTCGTGGTGGATTGGAGTGCGACAATGTACCCGCTGCGTAATGCGATTGGCGCCGGCAGGCGTGACGACCAAGGTATTGCTGTGGTCGCGGCCATCGGCGTGGCGTTCATCCTGATGATGATCCTGACCATCGTCGTCGCCGTGACGGTGACAACCACGAATAACTCCGGCAGGGATCGCCTCCGAACCGCAAGCATTCACTCCGCGGAGGGCGCCCTCGACTCGGCCATGGCGGAGATGGAGCGATCGGTCCCCTGCGGAGCTCCGGACTGGAGCCCGCTGACCGTGGGGCACGGCGCGCAAGAGACCGTGGTCACCGTCGCCATCAAGTACTTCACGGACGAGACCTTCGGGACGGAGGTCCTGTGCTCCGGCGGAGCGCTGGCCGGGGAGGCCAAGTACGCGACGATCACCTCCACCGCCACGCCAGCCAACGCCGTCCAAGGGCTCCAGCCGTCTCGGACGATTGAGGCGCGCGTCGCCGTCAAGTCCCGCGGCGAGACGGCGAAGCTTCCCGGGGATCTACGCCGGGCGAGACATGTACCTGGAAGGCACGCCCGACTTCTTTAGCCCGGACCCCGGCGACAATCCCGATATCTGGGTGGACAAAGGCAATCTGTATTGCAAGCCGACGATCAACCGCCAGACTGAGATCGAGGCGGATGTGGTCGTCGGCCAGGGCGACGCGATGGTTCAAGAGTGGTGCTGGTTCCTCAAGGACCTCTGGGTGGGCGGGGACATGGATTGGGCCAACAGTGCGGCCTCTGACTACAGCCAGGTCAACTACCGCTGCAACAACAAGTTCGTCTGTGGCGACCTCACCGTGCGCGGCGATCTGACGATCCACAACAACGCCGAGAGGCTGACGACCGGGGGAAACGTCACCGTCGGGGGGGTCCTCACCGGCTCCAGTTCAAGCTACCTCGTGGCCGACGGCGCCGTGACGCAGCACGCCGTGGACGACATCGAGCCGGAGAACATTCGCGGGTTCCCGACCATCGAGTACGTCAAGGACAACTGGGCGAACGCCTACGGCATGGACGAGGCGAAGGTGGGAGGAACCGGCCCGGTGCTCAACCCGGGCAAGGACTTCGTGGACCTGCTCAACTTCAAGAGCGGTCACTCGTGCACGGGATGGGGATGGCACCGTACTTGCACCACGTGGAATTATGACGCGAGCGACGTTGCGAACTGCGACTTCGACTCGCAGTACTACGACTCGACCATCGAACTGCCGCATCAGCCGATGGTCTACGACCTGCGCAGTTGTGATGGGAACTCGTCGACCACCACCAACGACGTCGTGAAGTTCAGTTCGACCAACACCATCGAGGTGTGGGACGACACGGCGTTCATCGTGTCAGGCTTCTTCAACTCCGGCACCCTCAATTTCGTCTCGGGAGACGGCCAACGCCACCGAGTCTGGTTCATCGTCTCGGACGAGGCGAGCGAGCCGGCGTACAGCGGGTACCTCAGTTGCAATTCGCCGACGGTGTATAGCCTCTGCTCCACATACATCCTCACGAGCACGGCCGAGACGCCCATCCTGTGGTACACGAAGCACCTGTTCTACTCGAACGGCGCGAGCAACAGTGTGAACGACATGTACGGCCAGGTGTTCGCGGGCTCCGTCTATTTCAAGGGATATCTGGACCTCCAGTTCGACACGCTCTCCATTCCCAACGAGATCCTGTGGACGGCTGGCGCGGAGGGCTTCGACGTCCAGTTGCTCTCGAAACGCGAACTCCCGACGGGATGATCGTTGCCGTAGCAGCAGTCGTGGGTTTGGTGATGGGATCGTTCGGCACCGTGCTGATTGATCGCGTGCCGCAAGGGGAGCAATGGTGGAGGGGCAGGAGTCGTTGCGAGTCATGCGGGGCCACCATCGAGTGGTATCAGAACGTCCCGGTACTGTCGTGGCTCGCGTTGCGGGGACGCTGCGCGCAGTGCGAGGAGCGAATCTCGCCGATGTATCCCGCCGTGGAGTTGTCAACGGCGATCGGCTTTGGCCTCGTCGCATGGCTGGTGTCTCCGCCGTGGCTCGCGGTCGCGCTCGGGCTGATGGTGCTGCTCGCGGTGGTCCTCACCGCCATCGACTTCGACATATGCGCCTTCCCGCTTCGATCGTGTATCCCGCCTATCCGATCGTTGTCTCCGGGCTCGTTGTCGACGCGCTGGTGCGCCATCCCGCGGGCTGGCTCCTACGCGGGCTCGGGGGCGCGGGGATCGCGCTCGCGATCTACGGCGGGATCTGGTTGATATATCCGGCAGGCATCGGGCTCGGGGACGTCAGGCTCGTTCCCCTCGTGGGATTTGTGCTTGCGTACGCGGCTGGCCGCAGTTAACCGTTGGTCTCATGGCGGGCCCTGTCGTCGGCCTTGTGATGGCTTTGGTGACGGCGCGACCGGGCCGCGGATTCGCCAAGCGGCGCATTCCCTACGGACCGGCGATTCTCGCGGGTATATGGGTGGGGCTAATGCTCGGCCCAACTATTGCCGATGCATACTTAGGAGTGGTGGGGGTCGCGTAGAGGTGGCGCCTGCCACATCGGGTGACCGGACGGAAGGATGGTTGCGGTGAGCTCACGGGTCTTGGGCGTCGACATCGGTTCGTCGGCGGTACGAGTCGCCGAGGTCGAGGTCCGCCAGAAGGGACGCGCGACCGGGGTGCTGCGCGCCTTCGGGAGCGCGAATCTCGCGCCGAACGTGGTGCGAGCAGGAAGCGTCGTCGATTCGGCAGCGGTCGGAACGGCGATCCGCCAGGCAATGAGCGCCGCCGGCGCGCGGTGCAAGATTGCGATCGTCGGGATCGGCGCGCCGTCCGATTGCCGCCCGAGAAATGATCGTTCCCCAGATGCCGCTCGCGGAAGCGCGTCGGTCCCTTGGCTTCCACGTCGAGAACGTCCTGCCCATGCCCGCGGACGAGGCGGTGCTCGACTTCTACCCGACGAGTTGGGATGTCGTGGATTCCCGCCCGGTGATGAACGGGATGCTCGTCGCCGTCTCCACGGCGATGGTGACACAGGTGCTCGGCGCGACGGACAAGGCGGGGCTCGACCTCAAGGCCATCGACCTCTCGGCATTCGCGATCTACCGCGCACTGTCGGACGGGGCGACCGACTCCAAGACCGTGGCGTTCATCGACCTCGGCGCGCGCGTGACGACCGTGGCCGTGTACTCCCACGGCACGCCTCGCGTGATCCGGCACCTCGACGGCGGGACGCTCTCCGTCGCCGACGGCATTAGCAGTTCACTGGGGATCTCGTTTGAGGACGCCTATAACGCGCTCCACGGCACCGTGGCAACCGGGCTCACCAACGACGCGGTTTCGGCGATACGAGCCCAGACGGACGCCCTTTTCGACGGGATCCGACAGACGATCCAGTACTACAGTTCAAGCTCGAACGCGGAGCCCATCGCCGAGATCGTGCTCACGGGCGGGGGGTGCCTTCGTGCCCAACCTTCCTCAGGCGCTCGCAAGCGCTTCGCGCCTGCCCGTCTCCCTCGGCGACGTGAAGTCGCACATCACGACGGCGCCCAAGATCGACCGAGCCAAATTCGACACCTCGCAATCGCTCTTCGCCGCGGCGATCGGCCTGACCTTGAGGGAGACGCCATGAGTGCGCTTCCGGCAAACGTAGGGGCACCGGCTCTCCCCCAAGTCAGCCTGATTCCCCCGGAGTTCGCGCGCCGGTCCCGGCAGACGCAACTGCGGGCGGTGTCGCTGATCATCGTGCTCGCCGCTTTCGGCCTCACCATCGGGTGGTGGTTCTTCGCCGTAGGG
Organism: uncultured Actinomycetota bacterium; assembly: GCA_963743485.1. GTDB lineage: Bacteria > Actinomycetota > Actinomycetes > Actinomycetales > Demequinaceae > JAFGBM01. Next base: position 451,774 of record CAVUPQ010000003.1, read on the forward strand.
GTGAAGACCGTCGCAGAAAACGCGCTCCGCGAGGAACAGGATCGCGGCGAACGGAACTGACGCCGAGTTGGCGACGTACTCGTACGTGCTGGAGGCCCAGAAGGCCCACGATCGAGCCGTCGCGGCCGAGGCATGGGCGACGGCGACGGACGTGCGGTGGGACGCCTACGTCAGCGGAATCGTGGATGCTCTGCCCGAGGGAGTGAAGATTGCGGAGATCATGTGCAGCAGGTCAGCCCCGTTGGGCGCGTTTGCTCGCCAGGCGGAAGCGGCCATTCGACGAGCCCAACCTCGGCAGCCTCGCGCTCATCGCCACCGCGGACGATCCCGCAATTCGCGAACGACTACGTTGCAGCGATCGCCCCCATCAGCGGCTTGTACCACGTTGAGATCGCAGGACATTCGGCTCGACCCATCCGCCGACTCCGGATCAACCCAATGGACGTTCACGCTCATGATGGACATTAGCCTCGAAGCGCTGTCGGGCCGGTCCATCCTCGACCACGACGGGAGCGCGCAATGAAGCAGCAATCGGGCATGGCCATGGTCGCGCTTGTCGGCTCTCGGCGGGATCGTCATCCTTGTCTTCGGCTATCGTCTTCGCCGTGGGCCCGCAACTCTCGGCGGCGGGAACGGCCAACGACGGACCACGCGTCGCCGTCTGGACAACAATCGATCGAAGATCAGATCGCCAGTTGAAGACGCTCTCGAGTCGAGGTCCCGGGTGGCAGGACGACATCGACGAGATCGCGAAGCAGATTCCGTCGCGGCCCGACACCGAGCAGTTCCACCGAATGTGATCGACAAGGCCAACGCTGCGGGGGTCCCGTGGGTGGAGTTCCGCGTCGAGGACACCGCGCTGGTCGAGCCGACACGCCGCCAATGACGGCGCCCTGCGCCCGCACGCCGAGTGGCGCCACGACCGAGGATCCGGCGGAAGCCACCTCGACCCAAGCGCCGGCGCCGACCAATCGGCGGCGCCCGTGGCGCCCGCGAACGCCGCGCAGCGGCGTCGTCCGTCGATGGCCTTGTCGCGATTCAATTCAGCCGTCAGACCGAGGGGCACCCCTGAGGCGGTCGTGCAGTTCCTCACGAACCTGTATCAGCAGACAATCGCCGTTCGTGACGTTGAGCGGAATCACCGTCAATGCCTCGCCCGGCGCCGACGCCTCGCCCGGGCGGCCTGGGTTGATCATCGGTGACGTCACGATTTCGGTGTACAGGGGTGGCTTTCGCCCTCATCGATCCGACGGACCCGCTGGAGATCGACGAGACCGGCGGCGTGCCCGTGCCGGTCGCTCCCTCGCCGTCCCCTTCGGCCTCGCCGTCGCCCTCCGTCGTCCGCGTCGTCGTAGGCGAGCCGTTGCCAACCCGCGGCCCCTGCAAGCGGGGCACGGGCACCGCGCGCGCACGAGGGGACGGCCCGCCACACGTGGAAGAATGCGACTCATGATTCGGTGGTTGACTGCAGGGGAATCTCACGGTCCGGCGCTCGTCGGCGTCGTCGAAGGGTTGCCCGCGGGCGTTGAGGTGACGTCGAGCGACGTCCAGGGAGCCCTCGCGCGCCGGAGGCTCGGATACGGGCGCGGCGCCCGAATGTCGTTCGAACAAGACGAGGTCCGCATCCTCGGCGGCGTCCGCCACGGCCTCACCCAGGGCGGACCGGTCGCCATCGAGATCGGCAACACCGAATGGCCCAAGTGGGAGACGGTGATGTCGGCGGACCCCGTCGACCCGTCGGAGCTCACGGGCGCCCGCGCGGCCCCGCTGACGCGACCGCGCCCGGGTCACGCCGACCTCGTGGGGATGACCAAGTACGGCTTCGACGAGGCTCGTCCCGTGCTCGAGCGCGCGTCGGCGAGGGAGACGGCGGCGCGCGTGGCGCTCGGCGCCGTCGCGGAGGCGTTCCTGGCCCAATCGGTCGGAATTCGACTGGTGTCCCACGTCGTGGAAATCGGGGGGGTCGGCGTGCCCGACGATGCGCCCCTGCCCACCCCGGACGACACGGCGGCGCTCGACGAGAGCCCTGTGCGCTCCCTGAACGCGGATGCGTCGGCGCGCATGGTCGCGGAGATCGACGCGTGCCAGAAGGACGGCGACACCCTCGGAGGGGTGGTGGAGGTGATCGCGTACGGCGCGCCCGTGGGGCTCGGGAGCCACGTCCATGGGGACCGGCGACTCGACGCGCGCCTCGCGGCCGCGGTGATGGGGATCCAGGCGATCAAGGGCGTCGAGGTGGGCGACGGGTTCCGCACGGCCGCGCGTCGCGGCTCCGCCGCGCATGACGAGATTGAGTACGACGCCGACGGCGCGGTGGCCAGAAGGACGAACCGCGCCGGGGGAGTCGAGGGCGGAATGACGAACGGCCTTCCCCTTCGAGTTCGGGCCGCGATGAAACCCATCAGCACCGTTCCGAAGGCGCTCGACACCATCGACACTGCGACGGGTGAGCCCGCGAAGGCCAATCACCAGCGCAGCGACGTCTGCGCGGTCGCCCCCGCGGCCGTCGTCGCCCAGGCGGCCGTCGCGCTGGTCCTCGCCGACGCCGTCCTCGAGAAGTTCGGAGGGGACTCGGTCGCCGAGACTCGCCGCAACTTCGAGTCCTACGTCGCCGCGATCCCCGAGAATCTCCGATAGATGATCGCCCCGCTCGCCGTCCTGATCGGGCCGCCTGGCTCCGGGAAGAGCACGATCGCGTCGCGCCTTGCCGACCTGTGGGGAGCCGAGGCGAGGGACACCGACGCCGACATCGTTGCGAACGAGGGCCGCGAGATCGGCGAGATCTTCGTCGAATCCGGCGAGGCGGCGTTCAGGGAGATCGAACGCCGGGCCGTCATCGACGCCCTCGCCCACCATCGCGGCGTCCTGGCTCTCGGAGGCGGGGCCATCCTCGATCCGGAAACCCAGGGGGACCTGAGCGAGTATGCCGCGCGAGGCGGGACCGTCGTCTTCCTCAACGTCGGCCTCGCGACCGCGGCGCGCCGGGTCGGCCTCTCCCAATCACGGCCCCTGCTCGCCGGCAGCCCTCGCCGCGCCTGGTCGGAGCTCATGGAATCGAGGCGCGCGACGTATGAGTCGCTCGCCACGCTGACGGTCGACACCGATCGCACGTCGCCTCGGGAGGTCGCGGCGGCCATCGATGCCGCGGTGGCCAGCCGCGCCGAGGGCCCGCGATGAGCCGGATCATTTCCGTGGGAGGGGAGCGCCCCTACGACGTCACGGTCGGGGCGGGCATTGCGGGCAAGCGTCGCCGGGGCCCTGCCCGCGGACGCTGAGCGGGTGCTCGTCGTGCACTCCGCGCCGATGGCCGACGCCGCCGAGCGGCTGTCGCGCGAGATCGAGGCGAGCGGCAGGACCCCCGTATCCGCCGAGGTCCCCGACGCGGAGGCGGGCAAGACGGCGGAGGTCATGGCGTTTTGCTGGAAGGTCCTCGGCCAGTCCGAGTTCACGCGGTCCGACGTCGTGATCGGCCTCGGCGGCGGCGCCATCACGGACCTTGCGGGTTTCGTCGCGGCCTCGTGGCTGCGGGGCGTGCGGGTGATCCAGGTTCCCACCACGCTCCTCGGCATGGTCGACGCCGCGGTCGGGGGCAAGACGGGCATCAACACCGCGGAGGGCAAGAACCTCGTCGGCGCGTTCCACGTTCCGGAGTCCGTCTGGTGCGACACCGAGTTCCTCCGCACGCTGCCGCGCCATGATCTGGTCGCGGGTTTGGCGGAGGTGGTCAAGGCGGGGTTCATCCGCGACCTCGAGATCCTCGACCTCGTGGAGGCGAACCTTCCCCTCCTTGGCGCGGCCGGTACGCAGGACGGGGATCGCACCGCCGCGGGGGCCGACGCGTCGATCCTGGCCGATGCCGCGCTTCCCGTCCTCGAGGAGGCGATGGCGCGCGCCATTCAGGTCAAGGCGGACGTCGTGAGCGCCGACCTGCGGGAGTCCTTCCTCCGGGAGATCCTCAACTACGGCCATACGTTCGCCCACGCCATCGAGTACACCGAGCGTTACCACTGGAGGCACGGCGCCGCGGTGTCCGTCGGCATGGTGTACGCCGCCGAGCTCGCCCGGCTCGCGGGCAAGCTCGGGGACGACGACGTCGCGAGGCACCGCGCCATCCTCGGGGGCCTCGGGCTTCCGACGTCGTACCGCGGCGGGCGCTGGGATCAGCTTCACACGGCGATGCGTCGGGACAAGAAGACCAGGGGAGCGGTCGTGCGCTTCGTCATCCTCGCCGGGCTCGGCAACCCCGTCAGGCTTGAGGGGCCCGACCCGGCGCTGCTCGTGGCCGCGTACGACGCGGTCAGCGCGTAAGGGCGGGTTCCGCGGCCCTCGCGGCTACGCTGGTTCCATGTCCGCCGCCCCCACACGCACCGTTCTGGTGTTGAACGGCCCCAACCTCGGCCGCCTCGGCAAGCGCGAGCCCGAGACGTACGGCACGACGACGTACGACGAGCTCGTCGAGCGCGTCGGCGCGTGGGCGAGCGAGCTTGGCCTGGGCGTCGAGGCGCGCCAATCGGACAGCGAGACGGACCTGGTCCAGTGGATCCACGGCGCCGTCGACGAGGGTCGGGACGTCGTGATCAACCCCGGGGCCTTCACCCACTACTCCTACGCCCTGCGCGACGCGTGCGCGATGCTCCCTGAGGCGGGGCGGATGCTGATCGAGGTCCACATCAGCAATCCATCGGCGCGGGAGGAGTTCCGGCATACGTCGGTCATCTCCGGCGTGGCGTCCGGCACCATCGCCGGCTTCGGCGTCGACTCCTACCGCCTCGCGTTGCAGGCGATCGCGGCCGCGCGCCCCGGCGCCTAGCTCCGACGCTAGAATGGGCGGCGGTCCGGCCGGCCCACCCAGACGGGAGCCGCGCCGACGCCGGTGACCATCGCTTCCGAACGCAAGGACATCCCGTGGCTAGCTCGAACGACATCAAGAACGGCTCCGTGCTCAACCTCGACGGCAACCTGTGGACGGTCATCGAGTTCCAGCACGTGAAGCCCGGCAAGGGCGGAGCCTTCGTTCGGACCAAGCTCAAGAACGTTCTCTCCGGCAAGGTCGTCGACAAGACCTTCAATGCGGGAGCGAAGGTGGAGTTCGAGACCGTCGACCGGCGCGACATGCAGTACTTGTACAACGACGGCACGGACTTCGTGTTCATGGATCCGGGGACGTTCGAGCAGCTGACGATCCCCGCCGCCGTTGTCGGGGAGGCGAAGGACTTCATGCTCGAGAACTCGAACGCGCTCATCGGCCTCCACAACGGAGAGCCCCTCTTTCTTGAGCTCCCGGCCTCCGTCGTCCTTGAGCTGACCTACACGGAGCCGGGCCTCCAGGGTGACCGATCGACCGGCGGGACGAAGCCCGCCACCCTTGAGACGGGCCGAGAGATTCAGGTGCCGCTCTTCATTGAGGCGGGGACCAAGGTCAAGGTCGACACCCGCTCAGGCGAATACATCTCTCGCGTCAACGACTAGTGGGCGCCAGGTCGAAGGCACGCAAGCGCGCGCTCGACGTGCTCTTCGAGGCGGACCAGCGGGGGATCAACGTCTCCCAGGTCCTCGAGGCGAGGGTCGCCGAGTCCGGCTCCGCGACGCCGCTGCCCGAATACTCCGTCGCCATCGTCACCGGCGTGGTCGAGCACTGGACGCAGATCGAGGCGGAACTCGCGGCGCATTCGCAGGGGTGGCTCGTCAGCCGCATGCCCGCCGTCGATCGCGCCGCGCTCAGGATCGCCGCGTGGGAGATCCTGTTCAACGACGAGGTAGCGCCCGCCGTCGCCATCGACCAGGCCGTCGAACTTGTCGCCGATCTCAGCACGGACGAGTCCCCGGGTTTCGTCAACGGCGTGCTCGGAGCCATCGCGGCAGGCGACACCGGGCGCGGCCCCGCAGGACGAACCCGCCGGTGGGCTAGACTGACGCGAGCAGACATCCTTTAAGGTCCGTCCAGAGAGGCGGGGAAGGAGGTCGCCAGGTGACTGGCGCCGTCATGACCGCGCCCGATATTTCCCGGGCGCTCACCCGCATTGCCCACGAGATCCTCGAGCGCAATGGCGGCGCCGACGATCTCGTCCTCCTCGGAATCCCGACGCGAGGCCTGCCGCTCGCGCGGCGCCTCGCGGAACGCATCGCGATCGTCGAGCCCACCTTCGACGCTGGCGCGCGTTCCGGCGGCATCGACACCACGATGTACCGCGACGATCTCCACCGGCAGCCCACCCGATCCCTCGGCGCCACGACGCTGCCCGCGGTGGGGATCGACGATCAAATCGTGGTCCTCGTCGACGACGTGTTCCACACCGGCCGGACCATCCGCGCGGCCCTCGACGCTCTGGGCGACCTCGGGCGCCCGCGCTCGGTCCAGCTCGCCGTCCTCGTCGACCGGGGCCATCGTGAACTCCCGATTCGCGCGGATTACGTGGGCAAGAACCTCCCGACGTCGCGAAGCGAGCGCGTGAGCGTGCTGCTCGACGAGGTGGACCACGAGGAGGAGGTGCGCATCGAGCGCGCGACGGGGGAGGGCGCATGAGGCATCTGCTGAGTACCCAGGGCCTCGCGCGCGAGGACGCCATCCTGATCCTCGATACGGCCGCGGAGATGGCCAAGACCCAGGAGCGCGAGATCCGCAAGCTGCCGACCCTGCGGGGCAAGACGGTGGTGAACCTCTTCTTCGAGGACTCGACCCGCACGCGCATCAGCTTCGAGGCGGCGGCGAAGAGGCTCTCGGCGGATGTCATCAACTTCTCCGCCAAGGGTTCGAGCGTCGCGAAGGGCGAGTCCCTCAAGGACACGGCGCAGACGCTTCAGGCGATGGGCGCCGACGGCGTGGTCATCCGCCATTCCGCCTCGGGCGCGGCGGAACGCCTCGCGTCCTCGGGGTGGATCTCGAGCGCGGTCGTCAACGCGGGCGACGGCACGCACGAGCACCCGACCCAGGCCCTTCTCGACGCCTTCACTCTTCGCCGCCACCTCGCCGGCGACGCGGCGGGCGCTGGTCTCGACGGGCTGACCGTCGCCATCGTCGGCGACGTGCTGCACTCCCGGGTCGCGCGCTCGGACGTGTGGCTCCTGACGACCCTCGGCGCCAAGGTGGTCCTGGTCTCGCCGCCGACGCTCGTGCCGATCGGTGCCGAGACCTGGCCGGTCGAGATCGTCCACTCTCTTGACGCGGCGCTCGAGGCGTACGACCTCGACGCGGTGATGATGCTCAGGATTCAGCTCGAGCGCATGACCGGCGGAGGCTCGGCGTTCTTCCCGTCGCCTGCCGAGTACACGCGCCTGTTCGGGCTCGACGGCTCGCGCCTCGCCCGCCTTCCCGAGCGGACCATCGTCATGCACCCGGGTCCCATGAACCGCGGCCTCGAGATCTCGGCCGAGGCCGCGGACTCGATACGGTCCGTCGTCGTCGAGCAGGTCGCGAACGGCGTCTCGGTGCGGATGGCCGTCTTGTACCTTCTCCTCGCAGGAGAGGAGGCCGCATCGTGAGCGCGGCCCTCAAGCCCATCGTGATCACCGGGGTCTCGCTGTACGGCGACACGACCGCGGACCTCGTGCTCGCCAAGGGCGAGATCGCGTCCCTGAGCGCGGCCGACGCCCCGAAGGGCGCACGGGTGATCGACGGCACGGGCCTCGTCGCGCTCCCCGGCCTCGTGGACCTCCACACCCACCTGCGCGAGCCGGGGCGGGAGGACGCCGAGACCATTGAGACGGGCTCGCGAGCAGCCGCCGCCGGTGGCTTCGTCGCCGTTCACGCGATGGCCAACACGACCCCCGTTGCCGACACGGCCGGGGTGGTCGAGCAGGTGTGGCACCGCGGGCGCGAAGTGGGGCTCGTCGACGTGTTCCCCGTCGGAGCCGTGACCGTCGGCCTCGCCGGCGAGCACCTCGCCGAGCTGGGCGCGATGGCGCTCTCTGCCGCCCGTGTGCGGGTGTTCAGCGACGACGGGAAGTGCGTGAGCGACCCCGTCGTCATGCGCCGCGCCCTCGAGTACGTCAAGACGTTCGACGGCGTGATCGCGCAGCACGCGCAGGACCCGCGCCTGACGGACGGATCGCAAATGCACGAGGGAATCGTGTCCGCGGAGCTGGGCCTCCAGGGGTGGCCCGCCGTGGCGGAGGAGGCGATCGTCGCCCGCGACTGCCTGCTCGCCGAGCACGTCGGCGGCCGCGTCCACATCCTTCACCTGTCGACCGCTGGCTCCGTCGAGATCGTCCGATGGGCGAAGGCGAGGGGCATCAACGTGACCGCGGAGGCCACGCCGCACCACCTCTTCCTGACCGACGACCGCGCGCGCGGGTACGACCCGCGCTTCAAGGTCAACCCGCCGCTTCGCACGGAGGCGGACGTCGAGGCGGTGCGCGCGGGCCTCGCTGACGGCACGATCGACGTCGTCGGCACCGACCACGCGCCGCATCCGGACGAGGACAAGGAATGCGAGTGGGCAGCCGCGGCGTTCGGCATGATCGGCCTTGAGACGGCGGTGGGCGTGGTGCAGAAGGCGCTCGTCGACGCGGGGCGGCTCACGTGGCGCGACGTCGCCCGCGTGATGTCGGAGGAACCGGCGCGGATCGGACGCATCGACGGCCACGGGCGCCCGCTCGCGGTGGGAGAGCCCGCGAACGTGACCCTCGTCGACCCGGCGCGGGCGTGGACCGTCGACGGGCGGGCGATGGCGAGCAGGAGCCACAACTCGCCCTTCGGGGGCCTCGAACTTCCCGGGTCGATCGCGGCAACCATCCTTCGCGGATCCGTCACCTTCGCCCACGAGTCCCTGAGGGGGTCGCTCGCGTGACCGCCGACGGACAGGGCCGTTCTCGTCCTCGAGGATGGCCGGACCTTCGAGGGGCGTGCGTGGGGCGCGCGCGGCGAGACGACCGGCGAGATCGTCTTCAACACCGGCATGACCGGCTACCAGGAGACCCTGACCGACCCGTCGTACTACCGCCAAATCGTCGTCATGACCGCGCCCCATATTGGAAACACCGGCGTCAACGACGAGGATCCGGAGTCCGGTCGGATCTGGGTCGCGGGCTACGTGGTGCGCGATCCCGCGCGGCGCGCGTCGAATTGGCGGGCGCGACGGAGCCTCGACGAGGAGCTCGAGGCCCAGGGAATCGTCGGGATCTCCGGCATCGACACCCGGGAACTGGTGCGGATCCTGCGCAGCGCTGGCGTCATGCGGGCGGGGATCTTCTCGGGCGACGCCCTCGCGCCAGAGGCCGAACTCGTCACGCGGGTCAAGGCGAGCGAGCCCATGGCGGGGGCGCACCTCGCGGACGCGGTCTCGGCCGCCGACGTCCTACGTCATCGAGCCTCCCGCCGGAACGCCCACTCGCGCCCGCGTCGTCGCCGTCGACCTCGGCATCAAGTCCATGACGCCCACGCTGCTCGCCGAGCGCGGCGTCCAGGTCACCGTCGTGCCGTCGACGATCACGGCCGGCGAGATCCTGGCGATGAAGCCCGACGGCGTCTTCTTCTCGAATGGGCCGGGTGACCCCGGCGCGGCCGAGCACGCCGTCGCGACCCTGCGCGGCGTCCTCGAGGCCCGCGTCCCGTTCTTCGGCATCTGCTTCGGCAACCAGATTCTTGGGCGCGCGCTCGGGTTCGGGACGTACAAGCTCCGCTTCGGCCACCGCGGAATCAACCAACCCGTCATGGACCGGACGACGGGCAAGGTCGAGATCACGGCGCACAACCACGGCTTCGCTGTCGACGCGCCCCTCGAGGGCGAGGTTGACGCGCCCCACGGCGGCTTCGGCAGGGTCAGGGTGAGCCACGTCTGCCTCAACGACGACGTGGTCGAGGGCCTCGAGTGCCTCGACATCCCCGCGTTCGGGGTGCAGTACCACCCCGAGGCGGCGGCGGGGCCCCACGACGCCCAGTACCTCTTCGACCGATTCCTCGACGCGATGGCGGGGGGTCGCTGATGCCCAAGCGCGACGACATCCGCTCCGTCATGGTGATCGGCTCCGGCCCGATCGTCATCGGCCAGGCGTGCGAGTTCGACTACTCCGGGACCCAGGCGTGCCGCGTCCTCAAGGCGGAGGGCCTCCGGGTCATCCTCGTGAATTCCAATCCGGCGACGATCATGACGGACCCGGAGTTCGCGGATGCGACCTACGTCGAGCCGATCACCACGGAGGTGATCGAGGCGATCATCGCGAAGGAGCGCCCCGACGCGATCCTTCCGACGCTCGGCGGCCAGACGGCGCTCAACGCGGCGATCGCGCTCGCGGAGGCGGGCATCCTCGAGAAGTACAACGTGGAGCTCATCGGCGCGAGGATCGAGTCCATCCAGATGGCGGAGGACCGCGACCAGTTCAAGCACGTGGTGGAGCGTTGCGGCGCGGAGAGCGCCCGGTCCTTCATCTGCCACACGATGGACGAGTGCCTCGCCGCGGCCGAGGACCTGACGTACCCCGTCGTCGTCCGCCCGTCCTTCACCATGGGCGGTCTCGGCTCCGGGTTCGCGTACACGCCGGAGGACCTGCGGCGCATCGCGGGCGCGGGCCTTCACTACTCGCCGACGACCGAGGTTCTCCTCGAGGAGTCCATCCTCGGGTGGAAGGAGTACGAGCTCGAGCTCATGCGGGACCGGGCCGACAACGTCGTCGTGGTGTGCTCGATCGAGAACGTGGACCCCGTGGGAGTCCACACCGGCGACTCCGTCACGGTGGCCCCCGCGCTCACGCTGACCGACCGCGAGTACCAGCGACTTCGAGACATCGGGATCGCCGTGCTGCGCGAGGTGGGCGTCGACACGGGCGGGTGCAACATTCAGTTCGCCGTCGAGCCCGACACGGGCCGCGTGATCGTCATCGAGATGAACCCGCGCGTCTCGCGCTCGTCGGCCCTCGCCTCCAAGGCGACGGGCTTCCCGATCGCGAAGATCGCCGCCCGCCTCGCCATCGGCTACACGCTCGACGAGATCCCCAACGACATCACGGGCTCGACGCCCGCGAGCTTCGAGCCGACGCTCGACTACGTCGTCGTCAAGGTGCCGAGGTTCGCGTTCGAGAAGTTCCCGGCCGCCGACCCCGTGCTGACGACGACGATGAAGTCCGTGGGCGAGGCGATGAGCCTCGGGCGCAACTTCACCGAGGCGCTCGGCAAGGCGCTGCGCTCGATCGACAAGAAGGGCGTGAACTTCCACTGGCGGGGAGAGGCGCCGAAGGGCAAGGCCCTCGATGAGCTCATCGCGACGACGGCGACGCCCACGGAGTGGCGGCTGCTGCAGGTCCAGCAGGCGCTTCGCGCGGCGGTCGGCAAGCCCGCCGTCCTCGACCGCGTCTTCGACGCGACGAAGATCGACCCGTGGTTCCTCGACCAGATCGTCCTGATGAACGAGATCGCCGCGGAGGTCGCCGCCGCGCAGGAGCTCGACGCCGCGCTCCTGCGGCGGGCGAAGTCGCACGGCCTCGCGGACGCCCAAATCGCGGAGATTCGCGGGATTCCCGAGGCGGACGTCAGCGGCCTGCGCCACGCGCTCGGCGTGCTCCCGTCTACAAGACGGTGGACACGTGCGCCGCGGAGTTCGACGCCAGCACGCCGTATCACTACTCCACGTACGACGCGGAGAACGAGGTGCGCCCCCGCGAGCGCGAGGCGATCATCATCCTCGGCTCCGGCCCGAACCGTATCGGCCAGGGCATCGAGTTCGACTACTCGTGCGTGCACGCGGCGCTGGCCCTGAAGGACACCTACGAGACGATCATGGTCAACTGCAACCCCGAGACCGTCTCGACCGACTACGACACGTCCGACCGCCTCTACTTCGAGCCCCTCACCTTCGAGGACGTCATGGCCGTCTACGAGGCGGAGCTCGCCGCCGGGCCCGTCAAGGGCATGATCGTCCAGTTGGGCGGCCAGACGCCGCTCAGCCTCGCTCAGCGCCTCGCCGACGCGGGCGTGCCCATCCTCGGCACGTCCCCCGAGGCGATCAACCTCGCCGAGCACCGGGGCGAGTTCGGCACGGTCCTCGCGGAGGCGGGGCTCCCGCGCCCGCCTTCGGTACGGCGCACGGGATCGCCGAGGCGATCGAGATCGCCGAACGCATCGGCTATCCCGTCCTGGTGCGACCGTCTTACGTTCTCGGCGGACGCGGCATGGAGATCGTCTACGACCGCGCCCAGTTGGAGGACTACGGCGTGCGCTCCGTCGACGTCGGAGACCACGCGACCGACGCTCCGCTGCTCGTCGACCGGTTCCTCGACGACGCGATCGAGATCGACGTCGACGCGCTCTTCGACGGCGAGGAGATGTTCCTCGGCGGCGTCATGGAGCACATCGAGGAGGCGGGAATCCACTCGGGCGACTCGGCATGCGTGCTGCCCCCGGTGACGCTCTCGCGGACGGAACTCGAGCGCATCAGGCGTTCAACAGAGGCGCTCGCCCGCGGCATCGGCGTGCGCGGGCTCATGAACGTCCAATACGCGCTCGTCAGCGACGTCCTCTACGTCCTCGAGGCGAACCCCAGGGCGTCCCGCACCGTCCCCTTCGTCGCCAAGGCGACCGGGGTCCCACTCGCAAGGGCCGCGGCCCGGGTCATGGCGGGGGAGTCCATCGCAGATCTCAGGGCCGCGGGCGTGCTCCCCCTGACCGACGCCTCCCACATCGACAAGGCGAGCCCCGTCGCCGTGAAGGAGGCGGTCCTTCCCTTCAAGCGCTTCCGCACCAGGGAGGGCCTCGTCGTCGACACCGTGCTCGGGCCGGAGATGCGTTCGACAGGCGAGGTGATGGGAATCGACCGCGACTTCCCTCGCGCGTTCGCCAAGTCGCAATTGGCGGCCTACGGCGGTTTGCCGACGAGCGGCGCGGTGTTCGTGTCCGTCGCCGACCGCGACAAGCGGGCGATGGTCCTTCCCGTCGCGCGCCTGTCCCAACTCGGATTCAGCATTCTCGCCACCGACGGGACCGCCCAGGTCCTCGCCCGAAACGGCATCCCCGCCACGGTGGTGAGAAAATACTCTGAGGGCCCCGGCGAGGACGGCGAGGGGACCATCGTCGACATGATCGTGGCGGGAGAGGTAGACATGGTGGTGAACACCCCGTCAGGGCAGGGCGCCCGCGCCGACGGCTACGAAATTCGCGCGGCCACCACCGCTGCGGACAAGCCGATTGTCACGACCGTCCAGCAGTTGGCGGCAGCCGTCCAGGGCATCGAGGCGGTCCTCGCGGGACCGTTCACGGTGGCGAGCCTTCAAGAGCTTCACTAGACCAGAGTTTCGGCAAAGGAGAAGACATGGCGTTCGGGGCACAGCTGGCCGAGGCGATGGACAAGTTCGGACCGCTCTCCGTGGGGATCGACCCGAGCCCGCAGATGCTCGCCCACTGGGGACTGCCGGACACGGCCGAGGGGCTCCTCACGTTCGGGCAGGCCGTCGCCGAGGCCGCCGAGCGTTCCGTCGCCGCGGTGAAGATCCAGATCGCCTTCTTCGAGCGCCACGGGTCCCGGGGCATCGCCGCTCTCGAGCAGGTGCTCGCCCTCGCGCGTCACCACTCCCTCCTGACCATCATGGACGCGAAGCGGGGTGACATCGACTCGACCATGGCGGGGTACGCGGACGCGTACCTCAGCCCGGGCTCGCCGCTCGAGGTCGACGCGATGACCGTCTCCCCCTACCTCGGATTCGGGTCCCTCATCCCGGCCTTCGACATCGCCGCGGCCAACGGCAAGGGCGTGTTCGTGCTCGCGCTGACGTCCAACCCCGAGGGCGCGAGCGTTCAGCACGCGCGCGACGAGGACGGCGTTGCGGTCGCGGCGATGATCGCCGCGGCGGCCGCCGAGCGCAACCACGGACAGAGCCCCATGGGCGACATCGGCCTGGTCATCGGCGCGACGGTCGGCGACGCCATCCGCGCGCTGCCCGTGCCCCTGAGCGACCTCAACGGCCCGATCCTCGCCCCGGGCGTCGGCGCGCAGGGCGCGGGGCCGGAGCAGCTCGCGCAGGTGTTCCACGGCGTCACCCGCAACGTCCTGTCCCACCAGAGCCGCGCCGTCCTGATGGCGGGGCCGATTCGTGGAGAAGATGCGGGGGCCATTCAGGCGGCGGCCGGGGCCGCGCAGTTCGCGCTTCGGGGCGACGAGTAGTCCCATGGGCACCGCGCCGAGTCTGACGAGCGCCGAGCGGGCGGCCGCGCTCAGGAAGGCGACGGCGGTCCGGATGGCGCGCCGCCGGTTCAAGGACGAGGTCGCGCGCGGCGCGTTCGCGATCTCGCGGGCGCGATCGCTGCTGGCGAAGGCGGACGACGGTCTCGCAGGCATCCGCGTCCGCGACCTTCTTCAGTGCCTTCCCGGCATGGGGCCCAAGCGCGCGGCGGCGACGATGGAGGCCGTAGGGATCTCGCCGACCCGCCGCATTCGCGGGCTCGGGCAACACCAGGTCGACGCCCTCATCGCCCGGGTTTCCGCGTGAGCCGGCTCCTCGTCATCGCGGGGCCCACGGCCGTCGGCAAGGGCACGATCGTGCGTCGGCTCTCGGACAAGTACGGGGACGCGTGGGTGTCCGTGTCGGCGACGACCCGGGAGCCGCGACCGGGGGAGACGGACGGCGTCGACTACTACTTCGTCTCCGACGAACGCTTCGACGCGATGATCGCCGAGGACGCCCTCCTCGAGTGGGCCGTCGTTCACGGCGACCACCGGTACGGGACGCCCAGGGCGCCCGTGCAACGGCACCTCACGGCGGGCATCCCGTGCATCCTCGAAATCGACCTCGTCGGCGCGCGGCAGGTCCGGCAGGCCATGCCAGACGCGATCTTCGTGTTCGTCCAGCCGCCGAGTTGGGAGGAGCTCGTGCGCCGCCTCGAGCTGCGCGGAACCGAGGACGAGGAGGAGCGCGAGCGGCGCCTCGCCACCGCCCGGATCGAGATGGCCGCGGTGGACGAATTCGAGCATGTCGTGGTCAACGACGACCTCGACACGGCGGTGGACGCGGTGCACGCCCTCCTCGTGGAGGGACGGTAGACTAGCCTCGCCGCCGGGCACCTCGCCCGGTCAGAAGGGGAGTGGACGTGGCCGGAACGATTGCGAGCCCCGAGGGCATCACCAACCCCCCCATCGACGAACTCCTCGCCAAGGTGGACTCCAAGTACGCCCTGGTGATCTACAGCTCCAAGCGCGCCCGCCAGATCAACGCCTACTACGAGGCGCTCGGCGAGGGCCACTTCGAGAACGTCGGCCCGCTCGTCGAGGCCGACACCACGGACAAGCCGCTCTCCGTCGCCCTGCGCGAGCTCAACGAGGGCAACCTGCTCGAGCTGACCGACCTCAACGAGTAGTCATGCGCGTCCTCCTGGGCGTGACGGGCGGAATCGCGGCCTACAAGGTCGCCGTCGTGCTCCGTCGCCTGGTCGAGGACGGTCATAGCGTCAGGGTCGTCCCCACCCGTTCCTCCCTCCACTTCGTCGGGCGCGCCACGTGGGAGGCGCTCTCCGGTCAGCCCGCCACGAGCGACGCCTTCTCGAACGTCCACGCCGTCGAGCACATCCGGCTCGGCCAATCCGCCGACCTCGTCCTCGTCGCGCCGGCGACGGCCGACTTCCTCGCGCAGCTCGCGCACGGCGAGGCGCGCGAGCTTCTCGGCAACGCCATCCTTGCGACGAAGGCCCCCGTCGTCGTCGCCCCGGCGATGCACACCGAGATGTGGCTCAACGCGGCCACCCAGGCCAACGTCGCGACGCTCAAGTCGCGCGGAATCCACGTCATCGAGCCCGCCGTGGGAAGGCTCACGGGACCGGACAGCGGCCCGGGAAGGCTTCCGGAGCCGGAGGACATCGTCGCGGCGGCGTACGCGGTCGCGGCGGGGGAGGGCGTCCCGACGGCCGACGCGAGCGGGGCCGCGTGGGGCGACCTGACGGGCATGAACGTCGTCGTCTCCGCGGGCGGAACGCGCGAGGCCATCGATCCCGTGCGTTTCCTTGGGAACCGGTCGACGGGTCACCAGGGCCTCGCTCTTGCCCAGGCCGCGGCCGAGCGGGGCGCGGCGTCACGCTCGTGGCGGCGAACGTCGCGCTGCCCTCGGGCGAGGGGATAGCGCGTATCGACGTCGAGACCTCCGAGCAGCTTTCCCGCGAGGTGAGGCGCGCCGCCGCAGGGGTCCGACGTCGTCATCATGGCCGCCGCCGTCGCGGACTACCGGCCCTCGGACGTGTCGGCAACCAAGATCAAGAAGAGCGGCGCGGGCCTCACCCTCTCGCTCGTCGAGAACGAGGACATCCTTGCCGGGCTCGTCGCGGAACGCCCCGAGGGACAGATCGTCGTCGGGTTCGCGGCGGAGACCGGCGACGATGCCGGGTCCGTCGCCGCACACGGGGCCGCCAAGGCCAAGCGCAAGGGCGCGGACCTCCTCGCCGTCAACGCCGTCGGCGCTGGCGTCGGCTTCGGCAACGTCCCCAATGCCGTGACCCTGATCGACGCCGGGGGCGACGTCGTCGGCCGGGCCTCAGGGACCAAACTCGCCGTCGCGCACGCGATTCTCGACGCGATCGTCGCGCTGAGGGCGGGCGGCGGGAGCCGTCGGCGCGCGGGGCTAGGCTGTGCGGGTGACGAATCTCCGCCTCTTCAGCTCCGAATCCGTGACCGAGGGTCACCCCGACAAGATCTGCGACCAGGTATCCGACGCGATCCTCGACGGCCTCCTCGCGCAGGACCCGATGTCGCGGGTCGCGATCGAGACGATGGTGACGACGGGGCTCGTGCACGTCGCGGGCGAGGTGACGACGGAGGCCTACGTCGAGATACCCCAGATCGTCCGCGAGGTCGTGACGTCGATCGGCTACACCTCGTCCGTCTATGGCTTCGATGGCGACTCGTGCGGCGTCTCGGTCTCCATCGGCGCGCAGTCGCCGGACATCGCGCTGGGAGTCGACTCCGCGACCGACGGCACGGCGAAGGGCGAGGCGCGCCTCGCCGAGAACCTCGGCGCCGGCGACCAGGGCCTCATGTTCGGCTACGCGTGTCGGGACACGCCGACCCTCATGCCGATTCCCATCGCGATGGCGCACGACCTGACCCGAACGCCTCGCCGAAGCGCGACGATCCGGCGCGGTCGAGGGGCTGCGACCCGATGGCAAGGCCCAGGTGACGATCGGCTACGACGGCGACACCCCCGTGACGGTCGACACCGTCGTCGTGTCGTCCCAGCACAGGACGGGCATGGACATGGGCGACCTCCGCGCCGCGATTGAGGCCCAGGTTGTTGCGCCCGTCCTCGCGCGCTACGAACTCGACTCCTCCCACCACCGATCGCTCATCAACCCGACGGGCCGCTTCGAGGAGGGCGGACCCAAGGCCGACGCGGGCCTGACGGGCCGCAAGATCATCGTCGACACCTACGGCGGCATGGCCCGACACGGCGGAGGCGCCTTCTCCGGCAAGGACCCGTCGAAGGTCGACCGCTCGGCGTCGTACGCGATGCGCTGGGTCGCGAAGAACGTGGTCGCGGGAGAACTCGCGGATCGGTGCGAGGTTCAGGTCGCGTACGCCATCGGCACGGCGCGCCCCGTCGGGCTGTACGTCGAGACCTTCGGCACGGCGCGCGTGCCCGAGAACCGGATTGCCGACGCGATCCGCGAGGTCTTCGACCTCAGGCCGGGCGCGATCATCCGCGACCTCGACCTGCGCCGGCCTATCTACCGGGCGACCGCCGCGTACGGGCACTTCGGGCGCGAGCTTCCCGACTTCACCTGGGAGCGGACGGACCGCGCCGCGGCGCTCCGGGAGGCCGCCGGGGCATGACCTCCGCGCCCGGCATCGCGCGGGTGTGCGTCGATAGTCCCGTGCCTCACCTGGACCGGCTCTTCGACTACGAGATCCCCGCGAAGCTCGCGGGCGTCGTCGCCGTCGGCTCCCGCGTTCGGGTGCGATTCGCCGGCAGGTTGGTCGGCGCCGTCGTGTGCGAGATCGCCAAGGAACCCACCTTCGATGGGGCTTTGACTCCCGTCCGCACGAGCGCGGCCCTTCCCTCCTTCACCCCCGACGCCCTTGCGTTGGCGCGCAGCGTCGCCGATCGCTACGGAGGCAGCCTGTGGGACGTCCTGAGGCTCGCCGCGCCGCCGAGGGTCGCGGCCGTCGAGCGGCGCGAGTGGCGCGGGCGGGCCGCGGATTGGGCGACGCGCCTCGAGGGTGCCGCGCGGGCGCTGCCGCGCGGCGAACCCGAGGGACTTGAGGTCCCGGAAGGCGGGCGGCACGTGTGGGCTGCACGCCCCGACGCTTCCGGCACGAGCCCCGCTGCCCGTCGGTGCCCTCCTGCGGTGGGCCATCGGCGCGGTGCTCGGGGATCGTCCGGCCGCGGAGGACGGCCCGGCCCCGGACGACCCCTCCGCGATTGTCGTCGTGCCGGACGCCCGCGCGATCGAGTCCGTGCTCGCGGCGGCGCGCGCCGCCGGGCTCACCCGCTGGACGGCGCGGTCGGGGGGCGACATTGCCGTGATTCAGGCGGCAGACTCGCCGTCGGTCCGCTACGGTTCCTTCCTCGCGGCGCTGCGGGGGGAGGCCCCGATCGTCCTGGGTTCGCGTCCCGCGATCCTCACCCCGGTGCCTCGCGCGGCGCACCTGACGATCTGGGACGACGGGAATTCCGCATACGACGAGCCTCACGCCCCGCAGCCCCGCCTGCTGACCGTCGCCGCGATGCGATCCGAGGCCGAGCGGTGCGGGCTCCTGGTCGCGGGGTTCGCGCCCTCGGTCGCCGCGTGGTCCCTCGTCCACAACGGATGGGCGTCGCCGATCGAGGGAGACAAGTCCTCCGCCCGCGAGGCGACGCCGACGGTCGCGGTGCTCGCCCGAGGCGACCGCGACGCGTGAGGGGGGAACGGGGCGGCACTGGATGCCGAGTTCCGCGTGGCGCGCGGTCGCGGAAGGCCTCGAGCGCGGGCCCGTCCTCGTCCTTGTCCCGCGTTCCGGATACGTCAAGGGGACCGCGTGTGCGCAGTGCAGGGAGTGGGCGGCGTGCCGCGAGTGCGGGGGATCCCTGCTCCTCCCGGGGCCGGGCGCGTCCCCCGAGTGCGTCGCGTGCGGCCAGGTCAACCAGGATTGGCACTGTCCCTCGTGCGGCGCTGGCCGTCTCGCCCAGGTGAGCCAGGGCGTCGAGCGCATCGCCGAGCAACTCGCGGCCATGGCGCCAGGGGTCGCCGTCGCGGTCTCGTCGTCCGGCTCGGGAATCCTCGCGGATGGGGCGGTCGCCGAGGGGCTCGTCGTCGCCACACCCGGCGCGGTGCCCGCGGTCGCAGGGAGGCTACGCCGCGGCCGTCGTCGTCGACGCCGGGGGGCTCGTCGGCCCGGGCCTCGACGGCGAAGAAGACGCCGTCCGGCTGCTCCTCGGGACGGCGGCGCACGTGCGGCCGCGGACGCGAGGCGGCGCGGTACTGGTGGTCGGAGAGCTTCCCGAGGCGGTCGTCCGATGCGTGTCGACGTGGAGCCCCGAGCGATGGGCGCTCGATGCCCTCGGCGAGCGCGAGGAGTTGGGCCTCCCGCCGTCGACGCGGTTGGTCGAGGTTCGCGGCGACCCCGAAACCCTCGTGGCGGCGCGCGAGGCGGTTCTGGCACGCCGTTTCGGCGGGGCGCGCGCTGCCGAGAGCGCCCCGGCCAGGGAGGTCGAAATCGGCGAGGGGGCGCGGGCGTTCCTGGTGACGCGCGGCGCGGCGCAGCGGGTCGTGGACGCGCTACGCCGCCTCCAGATCGCGCGCTCCCGCGACGGCCTCCACGACCTTCGCATCCGAGTCGACGGACCGCTCGTTCCCGGGGGCTAGGGCCCACGGGCCGGGCTCCTCGCCACCGTACGATGGACGCATGCGCGTCCTCGTCGTCGGTACCCCCACGTTCGCGATCCCGACGCTCGAGGCCCTGCACTCATCGCCCCACGAGATTGCCGCCGTCGTCTCTCGCCCGGATGCCCCAGGCAAGCGCGGCGGCGCGCTCCACCCGAGCCCCGTCGCGGCGCGGGCCAGGGAACTCGGGCTTCCGGTCCTGACCCCCGCTCGCGCGTCCGATCCGGCGTTCATCGACGAGGTTTCCGCCCTCGAGTGCGACGCCGCCGCGGTGGTCGCCTACGGCCAGATCCTTCGGCCAGCCCTCCTTGCGGCGGTCCGGCTCGCGTGGGTGAACCTTCACTTCTCGATCCTGCCAGCGTGGCGCGGCGCGGCTCCCGTGCAGCGGGCCATCATGGCCGGGGACGACGTGACGGGAGCCTCGACCTTCATCATCGAGGAGGGCCTCGACACCGGGCCGGTTCTCGGTCTCATCACCGAGACCATCCGGCCGACCGACACCGCGGGCGACCTCCTGGAGCGCCTCGCGGTCGCGGGTGCGCCGCTCATGGTCGCCTCCCTCGGCGCCCTGGAAGACGGATCCGCCGCCGCCGATCCAGCAGCCGGAGGACGGCGTCAGCTACGCCCACAAGTTGACGCGCGAGGATGCCCGCGTCCGATGGGAGCTGGCCTCCCACGTCGTCGATCGCCACGTGCGAGGGTGCACGCCCGCGCCCGGCGCGTGGACGACGCTCCCGGACGGTTCCGTCGCCAAGCTCGGGCCCGTGCGCCCGCGCGGCGACGTCGGCGGGGGTGCGCCCGGAACGGTGAGGCTTGTGGACGGGGCGGTGCTGGTCAACTCCGGCTCCGACCCGCTGGAGCTGAGCTGGATCGCGCCCGCCGGCCGTCGGGCGATGCCCGCGGCGGACTGGTGGCGGGGCTCCCGCCTCCCCGAGGGCGCGCAGCTGGGCGAGGCGTGACGCCCGAGACGCGCGCCGCGAAGCGCCCGGGTTTGGGTGCGCGCCTCGCGGCCTACCGATGCGTCGAGGCGGTCGAGGCCGAGGGCGCATACGCGAATCTCGCGATGCCAGCGATCCTCGCCGAGGCGGGACTCCGGGGCCGCGAGGCGGGCTTCGCGACGGAGCTCGCGTACGGCACCATCAGGCTCTCGGGGCTCTACGACGCGATCATCGGAGCCGCATCGGGGCGCGATCCCGCGCGCCTCGAGGCGCCGGTGCGGCGGGTCCTGCGCCTGGGGGCGCACCAGATCCTTTCCATGCGCGTCCCGGCGCACGCCGCGGTCTCGGAGACCGTCGCGCTGATGCGCGAGGTCGGCAAGCCGGGCGTCGCGGGCCTCGCGAACGCCGTCGGCCGTCGCGTGAGCGAGGCGGACCTCGAAACGTGGCGCGACCGCGTGGCCCCGGGCTCAACGGACGCGGACCTCGCGGTCCGGCACTCGCACCCCGAGTGGATCGTGGCGCGCCTGCGCCAGGCGCTCGAGTCCGACGGGCGCGGGGCCGAGCTTCCTGCGCTCCTCGCGGCGCACAACGAGGCGGCCTCCGTCACCCTCGCCGCCCGGCCAGGGCCTCATCTCGCGCGACGAACTGCTCGCCCAGGCCCCGGGCGCCGCGCCCACCGAGTTCTCGCCCCTCGGCGTCACGCTCGCCGGCGGCGACCCGGGGGCCCTCGCCGCCGTCCGCGACGGGCGGGCGGGCGTCCAGGACGAGGGGAGCCAGCTCGCCGCGCTTGCCGCATGCGAACCCTCGGTCGGACCGGCAGGGTGCGAGGGGCGAGGCGTGGCTCGACATGTGCGCCGGACCGGGCGGCAAGGCGGCGATCCTCGCGTGCGCCGCGGCGTCGAGGGGCGCGCACCTGGATGCGACCGAGCTCCACCCGCACAGGGCCGCGCTCGTTGAGGGCGCCCTTCGCGCCGTCCCGGCGGGCACCGCGACCGTGCGAACGGCCGACGCTCGCACGCCGTCGGGCCCGTACGACCGCATCCTGCTCGACGCCCCGTGCACCGGGCTCGGCGCGCTGAGGAGGCGCCCCGAGGCGCGCTGGCGCAGGAGCGAGGCGGACCTGACCGATCTCGTGACCCTTCAGGGGGAGCTGCTCGCCGCGGGAATCGCGAGCCTCGCGCCCGGCGGCGTGCTCGCGTACGTCACCTGCTCGCCGGTCCTCGCGGAGACGAGCCGCACGGTGGCCCGGGTGCTCGAGTCCGACGCGGGCGCCGGGGTCGAGGTTCTCGACGCCCGCGAGGCCTTCGCCGCCGTGACGGGCACGGAGCCGGGCGCCTGGGGGAGCGGCCCGCACGTGCAGCTGTGGACCCACGCGCACGGCACGGATTCAATGTTCGTCGCGCTGCTGAGGTCTCGTCTTCCCTCGGCCGGGCGGCAGTAGGGTCTAGGCATGGGAATCCAGATTGCTCCGAGCATCCTCGCGTCGGATTTCGCGAATCTCGAGTCCGAGATCGCGTCCGTCTCGAACGCGGACTGGCTTCACGTCGACGTCATGGACGCCCACTTCGTGCCGAACATGACGCTGGGGCTCCCCGTCTTCGAACGTGTTGCCCAGGTGTCGTCGCTTCCCGTGGACGCCCACCTG
The DNA here is from genome assembly GCA_963743485.1 of uncultured Actinomycetota bacterium. Classification (GTDB taxonomy): domain Bacteria; phylum Actinomycetota; class Actinomycetes; order Actinomycetales; family Demequinaceae; genus JAFGBM01. Next base: position 474,119 of record CAVUPQ010000003.1, read on the forward strand.
ATGATCGACGATCCCGACCACTGGGCCCCGCGGTACGCGGAGGCGGGAGCGAGCTCCGTGACCTTCCACCTCGAGGCCGCCGCCGCCCCGATCCGCGTCGCGCGCGAGTTGCGCAAGGCGGGCGTGCGCGCGGGCGTGGCCATCAAGCCGGGAACGCCGGTGGAGCCGCTCTTCGAGTACCTCTCGGAGTTCGACATGATCCTCATCATGACCGTCGAGCCCGGCTTCGGAGGTCAGGAATTGATCGAATCGACCCTGCCGAAGTTCGAGGCCCTCCGGAAGGCCGCGACGGCGGCGGGTGCGGATCTGTGGATACAGGCGGACGGCGGCGTGTCGCGCGAGACGATCACGCGGGTCGTGGAGGCGGGCGCGGACATGCTGGTCCTTGGCTCGGCGGTCTACGGCGCCGAGGACCACGCGGCCGAGGTCGAGGTCATGAGGGAGTTGGCCGCCGGGGCCCATCGCCATGGGTGATCGGGGCGCGGCCGCGGAGGGTTCGGCGCTGACGCCGGCGGAAGCCATGGCGCGGGCCGTCGAGATCTCCTTGGGCGGCCCCGAGCACGGGCCGAACCCGCGCGTGGGGTGCGTCATCCTCGACGACGCCGGGGGCCTGGTGGGAGAGGGCTTCCACCGGGGCGCGGGCACCGCCCACGCGGAGGTCGCGGCGATCGCGGACGCCAAGGCGCGGGGCAACCCGACCGCGGGGGCCGTCGCCTACGTCACCCTCGAGCCGTGCAGGCACGTGGGCAGGACGGGCCCGTGCGTGGACGCCCTGACCGAGGCTGGCGTCGCACGCGTTGTCTACGCGGTGGAGGACCCGGGGGAGGATTCCGGCGGCGGGGCGGAGGTCTTGACGCGGGCGGGGCATCGAGGCGACGCTCGAGCCGAACGAGGAGGCGAGCTCGCTCAACGCCCACTTCCTGCACGCGCTCACCGCGGGTCGCCCCTACGTCATCCTGAAGTTCGCGTGCACGCTCGACGGGAGGGTGGCCGCCGCCGACGGTTCGAGCATCTGGATTACGGGTGAGGAGGCGCGCGAGCACGTTCACGGCGTGCGCGCGGGAGCGGACGCGATCGTCGTCGGCACGGGGACGGTCCTGGCGGACGACCCGCTTCTGTCGGCCCGCCCGGGCGGCGCGGAGCTGGGCCACCATCCCCTCCGGGTCGTCATGGGCACGCGCGACACCGCGGGAAAGCGCGTCTGGCGCGACGAGAACGCCCTCCAGTGCGCGACCCACGACCCCGCCGTCGTCCTGTCCCAATTGCAGGAGCGCCAGGTCCGCACCGCGATCGTCGAGGGCGGCCCGACCGTCAGCGCCGCCTTTCTCCGCGCGGGCCTCGTCGACGAGGTGAACGCGTACATCGCGCCCGTCCTGCTCGGGGCCGGGCCGCACGCCGTCACCGACCTGGGAATCCAGGCCATCGACGAGGCGTTGCGACTGACGGACGTGCGGACGGTCTCGCTCGGCGCGGATACGCTGGTCATCGGACGACCTGACCGAAGGGGATAGCACCATGTTCACCGGCATCGTGGAGTCCGTGGGAACGATCACGGCCGTCGAGGACGCGGGATCGCAATCTCACCTCTCGATCTCCTCCCCGGGGTTCGGCGACGACCTTCAGCACGGGGAGTCCGTCGCGGTCAACGGCGTGTGCCTGACGGTCGCCCGCAACGAGGGCGGGTCGTGGATCGCGGACGTCATGCGGATCACCAGGGAGACCACGACGCTCGGAGCGGCGGCCCCGGGGCAGCGAGTCAACTTGGAACGCGCCCTGCGCGCAGACGGACGCATGGGCGGCCACATTGTTCAGGGACACGTCGACGGCGTCGCGACGCTCACCAAGCGGGACAGCACCCCGGAGTGGGACGACCTCACCTTTTCCGTTTCCGACGATGTGGCGAGGTACGTCGTCAGCAAGGGCTCGATCTGCCTCGACGGCGTCTCGCTCACCGTCGCGGCGGTCGAGGGGACGGCGCTGACCGTGTCGTTGATCCCGACGACCCTCGCGGACACCACCCTCGGGGGGCTCGAGGTGGGCGCGCAGGTGAACGTCGAGGTCGACGTCCTCGCCAAGTACATCGAGCGATTCGTGGGCGGAGCAGCGTGACCAAGGACCGCGCGCTTGCGGAGTCGCTCGCCCTCGTCGATGCCGCGCTCGCCGATCTCCGCGAGGGCAAGCCCGTCCTGGTCGCCGACTCGCGCTTCCGCGAAAACGAGGCGGACTTCATCCTCTCGGCGCAGACGACGACGGTGGAGTGGGTCGCATGGGCCATTCGCCATTCGAGCGGGTACCTCTGCGCGCCGATGCCCGCCGAGCGCGCCGACGCCCTCGAGCTTCCGCTCATGGTCCCCGCCAGCCAGGATCCGCGACGCACGGCGTACACGGTATCCGTCGACGCGGCGAGCGGCGTGACGACCGGGATCTCCGCCGCCGACCGCTTCCGGACGCTCTCCGTGCTCGCGAAACCAGACGCCGGCCCCTCGGATGTGATCCGGCCCGGGCATGTTTTGCCCCTGCGCGCTGTTCCTGGAGGAGTACTCCACCGGCCGGGGCACACGGAAGCGTGCGTTGATCTCTGCCGCCTCGCGGGGCTCGAACCCGTCGGGGCGCTTGCCGAGCTCGTCAACGACGATGGAACGATGATGCGCCTGGCCGATGCGGGGTCTCTCGCCGACCAGGAAGGGCTCGTTCTCTTGACCATCGCGGACATCATTAGGTTCCGGAAGCACCGTGGCGATCTTCCGGCCGAGGAGTATGTGCAGCCGCACCGGGTGACCTTCAGCGGCGAGGCGCAGCTTCCGACCGCCCACGGCGACGTCCTTGTCCGCGCCTACCGCGACGAGCGCACGGGAGACGAGCACGTGGCGCTCATCTCCCCTCCGCGGGATGGCGTGGTCCCGATCGTCAGGGTCCACTCGGAGTGCCTGACCGGCGACGCGTTCAACTCCCTCCGGTGCGACTGCGGCCCCCAGCTCGACGCCGCGATCGACGCGGTGGTCAAGGAGGGCGGCGCGGTCATCTACCTCACGGGGCACGAGGGGCGCGGGATCGGCCTCATCGGAAGATCCAGGCGTACGCGCTTCAGGATCAGGGCCGCGACACCGTCGATGCCAACGCCGAGCTCGGCCTACCGATCGACAGGCGCGAGTACGGCGCCGCCGCGGCGATCCTTCACAACCTCGGGATGGAATCCGTCCGGCTCCTGACGAACAATCCGGCCAAGGTGGAGGGGCTGCGCGCGAGCGGCATCGAGGTCGTCGAGCGCGTGCCCCACCACTTCGGCGGCAACCCCCATAACGAGCGGTACCGCCACACCAAGGTGGAGCGCATGGGCCACATTGAGGACGCGGAAGCGTGAGCGGCGACGGCGCCCCCGATCTCGCGGCGGACGGCGCGGGCCTGACGGTCGAGATCGTCGCCGCGTCGTGGCACGCCGACGTGATGGACGGGCTCGTCGCAGGCGCCGTCGGGGCCTGCGAGGCCGCTGGCGCGGAGTACCGACTGACCCGCGTGCCCGGCTGCTTCGAGATCACCGTCGTGGCCGAGGCGCTCGCTCGCCGAGGCGCCGACGCGATCGTGGGTCTCGGCGTGATCATTCGGGGCGACACGCCCCACTTCGACTACGTCTGCGACTCCGTGACCCGCGGCCTGACCGATGTGGCGAGGAGCCACGCCGTCGCCGTCGGCTTCGGGATACTGACGTGCGACGACGACGCTCAGGCGCTGGCGCGCTCGGGCCTGCCCGGCTCCAAGGAGAGCAAGGGAGCGGAGGCGGCGGGCGCCGCGATCGCCACCGCGCGGATTCTGGCGAACCTCACGTAGCCGCCGCGAGTTGGGACGCGCCTCCCGTAGGCTGTTCGTCGTGAAGAGCTTCGAGGAACTGTACGAGGAACTCGCCCTGCGCGCGGCCGAGCGGCCCGAGGGTTCGCGCACCGTCGAGCTGCTCGACGCCGGCGTGCACGAGATCGGCAAGAAGCTCGTGGAGGAGGCGGCGGAGGCCTGGATGGCCGCCGAGTTCCAGACGACGGAGGAGGCGGCGGAGGAGATCTCCCAGCTTCTGTACCACGCGCAGGTCATGATGATCGCCAAGGGAATCTCGCTCGACGACGTCGGGCGCTATCTGTGAGGAAAGCCGTGCTGAGAATCGCCGTACCCAACAAGGGCTCGCTCTCCGAGCCCGCCATCACGCTGCTCAGCGAGGCGGGCTATCGGCAGCGTCGGGACGCGCGGGACCTCATCCTCGTCGACCAGCGAAACGAGGTGGAGTTCTTCTACCTTCGCCCGCGAGACGTCGCGGTCTACGTGGGCCTCGGCACCGTGGACGCGGGAATCACCGGGCGCGACCTGCTGCTGGATTCCGGGGCGGAGGCGGTCGAACACCTCGAGCTGGGCTTCGGCGGCTCGACCTTCCGGTACGCGGCGGCGCCGGATACCGTCTCGACGATCGAGCAGGTCGCCGGGCGCCGCGTCGCGACGTCCTATCCGCGGCTCGTCCAGAATCACCTCGCGTCCTTCGGGGTCGAGGCCGAGGTCGTTCGGCTCGACGGCGCCGTGGAGTCGTCCGTTCGCCTCGGCGTCGCCGACGTTGTCGCGGACGTCGTCTCCACGGGCGGGACGCTGCGGGCCGCGGGCCTCGAGATCTTCGGCGACCCCATCCTCAAGTCCGAGGCCATCCTCATTCGCCGCCCCGACACGTCGGAGGCGGACATCGCCACGCTCACGGGACGCCTGCGCGGCGTGCTCATGGCCCGCCAGTACGTGCTCGTGGACTACGACGTCCCGGCGGACAAGCTCGAGGCCGCCGTGGCGATCACGCCTGGGTACGAGGCCCCGACGGTCACCGCGCTGCACGAATCCGAGTGGTCGGCGGTGCGCGTGCTCGTTCCGAGGGCGGAAATGAACCACGTCATGGACGACCTCTACGCCGCGGGCGCCCGCGCGATCATCGTCACCGAGCTTCTCGCCTGCAGGGTGTGATGCCGCAGGCGGACGCCGCCGAGCGGCTTCTCAACCTGATCATCGCGCTGAGCCACGCGCGCGGGCGGATGACGAGGGCCGAGATCCGGGCGACCGTCGCGGGCTACGACCCCGAGCGCGGTGGAGACTCGCCCGCGGAGGCGCGCAAGCGCACGGCCGCCTTCGAGCGGATGTTCGAGCGCGACAAGGAGGACCTCCGCAGGATCGGGGTTCCCCTCCGGACGGTCGTGGACGCGACCCACGGGGACGACATCGGATACGTCATCGACGCGGGAGAGGCGTCGATGCCCCCGATCGACCTCAGCCCCGTGGAGCGGGCGATCCTCGCGGTTGCGGCCGAGTATTGGCAGAGCGCGGCCCTCGGAACCGACGCGCGCCGGGCCTTCGTGAAGCTCTCGTCGTCGATGCCGCGGGTGGAGGAGGTGCCCGTCCACCTCGCCGCCCGGTCCACCGAGGGGGCGGAGTCGGCGCCCGCCCTCGCCCAGGCGATCGCCGACGGCCAGGCCGTCGCCTTCCTCTACACGTCGGCCGCCTCGGGACGGGGAGAGCGGACCGGGTCGAGCCCTGGCGGCTCATCGTGCGCGGCGGGCGCCTGTACCTCGTCGGGCGGGACGTCGATCGGGACGAGGCGCGGACGTATCGCCTCAGCAGGGTCGAGGGCGCGATCCGCCCGGTGGGGGAGAGGGGCGCGTTCGTCGCGCCCGACGACCTGACGGGCCTCGCCCTCGAAGGATCGGTGCCGACCCTCACCGCCCGCGTCGCCCTGCGCGCGGAGTCCGGGCACGCGATGCGCAGGCGGGCGACGTTCGTGGAGACCGCGGGGGAGTGGGACCTGTTCGACGTGCCCTACAGCGACACCGAGGCGCTCAGGGACGAGGTGCTCGCCCTCGCGGGCTCGGCGCGGGTCGTCGCGCCGCCGGAGCTCGCCTCCGCCGTTCGCCTCCACGCGGAGGCCGCCCTCGCGATCGCGTCGGGAGGTGGCCGTGGCTGAGCGCGCCGTCCCGCGGCTCACGCGCTTGCTGGGAATCGTCACGCACCTCGAGGAGCACGGGGAGGCGACGTTCGACGAGCTCGCGCGCCACTTCGGCGTCCAGGAGGACGCGATTCGGCGGGACATCGACACCCTGTGGTGCTCGGGCCTTCCCGGCTACGGGATGACCGACCTTCTGGACTTCGACGCGTTCGCGTACGACGAGGGAATCGCGCGCCTCGTGAATTCCCAGGGCGTGCGCCAGGTGAGGCTCGCGCCGGCCGAGGCCGTGGCCCTGATGGGGGCCCTCGCCGCGATGATCGCGTCCGGGAGCGGCGCCCGGAGGCCGCCACGGGGGCCCTGGCGGCCCTGAGCGCCGCTGTGGCGGACGCAAACCCCGTCACGGTCATTCCGGCCGCCCCCGTCGCCCCCGCCGTCACCGAGGCGATTCGGGCGGGAATCGCGGGTTCGACCGCGGTGGCCGTCACGTACGTCGACGCGCAGGATCGTCGCACCGAACGGGTCATCGAACCCCACCGGCTCGTCACCGTCGACGGCGTGGGATACGTCGAGTGCTTCTGTCGCCGCGCGGGCGACTACCGGACGCTGAGGCTCGACCGCATCGAGGTCGCGGCGGGCACCGATTCGCCGGTCACGGCGAAGCCCAGGGCGGCGAGCGGGTTCTCCCTGGAGCCCGCGTACTCCGCGACCGTGCGCGTGGGGCGCGCGGGCCGCTGGGCCTTCGAGGACCTCCCGGGGGCGCGGCTCACGCCCGATGCCGACGGCATCGTCGCGACCTTCGGCGTCGCGAACCCCGACGTCGTCGTGGCCCGGCTGCTCGCCGTCGCGCCGGACCTCCGCTCCGTCGAACCGGAGAGCCTGCGAGCGAGCCTCGCGGATGCGGCACGGGCGGTTCTCGCTGCGGGGTGAGCCGCGCGCGGGTGGGTAGACTCGGGCACGAGCGAGAGGAAAGGGACCCATGGGCGGCTTGCGCGGGTGGGAATGGATCGTGATCGGCGTGCTCGTGGTCGGCCTCTTCGGCCTGCCAAAACTGCCCAGCGTGGCCAAGAGCGTGGGAAAGTCGCTTCGCATCCTTCGCGACGAGGCCAAGGGCGTCGCCAGCGACGAGAGCGGTGACGACGCGTCGGGCGACGACAAGGCGCGTGGCAAGGCGTAATCCCAAGGGGCGGATGCCCCTGCGCGATCACCTCGCGGAGGCGCGACGGCGCGTCCTCCTCTCTGCGGCGGGCGTCCTCGTCGGCGCGGTCGGCGGGTGGTTCCTCTTCGATCCGACCTTCTCTCGGCTGCAGCAGCCCATCCTCGACGTCGCGGCCAAGCGCGACGCCGCCGTGTCCATCAACTTCGCAGGCGTCGCGACTGCCCTCGACCTCCGGCTTCAGGTCGCCGTCTTCCTCGGGTTCCTCGTCACGTCGCCCTGGTGGCTCTATCAGCTCTGGGCCTTCGTCGCGCCCGGGCTCAAGAAGCGCGAGAAGCTCTACACGCTCGGCTTCCTCGGCACGGCCGTGCCGCTCTTCGCCGCGGGGATCGCCGTCGGCTTCTACCTGCTGCCGCGCGCCGTCGAGGTGCTCACCACGTTCGTCCCCAACCACGCGACGAACCTCATCGACGCCGAGCAATACCTGACGTTCGCCATGCGCATGCTCGTCGCCTTCGGCGTGGGCTTCGTGTTCCCCGTGGTCATGGTCGGGCTCACGTGGATCGGCATCGTGAGTCCGCGAGCGTGGCTCCGCGGCTGGCGCTGGGCCGTGCTCGTGATCTTCCTGTTCGCCGCGATCGCGACCCCCACCTCCGACGCGCTGTCGATGCTCGTGCTGGCACTGCCGATGACGGGCCTGTACTTTGGCGCCATAGGCATCGGCGCCCTTCGCCGACGCGCGCGACGAGAGGCGGAGGAATGAGCCACTCCATCGGTGTCATCACCAATCCCACGTCCGGAAGCGGGCGGGGGCTCCGATGGGGGAGGGAGGCGCTCCACGCCCTCGCCGCGCGGGGGCACAAGGTCCACGACCTGAGCCACGGCTCCTGGTCGAGCGCGTTCGAGGCCGCGATGAAGGCGCGCAAGCGCCTCGACGCCCTCGTGGTCGTCGGGGGCGATGGGATGGTGCACCTCGGCGCGCAGATCTGCGCGGAGCGCAAGGATCTCCCGCTCGGGATCGTCGCGGCGGGCTCCGGAAACGACGCCGCGGTGAGTTACGGGCTGCCGATCCTCGACATCCAGGCCGCCGCCGACCGCATCCACGACGGCCTCGCCGGCGACGTGACGTCGGTCGACCTCGGGAAGGTCACGGGACACGGCGTCGGCGAACCCGGCGACCCGCGCTACTTCACGTGCGTGCTCTCTGCGGGGATCGACGCGGCCGTCGCGGCCTACGGCTCCAACCTCACCTGGCCGCGCGGTCCGATGAAGTACAAGGTCGCGACGTTCCGCGAGGTGCCGCGCTTCAAGCCGTACGGGGTCAAGGTGGTCGCGGACGGCAAGCGCTGGCAGGGCGCGTGCACGCTGGTCGCGGTCGCCAACACGACCGTCTTCGGCGGGGGGCTGATCATCTCGCCAGAGTCCAAGGTGGACGACGGAGTGTTCGAGCTTGTGACGGCGGAGGACATCTCCAAGGCGGGCATCCTCAAGCTGTTCCCCAAGCTCAAGGACGGCTCCCACGTCAAGGACCCCCGCATCACCATCACCCGGGTCAAGGAAGTGACGATCACGCAGTCGGACGAAGGCGCCACGCTTCCCGCCGCCTTCGCGGACGGCGAGCTCGTGGGACCGGAGCCTCTGCACGTGCGGATCGCCCCCAAGGCCCTGCGCATTCTCGGGGCGCGCATCCCGTAGCCTCGTCGCATGGACGAATCGCCCTCGGAGCGGTACCGGGCGGCGCGATCCAGGTCGGCGCACCCGCGACTCGGCGCGTTCGCCGAGGGCCTGCCCTTTCCGCTCGACCCGTTTCAGCGCGAGGCCTGCGAGGCGGTCGAGGACGGGCGCTCGGTCCTCGTTGCCGCCCCGACCGGAGCAGGCAAGACCGTCGTCGGCGAATTCGCGGTGCGGTACGCGCGCGAGCGGGGAGAGAAGGCGTTCTACACGACGCCGATCAAGGCGCTGTCGAACCAGAAGTTCCGGGAGCTGCAGGAGGTTCACGGGAGCGACGCCGTAGGACTCCTCACGGGCGATACCTCCATCAACGGGGACGCGGACATCGTCGTCATGACGACCGAGGTGCTGCGGAACATGATCTACGCGGGCTCGCGCGCGCTCGAGCGGCTGGGCGTGGTCGTGCTCGACGAGGTCCACTATCTCGCGGACCGCTTCCGGGGAAGCGTGTGGGAAGAGGTGATCGTCCACGCTGATCCCAAGACCCTCATCGTCGCCCTGTCCGCGACCGTCTCGAACGCCGAGGAGTTCGGGGCGTGGCTGACCGAGGTGCGCGGCAACACGGCCGTGATCGTCTCCGAGACGCGGCCCGTGCCGCTGTGGCCCCACGTCCTCCTGCGCGAGGGCCTCTTCGACCTCTACTCGCCCGGCGTCGACCCCGCGAGGCCCGGGCCGAACCCCCGCCTCAACCCCGAGCTCGAGGCGATCGTGCGCCGCCAGCGCCACGAGGACCACAGGAGCCACCCCACGCGGATGAGCTATCGGCCCGCACGCGGGGGCACGCGACCCAAGGGGCGCAGGAGCCCCCCGCGATTCGCGGTCGTCGACGTGCTCGACCAGGACGGGCTCCTGCCGGCGATCGTGTTCGTGTTCTCCCGCGCGGGGTGCGACGACGCCGTCGACCAGGTGCGGTCGGCGGGCCTCACGCTCACGACGCCCGAGCAGAGGGGGCGCATCGCCGAGATTATCGAGGCGCGGTGCGCGGGGATGAGCGGCGCGGACCTCGGCGCGCTCGGCTTCTCTCACTGGCGCGACCACCTCGAGGCGGGGATCGCCGCGCACCACGCGGGGATGATTCCGCTCTTCAAGGAGGTGGTGGAGGAGTTGTTCACCGCGGGGCTGATCAAGGTGGTCTTCGCGACGGAGACGCTCGCGCTCGGCATCAACATGCCCGCGAGGTCCGTCGTGCTGGAGAAGCTCGTCAAGTGGGACGGGGACACCCACAAGGACCTGACGGCGGGGGAGTACACGCAGCTGACCGGCCGCGCAGGCAGGCGGGGGATCGACATCGAGGGCCACGCGGTCGTGGTGGAGCACCCGGGCTTCGACGTCGAGGTGCTGGGCCGGCTCGCGTCGCGCAGGACCTACCCGCTGATCAGCAGCTTCCAGCCGTCGTACAACATGACGCTCAACCTCGTGGCGCGCTCGGGGGTCGCGCGCGCGCGGGAGGTCCTGGAGATGTCGTTCGCCCAGTACCAGGCGGACCGGTCCGTCGTCTCCCAGGCGCGTCGCGTCAGGGAGCTCGACGGGGTGCTCGCGGGGTACAGGGAGGCCGCCGTGTGCGATCGCGGCGACTTCATGGAATACGCGGGGCTGCGCGAGCGCATCACGCGAATGCAGAAGGCGGACGTCCGCCGGGACACGCGCGACCGGCACGACGCGACCGCCCTCGCGCTTCGAAACCTGCGGGTCGGCGCCGTCCTTCGGATCCTCGGGGGGAAGCGCAAGGGGATCGTCGCCGTCGTCGCCTCGGACCGCAGCGAGAAGCCCCGCCCGGTCGTCGTGACGATGGAGGCGCGCACGTTCCGGATGGGCGCGGCCGACCTTCACCAGGGCTTCGAGGAGATCGGCGAGGTTCGCGTCGGCAAGAACTTCGACGCCCGCAAGGCGCCCCTGCGCCGGAACCTGGCGTCGACGCTCGCGGCCAAGCGGGACGAGTTCGCCCCGCCGCCGTCGCCGCGCCGCAAGGGGCCCGTCAAGGTGAGCGGCAACGAGGCGGAGCTCCAGGAGGCCAGGAAGGCGATGCTCGCGCACCCGTGCCACCAGTGTCCCGACCGGGAGGATCACGCGCGCTGGGCGGAGCGATACTTCCGGTCGCTGCGCGACCGCGATCGGCTCGCCGGCGAGATCTCCCGCGAGACCGGCTCGATCGCGCGCATCTTCGACCGGCGGTGCGCCGTGTTGACGGAGCTCGGCTACCTCTCGGGCGAGGGCGAAGACCTCGAGCCGACCGAGCACGGGATGATGCTCCGGACCATCTACTCGGAGAACGACCTCGCGATCGCCGAGTGCCTCCGCACGGGGGTGTGGGACCACCTGGGCGCCCCCGGCCTCGCCGCGGCGGCCTCGAGCCTCGTGTACCAGGGGCGGCGCGAGGAGGATGATCGCCAGCCGCGCATCCCGCAGGGCCCGACGGGCCCGCTCGGCCTCGCGCTTCGGGACACGGTCAGGACGTGGTCGAAGATCGACGAGATGCACGCCGAACACCGCCTCCCGAGGGTCGGGGCGCCCCACTGGGGCATCGTCGGCGCCGTGCACGCGTGGACGCAGGGCAAGAACCTCGACGCGGTGCTCCGGGGGACGGAGCTCGCGCCGGGCGACATGGTGCGCTGGTTCAAGCAGGTGATCGACGTGCTCGAGCAGATCGCCCGCGTGGCCCCCAACCCCGAGGTCAGGAGCCGCGCGAGCTCGGCCGTGGGCTCCATGCGGCGCGGGATCGTCGCGTACTAGCGGCGTCCGGGAACCCCGGCGGTCCTCGCGTAGGCTGGGCGCGTGAGTCGACGGAAGAGGCCCCGGGGGCGCGCCACCCGAGCCCTCCGCCGCGAGAGCGCGGGACGGACGCTGCGCACCCTCGCGATCGCCGCGGTCTCCGGCTGGGCGATCAACCTGGCGTTCCCCACGGCGAACCTGTGGCTCGCCGCCCCGCTCGGCCTCGCGTTCCTTTGGTTTGCGCTCGAGCACTCGGGGGTCCGGGCCGGCTTCGGCATCGGATGGGTCGCCGGGCTCGGATTCTTCCTTCCCCAGATCTGGTGGATCAACACCTCGGCGGGCGTGATCCCCTGGCTCGCGCTTGCGGGCACCGAGTCCCTCGCCGTCGCGTTCGCGGCCGCGGGGTGGAGCTACGTGCGCACCCGCAAGGTCCTCGAGGGGCGCCTGTGGGCCGAGCCCCTGGTCTTCGCGCTCCTGTGGGTGGCGGGGGAGCAGCTGCGCTCGATCGCGCCCTACGGGGGATTCCCCTGGGGCCGCCTCGCCTTCTCCCAACTCGACACCCCCGTGGCCGCGCTCGCGTGGCTCGGGGGTCCGCCCCTCGTCTCGTTCGCGGTCGCCGCCGCCGGGGGAGCCCTGGGTCTCGCCTTCGAGGCGCTCCGGGGACGGCGCCTCGGGATCGCCGCGATCGCCGCGGCCGGCACCGTCGCGGTCTACGCCGCAGGCCTCGTGATCCCGCTCGACGTCGCCGCCGAGTCCGGCACCCTTCGCGTCGGCCTCGTCCAGGGCAACGTCCCCGACCTCGGCCTCGACTCCTTCCAGCAGGCCCGCCTCGTCACGGAGAACCACGCGAGCGAGACCGAGCGCCTGGTGCCGGATCTGCCGTGGCCCGCCGACGTCGTCGTCTGGGCGGAGAACTCCGCCGACATCGATCCCCGGGTCGACGCGACGTCGTCCAGGATCGTCACGGAAGCCGTCCGCGCCGTCGGCGCTCCCATCCTGCTGGGGACGAACGACTACACGCCCGTCGACGGCCGCTACAACACGGCGCTCCTGTGGTCCGCGGACGGTGAGGCCCTCGACACGTACTCGAAGCAGCACCCGGCGCCCTTCGCCGAATACCTTCCGCTCCGGTCGCTCGCGCAGGCGCTGACGAACGCGGCCGACCGGCTCAACGTCGACATGCTGCCGGGGGAGGGGCCCGGGGTGATCACGCTCGCGTCCGCGCGGCTCGGCAGGGACGTGACGCTGGGCGACGTCATCTGCTTCGAGGTGGCGTACGACCCGCTCATCCTCTCGTCCGTGGACGCGGGGGCCGAGGTCCTCATCGTGCAGACGAACAACGCGACGTTCGGCCTCTCGAGCGAGTCCGAGCAGCAGTTCGCGATGACGCGGATGCGGGCGATCGAGACCGGACGCGTCGCGATTCAGGTCTCGACCGTCGGGGTGAGCGGGTTCGTGCTTCCCGACGGCTCCGTCGTGTCCAAGACCGCGCACTTCACGGCCGAGCACCTGGCCGAGGAGGTGCCGCTGCGCACCTCCGCCACCCCCGCCGCGCGCATCGGCGGCTTCTTGGGCTACCTTTTCCTTCTCGCGCCCGTGCTGCTGTGGCTGGGGCGGTGGGTGATGTCCTTCCGTGGCCGATGGGAGTGGGACTGATGAAGACCCTCGTCATCATCCCGACGTTCAACGAGCGCGACTCGCTGCCGATCCAGGTCGACGGGGTTCGCGAGCACGCGCCCGACGTCGACATCCTCGTCGTCGACGACAACTCGCCCGACGGGACGGGCCAGTGGGCGGACGACCGGGCCGCGGCCGACGGGCGGGTCCACGTCCTGCATCGTCCCGGCAAGCAGGGGCTCGGGGTCGCGTATCGCGCGGGCTTCGCGTGGGGGCTCGAGCGCGGCTACGACGTCCTGGTGGAGATGGACGCCGACGGCTCGCACCAGGCGCGCCAATTGCCGGACCTCCTGGCGAAGGCGGGGGAGGGGCCGGGGGAGTACGACCTCGTCATCGGCTCGCGATGGGTGCCGGGCGGGACGGTCGTCAACTGGCCGACCTCGCGCAAGTTGCTGAGCGTGTGGGCCAACCGGTACGTGCGCGTCGTCCTCGGCATCCCTGTTCGCGACGCAACCGCGGGCTACCGGGCGTACACCGCGCCGACGCTGCGCGCGATCGACCTCGACGACGTCGACTCGCAGGGGTACGGGTTTCAGGTGGACATGACGCTGCGGGCCATCCGCGAGGGCGCGACGGTCACCGAGGTGCCGATCGAGTTCGTGGAGCGCGCCCAGGGGGTGTCGAAGATGAGCGGCGCGATCGTGCGCGAGGCGTTCCTCAAGGTGTTCCTGTGGGGGCTCGCGCGGCCCTTCAGGCGCGGGGGAGCGAAGCGGGGGAGGCCGGGAAGGCCCTAGGCGCCGACGCGTCCCGCGCGGAGCAGCTCCAGGCGCTCCTCCAGGAGCTCCTCGAGTTCGGGAATCGAGCGACGCTCCAGGAGCATGTCCCAGTGCGTGCGGACGTGGCGCGTGGCCTTGAACTCGGGGGCGTCTCCGTGCCGCACGAGCGCGACCGCGCCGCAGTGGCAGTCCCAGACGCCGGGGATCTCGGCCTCGACGGAGAACGGCATCGTGATCTCGTGCCCGTTCGGGCAGTCGTACGTGACGTCCGTGCGCTCGGCGAGTTCCGCGCCCAGCGTGGTTTCCATGCTCTGCGTGCCGAGGCGCATGCCTCGCAGTGCTCGATCCGCCATGGGATCCTCCCGTCACGGGCCTACGCGGCCCGTCTGGCATAAGAACGCCGCATGGTGCGGCTTTGTTCCCGCCTACGGTCCAGTATGGCGGAGATCCCGCCGGTTGCGTTGGTCTATCGCTCGGCAGCCACGCGCTGCAACCAATCCGTCACCAACGCTGCCGTGATGGCGGGCTGGTCGAAGAGTACGTTGTGCCCGGCCGCATCGAGCACCACGAAGGTTGTGCGTGGATAGTGTTCGATCCGGGTCCATGCATCCCGGTAGCCGACGACATGGTCCTGTCGCCCTGAGACGAACAGCCCCGGCTGCGTGAACGGAGCCGGGGAAACCTCCTCAGGCTCCTCGGCGAGAGCATATCTCTCAAGGATGCGATCAAACACCTCTTTGTCGACGGACATCAACCCCGGATGGACATGCTCGACAAAGGCTCGCGCGTTGTCGGGTGTCTGGACCACGGCCATCTCTGCATACATCTCGCCAACTTCGCCAAGGTCGCGCACCACCGTGGGGTCTTCCCGCAGCACCGTCCGCTCGGGCAGGTCCCAGTCTCCATGGGCAGAGATGTGCACGGAGGCGAGGGTCGCGAGTCCGAGCACCTGATCCCGGAAGTCGTGCGCGACGCTCCTGGCGATCATCCCGCCGAAGGAGCTTCCCAAGACAGCAAACGGTTGCTCGCCCACTCTGCTGCGGATATCCTCTTCGACCGCGGCGACGACGTCCGACGTGCTTGTCACGCCAGCTGCGGGGCTTTCCCCGTGGCCCGGAAGGTCGAGATAGACGCGGCGCCACCCGCCGACGGCTTCTATCGCTGGGTCAAGAGGCAGCAGCAGACGGTGATCGACTCCCAACCCGTGGAGAAGGACGAGAGGTGTGCCTGACCCTCGTTCGATGGCGTGCATCCCGCGATCGTATCGATCGGGACTGACGCGAGGCTCGTGAGTGCCCGCAACGAGGGCGGACACCGGAAACTCGTTGAGAAGGGTCCGCACATCCAACCCAAGGCGTTCATGGCCAACGCCGATAATGGACATTATGTCAATTCGGACCCGCGGCTGGCGCTCCGCGCCCCCTTCCCTGTCGGTGACGCTCGATAGAGTCGGCGAGACGACTGGGTCAGACACCGCTCAGGAGGCGCGATGAGCCACGACATCAGGCCGCTGACGACGGAGACATGGGATGCGTTCGCCGCCCTCGCGGAGAAGCACAACGGCGTGTGGGGTGGGTGCTGGTGCACCTGGTTCCACGCGGACGTTGATGCCGAGGACCGCGACACGGACGGCAAGAGGGCCCTCGGCCACCGCGAGTTCAAGCGGCGCATGGTCGAGCAAGGCGTCGCGCATGCCGCGCTCGTTTTCGACGGCGAACAGGCGATCGCCTGGTGCGAGTACGGGACTCCCGCGGAACTCCCCCGCATCTACCACCGCAAGGAGTACAACGCGGGCCTTGTCGAACTCCCCCACTATCGCATCACCTGCTTCTTCATCGACCGCGACCACCGCCGCGTGGGCGTCGCGCAAGAGGCGCTCGACGGCGCCGTGGGGCTCATCGCTGCGGCGGGAGGGGGACTTGTCGATTCCTACCCGCACGACCTGCAGGGCAAACGGATGTCGTCGTCGTTCCTGCACAACGGAACGCGAACGATGTTTGAGAAGGCGGGCTTCGACTTCGAGCGCCCGTTGGGAAAGTCCCGGTGCGTCATGCGCAAGGTCGTCGCCGCCGCGTAGCGGCCAGGAATCCCTGACCCCCACCCCAGCGTTACCTGGGTATGAGCATCGACCACGCGACCATGGTGTCCATCGGCGCGATCCCCGTGACGACCATCGACGGCAAGGAGACGACGCTGGCGCGCTGGGGAAACGACGTCAAGTTGATCGTCAACGTCGCCTCGCGGTGCGGCTTCACGCCGCAGTACGAGGCCCTGGAGCGCCTCCAGGAGAGCTACGGGGACCGGGGATTCACCGTCCTGGGGTTTCCGAGCAACCAGTTCCTGCAAGAACTCAAGTCGGACGACGCGGTCCAGGAGTTCTGCGACAACGCATTCGGCGTGACGTTCCCCCTCTTCGCGCGCGTCAGGGTCAACGGGCGCAGGACGCACCCGCTGTTCGCGGAACTCAAGAAGATCCCGGATGCGGAGGGGCACGCGGGCAGGGTCAAGTGGAATTTCGAGAAGTTCCTCGTCGCCCCCGACGGAATCGCTCGCCGCTTCCGCTCAGCCGTTGAGCCGGACGCGCCGGAGATCGTCTCGGCGATCGAGGCGTCACTCCCCCGCTAGTTTGCCTCTTCGGCCGCCGGCTCGCGGGCCTTGTCGACCTTGGGCTGCGACAACTTGGTCAACTGGTGGGCGATCTCTCGCGCCCAGTTCTTGACCTGGCCCCACTCGCGGTAGTCGCCGACGGATGCTTTGAGCCCGCGGATGATGGCGCGCTCGCCGAAGTTGAGGCGATCCGGGTTGAGGTAGCCGCTGAACATGATGTGGCCGTGCGCGTTGATGACGTCGACGAGCGAGTCGCCCTCCCCCGCGGGTTCGCTGGGGCGAGGCGGCAATCCGACGGGTCCGCTCGAGAACAGCCAGACGGGCAGGCTCTTGAGTTCCTCGGCGTGGTCGTGGACCAGGGTGGACGCGTCTCTGCGCCAGAAGCCCCCGTAGACGGCGCTGCCGATAACCGCGGCGTCGAAGGACGCGAGGCTCTCGACGTCTCTCGCGTCGTGCCAGACCGCGTCGTAGCCGAAGTCGCGGAGGACTTCTGCGATGGTTTGGGCGATTTCCCTCGTGGCGCCGTACTTGGAGCCGACGGCAACAAGCACCTTCATGGGCGGCCTCCTTTGGACACCTTCAATCGTCCTACGCCGCCGCCACCCGCGCCGGGGACGAAGGTCCCTTGGCGCTCGCCTACTGAACCACCACGACGAGGTCGCCCCCCGCGAGGGTCTCCGTCTTGTGAATGAGGACGCGCTTGACCGTGCCCGCGACGGGCGTCGTGATCGCCGCCTCCATCTTCATCGCCTCGATGGTGGCGACGGTGTCGCCCGCCGAGACCTTCGCCCCGAGCTCCACCGCGGGCGTCACCGCGCCCGAGAACGGCGCCGCGACCTCCCCGGCGATCTCCGGGTCGGCGCGCTCCCGCGCGATCACCTGAACGGCCGCGGCCTCGTCTCGGACGACGACGGGTCGAATCTGCCCGTTGTGGTTGAAGATGAGGGTTCGCATCCCGTGGTCGTCCGGCTCGCCGATCGCCTCGAGCGTGACGAGCATCTTGACGCCCTTCTCGACGTCGACGCCGATCTCCTCTCCCCCACCGGGGGCGATGCCGTACAGGTAGTGGAAGGTGTCGAGCACCGAGATGTCGCCGTAGGTGCTTGCGGCCTCCTCGTACTCCTTGGCCGGCCCGGGGAACAGCAGGTGGTTGAGGCGCCGACGGCGGCGCACGCCGGGCTTCGCGAGGGCTTCCCTGTCGTCCTTGGTGAGGTTCGGCTTCTTCGTGGCGGCCTTGCGGCCCTTGAGGGCCTTGGTACGGAAGGGCTCCGGCCAACCGCCGGGCGGGACCCCGAGGTCGCCCTCGAGGAAGCCGATGACGCTGTCGGGAAGGTCGTACGAGCCGGGGTTCTGCTCGAAGTCCGCGAGGTCCGCGCCCGCCCCCACGAGCTGGAGCGCGAGGTCGCCGACCACCTTGGACGACGGCGTGACCTTGACGAGCCTTCCGAGGATGCGGTCGACGCCCGCGTACATGTCCTCGATCTCCTCGAAGCGGTCGCCGAGCCCGAGCGAGATGGCCTGCTGGCGGAGGTTGGACAGCTGTCCGCCGGGGATCTCGTGGCGGTACACGCGGCCCGTCGGCCCCTGGAGCCCGCTCTCGAACGGGGAGTAGAGGCGCCGGACGCTCTCCCAGTAGGGCTCCATGTCCTCGCACGCGGCGAGCGAGATCCCGGTGTCCCGCTCGGTGTGCTCGAGCGCGGCGACGAGGGCGCTCATCGGCGGCTGCGAGGTGGTTCCCGCCATGGCCGCGTTGGCGACGTCCACGGCGTCCACGCCGGCCTCGGACGCCGCGAGGAGGGTCGCGAGTTGCCCGCCGGCCGTGTCGTGGGTGTGGAGGTGGACGGGGACGTCGAAGCGCTCGCGCAGCGCGGACACGAGCGTGTGTGCCGCCTGGGGGCGCAGGAGCCCCGCCATGTCCTTGATGGCGAGGATGTGCGCGCCCGCCTCGACGAGGGAGTCGGCGAGCGTCAGGTAGTAGTCGAGCGTGTAGAGCTTCTCGTCAGGGTCGGCGAGGTTGGCCGTGTAGCACAGGGCCGCCTCCGCGAGGCCCACTCCCCCGGCGCTAACGGCCTCGATCGCCGGCCGCATCTGCTCGACGTCGTTGAGGGAGTCGAAGATGCGGAAGATGTCGATGCCGAAGGTCGTCGCCTCGTCGATGAAGGCGTGGGCGACCTCGTCGGGGTAGGGCGTGTAGCCGACGGTGTTGCGGCCGCGCAGGAGCATCTGGAGCGGGATGTTCGGCATGGCGTCGCGCAGGTCGGCGAGGCGCTGCCACGGGCTCTCGCCCAGGAAGCGCAGGGCGACGTCGAAGGTCGCGCCGCCCCAGGCCTCCATCGAGAGGAGCTCTGGCGTGGTGCGGGCGATCGTGCCGGCCGCGCCCAGGAGGTCGAAGGTGCGCACGCGCGTCGCGAGGAGGCTCTGGTGGGCGTCCCTGAACGTCGTCTCCGTGACCGCGAGGGCCTTCTGCGCGCGCAGCTCTGCCGCGAACGTGTCGGGCCCGAGCGCGAGGAGGCGCTGGCGCGCGCCGGGTGGCGGCTCGAGGTCGAGGTCGACGGCGGGGAGCTTGTGGCGCGGGTAGATCGCCGGGCCCGGGCGGCTCGCCGTTCGGCCGGTTGATCGACGCGTACCCCAGGTACGCGAGCAGCTTGGTGGCCCGGTCCGCCGTGGGGATGGCGCGGGCGAGGTGGGGCCGCTCGTCGATGAACGAGGTGGTGACGCCGCCGCGCTGGAAGTCGGGGTCGCCGAGGACGGCGAGGAGGAACGGGATGTTCGTGGTGACCCCGCGAATGCGGAATTCCGCGAGCGCCCGCTTGCGCGCGGGTGACCGCCTGGTTGAAGTCGTGGCCCCGGCACGTGAGCTTCACGAGGAGCGAGTCGAAGTGGCCGGTGACGCGCCCGCCCGCGAGGCCCGTGGCGCCGTCGAGGCGCACCCCCGCGCCGCCCGGCGAGCGATACGCGGTGATCCTGCCCGTGTCGGGAATGAAGCCGTTGGACGGGTCCTCCGTCGTGATGCGGGTCTGCATGGCGAAGCCCGTTGACGGCGATGGACTCCTGCCTCGAGCCCGAGCTCCTCGAGCGTTGCGCCCTGCGCGATCCGCATCTGCGCGACGACGATGTCGACGCCCGTGACCTCTTCCGTCACCGTGTGCTCCACCTGGATGCGGGGGTTCATCTCGATGAAGACGTGCTCGCCCGCGCGCTCCCCCTCGGTCGCGACGAGGAACTCCACGGTTCCGGCGTTGACGTAGCCGAGGCTCTTGGCGAACGCGACGGCGTCGCGGCACAGGGCGTCGCGAATCGCCGGGTCGAGGTTCGGGGCTGGCGCGATCTCCACGACCTTCTGGTGGCGCCGCTGGACCGAGCAGTCGCGCTCGAAGAGGTGGATGACGTCGCCGTGACGCGTCCGCGAGGATCTGAACCTCGATGTGCCGGGGCGCGATGACGGCCCGCTCGAGGAAGACCGTGGGGTCGCCGAACGCGCTCTCCGCCTCGCGCATCGCCGCCGCGAGGGCCTCGGGGAGGTCCTCGGCCTTCTCGACGCGCCGCATGCCGCGCCCTCCCCCGCCGGCGACCGCCTTGACGAAGATCGGGAAGCCGATGTCCGCGGCCCAGCCGACCAGCTCGTCGGGGTCCTTCGAGGGCTCGGTCGACGCGAGGACGGGGATTCCGGCGTCGCGGGCGGCCTTGAGCGCCGCGACCTTGTCGCCCGCCTTCGCGAGGACCTCGGGCGGCGGGCCGATGAAGGTGAGGCCCTCGGCCCGGCAGCGCTCGGCGAACGCGACGTTCTCCGCGAGGAAGCCGTATCCCGGGTAGACGGCGTCGGCGCCGGACAGGCGCGCGACGCGCACGATCTCGTCGACGTCGAGGTACGCGCGAACGGGGTGGCCGACCTCCCCGACCTCGTACGCCTCGTCCGCCTTGAGGCGGTGCTCGGACATCCGATCCTCGTGGGGGAAGATCGCGATGGACTTGAGGCCGAGTTCGTACGCGCGCGCGAAACGCGCGCACGGCGATCTCAGAACGGTTCGCCACGAGAACCTTGTGGAACATCAATTACCCTCCGACGTTTGCCCCATCTTGCCAGGTTTGCCCAAGCGCGACCAACGCCGGGTCCCCGACGCGGGCGCCACGCATCCGGCGCCGTGGCGCCCATGTGGGGGAAGGTGCCTAGCCCGCCTGGCTGCGGGCCTGGCGGCGGAGCGCCAGTTCGTCGACGGCGCTCGGGGCGGCCTGGTGGGGCTCGTCCGCGCGGTCGACGGGGAACGACGCGAGCGAGCCCTCGAGCTCCCGCCAGACCTTTCCGAGGGCGATGCCGAAGACGCCCTGGCCGCCCTGGACCAGGTCAATGACCTCGTCGTCCGACGTGCACTCGTAAACCGAGGCGCCGTCGCTCATCAGGGTGATGCGGCTCGAGGTCGTCGACCCCCCGCTCGCGCAGGTGGGACACCGCGGAACGAATCTGCTGGAGCGAGACGCCCGAGTCGAGGAGGCGCTTGACGACGCGCAGGACGAGGATGTCGCGGAAGCCGTACAGGCGCTGGGTGCCGGAGCCCGTCGCGGAGCGCACCGTGGGCTCGACGAGGCCGGTGCGGGCCCAGTAGTCGAGCTGGCGATAGGTGATCCCGGCGGCCTTGCACGCGGTGGGTCCGCGGTAGCCGGCCTGCTCGTCGAGCGTGGTGAGTCCGTCGCGGAAAAGGAGGCCCTGATCGCCCGTCGGCGTCGCGTCGGTGCGGTCGTCCCGGGCCATCGCGTCCTCCTTGGAATCCGTGCTGCCAGTCACGCTGGAGTGTTCGCCGCGGACGGTTCGCCGCCCCGTGTTCCTAGGCTACCGCGCGCGACCGCGGCGTATCGGAAGACGCGCGCAACGCCCGGGCGGGCGTGTCGCACCTGTCACATCAGTAACGCTTGAGCTCGTCGCGAACGACCTCGCCGAAGAGGTGGGACGGCGGCGTCTCCGAGCTCTTCGGCCGCGCCGATCGCCCCGGGAGCGTCGCCCTTGGCCCGCAGCGGCGCGGCGCTGGGCCTTGGCTCGATCGGCCTCGCGCGACGGCCGCGTTGCGCAGGACGCTGCGCCGCGCGCAGGTCCCCGCCCGCGGCGAGGTATCCGGCCGCCGCGTGGGCGACGGCCACGGCGTCGCTCCTGTACTTGCCCGGCATGCCCGCCTCGATGATCCCGCCCGCCGTCGAGCGCGGCGACGAGGTCCTCGTCGATCCCCGCGAGGGCGGCGAGTTCGGCGGCGGTCACCCACGGGGGCACCTCGGGGCCGACCGCGTGCGGGACGACGGCCTCGCTCGCCTCTCCCGCGTCAAGGGCGGCGAGGCGCTCGGCGATCAGGGTCGAGCGGACGGAAGTGATCCCGCTGCTCGCGCAGGACGAAGCGCAGTCGCTCGATGTCCGCGGGCGAGTACTGCCGATAGCCGCTTCCCGTCCGCTGGGGCACGACCAGGCCCTGGGCGTCGAGGAAGCGCAGCTTGGACGGCGTGAGCGCGGGGAATTCCGGCTGGACGATCGCGAGCACGTCGGAGACGCGCATGAGCGGCTCGTGGGACAAGCGCGTGGGGCCAGCGTCCGCGCGCGCCCGTTTCCGCTGCTGGCGCGGGATCCGACGCCCGGGCGGCGTCGTCGGGCCCGGCCGGCTCGGCGGCGGCGAAGGCCGGGGTCATGCTCAGGAGGGGCCGGGGTAGAAGGTCAGGCGGTACTTGCCGATGTGGACCTCGTCGCCCGACTCGAGCTTGTGGTGGGACACGCGCTCGTAGTTCACGTACGTGCCGTTGAGCGAGCCCGCGTCCTTGACGTAGAAGTGCGCCGTCTCGGCGCTCGAACCGCACGTGCTCGCGTGACACGGTGACGTCGTCGAGGAAGATGTCGCCGTCGACGCTGCGGCCGGCGGACGTGACGTCCTGGTCGAGGAGGAAGCGCGCGCCGGCGTTCGGGTCCGTGGTGCACGATCAGCAGGGCGGAGCCCATCGGAAGCGCGTCGACGGCGGCCTGGTCCTGGGGGCTCAGGTGGTGGGGCGATCGCCTCCGCCTCGGGCGAGCGCGAGTCGATCGACATCGTCTGCTCAGCGGCGCTCTCGTCGTCCATGGCCACTCCCCTCTCCTGCGTCCGTCAGTCCTATCGTAGTCCGGCTCGCGGGAGTCGTCCTAGGCGGCGGGCCCGGAGCGACGGGCGACGTCGGCGACGTATCCGAGCCCCGCGTACCAGTACACGGCGGCGGAGGCGACGGCTCCCCACAGCGCGATGGACTCCCACACCGCGGAATGGTCGTGCACGAGGTACGCGAGCGGGCAGGAAGACGTAGAGGCCGGTCGTGGCGCTCTTGCCGACGAAGGTCACCTGCGGGGTGCCGACGCCGCGGCGCTTGCCGACGAGGAGCGCGACGCCCACCACGGCGTCGCGGAGGACGAGGACCCCGACGAGCCACCACGGGATGATTCCCCTCAGGCCAAGGCCCAGCACGACGGCGAGGGTCAGGAGGCGGTCCGCGGCCGGGTCGAGCACTCGCCCGAGCGTCGTGACCTGGTTCCAGCGGCGCGCGAGGAAGCCGTCGAAGAAGTCCGAGACTCCCGCCGCGGCGAGCGCGGTGATGGCCCAGCCGTCATCGCGCCTCGCGAGCAGGACGACGAACACGACGATGAGCGCGATGCGCGCCATCGAGATGACGTTCGGGTACGGTCCAGACGCGGGAGGCCTGCGCGGTGGTGTCGCTCACCGCTCCACTCTAGGACGCGAGCGCTGGCTCGATGCCGAGCGAGACGAGCAACTCCTCGATCCGACCGCGAATCTCGTCGCGGATGGGCCGAACCGACTCGATCCCCTGGCCCGCGGGGTCCTCGAGCTTCCAGTCCTCGTAGCGCTTGCCAGGGTAGAACGGGCACGCGTCGCCGCAGCCCATGGTGATGACGACGTCGGAGTCCTGGACCGCACCGTCGGTGATGACCTTGGGCTGCTCGGAGGCGATGTCGATGCCCACCTCCGCCATCGCCTCGACGGCGACGGGGTTGATCTCGTCCGCCGGCATGGAGCCGGCTGATAGCACGGTGACGCGGCCGGAGCCGAGGGCGCGGAGCCACCCCGCGGCCATCTGCGAGCGGCCGGCGTTGTGGACGCAGACGAAGAGGACGGTGGGGGTTTCGGCGCTCATGGCTCCAGGCTACGTCGCCGTCCCCCGTCACCCGGAGCGCGTTCACCGAACGTTCATCGCGCGGCCATACGTCAGTCGCGTCGGCGCGCGATAACCACGGTGTCGCGGCGGACGACGGGCCCGTCCGGCCCGTCGACGGAACGGGACCTGACCTCGCTGGTCTCCACGTCGAGACCGCGCACGGACGCGAGGACCTCCGCGACCTCGTCGGGCCCGAACAGGACGGAGGGGTCGCGCGGCCCGCGACCGCGGAGGCGGCTCGTCGTCGGGATGGTGCCCGACGATCAGCAGGATGCCGCCCGGCGCCGTCAGCGTCGCCGCGGCCTTCCACGCTGCCTGCCGGACATCCTCGGGCTCGTGAACGTAGTGGCTCGTCACGAGGTCGAAGAGCGCCGTCGCTGCCGAGCGCCGGGAGTCCGCGCGTCGGTCGCGTCGCCCGCGATCCATGTGCACCGGCCCCCGACCCCCCGCTCCGCCGCGGCAGCCTCGGCGCGCCGGAGCGCGACCGACGACAGGTCGAGTCCCACGACGGTCCAGCCATGCTCCGCGAGCCAGACGGCGTCGCCGCCCTCGCCGCACCCGATGTCGAGCGCGCGGCCCGGGTCGAGCGACGCGGCGACTTCCTTCAGGGTCGGGTTGACCCGCCCGCTCCACACGGGCCCGGCCTCGGAATACCGGCGGTCCCAGTGCTCGGCCCTCGATCGCAGCGGTTCCTCGCTCATGCCCCGGCTCCCGTCTCCACGGCGAATACCGGGCCGCGGTCCGCGTCGGCGCTCACGAGCCTGACCGTCTGGTCCTGACCCGCTTCGACGCCTCCCTCGCATCGTGCCACGACCGCGGGCTCGGCGAGCTGAACGGTGCGGTCGTCGATTCCGACGCCCTGGAAGTCCGTGCCGACGTACGGCGCCAGGAGCGCGGCCTCGACGGCCTCGATGCACGCGCGGTCGACGGAGCGGGCGACGGCCGTGCCGTGCTCCATCTCGTCGCCGATCGTCGGAAGCGCGGCGCGCACCCACGAGGGCAGGGCGTGCCCGCGCGTGGGCGAGGCAGATCTCGGTCGCGTAGCGGTCGACGAGGCGCCGGAGCGGGGCGGTGACGTGCGCGTATGGCACGCCGAGCGCGCCGTGGGTGAGGGACGCGGGTCGCGGCAGCGCGGGGTCGGAGTCGTCGAAGGGCTCCCAGCGGGCGCCCCGGAACAGGGTCGTGGCCTCGGACGAGGAAGGCCGCGGTCGCGGGCGCTGTCGAGGTCGAGCCTGGCGAGGCAGTCGGCGTAGGGCTCGTCGTCGTCCCACGCGATCCCCAGAGCCCGCGCCTGGTGGCGCAGGCGTCGGACCGCGCGCTCGTCGGCCGGGGGCATGGTCCGCAGGATGCCCACGCCCGGCCTCGAGCATGAGGCGGGCCGCCGCCTCGCCCGTGAGCAGGCTGATCTGCGAGTTGTCGTCTTCGACGCCGGTCGCCGCGCGGAACTCGAGCGAGATGGAGCCGTCGCTCGACGACGAACTCCTGCTCGGGCCTCGGGCAGGGTGACGGCGCCGCGGGCGCGGGCGAGAGCCCGTCGCCGCTCGCCCACCTCGCGCGAGGAGGGCGAGGAGCGAGCGCGCCTCGTCGGGCGGGCGCGTCTCGCGAGCTCCTCGTAGGAGTACTGGTGGCGCGACGAGACCCACGACGCGGGCGACGGAGATCGTGCGGATCTCGCCGGACGGCGTCGAGCTCGATCGTCCACAGCGCCGCCTTGGTGCGCTGCCCCGGGAGCAGGGACGCGTACCCCTCGGACATGACGGGCGGGTGGAGTCCGACGCGCCGGTCGGGACAGTAGACCGTCTCGACGCGCGCGTGGGTGTCGCGGTCGAGGGGGCCGCCGGGGACGACGTGGGCCGCGACGTCGGCGATCGCGTAGTAGACGCGGTGGCCGTCGCCCTTGCGCTCGACGAGGAGCGCCTGGTCGAGGTCGCTGGGAGCCCTCGGGGTCGATCGTGACGAGGGGCAGGGCGGTGCGGTCGAGGCGGGCGCCGTGAACGTGCGCCGGCTCCGCGGGCGTGCCGCCGTGCTCGGCTTCGAAGTACGCGTCTGGCGGGTACCCCTCGGCCACCCCCGCGTCGGCGCGAATCCTGCGAAAGACCGGGGCGAGCTCCGCGAGGGGGGTTCGAAGAGGCTTCCTGCGGACGCGCATAGCACGAGCCTAAGCGCCCCCGCGAGGGTGCCGTGACCGCCGACGGAGGACCCTAGGCGGCCGCCACCGCCCCCTCGCGGACCTTCTTGAGGGCGCCGGCCCACGACTCGACCTGCTCGAACAGGCCGTCGAGGATCGCGACCTGGCGGTCGGCGGGAACGAGGCGGGTGAACTCCTCGAAGTCGGTCAGGAGGGAAAGCCCCAGCTGGCGCTGAACGGTCGCGACCTGGAGCTCGGCGAGCACGACGCGGAGGGCTTCGGCGGCCCGGTTGCCGCCCGTGGTGCCGTAGGTGACGATGCCCGCCGCCTTGTTGTTCCACTCGCGGCCGACGAAGTCGAGCGCGTTCTTGAGCACCGCGGTTGTCGAGTGGTTGTACTCGGGGCTAATGAAGATGTAGCCGTCGAAGCGGGCGATGGTCTCCGCCCACGCGAGGGTGTGCGGCTGCTGGTACTCGTGCCGGGAGGGAGGGTAGGTCTCGTCGAGGAAGGGAAGCGGGTGATCCTTGAGGTCGACGAGCTCGTACGTCGCTCCCCTGCGCGGCCGCTCGCTCCATCACCCAGCGGGCGACGGCCTGCCCGCGGTTGCCGGGCCGGGTCGATCCAAGGATGACTCCGATGGTCAGGTCCGATGCGTCGTTCACGACGGTTCGCCTCCTCCTCGCGCCCGCCCGTGTGGCTCGCGCGTCACCCTCGTCAACAAGTTGACGCATCACCTTTATTCCGCGATGGCGCCCGGTTCCATCGACTCGCCGAGCGCGTGCCGCGCGAGGAACGTGCCGCCGGCGACGGCCGCCGACATCGTGAGCACGGCGCCGCCCGGAACGAGGAACACGAGGAAGGTCGCCACGCCGAAGCCGAGGCTTGCGCGCCTGCACCGGCCGAGGGCGAGTCTCCTGTAGCGGAGGCGATGCCCGCGCCGCTCGAACGCGTAGTCCGTGAGCTCGAGCGCGAGGAACCACCCCCCGAGCAGCGCGCCGAGTGTCGCCGCGATCACGGTGCCGACCACGGGGACGAGCCCGATGGCGAAGAGCCCGACGCTCGCGGCCAGGGCAAGGGCGAACCTGCCGAGGCGTTCGCCAATGTTCCCGAGGAGCGCGGCGAGCCACGGGCGCGCCGGGGCGGCGGGCGCGGCGCCGAGCCGGTCGTCGATCCGGCGGGAGATCGCCTCGAAGGCGGCCTGCCCGATCAGGAGGGTGAAGCTCGTGAAGCCGTAGACGATCGCGAGGCCCACGCCCCAGATCAGCGCCGATCGGCGACGAGGACCTGGACGAGGCGCCGAGACGACGTCGGGCCACCCGGAGGCGAAGCCCGCGATCCACGCGGTGATGGGGTCGAGGTTCAGCGCGAGGGCGGCGACGAGCACGACGACGAGGACGGTCGCGACCGCTCCCGGGCAGGAGGCCAAGGAGCATGACCGCGGGGTCGGACCGCCAGGTACGGAATCCGCGCCCGAGCAGCCGGACGCCGAACCAGAAGCCGGGGCGATCGCGCGGGGCGACGTGCCCGCGCGCCTAGCCACGACCGACTCCGCCCATGGGGCGATCGTAGCCACGGCCTGCGGGCGACGGGCACGCGGGTCGGGAAGGCGGGGTGGGTGACGCGTCAACCAGTGCGGCGTACCCTGGAAGCATGACGACGGTGTCGCCGACGGACCGAGAGTGGGAGACGTGGCGCGCGCTCACGACCATGGGCCGGACGGTCGCGTCCGCCGTCGAGCGGCGCCTGCAGAGCGATGCGGGGGTCTCCCTTCCCGACTTCGAGATCCTGCGGGCGCTCGGCGAAGCGCCCCAGGGCAGGGCGCGCGCGGGCGAACTCGGCGACGCGCTCGGCTGGGAGAAGAGCCGGACGAGCCACCACGTCACCCGCATGGCGGCGCGCGGCCTCGTGGCCCGGGACGAGTGCGACGCGGACCTCCGGGGAACGTGGATCGTCCTGACCCCCGAGGGGCGCGCGTCCCTCGATGCGGCCCTTCCCGTCCACGAGGACGTCGTGCGTTCGTGCCTCGCCGCCGTCGGGCGCGATGCGCGAGGCGCTCGACCGCGCGGCGGATGCCGTCGCCCGCGCATTCGCCGCCGACGTGGGCGCGCGCGGCCTCGGCGAGGACGACCGTCCGGCGAGCCCAGTGAGCTAGGGGGCGTTCCTCCCCGGCGTGCTGTCGCGCATCACGACCCATCCGTCGATCGGCCCGGCGCACCTGAGCCGTCTCCGCGCGACTTCAGCACGGCGTTGACGGCCTCGAGCGCGACCTGCTCCACGGGAATGTGCACCGTGGTGAGCGAGGGGATGACGTCGCGCAAGGTGGCGATGTCGTCGAACCCCGCCACCGCGACGTCGCCGGGGATCTCGAGGCCCGAGGCCCGGAAGGCGGCCATGGCGCCGAGCGCCATCACGTCGTTGACGGCGAAGACGCACTCGGGAAGCGTCGCCGAGTTCAGCATGAGGGACGCGGCCTCGAACCCGCCGTCTCGGGTGAAGGTCGCCCGGTAGATGCGGTCGGCGTGGAGGTCGAAGTCCACGGAACGGAGGCCCTCTCGGAATCCGTCGATGCGCTCAGTCGAGGTGCGCAGCGTCGACGCGGCGCCGATGACGCCAAAGTCCCGGTATCCCCTGTCGCACAGCGCGAGGGCCAGGGCCTTGGCCGCCTCCCGGTTGCGTACGGAGATGGTGTTCGCCTTGAGGCCGCGCTGGGAGATGAGCGCGAGCCGCCCGCCGTGGGCGAGGTAGAGGTCGATCTGCCGCTGGAGCGCGCTCTCGGACTTCGCGTCGCCGCCGCGGCTTCCGGCGATGATGATCGCCCGCGCACGCTGGTGCCGGAAGCTCGCGACGTACCGCAATTCGCGCTCGGGGTCCCGCCGCGCGTCCGCGATGACCGCCATGAGCCCCGCGCCCTCCGCGGCGTCGAGCACCACGCGCGCGATCGTCGCGAAGTAGGGATCCCCGATGTCGTGGATGACGAGCCCGAGCGTGTTCGGCCCGCCCGCTCGCGACCGCCTGGGCGGCGGGGTTGGGCGCGTAGTGGAGGCGCTTCGCCACTTCCTGGACGCGGGAGGTGAGTTCCGGGCTCGGTCGTCGCGTGCCGCTTCCCAGCGCGCGGGAGGCGGTCGCGAGCGACACGCCGGCGAGGCGCGCGACCTCGGCGAGCGTTACGCGCTCGGGCGCTTCGTCACTCACGGGTCGCTCCTAGCCCCTGCCTCCGGCGTTCCGGCGGCGCCGCTCCCTCGGCTCGGCGCGGGCGCTTGCGCGCCTTGGAGAACGCTTTCCACGAGGCTAGCGCCCGGGGACCGGCTCCGTCACTATGGGGACGGTCACACGATCCGCGACGTCGCTACGGGTACGTGTGGCCGTTGACGCCCGTCATCGCGTCGAGGAGTTCGTCGACGGGGATGGATGCGACCCTTACTCGCGCGTCCGCGACCCCGTGGGGCAACCACAGGATCCCGTCGTGCACCACGCCGCCACAGGAGTAGACGACGTTCGGGACGTAGCCATCCCGCTCGTCGTCCGGCGGTTCAAGGAGGGGACACTCGAGTCGGGCCTTCACCTTCTCCGGATGCTCGAGGTCGAGCAGCATGGCCCCGATGCAGTAGCGCCGCATGGGGCCGACGCCGTGGGTGAGGACCAGCCAGCCGCGCTCGGTTTCGATGGGGGAACCGCAGTTGCCGGTCTTGACGATCTCCCACAGATGCCTGGGGACGTGGACGGACGTCTTGTGCGTCCACACGCGGCCGTCATCCGACCAGGCGAGCGAGGAGTTCTCGCCGTCCGAACGCGTGAGCGCCAGGTGACGACCGCCGACCTTGCGCGGGAAGAGCGCGACGCCCTTGTTTCGCGCCGCTGAGCCGGACAAGCGGTGGCTCTCGAAGGAACGAAGGTCACGTGAGGTGAGGAGGCGCGGCGCGATGCGCGAGCCGTCGTACGCCGTGTACGTCGCGCGATACTCCGGGCTTCCCTCGTCGTCCGAGAAGAGGACGAAGCGGGCGTCCTCCATCCCGTTGATCTCCTCGTGCGCGACGGGCATGATGATGCGCTGCGCAAGGGCGCTTGACTCGGGAAAGTCGAGGGAGTACGCCGTGGAAACCATCGCGCGCAGCGCCTCGATGTGGGGCGCGGCATCGTGCCGCTTGAGGAGCTGCGACGGGAGGTCGGCGATGACGTGTTCGAGGTCCGTCGGGCCGAACGTGTCGCCGAGGCGCCGCACGACGGCGCCGGAGATCTCGTCGGTCAGGAGGCGTCGCTGCTCGAGGAGGTCGACGAAGTGCTCGCGCGTCCAGCGGGCGGCGCCGACGGTGAGCGGGATGAGGGGCATCGTGCGCTCCCCGAACTCCCACCGCCTTCCCGGCCCGACGATCGCAGAAATGAAGGTGATCGAGGAGACGTGTCCCTCGCCGATGCTGCGGAGCGAGACGGCGATGCGGAGCTGCCCCTTCTTGAGGCCCGTCTGGTCGGGGTGGGCGACGGCGCTCGGGTTGCACAGGGCCGCGCCCTCCACCGCATACTCGGCGGAGAACGTCGCTCCCAGAAGGATGCGTTCGTCCTCCGTGAGCTCGTCGTAGCGGTCCGCGTGGGGGCTGACCGCCGCCGCGTGGTCAAGGAGTTCGTCCTTGAGGCTCGCGATGCGGTCGCCGAACGAGTCGAGTATCCGGGCCGCGCTCGTCGCGTCCTTGTCCGGGGGTCGCTCAAAGAGCCGCGCGACAACGTCGCCCACCCGCGGATGGCCGTCCCTCGCCTCCTCTCCGGGGAGGAACAGGCGAAGGATGACGCGGCTCGGGTCGGGAAGGAGTTCGACGCCGGCGTCGAGCATCTGGACCCTCATCGCGCGGCCCCCGCGTGGAGGTCGACGACGCCGAGGAGTCGGCGCGCCTGCTGGAAGGTGCGGAGCGCCGCAAGGGTGGACTCCGCCCCCCTGTTCTCGTTGCGGCCGTCCGGCGTCAGGCCGTCGTACCCGGCGCCGGTTGCCGCGTCGAGCATCGGCGTGCCGCTGTCGTTGTTCCCCAAGAACCACTCCCATGCGAGGCGGAGACCGTCGAGCCAACGGTCCTGGTGCGTGACGTCGTAGGCGCGTGCGCACGCGTCGGCGATCGCGGCCACCTCGACGGGTTGTTGGTCAAACAGCGGCCCCTCCTCCCCCGGCGCCCTGCCCGCGTTCCCCGTGACGGACAGGCGTCCGTCGAGCGTCTCGTTCGCGAGAAGGAACGCGAGGAGGGAGAGCCCGTGCTCGGTGACGCGCGGGTCGCGGATCGCGACCCCGCCGGCGATGAGCGCTTCGGGGATCGCGCCGTTGGAATAGCGGAGGCGAGGCTCTGGCCACGGCCACGCCGCGCGCTCCCGCCTTGGCGCCATGGAGACGGCGCGGTAGACCAGGCGTCGAGCGGGTGCGAGAAGGGGTTCACCGGGGAGGACCTCTGCCGCCCCGAGCGCGGCGAAGGCCGACGAGTGAAGATCGCGCGATTCCTCGCCGGCCGCGCGGCGGAAGGCGCGAAGGGCGCGTGCCCGCGTGCGACCCTGCTCCGCGTGGGCTGCGGCGACGCCGAGCGCCCACACGGCCCTGCCCCACCAGTCCCCGGTACCGGGCTCGTCCGTCCAGTTGCCCGCGAGGTCCATCCGGTTGTGGGCGCGCCCCCCCTTGACGATGGCGGCCTCGATGAACGCGAGATACGTCTCGCGTCATCTCCTCGACGCGCGCGCTCGGGTGTGGCTCTCGCGACGTGACGATGAGGGCGCGAGCGACGTCGTCGACGCAGTACCCGTGCTCCTCGCGGGGCGCGTCGAGCAGCGCGTGCTCGAATAGCCCTCGGTCGTCCGTCATGCGGTCAAGATGGGCAAACGGGGTTCGGGCATGCCTGGGGCTCGGTGCCATCAGGCAGCGACCGTCGCCCGAATACGCAGCGCGAGGCTCCTGAACTGCTGCCCGACGTGGGGCCACGTCGTCTCGCGCCCCGCTCTCCTGGCGCTCCTCGCCATGCTCTCGGCGAGGCCCGGCTCCGTGAAGATGGCACGCAACGCGGTGGCGATGCTCGCGGGGTCCTCGTGGGGCACGACGATGCCCGCTCCGCTGGAGAGAAGTTCGCGCGCGTGAGGGAATCCGGTCGCGACCACGGGCTTGCCAGCGGCCACGGCCTCCGAGAGGACTCCGGAGGTCACCTGGATGCGGGTGTCGTAGGGAAGAAGCACGACGTCGGCGCCCACGATGTTCCTCGCGAGTGCGTCCGGGTCGAGGTAGCGGCCGTCGATCGTGACGCTGTCGCGTAGGCCAAGGGCTTCGACGGTCGCGTGGAGGCGGTCGCGGTAGGCGTCGCCGTCGTTTGCCAAGACCTTGGGGTGCGTCTGGCCGAGGACGCGGTAGCGCGGGCGCGGGTCGAGGTCGCGGAGCTCGGCGAAGGCGCGGATGCCCCATTCGATCCCCTTGCCAGGACCGATGAGTCCCCAGGTCAGGACGATGGGTCGCGAGCTCGCGAGCGGCGGCTCGATGGCCGTGAGCGCGTGGACGCCGTGGGGGATGATGTGGATGCGGGCGGGGCCGACGGCGTAGCGGGACTGGAGGTGCCCGCGCGCCGTCTCCGTCATGACGACCACGGCGCTCGCGTACCGCGTCACCTCCTCGAGTACGCGCTTCTGGCCGGGGGTGGGGCGCGCGAGGACGGTGTGGAGCACCACGATGCTCGGGACGCTCAGGTGGGCGAGGATCTGGAGGACCTCGTCCCCGTCGGGCCCAGCGAAGATCCCGTACTCGTGCTGGATCACCGCGACGTCCGCGGTGTTCAGCATCCGGATCGCCGCGGCGACGGATGCCGGGTCCCCTCCGAGCATCACGGAGACGGGGAGGCCTCGGCCCTTCCGGGTCGCGACGGGCGAGTCGGCGTCGGTGACGCGAACGACGAAGGCGTCGTCGCTCGGTTGAACCATGGAAGCGGCGAGCGCCTCGGTGAAAGTCGCGAGGCCGCACCGCGTTGGGGGGAATGTGCTGAGAAATCCAAACCGTGCCATATCAAACGACCTTCACTCGAACGGGAAGCGTTACGCCGCTTCTCGGCATTCGAGACGTCTGCCGATTGGCACCCCTCGTGGGACACGGCTTTCGTCGCCGCTATCCGGTCCGTGCCCCGCAAACATCCTGGATGCGAAGGAACTTTGCCTTGATCATACGCCCGTTTTGCGTAGTCCACCTGGCCAGAGTTGCCGCGGTGGGCGGGACGTTTGACCCGGGCGCACGCGGGGGCGGCGACGTAGCGTCGCGATCATGGACGCCCCTGTGCTCACGGCGCTCGCGGGCCCCTCGCGGGGGGCGTGACGCGATGCGGCCGGAGCACGCCCACATGGACGCCATGGACCTCGACGCACTCGCCGCGCACCTCACCGCGCACTCCGGCCTTCCGGGCCCGCGCGGCAATCTCGAGCTCGCCGACGCCTTCTCCGCGCGCGCCTCGGCCGAGGCGATTCGCGCTTTCGCCGACTCCGATGACGAGTACGTGCGGTTCTGCGGCACGCAGGGCCTCGGGAGGCTCGCGGTCGAGGATCCCTCGGACGCCGCGCTGATCGAGCTCCTGGCGCGGCGGGCGTCGGACTCCCGGTGGCGCGTCAGGGAGGCCGTCGCTCGGGCGCTCCAGATCGTCGGCCGGAGCGACCCCGCCCGCATGCACCTCGTCGTCGGCGAGTGGATGGGCAACCGCGACGCGTACGTGCGCAGGGCCGCCCTCGCGGCCATTTGCGAGCCGAGCCTCCTCAAGGACCGCGCGGGCTTCCAGGCGGGCCTCGACGCCTGCGAGGACGCGACGGCATCCCTGCTGGCACTGACCGGCGCCCAGCGCGGAGCGGCGCCGGAGCGGAACCTCCGCCAGGCGCTCGGATACTGCTGGAGCGTCGTCGTGGCGGCGGAGCCGGGAGTGGCCCTTCGCGCGTTCGCGCGGCTTCAGCAGTTGCGCGACCCCGACATCCAGTGGATCGTCTCCTCGAACCTCAAGAAGAACCGCCTCCAGAAGGTTCTGGGCTAGGCGTCCTGCGTGCCTGCGGGCTCCTCGGGCTCCGGGTCCGCGAGGTGGACGGGTAGCGAGGGCGTGATGACCGTGCCGTCCGCGCGAAGTGTTCCGTGGAACGCCGCCGCGTCCGGCGCGCCCTCGAGGCGCGGCCCCTGGCCCTTGATCGCGACGACCACATCCTTGTCTGGCGTGACCTCGTGGCGCTTGCCGCGAACCTCGACGGTCAGGCCCGATCCCTCCTCGATCTGGAACCGGATCTCGCCCGCGAGCACCGTGACCTTCATGCGGGTTCCCCGCTGGGCGACGCGGAATGTCAGCGAGGGCCAGGATGCGGGTAGGCGCGGATCGAACGTCAGCACCTCTCCCCCATCGCGCATGCCGCCGAAGCCGTAGACGAGCGCGGACCAGACCCCGCCGGCCGAGGCGACGTGCACCCCGTCCGAGGTGTTGTCGTGGAGGTTCGCAAGGTCGACGAAGAGGCTCTCCCAGAAGTAGTGGAGGGCGAGGTCGCTGTATCCGACCTCCGCCGCGATCACGCCCTGGGCCGCCCCGGAGAGCGTGGAGTCGCCCGTCGTGATGGGGTCGTAGTAGTCGAAGTCCGCCCGCTTCTCCTCGAGCGTGAACTGGTCGCCCTGGAGAACGAGGGCGAGGACGACGTCGGCCTGCTTGAGCACCTGGAAGCGGTAGATCACGAGCGGGTGGAAGTGCAGCAGGAGCGGGCGCTGCTCCGGCGGGGTGTGGGCGAGGTCCCACATCTCGCGCTGGGGGAACAGGGCGTCCTGAGGGTGGATGCCCAGATTCTCGTCCCACAGGATCGTCATGGCCTCGGCGGCCTTCTCCCACTCCTCGACCTCCGCGTCTTCGAGCTCGAGGCGCGCGACCATGCGGCCGTGGAAGTCGGGACGCGTCGCGGCGAGGGCGCGCACGGATTCGGCGGCGCAGCGCAGGTTGAATCGCGCCATGACGTTCGTGTACAGGTTGTCGTTGACGACGGTCGTGTACTCGTCCGGCCCGGTGACGCCGTGGATGTGGAAAGCGGAGCCGTCCCCCTTGGCGCGGCGCCAGAAACCAAGGTCCGCCCACATGCGGGCCGTCTGCACGAGGATGTCGATGCCCTGGCGGGACAGGAAGTCGTCGTCGCCGCTCGCCTTCACGTACTTGTTGATCGCGTAGGAGATGTCGGCGTCGATGTGCGCCTGGGCGGTGCCCGCGGCGTAGTAGGCGGAGGACTCCTCGCCGTTGATGGTGCGCCAGGGGTACAGCGCGCCCCGCACCGCGAGCTCCTTGGCGCGCTGTTCGGCCGCAGGCATCATGCGGTGGCGGTACATGAGCGCGTTTCGCGCCATGTCCGGGGACGTGTACGCGAAGAACGGCACCACGTAGATCTCGGTGTCCCAGAAGTAGTGCCCGCCGTAGCCGGATCCCGTCACGCCCTTCGCGGGAATCCCCAGGCCATCGCCGCGCGCCGCCGCTTGCGCCAGCTGGAAGAGATTCCAGCGGATCGCCTGCTGGGCCTCGTCGTTTCCCGCGACCTCCACGTCGGATCGCTGCCAGAAGCCGTCCAGCCACGCGCGCTGATCGGCGAACTGCTTGTCGACCCCCTCGGCGCGGACACGGTCAAGGGTGCGGTTGCTGCGGTCGCCCAGCTCGCGCGCGGGGATCTTCTTCGCCGTGTGGTAGCTGACGAACTTGGTGAGGGTGAAGGACTGCCCGGGCTCCAGGCGCGCGTGGAAGGTGTGCTTGGCGTAGTCCTGGTGAACCTCCGTTGTCTGGCGGTACTGGGCGTCGGACTCGACGTGGTGCTCCATCCCGACGGCGAGCGTCATCCCGGAGTTGGCGCATTGGTAGCCGAGGATGACGCGGTCGTCGCCCCCCGTGTGCAGGCGCGGGACCAGGACGCGCTCATCGAGGACGGTCGCCTTGCGCGGGTCGGCGATGCCCGCGCGTTCGCCGTGCGAGTGGTACACGTCGAGGCCCGCGCTTCGGTTGAGGAGGTGCGACGAGATCGCGATGGGCGCCTCCTTGTCGAGCAGCGTGACCTCGAAGGTCATGACGGCGAGGTGGCGCTGCGTGAAGGAGACCATGCGGCGAGAGCGAACCTTGACCCGGTTGCCTGCGGGCGTGCGCCACAGGAGCTCGCGGGTGAGCACGCCGTCGCGCATGTCGAGCGTGCGCGAGTACTCGGGGAGATCCGCCACGGACAGGAGGAGGGGTTCGTCGTCGACGTAGAGCCGGATGATCTTGGCGTCGGGCGCGTTCGTGATGGTTTGGCCGACGCGGGCGAGGCCGAAGGCCTCCTCCGCGTGGTGGATGGGCCAGGTCTCGTGGAAGCCGTTGACGTAGGTGCCGTGGCTGAAGAAGTCGTGACCCTCCTCGACGTTCCCCCGAAGGCCCAGGTACCCGTTGCCGACGGCGAAGAGGGTCTCCGTGACGCCGAGGTCGGAGGGGTCGAAGTCCGTCTCCGTGAGGCTCCAGGGGTCGCACGGGTAGCGCAAGCGATCGAGATACGACGGCATCTCGGAGCTGGGCGCGGAGGCGTCGGACGGGCGTGTGAAGCGCCGTGGTCGCCGCCGGGAGCCTTGCGCGCGTTCACGCGGCCACCAGCTCGGCGAGGTCGGTCACGACGATGTCGGCGCCGGCGTCGGTCAGCTCGGCCGCACCCGCTCCCCTGTCGACGCCGACGACGAGCCCGAACTCCCCCGCCGCCCCCGCCTCAACCCCGGAAATCGCGTCCTCGAGGACCACGGCGTCGGCCGCCGGGACGCCGAGGACGTCGGCGGCGTACGCGTAGGTCGCGGGGGACGGCTTCCCCGCGAGGCCCCGCTCCGAGGCGACGACGCCGTCGACGACCACGGGGAATCGGTCGGCGAGCCCCGCCGCGGTGAGGACCTCGCGGGCATTGCGCGAGCTGGAGACGACCGCCATCGCCGTGCCGACGGATTCCAGATGCTCGATGAGTGCGACGCTCCCCGGGTACGCCGTGACGCCGTCGGTGCGCAGGATCGCCGAGAACGCGGCGTTCTTGGCGTTGCCCAGTCCGCAGACGGTCTCGGCGCCCGGGGCGTCGTCGGGGGTGCCTTCGGGGAGCGTGACGCCGCGCGAGGCGAGGCACGCCCGCACGCCGTCGTACCGGGGCTTGCCGTCCACGTAGGCGAAGTAGTCCGCGTCCGTGTAGGCCGGCGAGACGTCGTGGGCGTCGAAGAACCCGGTGAACATCGTGCGCCAGGCGTCCATGTGGACGTCGGCGGTTGGCGTGATGACGCCGTCGAGGTCGAAGAGCGCGGCGGAGAAGCCCGAGGCGCGCGCGCTCGGAATGAGCCAAGTGCCGGTTGCGAGGGTCACGCGGTTCTCCCTTGGTTCGTACAGGTTCAAGCCTAGGCGCATATCCGGGACGCGCCCGCGCGCACGTCGCGGTTCGAGGTTGCGTCCGGGTCACAATTGAGCATGGGCGTGTTTGGCGGTAGGGGCGACGACGCGGTAGGCGACGGCGCGGCAGGAGACGACGCGGTCGGAGACGGCGCGCGTGAGCCCGAGCCTCGTCGCGTCGTGTTCCACCCCGAGCCTCTGGACGACGGGTCGGCGGGCAAGGGCAGGCGGGCAAGGGGCAAGGGCGCGGCGAAGGCCAAAGCCGCGGGCAAGGGCAAGGGCGCTGCCAAGACCACGGGCAAGGGTGCGGGCGCGGCGAAGTCGAAGGGCGCCGGCGCGGGCGAGCCCTCGGCACAGGAGCCCGAGACCCCCAAGGACCGGCGCGCCGCCCTGCAGGAGCAGATGGCCGCGATCGCGAAGAAGTACAAGAAGGCACCCATCGAGGACATGGAAGAGGAAATCAGGAAGGCCCTGGCCGAGCACGGCAAGAAGGTCCCCGACGGGTGGCTCAGGACGATCGCCGAGTCCCTGCGCGAGAAGGGCCCCACGAAAATCGTCTACGGCGAACCGGACTCGGGCGCGTGGTGATCGGCGCGACCGTGGGCGCGCTCGATTCCGTCGAGGATGAGCCGTAGGCCGAAGTCGAACTCGTTTCCGTATGCGTAGCCGGGCTGGAGGATGAGGGTTTCCGCCATCTCGGTGAGGTGCGGGAAGGTCGAGGCCATCGCCTCCTGTTGCGCCATGATGTCCTCGGCGACGGCGCCGATGTCACCGTCCTCGTCCACCGGGAGGGTCGCCTCCTCCATGGCGAAGCCCCGGACGTAGCTGTCCAGTAGCGAAATCGCGTGGCCCACGAGCGGCATGGGCATCCCCGCGCCCGACAGCACACCGATGGTGGCGTCGAGGCGCGCCAGGGTGGCCGGACCGGGCGAGGTCCGGGCGTCCATCGTGATGGCCCAGGGGTGGCGGGCGAGCACGGTGCGCATGGATGCCGCTCGTTCGATCATGGCGCTGCGCCAACCGTCGTGCGCGCTGGGGGCAGCGATCTCGCCGTTGACGAAGTCGAGCATCCCGTCGAGCAGGGCCTCCTTGTCTTTCAGGTGGTGGTACAGCGACATCGCCTCGATGCCCAACTCCCCCGCCACCTTGCGCATGCTGACGGCGGCCAGGCCTCCCGCGTCGGCGAGGGCGACGGCCGCGCGCACGGCGCGCTCGGCGGTCACCCGTTCCCGGGCGTTCGGCTTCGCGGTCTCCATGGGCCCACCTTACGGCGTATGGTACGGTTCTCCTAGATCTTACGCCGTAAGGTTGTTCACCCTCGCACCGATCGGATGGTCATGACCACCCCCAGCACCACCACAACCGCGCGCCGCGTAGGCGTGCTCTTCCTCGCCGCCTTCCTGCTCTACGGGATCGGGAGCTCGCTCGCGACCACCGCGGACGCCTCCGGGCCCCTCCTCACCACGGGTGTCGTCCTCATGCTCCTCAATTCGGCGGCCGTCATCGCCATCGGCGCGCTCATGCTGCCGATCCTCCGCGCCGCGTCCCCCCGCGTCGCCGTCGGCTACCTTGCGACCCGGATCGCCGAGGGCGGCCTCCTCGCCGCCGGCGCCGTGAGCCTGCTCGCGGCCTCCGACGCCGCCGAGCACCGCAACTTCCTCGCGTACAACGGCGCGATGGTGGCGCTGGGGCTCGGGAGCATCGTGTTCTGCGTGGCGATGCTTCGCTCGGGCCTCGTTCCGCGCTTCCTCGCCGTCTGGGGCGTGGTGGGCTATGCGTTCTTCGCGACCGGTAGCGTCCTCGAGCTGCTCGGAGTCTCCGGCGCTGGCGTGGTCTCCGCGATCCCCGGCGGCCTCTTCGAGGTGTTCTTCGGAGTCTGGCTCATCGTCAAGGGCTTCGGGGCGCGGGGTGACCAGCGCCTCGGCGGCGTCGTGCGCGCGACGTCCTAGACCAGGCGGACGCTTCCGAGGGAAATCTCTACCCCGGCGAGCGCCTTGGACACGGGGCACCCGTCCTTGGCGGCCGCGGCGAACGCGGCGAACTGCTCGGCGTCGATGCCGGGCACCTCGCCCACGACGGTGATCACGCTCGTCGTGATGCCCGTGCCGGGCACGAAGGTGACGGCGACGTCGACGTCGAGGCTCGCGGGCGGCGTGCCGTTCTTCCCGAGCTCGTTCGACAGCGCCATGGAGAAGCACGAGGCGTGCGCTGCCGCGAGGAGTTCCTCGGGCGTGGTGACGGTGTCGCTGCCCTCGGCGCGGGCGGTCCAGGTGATCGGCACCTCGGGGATCGCTGAGGATCCGACCTTGGTGGCGCCGGCGCCGGTGGCGAGGTCTCCGGACCAGTGGGCGTGGGCGGTGCTTGTTGCGGTCATGGCGAGGGCTCCCTTGTGTGTCTGTCTACGCACTTCCCATCGAACCACGCGGGGCGCGGAGTGGACAGGTTAGGCGATCCGCGGGCGGTGCCCGTCGAGGAACGCGTCGACGACCTCCTCGGGGTCGAAGGGCTCCTCGACCATCCCCACCTCGGCCCGGAGCCATAGCCCGCTCGCGATGAGCGGCGCGATGAGCAACGCGACCTTCTGGAGCGGGTTGCCGGGCCCGATCGCTCCCCGCGCTTGGTGGGCCGCGACCACATGGGCGGCGCCCGCCATGTTGGGACGGAGGGCGTCGAGCGCGCCGCGCAGCTCCGGGTGGCGCGGCGTCTCGGTGAGAAGGGTCGCCACCGCTCCCCCGTAGGCGTGGTTGGTTGCCTCGTAGCGGCGGATGACGTCGACGAGGTCGGCGCGCACGTCTCCCGTGACCTGGAGCTCGGCAAAATCCGTCCGCGCGAGCACGTGGCGAAAGGCTTCTGCGACGAGCGCAGCCTTGGTCCCGTACCGGCGGAAGAGGGTGACCTCATTGACGCCGGCGCGCGCAGCCATCTCCTGAGTGGTGGCCTCGGCGTAGCCGCGATCGGCGAAGACGCGCACGACGGCGTCGAACAGTGCGTCGATGTCGATGACCTTGGGCATATCCCTCCTTGCCAAAACCGGGGTTCGCGGGTTCTAATGCAAGTGTACGCTTGCAATAAGCGCAGGGCTAGAGGCGAGGAGGCGTGTCATGAGTGCGACGGAGGCACACAAGGCGGCGACGTCCGCGAAGGCGAAGCGGCACTTCGACATCCAGCAGACGCCCCTGTGGCGGCTCAAGGTGCGCCTTCAATTCACGGGGTGGCTGCAGTACGTCATCAACGGCGTCTTCGGAGTCGCGCTCCTCCTGCTCGCCGGGATCGCGTGGCTCATCGGACCCTTCCCGGCGCTCGTCTTCGCCAGCCTCGCGGCCCTCGCGTTCGTGAACGTCGCTTTCGACCTCGTGACGGTCAAGTTCGGCATCCGGCCGCGCGAACGGCTCCCCCACCCGCGCACGGACATGGACGCGTGGGATCTCATGCGCTCTCGCCGCGCGTGCCGATCCTTCCAATCCCGCGACCTCACGCCCGAGCACCACGAGGCGCTGATGGCCTCGGTCGCGCGCCGCTCGGACCCGGACTCGCTCATCGGTGAGCGGCCCGTGCGACTCGAGTACGTCGGGCGCCGCTGACTGTCTGGCCCGTGGTCGGGGCACACGAGTTCCTCGTCGCGATCGTTCCGGGCGGCTACGACCGCACAGCCGTCATCGATGTCGGCTACAGCCTCCAGCGCGTCGTGATCGATGCCACGCGCCTCGGGATTGCGACCTGCTGGATCGGCCCGGGCGCGGACCACCGGTCCATCGTGCGGATGCTCGGAGACCGGTTCGACCCCGAGGCCGATCAGATCATCTGCGTGTGCGCCGTTGGCTACCGCTCTCGGTTCAAGCCGATCTTCATCCGGTTCATGCAGGGCAGTCAGCATCGCCGCCGCCCCCTCTCCCAGCTCTTCTTCGCGGACGACGGTTTCGCGACGCCGCTCAACCTCGCCGCGCCGCCCTTCGCCGCGTTCGGCCGGACCTACGAGTGCTGCGAGTGGTCGCCGTCGTCGTACAACAGCCAGACGACGCGGGCCGTGGGCGCTGTGGTGCCGGGACGGCGGCGACCGGGTGCGCATCGACTTCTACGCCGCGACGGCGTCGCGATACTACGCGCCGGTGGCGCTCGGGATCTGGTGCGCGAACTGGGAGTTCGGCGCGGAGGCGTCAGGGCGTGAGGGGATCTTCGCCACCCTGGATGCGGACGCGCGCGGGACGGGCGACCGCGGGCCCGACGCTCTCCCCCGCTACGACGTGAGCTGGGTCGCGGAGGCCGCTGCGATCAGGTCGGTCCCCTAGGGAGCCTCCCCGATGTGCCCGGCCGTCCGAGCCGCGACGCTGGGAACGTGACCTCTTCCGCGCTCCCCCGTATCGCCGGCCGCCGGGTCGGAGTCCTGTACATCATCGGAACGCTCGCCGGCATCGCGAGCGTCACGGCCCTCTCCGGTGTCGCGTCGTCGGACGACGCGCTTGGCGCCATCGCCGAGTCGTCCACCGGGCTGTCGATCGCCGTGGTCGCCGTGCTTGCCATGGGGCTGGCGCTGGCGATGATTCCCGTCATCGCCTACCCCGTGTTGCGCCCGCACGCCCCGGCGCTCGCGCGCGGGTACCTCGTCTTCCGCAGCGGCCTCGAGGCCGTCGGCTACGTCATCATCGCGACCGGGTGGCTCCTGCTGCTCCCGATCAGCGCGTCGTTGTCCGGCGGCGCGGATGTCACCCCGCTCGTCCCCCTCGCCGACGCGCTCGTAAGCGCGGAGGGCATCGGCGCCGTCGGGACCGTCGTCTTCGTCATCGGCGCAGCGATGTTCTACACGATCCTGTGGCGCGCGCGCCTCGTCCCTCGCTGGATCTCCGGCTGGGGCCTCGTGGGGCTCGTGCCGTTCATCGTGGGCGCGTTCCTCGTGATCTTCGGCGCGGTCGGCGGCGACTCCCCGGTCCTGACGGGCCTCGACATCCCGCTCGCGATCCAGGAGATGGTGCTCGCGGTGTACCTCATCGCGCGAGGGTTCCGAGAGGTTCCGGCGCCCGCGACGCCCGAGGAACGCCGCTAGAGCCCCAGCCCGCCCATCGCGGCCTCGGGGTAGCGCGTGCCCCGGCACCTCGACGGCGTCGGACGCCGCGGTGATCTCGGCGAGGTCCGTCGCGCTCAGGGCGAGGGATGCGGCGCCCAGGTTCTCCTCGAGCCGCTCGAGGCGGCGGGTTCCCGGGATCGGGACGATCCACGGCTTCTGCGCCAGCAGCCAGGCGAGCGCGACCTGCGCGGGCGTCGTGCCGAGGCGCGTGGCGATGTCGCGGATGCGCTCCACGAGCGCGAGGTTGGCCGCCCGGTTCTCCTCGGCGAAGCGCGGCACGATGTTGCGGAAGTCGTCGCGGGCGAACTCGGTGTCCGCGGCGATGGTCCCGGTGAGGAAGCCGCGCCCGAGCGGGCTGTAGGCGACGAGCCCGATGCCGAGCTCCTCGAGCGTCGGCAGGATCTCCTCCTCGATGCCGCGCTCCCAGACGGAATACTCGCTCTGGAGCGCGGTGACGGGCTGGACGGCGTGGGCGCGGCGGATGGTCGCGGCGCCGGCCTCGGACAGGC
This sequence comes from uncultured Actinomycetota bacterium, assembly GCA_963743485.1. Lineage (GTDB taxonomy): Bacteria > Actinomycetota > Actinomycetes > Actinomycetales > Demequinaceae > JAFGBM01. Next base: position 516,888 of record CAVUPQ010000003.1, read on the forward strand.
CGAAGTGGCGCACCTTGCCAGCCTCGATGAGCTCCTTCACGGCCCCGGCGACGTCCTCGATGGGGACGTTCGGGTCCACGCGGTGCTGGTAGAACAGGTCGATCGTGTCGATGCCGAGCCGGCCGAGGCACTCGTCGGCCACCTTCTTGATGTGCGCGGGCTGGCTGTTGAGGCCGAGGCGCTCGCCGTTCGGGCCCGAACTCGTTGGCGAACTTGGTGGCGATCACCACCTGGTCGCGCACGGGGCGCAGGGCCTCCCCCACCAGGATCTCGTTCGTGAACGGCCCGTACATCTCCGCGGTGTCGAAGAACGTCACGCCGCGGTCGACGGCGGCGCGCAGCAGTGCGATGTTCGCGTCGCGGTCCGGCCCGGGGCCGTAGGCGTAGGTCATGCCCATGCAGCCGAAGCCGAGGGCGGAGACGTCGAGGGCGGCGGTGCCGGTGCCGAGGGTGCGTGTGTCCATGCCCCCATCTTCCCCGACGCAGTCGCTCGCCGCGACGCCTCCGCGGCTAGTCGGAGAGGCCGTTGTCTCCATGGACGAGCTGACTCATCGACAGCGCCCCGACCCACCGCGGGTACACCACGGTCGGCGTCGTGCCGTCGAGGTAGACCTTGAAGTAGATCTCGTCGGCCGCCGTCTTGTCGCTCCACTCCGCGCATTGCATGACGACGTAGTCGCCCTCGATGACGGCGGTGGGGTCGCACCAGCCGTTGGGGCCCAGGAGCGGCTGCCACGACGACACCACGTCCGTGACGAGGTCCTGCTTGAGCCACTTCCACTCCTCGTTTCCGTTGGCCCGATACGTCGCGACGCCGGCGGCGACGTCGACGCTCATGGAGGCGCCGTCGGCGGTGAACTCGTCGTTGACGGCGCTTCGGACGAACTCGCCCGACGGCGTGCGCCAGAAGACGTCGCGCACGAGGCCGGCGGCGTTGTCGCGAACCCAGAGGTCGTTCCCGTTCGACAGCCGTCCGACGTAGAGGACATCGGTCACCTTGCCGTCCGATCCGGGATCGAGCGTGATGGCGCCGTCCGTCCAGTTGTCGTCGACCTCCGCCGAACCTGCGTTCACCTGGATGGTCGCGCCGTACCAGATCCCCTCGAAGTCGCCGTAGCCGTACTCGACGAGGTAGAGCAGGTGCTGCTCGGGGATCGTCAACTCCACGTGGAGGAGCGACGTGGTCGGAAGACCCATGACCCGAACCTCGTCGCCGTCGGGCGCGACGAGGTTGAGGGACTGGATCGCCGGTGCCGAGGTGCGGTTCGCTTGCGGGGCGCCTTCCCCGACGCCGATCTGCTCGACGCGGTAGGTCCAGTCGCCGTCCACGAGGTCCCACACCCACGGTTCCATCGCCCGAACGGGGCTCTCTCGAGGATCGAGGCCGACGAGCATCGGGGGGCGGGCATCGTCGGGAACGTCCGCCCACGACTGGTAGGCAGGCGGCGTCGCGCTGGGAGACGGTGTGGCCGAAGGCGTGACCGAGGGCGTGGGGCCGGCGGTCGTCGCCGGGGGCGCGGTGCGGGCCATGAGATGAGCCGCAGCGAGCGCGCCTGCTCCCACGGCGGCCACCGTGAGGAAGGCTCCCGCGACGGAGGCCGTCGCACGAAGGGCACGCTTCCGCGCGATCGAGCGCTTGGCGTGCCACATGCCGCCGTGGCCGTTGTCCGAGACGCGCGCGGCGTTGTGGTCGAGTGCGCTGGCGAAGAGCTCTGGCAATTCGGGCATAGTCCTAGCCCCTTCCATCGGTCACGGGCGCGTAGTTCGCGTTGTCAGGTTGATCGGTCGTGCCGAGCGCGTCGTTCAGCGCCTGCACGCCGTCATGGACGTACCGCTTGACCGCTCCGTCGCTGATGCCGAGGGTCGCCGCGGTTTCAGCCGTCGACAGTCCGTCGACATACCGGAGTGTCACCGCCGCGCGCTCCCGGGGCGGAAGCGTCTGCAACGCCTCGCCCAGTGACGTGCGATCGGTGACGTCGACGTCCATCGGCCGGACGCCCCGGGCCTCTCCCCCGCCGCGCGCGTGAAGGCGCGCTTCTCACGTTCGCGCTTGCGTCCCTTGTCGATGTACCGACTGGCGATCGCCCGGCGCACGTACCCCTCGGCCGCCCCCGCGTTCGCGAGCTTCCGCCGCTTTCCGAACGTCGCAACGAGCGCATCGTGCACGAGGTCCTCGGCGTCAGCGCGGTTCCCGGTCAGGAGCAGCGCGTAGCCCACGAGGTACGGATAGCGTCGTGACACGAGTTCGTCGAATAGTGACTGCCACGCAGTCATGGGGCCTCCAGCGGTTGACGTTGTTGCCAAAGAGACGCCAAAGGGTGACGTTTGGTTGGGTCGCTTTCCGCGAATCCGCCACCTGAAGGCTATCGAGATCCGCGGGGGGCCTCAGCCCGACCGATGGCCGTTCCGGGGTACGGTAGGCGCAATTCGGACATCGCGACCTGGGAGGGCGCATGAGGGTCTTCGTTGCGGGCGCCACGGGCGCCATCGGCAGGTTTCTGGTGCCGCATGCTGGTCGAGGCGGGGCACGACGTCGCGGGCATGACGCGCTCGCGAGGCCAAGGTCGCGCGGGATTGAGGCGGCGGGCGCGCGCGCCTATATCGCGGACGCCTTCGACGCCGAAGCCGTTGCCGCCGCGGTGGCGGACTTCCGGCCGGACGTGATCGTGCACGAGCTGACGGACCTCCCGCGTCGCGCCTCCGGGCTGGCCCTCAAGGTCGCGGCGAACAACAGGATCCGGAAGGTCGGCACCGACAACCTCCTTGCCGCGGCGAAGGCCGCGGGCGGCGCGCGCGTCGTCGCGCAGAGCCTTGGCTTCCCCGTGCCCGCCGTCGCCCGGAAGGGGGCGGAGTACCTGGAGGCGGCCGTGCTCGCGGCGGGAGGCGTGGTGCTTCGGTACGGACAGTTCTACGGGCCGGGCACGTGGACCGACGCGCCGCCCAAGAAGGGGCCGGCGGTCCACGTCGAGACGGCGGCGCGACGCACGGTGGAGCGCCTCGACGCGGAGCCCGGCGTCTACCTGATCGTCGACGAGTAGCCCCCGCCGCTCACTTGTTGGAACCGGCGAGCAGCGCCTGCACGAAGTACCTCTGGAACGCGAAGAAGACGATGAGGGGCAGCACCATGGACAGGAAGGCCCCCGCCGAGAGCACGTCGACGTTCGCGCCGAATTGCCGCAGCTGGCTTTGAATCGCCACGGTGATGGGCTGGGACTCGGCGTTGGTGAAGATCAGGCCGATGAGCAGGTCGTTCCAGGTCCACAGGAACTGGAAGATCGCCAGCGCAGCGATGGCTGGTCCCCCAAGGGGCAGCACCACCTGACGGAAGAGGCGCCACTCGTTCGCGCCGTCGATCCGGGCGGCCTCGAGGACCTCCCTGGGGATCTGGGTGAAGAAGTTGCGCAGCAGGAAGATGGCGAACGGCAACCCGAACGCCACGTGGAAGATCACCACACCCACGATCGAGCCGAAGATGCCGATCGCGCCGAACATGCGCGCGACGGGAATGAGCGCCACCTGGAGCGGGACGGCCAGCAGCACGATCACGGCGATCAGCAGCCAGTCCCTGCCGGGGAACTCCATCCAGGCGAAGGCGTACCCCGCGAGCGCGCCGATCAGCACCACGAGCAGCGTGGCGGGGACGGCGATGAGGACGCTGTTCCAGAAGGACGACGTGATGGCCGAGTTCTCGAGGAGGTGACGGTAGTTGTCGAACGTCAGTTGGCCGGGGTGGACGAGCGCCGTCCACCAGCCCGACGACGTGCTGTCGCCGATGGTGCGGAACGACGTGACGAAGAGGCCGAACGACGGAACGAGCCAGAAGACGGCCACCACGATGAGTGCCCCGTTTACGAAGCCCTTGCCGAAGAAGGCGAGGATTCGACGCGCGACCGTGGGCTTGCCTCGGACGATGGTGAGCTTGGGCGTCATGCGCCCTCCTGCTTGAAGCGTCGGACGTTGATGATCATGAACGGCAGCACGAGCACCAGGAGCAAGATGGCGAGCGCGCTACCCAAGCCTTGGTTGTTGCCGCCCCCGAACGACACCGTCCACATCTCCACGGCGATGACGTTGGCGGCGGGTTTCGCCGCGCCCGGGGGAATCACATAGACGAGGTCAAAGATCTTGAGGACGTTGATGATGAGCGTGACGAGCACGACCACGAGCACCGGTCTGAGGAGCGGGGCGGTGATGCGCGTGAAGACCTGCCACTCGGTCGCGCCGTCCATGCGCGCCGCCTCCTGAAGGGTGCGGTCCATGGCCGACAGTCCGGACGCGATCATCACCATGGCGAACCCGGCCCAGATCCAGATGTAGGACAGGATCACCACGCCGGTGATGAAGGTCGAGCTGAGCCACGGGACGCCCTGGGGTCCGGCCGAGAAGTTGGACGCCGGAAGGGCGATGCGATACTCGCCCGGCGGCAGGGACGTGATGAGGTATCTGCCCGTGCCGTCGGTTGTTGCCGAGCCCGCCACGGTGCCGTCGGAGGCGACGGCATCCACCCTGATGCCCGGCAGGCCCGTCTCCGACGGGTCGATGGAGCCGTTCACTCCCCCGCCGCCGGGAACGAAGTCGAGCCACGCGGTGCCGGCGATCTGGTCGCCGCCGGGCGGTTCGGCCGCCTGCGCCGCCGCGGCGCTCGCCGGGACGGAATCGGTGCGCACGCCCACGAGCGGGAAGTTCTCGATGGAGCCGGGCGTGACCGTGGCGTCTGCCGAGATGATGCCGCGGTCGGACGTGAGTCCCGCGTCGGCGCGGGGTTTGGCGCCAGGGTATTCGGCGCCGTGACTGAACGCGCCCTGCACGCCCACGACCGTCGCGTTGACCACGCCGAGGTTGGGATCCTCCTGGAACATGCCGCGGAAGATGACGCCGGCGGCCAGCATGGAGATGGCCATGGGCATGAAGATGATGATCTTGAACGCCGACGACCAGCCGATCCTGTCCAGCAGCACCGCGAAGATCAGCCCGATGAACGTCACCGTCGCGGGCGCGACGATCACCCAGATGACGTTGTTGCGGATGGCCGTGAAGGTCGAGTCGTTCGTGAACATGGTGACGTAGTTGTCCCACCCCACAAAGGAGTCGCCGGATGCGCTGTAGAAGGAGCGGATGACGGTGTAGATGACGGGGTACACGACGAGCGCCCCCAGGAGCACCAGCGCGGGCGACATGAAGATGAGGGCGATGCGCAGCTGGCGCCGACGCGCTCCGGCACGCGAGGCGGGGACGGGCCCCTCCTCCCGTGCCGGAGCGTCGGCGGGGACTGCCTCGGATTGCTTCATCGGATCAGTCCGTCGTTTCTTGCGTCCTCCTCGAACTAGTAGGCCGCCGCTGCCGCGTCCTCAAGCGCCTGCTGGGTGCCGGCGACGTCGGACGGGTTTTGGAGGAAGTCGATCATGATTTGCCAGAAGCCCTGCCCCGTCGTTCCGCCGAAGGCGCTGGGGGTCTGGTCGGACATGTCGAAGCGGAACGTCTGCGCGCCCGTGAGCGCCTCGGCGATCTGCTTGGACACCGCGTCGGGGTAGAGCGAGGTGTCGACATTCTTGTTCGGTGACGTGATGCCGCCGTTGGGCACCCACACGGACGCGGAGTCCGGCGAGGCCAGGTACGTCATCAGCGCCTGGGTGGCGGGGTCGTCCTTGAACGCGACCGCGACGTCACCGCCGCCGACCACGGCGGGTGCCGAGCCGTTGACGGACGGGAAGTCGTAGAACAGGGCGTTGCCGCCGACGGTCGAGTTGCCGTCGTCCTTGATGTTGCCTGCCACGAAGTCGCCCTCGTAGACGGTGCCGGCCTTCGGGTTGGCCCCGAAGACCTCGGTGACGGACTCGGGGAAGGTCCGCTGGGCGGCTCCGGGTTCCACCACGTCGCTGCCGAACAGCTGCGCGAGCACGTTGAGCGCGTCGGTGACCGAGGGGTCGGTCCACGGGATCTCGTGCTTGGTCAGCTTGTCGTACATGTCGGCGCCAGCGGTGCGTAGGTAGACGTTCTCGAACCAGTCCGTGAGGGGCCAGCCGACGTCGGCGCCGATGGAGATGCCGGAGTAGCCGGAGTCGTTGACCACCTGGAGCTGCTTCATGAAGTCGTCCCAGGTCTTGGGCACCGTGGCACCCGCCTGGTCGTAGATGTCCTTGTTGTACCAAATCGTGGACTTGTTGGCCGCCTTGAACCAGACGCCGTAGTTGGTGCCGTTCACGGTGCTGAGGTCAATCCAGCTCTGCGCGTAGTTCTTGGCGACTTCCGCCGACGTTTCTGCGGAGAGCGGCTTGAGGTTGCCGTCGGTCGCGAGCTGGGTGAGGAGGGCTGGCTGCGAGATCACGGCAACGTTCGGGGGGTTTCCGCCCTCGATCTGCGTGCCGAGCGTGGTCGAGGCCTGATCGCCAAAACTCGTGTAGTTGATCTTCGCGCCCGTCTCGTCGGAGAACTTCTTCAAGACGGCTTCGAAGTTGGTTTGCTCGGCGCCCGACCACGCGGCGGACACGTTGAGCGTCTGACCGCTGAAGTCCATGGCGCTGCCCGACATGGTGTCCGAGGGCGACATGCTGGGGCTCTTCGTGCCGGATGAGCAACTGACCAGGGCCAGAGCTGCGACGGTGCTAAGTGCGATGGTGCTGATTCCGCGACTAAACACGCGGGTTGTCATGCGGACCTCCTTCATCAGGAAGGCGCGACGACGACCAGAACCAGGAGCGGCGAGGGACGCGCCTTCTTTTCCACGTTAAGTCGGCGTCGTCCGATTCGCAACCGATTTCGGGCGTTAGGCCAATCGCGGGCGGGACATCGGCGCCCCCGCCGCCCCCCGTTCGGATGTGACATCTGGGATGAAATTGGGATGATGTGTGATGTATTCTGTGTTCGTGCGGTGATAGCCGCGACACTGATCGAAGGCAACGATGAAGATCACGGGGTACCGCACGCTACAGACGATCCACGACTGGGGTCGTCCCGTAGGGGATGTCAACGGCCACATCGCGTCTGGCATCACCGAGGTTCCGGTCGTCATCGTCGAGACCGACGAGGGCGTCACCGGAGTCGGCACCGGCTCGCACCAGGATCTTGACCGCGTGTTTCCCGCGATCGAGGGCGAGGATCCGCGCGCGGTCACGGCCCTGTACGACCGCATGCTCGCCCGCGTCTTCAAGGCGAGTCACGCCGGCGCGACCTTCGGCGGCATCGGCACGTTCGACATGGCGCTGTGGGACATCAAGGCCAAACTGGCGGGGCAGCCGCTGTGGCGCCTCCTCGGCGCGCGCGACCGATTTGTCGCCGGGTACGCCTCGGGCCTGGACATCGCCCTCGACGACGAACAGCTCGCGGCCTTCTACGCGGACATGGCGGCGCGCGGGCTTCGCGAGCGGGAAGCTCAAGGGTGGCCTGGACCTCGACGCCGACATCCGCCGGCTCGGCATCATCGCCGACGCGCTCCGCGTGAACTCGCCCCAGCCCGGGCTGATGCTCGACGCCAACGAGTCGTGGAACCTCAAGCAGGCCGTGCGCTACGTCACCAAGATCGAGGAGGTCCACGACCTCGCGTGGATCGAGGAGCCGCTTCGCCGCTGGGACGCCGAGGGCCACGCGCGCCTCAGCGCGTTCGGTGCGTGCCGCGGTCGCCACCGGCGAGAACCTGACGGGCTCGAGCAGTTCGGCCCGCTCTTCAACGCCGGCGGCATCGACGTGGTCCAGGCCGCGGCGACGTGGGGGGTCACGCACTTCCTCCGCGTGGCGATCGCCGCGCACAGCAGGGACCTGCCCGTGAGCCCCGTCGGCCTCACCGCGAATGCCGCGGTCGCGCACGCGGCCGCGTCGATTCCCAATCACCTCTCCGCCGAGATCCAGGACGTGGGCGCCCCGTTCGGCGTGGCGATCGACCAGGAGTATCGCCGACGGCGGCAGTGGTGCTCGGTGACACGCCAGGCGTCGGCGTCACGGTCGACGAGGCCGCGATCGCGAAGCTGGAGCACACGAGCAGGGCTGGCGCGCCGAGGCGGGGCCGCACGTGCGCCCGACCCGCGCCGGGCTGCGGCTCGTCCACGGTCCGGAAGCCAAGGCGTAGGCGCGCAATCACGGGTGACCCGATGGCGAAGGCGCCCGCGCCCGCGGCGGCGCTCCCCGGCCCGAGAGGGCGACGGTAGTATTCCTGATACGTCGGACCAGTACCGGGGCCCATCCATCTCGCGCCGCGCGCTCGGGCGTACCGCGGCCGCCGACCCGAGGGATAACTAGGATGAGGGCCATGACGCAGGAGCCTTCGCACGCGGGGAAGAGCGGCAAGCCCCGAGGGGCGACCCATCCTTGGCGAAAGAGCCGGGTTCGCCTTCCCGCCGCCCGCCTCGGGATCGCCGTGGTGCGTGACCTCGTTGCCGCCATCGTCACCGGAGAGGTGGCCCCCGGCGGGATCCTTCCTCCCGAGGCCACGCTCGGCCAGCAATTCGGCGTGAGCCGGACGGTGATTCGCGAGTCCGTGAAGCGCGTGGAGGAAAAGGGCCTGGTCACGGTCAATCAGGGGCGCGGTACCATCGTCAATCCCCCGAGCATGTGGAACGTCCTCGACCCCGACGTCCTGTCGGAGATGGTTGACCACGACGATTCGCTCGAGGTCCTCGACGAGCTCGCGATCGTTCGCGGAAGCCTCGAGGCCACCATGGCCAAGGCGGCCGCTGAGCGTCAGACACCGATTCGTTCAGCCGAGTTGCGGGCCATGTTCCAGCGCGCCGAGGCGAACCTGGACGACATCGACGCGTACAACGAAGTCGACGCTGCGTTTCACGACGTGATCATGGAACAGTCGGGCAACCGACTCGCGGCCAACATCACGCGCATCATGTTCTCCCGTGCCCGCGAGAGCAGGCGTTTCACCGGAGTGACGACGGACAATGCCGCCAAGACGACGCTCGCGGAACATCGTGCGATCCTCGAGGCGATCGTTGCCGGCGACGGTGACACTGCCGCGGCTGCGATGCGCGATCACATCGCGCACTCCTGGGCGCGGCGTCGCTCCCCCGGCGTCAAGTAGTCAGTAGTCGCGCCCTCGCGCGCCCTTGCGCGGCGATGTCTGTGCCCGCGCTACTCCTTGACGGCGCCTGCCGTCAGCCCGCTCACCAGGAAGCGCTGCGAGAACAAGAAGACCACCAGAACTGGCGCGATCGAAATGATGCGTCGCGAGCGCCAATTGGGGAAGGCTGATCGTGAGGTCGGCGGAATTCGTCGGGTTGAACGTGGGCGTGGACGAGAGCAAGTACGGCCAAGCCCACCTGCACGGGCGTCTTTTGCGACTGGGGCTCCATGATGAACGGCAGGAAGTAGTTGTTCCAGTTCGTGACGAAGTTGAAGAAGCCGACGAGCGCGATCACCGGTGTCGCCAGGGGCATGGCGATCCTCGCGAAGACCGTCACCTCACCGGCGCCGTCGATACGGGCGGCGTCCAGGAGATCGTGCGACACGGTCGTGGAGAAGTAGATGTACGCCAGATAGACCCCGAACGGGAAGAAGGAGTACGGCAGGATCACGGCGAGCGCTGTGCCGACCAGGTGAACCGTGCTGAGCTCGAGAAAGATCGGCAGCACGAGTGCCGTGTTGGGGATGAGCATCACCATGAGGGTCGTCACCAGCAGGGCCCTGACGAAACTTGAAGTTGGTCATCGCGAGGGCATAGCCCGCGGGAATCGTCACGACGATCGTGAGTATCAAGGCGCCCACGCGAGTAGAGCACCGAGTTGCCAAGCCACGTCCAGAGGATGCCGTGTTGGAACGCGGCCAGGGTGTGCCAGTTCTCAGCGAGCTGATCGAACGAGCCGAAACTGAACGGTAGCTCCCCGTTGACGCCATTGAGCTGCGACTGGCTCTTGGTCGGCGCAAGCAGCAGCCACGCCAAGGGCAACACAAAGAACACGCTGAAAAACGCGATCACGGCTATCACAAGGACGCGCCCAAGCCAGCGCGCGGGAGCCTGCCGGCGGTAGCGACGCGGGTCACTAGTCGCGGTCAAAGAGTCCTCCTCGGAAGACGAATAGTGCCGCAAGGCCCATCGCGACGATCAACAGAAGGATCGAGATCGCCGCCGAACCGTTGAAGTCCGACTGGGGACCGAATGCGACGAGGTAGGCAAGCTGATTGAGTGAGTAGTCCTTGGGGACAACGCCCCGGCTCGCCAGGCTGAGAACCGTGGGCTCGACGAACAATTGGCTTCCGCCCGCGAGCGAGATGATTGCCATGTACGTGATCCACTTCCGCATGAGCGGGATCTGGACATACCACGCCGTCTTGATCGCACCAGCGCCGTCGAGGCGCGCGGCCTCCATCACTTCTTGGGGATGCTATTGAGTGCGCCATACATGATGATGATCCAGCCGCCGGCGCCGGTCCAGAACGCGATGATCGTGAAGACCACCGGAAGGTTCGGTTGAGCAACCGTTTGGATGAAGTTTTCGAATCCGAACTGGCTCAGCACGACGGCGACGGGGCTCACGCTCGGGTCGAGCATGAACAGCCACAGCAAGACGCTCGCCGACCCTGCTAGCGCTCCGGGGATGTAGAACAGGAATCGTGCGGTCGAGGACAGCCAACGGGCGCGCAACCCGTGCACGATGAGCGCCAGCAACACGACGATCACCATGAGCGACAGCAGCCAGATCGCCAAGAAGGCGAAGACGTGCTGCACCGCCGGAAGGAATCGGAAGTCGCCGAAGACCCTCGTGAAGTTGGCGAGGCCGACGAACTCGCCGTCCTTGGTCACCGAGAGGTACAGCGCGTAGATCATGGGACCGATGCCGAAGGCAAGGAGGAGCAGCGCGTACCCCGACGAGAACACGACACCCATGAGCGACTGAGCGTTCCCGCGGCGGCGCGCGGTCGCGGCGACCTGCTGCCACCTTGAAGTCAAGGTGGCAGCAGGCGCCTTTGCGTTGTTCGTTGAAATCGGACTATCCCTTAGCTATTTCGACGGTGTAACCGTTGACTGTGGCGTCGTTCTTGTACTTCGTCTGCCACTGGTCGACGACCGACGCGATGGTGTCGCCCTTGGCGAGAGCCGGAGCAACGATCTCTGCCCAAGCAGGCTCAGAGCTGAAGGACAGCGTCGCACCCCAGTCGGCCCAGATGTGGCTGGCCGCGCTGCTGACGACGTCCTTGAACGTGTCCGAGTTGGACCAGTACCCGCTATTGGCCTGCACGTCCAACCAGTCGCTCGCGGTGGACTCGTAGGCCGGAAGGCCCGTGATGAGCTTGACCGACTGAGGTCCGCTCGTCGCGTACTGCAGGAACTTGCCCACAGCATCGAGGTTCGTCGAGTGGCTCGAGCCGTACCAGAAGCCACCACCAACGTTGCCGGTGGCGGTGGGTTCGCCCTCCCAGTGCAGCGGCGCGCCAGCGCCCCACGTGCCGGGTGCCGCGTTGAGGATGTCAGGGTTCTGGATGATGGCGCCAGTGAACCAGGTCGGTCCGGGGATACCCAGCACCTTGTCCTTGTACTTCGCCGGGAAGTCGGGGGTGAAGAGACCCTCGAGCGCCAAGGTGCCGTTCGCGAACATGTGGTCCATGAGGTCGATCATCCGCGTGGAGTGGCTGTCCGTGAAGTCGGTCTTGAACGTGGTGCCGTCCACCTGGTAGATCGGCGCCTGAGCGCTCCACATGTCGGTCAGCACGGCGGTGAACGGGTCACCGATCGAGCCGAGGATGTACCCGGGGTGCTCGGCGGCAAGCTTGTCGCCCAGCGCCTGGTACTCCTCCCAGGTGGTCGGGATGGTCGTACCCGAACTGGTCGAACAGTGCCTGGTTGTACCAGAACACCACCGGCGCCAGGTTGTCGCGGGCACCGTAGATGTGGCCGTCAACCGTCACCGGGTCCTCGGCGCCCGCGGTGTAGCCGTCGAGCCAGCCCTGGTCGATCACGCCCTCGTCGAGAGCCGCGGCCCAAGCCTGAACGCCCTTCTGCTCGTGGGCCGCCCAGCTCGCGTCGTTCACCTGCCCCGACCACACGACGTCCGGCCAGCCTGAGCCTGCGGCGTCGGCGAGGGAGATCTTGGTCTGGAACGAGTTGGTGCCGCCGGCGTTGCCGTCGTAGGTCTCGATATTCACCTTGATGTCGGGGTTGTCCGCCGCGAATGCCTCCGCGATGGCCGAGCGGTCAGCGTCCACCAGGATGGTGATCGGGCTTCCCTCGACCTGCTCGGGAGCCGGGAAACCGTACTTGCTTTCCATGGTCGTATCCGTGGTGGTGGTGCTGGTGCCGCTTGCGCACGCGCTCATGATGAGCAGCGAGCCAGCTGCGACCGCACCTAGGCCCATCGCACGTTGGATGCGGCCTACCCTTCCGTGATGCACTGACATTGTCGCCTCCTGTAGTACTTCGTATCGACTTCATTGACGATCGAGCCGTACTGCTCCGGATCGACGTCATTGACGATCGAGCCGCCTTTGGGCGACGGCTTGAAGTTAATCATACATGTGACGTCTTAGCAACAAGTGTGATGTCTCGGAATGGTGACGGTTCGGGCGCCCTCAGCGCGGCGCTTTCAGTCCCCACGCGCGCCCGCGGTGACGCCTTAGCCCAGTCGCGCACGCCTCCACGACGGGCCCGTTCCGCTGCGGTCGAGCGCATCGCGTTGCCCGGTCGATGCGCGCTAGCATTCGCACCACATCGTTTGAGTGTGGAGGTGGACAGCATGGCGGAGGTGAAGGCACGGGTCATCGACAGCCACGTGCACATCTGGGACCCGACGGTCTTGGAGTACACCTGGCTGAACGGTGAGTTGGATCGCCCCTACCTTCCGGCGGACTACCGGGCAGGAGCGCCGGACAGCACCGGCGTCATCTTCGTCTCGGCGGGGCCGACGGCAAGCGCGGACGAAGTGGCCTGGGCCCAGTCTCTCGGCTGGCCGGAGTTGCTGGGCGTCGTAGCCCACGCGCCGCTAGAGAAGGGCAGCGGCGTCGTGGGCGAGCTGGAAGGGCTGCGCGAAGCTGGCCCCACCGTCGGCATCCGCCGGATGCTTCAGGACGAGCCGCTGCCGTTCTTCGAGGATCCCGGCCTGCTCGAGGGCCTGCGTGCGCTCGCGCGGACGGGACTGCCATTCGACGCGTGTATCCGACATCACCAACTTGCGGCCCTGACCGCTCTGCTGGCGAAGGTTCCTGAGCTGCCGGTCGTGCTCGATCACCTCGCGAAGCCGCCGATCGCCACCGGCGACGACGGAACCTGGGAGCGGAATCTACGCGCGTTAGCCGCCCTGCCCCAGGTCAGCGTGAAACTGTCCGGGCTGCCCGCCGAGCTGCGTGACGACCAGGAACTGGCTTCCTCAACTCGATCGTGGCTTGAGGTCGCGCTCGACGCGTTCGGCGCGGACCGGGCGATGGTGGGCAGCGACTGGCCTATCTCGGCGATGTTGCCCCGACGCTTTGCCCCGGGCCGATGGCTGGCGATGGTTCTGGATGAGTTGGCCGCCAGCCCCGCGGAGCGCGAACAGCTGTCTTGGCGCACGGCGTCGCGCTTCTATGGAGTCTGAGTTGGGTGACTGTTCGTGGAGGACGGGGTCGCCCGCCTCGGGCCGGTCGAGCGACGCACGATCAGCTCGGGGTGAAGTGGTGACCGTGGTGGGCGCTCGACGCCGTCGATGCGCGCCAGTAGTTCGTGCACGGCCTCCCTGCCCTGGGCGGTGAAGTCGATCCGAAGGGTCGTGAGAGGCGGCGAGAAGTATGCGGCTTCTGGAACGTCATCGACCCCCGTCACACTGACGTCCTCTGGGACACGGTGGCCGCGCTCACTGAGGGCGAGGATGGCACCGAGCGCACTCTGATCGTTGGCTGCAACAAACGCCGTCGCGGGCAGCTCATGCGGCAATGTTGCGATCGCCTCATAGCCGGACTTGGACGACCAATCGCCGTGAACGACGCCCCGAGAGCGCAGGCCAAGCGCGACGACCGCGGCCTCGTAGTCGCGGACGCGGTTGCGCGCCGCCACCCAATCGCGCGGGCCAGCGATGTGCATGACATCGCGGTGACCGAGATCGGCGAGGTGACGCAGCAGGGGGAAGAGACTGTTGGCGGCTGGCGTGGATTCGGTCGGAAGCTTGTCGTGGCCCGTCGCGAGGTAGACCGGCACCCTGAACGTCGTGGTCTCCACCGCGTTCGTCACCTCGTCGGTCGACGAGAGCGCGAGCACCCCTGCGAGGTCGAATTGCAGTGCACGGTCAATGGACTCCCGAATGGCTGCAGGGTCGTGCACGTCCAGCGTGATGACGTCGAGCAAGTAGCCGGCGTCGCGGGCAGCGAGGTTGGCGCCTTCGAGGATCTTGTTCGGGCCGACTTGCGTGATCTCATGCGTGAGCGCAGCGATGCGGTGCGAGCGGCCCGTGGTCAGCGAGCGGGCGTTGAGGTTGGGCCGGTAACCGAGTTTGTCGATCGCCTCGACGACGCGGTCGCGGGTTTCGGGGCGGATACCCGCATAGCCCTTCAGCAACCTCGTCACCGTCGCATGCGACACTCCGGCAGCTCGAGCCACGTCATAGATCGTGGCTGGCCGGTCGACACTCGGTTGCGTCTCGGTCATCGTTCCTCCGACGCACTGATGGCTTGACACGTTCATGTTACCGACAACATAATGACGCCCACGACATGTTGCCGGTAACATTCCGGCGGCCCTGCCCCAACGGAGTGAGCCTCTTGGCCGACGCGCACCTGCTACCGGACCGAATCCTGTTCGGAGCGGCCTTCTATGACGAGTACCGCGTGCACGGGGACCTCGAGCGTGACCTCGACCTCATGGTTGAGGCATCCTTCTCGGTCATTCGCGTGGGCGAGTCTGTCTGGGCCACGTGGGAGCCAGAGCCAGGCGTTTATCACCTCGACTGGCTGCAGCCCGTCCTCGACGGTGCCCACGCCCGCGGCATCTCGGTTGTGCTGGGTACGCCGACCTATGCCGTGCCCCCGTGGTTGCGCGCGATGGACCCTGACCTCGCCGGCGAGCGGGCCACTGGCGTGCGCCAGCCCTGGGGATCGCGCCAGGAAGTGGACATCACGCACCCCCTGTTCCGGCAGCACGCGGAAGGCGTTATCCGCGCGATCGTCGCACGGTACGCCAACCACCCCGCGATCATGGGATACCAGGTTGACAACGAGCCCGGCTCGTTCCTGCTGCACAACCAGCGGGTGTTCGATGGGTTCCTGCGCTGGCTCGAAGGCCGCTACGGGGATGTCGAGACGCTCAACCGCGAGTGGGGGCTCACCTACTGGTCGCAGCGGATCCGCAGCTGGGACGAGCTCTGGCGTCCCGATGGCAACCACTCGCCGCAGTACCAGATCGAGTGGCGCCGGTACCAGACAGAGCTCGTCACCGACTTCATCTCGTGGCAGGCCCGCATCGTGCGCGAGTACGCGAAGCCCCGCCAGTTCGTGACGACATGCATCTCTTACGAGCGCGAGACGATCAACGACCAGCAGCTCGTCAAGGAGCTCGATGTCACGGCCGGCAACCCCTACTACATGATGCAGGAGGCCCTCCACATCGGCGTTGAGGTGCCGCGAACCGCGAGGTGGTGGACGAGCGGGGTGTGGGCGCTGTTCGAGCAGGGCGACCGCATGTTCAGCTCGGCACAGGCCCCGTTCCTGGTCACCGAGACGAACGCGCAGTCGATCGGGCAGTCTCACTGGCAGCACCACACGCCGTACCCGGGTCAGATCGCCCTCGCGGGCCTCGCGCTGGTGGCCCGCGGCGCTCGGATGATCGAGTACTGGCAGTGGCAGACGCTGCACTACGGCATCGAAACCTATTGGGGCGGGGTGCTCCCCCACAGCGGCAGACCCGGTCGCATCTACCGTGAGATCGCGGAGCTGGGTCAGCGGTTGCGCGAGCTCGGACCGCAGCTCGAGGGGTTCACGCCCGACGCCGACGTGGCCCTGCTCTACTCGATCGACACGAAACACAGCTTCGAGTTCTACCCGCCGCTCGCGGACGCCGAGGGTGGACCGGATCGCGGATCGTACCTGCGGATCTTCGATCGCTACTATCGTGCGGCGTTCGAAGCGGGTATCCAAAGTCGGATTGTGCACGCCGACCAGTTCCGGCAGCGCGACGCCGCGGACTTCGTCGCCGAGTTCCCGACCCTCGTCGTCCCGACGCTTTACGTCGCCGACGACGACATGCTCGACTCCCTGGTGCGCTACGCGGAGGCTGGCGGGCACCTCGTGGTCGGAATCCGAACCGGCTACGGAGACCAGTTCGCCAGGGCGCGGCCCGAGCGAGCGCCCGGACGTCTCGCGGCCGCGGCGGGGGTCTGGTACGACGAGTATTCGACGCTCGACGCTCCGGTCGGCGTCGACGGCGCCCCCTTCGGTGGCGGCAAGGGTGAGGGTTGGGCCGATGCGCTCGTGGTTGACGGCGCCGACGTTGTGGCCGCGTACGCGTCGGGCATCTACGCCAGCCGGCCCGCGGTCACGTCGCGTGAGCACGGCGACGGCCGCGTCACGTACGTGGGCACGCTGCCCGACCTGGCGCTTGCGACATCGATCCTGCGCTGGGCAGCACCCATCAAGAGCGCGAGCGAATGGCAGTCGGATGCCACGGTCACGGTCACCTCGGGCACCAGCAGCGCCGGGCGCGTGTGGTTCATCAGCAACTGGTCGCCCGAGCCCGCCACCGCTCGCCCGCCGCAGCGCCTCGGGGATGAACCGATCGTTCTCAAACCGTGGGACGTCACGGTCCTCGTCGAACAACGCGACCCCGAATCCGGGGCCCGGTGAAGGGCTGACGTGATCTGGTACGGAGGGGACTACAACCCCGAGCAGTGGCCGGAAGAGGTCTGGGCCGAGGATGCGCGCCTCATGCAGGAGGCAGGCGTCACCATGGTGAGCCTCGGCATCTTCTCGTGGGCGATGCTCGAGCCGCGCGAGGGCGAGTTCGACTTCGGGTGGCTGGACCGAGTAATGGATCTGCTGCACGCGGCAGGCGTGCGCGTCGACCTCGCGACGGCGACCGCATCGCCGCCGCCGTGGCTCACGCATCGTTATCCCGAGGTGCTCCCGGTCACGAAGGACGGCGTGCGCCTGTCGCCAGGCAGCCGCCAGCAGTACTGCCCGAGTTCGCCCGTGTACCGGCGGCTCGCGGCGCGGCTGGCGTCGAAGATCGCCGAGCGCTACGCGGACCATCCCGCGCTCGCCATGTGGCACATCAACAACGAGTACGGGTGCCACGTGAGCCACTGCTACTGCGAGACGAGCGGCGACGCGTTTCGGGCGTGGCTCGAGGTTCGCTACGGCACGGTCGACGCACTCAACGCGTCGTGGGGCACGGCGTTCTGGTCGCAACGCTATTCGGAGTTCGCCGAGGTGCAGCCGCCCAGGGCGACGCCCACATTCGGCAACCCGGGGCAGCTACTGGACTTCGACCGATTCAGCTCCGATCAGTTGCTCGAGCTCTATCGGGCCGAGGCGGCGATCGTCCGAGCGGCGACGCCATCCATCCCGGTAACCACCAACTTCATGGGCTTCTTCAAGGGCGCCGACTACTGGGCGTGGGCCACGGAGGTGGATGTCGTCTCCGACGACTCGTATCCCGACCCCGCCGATCCCGTCAGCCCTGCGTACGCGGCCATGACCCGCGACCTCATGCGCTCGCTACGCCATGGCCAGCCGTGGATCCTCATGGAGCAGGCCCCGAGCGCGGTGAACTGGAGGGCGAGAAACGCGCCCAAGGCGCCGGGTCAGATGGCGGCGTGGTCGAAGCAAGCGGTCGCGCGGGGCGCTGATGGAATCCTGTTCTTCCAGTGGCGGCAGTCGGTGGCGGGCGCAGAGAAGTTCCACTCGGGCATGCTCCCGCACGCGGGCACCGACACCAGGGTGTGGCGCGAGATCACCGAACTCGGCGCCGACCTCGCCGGCCTCGCCGACCTTGAGGGGAGTCGCGTCGATGCGCGGGTGGCGATCGTATTCGAGTGGGACAGTTGGCGAAGTCTCGAACAGAGGGCGGTGCCGACGAGGCTCAACTACCTCGAGCACGTGTTCGCCTGGTACCGGCCGCTGTTCAAGCGCAATGTGGTTGCCGACTTCGTGCAGGCCGATGCGGACCTCTTGGGCTACGACGCGGTCATCGTGCCGAGCCTCTTCTGCGCAACTTCGGCAGCGCTCGAAAACCTCGCTGCCTACGCGGACGGCGGTGGCCATCTCGTCGTGACCTTTCAAACCGGTATCGTCGACGAGGCGATGCACATCACCTCTGGCGGCTACCTCGGATCGCTGCAAAAGACGCTTGGCGTGCGCGTCGAGGAGTTCGCGCCGCTCGCGCCACGGGATCTCCGAAACACGGGCGCGGGCGCACCCCCCACGATCACGCTCAAAGGCGAGTTCGCGGGCGCGGGCCTGCTGTGGAGCGAAGTCGTGCGGGTGTCGGACGCGGACGTGCTCTCGGAGTTTGGTTCCGGCGATCTCGCGGGCGGTGCCGCCATCACGCGGCGGGCGAACGCCTGGTACGTCGCGACGCGACCCGAAGGCAGACTCGCCGGGGAGTTGCTCGACGCCGTCCTCGCGTCCGCAGGCGTCGCGACCGACCCGGCAGGCACCGTGGAACGAGTGCAACGCGGTGGATACCAGTTCGCGATCGATCACGGATCGCAAGCCGTGCAGATCGAGAAGCTCTCGTGACGACGGGATCGTGGGATGCCTAGGGGCTGGACTAGGCGGATCGGCCGGACGCCGCTGCACACGTCGACCATCATCGCCGGTGCTTCACCGCTGGGCTCGATGCCCCATCTCTACGGCTACGACGTCAGCGACTCCGAGGCGGTGGAATTCGTCCTCTCCCTCCTGCGAAGCCCCATCCGTGCGATCGATACGTCGAACAATTACGGCGACGGGAACAGCGAGCGTCGAATCGGCAGGGCGATCGCGCTGGCGGGCGGAGTTCCTGATGACTTCTTGCTCATCACGAAGGTTGACCGTGCCGGGGAAGACTTCTCCCGCGCCCGCGTGCGCGAGTCGTTCCGCGAGAGTACGGAGCGGCTGGGCGTCGATAGCGTCCCGTTGCTGTTCCTGCACGATCCCGACGCATTCGACTTCGACTACATGGCTTCCGCTGGGGGGGCCGTCGACGCGCTCGTTCAGATCCGTGAAGAAGGGGGTGCCGACGCCATCGGCGTCGCGACCGGCGACACGAGGTTGTTGCATCGGTATCTCGACCTGGGTGTGTTCGACGTGATCCTTTGCCACAACCGGTTCACGCTCGTCGATCGCAGCGCAGATGAGTTGTTCACTCGCGCCGTCGACCATGGAGTGGGAGTCCTGAATGCGGCCATCTATGGCGGCGGAATCCTCGCGCGCCCCGGCGAAATGACCACGTACTCGTACAAGCCCGCTAGTCGCGCACTCCTCGAAACGATCGCCGCTATGGACGCGGTCTGCACTAGATCTGGGATCACCTTGGCGACGGCCGCGCTCCAGTTCTCACTGCGCGATCCCCGAATCGACGCGACAGTGGTGGGAATCACGAGTGAACGCAGGATTTCGAGCCTCATCGCGTCGGCCGAGATGCCCATCCCCGACGGTGTTTGGGACGAGTTGGAGCGTCTCGTCCCGCCCGCTTCGACGTGGCTGGAGCCCCCCTTCACCGGCGGCGTTTCGTAACGGCAGCTGCCCCAGTTCTCGGGCCAAGGTGGCGAACATGCGCCAGTTTGCGGGGGGTGGCGCCTTCGAGCCCCACCCCCATCGTGCCCCGCTCCCCTAGTGAATGAGCACCTTGAGGGCGTCGTGCTCGGCCGCGTTGCCGAAGACGTCGTACGCCTCGAGCACCTCGTCAAACGCCGAACGTGTGGGTCACGAACTTCTTGGCCGGCAGCTTGTGCTCCTCGACCAGCTTGAGCAGCATGCCCAGGGTGTTCGTGTTGACCAGGCCCATCGAGATGTCGATGTTGTGGATCCAGAGCTCGTTGAGCGCGAGCTCCACGGGCTTGCCGTGCACGCCCACGTTGGCCACGTGGCCGCCGGGGCGCACGATCTGGGTGCACATGGTGAACGTCAGCGGGATGCCGACGGCCTCGATCGCGACGTCCACGCCCGCGCCGTCGGTCAGGGCGAGCACCTGCTCCTTCCAGTCCTTGTCCCCCGAGTTCACGACGTCGGTGGCGCCAAAGTCCGCGGCGCGCTTGAGGCGGGCGGGTCCAGGTCCACGGCGATGACCTTGGACGGGCCGTAGAGGCGCGCGGTCATGACGGCGGAGAGCCCCACGGGCCCGGAGCCGATCACGGCGACCACGTCGCCCGGCTTGACCTGCCCGTATTGCACGCCGATCTCGAACCCCGTCGGCAGGATGTCGGACAGCAGGATGCCCTCGGCGTCGGACATGCCCTCGGGGAGCTTGTAGACGGAGTTCTCGGCGAAGGGCACGCGCACGTACTCGGCCTGCGTCCCGTCGATCATGTAGCCGAAGATCCATCCGATGCCGGCCACGCCCTCGTCGTCCAGGCAGTGGCTGTAGAGGCCCTGGCGGCAGTTGGCGCACTTCCCGCAGGAGCTGACGCAGCTGAGGATCACGCGGTCCCCCACCGCGAGCTGGGTGACGCCGGAGCCCACCTCGGTGATCTCTCCGATGCCCTCGTGGCCCAGGATGCGCCCCACCTCGACCTCGGGCACGTCGCCCCCCAGGATGTGGAGGTCCGTGCCGCAGATGGTGGTCGCGAGCATGCGGACGACGACGTCGGTGGGCTTGGTGATGACGGGCCGGGGGACGTCC
>CAVUPQ010000004.1:0-411770 GCA_963743485.1 uncultured Actinomycetota bacterium
CGTCGCCGGCAGCGACTACTCCCTCAGCGTGCGGGCGAATCGCAAGGAGATCGACCACGTCACCACGAGCGTCGTCGGCGGGACCCTCGTGATCACCGAGGACGACCACGTCGGCAACGGGCGGGTCGAGCTCGTCATCCACGCGCCTACGATTTCCTCCGTCGAGATCCTCGGCGCGGGCTCCGTTGAGGTCGACGGGGCTGGACGTGGACGAATTCGCGATCGCGATCGCGGGCGCCGGCGACGTGACGATCACCGGTCAGTCGTCCACCGTGGTCGCCGTCATCTCCGGCGCTGGCGACATCAACGCCGCACGGCCTCGACGCGGCCGACGTCACCGCGCGCGTCGCGGGCGCGGGCTCGATCCGGGTCTCGGCGTCGAACACCCTCGACGCCGAGTTGAGCGGGGTCGGAGAGATCACGTACGTGGGGAATGCGACCGTCACGTCCAAGGTCTCGGGCGTCGGCTCCATCTCGAAGGAATGACACGCGAGTAGCGCGCGACGCCCGCGAATACGATGAGTCCGTGAGTCCCGACCCGGATCTGAGAGCCGTTCCCGACCTGGGCCTCGCGCTCGGCGGCGGCGGGATCCTTGGGGCCGCGCACGTGGGCGTCCTCCAGGTGCTCTACGAGCGCGACATCCGGCCGAGCATCGTCGCCGGCACCTCCGCCGGCGCGCTCGCCGGCGCCGCCTACGCCACTGGCCTCGACCCGTACGCCCTCGAGCTCCGGGCGCTCCAGGCGGACTGGAGCACCGTGGGCGACGTTCCTCTCAGCCCGGGGCTCGGGCTTCTCGACACCTCCGGGCTCCGCCGCACCATCGACGCCGTGGGCGGCGACCTGCCCATCGAGCAGATGCCCATGCGCTACGGAGCCGTCGCGACGGACGTCCGCACCGGCGAGGCCGTCGTGCTGGATCGCGGGAGCCTCGCCGACGCCCTCTGCGCGTCGATCGCCGTCCCCGGAATCTTCCGGCCCGCGCACCTCGACGGGCGGATCCTCATGGACGGCGGGCTGGTCCAGAACCTGCCCATCGAGGCGGCATTCGGCCTCGGTGCGAGCCACGTCATCGCCGTCCGCCTCGCTCCCGAGCAGGACGTCATCCCTCCCCGGTACACCAGCACGCACGTCCACGAATTCGAGATTCGCAGCGACGTCACGCTCATCCACCCGAAGGTCGGCACGCGCTCGCCGTGGATTCCCCGCGACGTCGAAGAACTGATCGACGTGGGGCGCGCGGCGGCCGAACGGGTCCTCGGGGACTACCCCGTGGTGCGGGAGCCGCCCGCGGGGTAGGGCCGCCGCTAGGCTCGGCGCATGGCCCCGATCACGGCCGACGCCGTCCACTTCCGCGCCTCCGGCGTCTCCCTCGTCGTCGCGCGTTGGCGACCGCCGACTCCCCCGCATCGCCCACTGGGGCGCGGACCTCGGCGAGCTCGGCGACGCCGCCGTCTCCCGCGATCGCCGCGTCTGCCACCGTCGCCGTCCTGCCCGAGCACTCGTGGGGCTGGATGGGCACGCCCGGCATCGTCGGGCACCGCGCGGGCCGCGATCACTCGACGCGTTTCGCCGTCAGCGCCGTCGACATCGCCTCGGAGGGCGAGGGAGACCGATCCGTCCAGCGCCTCACCGTTCGGGCGGCCGACGGCGTCGCGGACCTCGCGCTGACGGTCGCGATCGAGATGCTCGGGACCGGCCTGGTCAGGGCGCGCGCGACGATCGGGAGCACGGGCGAGGGCAGCGGCGACGCCGGGGCGCCATACGAGCTCGGGTCGGTGACCCTCGCGCTTCCGGTCCCGGCTGCGGCCGTGGACCTCCTCGGCGAGGCCGGGACGCCGCGCCTCTCCCGGCACATACGCGCGGTCGTCGCGGGGCGGAACCCCGGCGGGCTCCACCGATCTTGCCGTCGGGCACCGAGGGGATCCGACTCACGCGCCGGCGAGGTGTGGGCCGCGCACGTCGCGTGGTCCGGCAACACCCGGCACCTCGCGGAGCGCGGCGCCGAGGGCGTACCCGTGCTCCTCGGCGGGGCCGAGATGCTCCACCCTGGCGAGGTCAGGCTCGCCCAGGGCGACTCCTACGCGACGCCGTGGGTCTACTTCTCGTCACGGAGCGGGGCTCGACGCTGCGGCGTCCCGATTCCATCGCGCGCTCCGGTCGCAGCGCCATCACCCGTCGAAGCCCCGTCCCGTCGTCGTGACCATCACCGGCGTTCCGCGCGACGCCGCGGAACTGACCGCCGCGGCGGACGCCGCCGCTGACGTCGGGCGCCGAGTGCCTCGTGCTGGGCGACTTCTGGTTCAAGGGCGGGAGCGAGCGCCCCGCGCGCCTCGGCGACTGGTACGTGGACAAGGCGCTCTTCCCCGAGGGGCTCCGACCCTTCGCCGACTACGTGCGCGGGCTTGGGTCTCGAGTTCGGGCTGTGGTTCGCGCCGGAGGCCGTGAGCCCGGCGAGCGACCTTGCCCGCCAGCATCCCGAGTGGATCGCCCAGGCGTCCCTCGCCGGGGCGAGCCTGCGCCTCCCGCTCGACCGAGGCGGCCGCCAGGTGCTCGACCTGACCAACCCCGACGCCTACTCCCACGTCGAGGAGCGGATCCACGGCCTCGTGGAGGAGCTTCGGCCCGGCCACGTGGTGTGGGACCACGTCGCGGATCTGCTTGAGGCGGGAAGCCCGGTCACGGGCCGGCCCGATCGCGCACGCGCAGACGCTCGCGTTCTATCGCCTGCTCGACGGGCTCCGCGCCGCGTTCCCCGCCGTGGAGATCGAGGTGCGGTCGCGCGCCGCCGGCCGCTCGGACCTCGAGGTCCTCCAGCGCGCCGATCGCGTCGGCGACTCCGGCGCGGCGGCGGGCGAGCGCGGACGACTCCACCGAACGCGCGCCCCTCGTCGTGCCCCCCGAACTCTTCGGGCGCGAACGTCCCGCCGCCTGGGGCGCCCGGATCGCTCGGTGTTCTCCGCCGCTCGGCTCCGCGCTGGGCTTCGCGTGGTCCCCGCTCGCCCCCGCGCCTGCGGATCTCGCGTCGCTGCGGGCCTGGATCGAGCTTCACAAGCGCTATCGCCCGCTCCTGCACCGCGGCGAGGCCGCCCGGCCGGACGCGCATGGCGCGCCGCTTGAGGTGTGGACCGTCGTCGCGCGGGACCGATCCGCAGGCCCTCGTCGCGTGCGTCGCGCCCGCAGTGCGCGCGGACGCCGCCGGGCTCGTGCGCGTCGAGGGACTCGAGCCGTCGCGGAGCTACCGGTGTCACGCGTCGCCCTGCCGGGCGACCCGGGCGACGACGCGGCGCGCGCGTCGGGCGTGGTGGTGACCGGGGGCGAACTCGAAGCGCGCGGCGTGGAGGCGCGAGGACTCGCGGCGGGCGGCGCGTCGCGACTCGCGATCGAACAGGTGAAGGGCGACGGCGCGAAGGCCGCGCGGGGGTAGGCGCGCGACCGCGCGTCGGGGGCCTAGGTCGACGGCGACGGGCTCGGGGCCGTGGTCGTGGTCGTGGTCGTGACGACGGTCACGTCCGGCACGTCGGCGACGTCGGGCGGGACGTCGAGGTTGGCGTCGTTGGTCGAGGCCGAGCCATTCGCGTGCTCGTAGCCGTACTCCCAGTGCCACGGCTCCCACAGCGAGGTCTCTGCCCAGTGGGGGTGGATGAACCCGTAGGCGCCCGCGTTCGCCTTGAACCACTCACCGAACTGGCCACGGTAGTCGGTGTAGCACAGGTCGATCGCGATGCCCCATCCGTGGGGCGACTGGCCGGGTCGCGCCGCGAGGTACCCGCGATTCGCCTTGACCGCCGCCTGGTCGCCGATGGAGCGGTAGGCGCTCGAGAGGCAGAGGTTGCGGCCGAACCGAAGCGCGAAGCGATGGTTGAGCTCCGCGAGCGCGACCGCGGCGTCGGCGCGCAGGTAGTGAGTCCCGTCCCACAGCACGCACAGGGTGGAGGGGTCGAGGTTGCCGTTCGAGCCGCTGTCCACGCGGACGCCGCTGCAACTCGGGAGGTAGGCGCTCGGCGCGAAGTGGCTCGACGTCGCGAGGAAGTGCGCGGTCTGGTCGATCGACGGCGGAGGAAGCGGCGCGTCTCCGAGCCCGGGCGCCTCGCCGAGGATGACGCGATACGGTGTCCGGCGCCTGGCCGACGATGACGCCGGGGACGAGCTGGAGCGCGCTCGCGGAGGGCGACAGGGTCCCGAAGACGGGGTACACGACCATCGCGAACGCGAAGGCCGCGAGCACGCCAGCGCGCACGCCACCTTGCGACGCCGGTGGTTGACGCGGAGGGAGATCTCCTGCGTGGTGACCTGGCGCCAGAGGCGCCGGTGCCCGTACCAGTCGCCGAATTCCTGGGGGAGCGACGGGTGCGGATCCACTGCTCCTCCTTCGTCGTGCGATGTCCCGGGCGGGCTTGACGCCCAGCGGGCACGGAAGACTGCGTCGGGCTTCGGACTCGACCTGGCGAGTCTACCGCGATACCCCCGCCGCCCGGAAGGTGCCCGAAATGCGGCCTTCGTCACTACTCCTTGAGGGCCTGGCTCACCTCGCCGACGAGCACCTCGAGGATGTCTTCGAGGAACACAACGCCCACGACCTCACCCGCGCTCCCGACGCTCGCCACGTGCGCGCCCGTCTGCCTCATGCGCGCGAGCACGTCCTCCACGCCGGCCTCGATCGGGACCCTGGGAAGAGCTCGGATGCGCCACGAGTGGACGGGCTCGCCGCGCTCGCCGTCGCGCGCGTACAGGACGTCCTTGAGGTGCAGGTAACCGACGAGGCGATCGCCGTCGGCGACGGGAAGCCGCGAGTGCCCCGTCTCGACCACGACCCTTTCAAACTCCTCGACCGTCACCCCGGCGGGAACGGAACGCACCTTCGCCACCGGCACCATGACGTCGCCCGCGGTGCGATCGGAGAACTCGATCGCTCCCGTCAGCAGGCCCTGCGCGTCGTCGAGCGTCCCCTCCTCGCTCGACCGGACCACGATGTTGTGGACCTCGTCGGCGGTGAAGGCGCTCGAGACCTCGTCCCGCGGCTGGACCCCGAGGGCGCGCACCACGAGGTTCGCGGCCCAGTTGAGGGACGACGATGACGGGCTTCGCGACGCGCGCGATGGCGACGAGCGGCGGGCCAAGGATGAGCGCGGCCCTGTCGGGGCTGGAGACGGCGGCGTTCTTGGGCACCATCTCGCCGAGGATGACGTGGAAACCCGACGACGACGAGGAGGCCGATCGCGGCCGCGACGCCGTGCGCGGCGGCGTCGGGCAGCCCGAGCGCCGAGGTGGCGGGCTCGATCAGGTGCGCGAGCGCGGGCTCCGCGACGATGCCGAGCGAGACCGAACACACGGTGATGCCCAGCTGGGCGCACGCGAGCATGAGCGAGACGTTCTCCATGGCCCACAGCACGATGCGCGCGGACCGGCTTCCCTCCTCCGCCCGCGGCTCGATCGAACTGCGGCGGGCCGAGATCACGGCGAATTCGGCGCCGACGAAGAAGGCGTTCGCGGCGAGGAGCGCGACGGTCAGGAGCACGACGCCGGTCACGATGCGGCCTCGGGCTCGGCGGACCAGATCCGGACGCGGTCGACGCGACGGCCGTCGACGCATCTCGACGCGCACGCGGACATCGGCGTCGCTCACCTCGTCGCCCACGGAGGCGAGTCGGCCGAGCCGCGCCATGACGTAGCCGCCGACCGTCTCGTATGCGGCGTCGTCAGGAATGACGAGGCCCGTGACCTCGAGCACCTCGTCGGGGCGGAGGAGTCCGGGGACGCTCCACCCGCCGTCGGCCGTCCTGTGGACGTCGACGCGCCGCCTGTCGTGCTCGTCCGCGACCTCGCCCACGAGCTCCTCGACCACGTCCTCGAGCGTCACGAGGCCCGCCGTTCCGCCGTACTCGTCGACGACGATCGCCATCTGGTGCCCGTGCCGTCTCAGTTCCTCGAGGAGCGCCCCCGCGGTGACCGTCTCCGGGATGCGAGGCGCGTCCATCATCAGGCCGCGCACCGCGGTCGTCGCGCGCCGCTCCTCCGGGACGCCGACGGCGGCGCGGAGGTGGACGAGTCCGACGATGTCGTCGTGAGAACCGTCCATCACGGGAAAGCGCGAGTGGCCCGTCGAGCGGGCAGTGGCGACGACGTCGGCGGCGGTCGCGTCGATGTCGAGGACCGCCATCCGGGTCCTGTCCGTCATCACGTCGAGCGCGGTGAGGGCGGCGAAGTCGAGGGAGTTCTTGAGCAGCAACGCCGTCGACGGGGCGAGGGTGCCAGCCTCCGCGGAGCGGCGCACGAGCGCGGCGAGCTCCTGGGGCGAGCGCCCGCCCGCAAGCTCCTCCTTTGGCTCGATTCCGATGGCGCGCAGGATGGCGCCGGCGATCCCATTGAGCACGCGGATGAGGGGCCGGAGGAAGGAGCTGAACCCCAGGGTGAACGGCGACGTCAGCCTCGCGATCCGTGCGGGCTCGCTCAGCGCGAGGTTCTTGGGAACGAGTTCCCCGAAGAGCATCGAGTACAGGTTGATGACGACGAGCGACGCGGCGGCGGCGATGGTTCCGACGGCGGCGCGCGACAGGGACGAGTCCTCGAGCGGTACGCGCAGGATTCGCGTGAGCGCAGGCTGGGCCGTGTAGCCGAGGAGAATCGTCGAGACCGTGATCCCGACCTGCGCGCCCCACAACTGGGTCGCGAGGCGCCGGTGGGCCTTCGCGACGCGCCTGCCGTGTCGAGTCGACTCGTCCACCCGCGAGGGATCGAGCGCGACGAGCGAGAACTCGGCCGCGACGAACACCGCGGTGCCGAGCGTCAGGACGGCGCCGAGGCCCACAAAGACCCACGAGGACGTCACGGGTGCCACCTATGTCGGTCCATACTGTGGCCAGCATAGAGCCGCCGCGACGGCACGAGGAATAGCCCGAGTCGCAAGTGGGCTCCCGCGACCAAGGTCCCGACTGGCTTAGGATGAAGACAACCGCATCCCCCGTCACGACGCACGCGCGCCAGGAAGCCGAGAAGCCCACCAGTGTCCGCCGAGACGCCCGCGCAGGATTCCGCGCGAACCTCCGTCGCCCGAGGCATCGACCCCTCGTCCGTGGCGGCGCTCCTGACCGGGTCGCGCCCCGACGACGCGCCCGAGGCCACCCCGGTTCCCGCCGCGCCCGCGCCTGAGGCCGCTGCCCCCGCATCGCCCGCTCCCGCCCCGGCCGCCGCGGCGCCCGCCCCTGCGTCCGCTCCGCCGTCGGCGCCGACGTCAGCGCCGACGCCCCGACGCCCCGACGTCCCCCCGCCGAACGCGCTCGCCGACCCGATCGCGCCCCAGGTCGCGCCCGAGGCCACGCCGGACCAGCGGCGCGAGATTCCCGTTCCCGTCGACCAGGCGATCGCCGAGTCCGCCGCGGCCGCAACCCAGCCCATCGCGACGGCCCAGGCGCCGACGGCTGCCTACCTCCAGGACCTCGGCGAGAGCGACCGCGAGCTCCCCTCGGTGAGCGAGGGCTCGGTTCGCCTGCGCGGGCCCGCCGCGCTCGTCGTGACGAACATGGAGAAGAGCCTCGAGGTCCCCACCGCCACCTCGGTGCGCTCGGTGCCCGTCAAGCTCCTCATGGACAACCGCGTCGTGGTGAACAACCACCTGGAGCGCACGCGCGGCGGCAAGATCTCCTTCACCCACATGATCGGGTACGCGCTCGTCGAGGCGCTCGTCGAGCTTCCGGCGATGAACTCCTACTTCGCCCTCGAGGAGGACAAGCCGTACGTCGTCACGCCGCCCCACGTCAACCTGGGCATCGCGATCGACGTCGCGAAGCCCGACGGCTCGCGACAGCTCCTGGTGCCGAACATCAAGGGCGCTGACGACATGGACTTCGCCCAGTTCTGGGCGGCGTACGACGACGTGGTGCGGCGCGCGCGCAACGGCACGCTCCAGGCGGTGGACTTCCAGGGGACGACGATCTCGCTGACGAACCCGGGAACGATCGGAACTCAGCACTCGGTCCCGCGCCTCATGTCCGGCCAGGGAACGATCATCGGCGTCGGCGCGATGGACTACCCGGCCGAGTACCAGGGCGCGTCGTCGGAGACCGTGGCGAAGCTCGGCATCTCCAAGGTCATGGCGCTGACGTCCACCTACGACCACCGGGTGATCCAGGGA
This sequence comes from uncultured Actinomycetota bacterium, assembly GCA_963743485.1. Taxonomy (GTDB): domain Bacteria; phylum Actinomycetota; class Actinomycetes; order Actinomycetales; family Demequinaceae; genus JAFGBM01. Next base: position 8,130 of record CAVUPQ010000004.1, read on the forward strand.
GCGCAGTCGGGCGAGTTCCTCGCGGCCGTGCACACCAAGCTCCTGGGCCAGGACGGCTTCTACGACCGGGTGTTTCGCTCGCTCCACGTGCCGTACGAGCCGGTTCGCTGGATCCAGGACGGCGCGACGTCCGACGAGGCGGAGGCGATCAAGCCCGCGCGCATCGCGGACCTGATTCACGCGTACCGGTCCCGCGGCCACCTGATGGCGGACGTGGATCCCCTCTCGTCCCGGCCGCGCAAGCACCCGGACCTCGACATCCAGACGCACGGCCTCACGCTGTGGGACCTCGACAGGGTGTATGCGACCGGCGGCTTCGCGGGCCGCGACCGCCAGCGCATGCGCGAGGTGCTCAGCCGCCTGCGCGACGCGTACTGCCGGACCATGGGCGTCGAGTACATGCACATCGCGGACCGCGCCCAGCGCTCCTGGATGCAGGAGCGGCTCGAGGCCGGGTACCGCAAGCCCGGCCGCGACGAGCACCTGAGGATCCTGCGCCGCCTCAACGCCGCCGAGGCCTTCGAGGCCTTCCTCCAGACCAAGTACATCGGGCAGAAGCGCTTCTCCCTCGAGGGAGGGGAGTCGCTCATCCCGCTGCTCGACGCCGTGCTGACCGAGGCCGCGGCCGCCGCTCTCGACGAGGTCTGCATCGGCATGGCGCACCGCGGGCGCCTCAACGTGCTCGCGAACCTCGCTGGCAAGAGCTACGCGCAGATCTTCAGCGAGTTCGAGGGCGCACCCGTCGAGAAGACGGGCGGGGGCTCCGGCGACGTCAAGTACCACCTCGGCACGGACGGCGTCTTCTCGACCGAGGGCGGCGAGAGCGTCAACGTCTACCTCGCCGCGAACCCGTCCCACCTCGAGGCCGTCGATCCGGTGCTCGAGGGGATCGTCCGCGCCAAGCTCGACCGCCTCGGCGCAGACGTGAGCGAGGGCGAGAAGCCCGTCCTGCCCATCCTCATCCACGGCGACGCCGCCTTCTCCGGCCAGGGCGTCGTCATGGAGACGCTCAACCTCGCGGGCCTGCGCGGCTACCGCACGGGCGGCACCATCCACGTGATCGTCAACAACCAGGTGGGATTCACCACCGGCCCGGAGGCGTCGCGGTCCACGCGGTACTGCACGGACATCGCCAAGGGCTTCCAGATCCCCATCCTCCACGTGAACGGCGACGATCCTGAGGCGTGCGTCCGCGCCGCGCGGCTCGCGTTCGAGTACCGCCAGGAGTTCGGCCGCGACGTCATCGTCGACATGATCTGCTACCGCCGCCGGGGCCACAACGAGGGCGACGACCCGTCGATGACGCAGCCGCGCATGTACGACCTCATCGAGGGCAAGCGCCCCGTTCGCCACCTCTACACCGAGGCCCTGATTCGCCGCGGCGAGATCACGGAGGAGGAGGCCGAGGAGGTATCGCAGGACTACCTCCAGCAGCTGGAGCGCGTGTTCGTCGAGACCCGGGAGCGGTTCGTGCCCGGCGAGAACACGGAGACGGTGAGCGGCCTCGAGGTGCCTCAGTCGCAGACGTCCGACGCCGGGGTCATGGTGGGCTGGTCGACGGCGGCGACGGTCCAGGAACTGGAGCGCGTCGGCAGGGCCCACCTGAGGCCGCCGGACGGCTTCAGCGTCCACCCCAAGCTGGAGAAGCTGCTGACGGCGCGCGAGGAGATGACGCGACTCGGCGGGATCGACTGGGGCTTCGGGGAGATTCTCGCCTTCGGCACGCTCGTGCAGGACGGCGTCCCGGTTCGCCTCGCCGGCCAGGACTCGCGCCGGGGCACGTTCGCGTCGCGCCAGGCGGTCTTTCACGACCGCGCCAAGGGCTCGGAGTGGACGCCGCTGCTCTACCTCACGGGCGACCAGGCGTCCTTCCACGTCGTGGACTCCCCGCTGAGCGAATACGCGGCGCTCGGCTTCGAGTACGGGTACTCCGTGGAGAGGCCCGACGCCCTGGTCCTGTGGGAGGCGCAGTTCGGTGACTTCGTCAACGGCGCCCAGACGATCATCGACGAGTTCATCTCGTCCGCCGAGCAGAAGTGGGCGCAGAGCTCCTCGGTCACCCTGCTGCTGCCGCACGGGTTCGAGGGCCAGGGGCCCGACCACTCCTCCGCCCGCGTCGAGCGGTTCCTCCAGATGTGCGCGGAGGAGAACATGATCGCCGCCATGCCGTCGTCCCCCGCCTCCTACTTCCACCTGCTGCGCCGCCAGGCGTACGACCGCCCGCGGCGCCCGCTCATCGTCTTCACCCCGAAGTCGATGCTTCGCCTGAGGGACGCCCAGTCGGGCATCGAGGAGTTTTCGACGGGAACGTTCCGCGAGGTCATCCCCGACGTCAAGACGCCCGAGCAGATGGACCCGGCGGGCGTGACCCGCGTGCTCATGTGCGCGGGCAAGGTCTACTACGATCTCGCGGCCGAGCGCGAGAAGCGCGGGGACACCACGACGGCGATCGTGCGCATCGAGCAGTTCTACCCGCTCGGCGGCGAAGCCCTGCGGGCGGCCGTGGAGCCCTTCGGCAACGCGGAGCTCTTCTGGGTCCAGGAGGAGCCGGAGAATCAGGGCGCGTGGACGCACCTCAGCCCCACCGTCTACCGTGCGCTCGACCGGCACTTCGGGATCATCTCGAGGCCCGCGTCGGCGTCGCCAGCCTCGGGACTGACGAGCAAGCACGCGGTTCAGCAGCAGGATGTCGTGGCAAGGGCGTTCGCGCGATGATGAACATCTTCTTCGTCGGTGACGAACTCGTGGGCGGAAAGGGAGACCCCAAGGCTCTCGGCTGGACGGGGCGCGTCGCGGCGCGGACCATGTCCGAGGACAACGACCTCATGTTCCACACGCTCAGCGTGCCCGGCGAGACCACGGGCGAGATGGCGCACCGCTGGGACGAGGAGGTGATGCGGCGGATCGGCCGCGGCAGCACCAACGCGGTGGTCTTCGCGATCGGCCGCAACGACATCCGCCGCGGGGTGAGCCTCGCGATGACGCGCTTCAATCTGGCGAACGCGCTCGACAGGACGAGGGCCCTCGGCTACCGGACGATGGTGGTCGGTCCGCCGCCGAGCGTGCCGACGGAGAACACGCAGATCGCCGAGCTCGCCGCGCTCGCCGAGGAGGCGGCGGTGCGGCGCGAGGCGAGGTTCGTCGACACCTACGGGCCGCTCGCCGCGCACGAGCAGTGGCTGACGGACATGTCGATGTCCGACGACGGGACCCCGGGGCCCGCGGGATACGGCCTCATCGCGTGGCTCGTCCTGCACGCCCAGTGGCGCGAGTGGCTCGGGCTGCCGCCCGACTCCTAGGCGAGCGCCTGCCTAGGTGACGACGCCGGCGTTCTTGAGCTGGACGGACAGGTCGTGCGGCCGGCTCGCGATCGAGACCGCCTCGTCGTAGGAGATGACCTCGGTGCGCACCAGCTCGAACAGGTGCTGGTCGAACGTCTGCATCTTGTAGTACGCGCCCTCGGCGATCAGGTCCATGATGGGCGGCTGCGACGGCGGGTCCACGATCGCCTCCGCCGTCCGCCCGGTGTTGACCATGATCTCGCAGGCGAGCGCCCGGCCGGAGCCGTCCGCCTTCATCACGAGGCGCTGCGAGATGATGCCCCGCAGGGTCTGCGCGAGCGTCGTGCGGATCTGCTGCTGCTCGTGCGGCGTGAAGAAGTCGACGATGCGGTTGACCGAGTCCTGCGCGTCGATGGTGTGGAGGGTGCTGAGGACCAGGTGCCCGGTCTCGGCGGCGCTGAGGGCGGCGCGGACGGTCTCGGCGTCGCGCATCTCGCCGACCATGATGACGTCGGGGTCCTGACGCATGGCCCCGCGGAGCGCGTGGTGGAAGTCCAGGGTGTCCGAGCGCACCTCGCGCTGGGAGATGATCGCCTTGTTGTCGTGGTGGAGGACCTCGATGGGGTCCTCGATCGTGATGATGTTGACCTCGCGGTACGTGTTGATGAGGTCCACCATCGACGCGAGGGTGGTGGTCTTTCCCGAGCCGGTTGGTCCGGTGACGAGCACGAGTCCGCGCGGCTCGAGCGAGAGGCTGCCGACGACCTCCGGCAGCCCGAGCTCGGCCATCGACTGCGCGCCGACGGCCACGCGGCGGAAGACGAGGCTCTCCATGCCGCGGGAGACGTACGCGTTGACGCGGAAGCGCCCGACGCCGGAGAGGCTGAACGCGAAGTCCGCCTCGTGCGTCTCGCGGAACTCGAGGACGAGGTCCTCGGGCAGCACCTGGGCGACCATGTTGCGCGTGTCCTCTGGCCTGAGCGGCGGGACCTGAAGTTTGCGCAGGCGGCCGTCGACGCGAATGCGCGGGGCTGCGCCTACCTTGCAGTGGAGGTCGGATCCGTTGGTGCTCGCGAGGGCGTGGAGCAGCGGGATAACCGATACGGGTTCATCGCTCACATGTTCTCCATCGGCGTGCTCTGGGCGTTACTTGAGGCTACTACGCGTGCGGGGGTGTGCGAAGATAGGTGATCAAGACCACCCTCCCGAAAGGCACGCCCATGAGCAAGAAGGGCCGTAAGCGCAAGAGCCGCGCCGGCAGCAACGCCAACCACGGCAAGCGCCCCAATTCGTAGGGTCTGACTAACCCGTCTTCCGGGCCTCGGAGATCACGGCGAGCACTCGCGCGCGCAGCTCCTCCGGGGCCTCCTCCTTGGGGCAGCAGGAGACCATGTTCTTGATGCGCTCGTTGACCTTGCGCTCCGCCTCGCACTCCGGGCACTCCTGAAGGTGCGCGCCCACGCGGCGCAGCTCCTCGGGCGGGAGCTCGTTGTCGATGAACTCGAAGAGGCGGTCGATCGCCTCGTCGCACGACTTACCGGACATCGGAGCCTCCCTCCCCTGGCGTCGTCTCGCCGGCCACCGCGCGGTGGTTCACGATTCCCCGCTCGGCCGCATACTCCGCGAGCAACTCGCGGAGCATCTTCCGGCCGCGGTGAAGTCGCGACATGACGGTGCCCACCGGCGTATCCATAATCTCGGCGATCTCCTTGTAGGCAAAGCCCTCGACGTCGCTCAGGTAGACCGCGAGCCGAAAGTCGTCTGGCAATTCGGCGAGGGCCTCGCGAATGTCCATGTCGCCGATCGCGTCGAGCGCCGCCTGTTCCGCCGAGACGAGTCCCGTCGAGGTGTGAGATGCGGCGCGGGCGATCTGCCAGTCCTCCACCGACTCCGCGTCGCTACGCTGCGGCTCCCGCTGCTTCTTGCGGTACGTGTTGATGAACGCGTTGGTCTGGATGCGGTAGAGCCACGCCTTGAGGTTGGTCCCCGTGGTGAACTTGTCGCGGCCCGCAAACGCCTTGGCGTAGGTCTCCTGGACCAGATCCTCCGCGTCCGCGGGGTTGCGCGTCATGCGCAGCGCCGCCGCGTACAGCTGGTCCATGAAGGACAGCGCGAGCGACTCGAACGCCTCCGCCTCTGAGGCGTCGGCTTCGGCGTCGGTCGTGGTATTCATCGCCCACGAGCCTATCGGGCCGAGCGTGCCGAGGTCGCCGTCGGGGAAGAATCCCTCGGCGGGAGCGAGCGGCGGCGGGGCGCACAGGACGGCGGTCACATGAGTGGAACGGGAGCGGCGCCGCTCGCATTCCCGCGGACGACGCCGGCACGGGGTGCGACGGAAGTCATGCCCCCGCGCGGGCCCGACGGCGGTAGGTTGGTAGCGAAAGGAGGCGCCATGTTCGTTCGTACCGTTGCCCGACCGCTCCTCGCGTCGTGGTTCGTCTACGCGGCCGTCGATGCCCTCCTCGATCCGTCGCGCCACGCAGCCAAGAGCGCGCCGTTCGTCGAGCCCTATCTCGAGGAGGCCGGGATCCCGCTGACCGTCCCCCAACTGATCCGCATCCACGCCGCCGCGACCCTCGGCGCCGCGACCGCCCTCGCCCTTTCGCGCACCCCGCGCACCTCGGGTCTCGCCCTCGCGAGCCTCGCCGCCGTCACCGCGGCCACCTCGGAGCAGTTCTGGCGCGAGGACGACGAGGACCCGGCGCGACGCGAGCCGCGAGAACTTCATCAAGAACCTTTCGCTCCTCGGCGGCGCCCTCATCGCCGCGACGGCGGGCAAGCCCCGCCGGCGGTCATCGTCAAAGAAGCGCGCGGCGAAGGGCCGCGCGTCCCGCGGGCGTCGCGGGTGAGCCCTACCGTCGGATCGCCCGGGGCGGGTCCCGGGCAACTATGGGACGCACCGCTCGCCACCGGCCCCCTCGACGCCACCGTCGACGTTCCCGGAAGCAAGTCCCTCACCAACCGCTTCCTCATCCTCGCCGCGCTCGCGAGCGGGCCGGTCCGCATCCACGGCGGCCTTCACTCGCGCGACTCGCACCTGATGATCGACGCGTTGCGCCTCCTCGGCGTCGAGATCGACGACGCCGACGACGTCTGGACCATCACCCCGCCCGAGCGCCTCACGGGCGGCGCGTTCATCGAGTGCGGCCTCGCGGGCACGGTCATGCGCTTCGTCCCGCCGCTCGTTCTCCTCGCGGACGGAGAGGTGAGCTTCGACGGCGACGCCGGCGCGCGGGGCCGCCCCATGGGGGCGATGATCGACGCCCTCCGCGCGCTCGGCGCCGAGGTGGACGACGCCGACACCGGCGCCCTCCCGTTCTCCGTGTCGCCCCCCGCGGACGTCGCGCCCGTCGTCGCGATAGACGCGTCGGCGTCGTCCCAATTCGTCTCCGGCCTCCTGCTCGTCGCGGCGCGCCTTCCCAAGGGCCTGACCGTGCGCCACGTCGGCGCCACGCTCCCGAGCCTGCCCCACATCGACATGACGTGCGCCGCGCTGCGCTCCGCCGGGGTCGAGGTCGCGCAGCCGGACGAGCGCACCTGGGAGGTGTCTCCCGGCGAGATCCGCCTCGGGGACGTCCGCGTGGAGCCCGACCTGTCGAACGCGGGACCCTTCATCGCGGCGGCGCTCGTCGCTGGCGGGACGGTTCGCATCCCCCACTGGCCGTCGGAGACCACGCAGCCAGGCGCGCTCTACCCCGAGCTGCTGCGCGAGATGGGCGCGACGTGCACGCTGACCGACGGCGTCATGTCCGTCACGGGCGCGGGCTCCATCCACGGAATCGACGCCGACCTCAGCCCCGCGGGCGAGATCACGCCGACGATCGCCGCCCTGTGCGCGCTCGCCGACGGCCCCTCCAACCTGATGGGAATCGGGCACCTTCGCGGGCACGAGACCGACCGCCTCGCCGCGCTCGCCACCGAGATTCGCCGCTTTGGGGGCCGCTGCGACGAGGGACCAGCGTCGCTGCACATCTCGCCCCCCGCGGGCGGGTCGCTTCACGGCGTGGACGTCCAGACCTACCACGACCACCGGATGGCGACCTTCGGGGCGATCGTCGGACTCGGCGTCCCGGGGACGCGCGTGGTCAACGTCGGCACCACGGCAAAGACCATGCCCGAGTTCCCCGAGATGTGGCGCGAGATGCTCGGGCTGCCCGCCGAGGCGCCCACTCCGTGAGCCCCCGCGCTCCGCGTCACTACGACGAATCGGACGCGAAGATCCGTCCGAACCCGCGCGGCTCCCGGCCGCGCTCCAAGCAGCGCCCCGCGCACGACGCCGCTGTGCCCGGCTTCGTCGTCGCCGTCGACCGGGGGCGGTTCACCGTCGCCGGGGCCGGGCCCGACGGCCAGACCATCATGGCGGTCAAGGCGAGGGAGCTGGGGCGCAGGGGCATTGTCGTGGGCGACCGCGTGGACGTGGTGGGCGACGTCAGCGGCGAGGACGGCGCCCTCGCCAGGATCGTGCGGCGCGACGCGCGCGAGCGGGCGCTCCGGCGTTCGGCGGACGACGAGGACGACACCGAGCGCGTCGTCGTCGCGAACGCCGACACTCTCGCGATCGTCGCCTCGCTCGCCGAGCCGGAGCCCAACCCGCGCTTCATCGATCGGTGCCTCGTCGCCGCCTTCGACGCGGGGCTCGAGGCCCTCATCATCGCGACCAAGGCGGACCTCGCGAGCCCCGACGCCCTCGCCGCCGCCTATCGCCCCCTCGGGGTGGGCGTCGTCGCGACGCGGCGACGGGGCGGCGCGATCCACGGGCACGACTTCGACGAAACGGGCGTCGACGGAACGGGCGCGGGCGGCGGGGTCGAGGGGCTCGACGACCTCGTGGCGCGGTGCCGGGACAGGATCACCGTCCTCGTCGGCTCGTCGGGCGTCGGCAAGTCCACGCTCGTGAACGCCCTGGTACCGGACGCCCTGCGCTCGGTCGGCGTCGTCAACGCCGTGACCGGCAGGGGGCGACACACCTCGACCTCCGCCGTTGCCCTGCCGCTGCCCGGCGGCGGGTGGATCATCGACACCCCCGGCGTGAGGACGTTCGGGCTCGCGCACGTGGACCCCGATCACTTCGTCCACGCGTTCCCCGACGTTGCCGAGGCTGCCGACGCCTGCCCGCGCGGGTGCGGCCACGAGAGCGAGGAGGCCGGGTGCGCCCTCGACGCGTGGGCGGACACCCCCGACCGCGCCGCGCGCGTGGAGTCGATCCGCCGGCTCATCGCCAGCCGCGCCGCCGGGGATTGGCAGTAGCGTGGGCAGTGTGAACGACAAGGGCCCGTACACGGACGACCTCGACCTGGCGCTCAACATCGCCGACTTCGTGGACGGCGTGACCATGGCCGACTTCGGTTCGCGGACGCTTCACGGTGGAGACCAAGGCGGACGACAGCCCCGTGACCGACGTGGACCGCAGCGCGGAGGAGACGGTGCGCGGCCTGCTCGAGCGCCACCGCCCGCAGGACGCGATCCACGGCGAGGAGTTCGGAACCAAGGGCGGCGGGCCTCGCCAATGGGTGATCGATCCCGTCGACGGCACCCGCAACTACATTCGCGGCATCCCCGTGTGGGCCACGCTCATCGCGCTCATGGACGAGGGGCAGCCCGTCATGGGCGTGGCCTCCGCCCCGGCTCTCGGGCTGCGCTGGTTCGCCTCGAAGGGTGAGGGCGCCTGGAAGGGGCGCCACATCAAGGACGCGACGCGCATCCACGTGTCGACGCGCGCGACCATCGAGGACGCCACCATGTCCTTCTCCTCCCTCGTCGGCTGGGAGAAGGTTGGCCTCCTTCCCGCGTTCCTCGACCTCACCCGCGACCTGTGGCGCACCCGCGCGTTCGGCGACTTCTGGAGCTACATGATGGTGGCCGAGGGCATCGTCGAGGTCGCCGCGGAGCCGAGCCTCGAGATCTACGACATGGCCGCGCTCGTCGCGATCGTGGAGGAGGCCGGCGGGACGTTCACCTCGCTCACCGGCGCGCGCGGTCCGTTCGGCGGCAACGCGCTCGCGACCAACGGCCTCGTCCACGCCGAGGTCCTCAAGCGGCTGAAGCCCCCCGCCGCGCTCTAGCCGGGCCCGCTGGGTCCGGACCGCTGGTGACGGACGCGGCCGCTAACCCAGGTCCGCGAACTCCCCCGCGTCGAACCACAGCAGGTCGCGCTCGTAGAGCCGGTCAAGCGCCGCCGCGTCACCCGAGGCCGCCGCCGCGGCGTCCTGCGCTCGCGCCGTCCTCGTCCACGAACGCGCACGCGATGGCGTCCCTCGCGACCTTGCCAGCCACATCGACGGCGGCGGGATGGCGCTGAGGGACGGGGGTCACCTGGGAGCGGTCGCAATCGGCGACGATGACGACCCGCTTGGCGGAGCCCAGTTCGGTCACGGAGGCGAGGGCGGCCGTGTCCCTCGCCTGCTCGTCGAGGAGGTCGGAGTCGTCGTGGCTCGAGACCTCCATCAGCCGCTCCGTGACGGCGAAACCCGAGCGCGGCTCCCACTTTCCCGTGAGCGACTGGGCGAGTGCGGGCGGCGTTGCCGGGAAGTAGACGCGCATGGTTCCAGTGTCGCAGGGGCGGGTGGCGGGCGCTACGCCCGCTTGCGGGGTCGGTCGACGTCGACGAGCGGCGCTTCGACGGGGGGCGAGCCGGCGAGGTGCGTGTCGGCGAGCGCGGTCACGTGGCGGGCCAGGTCGGCGATCGCGCGTCGCGCAGCCGAGCGGGGCGCACACTCGGCGAGCGTGCCTCCCGCAAGAGTCGCCGCGTCGCACGCCTTGGGGTCGAACGGCACCATCCACGCCTCGTTCACCGACGCGTAGCGAAGGAGCGCGTCCGCGACCGCGCGTTCCGGCAGGTGTCCCGCGACCGACGCCCGGACCCGGTTGACGACGACGACGCGCCTCGCGCCGCCCGTGTCCGGTAGCGCCGACAGATCCTGGAGTCCTTGGACGAGCCTTTGGATGCCCAACGGCTCCGCCGACCCCACGGTCACGATGACATCCGCCTCGGCGAGCGCCGCGAGCGTCGCTCCGTCCCGCTCGCGTCCTGCCGCGGCGCCGTCCGCCTCGATACCGAAGCCCGCATCCACGACAACGAGCCCGGCCGCGGCGCGCGCGGCCTCGAGGACCGAGTCGATTGCGGCGCCGGGAAGCTCCGACCATCGCTCCGCCCTGGGGATCCCGCTGACGAGGCGCACCCCCGGCGCTACCCGCACCGCGTGGCGCGCGAACAGCTGCCCCGCGAGGCCGCCGCGAAGCGCCGCCCGGGCGAGTGCGGCAATTCCCGGCGCCTCATCCACGACCCCGAGCGCCGAGGCGAGGGCGCCTCCGTAGGTGTCTGCATCCACCAGGACGACGTCGATTCCGGAGCGTCCCGCCTCGACGGCGAGGTTCGCCGCGATCGTCGTGCGACCGGGCGCGCCCGTGGGTCCCCACACGACGACGACGGCTCCGCGGGACGGTCGGGTCCCGGACTCGTCCGCGGCGTCGTCGCTCGGCGCGGGTTCGTCCGCCGCGGGGGCCGCGCGTGGCTCGTTCGCGACGACGTGGACCGCCGCCGCGACATCTCGCGGGGGCGGCTCCGGGGGCGAGGACCGTGGCAACGCCGAGGCCGAGGAGTGACTCGTGCGCCGAGGCATCTGAGGGAACCCCGACGACGGAGAGTCCCGCCTTCGCCAGGCGGCGCACGATGGCCCGGTCGAGCTCCGGGTGCTCAGACGTCACGAGCACCTCTCCCAGGCCCGCCTGAGCGGCGGCGAGCGCCTCGGCGAGGTCGGCGCAGCGGCGGGCGACGTCGAGGCCCGGGTGGCCGCTGATCGCGGACGCCAGCTCCCCGTCGCTGACGCCGCGGACGGCCACGATGACGGATGCGCTCACGCGGCGCTCCCCCCGAACCCGACGACGCTCACCTCGTCGGCATCCGCGAGCGCGGCGAGCAGGTCGCCCACCTTCGCCGCGGGGATGAGCACGTACACCGTCTCTCCCGGCCGAGCGGAGAAGGCGCCGCCCTCGCGCTCGACCTCGTCGACGATGACGCCGGCCGCGACCTCGACCGACTCGAGGCCCGCAATCCCCTCGCGTGTCACCCACACGTCGACGGTCGCGCCCGGCTTGATTGCCTCGCCGAGCGGGCGGCTCGCCGTGACGGCGACGGGCCTCGACCCGTACGAGTCGGAGTCGGCGAGCGACGATTGGGGAATCATCTCGCCCGCTCCGATCACCCTCGTGACGACGGCGCCCCACGGCTCGTCCTCGGGCGCCACGTAGGTTCCCTCCCCAACGCGCACGTGCGTCACGACGACGTCGGACTCCTCGAGCGTGCTGCCGGGCGTCAGCGTGTGGCGGGCGGCGAGGTAGGGCTCCGTCCGGTCCGCGTTGGCGACAACGGACGCCGTGCCGATGACCGCTATCGAGACGAGGGCGACCCCGATGAGCAGGCGAGGATCCGTCCAGCGCGGGCGCCGAAGTCGGCCCGCGATCGGGCGGCTGGTGGGGTTCATGGTCACCTCCGGTGATCGGTGGGGCCATAGTGCCTCGCTCAGCGCGCGCCCGCAGGGCGATGTGGATAACCCGGGCTTTCGGGGGCTCCGTGGGAGAATCGAGTCATGCCGCCACGGTTCCTCACGCTCGCCGACGTTCAGGAGGTGCTGAACGTCACGGCTCCGCAGGCGTACGCGCTCGTGCGTTCCGGCGACCTCCCCGCGATCCAGGTGGGCGGACGGGGACAGTGGCGCATCGAGGCGACGGAGTTGGAGGCCTACATCCAACGCCAGTATGAGGCGACGCGAGCGAAGATCGCCCTGCAGGACTAGCGTCCCGGCGCCCCACGCGTTCGGCCCGGCGCCAGGCGGCGACCTCCCTAGGGCGCCGACGCGACCAGGCGGATCTCCGCGAACGCGACCGCGACCGCCGAGCCGTCGTCCATGACGACATCCATGTGGTCCTCGCCAACACCGGTGATGCGCCCGAGCACGTCACCGCCCGACGTCGTGACGAGCACCGCCACCCCTTCGCCCGCGAGGGCGCGGAGGGCATGACCAAGTCCCAGCCTCTCGGCGACCGAGCCGAGCCGGGATGCCTTGTGCTCCACGCCCGTGGCGACGGCGACCGCCCCGAGCGGAACGAGGGTCTCCCGTGCGCCGTCGGCGAGCAGGACCCACGCGGCCGCGACGTCGGAGACCGTGCCCGTGACCCGGGTTCCCCCGCGAAGGGTGAGTGACACGGATTCGCCGACGCTCGCGAGCAGTCGGCCCGCAAGGCGAACGGTCGCGCGCTCCGCCTCCGCTAGGTCGCGGACGCCCGCCTCGAACTCGGTCGCCTGGGCGGCCGAGAACTGGCCCTCAAGATCGCCGAACAAGTCGTTCCACCGCATTCTCCCAACTTACGGCATCGGCCCCGTCCACAGCCGTCCCGTCTCGACTGGACAATTGATCGACGTCGTACTACATCTAGTTCTATCAAACAACATCAAACGCTAGCAAACGAGGCTGACGGCGCTTGACGGGTGGGTGCCGAGCCGGAAGGGATCGCACCGTGAGTGCCCAGCTTGCCGAAGTGCCCGTAGCCCCCATCACCGCCCTCCCGCTTCCCGGCCCCAGGCCGCCGCTCAACCCGTACACGCGCCCCAGAAAGGTCCTGGGCGATCCGACGCCCCTCGCGTGCACCGTCGCGAAGGTCGCGCTCGAGGTCGTCCTTGGCGGCGGCGGGCTCGATCAATTGACGAGATGGGTCACCCCGGAGATCCGCGCCTCCCTCGCGCGTCAGGGGGCGCTCGCGCAACGCGCGGGCCTGCGACCGCGCCACCCCGTCAGGATCCTGAGGATTCGGGTCTACCGCGTCTCCGACGTCGCGGCCGAGACCAGCATCGTGGCGGACGACGGCGTCCACGCGAGGGCGGTCGCGGCGCGATTCGAGGACGTGGGAGGGCGATGGCAGTCCACCGTCCTCGACGTGGGCTGAGGCTAGGCCGCTTCCTTGCCGTGGCAGAGCTTGTACTTCTTGCCCGATCCGCACGGGCACGGCGCGTTCCTGCCCGTCCCCGGATACTCCAGCCCATCCTTCGCCGGAGCAACCTTGGCCTTCTTCACCTCGGCCTTTCCCGCGGCGTTGTCGAGCGTGGGGCCGCTGTACGACATCTGAGACATCTGAACGGATCCCGCACCGCCCGTCCCGGACGTCGCGCCAAACGCGTTGCCCGCACGCGGGCCGCTCGCGGCCGGGGGCGGCCGAAGCCTTGCCCGCGGGGGACGTCGCCGTCGCCGCGGCAGAAGCCGCGTTGACCGGCTGCCCCGCGGGCTGCCTGGCGCCTGGCGGCTCGTTCGGGTCGCGCCGCTCGACGCGGAAGAGCACGGAGACGCTCGACTCCTTGATGCCGTCGGCCACCGTCTCGAACATCAGGTGGCCCTCGCGCTGGTACTCCATGAGCGGGTCGCGCTGGCCCATGGCCCGCAGGCCGATGCCCTCGCGCAGGTAGTCCATCTCGTACAGGTGATCGCGCCACTTGGAGTCGAGCACCTGGAGCACCACCTGCCGCTCCACCTGCCGCATGATCTCCGCGCCGATGCGCTCCTCGACCTCGGAGTAGCGCAGCTGGGCGTCGGACTGGAACTCGCGCACCAGGTACGCCGTAGTTCAGGCCGACGGTGCCGCCGACGTCCTCGAGCAGCTCCTCCGCCGTGAGCGAGACCGGGTAGATCTGGCGCAACTCCTTGATGAGGCCCTCGAGATCCCAGTCGTCGGTGTTGCCCACCGACGTCATCTCGGCGACGCGCTCCTCCACCACGTCGTTGATGAACCCGCGAATCTGCTCGCCGAAGTCCTCGCCCGCGAGAATCCTGCGGCGCTCGGCGTAGATGACCGAGCGCTGGCCGCTCATCACGTCGTCGTACTTGAGGATGGACTTGCGCGCCTCGTGGTTGCGACCCTCGATCTGCGCCTGGGCGCTGCGCACGCCGCGCGTCAGCACCTTCGACTCGATCGGCATGTCGTCGGGGAACGCCGACGAGTTCATCATGGTCGCGGCGAGGCCCGTCTGGAACAGCCGCATGAGGTCGTCTTCGAGCGAGAGGTAGAAGCGCGACTCGCCGGGGTCGCCCTGGCGACCCGAGCGGCCGCGCAGCTGGTTGTCGATGCGCCGGGACTCGTGGCGCTCCGTGCCGAGGACGTAGAGGCCGCCGGCGGCGACCACCTCGTCGTGCTCCTTCGCGACCGCCTTCTGCTCGGCCGCGAAGACGTCGTGCCACTGTGCCTCGTACTTCTCCGGCTCGTCGTGCGGGTCGATGCCCTTCTTCGCCAGCACGGCGACGGCACGGAACTCCGGGTTGCCGCCGAGCATGATGTCCGTGCCTCGACCAGCCATGTTCGTCGCGACCGTGACCGCGCCCTTGCGCCCCGCCTCGGCGACGATGGCCGCCTCGCGCTCGTGCTCCTTCGCGTTGAGGATCTCGTGCGCGATCCCGTGCTTCTTGAGCTCCTTCGACAGGCGCTCGGACTTCTCGACCGACGTGGTTCCCACGAGGACGGGCTGACCCGCCTCGTTGCGATCGACGATGTCGTCGACGATCGCGTCGTACTTGGCCTGCTCGTTCTTGTACAGGAGGTCCGGCTGGTCGATGCGGATCATCGGGAGGTTCGTGGGGATGGGCAGGACGTTCATCCCGTACGTGCCGTGGAGCTCGGCCGCCTCCGTCTGGGCGGTTCCCGTCATGCCCGCGAGCTTGGTGTAGAGGCGGAAGTAGTTCTGGAGCGTGATCGAGGCGAACGTCTGGTTCTCCGCCTTGATCGGCACGCCCTCCTTGGCCTCGATCGCCTGGTGCAGGCCCTCGGAGTAGCGGCGGCCCTTGAGCAGGCGGCCCGTGTGCTCGTCGACGATGTCCACCTCGCCGGCGAGGACCACATACTCCTTGTCTCGCTTGAACAGCTCCTTGGCCCTGAGCGCGTTGTTGAGGAAGGCGATGAGGGGGGTGTTCTCGGCCGAGTAGAGGTTCTCGAGCCCGAGCGACTTCTCCACCTTCTCCACGCCTGCCTCGAGGATCCCGACGGTGCGCTTCTTCTCGTCGACCTCGTAGTCCTCGTCGCGCCTTGAGCGAGCGCACGATCGCGGCGAACTCGCCATACCATCGGGTGTTCACGCCCTGGGCGGGGCCCGAGATGATGAGCGGCGTACGCGCCTCGTCGATGAGGATGGAGTCCACCTCGTCGATAATCGCGTACGCGTGGCCGCGCTGCACGAGCTCGGCCGGGCTCATCGCCATGTTGTCGCGCAGGTAGTCGAAACCGAACTCGTTGTTCGTGCCGTACGTGATGTCCGCCTCGTACTGCTCGCGGCGCTCCGCAGGCGTCCATCCCCGTGAGGATGCAGCCGGTCTCCATCCCAAGGAACCGGAAGACGCGCCCCATGAGCTCGGACTGGTAGCGGGCCAGGTAGTCGTTGACCGTGACGATGTGGACGCCCTGGCCCTCGAGCGCATTGAGGTAGGCGGGCAGCGTCGCGACGAGGGTCTTGCCCTCACCGGTCTTCATCTCGGCGATATTGCCGTAGTGGAGCGCGGCGCCACCCATGAGCTGCACGTCGAAGTGGCGAAGCCCCAGGGTGCGGCGCGAGGCCTCCCGCACCGCGGCAAACGCCTCGGCCATGAGCGACTCGAGCGACTCGCCGTCCTGGCATGCGCTCGCGGAACTCCGCGGTGAGCGCCCGGAGCTCGTCGTCCGACAACTCCTCGTAGACGCTCTCGAGCCCGCCCGCGAGGCGGGCGACTCGAGCGAGCTTGCGCAGCTGGCGGCCCTCGCCCATCCGCATCATCCGGTCAACTAGGGACACGACGACTCCAAATCGGTGGGTGGTTCGGCAACCATCGTAGGCGCAAAGGGGTGGGCCGCGTTCGCCGCGGCGGGGTGCGTTCGCGTCAGGCGGATTCCTCCATGGCGTCGCCCTCGGCATCGGTCTCTGCGCGCGGCGCCACCCCGGCCTCGAGGTGGATCACGCCGTAGGTCCAGCCGCGGCGCCGGTAGACGGCCGACGGCAGCCCCGACTCGGCGTCGTGGAACAGGAAGAAGTCGTGCCCGACGAGCTCCATCTGATCGATCGCGTCCGCCGTCGTCATCGGGGAGCCCGCGTGGGTCTTGCTTCGGATGACGATCGGGGTTCCCGCGAGCGGGATCTCGCGCGTCGCGTCCTCGGGCGCGCCCTCCCACCGCTCGACGCTGACGATCTCGGGGTCGGCGGCCGACCCGGCGGCCGGTTCGGGGTCGGGGACGACGGTGAGGCTCGCGGCGTGGCCGACGCCGACCTTGCCCTGGTGGCGGTGGGCGCGGCGCTCGTGGACCTTGCGCAGTCGCTCGACGAGGCGATCGGCGGCGAGCTCGAGCGCCACCGTCCTGTCCTCCGCGGCGGCCTCGGTGCGGATCACGGGTCCACGCCCGTGAAGCGTGAGCTCGATGCGCTCGCGCTCGGTCGCGAATCGGGGATTGCGCTCATGGACCACATGGACGTCAACGCGCGTCACGCGCGGATCGAGGGCCTCGATCTTGCGCAACTTCTCGAGCACCTTCTCGCGAAACTCCTCCGCGACCTTGGTGTGGCGACCGACGACATGAACGTCCATGAGGTTCCTCCTGAAGTGGGGCGGCCGGGGCCGCAGGGTGACGGGGGGAGTCGGATTTCCCGGAGTGCTCACCTCCCTCGTCGAGCGAAGCGCTACGCGCACGTCCGCTGGTTCCACTCTATTCCGAACGATCGCCCGACGGCACCCGGAGTTTCCCTCGTCACATTCCGGCAATCGTGGCGACCGGGCACCCCTTGCAGGATCCGTTCGCCACCGGAACGCTGCAGGTTCCGCACGCCTCGCGCGCCGAGACCGCGAGGCCCATGCGTCGCGCTTCGTCGAGCATCGCCTCCGCGAGATCGAGCGGGATACCGAGGGAGCGCGACGCCGCGCCCACCGTCTGGCCGCCGCGCACCGCGGCGAGCACCGCGCTGAAGGTCGAGCCCCTGCCGCCCGCGGGCATCACAGCAGCCTCGCGACCTGGAACACGAGCGCGCCGAGAACCCACGCGACGACGAGCTGGAGGCCGACGCCAATCGTCGTCCACCGTCGGCCGAGCGCCCTGCGCATTTGGGCGACCGTCGCGAGGCACGGCGTGTAGGCGAGCGCGAACACCATGAAGGCGAGGGCCGCGGCCCGGGGGTGGCCGCCCGAGGTCTCGGAGAGCGTGGTGCGCAGGCGATCCGAAAGGGCGACGGTGGAGCCGTCCCCCGTGCCGTCAACGGCGTAGCTCTCCGCGAGGGCCCCGACGGCCACCTCCTTCGCGACGAACCCCGAGGCGAGCGCGGCCGCGACGTGCCAGTCTCCGAGCCCGAGCGGCGAGAGCACCGGGGCGACGGCGTGCGCCCCGACGCCGAAGGCGCTGTCCGCGATGGGGACGTCGGCGAGGTCGTATCCGCCCCGGACCGGGATGGAGGAGAGCGCCCACATCGCCACGAGCGCCACGATGATCACCGCTCCCGCCTCGCTCAGGAACCCTCGCACGCGCGCCGCGATCGAGTGCCACAACGTCCTGAGGTCCGGCCACTGGTACGGGGGAAGGATGAGGACGAGGGACTCCCCTTCTGGGTCGTCGTCGCCCCGCACGAGCTTGCGGAAGGCGAGCCCTCCGACGGCGACGAGGAGGATGCTCGTCACATACAGGCCGAAGATGACGGTTCCCGCGCTACCGGGGAAGAACGCGGCGGCGAGCAGGAGGTAGACGGTGAGCCGCGCCGAGCACGTCGTGTACGGAACCAGCAGGCCAGCGACGAGCCTCTGCCTCGCCTTGGGAAGGACGCGGGTCGCCTCGATCGCCGGGACGTTGCAGCCGAAGCCGATCATCAGCGGGAGGACCGCGCGACCATCGAGGCCGATGGACCGCATGGCCCGGTCGGCCACCACCGCTGCGCGCGCGAGGTACCCGCTGCCGTCGAGGATGCCGAGCGCCGCGAACACGAGCGCGAGGAGCGGGAGGAACGACAAGACGACGCCGAGCCCCGCAAGGATGCCGTCGACGACGAGCCCCTCGAACCACCCGCCTCCCACGCCGAGCCTTCCGAGGCCGGAGGAGACGGCGTCGGAGACCGGGCCGCCCGCGAACGCCGCTATCCCGGAGATCATCGGTCCCGCTGCCCGCGTGCAGAGCTCGAAGAGGCCCCACATGACGGCGAGGAACACGGGCACGCCCACCCACGGGTGAAGCAGCACGCGGTCGAGTCGATCCGACGGGGTGACGCGGCGGGGAGCGGGCGCGGGGAGGGCGGCGGTGACCGCCTCGACCCAAGCGAACCAGCGCTCGGCGTCCGCCTCGGTCAGGGGGCCAGCGGCGCGGGGCGCGCGCGACCCGCGCCGGTGCCGCCAGGGCCGCGAGGACCGGGGCGGCGAGGCTCGCGATGCCCTCGCGCTTGCGCGGGTCGACCGCGACGACGGGAATCCCCGCGGCCGCCGCGACGTCCGCCGGATCGAGCGAGAGCCCGCGGTCGCGCGCGACGTCGGTCATCGTGACAGCGGCGACGACGGGGCGGCCGGTGTCGATGACCTGCGCGAGGAGGTAGAGGGATCGAGGCAAGGCCGTGGCGTCGAGGACGACGAGCGCGACGGCCGTCGGGTCCGCAGTCGCCAGGGCGTCGGCGACCGCGCGCTCATCGAGGGAACGGGCGTCGAGGCTGTAGGCCCCGGGAAGGTCGGCTACGCCGAGGGGGGCGCCGTCGGCCGACCACGTGCCGACGGCGATCTCGAGGGTGGTTCCGGGCGCATTGACCGCGCGTTGTCGCGCGCCGGTCAGCGCGTTGAAGAGCGTGGACTTCCCGACGTTGGGATTGCCGATCAGGAGGACAGAGGCGTCCCCCAAGGGGCCAGAGGGGCGCGTCGGCTCACACGAGGGACACGTCACGACTGACCTCCTCGACCGCCATGGAGCGCGCAGTCTCCCGGTCGAGGGCCACGCTGCTGAATCCGTGGGCGATGACGACCGCCCCGAACGTGGAGCGCTGGAGCACGCGGACGGTGACGCCGGGCCTCAGCCCGATCTCGCGCAGGCGGGTGGAGGCCTCGCGCGTCGCCGAGAGCGCGCGAATCATCACGTCGTCTCCGGGAAGCGCGTCGGCCAGGTACATACCCTCAGCGTAGGAGTGAGGGTTACCTAACCTCAGGGACTGAGGTCCCGGGTGCCGGCGTCGCCGCGAGGGTCGCCGCCGCCGCGACCGCGACCCCCGCCCGCTCAAGCGCGTCGGCCGCGCGCGCGAGGCTGGCCCCCGTCGTGACGACGTCGTCGACGAGCAGGGCGACGTCGCCGACGGGCGGCGAGACGACCCGCAGTGCCCCCGCTCCCGCCGACCAGCGCGCGCGGACTCCGCGGCCGCGAGACTCGCCCCCGGAATTGCGCAGGCACGCCGCCACCGGGGCCCGGCGCCCCGCCCCGGTGATCGCTGCCGAGGCGGCCATGGCGAGAATCCCGGGAAGGTCGGCCCCGCGCCGCCTCTCCGACGACGCCCGAGACGGCACGGGCACGACGACGGTCACGGGCACGAGAGAGTCCGCGAGCGTCGCGATTGCCCGGTCCATCGCCTCCGCGAAGAACGCGTCGAGGTCGCGCCGTCCTCCGTCCTTCCACGCCGACACCATCAGGTGCGCGGGTCCGACGAGCGGCGCTATCGAGAAGACGGGAAGGGGGGCCCTGCCGAGGACGTCGAGCCTGCCCGCCCCCGCCTCAGCGCGGAACGGCTCCTCCCACCACGGCGCGGAGCAGTCGCCGCACCAGCGAACGTCCGGCGTCGCGCACCCCGGACACACGACGGGGACGAGCGCGCGGGCCACGCTCGACGCCCATGGGATGGAATCGCCGGGCGGGGCCACGCGGCCATCGTCGCGGCGCCCGGGAGCCGGCGCGGGGCGCGCCGGCGGCGCGGGGAGGCGGCGCGCGAGAAACCGGAGGACTCGGGACATCCGTGGGTCCGCGTTACCCGGAGAACGCCAGCCCCTCGATGACGCCCGCGACGGGAACCCTCGACCAGCCGGCCGTCGACCGCTGGAAGACTTCGCCGTCCCGCGTCACGACCGCAATGGAACTCGTCCCGTCGCGCGCGGCGAGCTCGATCGCGTCGGGGGCCGAGGAGAGCACGGTGGTGCCGCCGCCGACCACGGAGATGCCGAGGGACGGCGTCGACCCCTCTGCGCCGTCGGCGAGGACCGCGACGTGGAGGCCGTCGACCCACACCAGGTGACTCGCGGGGCCCACGCCGAGCCCGACGCTCAGCGGCTCGCCGACCGAGATCGGGGTCCCCTCAGCGTCGCGAATGAGCGCCGCGGCGTCGAGGCGCCACACGCCCCCTTCGCGGGACAAGATCGCCACGCGCGCGCCGTCGCGGGCCACCCTGCACCGCCGCCACCTCGCGCCCATTGAGCCACGGCGCGGCGACCGCGACGGGCGGGCCGTCGGGCGGAACGGCGACGATCTGACCGGAGGATTCGCGCTCGGCTGTCCACACCCACCCGTACCAGTCGAAGCTCGGCGTGAGGAGATCGCTGCCCTCGTAGACGGTGTCGGCGCGCATGACGCCCCTCGGGGCGGAGGTTTCCGGGGTGAGCTCTACCGTTCCGTCGGCGAGCGCATCGGTCATCACGAGGGACGACGAGCCAAGAAGAAACGCGACGGTCGTGCCGTCGTACGCGAGGGCGGGCGAGTTCGCGCCCTCGGGGAGCGCGCCGACGCTCCCCGGCACGACCTTGACCGTCGCGGCGTCCCAGGTCCCGAGCCTTCCGTCGACGAACGCGACGGCGGTTCCGCCAGGCACCGGCGCCTCGTCGAGGTGGTAGCTGGGTCCCCCGCAA
Organism: uncultured Actinomycetota bacterium; assembly: GCA_963743485.1. GTDB lineage: Bacteria > Actinomycetota > Actinomycetes > Actinomycetales > Demequinaceae > JAFGBM01. The sequence continues at coordinate 29,245 of CAVUPQ010000004.1, forward strand.
GGTCGAGGCCCCCCACCGTGACGTCGACCGACGAAACCTCGGGAAGGGCCGTAAGGGTCTTCGTGAACTGAAGGCGCGCGAGGGCGCGCTCCGCCGCCGTTCCCCCCGCGCCGGGGTCGAGGGAGACCGAGGCCGTGCCGTCGGCGATGGGAACGGACTGCACGGCGAGGGACGACGTGACGGGCAGCCCCGTGAGAACCCCGTCCGCGAGCCACGGCGCGGGGCCACCGAGGAGCGCCTCGGCCGCGAAGGTCGCCGCGTTCTTGCGCGGAACCCAGCGGACGTCCGGCACGGCGAACCGTCCGTCGGTGGTCGCGAAGGCGAGCGGCACCGAGCGGTAAAGCGAGTCGAAGTGTGCCTCGGCGAGCACGATTCCGTTGTCGAGGCCGGAGATTCGCCACTGCCCGGAGCCGTCCTGGCTCATCGAGAACACGACGTCCTGCGGCGTGGTCGGATCGATCTCGGTGAAGATGCCCGACGCGTCGATGGTCGCGATGACGGGCAGCGAGTACGTCACGGTGCTCGTGACGTCGTCCCAGACGGGCGTGAAGTCGCCCGAGCCGAACACCGTCACCTTCGCCTCGGGATCCCAGTCCCGCTTGGCGGCGGTTGTCAGGTATGCCTCGGCCCCGGTGAAGGTGCCCCACACCCCCGCGGCGCAGGCCTGGATGAAGTTGTCGGTGAGCGTAATCGGCTCGTCCGCGGGTCCCGGGGACGGGGGCGACGGGCACGAGGGGGTCGACGGGGGCGGCCCTTCCTCCCCCACCCTGGACGTCGCCATCCGACGGAATCCCCGCGCAGCCAGCGAGAAGGAGCGCCGCGGCGAGCGCCGCCGCAACGACGCGGGCCCTCACGACGAGGCCTCCGTCGCCGGGGCGCCGAGGACGACCGGCTCGCCGAGCCTCGCGAACTCCCGCTCCCTCGCGACGAGCGGAACGATCGGGCGCTGACCCAGCCCCTGCGCGGTTCGCGGGAGGGACAGCCGGAAACTCGCGCCGTGGCCGGGCGAGCCCCACGCCTCGAGGGCGCCTCCGTGCAGGTGCGCGTCCTCGCGCGCGATCGCGAGCCCCAGGCCCGTGCCGCCCATCGTCCGCGTCCGCGCCGCGTCGCCGCGCCAGAACCGGTCGAAGACGCGCTCCGCCTGCTGCGCCGTCATGCCCTGGCCGTAGTCCCTGACCATGATCGCCACGCCACGCCTGCTCGAGCCGACGAGCACATCGACCGGACCGCGCTGCGCATACTCGATCGCGTTCGACAGCAGGTTGCGGACGATCCTCGCGATGCGCGGCCTGTCCATCGAGGCGTCGTGCTCTCCCGGCGCCGCCCACAGGCGGAGCGTGACGCCCGCGCTCTTCGCGACGGGAAGGATGGCGTCCATTTCCTCGCGGGCGATCGCGAGGAGGCTCGCGTCCTCGAACTCGAGCTGCGCCGCTCCCGCGTCGATGCGGCTGATCTCCAGGAGATCGGACAGCAGGGACTCGAAGCGATCGAGCTGCGCATGCAGGAGTTCCGCGGAACGCGCGGCCTCGGGGCTGAAGTCGGGGCGCGCGTCGTACAGGACGTCCGAGGCCATGCGAACCGTCGTCAACGGGGTCCTGAGCTCGTGCGAGACGTCGGAGACGAACCGGCGCTGGAGGCGCGAGAGCTCCTCCATGCGCGTGATCTGGCGCTGGAGACTCTCGGCCATGTCGTTGAAGGTCGTCGCAAGCGTCGCCATCTCGTCGCGCCCCTGGACCACCATGCGCTCGCCAAGCAGTCCCTCGGCGAGCCGGGAGGCGACGCGGGCGGCCTGGCGCACGGGGCGCACCGCCTGGAGGGTCACGGTCCACGTCATGAAGACGACGAGGGCGACGAGGGCCGCGCCGCCGATCGCGAGGACCTGCTGGATCAGGGTGAGGGTCGTCTGTTCGTCGACGAGGCTATAGACGAAGTACAGCTCGAACTTGCCCGCCACCGCGCTCTGGAGCGGGGCACCCACCACGACCCCCGGCTCGCCGAGAGAGGCGAGATAGACGTGCTGATAGGACTGCTCCTGCCCCGACTGGACGGCCGCCCGCATCTCCGGCGTGACCGCGTCCTCCAGGTCGGCTGGCGTGGACACCTGCGAGAAGGTTTGGGGCGACCCGCCCGGCTGGCGCAGCAGGAGGATGCCGCGGTTCTCGCCGCCGATCGCGTGAAGGCTCGAGACGAGTTCGTTCACCAGCGACTGCAGGTCGCCGGGCGTGCGGGCCGGGGAGGCCGAGATGCGCACCTGGGCCTCGGCCGCGTCTCTCGCGCTCTCGACGAGGATGCGGTCGACCTTGGTCTCCACGAGGCCGTCGCGAATCCTGACGGAGACGTAGGCGCCAAGCGCGGCGACCGAGGCGATGCCCACGACACCCGTCGACACCAACACGCGCAGGAGCATCGACCGCCGCCAGCGCGTCCAGCCGCTTTGGACGGCCCCGGTGGTGGCGTTGCCGATCGCGCGCACGGCCTCGCGCGGCGCGGGGGGCTTCACGACGAGCGCACCTTCACGACGCGGTGCCACCCGCCTTGTAGCCGAGGCCGCGCACCGTCAGGACAATCTCGGGATTCTCCGGGTCCTTCTCGATCTTGGCGCGAAGGCGCTGGATGTGGACGTTGACGAGCCGGTTGTCCGCCTGGTGCCGATAGCCCCACACGTCCTCGAGCAGGACCTCGCGGGTGAAGACCTGGCCGGGGGCGCGGGCGAGCGCCACGAGGACGTCGAATTCCAGTGGGGTGAGCGCGATCGACTCCTCGCCCCGCATCACCCGGTGTCCCGCGATGTCGATCTCGAGGTCGGCGATCCTCACGGTCGAGGGCGTGGCGTCCGTGGTGCGCCGGAGTCGGGCCCGGACCCTCGCGATGAGCTCGCGCGGCTTGAAGGGCTTGGGGACGTAGTCGTCGGCGCCGGACTCGAGGCCGAGCACCACGTCAACGGTGTCCGACTTCGCGGTCAGCATGATGATCGGGACGCCGGACTCCATGCGGATCTCCCGGCACACGTCGATGCCGCTCTTGCCCGGGAGCATCAGGTCGAGGAGGATCACGTCCGGGTTCTCGCGATGGAAGGCCTCGAGAGCCTGATCACCGTTGTCACAGAACACGGGGTCGAAGCCTTCCGACCGCAAGACGATGCCGATCATCTCCGCAAGGGCAGTGTCGTCGTCGATCACCAAGATGCGTCCGCTCATGACCCCATTATGGGGGGACCATTCGTGGCACGATAGGCGGAGACATCGAAGGGGAGCCGATGACGGACTCGTACGGGCCGGGAGACACGTCCATCCCTGAGTGGACGCCCCCGACCGACTCGCCCCCTGCGCCGACGGCCGCCGCGCCCTCGCGCGGCGCTGCCGCACCCGCGCAGAACTACGGCGCTCCGATGGGCGCGCCGACGCCCACCCACCGCTCCTGGCAACCGGGAATCATCCCGCTGCGCCCCCTCACCTTCGGCGACTTCTTGTCGTATCCCTTCAAGGCGATGCGCTACAACAAGGCCGTCGTCGTGGGCGGCCCCCTCGCCTGTTCGCTCGCCGCCACCCTCGTCACGATCGTCGCGCTGTGGCTGTTCTTCACGGATCCCGGGTTCACCTCGTTCGACCCGTACGCGACGGACTTCGGGACCACAGGTCCGGCCGGGTCGGGAATCCGGCTCGAGACCATCTTGGCGCTCGTCGTCGCCGGCATACTGTGGTTCCTCGCCGACGCGTTCGCGCGGGCGATCGTCGCGCCGGGGGTTGCGCGCGCGGTGCTGGGCGAACGGATTTCCCTCGGAGAGGCCTGGCGGATCATGCGCGCCAGGTTCTGGCCCATTCTCGGCCTCTACGGGATCGCCACCGTCGTCACGGCCGTCCCCATCGCCATCTTCTTCGCCCTGATCGGCCTCGCCGCCGTCGACAACTCGGGCGGCGGTCTCGCGGCCGTCCTGCTTCTCGGCATCCCCGCTCTCATCGCCGGCGGGATCGTCTACACGATCGCCATGGGCATCGCGGTTCCGCTCATCGTCCTCGAACGGGGACGCATCTTCGCCTCCATTCGCCGCACCTTCGCGCTCCTCAAGGGCCGCTTCTGGTGGACGGTGCTCATCACCTTCGTCGCGAGCATCCTCATCAACATCGCGTCGTCGATCGTCCAGTACGCCGTCCAATTCGCGGGGCTGATCGTCTTCGCCATCGCTCCCGATGCCCCCGCCGTCGCGACCGGCGCGATCGTCGCGACGGGCGCGCTCGCGGTGCTCTTCGCCGCGATCCTCGTCTACTCATACATGGGTTCACTGTTCACCTTCGTGTACATCGACCTCAGGATTCGCCACGAGGGATTCGACTCCGACCTCGCCGAGGCGGCAGAAGCGCGCGCGGGGCGCTAGCGGTGCCGGACGTTCCCGTCACCCCCGACGCCGACACGGCCCGCCAGTGGGCGGCCGACGAGCTCGCCAAGGACGCCTACCGGCCCCACGGGGTCTCCATCATCGAGCGCATCAACCAGTGGATCAGCGACCTCTTCTCGCACCTCGGGAACCTCGGCTCGGGGCTCGGCGGGGGGCGCGCGGTCATCGCGACGATCATCGTCCTCCTCCTTGTCGGCGCGGTGATCGCGGCGATCGTGGGGCCCATGCGGCGATCAAGGCGCCGCGCGCGGGAACACCGGGTCTTCGAGGACGACGCGCGGTCGTCCCAGGCGATGCGCGAGGCCGCCGAGCGCGCGGCCTCAAGTGGGGACTGGGCGCTCGCCGTCCTCGAGCGCTTCCGGGCGATCATCCGGTCGCTCGAGGAGCGAGACCTCCTCGAGGAGCGCGCCGGCATGACCGCGCACGAGGCCGCGGCCGACATCGGGCGCCGGTTCGCCGACGTCCGCCGCGCCGCCGCCGCGGCGTCGGATCTCTTCGACGGCGTGCGGTACGGCGACGACGACGCCAGTTCCGGCGACTACGACGCCATGGTCGCGCTCGATCGCGACCTCGCGGATCGCTCGATACTGAAGGCGCTTGCCCGATGACCGCGACCGAGCTCGCCACCGCGCAGGGCTTCGCGGTCGCGCCCGCGTCGCCACGGCTGAGGACGCGCGTGTGGCGGGGCCGGTTCTGGTGGATCGCGGCTCTCGTCTTCGCCGTGACGGTCATGGTGCTCATCGCGACGAGCCCGACCGACGACACCGACGTGCTCTCGACCAGGAATCCCGGCGATGACGGCGCCCGCGCCGCGGCGGAGGTACTTCGTTCTCGCGGCGTCGACGTCCGGCAAATCACCGAACTTGGCGCCGCGCGCATCACGCGACCGGACCGCACGACGCTCGCCATCGCGCTTCCCAGCAACCTCATCCAGTATCAGATCCTTTCCGTGCTCGCATACCCAGGCGACATCGTCTTCGTCGGGGTGAGCGGCGACGTCCTCGAGGCCATCGATCCCGGTCTCGCGCACGCCGACATCGCCGAGGAGACCCTGCGCGGCCCGAGGTGCGACGACCCGGACGCGATTGCCGCCGAACGCATCTCGTCGAGCGGCGCGGAGGTGTCCGCTGCGGGCGTCGAGGGGGCGACGGTCTGCTTCGACAGCACCGACGGCGTCGGCCCCTACGTCGTGCTCCATCGCGACGGCAGGACGATCACCCTGCTCGCCAACGCGACGCTTCCCATGAACGGCCACCTCACCGACTACGGGAACGCGGCACTGACGTTCCGCGCGCTCGGCAAGCACGAGAGCCTCGTGTGGTACCTCGGCAACATCTTCGACACCTCGACGCTCACCTACACGCACCCGGCGGGTCAGGGCGGCGACCAGGGCGACACGCCACCCGACATCGCGCCGACGAGCGACTTCCTTCCCCCGGGCACGGGAGACGTCCTCTACGCCCTCGCCCTCGCGATCGGGCTTGCCGCGATCTGGCTCGGCCGTCGCATGGGTCCCCTCGTCTCGGACAACCTCCCCGTCGTCGTTCCCTCGTCCGAGACGACGCGCGGGCGGGCGAGGCTCTACAGGCGGGCGCGGGCATACGGGCGCGCGGCGGCATCGCTCCGCGCGGCCGCCGCCGAGCGCATGGGCCGCCGACTCGGCGTGCCGCGCAGCGGGGACGCCGGCACGCTCATCTCGGCCATCGCTCGCGCAACCGGCCGAGACAGGCCGAGCATCGAGAGGCTGATCTACGGCCCACCCCCGACGGGAGAAGACGACATGATGGTTCTGGTCAAGGAACTCGACACCCTCGAAAGGCAGGTTCACCGACCGTGACGGAGACTCCACCCCCCGTGGCCCCCGCGACGGACGCCGCGCCGCCCTCTGCCGCGCGGGACTCGCTCGCCAAGATCCGAACCGAGGTCGGCAAGGCCGTCGTCGGCCAGGACGCCGCGGTCACCGGCCTCGTCATCGCCCTCCTGTGCCGCGGCCACGTGCTCCTCGAGGGCGTCCCCGGCGTCGCCAAGACCCTCCTCGTCCGCGCGCTCGCCGCGTCGCTCGGCATGGATTCCAAGCGCGTGCAGTTCACGCCCGACCTGATGCCGGGAGACGTCACGGGCTCGCTCATCTACGACGCGCGGACGGCAGCCTTCTCGTTCCGCGAGGGGCCCGTCTTCACCAACCTCCTGCTCGCCGACGAGATCAACCGGACGCCCCCCAAGACCCAGTCGTCGCTCCTCGAGGCGATGGAGGAGCGCCAGGTGACCATCGACGGCCAGTCTCACAAGCTGCCGGACCCCTTCCTGGTCATCGCGACGCAGAACCCCATCGAGTACGAGGGCACCTATCCGCTTCCCGAGGCCCAGCTCGACCGCTTCATGCTCAAGCTGACGATGCCGCTGCCCGAGCGGGACACCGAGACCGAGGTGGTGCGCCGCCACGCCGTCCGGATTCAACCCCCGCGACCTCAAGGCCGCGGGTCTCGCGCCGGTCGCGAAGCCCGCCGACCTCGAGAAGGGCAGGGTGGAGGTCGCCGCGGTCGAGGTCTCGGATGACGTCATGCGCTACATCGTCGACCTGTGCCGCGCGACCCGGGAGGCGCCGTCCGTGTCGCTCGGGGTGTCTCCCCGCGGCGCGACCGCGCTCCTCGCGACGTCGCGCGCGTGGGCGTGGATGCGGGGGCGGACCTTCGTGTCGCCCGACGACGTCAAGAGCCTCGCGACTCCCACCCTCGGCCACCGCATCCAGCTTCGGCCGGAGGCGGAACTCGAGGGAGTGACGACGGCGGCGGTCCTCGAGTCCGTCCTGGCCGCGGTTCCCGTGCCCAAGTAGCGCCATGTACATCACCGGCTGGACCGTCCTCCTCGCCGCTCTTGGCGCGATCCCCTCGGGCATCGCCCAGAGCCGGGCGGTCGCGTGGCTCTGGGTGCTCGGCACGCTCGCCCTCGCGGCCATCGACGCGATCCTCGCCCCCGCGGTGACAAGCGTCGGGGTCCGGCGGACCGTGCCCCGGTCCGTCAGGCTGACGGAATCGACAGCCTCCGTCATCACGCTCGCGAACCTCACTCAGCGGCGCGTCAGGGGCGCCGTCCGCGACGCGTGGCCACCGAGCGCGGGAGCGCACGAGCAACCGGCACAGGTTCGCGATCGGGGCGCTGCAGATCCAGAAGTTCACGACTCCTCTGCGGCCGACGCGGCGCGGCGACCGCGCCTCCGCGGCGGTGACCGTGCGCCTCGAGGGGCCGCTGCGCCTCGCCGGCAGGCAGCGCGTGATCGAGACCCGACGACGTCCTGCGCGTGCTTCCCGGAGTTCCGCTCGCGCAAGCATCTTCCTTCCCGCCTCGCCAGGCTTCGGGAAATCGACGGCCAGACGTCCGTGCACCTGAGGGGGGCGGGGAGCGAGTTCGACTCGTTGCGCGAGTACGTCGTCGGGGATGACGTGCGCACCATCGAGTGGCGCGCGACGGCGCGGCGGGCCGATGTCGTCGTCAGGACCTACCGCCCCGAGCGCGACAGGCGGGTCTTCATCCTCATCGACACGTCGCGCCTATCGGCGGCTCGCGTGGGGGACGCCCCGCGCCTCGACGCGTCCATCGAGGCCGCGCTCCTGCTCGCCGCGCTCGCGTCCCGCGCGGGAGACCGAGTCCAGGTGGTCGCGTTCGACCGTGCGGAGCGAAGCCGCGCGATGGGCACCACGTCGGCCATCGTCATGCCCGCGCTCGCGGACGCGCTCGCGACGGCGCAGTCCGCCCTCGTCGAGCCCGACTGGCCCGGGAGCGCTCCGCCTGATCGACGACCGCCTCTCCCAGAGGGCCCTCGTCCTGCTCCTCACGACGATCGACGCGGGCACCGTCGACACCGGGCTTCTCGAGGCCGTCGCCGCCCTGTCGCGCGTCCACCAGGTCGTCGTGGCGAGCGTCGACGATCCCGAGGTCGCGAGCCTCGCGTTGGAACGCGGCGACGCGTCGGCGGTGTTCGGCGCCGCGGCCGCCGAGCGGTCGCGCCTCGAGGCCTCCGCGGTGGCCATGCGCCTGCGCCAACTGGGCGCCGAGATCGTCCGGTCGGTTCCCGACGCCCTCGCGCCGGAGGTCGCGGACAAGTACCTGGAACTCAAGGCGGCCGGGCGGCTGTAGTCGCTCCGTCGCCCGCTCGCGGGGCGGCCTACGCGGCGACCGGGAGCGTCGCGACGGCGAAGTCGCCCTGCGTGTCTCCCGTCGCACCCTCGCGCGTGACGAACCGCCCGACGACGAAGGTGTAGACCCAGAAGGCGACGAAGACGACGGAACCGATGGCGATCTTGAGCCACCACGGCATCGTGCTGCCCGTGATGTAGCCCTCGATCAGGCCGGACGTGAGGAGCGTGATCACGAGCGCGCCCGCGACGGCGAACGCGATCCTGCCCTCCTCCCCCAGCGCCCGGGCGCGCGTTCGCGGACCCGGCACGAGCATCGTCCAGAAGAGCCGAAGGCCCGCGCCGGCGGCGGTGAAGACCGCGCTGAGCTCGAGCAGCCCGTGGGGAATGATCAGCTTGAAGAAGATGTCGAGCAGCCCCGCCTCCGCCATGATCGCGGCGGCCACTCCGAGTTGAAGGGCCGTCTGAAAGAGGAGAACAGCGGGAAAGACGCCCGTGATGCCGAAGCCGATCGCCTGGGTGGCGAGCCACGCGTTGTTGGTCCACACCTGGGCGCCGAACGACGTCGAGTCGTACTCCGTGTAGTAGCTCGAGAACTCCTCCTGCGCGACCTGGGCCCGCTGCTCCGGGGTTCCGACGAGGTCGAGGGCTCCCGGCGTGTGAAGGGTGTACAGCGCGGAGACGACCGCGCCGATCAGGACGACGGCGGAGACGCCGACCGACCACCACCGGACGCGATAGAGCGCGGCGGGGAGCGTCCGGGTGAAGATGCGGCGGACGTCGCCGAACGAGAACTCGTGAGAGCCCGTGAGCCACACCCTGGCGTTCGCGAGCTGGACGGACAGCCACGTGATGAGGCCGGGCTCCGGCGCGGCGGAACGCACCGCGCCGAGGTCGCCAGCGGTCATCTGGTAGAGCCGGGCGAACTCGTCGGCCTCCGCCCCCGTCAGGCGGCGGGATCCGCTCAGTTCGCGCAGCCTGGCCCATCGGGCCGCGCGGATCGCGCTGAACGCGTCGATGTCCATGCGGCTACGATCTCACACAGGGCACGCGACGGAGGGGCGATGGACGAATTCGAAGACGAGATCCTCATCGGCGAGGGCGTCGTGCTCGAGTCCGGCGCCGCGCCCCTTCCCATGCGCCTCGTGTCCGGTCTCATCGACGTCATCGTCACCCTTCTCGCCTACTGGCTGGCCGCGAGCCTCATCCTCTCGGGCGCCTACGTCCTCAACGATGCCGCCGTCATGGCGATCCAGATCACGACCGTCGTCCTCGTGCTCGTCGTCGCGCCTGCCACCGTCGAGACGCTCACCCGAGGCTTCAGCCTCGGCCGCTTCGCCATGGGCATTCGGATCGTCAGGGATGACGGAGGCCCGGTCTCCTTCCGCCAGGCGATCGCCCGATCCGTCGTCGCCGTCCTCGAGATCTACCTGAGCGCCGGCGTGATCGCCGCGTCGGTGTCGCTGCTATCGAAGCGCGGAAAGCGCATCGGAGACTACCTCGCGGGAACCTACGCGCTCCGGACGCGGGGAACCCTCAAGGCTCTCCCTCCCGTCATCATGCCCCCGACGCTCGCCGAGTGGTCGCGCACCGCCGACATGAGCCGCCTGCCCGACGGGCTCGCGCTCACCGCCCGCCTGTTCCTCGGACGGGCCACCTCGCTGCACGCGCCCTCGCGCGAGCGCATCGGAACGAGGATCGCGGCGCGGCTCGCGGAGCACGTCGCCCCCCAGCCTCCGTTTGCCGTGCACCCCGAGACATTCATCGCCGCCGTCCTCGCAACCCGGCGAGACCGCGAGTATGCGACGGCGCTGCGCAACGAGTCCCGGGCGGCGAGCCAGGCGGGCCTCCTGCGCCGCCTGCCTCACGGCGTGCCGGACGTCGAGAACTAGGCGCGCGGGGCGTCGCCTAGTAGCGGTAGTGGTCCGGCTTGTACGGGCCCTCGACGGGGACGCCGATGTACTCCGCCTGCTCGGGCGTGAGCTCCGTGAGGCGCACGCCAAGGGCCCCGAGGTGGAGCCGCGCGACCTTCTCGTCGAGGAGCTTCGGGAGGCGGTAGACGGCCGACCGGGTACTCGTCCTGCTTGGTCCACAGCTCGATCTGGGCGAGAACCTGGTTCGCGAACGACGCGCTCATCACGAACGACGGGTGCCCGGTCGCGTTTCCGAGGTTGAGCAGGCGCCCCTCGCTGAGCACGATGACGCTGTGGCCGTCGGGGAAGACCCACTCGTCCACCTGGGGCTTGACCGGAACGCGCTTGGCGCCCGGCCGCCTCAAGGCCCGCCATGTCGATCTCGTCGTCGAAGTGGCCCACGTTGCCGACGATCGCCTTGTCCTTCATCGCCGCCATGTGGTCAACGGAGATGATGCGCGTGTTGCCGGTGGTCGTGACGAAGAAGTCCGCCTGGCCAACGACGTCGTCGATGCGCGCCACCTGGTAGCCGTCCATCGCGGCCTGCATCGCGCAGATCGGGTCGACCTCGGTCACGATCACGCGCGCGCCCTGACCCCGGAGCGCCTCAGCCGCGCCCTTGCCGACGTCGCCGTATCCCGCGACGAGCGCGACCTTCCCGCCGATCAGCACGTCCGTGCCGCGGTTGAGGCCGTCGGGAAGCGAGTGGCGGATCCCGTAGCGGTTGTCGAACTTGGACTTGGTGACGGAGTCGTTGACGTTGATCGCGGGGAAGAGCAGCTCGCCCATCTCGTGAGAGCCGCACCAGCCGGTGGACGCCCGGTGGTGGTCTCCTCGCTCACGCCGACGATGCCGGCGGCCATGCGGGTGAAGCGCGTCGGGTTGGTCGCGAGCGAGCGGCGAACACGGCCCGCATGGCCTCGGTCTCGCGGTGGTAGCCGGGGTCCTCCGGCTCGAGCGGGGGCGGAACCGAGCCCGCCGCCTCCGCCTTCACGCCCTCGTGGACCAGAAGCGTCGCGTCCCCGCCGTCGTCGAGGATCAGGGTGGGGCCGTCGTGGCCCGGCCACGCGAAGATCTGGTCGGCGAAGTCCCAATACTCCTCGAGCGACTCGCCCTTGACGGCGAACACCGGGACGCCCGCGGGCGCGTCGAGCGTGCCCGCGCCGAGCGCGACGGCCGCCGCCGCCTCGTCCTGCGTCGAGAAGACGTTGCACGACGCCCACCGCACCTCGGCGCCGAGCGCGACGAGCGTCTCGATGAGCACCGCGGTCTGGACGGTCATGTGGAGCGAGCCCGCGATGCGCGCGCCCGCGAGGGGCTGCGCTCGCGCGAACTCCTCTCGGATCGCCATGAGGCCGGGCATCTCGTGCTCGGCGAGGTCGATCTGGTGGCGCCCCGCCGGGGCGAGCGTGAGGTCGGCGACCACAAAGTCGGGGTCGGTCACGGGGATTCCTTCCGTCGAACACCGGTTTCGATGTAGATGAGCCGAGCGGCGGGGACCGCCGCGCGGATGCGCTCCTCCGCCGCGTCGACGCGCGCCGCGACCTTCGCGACCGTCATGTCGCCGGGGAACGCGACCTTCGCGGCGACGAGGACGTCCTCGGGTCCGAGGTGCATGGTGCGGAGGTGGATGACGCCGCCGAGGTCGGAGGCTTCGAGGGCCGCGCGGATCGCCGCGACGTCCTCGGGCGTCGCGGACTCGCCGAGCAGCATCGACTTGGTCTCGCGTCCGAGCACGAGCGCGACCGACCACGAGCAGGACCCCGATCGCCGCTGTGCCCGCGGCGTCCCAGCGCCCGTCGCCCGTGAGGAGCGTCAGGCCCACGCCGACGAAGGCGAACGTGAGGCCGAGGAGCGCCGCAACGTCCTCGAGCAGGATCACGGGAAGCTCCGGGCTTCGCGAGCGCCGAATGAACGCGGCCCAGCCGAGTCCGCCCCGCACGCTGATTCGACTCGACGACCGCGGTCCGGAGCGAGAGGCCCTCGAGGACCATCGCGACGGCAAGCACGCGAGCGGGACCCAGCGCCACGCGTCGATCGCCTCCGGGTGGGAGAACTTATGCCACGCCTCGTACAGCGCGTACAGCCCGCCGACGGCTGAAGAGGACGACGGCGACGAGGAACGCGTAGTAGTACCTCGCCCTGCCGAAGCCGAACGGGTGCTCGTCCGTCGCCTCGCGCCGCGCGCGTCGGCCGCCGACGAGCAGGAGCACCTGGTTGCCGGAGTCCGCGACCGAGTGGATGGACTCCGCGAGCATCGCGCTCGAGCCCGTCAGCGCGAACGCAACGAACTTGGTCGCACCGATCCCGAGGTTCGCCCCGAGAGCCGCGAGCACCGCCCGCGTCCCGCCTTCGGCGGACACTCCTAGCCCTCCGAACGGTTCGCGCGAGGGACGACGACGCGGACGTCGTGCGACGTGTCGGGGCCGGAAGGGTCGGGATGCGAGGGCACGGCACTACCGTAGCCGCTGTCACCCCTCAGAAGACACCACTCGCAGGTGCCCGCGCCGGGGCTCGCTCTCCTCGACAAGACGGTGCGGTCGGTCGGGATCGGGTTCGGTCGGGCGGCCCGCCTCGCGCACGGCGCGGGCGAGCGCGTCGAGCTCGTCAGGGGCCGGGGGCATGTCCGCGAATTCCTGATGGAGGTGAACGACGTCCCAACCGCGGGGCGCGACGAAACCCTCGGCGTGTTCCGCGCACAGGTCGTAGGCGTGCGGCTCCGCGACGGCGACGAGGGCCCCCACGACCACCGTCGAGTCGCGGTACACGTAGGTGAGCGTCGCCGCCGCTGGCCTGCCGCACGACGTCTTGGAGCACCGCCTCACACTCATCACCCTCCGGACGCTACCGCCGCGTCGTGCGGGGCTCGCGACACCACGCCGACGCCGGGGCTAGGGTCGCCCTATGGGGACGCGGGATCGGCACGGGCGAGGCTTGCGCGCGCCCGTCTACCTCCCGGGTTCCCCTGGCTACACCACACGGAAGGATCGCTTCGATCGCGCCGTCGCCGACCGCGCCGGGTGGCTCGAGAGCCGCTGGGGCGGCGAGTGGGGCCGCGTGGACTTCGCCGTCGAGGAGGTCCCTCCGTCTCGGCCGGCGCCGTGGGAGCGGGGCGTTCCGCTCGGACGGCTCTTCCCTGCGGCGCAGGGCCTCGCCGCGAGGGTCGTCCTGTACCGCAAGCCCATCGAGCAGCGAGCAGTCGGACGCCGACGACCTGCTCGCGCTCATCCGCGACGTTCTCGTGGAGAACGTCGGGCACCTCCTGTCGCGGGCCCCCGAGGACGTCGATCCCGACTACGGCACGTAGAAGCCGGGCGCCGCCGTCGACACGGTGTCAACGGGACCGATGTCCTGGGGTTCGACGCCCGAGATGAAGCCCGGGAGATCGACGACGCGAACCGTCCACGCGATCGCGCCCGTCGCCTGAAGGACGGTGCCCGACGGAACGCCGAGAGGGACCTCGCGCGTCTGGCCCGCCGGAAGGGTGACGGTGACGCGCACCACGCCGCTCGCGTCGACGGCCTCGAAGGTCGCGGTGGTCTCCGCGTAGACGACGGCAGACACGGCGTAGTGCGGGACCACGACCGTGTAGGAGCGGTCGGGCGAGTGGTCTTGTGCCGTTGACCCAGACGGAGTCGTGCGCCGCCGCGCCCTGAAGCGGGTCGTCTGGGGGCCGCCCCGTCGTGGTGTAGCCGGCGGCGAGGATCGGCTCCGATGAGTCGACAATCACGGTGGCGACGGCGGTCGCTGGGACGTCGACGTCGACCACCTGGCCGGCGTTGAGCGTCAGTCCCTCCCCTGCCGGCCACGGCTCGGGGCCGAGCGACCCGGCGAGCGACAACGTGACCTTCGCCCCGTCGGGCGCGAACAGCCGAACGGACGACGCCCCCGCGAAGCCCTCGGGATCGCTCGGGCCGACGCCCGGGATGACGAGATGCTTGGCATAGGCGAGGTTCGGCACGACCCAATCGGTGCCCGCAGGCAGGAACCCGTCGAGCCGCGAGTCCTGAATGACAGCGCGACGACGCCCGCGGCCGTCGCCTCGACGTGCGCGGCGAGCGTCGCGAGCCCGGCCGCCACGCCCTCGAGAAGAAAGGTGGACTGCGAGTGGCCGCCCACCGCCACGGAAAGGTCCTGATCGACCTTGCCCGCCGGGCCGTAGAAGGTGACGACGACATCGGAGGCCACGCCCGTCGGATTGGTCAGGACGAGCCTCGCGCTCGATCCCAGCGCGGTCGAGCCCCCGATGAGCCACGTGTCGTTCCGCGGAGCGAGGCAGGGGACGGCGGCGAGGCCGGCGATGTCGCCTGACCCGACCCTCTCGATCTCGGTGGCGAGCGCCGAGGTGGACGTCCACCCGCCGTCCGTGGGAATGGGCGTGTCGATGCCCGACGTGAACGTGCTCTCGCGCACGTCGTCCGAGCCTGACCCGATCGAGCCCTCCGTTCCGCCGACGTTGCCGACGGGGATGTGGAGCGACCCTGGGCACGCGATCGGGAGCGGCGCCGCGACCACGGGAATCGACACGGCGTCAGGGGCGTCGACGGGGATCTCTTGCGGCTGGATCTGAACCGCGAGCCAGAAGGTGATGAGCGCCGCCGCGACCCCCGCAATCGTTCGGCCGATCACTGTGCTTCCCTCCTGAATCGGCGGTCATGGAGCGGAACGGCGCTCGCGGCGGCCCAGAGGAGCGCGGCGAGCCCCGCCCACCACCACGCGCGATACGCGTCGTCCCTGTAGGTCACGCGAAGGTCGCCTCCGCCGCGCTCGAGGGTGAAGGCCTGACGCCCGTCGCCGTCGGCGACGGGAAGCGCGTGACCATCGAGCGTCGCCCGCCAACGCTTGTCCTCGGGCACGGCGATGATGACGCGGCCAGCCGCCGAGGCGTCGAGGTGCGCCGTGAGCCCCGTCGGCGAGGCATCGAGCGGCACGTGGGCGCCGAGGCTCGTCTCGATCCAGGCGCGCGAAGCGTCGGCGCCGCGGGAGGTTGTGACCCGCCAGCTGTGCCCAAGATCGCTCGCCCCAATTTCGACCAGCTCCGGCGCGCGGAGCAACGCGCTCTCGAGACCGGGCGAGCCGGGGGCGACGACGACGGTCGAGATGCCCCAGGCGACGAGGAGGTCCGCTCCGCCCTCGCCGCCGCCCGTGAGCGCGGCGACCGACGGGCCGATGACGCCCTCATTCGCCGCATCGTCGCTCGCCTCGAGGCCGACGGTCGCCCCGCGGCCAGCGAGCCTCGTCGAGCCGTCCGATGCCTCGACGGAGTAGCGAACCAGCCCGAACTCGTCCTGCCAGAGGAGGAGGGAACGGCTGACGGGCTGCTCGCTCTGCTCGAGCGTGACGACGAGGGGCAGCACCGTCGACGGACTCGGGTGGACGTCCCCGCCGAATCCCCGGCCGGGCCAGACGCTGCCGACGACGTGCGCGGACAGGAGCGCGATGGCGAGCGCCCCCGACGCGGCGCGAATCGGCCGCCCCTTCCACGCGACCCCTGGCGTCCACCCCGGCGGGGCCGCGGCGCACACCGCCAGCAGGAGACCGAGGGCCATCAGGGAGAGCCCTGGACCCGCCCAGCCGTTTGCCGTCGGGGAAGCCGTCCGGGCCGGCAACGGCCGCGACGGTTCGCTCGGAGACGGCGGCGATGGCGAGGCCGACGACCGCGAGCCCCCAGCCGGCCGCGACCGCGCCTGACGCCCGCCCGCTCGCGAGCGCGACGAGGGCAGCAGCGACGAGGAGCACCCCGGCGCCATAGGTCAGGATGACGGTCCCGATCCCCGGGAAGTCCGGCCACACGGGCGGGTGCTGAGCCACGCCCCACACGAGGTCCCACCCGCTCGCGGGCGCCGAGGCGAGCGCGGGGCCGTCCTCCCTGACGAGGGGACTGAACCAGCCCGCGTGCCCAAGCGTCGTCCAGGCGGCGTGAAGTGACGCCCCGTGAATGACGACCGCCGGCAGGGGAACGGTGAGGGCGAACCGCCAGTGCGCGGGCGAGCTGAGCGCGACGACGACGGCGACGAACAGGAGCGGGAGCAGGAGTATCGGCGCGGCGACGGTAACGATGACGAGCAGGATCGACGCCGCGGCCGCCGCGCTCGGCGAGCCCAGTCGCGAGGGAGGGAAGATCGCGCCATCCGCGAGGCGGTCGCGCCGGTCGACCCCGATCGCACGGACGAGCGCCAGCGCGACGAGCGGCAAGGCGACGTGAACGATCACCGCGCCGACGCGACCGTCGCTGACCGACTGAATGAGCGCGGGCCAGACGCCCCAGAAGACCGCGGCAAGAGACCGAGCGACGAGCGAACGCGTCGCCGCGCCCGACGCCGCCCACGCCGCGAGCCCCGCGAGAAGCGGGCTAAGGAGCAGGAAGAGCCCCAGCCCCATCGCGAGCCCCCCTGGGACGAGGCTCAGCGGAAGCATGAGCGCGGAGAACCCGCCATCGAGCGCGCCGGACCCGAGGCCGGCGTCCGACCAGCCCGTAAACGCTCGCGTCCACAGGCTCGCGGTCGAGACGTCGCTCGTCCCGAGCGCGGATCCGGCGAGGGCGGCCCCGCGCGTCAGGGGCGCGAACCACGTTCCGAACAGCGCGACCGACACCGCGAGCATCAGCGCGGAGACGCCTCCGAGCGTCCAGCGCCTCCGTGCGCCGAGCGACGCGAGTTCGCGCGCCTGGATGTCCGACGGGCGGCTCGCGGTCCGCCAGGCCTCGTAGGCACCGAGCTCCCTCGTGCGAAGGAAACGGAAGACATCGCCGACGGACGCGAGCAGCGGCGCTTCGACGGCCTCGCCGCCCTTGGAGACCCGCCGGATCGCCGCGCGGGAAGCGGGCAGCCGGGGAAACCTGCTCCACAACACGAACGGAACGCGCAGCTCGGCGAGGACGAGCCTGAGGTCGCTCGCGGCCAGGCGCGCCGCCGCCCGGCCAACAGACGACACGGCGCACCACGCCAGCAAGAGCGGACCGAGCCACGCGGGAGACCACGCGAGCGCGTGGTACCACTCGGCCGCTCGGCGTGCCGCGTGGGTCGCGCGCGGGTTCGCCTCTGGCTCGTCAGGGCTCGACCTGCCCGTGAGCGTTCCCTGCGCGTGGCGCACGCGTGCGTGCGGCGCGACCACGACGTCGTACCCCGCCCGCCACGCCCGCCTGCAGAAGTCCGCGCTGTCGCCGAATCGCCCGTAGGCGGCGTCGGTGCCCTCGAGCCTGGTCCAGACGCCCCGCGTGACGATCGCCCCGGCGAGCCCGACCGCGAGCACGTCCTCCATCGCGTCGTGCTGGCCCTGGTCGAGATCGTCGCCCTCGGCGATGTTGAGTCGCCGCGCCCCTCGCGCCGAGACCGTCGTCCCGATGTTCACGAGACGCTTGGGGTCGTCCCACCGAACCTGCGCCGCGCCCACGATGCCCGCGAGCCGCCGCTTTGCCGCCTGGGCGAGAAGGTGCTCGAGGGCGTCGGGCTCGGGAGCCGAGTCGTCGTGGAGGAGCCACAGCCACTCCCCTTCGACCTCCTCGGCCGAGGCGAGCGCCGCGGTGACCGCCTTGCCGAACGTCGAGCCCTTGACCCGAACGATCTGCGCCTTGAGGCCCTTCGGGACGCCGACCTCCGAGTCCTTGGCGAGGGCGCGGCCCGCGACGACGACCATCGCTGCGTCGACGGGGCGCGTTTGGCGCGCGAGGGCGGCGAGAGTCTCCTTGAGGAACTCCGCGCGGCCGCGCGTGACGATCACGGCGCGCACGAACGGGGCGGTCGGACTCATCTCCGCCCTACCCCCGCCGGGCGACTAGACCGCGCGCCGCTTGAGCTTGCGACGCTCACGTTCGGACAGGCCACCCCAGATGCCGAAGCGCTCATCGTTGGCGAGCGCGTAGTCGAGGCACTCCGAGCGCACCTCGCATGATCCACACACCTTCTTCGCCTCGCGCGTCGAGCCGCCCTTCTCTGGGAAGAACGCCTCGGGGTCCGTTTGCGCGCACAGGGCGCGTTCCTGCCAGCCGAGCGGTCCATCGTCGTCGTCGACGGCGGCGAAGATGTCCACCACCGGCGCGAGCCTTGTCGCCGATCCTGCGGCGTCCGACGGGTTCGTTCCGTCGTAGACGTGCCACATGAGGCCCTCCTCCGATCCCGCGGAGTTCACACCGCTGGCCATTAACTCCGCTACCTCCGGAATTACACCGGTGTAATCCCCGCCCGTCAAGTCGACCGTACCCCAGGTGGCGCGCGAAGGGTAGACCCAAGGAACGGATTTCTCGCGACGACGCCCCGACATGCGCCGCGGTGACCCGCGGGCTCTGCGACAATGGAGGTCGCGCAATCGTTAGTAGCGCGCCCCACCCGAATCGCGCCGCAGGAAGGGACGCCCGTGAGGAACGTGTTCCGCGTACGTCCGCGACCGCCACTCGCGGCGCGGCCGGGACACCCGCAGTCTTCGCGCTCTCGCCTACGTCGCCGCCGCCCTCGTCGCGCTTCGGCGGCGTCGGCGCCTACCAGTACGTGAACTCCGCCTTCGATCGGGTGCACGTCGCGGACGTCTACCCGATCCTCCACGCCGACCGCCCCATCGTCCGCCGCGCGGAGCGACGCGTCCAAGGGGCGACCCCTCAACATCCTGCTGATGGGTTCGGACAGCCGCTCCGGGGCGAACTCCGTCGATCGGCGGAGTCAATCCTGGCATGCGGTCGGACACGACGATCATCATGCACGTGTCGGCGGACCGATCCCGCATCGAATTCGTCTCGATCCCCCGGGACTCGTGGGTCAAGATCTCGAATTGCACGCTCTTCGACGGCACCGTGGTCAAGGGCAGGACGACCAAGTTCAACGCGGCCTTCTCGAACGGGGCGCGGAACGGAAACCCCGCTGAGGCGGCGGCGTGCACCCTCAACACGCTCGAGGACCTGACGAACCTGTTCATCGACGAGTACGTCGTCATCGACTTCGTCGGTTTCGAGGCCATGGTCGACGCCCTCGGAGGTGTTCCGATGTGCGTTCCGGGACGGATCGTCGGCTGGGACTCCGAACCTCAACCTCTACCCCGGACCCCAGATCTTCGACGGCCGCACGGCAATCGAGTGGGCGAGGACCCGAAAGGCAAGGGTCGGCAAGGAGTTCTACGACGGCACCGACGTCAAGCGAATGAGGGCACAGCAGGTACTGATGTCGCACATGGTCGAGACGGCGCTGTCGAAGAACCTCTTGTGGGACGCGGGCCAGATCCGCGACTTCATCACCGCGGGGGCAGAATCCCTGACGGTCAGCCCCAACCTCGCGAAGCCCGAGTACGTGATCGGCCTCGCGTGGAGCCTCCGCCACGTCGATCCGTCGAGCATCGTCTTCACCACCATTCCCTTCAAGTGGACGCCCGACGGAAACAACCTGGCGTGGACCCCGAGCAGTTACGCGCTCCTGGATTCGCTGCGCGCCGACCAGCCGATCTCGGGAATGTCGGTCACCGACGCAAGCTTCGCCGCACCGGTTGCCGCCCCGTCGCCGTCGGGGACTCCCGTTCCCGGCGCATCCGTCGAGCCGAGCATCGATCCGCTCGGGGCGTGCCCGGCGGGCTAATTCGTCGCGCAGGACGTACGATTCACCGCGGGCAACGATTTCTCATCGGGAAGCGTTGAGGCGCTGAGGAGGAGGCACCTGATGAGCACGGTCAAGGGAGGTACGTTGTGAGCGCGTTGCGCGTCCGACCGCGGCGGCATTCCGGTCGCAGGCCCGGCCATCCCTGGCTCCGTTGGACGGCTTACACCGTTTCGGCGGTGCTGGGATTCTCGGTTGTCGGCGGCTATGTCTACGTCCAGAGCGCGCTTGACCGCGTGGAGACGGTGGACGTGACCGTCCTCCTCGGGGATCAGCGCCCCGTGCCGCCGCCCCCGCCCGAGGACTCCGCGAGCGGAGAGCCCGTCAACATCCTGTTGATGGGTTCGGACAGTCGCGTCGGCGAGAACGCCGCGCTCGGCGGCCACGCGGGCGGAATGCGAAACGACACGACGATCGTCATGCACATCTCGGCCGACCGGACGCGCATCGAGTTCATGTCGATCCCGCGCGACTCGTGGGTCCGAACCTCCGACTGCGTCCTCTTCGATGGCAAGGTCAACAAGGGCTGGTCCGGCAAGTTCAACGTCGCGTTCTACAACGGCGGGAGAACCAACAACAACCCTGCGGAGGCCGCGGCGTGCGTCCAGCGCACGGTCGAGGACCTCACCGGCATCTACATCGACTACTACGCCGTCGTCGACTTCGTGGGATTCGAGGGCATGATCAACGCGCTCGGCGGAGTGCCTATGTGCATCCCCGGTCACATCGTCTCGCCGGAGGCCGGGCTCGACATCCAAGGCGGCCCCCAGAGTGCTCGACGGCAGGACTGCTCTCGCGTGGGCCCGCGCCCGCAAGGCGACGGTGGGAAGGCAGTGGCTCGACGGATCGGACCTCGGCCGCATCACGCGGCAACAGGAACTCCTCGCCCGCACCGCGGAGAAGGCGATGTCGGAGAACATCTTCCTCGACCAGGGAAAGCTCCGCGACTTCATCACCGCGGGTGCGTCATCGATGACGACGAGTCCCCGGCTCGCGGACGCGAACTTCCTCATCGGCCTCGCGTTCAGCCTGCGCAAGATCCAGCCCCGAGAACATCGTCTTCACGACCGTTCCCAACACGCGCGACACCGCGCACTCCGGGAGCGTCAAGTGGACCTCGGCCGCGAACACGATGTTCGACGACCTGATCCATGACCGGCCGATCGCCGGACGATCGGTCGCGGACGCTAGCACCGCGGCGCCCGTCACGTCGCCGTCCGTCGGGGGGCCGGATCCAAGCATCGATCCCCTCGGGGCATGCGCGACCGCGTAGCCTAGGCCCACCGCAACGATTGACCCCGCGAGTTCGTTGTCACCCGGGTCGTTCGTAGAATGGGGTGCCATGATCGCGACCGAAGGGACCACACCGTGAGCGTGCTGCGCATGCCTCCGCGGCGCCACTCGGCGCGCGGCCGCGGCCACCCCGTGGTCCGCGCCATGGCATACAGCGCCGCCGCTCTCCTCGGATTCTCCGGCGTCGGCGGATACGTCTACTTCCAGAGCGCGCTCGAGCACGTCGACAAGGTCGACGTCGAGGTTCTGCTCGGCGACGTCCGGCCGGAAATCGTGAAGGCACCGACGGATGACTCCAAGGGCGAGGCGATCAACATCCTGCTGATGGGATCCGACACGCGCGCGGGGGCGAACGCCGCCATCGGAGGCTCGGCAGGCGGAATGCGCAACGACACGACGATCGTCATGCACATCTCCGCCGACCGGACGCGCATCGAGTTGATGTCGATCCCCCGCGACTCGTGGGTGAGGATCCCGAACTGCACGCTCTTCGACGGCACGGTCGTCAAGGGGTGGACCACGAAGTTCAACGTCGCCTTCTCGAACGGCGGCAAGAAGGGCAATCCCGCCGAGGCCGCCGCGTGCGTTCAGAAGACCGTCGAGACGCTCACGGGCATCTACATCCACTACTACGCCGTGGTCGACTTCGTCGGCTTCGCCGCCATGATCGACGCCCTCGGGGGCGTCCCCATGTGCATCCCCGGCCACATCGTCTCCGGCAAGGCGGCGCTCGACCTCCCGGCCGGCAGGCAGATCCTCAACGGCACACAGGCGCTCGCGTGGGCGCGGCTCAGGACCGCGGAGGTCGGCAAGGAGTGGGTGGAGGGCTCCGACATCCAGCGCATCACGCGCCAGCAGGAGCTCCTCTCGCACACCGCAGAGGTCGCGATGTCGAAGAACCTCTTCACGAACCAGATCCAACTCCGCGACTTCATCACCGCGGGAGCGGACTCCATGACGACGAGCCCCCGCCTAGCGGACGCGAACTTCCTCATCGGCTTGGCCTTCAGTCTCCGGCACATCTCCCAGGACAACATCGTGTTCACGACCGTGCCGAACAAGTACACGTCTGACTTCCTCAACGTCACGTGGACGCCCGCGGCGAAAGACATGTTCTCCGCGATCATCAACGACCAGCCGATCGAGGGGACGACGGTCGCGTCGATGAGTTTCGCGGCGCCGATCCCCGCGCCGAGCCCGACGACGAGTGGCGACCTGACGCCGACGACGGCGCCGGGCTCTGAGCCCGGCATCGACCTCCTCGGCGCCTGCACTCCGTAGGGCGCTCGCGCGCCACGCTGCGCGTCACGTGCTCGCGCGCCACGTGCTCGCGCGGCACTGGGCATCCGCGCTCGCGGCATCGCCTCTAGCGGGGAAGCTTCGCGCCCTTCGCGACCGCGGCCGCCTTCAGCGTCGCCTGGAACTCGGTGACGCGCGCCCGCATGGCCTCCGCCTCCGCGTCCGAACCCGCGCCGAGAATCCGCGCGGCCAGGATCCCGGCGTTCCGCGCTCCGCCGATCGACACCGTCGCAACGGGAACGCCCGCGGGCATCTGAACGATGCTGAGGAGCGAGTCGAGGCCGTCGAGCGTCGCGAGCGGAACGGGAACGCCAATGACGGGGAGCACGGTGACCGCCGCGAGGACGCCGGGCAAGTGCGCCGCGCCGCCCGCGCCCGCGATGATCACGCGGATCCCGCGCTCGACCGCTTCCCGGCCGTAGGCGATCGTCTCGTCGGGCATGCGGTGCGCCGACAAGACCTTGGCCTCGCTCGCGACGCCGAATTCGTCGAGTGCCTCGGCCGCGGCCCGCATGATCGGCCAATCCGAATCCGAACCCATGATGATGCCCACGCGGGGCTGACTCGTCGTCATCTGAACC
Organism: uncultured Actinomycetota bacterium; assembly: GCA_963743485.1. Lineage (GTDB taxonomy): Bacteria > Actinomycetota > Actinomycetes > Actinomycetales > Demequinaceae > JAFGBM01. The sequence goes on from CAVUPQ010000004.1 coordinate 52,429, forward strand.
TCCCGGCATCACGATACCGGCATCGTCGGCGTTCCCCCGCGCTCCAGGCTAGGCTCTCGCCATGCGCGTTTCGGCCTGGCTCACCGAACGCCGCGGCGAGCTCCTCCGGTTCGGGGTCGTGGGCGCGATCGCGTTCGTCGTGGACCTCGGCACGCTCAATCTCGTCTACTTCGTGTGGCGGACGCCGCTCGCGCAAGACCAGAAGGTCGTGACGGCGAACGTCGTCGCGGCCGTGACCGCGACGCTCGTCTCCTGGGTTGGCAACCGACTCTGGGCGTTCTCGCACCGCCGCGCACGCCACCCCGCGAGCGAGCTCGCGATCTTCGCCATCGTCAATGTCGTCGCCCTTGCCGAGCGGGCGGGCGTCGCCGCCCTCGGAGCCTACGTCCTCGGCTTCACGAGCCAAGCGGGCATCAACGCCGCTGCCGTCATCGGGATTGGGATCGGGACGATCACCCGGTACGCCGGCTATCGCCGGTTCGTGTTCACCGGCGACCGCGGCGACGCCTGAGCGTCGCCGAGTGGGGGACGACCTTCTCGACGTCGATCATGCGCGGCACGGCCTGCAAGAAGATCGAGAACATCGCGGGCGATCGCTGGGACAACTCAAGCCGGCCGCCGTCGGCGGTGACGAGATCGCGCGCGAGCGCGAGCCCGAGTCCCGTGCCGCGGCCCGAAGTGACCTCCCGCTCGAAGATCCTCGGAGCGATCTCCTCGGGAACTCCCGCGCCCTCGTCGACGACCTCGACCACAATCGCGTTGCTCGCGCCGGACTCCCTGACCTTGACCGACGTCGTCCCCCCGCCGTGCGCAAGGGAGTTCTCGAGGAGCGTCGCGAGCACCTGGGCGAGGCCACCGGGGGTCGCGAACACGGTCGCATCCGTCCCCTGCACGTTGAGAGTGCGTCCCGCGCCGCTGAACGCGGGCGCCCACTCCTCGCGCTGCTGCTCCAAGATTCCTCCCAGTTCGACGGCCTCCGTCGAGCCGCCGAGCGCGCGCCTGGTCCGCCCGAGGAGATCGTCGACCACCCCGACGAGCCGCTCGACCTGAACGAGCGCGGCCTCCGCCTCCGCGCGCACGTCGTCTTGGGTCGTGGTCGACGAGATCTCTTCCAGGCGCATGCTGAGCGACGTGAGCGGAGTCCTCAGTTGATGCGAGGCGTCAGACGAGAACTGCCGCTCGCTTGCGAGCCGCGCCGCCATGCGGTCGCCGCTCCTCACGAGCTCCGCGGCGACGAGGTCGATCTCCTCGACTCCCGACTTCTCGATCCGCGGCCGGGACTGGCCCGATCCGAGCTGCTCAGCGCTCGCGGCAAGGAGAACCAGCGGGTCCGAGAGCCGCCCCGCCTGGCGAACCGACACGAGCACTCCCGCGATGATCGCGGCCATGCCAGCGATCAGCACGACACCCACCGCCTTCGTCGCCGACCAGAACACGTCCCACCAGGAGATCTCCATGTGGATGGTGAGCCCGGCCTTCGACGCGTAGTCGGTGGAAAACGCGCGCTCGGGGTGCGAACCCGCCTCGAATGACTCGCCCGCCGGAAGGGTGACGAGGACGTACGCCGCCGGGCTGTTTCGCCCGCCGACGTAGGACTCAAGCACCGCGTTAGAGATCGTCTCTTCGTTGATGTAGCGCGCCTCGAGCGCCCTGGCAACCGTGACGGCGCGCGCGTCCAGCTCGGTCTGGGAGCTGTCGCGGACGGACTGCGCGGCAGCGATCGCGAGAGGGACGCCGAGGAGGACGACCGCGGCGAGGACCGCCGAGAACGTCGCGTACAGGAGGCGCCGGCGCACGGCCCGCCCCTACTCGACGCCGGTCTCGAACCGGAAGCCCAGACCCCTCACCGTGGTGATGAATCGGGGATCGTTTGCGTCGTCGCCCAGCTTGCGGCGGAGCCACGAGACGTGCATGTCGAGGGTCTTCGAGGGAGCGCCAGCGTCGGCCGTCCACACGTCGCGCATGAGCGCCTCGCGGCTGACGACCGTCCCGGCGTTGGCGACCAGGACGTGCAGCAGGTCGAACTCCTTGCCGCTGAGCTGGAGCTCGCGCCCGTCGGCGAACGCGCGGTGCCCGGCGACGTCCATCCGGATGCCGTTCACCTCGAGATCGGACGCCCCATCGACCGAGACTCGCCGACGCAGGAGCGCGCGGACGCGCGCCAGAAGCTCGGCGAGGCGGAACGGCTTGGTCACGTAGTCGTCGGCGCCAGCGTCAAGGCCGACGACGAGGTCGACCTCATCGACGCGGGCCGTCAACATCAGGATGGGGACGGTCAGGCCCTTGTCCCGAACGCGTCGCGCCACCTCGATCCCGTCGATGTCGGGAAGCCCGAGGTCGAGGATGATGAGGTCCGCTCGTTCGCTCGCCTCGACCCCGCCGATCCCTGTGCCATACGCCTCGACTGTGTAGCCCTCCCTTGCCAAAGCGCGGGTCAAGGGCTCAGCAATCGTCGGGTCATCTTCGACCAAGACTATTGTCGCCATGGCGACACGATACCGCGCGAAGGCCGAGGCGACCAGGCGCGGGTCCCACTCGTCGCGATCGCTGTCCGGCCGACGGGTAGGCTCGTCACTCGTGACCGCCACCGCACCCGAGGGCGCCCTGGGACGCCGGAGCGCCGCCGAGTTCGCACGCCGCGCCATCGTGGCGGCGCCGGAGAGGATCACCCTCCTCCTCGTCGCGCTCGCCGTTTCCTGCGGCCTCACCGTGTCGCTCGGTGCCCTCCACCCGTACACGACGCTGCCGCTCGCGATCGCCCTCGCGGCTCCGCTATGGTTCCTCGGACCACGGCCCGAGGCGGACGACCGGTCCGTCAGGGGCGCGGCCATCGCCCTCGGCGGTGCGGTCATCTGGTTCCTCGCCAACCTGCCGTGGGTCGCGGAGTACCTCATCGTGCGGCGCGACCCCGCGTTCCTCACCCTGACGGGCATGTGGCTGACGAACCACCCCTCCACCGACATCCCCGCCGGACACGCCCTCGAGGCCTCGCAAGGGAGCGCGTACTGGCTCGCGGACGCCCCGGAGGCCTGGAACCTGAACGGCGACATGATTCAGCCCCAGGGCGCGAAGATGCTGCCAGCTCTCGCCGCCGTCGGCGGCTGGATCAACGGAGAGTCCGGCGTGCTGACCGCCAATCTCGTCGTTGGCGCCGTCGCGCTTCTCGCCACGTACGCGCTGGCGCGACGCATGATGGGGCCCATCGCCGCGCTCGTGCCGGCGGTCGGCCTCTCGCTCACGGTGTCCCACATCTGGCTCTCGCGCGCCGATTACACCGAACCGATCACGATGGTCCTCGTCCTCGCGTCCATCGCGTGGGCGTGGCACGGCGTCGAGCGGGGCCGGATCGCGCCCCTCGTCGCCGCGGGCGTCGCGAGCGGCTCGACGTTCCTCGCCCGGGTGGACGGCCCGCTCTTCGCCCTGGGCATCGCGCTCGGCGTCGCCGTCGCGCTCGCCGCCTCCCGGGCACACACGACGCGATGGCGGGCAGGCGCGTTCGTCGGCTTCGCCGTCGCTCAGGGGGCGCTCACCCTGGCGGGACACGCCTCGATCTGGCGCTGGTCACGCGGATACGTCGCACGCCTCGCGAGCGAGTCGCGGGGGCTTGAGGTCGCGTACGGCGCGCTCGTCGGCGCGCTCGTCCTCGGGGCCATCGCTACGGTCGTCGTGCAAGCCGTCGCGCGTCCGGCGCGCCTCCCCGCCACTTTCGGCCGGTCGCGACTCCGGGGCCGCGTCGCAGGGACGTCGCACCCGGCGCCTCGCGCGCGTCATGCCATGGGCGATGGCATGGGCCACGGTGCTCGTCTTCGCCGTCCTCGCCTCGCGGCCCCTGTGGATGACGACCCACACGACGCCCGACGACTTCCAGGTCAACGTCGTCGCGTACTGGCAGGCGAGCCAGGGCCTCCCCGTCGACGGGACGCGCACCTATGCCGAGAGCACCATCACCTGGGTCAGCTTCTACCTCACGTGGCCCGTGGTGGCGCTCGGGATCGCGGGCCTGGCGATCGGGGCGCTGAGGCTCGGCCGCGGGCGCTCCCTCTGGGCGATTCCGCTCGCAGGCCTGCTCGTGCCCGCGATGCTGTACGTGGTGAGGCCCGCGATCATGCCCGACCAGGTCTGGGCCATCCGCAGGCTCTACCCGTCGCTCGTCATCGGCCTCCTCCTGTTCGCCGCGGTCGCGTGGCAGGCGATCCTCCCGCGGTGGGCCGCGGCGAGGAACGCCGGACGTGACTGGCCCGGGTTCGCCTCGATCGCTATCGCGGCCGTGATCGCCGGTGCGCCCCTGACCTCGTGGATCAGCGTGACCCAGCCGACGGGCTGGACGCTGAGCGGAAATAGCGCCCTCTACCTCGCGGAACAGCGGGGCGCCAGAGAGCAGGTCGACACCCTCTGCGAATACGTCGACGGCCGCCCGGTCCTGCTCGCGGGAACGTCCTCGCACCTTGGCACCCTCCGGGTCGCGTGCGACGTGCCCGTCGTGCTGAGCCTCGATGCGCTGTCTCAAGCGGACGTCAAGCAGATTGCCGACGCGCTCGGCGAGGAACCGGTCGTCCTCACGAGGACCCTCGACCAGGTCCCGTGGTCCGAGGAGCCCGACGCTCCGACGTTCCTCTCACGCACGCGCTACACGGGAAGCTCGCTCTCCGGGCTCCCGCCGTACCCCGCACCGCAAGAGTTCGATTGGTACGTCGGCGAGGCGCGCCCCGACGGAAGCGTGGAGTTCGTCCCCGGGCGGTAGCGGGTTGTCCACATGTTGCCGCGTGGTGTAGCGCCGCCGACGGGCACGCGCGACGCTGGCGATCGTGCGCATCACCGTCCACCCGTCGTTCGACGTCGAGGCTCGGCCAGGCGCGACCGTCCTCGACGTCTGCGACGCCGCGCGCGCCGCCGGGCTCTTCCTCGCCGCGCGGCCGTGGTGCGGCGACATACTCCTCGATTCCCACCACCCCGTGGGAACGTGGCCCCTCCTCGAGGGCGCCATCCTGAGCAGCGACCCCTCCCCGCCGTGCGCGCCGCCGCGCGGACGGGTCCTTCGCGTTCTCGCGGGGCCCGACGCCGGCGCCTGGGCCGCCGCCGTCCCCGGGGCGACGATCGGCCGCGACCCGTCGTGTTCCCTTGCCATTGCCGATCCCACGCTGTCGACGATCCACGCCAGCGTCGTCGGCGGTCGCGACGTCGCGATCAAGGATGCGGACTCCGCCAATGGGACGATTGCGTGGGAGGCGGGCGAGCGGACCGTCGGCCGGCGCATTCCGTGCCGGCCGGGCGTCCTCCTCTCGATGGGGTCGTCGCTCATCGCGGTCGAGGACGCCGACGACTCGGCCGACGCCCCGCCACCCCGCTCCGCCGACGGCGCGGCCCACGCGCCTTCCCTGGGAGGAAGGCTCGCCCCCCTCGCGGGCTCCCTCGGGACGGGCTTCATGATGGCGGCGATGACCGGGCGCTGGTGGCTGCTCCTCGTCGGCTGTGCCTACCCCGCGTACGTCGCAGCGCCGATCCTTGCGGCGCGCGTGCGGGGCGCGCATCCGCCCCCGGACGTCTCGGCCGTGCCCTGCCTCCTTCCCGAGTCGCGCGCGTTCTGGAGGGCGGCGTCAGGAACCATCGCGATTACGGGAACGGTCGAGCGGGCTCGGGGCTTCGCCCGCGCCGTCCTCCTGGCCCGGGGCACGGCCCCGCGCGCGGGCGCATGGGCCGAGGCCTGGACCTCCTGGCTCGCACCGCCCACGCCCGGCGACCCGGAGGTCGTCCTCGTCGACGGCGACGACCCCCCGTCCTGGGCGGACGTCGTCGTCACCGTGTCGGAGCAAGGAGCGTCCGTCGACGCGCGAGGCCGGACCTGGGCGGTGCCGCCGGTCGCCATGTCCCTCGGGACGGCGGAGGCCGTCGCGCGATCGCTCGCGGGGGCCTCGCGCACCACGGCGCTGCCGACCATCGCGAGGCTCGCCGATCTCGACGAGCGCCGCCCACGCCCCGAGCCTCGCGTGGAGCACGCCGTCGGCGCGCCCCGGCGCCTCGCGGCTCCGCTCGGCATTTCCGCGCACGGCCCCCTGACGATTGACCTCGACGCCCACGGACCGCATCTCCTCGTGGCGGGAACCACCGGCTCCGGGAAGTCCGCCCTCCTCGAAACGCTCGTCCTCGCGCTCGCCGATCGTTGGGGACCCGCCGACCTTTCGATCGCGCTCATCGACTTCAAGGGCGGCGCTGGCCTGCGGTCCTGCATGGGCTTGCCCCACGTGGCGGGGACCTTGACCGACCTCGACCCGCACCTTGCCCGCCGCGCCCTCGCCGCTCTCGCGCAGGAGATCGCGGATCGCAAGAGGTCGCTCGCCGCCGCGGGCCACGCGTCGTACGCCCAGTGGGAGGTGGCGGGCGGCGCGCCACCGCGGCTCCTCGTCGTCGCCGACGAATACCAGGAGCTCGTCGCGCACTACCGCGACTTCCTTCCCGATCTCACGCGCCTTGCCGCGCAGGGCCGCTCGCTCGGCTTGCATCTCGTGCTCGCGACCCAGCGCCCCGCCGGCGCCGTCACGCCGGAGATTCGGGCCAATGTGGGCGCGACGCTCGCCCTGAGGGTTGCGTCGGAGGCCGAGTCCCGCGACCTCGTCGGATCGGCGGCCGCCGCGGAACTCCCGCGGGACATCCCCGGGAGGGCGATCCTCGCCGTCGGCTCCGAGCGCACGACCTTCCAGACCGCGCTTCCGACGGCCGAGCCGTCGCCTCTCGTGTCGCCGTGGTCGCACCTCGAGGGAGTCGGGGACTCGCGCGATCTGTCGAGGCGGATCGAGGAGCGTTGGTCCGACGCCACGGCCCAGACCCTGTGGTTCCCTCCTCTCCCTGACAGGCTCGCCGGAGGGCCGCCGCCGGGAACGACCGCGGGAACGATCTGGCTCGGCCTCGGAGACCTTGCCACGGAGCGCCTCCAACGCCCGGTCACCTGGGACCCCTCAGAGGGTCCCCTGCTCGTCGTGGGACCGGCTCGCTCCGGCCGATCCACGCTCCTCTCGACCATTGCCGCCCAGTCGGACACGTGTGCGCTGCGGCCCGTGTGGCTTCCCTCCGATCCCCGCGAGGCGGCACGAACCATCGCGCTCGCGCGCGACCGCGACGACTGGCTCCTCCTCGTCGACGACGGCGCCCAGGCGCTCGCGAGCCTTGCCGAGGCGGACCGCGGTGCGCCACAGGAGGAACTGCTCGCGATGCTCGCCTTGGGGCGCCCCGTCGCGTTCGCCGCCCCGCTGGCGGCGCCGCAGCGGCTCGCGATCCATGCCAGCATCCGCGTCGTCCTCGCCGGCGGGGATCCCGCCGACGAAGCGCTCTGGTCCGTCCCTCGCGCCCTTCACGACCGCGCGCGCTTGCCGGGTCGGGCGGCCGTCGGCACGGGAGGGCGATGGATCGAGGCGCAGATCGGCGTGCTGGCGGCGCCCGAGGCACCTCCCGTCGTCGCCCCGCTGCCGTCGGCGGTCGCGGCGGCGCGGCTTCCCGAGGCACTCGTGGACGGGGGCGTGCCCATCGGCATTGGCGGGGACGACGCCTCAATCGCGACGATCACACCGGAGCGCCCGGTCATCATCATCGGCGAGCGCGCCCACGCGAGGGACTGGGCGGCCGCCGCCATCGCCGCCCTCGCGCGCCGCGTCGGCGTCGACATTGAGCCGACAATCGCCGACGGACCGCTGGCCGTCCCCCGGGCCGTCGCCGACCGCGCGACGATCGTCGTTGCCCACCCGACGCCGAGGCTCGTCTCCGAGGCCGGCGCGTCCGGCGACGTCGGGCTGACCGACCCACGGCCCGGCCGCGGGAGGGCCGTGGTGGTCGTCGACGGGCGCGGCACGGCGGTTCAGCTCGCCGAGGCGGCCTAGGAAGGACCCGCGGGGACCGCCGACGCCGCCTGGCCGCCCGCGAAACACTCCCAGCAACGCTCTTGTCATCTGTTCGTAACCATGAGAACCTAGATATTCGAGGCGAGCGAGCATCGCTCCCGCCTCTCCCTCGATGGCGAGAACCCCCTACACCCCTGCCCTCTAGGAGCGAGCTATGGAATGGCGCGACCGTGCCGCATGCCTCGATGTTGACGACCCCGAAATGTTCTTCCCGGTCGGCAACACGGGCCCCGCGCTCGACATGATCGAGCGCGCGAAGGTGGTCTGCAACTCGTGCACGGTGCGCGAGGTCTGCCTCACGTGGGCCATGGAGCACAACCAGGACTCCGGCGTCTGGGGCGGCCTCTCCGAGGACGAGCGTCGTTCGCTCAAGCGCCGCGCGGCTCGCGCGCGCCGAGCGGCCAAGTAGCGTCCCGCTAGCGCACCGGCTCGACGGTCACCCGCACCTCGACCTCGCTGCCGCCGTCGACGGCGCGCCACTCGAGCGATCCGCCCGAATTCGTTCTCGACGAGCGTCTTGACGATCTGTGATCCGAGCCCCGTCGGCTTGGTCGCGATCCCCACCCCGTTGTCCGCGATGACGAACGTGAGGTGGTGCTCGTCCCGCTGAGCCGCTGATCCAGATCGTCCCGGACTCGCGCCCCACGAAGCCGTGCTCGACGGCGTTGGTCACGAGCTCCGTGACGACGAGGGCGAGCGACGAAGCGGACGGCGCGGCGATCAGGCCGAAGTCGCCCTCGCGGACGAACTTGACGCGGACGTCGGGGCTCGACGCGACGTCGGCGACCATGCGGACGCTCCGCGTCACCAGGTCGTCGAAGTTCACGAGCTCGTCGAGCGTCCCCGACAGGGTCTCGTGGACCAGGGCGATCGTCGAGACGCGTCGCATGGCCTCGGAGAGCGCCTCCTTGGCCTCGGGCGCCTCGACGCGCGGCTCTGAAGCCGCAGGAGCGCGGCGACGGTCTGGAGGTTGTTCTTCACCCGGTGATGGATCTCGCGGATCGTCGCGTCCTTGGTGATGAGCTCGCGCTCGCGTCGCCGGAGTTCGGAGACGTCGCGGCACAGGAGGAGGGCGCCGGTTCTCGTCCCCTTCTCCGTCGTGGGGATCGCGCGAAGCGAGAGGCAGCCGCCGTTGGCCTCGAGGTCCGTTCGCCACGCCGCGCGACCCATGACGACCATCGCCAGGGTCTCGTCGATGGTCCCCTGCTCGGCGACCACCTCGCTCGTGATCCTCGGGAGGGAGCGCCCGACAGGGTCCCCGTGACGCCGAGCCGGTGGAAGCACGAGAGACGCGTTGGGGCTCGCGTAGGTGACGTGCCCGCGGTCGTCGAGCCGCATCATGCCGTCGCCGACGCGGGGGGCGCCGCGGCGCTGGGCGACGCCCGCCGCCGGCGCGGGGAACTCGCCTCGGACGATCATGTGGAGCAGGTCGTCCGCCGCACCCTTGTAGTTGAGCTCCAGGCGGCTGGAGGAGCGCGACGCCGCCTGGGACACCTCGCGCGTGAGCACCGCGATCACCTCGCCGTTCATCACGACGGGAAGCGCGTCTTCTCGAACGGCGTAGGACTCGTCCCAGCGCGGTTCCCGCGTCGCGACGATCGCCATCTGCGTCACGGCGCGCTCGAGTGCGGCGACCCTGCCCGCGGGCGCAAAGGTGCCGACGATGTCGTCCTGGTGCACCGTCGGGCCCGTCGATGGGCGGCACTGGGCGATCGCGACGAAGGTCTTGCCCGCCCGCCTCCACATCACGAGGTCCGCGAAAGAGAGGTCGGAAATGATCTGCCAATCCGCCGCGAGCGCGGTCAGCCACTCGGCCTCCGCGTCCGTCATGGGCGCGTGCCGTTCCGCCCTCTCGCGCAGCGTCGCCATGTCCTCAGCGTAGGGCCTCAATCTGCCGGTACAGTGATGGTGTTCCGCCAGGGGGAGCCATGCACTTGGAGTTCACACACCGGTTCAATGCGCCGGTCAGCCGACGTCGTCGACGATGTACGCCGACGAGGGCTTTTCGCGTGCGCCGCGCGTCCGCGACGGGCGCGACGGACTCCGACGTCCTGACGGACGGCACGCCCGACGGCGCGTTCGACGTCGCGATCCGCCGCGTCGTCCCCACGGAGACCATTCGGGCCGACTTCCGCGCGATTCCTCGGCCCCAACCTGTCCGTGAACTACACCGAGGCATGGACCGAGCCGGACGGCCCGGATCGCGACGCGACGTTCGCCGTCGAGATCGTCGGCGCGCCGGCCCGCGCGGCCGGCTCGATCACGCTCGCGCCCGACGGGGACGGCTCGGTCCTCACCGTCGAGGGCGCCGTGTCGTCGAGCGCCTTCCTCATCAGTGCCGCGGTGTCACAGGCGGTGGGCGAGGCGCTCGCGCGGCGATCGAGAGGGAATTCGAGGCGGCCGACGCCTGGCTCGCCCGCTAGCGCTGCCCGCCCTACTGCTCTCCGGCATCCCCTCGGACGGTATCCCCGCGACGGGCGATCTCTCGCGCGGCGACGGCGGCCGCGAGCGACGCCGCGGTCATGGCCGTCGCGGCTACGGGGAGCGACGCGGCGAGCGCGACGCACGAGACGGCGCCCACCACGCTGAGCGCTGACGGGATGCCCCCACCCCGCCCTCCGGCCGCCCCTCGCTTGCCGCGAGGCGGCGAGGTTCGCGAGCCCGTAGTAGACGAGGACCGCGGCCGCCGACATCGCCAGCGCGAAGCCCAGGTCGCCGAACCAGACGAGGACGACGGACAGCGCCGCGCTCGCGTCCCTCCGCCACCCACGGGACTCCCGCGCGATCGCGCCTCGCGAACACGCGCGGGAGGTCGCGCCCGCGTGCCATGGCCATGGCCGTGCGGCCGATTCCCGCGGTCAGCGCGACGAGGGCGCCGACGGCGGACAACGGCGCGAGGACCGCGACGACGCCTTCACCGCCCTGCACCTGCGCCGCGAGGTCGCGCAGGGGCACGCCCTCGGCTCGCGCGAGGCTTCCTCCCCACGCGTCGCGGAACGCGACGGCGATCAGCAGGTAGAGGGCGCCGACGGCGCCGAGAGCAACGGCGATCGCCCGGGGAATGGTCCTGGCGGGATCACGGACCTCCTCGCCGAGCGTCGCGACCCTCGCGTACCCGGCGAACGCGAAGAAGATGAGGGCCGCGGCGGTGAGGACGCCGAAGCGGGGAGGGGGCGTCACCGCCTCGAGCCGCGCGACGGGATGCATCGGCGGGCCCGCGCGGAGCGCCGCGACCATGACCGCCCCGAGGCCCGCGAGGACGGCGGCCCCGAGCGCCGTCGCGACCGCCGCCGTGCGCGTGATTCCCCGGGCGTTGAGGCCCCAACTCCCCGCGATTCCCGCGGTCGCGACGATGGCGGCGTGAGCGGGCCACGCGTAGGTCCCGATGGCGAGGGCCACGGCGGCAACGGAGGCGGTCTTCCCCGCGACAAACGCGACGCCCGCGACGAAGCCCCATCGCGCGCCGAGTTCGGCCCTCCCATACGCGTAGGCACCGCCAGCGCCGGGGTAGCGCGCGGCAAGTTGAGCGGTCGAGAGCGCGTTGATCGCCGCGACGGCGCCCGCGACGACGACCGCGACGACAACGAGCCTGCCAGCGGCGGCTAGGGCGGGCGCCCAGACGACGAACACGCCAGCTCCCAACATGGAACCGACGCCGATGCCCGTCGCGCCCGGGAGGCCCACGGTTCTCGGAGACGACACGCGACAAGAGTACGTCGCCCGCTCGCGGCTACCGCGTCGGGCGCGAACGACGAAGGGCCCGGTCAGCGTCTGCTGACCGGGCCCTTGCGGCAACGGTGTCGTTGCCTTCGTAGCGGGGACAGGATTTGAACCTGCGACCTCCGGGTTATGAGCCCGGCGAGCTACCGAGCTGCTCCACCCCGCGTCGGCGAAGTAACCACTCTACGTCACGCTGCGTCGGCAGGCAAAATCGCGCGGCCGTGCTGTCGTCGGGGTATCTTCGATGTCATGACCATGCACCCCCACCCTCGACCCTCCCCCGCTCGGCGCCGCCCCGCGCACGGGCTGGGGCGCGGGCGCGCCCCACCGGACTCGCGAACACGACGATCGGACTGACCGCTCGGCGTCGGCGTGCTCACCCTCGTCGGCGGCTTGCTCTCGCGCTCCGTCTACGCGGACTTCGACCGGTACGTCGGACCCGAGCCACGTTCGACGCGAACTACGTCGGGCTCGCAGGGCCTGCAGAGCCTGGCCTCGATGCTGATGCTCGGCGCCTACATCACCCTCGCACTGTGGATGACGAAGATGCACCAGCGCCTCACGGACGCGGGCGAACAGCTTCCCCTTGCGCCGGGTCTGGGCGTGGTTCGTGTGGCTGATTCCGCTCGCGAACCTCGTCATGCCGTACCTCTACTTCCGCGGGCTCAACCGGCGGGCGCGATCACGGGCGGTGGGCGCCGTGGTGGCTCGCGTACCTCGCCGTCTGGCGCGGCGTCCACGGTGGGCTTCGTCCAGGTGATCGCCGCCTCCGACTTCAGCCGGGCGTTCCAGGACACGAACGATCCCCTCGCGGGCATCGACATTCGCGCCCTCGGTCCCGCGGGCGTCGTCTCGGCGATCCTGCTCGCTCGTCTCATGGGCGTTCCTCGCGGTGTCCCTCCGCGCCATCACGAGCCGAGGCACCGCGCCACTGCCCGCCGGCGCCCCGGTCTCCTAGCGCCAGCCGTTCGCCCAGCGCCAGCCGTTCGCCTAGCGCCAGCTCGCGCGACACGGGGAGCCCCGCTGACGAGCGGCGCATGCCGAGTCCTAGGCGGTCTTCCCGCGCTCGGCACGGTCGTGCCGCCGTCGGTCGACGGAGCTCGCGCCCGCGGCGTTGATCACGGCCTCGGCGTCGAGTGCGTCCTGAAGCGCCTGCGCGAGCCGCGACTGTGCCTCACCGTACGCGGCGAAGTCGCCCTCGGCGAGGGCGGCCTGCCCGTCGTCGATGGCGGCCTTGGCGTCGAGGAGCGCGCGATGGAGCGTCGCCTGAGCCTCGGCCACGTCCGGGTTCGTCGTCCCTGGGCCCGGTCGTCCCGTCGTCAGTGCTGCCGTTGTCAGTGCTCCCGTTGTCGGTCGACGTGGTCGCCCGGCCGAAGACCTGGTCGAGCGCCCCGTCGAGCGTGTCGGCAAAGCCGACCGAGTCGCCGAAGGCCACGAAGACCTTCCTCAGGAGGGGGAACTGGGTGCCCTTGCTGCTCTGGACGTACACCGGCTGCACATACAGGAGCCCGCCGCCCACCGGGAGCGTCAGCAGGTTCCCGCTCTTGACGTCGGTCTCCCCCTGGCGCAGGAGGTTCAGCACGTTCTGCGCCTCGGTGTTGGAGTTGAAGGCGTTCTGCATCTGTCCGGGCCCGAGCACCGTCGTGTCGCGCGGGAGTTCGAGGAGCCTGAGCTTGCCGTAGTCGGGGTCGGGAGCGCCCGCCACGGAGCCGGGCTCGGAGTTCACCGCGAGGAAGCCGGTGAGCACGTTCCTGTTCGAGTTACCCCCGGGGATGAACGTCGCCGTCAGGGAGAACGTCGGCTCGGCCTGGCCCGGCATCTTCAGCGTCAGGTAGTACGGCGGCTGCGAGCGCCGTCGTCCCGACCGTCGGATCGACCGGGTTCGTCCAGAAGTCCTGGCCCGAGTAGAAGGACGCGGCGTCCGTCACGTGATAGGTCGCGAGCTCGAATCGCTGAATCCGGAACAGGTCCTCCGGGTAGCGGAGGTGGCTCATCAGCTGAGACGAGATCTCCGACACCGGGTGGAGCGAGTTCGGGTAGATGCGGTTCCACGTCTGGAGGATGGGATCCGTCGGGTCCCACGCGTAGAGGGTGACGGTTCCGTCGTAGGCGTCGACCGTCGCCTTCACCGAGTTCCTGATGTAGTTCATCTGGTAGTCGGGTCCGGTCGCCGTGGGGATGCCAAGGTGGTCGGCATAGGGGTACATGTCCGTCGTGGTGAAGCCGTCCACGATCCAGACGACGCGCCCGTCGACGATCGCGGGGTACACGTTCGAGTCGACCATCAGGTAGGGCGCGACCTTCTTCACCCGGTCGATCGGGTCGCGGTAGTAGAGCACCTGCGAGTCCGGGGTCACGCGCTCGGAGAACAGGATCTGCTCGTCGCCGAAGCGGATCCAGAACATGATCTTGGTCAACGTGTCGCCGATACCCGGGCCCCCGACGCCGGAGTAGGTCGTGTTGATCTGACCGATGGGAGACGAGTCGTCGGGGTAGTCGAGCTCCCACGGTTGCGTGCCCTCCGGCGCGCCGACGATGGAGTAGTTCGGGAGATTCGGGCCGAAGTAGATGCGCGGCTCGTAAGCGCCGAGGGCGCCCGTCGGAGGGATGCCGCCCTCGAAGAACGTGGGCTGGCCGTCGCTGTTCGTCCGGTTGCCGTATGCCGCGACGACGCCGAACCCGTGGGTGAAGACCGTGTGGTCATTGACCCACGTGCGGTTCTCTCCGCCGAGTCCAGCAAGGTTGAGCTCGCGCACGGCGATGACGGTGTCGGACTTCTGGCCGTCGATCGTGTAGCGATCGACGGAGAGCTCGTCGGGGAAGTCGTAGTACTGCTTGTTCTGCTGAAGCTGCTGGAATGCGGGAGAGACGATGTGGGGGTCGAGGAGCCGGATCGACGCCGTGGTCTGCGCGTCCGCGCGAAGCGCCGCCTGCTGCGCGTCCGTCGTCGCGTCGTACTGGGTCACCGCGATGTCGTCGAGGCCGTAGGCCTTGAGGGTCGCGTCGATGTTCTTCTGGATATAGGGGGCCTCGAACGTCTGGGCGTTCGGCTCCACCTGGAAGCGCTGGATGATCGCGGGGTACACGCCGCCGACCACGAGCCACGACACGATCATGAGGACCACGCCGACGATCGGGATCCGCCAGTCGGCGCGGAAGATCGACGACGAGGAAGAGCGCTGCGACGAGGATGCCGATCCCGGCGAGGATTCCCCGCGCGGGGACGACGGCCTGAACGTCCGCGTAGTTGGCGCCGTCGAAGGTGTCGCCAAGTTTCGTGACGAGCGAGAACCGGCTCACCCAGATCTTGACGGCGATGACCGCCATGACGGCCGCGCCGAGGATGGCGATCTGCACGCGCGCGACGCCGGTCGTCGCGAACGTCCGCCCACCGGTGGTGATCGCGCCGAAGAGCAGGTGGACGAACGCCGAGAGCGCGAGGCAGACCAGGAGGATGGCGAGCACGAAGTCGAGGAAGAGCGTCGAGCGCGGGCAGCGTGAAGACGTAGAACGCCGAGATCGTGGCCGAACTGGGCGTCGGCCGTGCCGAAGGGGACCTGGTAGCGCCACTCGAGGACGGTGCGCCAACTCGAGGCGATCGCGAGACCGGAGATGAGTGCCACGAGCGAGCGGAATGACGATCGTCGCGCCGCGCTCGATCGGACGGATCTGCTCGCGGTAGGACTCGAAGACGCTCCGCTGTCCCGCGCTGAATCTTGGGGCGTGCCCGCCGCGCGATCATGAGGTTGGCCCACACAGCGGCGAACGCGAGCACTCCCGCGACGACGAACAGCACCGCCTTGGCGCCCCACTCGGCGCGCCACACCTGGCCGAAGCCCAGCTCCCGGTACCACGCGACCTCGGTCCACACCTGCGCGAGGATGATCGCTCCGACGACGATCACCAGCAGGGTCACGATCGTGGGAACCCACGGCGACCGCCGTCGCGGGATGCGCACGGGCGCACGGGGCGCGCGGGCTGGCGTGCGGGTCGTTCGTCGCTCGTCACGAGTTCAGGTTCCTTGATCGTCGAGGGGATGGTGGCCGTACCTAGCCTCGCACACTCACGAGCAGGTCGGCAGAGCGTCCGCCTGGTTGCTCGCCGATCGCGACGATCGCGTCGTAGGCGTCGGAGAGGTCCGCTACCGAGACAACGCGGAGGCCGTCGGGAACGTGCCCGACGACTTCGTCGCAATTCGACGACGGGAGCGAGGAACCAATCGGCTCCCGCGCGCGACGCGCCGATCATCTTGAGAGCGATGCCCGCCGATCGGGCCCGACCGCGCCGTCCGGGCTGATCGTGCCCGTGCCCGGCGACCTTGGCGCCGTGGAGCTCGTCCTCGGGGGTGAGGAGATCCACGATCGCGAGGGTGAAGATCAGCCCGGCGCTCGGGCCCGCCCACGCGGTCGATCGCCACGTTGACACGGTGTACGGCGCGTCGAACGTGGGGTCGATCCACACGCCAAGGAGCGCCCCGCCGTCGTCGCCCGCGATCGTGGGGAAGGTTTCGCTGACCTGCTGGCCCCCGCGGTCGACGACGAGCGAAACGTCGTCGCCCGGCCTTGATCTTCGCCATCGCGGCGGTGAGATCCGGGAGCGTCGTGATCGGCGCGCCGTTGACGGACACGATCACGTCGTCGACCTCGAGGCGCCCGACGGCCTTCGACTCGTCCGAGAAGTCGGCGATGCGAATCGACGCGGGCACGTCGATCCCCAGCTGTCCGAGCGCGGCGACGGTCGCGATCTCCTGCGACGTCAGCCACTCCTGCTGCACCTCGTCCTTGTAGTCGTCGGGGACCGGGGCGTCCGGGTACGTCGCGGAGCAGGGATCGAGCCACGCGCGAACCACGGGCCCGAGCGAGAACAAGCTGTCGCGACGTGCGCGAAATCGCGACGGTCGTCAGCCGCAGTTCGCCCGAGGCGGCGTAGGTCTTCGCGCCATCGATGGTGATGAGCGTGGTGCCGCGAGTCCTTGCCGTCGAAGACGTCGAAGGTCGGGCCGGGGCCCTCGATCACGTAGGGCGAGGGCAGCACGACGAGGACGGCAAGGAGCAACGCGGAGGCCATGCCGCTGAGCGCCAGAACGATCGATCGCGCCGTCGGCGCGGGCCCGGGTTCCGGCGGGTGTCGCCGGTGTGGTGGCTTGGGAGTCGTCTACGGGGCGCCCTTTCATGGCTCCATCATCGCTGATGGCGAACGCTGCTCCGACCCGAGCGCCGCGGCGTACCGTGGGTACGAGGCGCGACGACCGCGCCAGAGCCCGGGGAGGACACGTGAGCGACGAGTCGTCGCAGTGGATGCAGTTGCTTGCGCGAACTCTTCGGGGACCGCGCGGAAGAGGCCCTCGAGGAAATGCGCAGGATGGGCGTGGATCCCGCGCAACTCGCGGCCTCGACCGGGGTCGAGGCGACGCCGGGGATGCTCGATCACCTCCTGACGCAGCTGCGGGCCCTGATGGCGCAGTCGGACGGCGAGGACGTCAATTGGTCGCTCGCGCACGACGTCGCCCGCGGCGTCGCGGCGCAGGGCGGCGACCCGACGGTCAGCGCTGCGATCGCGGCCGAGCATCGGGCCGCGGTCACCACGGCGGAATTGTGGCTCGACGCCGCGACGGACTTTGCGCCGTCGACGCTCGTCCCGCACGTGTGGAGCCACGCGGAATGGGTCGAGGCGACGCTTCCCACCTGGCGCTTCCTCGCCGGTCCCGTCGCGGTATCCGTGTCGCGGGCACTCGGCGGCTTGCTTCGTCGGGAGGCGGGCGAGGAGTCCGACGGCACGAACGGGGGCATGCTCCTTGGGCAGATCAGTCCCACGGTGTGCGGAATGCACGTGGGCCAGGCCGCGGGGGCGATGGCGCGCGAGGCTTTCGGCGGCACCGACCTGGGCCTCCCCCTCCTGAGCGAGCCTCAGGTGGCGCTCGTCCCGCGATCGATCTCGGAGTTCGCCGAGGGACTCGACGTCCCGGCCGACGAGGTGAGGGCCTTCCTCGCGCTTCGGGAGGCGGCGCACGTCCGGCTGTTCAAGCGCGCGCCATGGCTCCATGGCCAGCTTCACACGGCGATCGAGCGATACGCCGCGGG
The DNA here is from genome assembly GCA_963743485.1 of uncultured Actinomycetota bacterium. GTDB lineage: Bacteria > Actinomycetota > Actinomycetes > Actinomycetales > Demequinaceae > JAFGBM01. The sequence continues at coordinate 70,115 of CAVUPQ010000004.1, forward strand.
GGTGACCATCGACCTCGACGCCCTCGACTCCGCGGTCGGCGCAAGCGAGCATGGGCGATCCCGCGCAGCTGCAGGCGGCGCTCAGTCGCGGGATCTTCGCGAGCACCCATACCGAGGACCAGCGAGCGATGCTCGAGGCGATCGAGACGATGCTCGCCCTCGTCGAGGGTTGGGTAGACGACGTGACGGCGCAGGCCGCCGCGCCCCACCTCCCTCATCTCGGTCAGCTGCGGGAGATGATGCGCCGCAGGCGCGCCGCGGGCGGGCCCGCGGAACACACGTTCGCGACGCTCCTCGGCCTCGAGTTGCGACCGCGCCGCTTGCGCGACGCGGCGGATATGTGGGCCGCCCTCCGCGCCGCAGGGGGCTCGGACGCGCGGGACGACGTCTGGACTCACCCGGATCTCCTCCCCGGGCCGGCAGAACTCGCCGACTGGACGTCGTGGGTCGAGGCCCGCGGGCGCCGCCGCTCATGGCGACGAGGTCGATCGCGAACTTCGCGAGATGCTCGGCGACGGCGCCCGAGGGCCCCGATTCTGCCTAGAACGACACGGGCGACAACCTCACCGGAATTGTCCGGATGCGGGCATACGCTGAGATGAGCACTATGCGGGGGCACATGGGCGCGGGCGCTCGAAGCCCGCCGATACCTGATGGGAGCAGTCATGGAAGACAAGTACACCGGCGAGTTCTACTGCCTGAAGGACAAGGCGAAGGTGACGACCACCGGAGACATCTCCGTGACCAACGGACGCCGGATGGCCAAGGGCATCTGCCCGAACTGCGGGACCAAGCTGACCCGCATTCTCCCGAAGGCTCCGGCCTAGGAGATTCGCGAAGGGCGGGCGACCACGGTCGCCCGCCCTTCGCGCGTTCCTGGCGCTGTGGAAATCGCCGTCCAGGGGGGCGTCTCGGGCATGGTGGACGCATGCGACTACGGCCCGGCGTCCCCGTCTTCCACCTGGGAGACGGCGTCGCGCGCGTCGGCATCTCCCGCCCGTTAGTCGTGCGCGATCTCGGGCCCGACGAGGCGCGCTTTCTCGCGTCCCTCGAGGGCCGGTCGGTCGCGGTGAGCCGGCGCGGAGCGAGCCGCCTTCCCGCGCGTGATCGCCGCGCTCGAGGCGCATCCCGCTCTCCTCGCCACCACGGACCGGACCTCCGAGCCGCTCCTTCGCGCCCACGTCCGGTGGCGCGGATGCGGCCTCGCCTCGCTCGAGGCGGCCCGCGCGCTCGCCCTCGCGGGTGTCGGCACCATGTCGGCGATCGACGCCAGGACCGTCCGACCCGAGGATCCCTTCCCGGCGTCGGCACGGGGACTTCCGCGGGCCGAGGCCTTCGCCCGCGCCGTCGGAGAGACCGGCTCCGACGTGCGCTGGGGTTCGCGAGAGGCCGTCGCCGATGTCGAGGTCCTCGCGTCCCACGGATCGGCGGGGCTCGTGCGACCCCGGTCCCTCCTCGCGACGGACGTCGCCCCACCTTCTCCTCGTGTCGGACGAGGACGGGATCACGGTCGGCCCCCTCGTCGCGCCGGGCGTCACCGCGTGCGCCGCGTGCCTCGAGCTCGCCCGGGCGGACGTCGACCCGCAGTGGCCGACCGTCGCGCTCCAGCTCGCGACCTCCGGCCGCGGCGCCGGCGAGCACCTGCCAGCGGACTGCTCCGCCCTCGCGGGAGCCATCGCCGCGCGGACGCTCCTCGAGGCGCTTCGGGGCGACCCTGGTCCGGCGGGCCGATGGCGGGTCCCCGCCAGGGGCGCGGCGACGTGGCGGGCCGTCGCCCCTCACCCCCGCTGCGGCTGCGGGGCGTGGGCGGACGTCGGGGACGCAGGAGGCGGCCGACGCCGCGACGATGGCCGCGTAGCGGCGTCTCCTAGCTCCCGGCCGCGTCGTCCGCGACGAGGCCGAGGATCTGGAGCCCGTAGCGATCGAGCTTCGACGGCCCGATGCCCTTGATCCTGGCGAGCTGGCCGAGGGTCGCGGGCCGCTCGGCGGCGATCTGCGCGAGGCTCGCGTCGACGAGAACGGTGAAGGCCGGCTTGGCGTCCGCCTCCGCGTGGGCGAGCCTCCACGCCTTGAGGGACTCGAAGAGGCGCAGGTCGGCCACGGAGAGGTCGGCGGCCGCGGCCTTGGGCTTGGGCGGCGCGACGCGCGCCTCCGGCCACCACTTCTCCAGGAAGCGCGTGCGCTTCCGCGTCGCGCGCCCGCCTTCGGCGCGCGCGCGTGCGTACGAGAGGACGCAGGTGCTCCCGGGCCCGCGTGATGCCGACGTAGAGCAGGCGGCGCTCCTCCTCGACCGCCGCCTCCGTCTCGGCCATCGAGATGGGGAGGAGCCCCTCGCTCAGGCCGACGATGAGGACGGCGTCCCACTCGAGGCCCTTGGCCGCGTGGAGGGTGGTGAGCGTGACGCCGTCGACGGCGGGCGCGTGCTGGGCGGACGCCCGCTCGCCCAAGTCGTCGACGAACTCGCGAAGGGTGCCCGGCCAATCGTCGGCGAGGTCGACGATGCGCCTGGAGCGAGTCCCAGCGCTCGCGCACCGCCCCGCGCTGGCCGCCGGGGGCTCCTCGCTCCATCCCGCGCCGTCGAGCGCCTCGCGGACGGCGACGGGACCTCGGGAGACGACGGGGAGACCGCCGCGCCGCGCAGGAGGACCATCGCCTTCTTGACCTCCTCGCGATCGAAGAATCGGGCGCCCCCGCGCACGAGGTAGGCGATGCCCCGCTGGGCGAGGGCGTCCTCCAGCACCTCCGACTGGCCGTTGGTTCGATAGAGGACGGCGATCTCGCGAAGGGGAACGCCCGCGGCCGCGAGCGCCGCGATGCGCTCGGCAGTGCCCGCGGCCTCCGCGCCCCCGTCGGGGTACGTCTGGAAGGCGACGGCGGGGCCCGACGGGCGCTGGGCGACGAGCTCGACGGCCTCGGCCCCCGCGGCTCGCGCATCAGGTCGTTCGCGAGCCGCACCACCTGGGGCGTCGAGCGGTAGTCGCGCACGAGGCGCACGACGGTGGCGTGGGGGTACATGCGGGGAAAGCCGGTGAGGTGCTTGGGCGAGGCGCCGGCGAACGAGTAGATCGTCTGGGAGGGGTCGCCGACGACGCACAGCTCGTCCCGGCCCCCGAGCCACTGGTCGAGCAGGTACTGCTGCAGCGGCGAGACGTCCTGGTACTCGTCCACGACGAAGTGCCGGTACTGGCGGCGAATGGTGTCGCCGACCTCCCTGTGGCGCGCCATGACGTCGGCGAGGATCAGCAGGATGTCCTCGAAGTCGAGCAGCACCTTGTCGGTCTTGACGTCCTCGTACGCCCGCATGAGGTCGGCGACCGCCGCGCGCGCGACCCCTGCGGGCTGGGGTCGGCCCTCGCGCTCGCGCGACGGCCGCATAGTCCGTCGCCGCGACGAGCGACACCTTGGCCCACTCGATCTCCGCCGCGAGGTCGCGCACCGCGATCCGGTCGACGCTGAGCCCGACGCGCCGCGCCGCCTCGCCGACCAGCGCGCCCTTCTGAGGGGCGATCGGCGGGATCTGGCCCCCGACGACCTCGGGCCAGAAGTACCCGAGCTGGCGCAGCGCGGCGGCGTGGAACGTCTTGGCCTGCACACCGTCGACGCCCGAGCGACCGGAGCCGCTGCCGCATCTCGCCCGCCGCGCGCGCCGTGAAGGTCACCGCGAGCACCGACGGCGCCTGGTACGCGTTGACCGCCACGCCGTAGGCGATGCGATGCGTGATGGCTCGCGTCTTGCCCGTGCCTGCGCCCGCGAGGATGCACACGGGTCCCGTCGAGCGCCCGCGCGACCTCGCGCTGCTCGGGATCGAGCGGTTCAAGGATGTCGTCGGGCCTCATGGCGACGATCGTGTCACGCGGAGGAGACACCCGCAGCATCGGCGACCGGCCCGCCGAACCACCGGTGGACCATGTGCCGCGCGATCGAGCCTGGGGGCGCCAGAATGATGTCGCCCGACGGCCACGCGCTCCGCGAGGTCGGCGCGCGAGAGCCACGCGGCGTCCGTCACCTCCTCGCCGTCGACAACGATGTCCGTCGTCGACGGCGCGCGCGGTGAACGCGACCATGATCGACGCGGGGAAGGGCCAGGGCTGGCTCCCGACGTACTCGAGGTTGCCGAGCGTGATGCCCGCCTCCTCGAAGACCTCGCGGTGCGCGGCCTGCTCGAGCGACTCGCCCGGCTCCACGTAGCCCGCGAGGTGGGAGTACCGGCGGGGCGAGTGATAGGACACGTGCGCGAGCAGGAGCCGATCCTCGGCGATCGGTGATCGCCACGATCACCGCGGGATCCGTTCGGGGGTAGTGCTCGATTCCGTCGGCAGCGCAACGCCGCGCCCAGCCCCCTGCATCGGGACCGTCGGCGAGCCGCAGATCGGGCAATGGGCGGCGCGGCCGTGCCACGTCGCCATGGCGACGGCCGTCGCGGCGATCTCCCAGTCCGCGCGGCCGTCCCGGGTGTCGAGGCTCGAGAACGCGCCGCGGAGGATCGTCATCGAACCGCTCGGCCGGCTCGAACGCGGAGTCTGTCGGGTACGACCCCGACCACGTCGCGGCCGTCCATCGCGTGCCGAGATAGAACTCGACGGACGCCGGGCGGCGCGCTCCGATCGGGGCACGATCACGAGGCGCCCGGCGTCGACGAGGACGCGATCGCCCGGCGACGACGACAGCGTCGGCCGCGGCGAGATCGGCGGACGCGCCGGCGGTCCGCCGCTCGGTCGTGGAGGGGCGCTTCGGCGAGGGGCCAGCGTTCGGACATCCTCACACGGTAGCCGCCGCCCGACGCGGCGCGTGGCGCTTTGCCCCCGTTTGCCTCTAGCGTGAGGTCGTGCCCCACTCGCCTCTCGCCCTCGCCGCGCTCGCGATCTGGCCGCGGTGCCGGGCCTCGACGTCTACGACGTTCTGCGCAGCCCGCACGCCGACGTCGACTTCGACGTCGTCATCGTCGTCGACGCGACGGGCAAGCGGTGGATCGTGCGCGCGCCGCGGCGACCCGCGGCGGGCGCCGCTCTCGAGGCGGAGCTCGGGCTTCTCGCGCGGCCTCGCACGCGCGCACGACGCCGGCGACCTCGGATTCGCGGTGCCGCGACCCGCGGGACCGCCGCGCTTCCCGAGGGCGGGCGCGCGGTGGTCTACGAGGAGATTCGCGGGAACGCGCCTGAACCTCGCGGCCCTCGAACCGGGACCCGGCCTCGCCGCCTCCCTTGGTCGCTCGATCGCCCAGATCCACGAGCTCCGGTCCGGAAATCGTCGAGGACGAGGGACTGCCCACGTACAGCCGGAGGCGTACCGGCAGCGCCGCCTCGCGGAGCTCGACGCCGCCGCCCAGACGGGCCGCGTTCCCCCGGCCCTCGCGGGACGCTGGGAAGAACGTCTCGAGGACGTCGCCTGGTGGCGCTTCGAGCCGACGCCCATTCACGCGAGCCTCGGCGAGCACCAGGTCGTCGTCGCCGACGGCGCGGTCGCCGGCATCGTCGGCTGGGCGGAGGCGCGGGTCGCCGATCCCGCCGACGACCTCGCGTGGCTCCTCGCGTCGGCGACGCCGGAGGCGGCCGACTCCGTGATCGAGGCCTACTCCGTCGGACGCAGGGAACTGAGGGACCCTCACCTCGTGGACCGCGCCCGTCTCGCCGCGGAGCTCGCCCTCGCGCGGTGGCTCATGCATGGCATTCGCACCGAGCAGCCGGAGGTCGTCGACGACGCCGTCGACATGCTCGCCGATCTCGAGGCCCTGCTGACGGAGGCGCGGGAGAACTCTAGGCGGCTCGTCGGCGCGGGCGCGCGCGAGCGATCAGGGCGCAAGGATCTCGCCTCGTCGAGCATGCGCTCCGGCGGGACCGTCTCCCCCGTCGCCGCGTAGAAGAACACGGCGTCCACGTCCTCGATGCGGGATCCCCTTCCAGCGCGACCACGCGAGGCGGTAGGTGGCGAGCTGAACCTCGCGTGCGGCGCGCTCCGCCGGATCCGCTGGGCGGGGCGCCGGACTTCCAGTCGACGATCGTGACGCGATCGAGCCCGGCCGCCGGGGGGAAGACCGCGTCGATCCGCGAGCGAAGGACGACGCCGCCGACGGGGACCTCGACGTCCGCCTCCGTGCGCAGCGGGCGTTCGCGACGCCCACGGCGACGCCAGGAAGGCCTCCCGGAGCGCCGCGAGATCGCGCGACGGCCTCGCTATCCTCCTCGTCGTCCCACAAGCGCGACGGCTCCGTAGTACGCCTCGACCCACCCGTGGAACGCGCTCCCCCGCGCGGCGGCGACCGTGGGTCCGGCGGGAACGGGCCGGCGGAGGTCGAGAGCGAACGCCCGGGGTCGCGGGCGAGCGCGACCAGCGCGGTGGCCGAGAGGTGCGCCGGCAGCGGGACCGACGCGCTCGCCCGTGACCGCTCGCGCCTGCTCCTCCGCGAGCATCGCGGCGATCTCGCGGCCGTACGGAAGCGCCTGAGCTCGTCGGCGCGCCCGCCGCGATGGCCGCCGCCGACCTCGACGCCGCGAGCGCGCGAACCTGCCGCTGCCGCTCCGTCTCGCCCGCCGGCCACGGCGCCGACGGCGCTGGGCCTGCCGTCGGCGGGGTTGCGTCGCGGGCCGCGCGTCCCACGCGGCGTCGTCGACGATGCCGCCCGGCGTCGACAAGCTCGCGCAGGAACAGGGAGGGCTCGAAGGGGGTGGGCCCGCGTCCCACCACGCGCCGCTCAGGATGACGGAGTGGAAGGCCCTCGTCGAGCGCGACGTAGAAGAGCCTCCGCTCCTCGTCCACGCGTGTGAGCGCCGCCGCCTCGCGGAACGCGGCCTTGCTGCGCGTCGAACTCCTTGGCGTCGGTGGCACCCTCCCACTCCCAGACGGGAAGGCTCCGCGGCGTCGCGCCTGAGGGGCCACGGGAGGGTCGCGAGGCCCGACATCCAGCCGGCGTCGCCGTATCCCGCACGGCTCGCGTTCGGCGGGTACACCTTGGGGAACCGGCCGTCCATGAGACCCGGGACCGCGACCACGTCCCACTCGAGGCCCTTCGCCGAGTGGACGGTCTGCACCTGGACGGCCAGCGGGTCGGGCGGCGCGACGGGCGAGTCGAGCCCCGACTCCTCGTCCCTCGCTGCGTCGAGCCACGCGAGGAACGCGCCGAGCGTCGCGTGCTCGGCACCGGACGCGAACGAGCGCGCGACGTCGGCGAACGCGTCGAGGGCGGCGGTCGCGCGCGACGGCGGCGCGGTTCGCGCGCAGCTCGATGTCGAGCCCGTGACCCGCCATGCGAACGCGACGAGCTCGGCGACGGGCAGGTAGGCGTGCGCACGAACGGTGCGGCCACGAGCGTCCTCACGTCGCCGAGTCGCTCCCGCGCGGCGTCGACCGAGCGATCGGCCCTCGCGCGAGATCCACCCGGCCCCGGGGAGGCCTCGAGCGCGTCGAGGATGCTCGGCTCGATGTCGCGCTCGTCGCGCGGGCCCCGCGAGCTCGCGCGACCACTCGCCGAGGGCGGCGAGGTCGAGCGGCCCCGAGCGCGAACCGATCCGACGGCAGCAGGCGCATCAGCGAGTCGCCCCGGCTGGGGTCGTGGGCGCATCAAGGAGCGCGACCGTCGACGATCTCTGGTTCGTCGAGCAGTCCGCCGAGGCCGACCACCTGGTATCGGACCCCCCGGGCGCGAAGCGCGGCGACGAACGCCGGGAACTGGCGCCGCGCCCGGCACAGGATTGCCGCGGTGGCCGGAGCGGCGTCGCTTCCGCGGCGTCGCCGGCGGGATCCGCGCCACGACGTCGACGATGGACGCGCCGCGCCCGCGACGAATTCATCGACGACGCCGCGCGCCTCCGACGCGGTGTCGGAGAACACGTGGGCGGTGACGGCGGGCAACGCGGGACCCTCGGCTCCGCCCGGAGCGGGGGCGAAGGGTGGGCACCGCGACGCGGGAGCGCTGACGGAGAGGTTCGGTCGCGGAGTTCGCGGCGTCGAGGACCCCGGCCGCGTTCCTCCACGAGACCGAGAGCGAGAGGACGCCGACGGTGTCGGCGCCGCCGAAGCGGTCGACGAAGCCGGCGAGGGACTCCGCGGATGCGCCGCGGAAGCCGTAGATCGCCTGGTGCGGGTCGCCCACCGCCATGACCGGGTGCTCCGCGCCGAACATGAGCGCGAAGAGATCCATCTGCCCGTGGGAGGTGTCCTGGAACTCGTCGAGCAGCACCACCCGGTAGCGGGAGCGCTCGATGGCCCGGACCTCCGGGAATGCGTGCGAGGCGCCCCGCGAGCGCGATCTGGTCCGAGAAGTCCAGGAACGATCCCTCGCGCTTGCGCCGCGCGAACTCCTCGAGGAGGGGCGCCAACGCGGCCCGGGCGCGGAAACGGGCGGCCTCGTCCCGCTGGGCCTTGGTCGGGGCGCCCCCGAGCGTGCCGACCCCGAGCGGACGGTTCCGATGAGCGCGGCGATCCGCCGCACAGCGCCGCAAGGTCCCCGGGGGTCGCCCCGTGGTCGGCGAGCTGGGCCGCGAGGCGCGGTACCGCGCTGATGATGGTGCTGAGGGACGCCTCGGAGTCGAGGTCGTCCGGTCCACGCCTCGACGATCGCGGCGGCCATCTGCCAGAGCGACGCGTCGGTCAGGACGACGGAGTCCGGGATCGACGCCGACGCGGAGCCCGTGCTCGGCGACGAGTCCCGCCGCGTACGCGTTGTAGGTGGCGACGACGGGTTCGGGGCGCGCGGCGTCGGCCCGAAGGCCGCCCCGATGCGGCGCCGGGCGCGATCCGCGATCTCCGCCGCGGCCTTGCGGGTGAAGGTCAGGCAGAGGATCTCGTCGGGGGAGAGGTCCTCCCCCAGATCTCGCGCGCGTGGTCGAGGAGGTAGACCATGCGCATCGACAGCGTCTCGGTCTTGCCGGAGCCGGCGCCCGCGACGACGAGCGCAGGTCCGGCGCCCCATCCGATGACGCGCGCTTGCTCGTCCGTCGGAACGCGCGCGGGGTCGACGAGCGCGGCGAGGTCCGCGACCGAACGGCCGCGCGCGTCGATGGCCCCTCGGGCGTCGTCGGCTCGAGTCACGGAGCCCCACCCCCGCGCCCTCGGGCTGCGCCGGGCACGACCTCCGCACGGGGCAGTGGTCGCACTGCGGACCCACCCGCGCCTCGAAGTAGGCCGCCGCCATCGTCTCGACCACGGCGTCGAGGCGCGCCGGCGGCTCGATCCGGATCGACGGCGGGCTGGCGCCGCACGGCGGCCTTCACGGCGTCGACGCCAACGTAGACGAGCTCGGCGCCCCCGCGCCGCGACGCCGTGGAAGACCCCCGGCCGGCCGCCAGCTGATACATCTCGAGTTGCGCGTTCTCGTGCGCGTCGGCCGCCTCACCGCGCTGCGCGCCCGTCTTGAGGTCGACGACGGCCGCGCTGTCGCCCGTCACGTGAAGTCGATCGGCCCTGCCCTGGAGGATCGCGCGGCCGATCTCGACGCGGAAGGGCTCCTCCGTGCGCACCTCGTCGGCGTCAACGCCGGCGACGTACGGCCGCGAGCCGCTCGACCATGCGGGAGGCGCGCAGCGCGCGCGAGCCTGCCGGCGCCAGGTGTCGAGCGAGCCGATCTCCGCCCATCTCGCGTCGAGCGCGCGCTCGAAGTCCTCGACCGAGCCGTGCGGGAGCTCCGCGGCGATCTCGTGCAGGAGGTTCCCGATGCGCTGCGCCGCGCCGGATTCGCGCGTGCCGCCCGCGGATTCGAGCGCCCACTTGAGGGGGCACGCCTCCGCGGACTCGACCCTCGACGGCGACACGGCGACGGCCGCACCCGCGGGCCACAGCGGCGCGTCGGACGATCGCGGGAGCGCCGCGGCCCACTGCCGAGGGATCCGCGCCCAGGAGCGCCAGCGAGCGCGAGCACGCGCCAGCAGCCGAGTGCTCCGCGTCGGCGGCCCCGCTCCAGGGCGAGCGCCTCCGCCTCAGCGTGGCGACCGCGTCCCGCAGGTCGGCGACGCCCGCCGACTCGTCCTCTCCCGCGACGGCGCGCGCCCGCCGCCTCGAGCCACGCGACGTACCGCGACGGCCGCTCGTCGCGCTCGCCGTCCGGGCCGTCGAGGGTCGAGACGATGACCGGCCGTCGCGCGCGTGAGCGCCACGAGCAGCGCCCGGGTCTCGTCGGCGAGGACGGCCGCGCGCGCCGCCGCCGCCACCTCCGTCCTCCGCGTCCTCGGGAACGGGTGATGCCTCCGCGCGCCCCGCGAGGATCTCGGCGAGGCGCCTGCGACCCCAGCACCGAGTCGCGCAGGGCGAGGTTCGGCCAGAGGCCCTCCTCCAGGCCGACGATGGCGACGACGTCCCACTCGCGCCCCGCGGCCGAAGCCGGCGTCGCGAAGGCGACGACGGCGTCGGCCCTCGTCCGGTCGGGAGCGAGGGTGTCGGCGGCGAAGCCCTGGGCCTCGAGGTAGGCGACGAAAGCCTCGGGCGTCGCCTCGGGTAGCCGGTCGGAGAAGTCCTCGGCCGAGCGAACAGCGCGATGACCGCGTCGAGGTCGGCGTCGTCGCGCGCCGAGCCGGCGATCGCGCCGTCCCGCCACGCCTCCGCGACGCCGAGCCTCGCCCACGCGCCCACAGCATGGCCGCGGGGGTGCGGTGCTCGCGGCTGCGGCGTCGGCGACGGCGCTCGGGCGACGAGCGCGGCGCGCTGCGGCCTCCCGAACCTCGAGGGTGGACCAGCGGGCAGGGATCGCCGAGCGCCTCGACCAGGAGTTCCCTTCCGCCGCGGGCGCCGCCGCCCGCCCGCTCCTCCCGCACAAGCGCGCGCCGGAGCCGCCGCAGCGCGGCAGCGTCCAGCCCGACCGCGCGCGAGCACAGCACTGCCTCCGCGCTGTCCTCGGTCCACGGCTCTCCGAGGGCGACGCGAAGCATGGCGAGCAGCGGGGCCACAGCGGGCTCGCGGTGAAGCGCGACGCCGTCGCCGAGCGACTCGCAGGGAATCGCGGAAGCGAGCGAGATCGGACCTCGCCTCGCGAAGCCGGGCGCTCGAGCGAGCGATGACTGCCATCCGCGACCACGGCACGGGATCGCCGTCGAGGCCCAGGTGGAGCGACCGGAGCCGCGCGGCGAGCGCTCGCGACTGCGGCCGCGGGCGACGCCGACGTGCAGGATCTCGATCGGCGGGGCTGCGTCGCTGCTCGGCCATGCGGCGCGCGCGCCGACCCGACCCCTGAGACGCCGATGCGCTCGGCGACGGCCGACGCGACCGGTCGGCGAGCGCCGGAGGTTGCCGATGGGCGCGCTCGAGCCGGAGGAGGGCGGCGCCCCAGCCCGCCGGGGCGGGGAGCGTCGCGTCGGCGAGGAAGCGTCGGGCACCGCGCCGCGGTATCCCTGGACGGATTCGTCGGCGTTGCCGAAGAGCGACGCACGCGCGCGCCGCCGCTCCGCCGCGACCCGCAGCAGGTCGACGGTCGCGCGCGTCGCGTCCTGGGCGTCGTCGACAAGGATGAGGTCCCACCGCGGGCCCCGGGTCGGCGCCGCCGCCTGGGGCCACGCGGCGAGCGCGTCCGCCGCGGCGGCGACGACGGCGGCCGGGTCGTAGCGGGCGCCCTGGTCGGCCGGGAAGCGAGCGCAGCGCCATGACCTGCTCGTACTCGCGGAAGACCTTCGCGGACTGGACCCACTCGCGCCGGACCGGCGCGCGCGCCTATGCGGCGAGTTCGTCGGGACCGAGGCCCGGCCTCCGACGCGCGCATGATCAGGTCCCGCAATTCGCGCGGAAACCCGCGAGCGCCGTGGCCTCCGGCGGGCACGATCCCGTCCCAGTCGGCGCGGAACCCGTCGCCCGACCGGTGGCCAGCGAGGAGATCGCGCAGCACGACGTCCTGCTCGGGCCCGGAGATGAGCCGCGGTCGCGGAGCGTGCTCGGCGTCCGCGACGGAACACAGGATCGCGAACGCCCACGACGCCGCCGTCCGCACGGGCGGAACGGCGGTCGGCGCGGCCATGGCCGCGCTCACCCGATCGCGCAGGCTCGCGGCCGACCGGCGGGTCGGCGCAGGACGAGAACGCGCGAGGGATCGAAGCCGCCCGAGCGGACGGCGCTCAGGCCGCCACGGCGACGGCCGTCGGTGGTCTTGCCGCTTCCCGCCGCGCCGACGACGACCGCGTGCCCGGCCGTCGACCTCGGCAAGATGGCGCAGGACGGCGCGTTGGGACGCGTCGAGCTCGGGCTCCGTGTGGCGCGGCGGCCGTGGCGCCTCCAGGGTGACGCGGGTCATGGACCCATCCCACCACCCGGCCGCGACACACGGGCCCGCCGAATCGCCTACGCGTCGTCGGTCGCGGGGAAGGGCCAGCCGTTGGCCACGCACGGGGCGAAGTCGAGCTCCTGGTTGACCATCACCGGCGCGGGGGTTCCCTCCTCGCCCCGTGCACGTCGCTGTCGGACTCGCCGAGGACGTGTCCCACCGGGTGATTGATCATGTAGTCGTGGCCGGCGGTGCCGTCGTCCCCGAACGCCGGGATGCCCGCCGCCCACTGGTACGCGCTGACGACGACGATGCCCTGTTCCGCGCACGACGGGACCCTCGTCGGGCTGGGCGAGGGGCTCGCACTCGGGGATGACGACGGGGACGGGGTGGGCCCGGTCGCCGACGGGCTTGCCGTGGGACTCGCCAAGACGTCTGCGGGCGCCGGAGGCACGTCGGGGGGCTCGATCGTGACCCCCGCCGGGATCGTGCGGGCGGGGACACAGGACTTCCGCGGTCTTGGGGGAGACGAACACGATGCGAATGTCCGCGACGCCGTCCGTCCTGCCGAAGGAGACGCGTCCGTGGGCGCCCCAGCCCTGAGCGTCGTTGAGGACGGACATGACGAACGGGGTGAGGATGTCGGGGTCGAGCGGCAGTCCCTCCTCGATCTCGATGCGAACCACCGCGCGGGGCCCGTGCCGACGGGCGCGATGGTGCCCGGGACGACGACGAGGTTGCCGTTGCCGAGCGTCGGGACGTCGAGGCTCGTCAGCCCGGCGAGGCGATCGTCGTCGTTCATGAAGCGATCGAGCTTGGGGTACAGGTCGACCGGGATCTCCGTGATGAGCGGGCCGGAGGGCGACGCCGATGGCGCTCGCCGAGGGGTCGGTCGTGGGGAGCACGCGGACGACGAGCCCCGCGATGTAGGCGCTGCCCCAGCCCGCGCCGACGCCGATGGCGAACGCCACGAGCACGATCAGCGCGACCACGAACCGTCCCGGGTACGCGCCTGGCGAACAGACTCGGCCCGCCACGTCGCAGCAATCGCATGCCCCTACGATAGTTCGTAGGACCGTTGACCCGATTCCGGAGGCGAGCATGGAGATCAAGATCGGCGTGCAGAACGTTTCGCGCGAGATCACGCTCGAAACCGATCAGACGGCGGACGCCATCGCGAAGGCCGTCGCCGAGGCCATGGGTGGCACCGACGATCGAGTTCCACGACAACAAGGGGCGCAGGGTGATCGTCCCCGCGGGCGCCCTCGGGTACGTCGACATGGGCACGGAGGAGAAGCGCCGGGTGGGCTTCGGCGCCTAGCGCCGGGGCCTAGTTCCCGAGCGCGCGCTCGACGACCTCGCCGACGGACAGGCGCGGCGGCCTCGATCGCGAGGCCGTCCTCGTCGCTTCCGAGCGGCTCGAAGGTCCGCGAACTGCGAAGCGACCAGGTCCGGGCGGCATGAAGTGCTTCCCCGCCTCGCTGCGCGCGGCGACCCTCGCGACGACGTCGGTTCGGGGACGCTGCAGGAGGACGAAACGCGCGCCCGGGGCCGCGGCCCGCAGCGCGTCCCGGTACGACCTCTTCAGAGCCGAGCACGCGACGACGCCGCCCGCGGTCCTGGCGCGCGAGCCACGCGCCGACCGCCGCGAGCCACGGCGCGCGGTCCCCGTCCGTCGAGCGGGCTCGCCCGCCGGCCATCTTGGCCAGGTTCGCCGCCGGGTGGAGGTCGTCGCCGTCGGCGAACGGGACGCCAAGGGCGCAGCGCGAGCGCGCGGCCGACGGTGGTCTTCCCGCTGCCCGCGACACCCATGACGACGACACGATCCACCGCCCAAGACTACGGTCGGGCGCGCGCCGAGCCGCACGGACCGGTACACTGGGGGCGACCCGAGGTTGCCCGGTCGTCATGTGAAGCGCGGCACAGGCCGCATGGAGATTCGCGATCGGCTGCCCGCCGCTCGGCGCCGCGCTAGGCGCCATCGAATCTAGGACCCTTCCTCATGAGTGACACCACCACACGAGGCGTCGCGCCCACCCGCACGTTCGCCGACTTCGGCGTCAGCGCGCCGATCGTCGAGGCGCTCGACGCCGTCGGCATCGTCTCCCCCTTCCCGATCCAGGAAATGACCCTGCCCGTCGCCCTCGGCGGCCACGACATCATCGGCCAGGCCAAGACCGGGACGGGCAAGACGCTCGGCTTCGGCATTCCCCTCCTCGAGCACCTCTCGGGTCCGGGCGAGCCCGGATGGGACGCCCTCGCCGAGCCCGGCAAGCCGCAGGCGCTCGTCGTCGCCCCGACGCGCGAACTGGCCGTCCAGGTGGCGCAGGACCTCGACGTCGCCGCTAAGCGCCGCTCCGTGCGCGTCCTTCAGGTCTACGGCGGTCGCGCCTACGAGCCCCAGATCGAGGCGCTCGTCAAGGGCGTCGAGGTGGTCGTCGGAACACCCGGGCCGCATGATCGACCTCATGAAGCAGGGGCATCTCGACCTGCGCTACGTCAAGACGGTGGTGCTCGACGAGGCGGACGAGATGCTCGACCTCGGCTTCCTCCCCGACGTCGAGAAGCTCCTCGCCGGCACGCCCGCTTCGCGCCACACCATGCTCTTCTCCGCGACGATGCCGGGTGCCGTCGTCGCGCTCGCCCGTCGCTACATGACCCAGCCCACCCACATCCGCGCGTCGGACCCCGAGGACTCGGGCGCGACGGTCAAGGCGATCAAGCAGTTCGTCTACCGCGCCCACGCGATGGACAAGATCGAAGTCCTCGCCCGCATCCTCCAGTCGAAGGATCGTGGCCTCACCGTCGTCTTCGCCCGCACCAAGCGCACCACCGCGAAGGTGGCCGACGAGCTCGCGGCCCGCGGCTTCGCGTCCGGGGCGATTCACGGCGACCTCGGCCAGGGCGCGCGCGAGCAGGCTCTCCGCGCGTTCAAGTCCGGGCAAGATCGACGTTCTGGTGGCGACGGACGTCGCGGCGCGCGGCATCGACGTCGACGACGTGACCCACGTGATCAACTACCAGTGCCCCGAGGACGAGAAGATCTACCTCCACCGCACGGGTCGCACCGGACGGGCGGGCAAGACCGGCGTCGCCGTCACGTTCGTCGACTGGGACGACCTGCCGCGCTGGGGCCTCATCAACAAGGCGCTCGACCTCGGGTACCCCGAGCCGGAAGAGACCTACTCCAACTCGCCGCACCTGTACGAGGAGCTCGAGATCCCCGAAGGAACCACCGGGCAGCTCCCGCGCTCCAAGCGCACGCGCGAGGGTCTCGGAGCCGAGGCGGTCGAGGACCTCGGCGAAACGGGCAGGAAGCCCGGCGGCGTCGCGCGGCGACCGACCGGGACGCTCGCGCAGGTGGCCGTTCCGGCGGTGCGGGCTCCGGTCGGGGCGGTTCTGGTCGGCGGCGGCTCTGGTCGCGGCGGCTCAGGGTCGGGCGGCTCGGAGGTCGGGCGGCTCGGGCGCTGGGCGACCCGCGCGGCTCCTCCGCGGGCAGCCTCCCCGACGGGTGCAGTCGACGTCGGACCGGCCGAGCGGCCAGCGGCGCAGCAGGCGCCGCAAGCGCACGGGCGGCGCCGCGGGCGTCGCAGCGAGTCCTAGCAGCCGCGCGGCCTCGAGCGCCGCGAAGGCCTCGGGTGACGTGACGTTCTCGGCCAGGCGATTGCGCTTGCCCGTCCCGTGGTAGTCGCTCGCTCCGGTCGGCGACCAGGCCGAGCCTGTCCGCGATGCGCGCGAGCCGCTCGCGCTGGGCGTCCGAGTGGTCGCGGTGATCGACCTCGAGGCCGACGAGCCCCGCCCGCGCCATGTCCTCGATCACGGACGTCGGCACGATCCGGCCGCGCCCGTCGGCGCCCGGGATGCGCGAAGACGGGGACGCCTCCCGCCGGCCGCACGGCCCGGACCGCGTCGACCACGTCGGGCGCGTGGTGCGGCACGAAGTAGGGCGAGCCGTTGTGCAGGATCTCGGAGAAGGCGGCGTCACGATCCTGCGCGTGCCCCGCCGCGACGAGGGCGTCGGCGATGTGCGGCCTCCCCACGGTCTCCGCTGTTTCCGAGCGCTCGAGCGACGGCGTCCCAGGTCACGGGGTAGTCGACGGCGACGCGGCGCACGATCTCCTTCGCGCGCTCCACGCGGGCATCCCTGGTCAGGGCCATCATGGCCGCGACGGCCGGCGTCGTCTACGCGGGGCCAGTACGCCAGGAGATGGACGCTTATGCCCCGGTGCCGCAGTCGAGATCTCGATTCCCGGGACGAAACGGAGCCCGAGGGAGGCCGCTGCGGCCTCCGCCCCATCCCAGCCCGCGACCGTGTCGTGGTCGGTGAGGGCGACGACGTCAAGCCCCGCCGCCGCCGCCGCGCGCATCACGCTCGGCTGGCGCATCCGTGCCGTCGGACATCGTCGAATGGGTGTGGAGGTCGATTCGCACCTGGTCAGGGTACGCCGCAGGACCGTCGCGAACGACGCCGACGCGTGGGAGCATGGTCGCGTGGCAGACGACACCGATGGCACGACGAGCGCGACGCGCTCCCAGCGCCCGGACTCCGACGCATTCAAGCGCTTCATCACCGAGCAGTGGGGCGAGGACGATCGCGCCCCGGTCTCGCGGGCGAGCGGCGGCACCCTTCGCCGCCGAGCGCCGCGCCCGTCTGTCTTCCCAGTTCGCCGGGGTCCGCATCGTGGTCCCCGCCGGCGACCTCAGCCCCCGATCGAACGACACCGACTACCGCTTCCGACCACGCTCGGACTTCGCGTACCTCACGGGGCTCGGAGCGGATCACGAGCCCGGGGCGGTCCTCGTGCTCGAGCCTCGGGAGAAGGGCCACGACGCGACGCTCTACCTCAACCCCCCTGCGGGGCGCGACGGCGAGGGCTTCTACGCCGATCCGCGCCTCGGGGAGTTCTGGATCGGCAAGCGACCGGGCCTCGCGGAATTCGCCGCCATGACGGGCCTTCCGACGCGGGCGCTCTCCGACCTCCCGGCGGGGATCCGCCTCGCCTCGCAGCCTTCCCGCGCCGTTGCGCGCGCCCTGTCGATGATGCGCATGGTCAAGGACGACTACGAGATCGATCAGGTGCGGGCGGCCGTAGCCGCGACCGTCTCGGGTTTCGAGCGCGTCGTGCGGGAACTCCCGCGGGCGATCGACCACAAGCGCGGCGAGCGCGTCGTCGAGGCGACATTCGACGGCCACGCGCGCGAGGAGGGCAACGCCGTCGGGTACGAGACCATCGCCGCGGCGGGCTCCCACGCGACGACGCTGCACTGGATCCAAAACGACGGACAGGTGCACGACGGCGAGCTACTGCTGCTCGACGCGGGGGTCGAGGTCGAGACGCTCTACACGGCGGACATCACGCGAACCCTGCCCGTCGGAGGCGTCTTCACCGACGTCCAGCGCCGCGTCTACGACGTCGTCCTCGAGGCCGCGGACGCGGCGTTCGCCGTCGCCGGCCCGGGCTCGACGCTTCGCGCGATTCACCGCGCCGCGATGGACGTGATCGAGCGCCGACTGACGGAGTGGGGCATCGTCCCGGAGAGCGACGACCCGGAGGCGGGGCTCTACCGCCGGTGGATGGTGCACTCCACCTCCCACCACCTCGGCCTCGACGTCCACGACTGCGCGGAGGCCCGCAGGACGGCCTACCTCGACGGCGTCCTCGAGCCCGGCATGATCTTCACGATCGAGCCCGGCCTGTACTTCAAGGAGGACGACCTCGCGGTCCCCGAGGAACTGCGGGGCATCGGCATCCGGATCGAGGACGACGTCCTCGTCACCGCGACGGCGTCGAGAACCTCTCGCGCCGCGCTCCCCGGACCGCGCGCGACGTCGAGGCGTGGATGGCGGCGCTGCGTGGCTAGCTCGGCCCGCCCCCGTCGGGCCTCGATGGCGCTCGACCCGGCGTCCGTCGTCGCCCCCGTGAGGCGCCGGATCTTCGGCTCGTTCGTCGAGCACCTCGGGCGATGCGTCTACACCGGGATCTACGAGCCCGGCCATCCCGCGCGCCGACGCGAGCGGCTTCCGCACCGACGTCGCCGAGCTCGCGCGGGAACTCGGGGTGAGCACCATCCGCTACCCGGGCGGAAACTTCGTCTCCGGGTACCGCTGGGAGGACGGCGTCGGCCCCGCGGGCGCCCGGCCGCGCAGGCTCGACCTCGCGTGGCACACCACGGAGACGAACGAGTTCGGCACCAACGAATTCGTGACGTGGGCCCGCGCGCAGGGCGTCGAGCCGATGATGGCGGTCAACCTCGGGACGCGCGGGATCCAGGAGGCGCTCGACCTTCTCGAGTACTGCAACGTCACGGGAGGGCTCGGCGCTCGCCGACCTTCGCCGCGAGCACGGCCACCCCGAGCCGCACGGCGTGAAGATGTGGTGCCTCGGCAACGAGATGGACGGCCCGTGGCAGCTGGGCCACAAGACGGCGACGGAGTACGGGCGCCTCGCTGCGGAGACGGCGCGCGCGATGCGCATGATCGATCCGGACCTCACCCTCGTCGCGTGCGGGAGCTCCGGGCTCGGGCATGCCGACGTTCGGGGAGTGGGAGCGCACGGTCCTCGACCTCGCCTACGACGAGATCGACATGATCTCCGCGCACGCGTACTACGAGGAGAAGGACGGCGACCGGGCGAGCTTCCTCGCCTCCGCCGTCGACATGGACCACTTCATCGCGACCGTGGCCGCGATCGCCGACGAGGTGCGCGACGCCAAGGGCGGCACCAAGGACATCGCCATCTCGTTCGACGAGTGGAACGTCTGGTACATCTCGCGGCCCGAGTCCGAGACCCCCAAGGACGCCTGGCCCGTCGCGCCGCGCCTGCTCGAGGACGTCTACACGGCGACCGACGCCGTCGTCGTCGGAAGCCTGCTGATCTCGCTGCTGCGCAACAGCGACCGGGTCCACGCGGCGAGCCTCGCGCAGCTGGTCAACGTCATCGCGCCGATCATGACGGAGCCCGGCGGGCCGGCGTGGCGGCAGGCGACGTTCCACCCCTTCGCCCTGACCGTCGCGGCACGCCGCGGGAGAGGTGCTCCGCGCTGCCGTGACGTCCCCCCCCCACGCGACCGAGCGATTCGGAGACGTGGCGAGCGTCGACGCGGTGGCGACGTGGGACGCCGCGTCGCGCGCAGGCGCGGTCTTCGCCGTCAATCGCGACCCGTCGGCGCCAGCGGAATTCGCCGTCGACACCGGCGCCTGCGGGTGCGACGAGGGTCGTCGAGGCCGTCGTCTGTCGGCGGCGTCGGACGTCGAGGCGCGCAACACCGCCGAACAGCCGGAACGGGTCGCTCCGCGCCCGTGCGACGTCGCGGCCGACGGCTCGACGTCGTCACGCTGACGCTGCCCCCCGCCTCCTGGGCGATGATCCGGTTCGGGGCGCGAGGCCCCGGCCACCTGACCTCGCCACAGCCTCCCCTGGTTTGCGGCGGCCCGCGGCTAGGCTTGCCCCATGAGCACCGCGAACGAGCGCATCTACGTCGCACGCCTCGCGGGAACCCCGGTCTTCGACCCCATCGGGGACCCGGTCGGCCGCGTGCGCGACGTCGTCCTGCTCGTGAAGTCGACGGGCGCGCCCGACCGCCGTGGGCCTCGTCGTCGAGGTGCCCGGCCGGCGGCGCGTCTTCCTTCCGCTCACCCGCGTCACGAGCATCGCGCCCGGCCAGGTGCTCTGCACCGGCGTCGTCAACCTGCGGCGCTTCAAGGCGCGACCCGCGGAGACCCTCGCGATGGCCGACCTGTTCGAGCGCTCCGTCGTGCTCAAGGACGGCGGCGCGACCGCGTACATCGAGGACATCGCCATCGAGCAGACGCGGGCGCGAACGTGGACGGTGACCAAGCTGTTCGTGCGCAAGGACGAGCGGCGCAAGGGCCCGCTCGGTCTGTCGCGGCGCGGCGAGGGCGTCGTCGTGGACGTCGACGAGGTCACCGGGCATCGCGGAGCCCGACGAGATGCAGGGCGCGGCGCTCATCATCCAGTCGTTCGCCGACTACAAGCCCGCGGACCTCGCGGCCGCCCTGCTCGAGATGACGCCCGCTCGCTCGGTCGAGATCGCGACCGCGCTCGACAACGAGCGGCTCGCCGACGTCCTCGAGGAGCTCCCCGAGGACGACCAGGTCAAGCTCCTCTCGAGCCTCAGGAGCGAGCGCGCGGCGGACGTGCTCGAGGCGATGGAGCCGGACGACGCCGCCGACCTCCTTGGCGACCTCCCCGAACGCGTCGCCGCCGAGCTCCTCGAGCTGATGAAGCCGGAGGACGCCCGCAACGTCCGGCAGCTCCTCAACTACGAGGACGACGTCGCGGGCGGCCTCATGACGACCGAGCCCGTCATCGTCGGACCGGAGAGCACGGTCGCGAACGCGCTCGCCCTGCTCCGGCGCGAGGAGATCACCGCGTCGCTCGCGTCAATGGCGTTCGTCGTGCGGCCGCCGCTCGAAACCCCGACCGGCCGCTACCTCGGCCTCGTCCACATCCAGCGCCTGCTCCGGGAGGCGCCGCAGACGGCGGTGGGAAGCCTCGTCGATCCCAGCATCGAGCCGCTCGCGGCGACGGACCACCTTGCCGAGGTCGCGCGGCGCATGGCCGCATACGACATCCTCGCCGCGCCCGTCGTCGACGAAGAGGGCCACCTGCTCGGCGTGGTCTCCGTGGACGACGTTCTCGACCACCTGCTTGCCGGACGACTGGCGGGAACACTCGACGACGACGGCGGCCGACCCATGGCTGAGCGCCTCGACCGGCCCGCGGAGGCCCGGCGCTTTTCGCGCCGCCGCATCAGGCCCACCGATCGTTTCGGGCGCCTGTCCGAGGGGACGGCTCGCTTCCTCGGAACCCCGCGGTTCATCGTCTACCTCACCGTGTTCTGCCTCGGCTGGCTCGCGTGGAACATCTTCATGCCCGAAGGCTGGCAGTTCGACAAGGCCGCCCTGGGCTTCACCGCGCTCACTCTCATGCTGTCGATCCAGGCGTCGTACGCTGCACCCCTCATCCTCCTGTCGCAGAACCGTCAGGACGACCGCGACCGCGTCGCGGCCGAGCAGGACCGCCAGCGCGACGGAGCGTTCGCTCGCTGACACCGAGTACCTCGCGCGCGAGGTGGCGGCCCTCCGCAACGCGATCGGGGAGACCGCGACCCGCGACTTCGTGCGAGGCGAGATCCGCGCCTTGCTCGAGGAGTTGCGCTCCACGGACGTGGCCGAGGCCGACGACGCGGACCCTCGCTCGTCCTAGCGGGACCCTCGGCAGGGATCGCGCGCGCTGACGCGACCTACGATGGAGCCATGCCTACAGACACCGAGATCCGCGCCGCCCTCGCCACCGTCATCGATCCGGAGATCCGGCGCCCCATCACGGATCTGGGAATGGTCCGCTCCGTCGCCGTGGGCGATGGCGGCCACGCGACGATCGGAATCGATCTCACGACCCAGGGATGCCCCCTCCGCGAGAGGATCGTCGCTGACGTCGAGGCGGCCGTCGGCGGGGTGGAGGGAATCGCCACGGTGTCGGTTGAGCTCGGAATCATGAGCGAGGAGCAGCGGGAGGCGCTGCGGTCCCAGCTTCGCGGCGGCAAGCCCGAGCCCGTGATTCCCTTCACGCAGCCGGGCAACATGACGCGCGTCTATGCGGTCGCCTCGGGCAAGGGCGGCGTCGGGAAGTCCACCGTGACCGCGAACCTCGCGGTGGCGATGGCGCGCGACGGTCTCAAGGTTGGCGTTCTCGACGCGGATATCTTTGGCTTCTCGATTCCCAGGATGCTGGGGATCACGAGCCAGCCGACGCGGCTCGACGACATGCTCCTTCCCCCGATCGCCCACGACGTCAAGGCCGTCTCGATCGGCATGTTCGTCCCCGAGGGCCAGCCGGTGGTCTGGCGCGGGCCCATGCTCCACCGCGCCATCGAGCAATTCCTCTCCGACGTCTTCTGGGGCGACCTCGATGTGCTCCTCCTCGACCTCCCTCCGGGGACCGGGGACATCGCGATCTCCGTCGCCCAGCTGCTGCCGCACTCCGAGATCATCGTCGTCACAACGCCCCAGGCGGCGGCGGCCGAGGTCGCGGAGCGGGCGGGCGCCATCTCCGTTCAAACCCAGCAGGGAGTCGTCGGCGTCATCGAGAACATGGCCTGGCTCGAGCAGCCAGACGGGTCGCGTCTCGAGATCTTCGGTTCGGGCGGCGGAGCGCTGGTCGCCGAACGCCTGTCGGAGCTTCTGGGTACCGACGTCCCCCTTCTCGCGCAGGTGCCTCTCGACGTGGCCGCGCGGGAGGCGGGCGACGAGGGGACGCCCGTCGTGGCGTCCGACCCGGACTCACCCGCGGCGACGGCCTTCTCTGCCCTCGCCCGGACGCTCGGCGAGCGCAAGCGCGGTCTTGCCGGTCGCCCGCTCGGCGTCACCCCCGCCTAGGGGCACTCGCCCCGTCCCACGGCCCTGACACATCCCACGGCCCTGACACAGGAGCGCGGGACGCCCGGATACCCGGACGCCCCGCGCGACTGCGGAGTGACAGAATCTACTACTTGCCCTTACCCGTCACCGCCGCGGTGGCTGCCGCGACGATACCGAGAACGAGCGCTCCCGCCGACACGTCGGTCGAGAAGACCGTTCCGCCGAGCGCCGAGAGGGTGGCCCCGTCGACACCGGCGGGTGCGGCACCCATCAGGCCCTGAACGAGCAGGTTGCCGAGTACCGCAAAGCCAGCTGCGGTCCACAGCGTGGACTGCTTGGCGTTGCCGGCGAACATCCCGACAGCGCCGCCGATGATGACGGCGAGCAGCAACAGCTCGATGATCGTGACCCAGTAGTGGTCAGAGCTGAAGCTCTGTGCCATGACCCACGACCAGATGAGCGCGACCACGTACGCGACGATGAGGCTACCCACGAACACATTCGCCGCGGACTTCGGAAAGATCCACAGGATCTTCTTGTCCATCTGCAATCTCCTTTGATTGTGTTTCCCCCGGGCCGGGGGAACGGTCCCATCATGACACTTTGTCACGGAAAGGTCACGGGGGTGTCACGGCGATATTTCGCGCTAGCGCTTGCCCCAACCGGCGCAAATCGCCGCGATGATCGCGGACAGGGCGGCCGCAACGTAGAAATAGGTCCCGTTGAAACTGCTGAGAAGCGCGTCGCCGAACGACGCGGTCGAGGTCCCCGTGTCGAACATGATGGGCGTGCCAAGGCCAGCGAGCAGCGCGGCGGTCACGAGCGTCCCCGTGGCACGATCCGGCGACGTCACCCTCACCGTGAAGCCCACCGCTGCCGCGAGCAAGATGATCAGGAGAAGCGCGATGACGACGTTGAGATCGTCCGGAACCGCGGCGCTGAGGATCAGCGCGGCCGCGAGCATGACCACGAGGCCCGCGAGAAGGGCCCCGACGCGGTTGCGCCGCAGCACGTCGAGGAACGAAATGGTTTGCGCCTGTTGCGCCATGGTGTGTCTCCTTTTGTTCTCGTTGTCCCGTTGACGGGGATTACGGCCATCATGGCACGACGCCGTCCAGCCGGGTAGAACGGGTGCGGGGTGGCTAGCATGGAGCCGATGAATGACTCCCCGGGCACCGGCGCCTCCGAGTGGAACGAGCCCTGGACGCGCACCGAGGGTGAGGCGCGGGCTCGCACCCTGTTCGCCGGGGCGTTCGGGGATGAGCCGACCGGGGTCTGGTCCGCGCCCGGTCGCATCAACTTCGTCGGCGACCATACCGACTACAACGGCGGCCTGTGCCTCCCCGCGATCATCCGCCACCGTGCGTACGTCGCGGGCCGCGTCCGGTCCGACGCGGTACTGAGGATCGTTGACGAGGATGCCCCCGACCGCGCCGTCGAGATCGAGATCGACGACATCTCCCCGGACGCGTGTCGCGACTGGCTCGGCGCCGCCGCAGGCGTGGTCGGCGCCCTCGTTGAGCGCGGGTACGGCGGCCCCGGCCTCGACCTCGCGGTGGCATCGTGCGTCCCGCAGCGCGTGGGGCTCGCATCCACGGCCGCGTTCGCGTGCGCGACGTCGCTCGCCATCAACGACCTTTGGCGCCTCGCGCTCGACACGCCAGAGCGCCGCATCGACCTGGCGGACGCGGCCTACGAAGCCGAGAGCCTCATCGTCGGGGAATCGATCGGGCCGCTCAACGAGTACGTCTCCCTCTTCGGGTCGACGCACGACGCACTGCTCGTCGACTGCTCTACGTCTCCACCCGCGATGCACGACACCGCGCTGTACTTCCGCGAGTACGGCCTCGAGGTCCTCGCGATCGACACCCGAACGTCCTACGGAGCTGGGGACGCCGGGGTGCGGCGCGCAGAGTGTGTCGCCGCCGCATCGGCCCTCGGCGTACGCACTCTCCGCGAGGTCGCGGACGCGCCGAACGGCGTCGCGCTCGTCGAGGCGCTCGGCGATACGACCCTCCGCCGGCGAGCTCGCCACGTCGTCACGGAGATTCACCGTGTGCGATCGGTCGTCGACGAACTCGCGGGCGTGGGGCCGGCCCACGAGCGCTTCGCCGAGGTTGGCCGGCTGATCTCTGCGTCGCACGCGTCCCTTGCGCGCGACTTCGAGGTGAGCGGCCCCGAGCTCGACCTGGCCGTCGAGGCCTCGCGAGCCGCGGGAGCGCTCGGCACCAAGCTGGTCGGGGTGGGATTCGGCGGCGCGGTGATCGCCCTCATTCGACGGACGGCCCGATTGAGGATCGTGGCCGACGTGGACCGGGCGTTCGCGGACGCGGGATTCCGGCGCCCGCGGTACCTGATTCCCTACGAGCGCCCGGTCGAGTAGCGGACGACGAGCGGGGCGTGATCGCTCCACCGCGTGTCCCAACTCGCCGCGCGGTCCACGCGAGCGCCGGACGCCGAGGCCGCGAGCGCCGGGCTGACGAACTGGTAGTCGAGGCGCCAGCCAACGTCGTTGTCAAACGCCTTGCCGCGCTGCGACCACCACGTGTACGGGCCGTCAACCTCGCCCGCGAGGGAGCGGTGAACATCGACCCACCCCGAGGCGATCCACGCGTCAAGGTAGGCGCGTTCCTCGGGGAGGAAACCCGCCGTCTTGAGGTTGCCCTTCGCGTTCCTGATGTCGAGAGGCGTGTGCGCGATGTTGATGTCCCCCATCACCACGACGCGTTCGTGCCGCGCGAGCAGGTCCCGCATGCGGGCCGTCATCGCGTCGAGGAACGCGTACTTGTCATCCATCTTTGGCGTCCCCGCCTGGCCCGAATGGACGTAGACCGAGACCGCGCGCACCTCGCCGAGCGGCGTGGAGGCGGTCGCCTCCACCCATCGTCCGGTGTGGGCAGGAGCCTCGGGAACGCCTGGGAGTCCCATCAGCGGCTCGCGGGCCTCGCCCCGTATCAGGAGCGCGGCTCCCGCGCGGCCGGCGATCTCGCACTCGTCGTGGACTGCGGTCCAGTCGTGCGCGAGCTCGTCGCGCACGATGGCGTCCGGAGCCCGCACCTCCTGAAGAGCCACAATGTCCGCGGGGGCGGAGGCGAGCCACTCGCGCCCTGCCCTTGCGGAGCGCGGCCCGCAGCCCGTTGACGTTGACGGTGGCGATTCGCATGTGCGGAACCCTAACCCGCGGCGGCTCGCTCCGCCATCTCCACGACGTTCTGGAGCAGCATCGCGCGCGTCATGGGCCCGACGCCTCCGGGGTTCGGCGACACCCAGGCAGCCTTCTCCGTGGCCGCCGCGGCGATGTCCCCGGCGACCCTGCTCTTGCCCGTCTCGGGGTCCGTGACGCGGCTGACGCCCACGTCGATGAGGATCGCCCCCGGCTTGACCATGTCGGCCGACACGATGTCGGGGACTCCGGCGGCCGCGATGACGACGTCGGCGCGGCTCGTGTGGGTCGCGAGATCCTTCGTCCCGGTGTGGCAGAGGGTGACGGTCGCGTTGACGGCCTTCCGCGTGAGCAGGAGGCCGATGCTCCGGCCGACGGTGGTCCCGCGGCCCACGACGACGATGTCCGCGCCGCGAAGCGAGACGCCGTGGCGCTCGATCAGCTCGATGATGCCGCGCGGGGTGCACGGCAGGGGCGACGTCACGTCCTCCGAGACCCGGAGCACGAGGCGACCCAGGTTGGTCGGATGAAGGCCGTCGGCGTCTTTCTCCGGATCCACGAGCTCGAGCACGCTGTTGGTGTCGACGCCGTCCGGAAGGGGTAGCTGGACGATGAACCCGGTGCAGGCGGGGTCCGCGTTGAGGCGCGCGACCGCCGCCTCGATCTCCGCCTGCGTTGCGGTCTCCGGGAGGTCCTCGCGAATCGACGCGATGCCCACCTCGGCACAATCCTTGTGCTTGCCGTTGACGTACCACGTGGAGCCGGGGTCGTCGCCGACGAGGAGCGTCCCGAGCCCGGGCTTCACGCCCGACGCCGCGAGCGACGCGACGCGGGCCGTCAACTCGGCCTTGATCGCCGCGGCAGTGGCCTTGCCGTCGAGAATCTGTGCGCTCATCGCCCGCCCCTACTGCTGGAGGCCGGGGTAGAGCGGGAACGCGTCCGCGAGCTTCGCGACCCGCGCCTGCAGCGCCGCGATGTCCGCGCCGCCCTTGAGCGCCGTCGCGATGATGTCGGCAACCTCCGTGAACTCCACGGGGCCGAAGCCGCGCGACGCGAGCGCCGGCGTGCCGATGCGGACGCCCGACGTGACCATGGGCGGGCGCGGATCGAACGGGACGGCGTTGCGGTTGACGGTGATGCCCGCCTCCTCGAGGAGGTGCTGGGCCTGGCTGCCGTCCAGCTCGGAGTTGCGCAGGTCCACGAGGACCAGGTGCACGTCGGTGCCGCCCGTGAGGACGGACACCCCGGCGTCCACGCAGTCCTTCGCCATGAGCCGCTCGGCGACGATGCGCGCGCCCTCGAGGACGCGCTCCTGCCGCGCCTTGAACTCCGCGCCGGCCGCGACCTTGAGCGCGACGGCCTTGGCGGCGATCACGTGCATGAGCGGTCCGCCCTGCTGGCCGGGGAAGACGGCCGAGTTGAGCGCCTTGGCGTACTCCTCGTCGCGGGCGACGATGAGGCCCGAGCGCGGGCCGCCGATGGTCTTGTGGATCGTCGAGGAGACGACGTCCGAGTCCGGCACCGGCGACGGGTGAAGGCCCGGCCGCGACGAGGCCGGCGAAGTGCGCCATGTCCGTCCAGAGCTTGGCCCCGACCTCGTCGGCGATCGCGCGGAACGCGGCGAAGTCCAGGTGGCGGGGGTAGGCGGACCAGCCCGCGATGATGACATCCGGCTTCTCGGCGAGCGCGGTCGCGCGCACCTGGTCCATCTCGACGCGGTGCGTCTTCTCGTCGACGCCGTACGAGGACACCTGGTACAGGCGGCCGGAGAAGTTGATCTTCATCCCGTGGGTGAGGTGACCCCCGTGGGCGAGGCTAGTCCCATGATGCGGTCGCCCGGCTTGATGAGCGCGTGGAGGACGGCCGCGTTGGCGGTGGCGCCCGAGTGAGGCTGGACGTTCGCGTAGCCGGCCCCGAACAGGGACTTGGCGCGGTCGATCGCGAGTTGCTCGGCGACGTCGACCTCCTCGCAGCCGCCGTAGTAGCGCTTGCCTGGGTAGCCCTCGGCGTACTTGTTCGTGAGAACGCTCCCCTGCGCCTGCAGGACCGCTCGGGGAACGAAGTTCTCGCTCGCGATCATCTCGAGGGTGCCGCGCTGGCGCGCGAGCTCGCGGTCGAGGACGGTGGCGATCTCGGGGTCGAGGTCGCGCAGCGTCGCGTTCATGATGGCGGCGGTGTCGTCGGAAGTCATGGTCGTCCTCTCGGCTGGGCGGCGTGCGGGCCGCCGGCGTTCCTGCTCCGGTGACCATGGCCCAGGCGGACGACCATCAGTCGGAAATCCCTGCCGCTCCCTCGTGGTACCCCACAACGCCAGTCGCGACGGGGGTCAGTCTATCGTCAGTTCTCCCCGCGGACCACGACGGGATCCTCGCCGTCGTCGACGATGTTGCCCGCCTCGAGGACCTTGCGCAGGTAGGCGTAGGTGAGGTCGCCCGCCTGCTGGTCGAACTCGTGCTCGAAGCCCGCCTTGTTGTACAGGGCGATGTTCTGCTTGGAGTCCTGGCCGGTGAAGACCCAGACCTCCTTGGTGGTCTCGGGGAGGTACCCGAGCACGGCGAAGAGCAGCTGGGTGCCGATCCCGTGGCCCTGGACGTCGGGCGCGACGGCGAGGCGGCCGAGGGTCGCCTTGTCCCCTTCGATACCGACCCGGATGGACCCGACGAGCCGGTGCCCCCTCCTCGCGCCCAGGGTGACGACCTCGGGCGACTCGATGTCCGCGATGAGCTCCTCGAGAGTCTGCGTGAGCGCGGGGATGTTCGGGTCGTTGTACGCCTGGGCCTCCGATACGAAGGCGGCCCGCCGCAGCGTCAGCAGCTCGCCTGCGTCGGCCACCGAAACCGCCTCGACCGTGACGTCGTCTTCGTCTCCCATGGTCCTATCCTTCCACGGCCTGGGCGACGATTCCCCGCACCCACGCTGACTTGAGGCCGAGCTTGGTTCGGACGCGTTCCATGCCCGAAATGATCGACGTCGCGCCCGTGCTCGACGTTGCACGCAGGCCGGTGACCCCCGCGAGGGCGCTCGGTCCCGTGCGGGAGACGATTTCGATCCGCACGACGTCGGGGAGGCCGAACACCGCGGCGACCGTCGCCTGGTCGATCGTCTTGTCCCAGTTCGCGTTCGGATTCACGATCGTTGGGTCGAGGCTCCAGGGATCCGGCACCGAGCGCGTGTAGCTGAGCGCGGCGGACCACACATCCTCGCTGTTCTCCGTCTGGCCGCCGCTCGACGAGAAGTAGTAGGCGGTGACGAGGTGCCCGGCGCCGCCCGAACCGTAGGTCAGCATCATTCCCTGCTTGCGGTCGTCGCTCGACGTCGCGTCAACGGCCGCCACCCAGCGCGCGCCCCACTGGCCCGTTGCGCCCTGGCTCTCCTTGTTCCAGCCCGTGAAGTTCTGGCTCCGCGTGTCGTCGTAGAGCTGGCAGTCGCACGACGAGCGGTAGGTCCTGTTGGCGACGACGTAGTTGCGCGCCGCGATCGCCTGCGCCTGGAGCGCCTCCGACGACCACGAGGACGGGACCTCGGCGATCCCGTAGAGGTACTCGGTGTTGAGCTTGAGGAGGTTGACGATGTTGAGGCGCCTGCCGCCCGCGGTGCCGATGATGAGCTTCCCGTGGCGGTAGCTCCCGTTACTCGCCGACGTGCCGTCCTGGGCGAGGATCTGAACGTAGGCCTTCTCGTCTGAGCCCGGATCCTGGTACGTGGTTCCGGCCCACGTGAGGACGGCGAGGCCTCCCGTCGCGGTGACGCCATTCGCGCTCGCCGTGATCGTGGAGCCCGAGGCGCTGATCGCGATGTCCTGCTCCCGCGTTCCGGAAAGAGTCCGGGGAACCCCGCCGTCGGTCAGGAGGCTTGGACGACGAGGTGTAGAACGTGAGCGTCCACGCCCCCGTCGCGGCCTCGCCCGGCGACTCCACCCGAAGAATGGTGTCGGTCTTCGAGTCGTTGCCGGAGCCGAAGACCTGGACACGGACCGTCGCGTCGCCGTCCGAGTCTTCGTTGCCCGTCACCGGAAGCATCTCAACCCTCGTCCCCGAGTAATAGTGGGTGAGGATCTGGGTCTCGGTGAACCCGCGGCGAGCCATCGCGGCCGCGCCGTACTGCGACATCCCCACCCCGTGCCCCCACCCCGAGCCGTGGAAGGTGAAGAACGCCGGGATCGACGTGTCTGGCGTCATCGCCAGCTCCTCGGTCTGCGTCTCGCCAATCTGGAACCTGTAGCGGCCGTCGTCGCCCGGATAGACGGTGATGGCGGCCCGGCCATCGACGACGGGAACCGGGACGCGGTCGGCGGTCCAGACGCCGCCGACGAGGCGCCACAGGTCCGCGTGATCGCTCACCGGGGGGTCGGTTGCGAGGTCGACGGTGACGGGAAGGCCGGGGTAGTAGGTTCCGGGGCCCGAGGCGGTGAAGGTCAGGGGGGTGTCGTGCATCGCGACAGGCTCGCTCGTGTGCCTGCGCATCGCGACGCGATACTCGACGAGGTCGCCGCTCGGTTCCACGGTGACGGCGCCCGCACCCTCCTCAATGGCGATCGTGGTTTCGGTGTCGACCCACTCGCCGCCGTCGACCCTCTCCCACAGCCGGGCCTCGCCGTCGATGGCCGGCACGACCGCGACCGCAACGGTGTAGGGGTAGCCCTCGACGTAGCGGGAGTCGGCCGAGACGGTGAGCGACGTGATGGGATCCCACGTCACGACCACCACGACCGCCACGACAAGCGCCGAGGCGAGGACCCCGGCGACGAGTCGAATGATGAGCGATTTCATGGTGTCGCGCCTCTCCGTGCGCCCGCGACCGCGGGCGGTCCCCCGTCCGCGCTCCGCGTGAGGGCGATTCCGCGGCGCGCAACCCTCGCCCACACCCTAACCCGACGGGCGGACGAAGGCGGCGACGACGCGGGGGACGGCTCGGCGGTCGCGGGCGGCCCCGTGGGGCTCGCTATCCTGGGCCTGTGCCAGAAGCAAGCGTCAACGACGCCGGGATCCCGTGGGTCCTGAGCCTGTCGTGCCCCGACGGTCCCGGGATCGTCCACGCGGTTTCCGGCGCGCTCGCGGATCACGGCGGAAACATCACGGAGTCCCAGCAGTTCGGAGACCCGGGAACCGGGCTGTTCTTCATGCGCGTCGCGGTCACGTCGGGCGCGCCAAAGGCCGAGATCGAGGCGGCGATCGCGACCCTGGCGGAGCGGTTCACCATGACGTGGAGGCTCGACGTCGAAGGCCGGCCAATGCGCACGATCGTCCTGGTGTCCAAGGCCGCGCACTGCATCAACGACCTGCTCTTCCGGGAGCGGGAGGGCAGCCTGCCCGTCGACATCGCGGCCATCGTCGGCAACCACCCGGACCTCGCGGGTCTCGCCGCGTTCTACGACAAGCCCTTCCACCACGTGCCGGTGACCCCCGAGACCAAGTCGGACGCCGAGGCCGCGATCCTCTCTCTCGTCGACGAGGTCGACGCCGAGCTCGTGGTCCTCGCGCGGTACATGCAGATCCTGTCCCCCGCGATGTGCGAGGCGCTCGCGGGCCGGGCGATCAACATTCACCACTCGTTCCTGCCGTCCTTCAAGGGCGCGCGCCCGTACTTCCAGGCGCATGATCGCGGCGTCAAGCTGATCGGCGCGACCGCGCACTACGTGACGGCGGACCTCGACGAGGGGCCGATCATCGAGCAGGACGTCGAACGCGTCGACCACACGTTCACGCCGGAGGCGCTCACCGCGACCGGCGCCGACCTGGAGCGCCGCGCGCTGTCGCGCGCGGTGCGCTGGCACGCGGAGCACCGGGTCCTGCTCAACGGCCATCGGACCATCGTGTTTCGATAGGCGCCTTGTGCCGCCCCCGCGCCGCTACGGCGCGACGGGCGACAGGGTGACGGTGTTGCTGAAGGATCCACCGAACTCGATCTTGAAGTCCCGCACCCCGCTGGGCTTCACCTCCCGCGTAGCCGCGCCGTCAACCACATCGACCGGTGCGGAGGCGCGATGCCACGCCCCGCCGTCGGTGCGGTACCACAGCACGCCGCTACCCGAGCTCGCCGGATCCACCGTGATATCCAACGTCGCGGTCGAGCCGGGCACGTACGTCGCCGGAGCCGACACCGTCACCGTGGGCGCCGCCGCCGCCGGAGACAACGTCACGACATTCGACTCCCCGCCAGCGAACTCGACCTTGAAGTCCCGCACCCCGCTGGGCTTCACCTCCCGCGTAGCCGCGCCGTCAACCACATCGACCGGTGCGGACGCGCGATGCCACGCCCCGCCGTCGGTGCGGTACCACAACACCCCGCTGCCCGAGCTCGCGGGAGTCCACCGTGATGTCCAGCGTCGCCGTCGAGCCGGGCACGTAGGTCGCCGGAGCCGACACCGTCACCGTGGGCGCCGCCGCCGCCGGAGACAACGTCACGACGTTCGACTCCCCACCAGCGAACTCGACCTTGAAGTCCCGCACCCCGCTGGGCTTCACCTCCCGCGTAGCCGCGCCGTCAACCACATCGACCGGTGCGGACGAACGATGCCACGCCCCGCCGTCGGTGCGGTACCACAGCACCCCGCTACCCGAGCTCGCGGGATCCACCGTGATATCCAACGTCGCCGTCGAGCCGGGCACGTACGTCGCCGGAGCCGACACCGTCACCGTGGGCGCCGCCGCCGCCGGAGACAACGTCACGACATTCGACTGCGCGCCCGCGAACTCGACCCTGTACTGGCGTACCCCGCTGGGCTTCACCACCTTGGCAGCCGCGCCAGCGACCACATCGACCGGTGCGGAGGCGCGATGCCACTCTCCTCCGGCGGTGCGGTACCACAGCACCCCGCTGCCCGAGCTCGCCGGATCCACCGTGATATCCAAGGTCACCGTTGAGCCGGGCACGTAGGTCGCCGGAGCCGACACCGTCACCGCTACGTCCGGCAACGCAGGAGACAAGGTCACAACGTTTGACACCGCGCCCTCGATCTCGACCTTGTATTGGCGCACGCCACTTGGACTCACGGCCTTCGTTCCTACCCCGTCGACCACCGGTACGGGCGCGGACGCGCGATGCCACGCGCCGCCATCGGTCCGGTACCACAGCACGCCGTTGCCCGAAATCGCCGGATCCACGGAGACGTCCAACGTCACGGACGAGCCCGGCAGGTACGTCCCCGGAGCGGACACCGACACTGCGGGCCCCGATCCGAACGAGATGTACGTGGTCGAGCCCGCGGTGGGCGAGACGAGCGTCGGCGTTGCCCAATCACCCGTCGACGAGTAGTACACGGAGTGGTCCGACGCGTCATCGACCTCGAGGTAGTAGCCGCCTTGGGTTGGCAGGTTGGAGAGGGTCATCGGACTCACCCACGGTTCCGCACACCTGCTTGACGAAGTACCAGTCCTCGAACCACGCGGTCACGCACCTGTCCGCACCGGCGAGCACCCCGAACAGAGAGGGGAACGTACCGGCGATCACGCCCTCGACCTCCAGGGTCGTGGTGCCCGCCGAGTTCCCCGCCTCGGTCGCAGACGACGGAAGGGCCCGGGAAGGTGGCGTTGCCGCTGTTCCATGCGTTCGCGGCACCCGTGAACCCGACAAAGACGTAACTTGTAGGGCACGCCCGGCAATCAGTCCCTCGAGTCGATATGTCCCGTCGGCCGCCGGATCGACGGTCTCCACGTAGGCGCCCGTAGCGGATCGTAGACCTCGATCGATCCATCCATCGACGCGCCGGCGGGGACCGCGACGGTCCCGTAGATGCTTCCCTCGCACTGGGAGATATGCGGTGATGTTCGCCGTGGACCCGACGGCGACGGTCACGGGCGTCGCGAGCGAAAGCGCTACCTGGCCGGGATACCAAGAGGCGGCAAGCGCCTGCCCGTGACGCGGTCTCGAATCCCCCGAAGGCAGGAGGTAGTCGCCGGCAGCCGAGATTCATGTGGAACGCCCCGGCGTCGTCGACACAATAGAAGTCGGCGAGTGACTGCGTCTCCGGGATCCCTCGCCGCGACACACCCGTAGAGCGCGAGCGGATTCGGCGCTCCGGAGCGCTTCGTGACGCCGGTGAGGGCCCCGCCTGCCGCGAGCTCGGCGTCGACCGTCGCGGAGCCTCCCGCGACCACGGTGATGGGCGTGGCATCGCGGTAAGTAGGCCGCGTCCGTGTCCCACTCGGAGGCGAGCGGCTGGCCGCCGCCATCGAAGAACCCGGAGAACAGGATCCGATAGGTGCCCGCGGGAATCTGTCCCGAGTAGTGCCCCGCCTCGTCCGGGCAGAGGTCCACGAAGAACGAGCTCCGCTCGTCGAAGAGCTCCGCGCAACCCCCGCCACGGACCCTCCCCCCGGTCCGGTGATCGTGCCTGACAAGGTGGCCGCGGCATCGAGGGTGGTGTCGACGACCAGGGACTCGCCCGCGGCGACTGTCACTGCCGCGGCGTCGGACCAGAAGTTGGTTGCCTCGTAGTAGTGACCCGCCCAGGAGCCGTAGCCGGTGAAGTAGATCTTGTACGAGCCTGCGGGAAGGTCCGCGGCGGCATAGTGGCCCGAGCCGTCTACGGCAACCTCGGTCACGATGTAGCCGTCCGTTGTGTAGATCTCGACCTTGCCGTCCGAGGCGGTTCCCCCGCCCGCGAGGCTCACCGTTCCTGATATCTGCGCGGCCACCGAGAGAGTCGCGTCGACGGTGGTGGTTGCGCCGGAGGTCACGGCTACCGACGTCGCCTGGAGCCTCGAAGGTGCGCCGTCGTACCACTCGGTCGCCGCCCCGGTTCCGGCGCCGTAGAACAGGAGGTCGTAGGCCCCGGGGGGCAGGGCGAGCGAGTAGGCGCCGGTGTCCGGATCGCTGCACACGGCCGACTCGACTGGACCGTCGCCGTAGCTTCCTGCGGCGTCGAAGGCGAGGACGCACGCCCCCTCGGGTGATACTCCCTCGGGAAGGGAGATCGTCCCCGCGACCGTGCCCCAGGGGTCAAGGACAATGGGCAGCGACACGGTCTCTCCGGCTCTCAACGCGAGACCCCATGCGGACTGCTGGGTGCTGGCGTTGTTGTACCACTCGTCGACGCCGCCGATGAAGCCTCGGAACGCGACCCTGTACTGCCCGCCCGGCACCGTATCTGAGTCGTCAGCGAGCGAGACGGAGAAGGACCCGTCGACCGGTTCGCAATCGGAGCCGACGAGGGGTCCGTTCGAGCTCGCATAGACGTCCATACAGCCCCCCGACAGGGGTCCGCCGCCAGCCACCGCGGGAGTCGCAACGAGAGTCCCACCGAACGACAGAGCGCTAACGGTCGTGGCGCCTGCGT
This sequence comes from uncultured Actinomycetota bacterium, assembly GCA_963743485.1. GTDB lineage: Bacteria > Actinomycetota > Actinomycetes > Actinomycetales > Demequinaceae > JAFGBM01. The sequence goes on from CAVUPQ010000004.1 coordinate 105,112, forward strand.
CCACCGAAATCGAGACTGCATGCTGGGCGTTCTTCTCGCCGTAGAAGTCCCAGGCGTAAGCGGTGCCCGTACAGTCGGTGACAGGCGCGCTAGCGTCGACGACACATAGTGCATACGTCGCCGCGGCGAGGTTGTCGAATTCGAACGAGTCGCCTCGCTCGCCACACTGAGATCCCAAGGGCCTGTTCAGCACGTAGCTCGAGCGCTCTTCGTACAGAACGACGCAGACGTCGGCAGATGAGAAACTGGCGGGGGCGACGATCGTCCCGGTCAGGACTCCTTCTGGTTCGGAGAGCATGGTCGTGTGCAGCACTGTGGGCGCCCCAGCCGACGGTGAGAACCTGCTCGCGCTTATCGAAGTCCCGACGCCGCCGATGGGGTGGTACCACTGATCGCCCAGCCCCGCGAACCCCGTGAAGCGGACAATGCAGGAGGACGTGCAGGCAACAGCTCCCGTTGAAAACGTGCCGTCGCCAGCGACCGCGACACGTGTGACGAATCCGGCCACGTACCCATTCCAGATCTCTGCGTATCCACCGGTCAGGGGAGCGCCCTCGCCGTCCACGACGGCCCCCACGATGGACGACGGTTCGAGCACCGTGTAACTCCCGGAGAAGTCCGTCCCGCCCGCGATGGTGATGGGCGTTGCCGCCGCGAACGTCGAGGCAGGTCCGTACCACTGCGTGGGTGCCGCGCCGTCAAAGCTGTCCAACAGGACGCGGTAGAACCCGTCTCCCAGGCCGGTCACCGCGTAAGTGCCGGTGGCGCCCGTGCAGTCTTCTCCCGCGAGCACGTCGTCGCCGTCGTACACCCGCATGCATCCGCCGGTGGCGGCGGTTCCGCCGTCCCAGTTCGTGAGATCGAAGTTGATGCTCCCGTCGGTCGACGTGGAGAGGAGCGCGACGGCCGGCAGAGCCGTCGTCGCGCCTGCCTCGACCGAGACGGCCGTCGCCTCTGCCAGGGACGCCGCACCCGAGTACCACTGGTCCGCATACCCAGAGAAGCCGCGGAAGTGGAGCCTGTAGGAACCCACGGTGTTTGAGTCCGCCCCCACGTCCACCGCGTAGGTGCCAGCGTCGTCCGTGCAGTCCGTGCCGAGCAACGCTGAGGTCGTGGCGGCGTACGCGTCGACACACCCCCCTGTGACCGAGGCGCCGAGGAGATCGGTGGCAGAGGTCGTAATCATGCCGCCGAACGTGAGGGTCGGGGTGGTCGTCGAACTCGCCGTCACAGCGAAGGTGGTCGCGGCGCCGGGCGTTGCGCCTCCTACGAAGTCCCACAGGTAAGACGAGCCCGTGCAGCCGATCGCGGGATCCGCAGTGTCGGCGACGCAGACTCCGTAGTTCGCGGCGGGAAGCCCGTCAAACTCGAACGAATCGCCCGCGTTCCCGCACTCCGTGCCCAACGGACGCCCCGACGAGCCGCTCTCATAGAGCACGACGCACGTCGTGTCGCCGACGAAGCTGGTCGGCTTCACGATCGTGCCAGAGAGCACGCCGGGGACGAGGTCCAGGGTGTGCGCGCTCAGGCCCACCGGGTACGAGCCGGACGTCAAAATGGCCTGGGCGGCAGCACTCGACGTCGGACTACCCCAGCCCCACCACTCTCCGGCGAGACCAGAGAACCCCGTCATGCGGACGAGGCAGCTCGTGCACGAGAGCTGACCCGTGGCCCATTTTCCGTCGGCATCCACGGCGACCCGCGTTACCGGCGCGGCATAGGTCGACGAGTCCCAGACGTCGACGTATCCGCCCGTCAGGGGCTGCGCCGACGAGTCCACCACTGAGCCGAAGAACGAGCGTGGCTCGAGCAGCCGCGCGGACCCGGTGAAGGTCGAGCTCGAAATGGTGATGACCGTTCCACCCCCGAGGGTGGATGCCGGGCCGTAGTACTGAGTCGGCGCGGCCCCGTCGAAGCCCGCGAACTTCACGCGATACGAGCCATCGTCGAACGGCCCGGCGCGGTAGCTTCCGGAGTACCCCGAGCAGTCCTCCCCGACCTTGACCTGCGAGGCGTCGTAGACCTCCATGCACCCACCGGTGGCGGGCGAGTCGTCGGACCAGTTCGTGAGAGAGAAGTTGATGCCGCCGGGAATGGGATCGCCCGGCCACAGCAGTCCCGTGAAGTCGAAGGAGGCGATCGCCGCAAGGTCGGCTCCGAGAGGATCGGGAGTGAACGCCGTCGCGTTTGCCTCGACGGTCTGGTCGCTCGCGGTGTCGTTCCACCACAGCGTCGTCGTGTCACCGTGGGTGGCGTTGCTCTCGTAGGCGCTCACGATGTAGTCGCCGCCGCGCACCGGGAGCGCCACCTCTGACACCCCGGGCTCCGTGCAGTCGCTCCCCGTGATGGAACTATCCGCGTTGTGGAACGCGTAGCACAGCGAGGATCCCGCGTCCTTGAACGTCCCCCCGATGCGCAGGTTGTGACTCTCCTCGAGGGTCGCATTGATTCCCGTGAGGGCCTCGCCCTGGGACGGCGACACCGTGGTTGCGGCGCCCTCGGAGAACGCGTCGTCGTAGTACTCGGTCGCGAGCCACTGGCCATTCGTCGCGAATCGCACGATCCACGTCAGCGCCGGGAGGCGGGTGATCTCGTAGTTGCCTGCGGAGTCGGCGAAGTTGTATTGGCCCGCCGCAGTGAAGGTCCCCGTCGGCGCCAACCGCGCGCTACCCGACGGCCGGTCAAGGGATCCCGCCGAGTCCTCGGGGCTGTAGCCGTCGGGAACGGTGATGGTGCCGGAGATCGAAGCCCCGACCACCAGGGCGAAGTCCACGCCCGTCGTCGCGACGCCGCCGCTGACGGTGACGGTACTGGCTTCGCTCACGTCCCGACCCGCACCGGCCCACTGCCACGCGAGCGTGTCGCCCGGGGTCTCGGCGAACACCGTGTAGTCGCCGTCCGTGACCGTCGTGAACCCGTACGCGCCTGCGCCGTCGGGGTTGACGGGGCCGGCGACGATGCTCGATCCGTCGGAACTCGCGAGGTAGAGGTCGACGCCGGTCACGTCGTGCCCCCCGGGCACGGTGACGGTTCCCGACACTGAACCGTCGCCGGAAACCGCGCGCGCCGACGTCGCGGGAATGAGCAGCGACGCGAGGAGCGCGAGCGTGAGGGTGACGCGGAGGGCGAGGCTCGCGGGAGGCGCCTGGGGAAGCGAGATGGACATCCGCGGTGCACTCATGGCATACCCCCAGGATCATCGGCGCACCTGACCAGCACGGTGCCGCGAGCGCCGCCCCCAGGGTACCGCCGGGTGCTGACCGCGGCAAAAGGTGGCGCCCGCTGGGGGACTCGCGCCGACTCTGCGCCCCGGCTGCTTCCCGCGCGTGCGCGCCGGGCTTACCGTGGACGCATGATGCGTCGTGCCATTGTTGGGACCCTGCTGCTCGCCTCGGCCCTCGCCGGCTGCTCGACCGGCGTCGACGTCAGCAAGGACCCCGTCTCGCTCGCCTACCGCGACCCTTCCCTTCCCGTCGACGCCCGCGTGGATTCCCTCCTCCGCCAGATGACGCAGGACGAGAAGTTCGGCCAGATGACGCAGGTCGAAGAGAACGCGCTTCGGACGGGCGACGTCGCGCGACTCGGCCTCGGGGCGGCGCTCCACGGCGGCGGCTCCATCACCGCTCGCGGCGACGTCAACGACTGGGCGACCGCGATCACGGCCCACCAGCGCGAGGCGGTCGAGGACACCCGCCTCGGCATCCCGATCCTCTACGGGGTGGACGCCGTCCACGGGTTCGGCTCAATGTACGGCGCCACGGTGTTCCCGCAGCAGATCGGTCTCGGCGCGGCGAACGACCCCGCGCTGATGACCCACGTCGGTCGCGTGACGGCGGCCGAGGCCTCCGCCGCCGGAGTCCGGTGGAATTTCGCCCCCGTCCTCGCGGTGCCTGGCGACGTCCGCTGGGGGCGCACCTATGAGGCGTACTCGCAGGACCCCGCGATCGTCTCGGCACTGGGCGCCGCGTACATCCAGGGACTCCAGGGGGCGAACCTGAGCGACCCGACCTCCGTCCTCGCGACCGCCAAGCACTACATCGGCGACGGCTCGACCACGTACGGCTCGTCGACCCAGTTCATCATGGTTCCGTACCTTCTCGACCAGGGGGACACTCCCGCCGACCCGACCCTTCTCGCCGGCACTCTCCTGCCCCCGTACCAGGCCGCGATCGACGCGGGCGCCCAATCCGTCATGGCGAGCTTCTCTTCGTGGGGAGGCCAGAAGGTTCACGGGGACGCCGCTCTCCTCACGACAACGCTCCGAGGGGACCTGGGCTTCACCGGCTTCGTGGTCTCCGACTGGGCGGGCTGCAACCAGGTCGACCCGTCCGACTATCACGCGGCGATCGCCCAGTGCATCAACGCGGGCGTGGACATGGTCATGACGCCCTCCGACGGCGACCTCCTGTACGAGGCGCTCGTCGACGACGTCACGAACGGCGCGATCACGCAGGAGCGCATCGACGAGGCCGTTCGGCGCATCCTCACGGTCAAATTCGAGATGGGCCTCTTCGAGCACCCGTACGCGGACCCCGCAGCGCGCGCGGGCGTGGGGAGCCCCGCCAACCGCGCCGTCGCGCGCGCCGCGGTTGCCGAGTCCCAGGTTCTCCTCGCGAACGACGGCGCGCTCCCGCTGCGCGACGCGGGAATCACGATCGCCGTGGTCGGGAACGCCTCAAACGACATGGGGATTCAGGCGGGCGGCTGGACGATGTCGTGGCAGGGAAGCCCCGGCCCCGTCATCCCGGGGACGACGATCTTCGAGGGTATCCGCGACCGCGTGGGCTCGGCGGGGACCGTTCTCGACGCCTTCCCAGCTCGGGAACCGTGGACGTCTGCGTCGCCGTGGCGGGCGAGGAGCCATACGCCGAAGGCGTCGGCGACTCCGCGACGCTCGCGCTCCCCGCGCTGTCCGTCCTCGACACCCTTGAGGGGCGCTGCGGCTCCACCGTCCTCGTCGTCGTCTCCGGCCGGCCCGTGATGATCACGGATGCGCTGCCCCGCGTCGACGCGGTGGTCGCGGCATGGCTCCCGGGAACGGCGGGCGAGGGGGTGGCCGACGTGCTGTTCGGCGATCGCCCCTTCACCGGGCACCTCCCGATGAATTGGCCGCGCGATATCGGCCAACTACCCACGCTGCCGCCGGGCGAGACGTACCTGTTCCCGATCGGCTTCGGCCTGACGCCGTAGCGAGCGCTAGAGCAGCCCCAGGCCCTTGACCGCGTCCCGCTCCTCGACGAGCTCCGCCACGGACGCGTCGATCTTGCCGCGCGCGTAGTCGTCGATCTCGAGGCCCGTGACGATCTCCCAGCTCCCGCCCTTGGACACCGCGGGGAACGACGAGTAGAGACCCTCCTCGACGCCGTACGACCCGTCGCTCGGCAGGGCGACCGAGGTCCACACGCCGTCGGGCGTTCCGTTGACCCAGTCGTAGACGTGCTCCATGGCCGCGTTCGCCGCGGACGCCGCTGACGACGCCCCGCGCGCCTCGATGATCGCGGCGCCCCGCTTCGCGACGGTCGGGACGAAGGTGTCGCGCACCCACGACTCGTCGCCGACCACCTCGGGAGCGGGCTTGCCCTGGATCACCGCGTGCGCGATGTCCGGGTACTGCTTCGCCGAGTGGTTGCCCCAGATGATGACGTTGTCGATCTCGCGCACCGGGGCGCCCGTCTTGACCGCGAGCTGACCGAGCGCGCGGTTGTGGTCGAGGCGGGTCATGGCGTTGAAGCGGTCGGCCGGGACGTCCGGGGCGTGGGCGGACGCGATGAGCGCGTTCGTGTTCGCGGGGTTCCCGACGACGAGGATGCGGACGTCGGCGGCGGCTCCCGCGTTGATGGCCTCGCCCTGGGGGCCGAAGATCCCGCCGTTGGCCTCGAGCAGGTCCGCGCGCTCCATGCCCGCGCCCCGCGGGCGCGCGCCGACAAGGAGCCCGACGTTGACCCCGTCGAACGCCGCGGTCGCGTCGTCGAAGATGTCAATGCTCGTCAGCAGCGGGAAGGCGCAGTCGACGAGCTCCATCGCCGTTCCCTCGGCCGCCTTGAGCGCCGGGGTGATCTCGAGCAGGCGCAGCGCGACGGGGACGTCGGGGCCGAGGAGCTGGCCGGAAGCGACGCGGAACAGGAGCGCGTATCCGATCTGACCGGCCGCACCGGTCACCGTCACCTGGACGGGCGTCGCGGTGCTCATGACATCCTCGCGGCGAGGTTGGTGTCGAGCGCCTCGAGGAACGCCTCGGTGGTGAGCCACTCCTGGCCCTTGCCGACGAGGAGCGCGAGGTCCTTGGTCATCTGGCCGGCCTCGACGGTCTTGATGACCACGTCCTCGAGCGTCTCCGCGAACGCGGTGACCTCCGGCGTCCCGTCGATCTTGCCGCGGTGCTTGAGCCCGCCGGTCCACGCGTAGATCGAGGCGACGGGGTTCGTGGACGTCGGGTTGCCCTTCTGGTGCTCGCGGTAGTGGCGCGTCACGGTGCCGTGCGCGGCCTCCGCCTCGACCGTCTTGCCGTCGGGGGTGACGAGCACGGACGTCATGAGACCGAGCGAGCCGAAGCCCTGGGCGACCGTGTCCGACTGGACGTCGCCGTCGTAGTTCTTGCACGCCCAGACGTAGCCGCCCTCCCACTTCATCGCCGCGGCGACCATGTCGTCGATCAGGCGGTGCTCGTACGTGAGCCCGGCCTTGTCGAAGTCCGCCTTGAACTCGCTCTCGAAGACCTCGGCGAAGATGTCCTTGAACGCGCCGTCGTACGCCTTGAGGATGGTGTTCTTGGTGGACATGTACACGGGGTAGCCGCGGTCGAGCCCGTACCGGAGCGACGCCCGCGCGAAGTCGCGGATCGACTCGTTGAAGTTGTACATGCCCATGACGACGCCGCCGCCCTCGGGCATGTTCACCACCTCCATCTCGACCGGCTTCGAGCCGTCCGCCGGGGTGTAGGTGAGCGTCACGGCGCCGGCGCCGGGCACCTTGTAGTCCGTCGCCTTGTACTGGTCGCCGTGAGCGTGGCGCCCGATGACGATCGGCTTGGTCCAGCCGGGGACGAGGCGAGGGATGTTCGAGATGACGATGGGCTCGCGGAAGACGACGCCGCCGAGGATGTTGCGGATGGTCCCGTTCGGGGACTTCCACATCTTCTTGAGGCCGAACTCCTCGACGCGCGCCTCGTCCGGGCGTGATCGTCGCGCACTTGACGCCGACGCCGTGCTTCTTGATCGCGTTCGCCGAGTCAATGGTCACTTGGTCGTCCGTCGCGTCGCGGTTCTCGATGGAGAGGTCGTAGTACTTCAGGTCCACGTCGAGGTGGGGAAGGATCAGCCTGTCCCGGATCAGTTGCCAGATGATTCGCGTCATCTCGTCTCCGTCGAGTTCGACGACGGGCCCGGTGACCTTGATCTTTGCCATGCGATTTCTCCTCGTTCTACGCGTCCTGTGCACTGCCAAGGCTAGACCACCCGCGAGGCGCGTCGGGAGCGCGCGGGAACGCCTACGGCGACCGAACACTGGGCGTGGCAGGATGTGCGATGGAGCGATCAGCGCTTCCTCGACACAGATCGGACAACCATGCCCAAGAAAGCGCCGCAGTCGGAAGCTGCGGAGATCCTGCCCAGCATCGACGACGACACCTGGGTCTCCGACGAGTCGGCCGGCCCCACGTTCGCCGGCCGCCTCATCGCCGAGTTCCTCGGAACCTTCCTCTTCATGTTCGCCGGGCTCGGCATCTCCGTGTTCGCGCTCACCCTGACCAACTCCAACGACGGGCGCCTCGCCGCGGGGCTCGCGTGGGGCCTTCCGCTCTTCGCGCTCATCGCCGTCATCGGCCCGATCTCCGGCGCCCACTTCAATCCCGCCGTGACCATCGGCCTCTGGGTATCCGGCCGCTTCCCCGGCCGCGACGTCGCGCTGTACATCGTCGCTCAGGTGTTTGGCGCCGTCGGCGCGGGCGCGCTCGTCACCTACTTCACCGGGACGTTCACGCGGCATCGGTGACACGGCGCTCGGCGAGCCCTCGGCGGGCGAGGTCATGCAGTACGTCTCTATCGGCTACGGCGACCACTCGCCCACGCAGGTCGCGATGTTCCCCGCCGCACTGATCGAGTTCCTCGCGACGGGGCTCCTCATCGCCGTCATCCTGGGGGCGACGTCAAAGCGCGCCTCCAAGGCCCAGGCCCCGGCGTCGATCGCGTTCGGAATCGCCGTGCTCGTCATGCTCGCGGGACCGCTGACGAACGCGGGCCTGAACCCGGCGCGCGCGTCCGCGACGGCGGTCTTCGCCAACGTCGTCGACGCGACGACTGGCGCGACGACGAACGCGGCGCTCGGCCAACTCTGGCTCTGGTGGGCGGTGACGATCGCCGCCGGTGCCTTCGTCGGCATCCTCTATCGCGCCTTCGGCCCGGTCGAGGATCAGATCGGCCTCGAGGAGCCCGAGGCCCTCGAGGAGTAATCGGTAGACGCGCGCGGGTCCCGGTCGGCGAGAGCCGACCGGGACCCCGTAGCCTTCGCCCCCGCTAGCCGAGCACGCCCGAGCCCGCGAGGAACGCGAGAAGCGCGGCGAAGGCCGCGAGGATCGACGCGTCGACCGCCCGGCGTCGTACCCGGAGCATGGCGCCTCCCCAGCCGATCGCCCGAGAGGCCGCGGCGCCAAGGGCGAGGCCCGCCAAGACCCACATGCCCGCGACCACCGTCGTGTCGACGAGGATGACGATGCCGACGGCGACCGCGAGGAGCGGCAACCATACGAGCGGTCGGGGCGCGGTGTTCATGGGGCCTAGTGGAAGAAGTGGCGAGTGCCGGTGAAGTAGAGGGAGACCCCGGCCGCGGCCGCGGCGTCGATCACCTCGGCATCCCGAATCGACCCGCCCGGCTCGACGACGGCGGTCACGCCCGCATCGGCGAGGATCTGGAAGCCGTCGGCGAACGGGAAGAAGGCGTCCGACGCCGCGACGGAGCCCCTCGCTCGCTCCTCCCCCGCTCGCGCGACGGCAAGGCGGCACGAGTCGACGCGGTTGACCTGACCCATGCCCACGCCGACGGAGGCGCCGCCCTTGGCGAGGAGGATCGCGTTTGACTTGGTGGAGCGGCACGAGCGCCAAGCGAACTCCAGGTCGGCGAGCGCCTCGGGCGTCGCGGCGGGCCCGGCCGCGAGGGTCCACGTTGACGGCTCGTCGCCGCCGGCGTCGATTCGATCGGCCTGCTGCAAGAGGAGCCCACCCGAAATCGGGCGATACTCTCCCGGCGCCGCGGCCACCCTCGACCACGAGGATTCGCAGGTTCTTCTTCGCCTGGAGAATCTCGAGCGCCTCGGCCTCGTAGGAGGGCGCGGCGATCACCTCCGTGAAGATCTCGGCGATCTGGCGGGCGGCTGCGGCCGTCACCTCGCGGTTGCTCGCGATGACGCCTCCGTAGGCGGAGACGGGATCGCACGCGTGGGCCTTGGAGTGGGCGTCCGCAACGTCCGTGCCGACGGCGATCCCGCATGGGTTCGCGTGCTTGACGACGGCCACGGCGACGCCGTCGTGGTCGTGCGCGGCGCGCCACGCCGCGTCCGCGTCGACGTAGTTGTTGTAGGACATCTCCTTGCCGTGGAGTTGCTCCGCATTGGCGATTCCGCCCTCGGCGGCCTCGTCGACGTACAGGGCCGCCGCCTGGTGCGGGTTCTCCCCGTAGCGCAGCGACGCGCGGCGCGTGGCGCTCATGCCGACCCAGCCGGGAAATCCGGTGCCCTCGTCGTCGGCTGAGACGACGTTGCCCATCCATGACGCGACGTGGATGTCGTAGGTGGCCGTGTGGCGGAAGGCCTCGACCGCGAGCGCCTGACGCTCGGCAAGCGTGAATCCTCCCGCGGCGATCGCCGCGAGCGCGGCGTCGTACTCTGCCGGGTTGACGATGACGGCGACGCTCGGGTGGTTCTTCGCGGCGGCGCGGACCATCGACGGCCCGCCGATGTCGATCTGCTCGATGACCTCGTCGGGAGCCGCGCCCGAGCGCACGGTCTCGGCGAAGGGGTAGAGGTTGGACACGACGAGATCGAATGGCGCGATGCCCATCGCCTCCAACTCGGCCACGTGCGACTCGAGCCGCCGGTCGGCGAGGATCCCCGCGTGGATGCGCGGGTGGAGCGTCTTGACGCGCCCGTCGAGGCACTCGGGGAACTCGGTGACCTCCTCGACCTTGGTGACGGCGACTCCGGCGTCGGCGATGCGAGCCGCGGTGCTGCCCGTCGAGACGATCTCGACGCCCGCGGCCGCGAGGCCCTTGGCGAAGGGCTCGAGCCCGGTCTTGTCGTAGACGGATACCAGCGCCCTGAGCACCGGTTGGCGGTCGTTCATCTCGTGTCCTTTCCTGGCTCGCCGAGCACGACGCGGCGCCCGTCGACGGTCCAACCGCGCGTCAGCAGCGCGTGAACCGTGTCGACGACGAGAGCGCGCTCGACGGTCTTGATTCGTTCGTGGAGTGAGTCCTCGGTGTCGCCCTCGAGCACGTCGACCGTCGCCTGAGCGACGATGGGGCCGGTGTCGACTCCGTCGTCGACGAAGATCACCGTGCATCCGGTGACCTTGACCCCGTGGGCGAGGGCGTCGCGGACGCCGTGCGCGCCGGGGAACGACGGAAGGAGCGCGGGATGGGTGTTGATGATGCGCCCGGCAAAGTGGGCCACGGTCGGGGGGCCCAGAATCTTCATGAACCCCGCGAGGACGACGAGGTCGGGCGCGAACGCGTCGATGGCCTTGACCACTCCCCGGTTCCACTCTTCGCGGCTCGGAAACTCGGCGAGCTCGACCACCGCTGTGGGAATGCCTGCTGCCCTTGCCGTGTCGAGACCTGCGGCGGAGGAACGGTCCGAAATCACCGCCGCGATGCGCGCGCCGTACGACGGATCCGAGGCGGCCTCAATCATCGCCGCCATCGTGGTCCCGGCGCCCGAAATGAGGACGACGACGGAAGCCCGGCGCGCGTCGCTTGTCACATCCCGACCCTATAGGCATGCTGGTTACCTCACCTACGCAAGGAACCCCGTGACCCCCGCCCCGAGCGCCCCCCGATTCCCTCGCGCCGTCGTGCGCTCGTCCCGGTGGACCGCGTCGCTCATCGCGATCGCCGTCGTCGGGACGATGGTGCCGCTCCCGTGGGGGCTCGTCGGGCTTCCCGCAGCGATCGGCGCGATCGCCGCGGCGCTCGTCGCGATGGTCGCGATGCGCAAGGGGGCGAGCCCCGGCCTGTGGGTCTCGATGGGCGCCGGGCTGGTGATCTCGGGAACCCTCACCCTTGGCTACGTGGGAGAGATCGCGTTCTACGACGCCTTCGTTGAGTTGCAAACGTGCCGAGGGGAAGCGATCACGCTCGGGGCGACGAACGAGTGCCAGGCGGCCTTCCAGGAGGCGGTGACGGAGCGTCTGTCGAGCCTCGAGAAGCGTTTGACCCCCGGGCTTGCGCCCTCGTCCTCATCCTCATAGCGATCCAGCGCGGCGCGAGGCTCGCGATCGCGAACCCGGCGGCCGCGAGCGCGCCGGTCCACAGCGCGACCTCGATGGCCGGCGGCCCGACCGAGGCGAGGCGGCCACCCCCGAGCGCGCCCCGCGATGCGACCGAACCGAGCCCGGCAAGGATGGCAACGGTGAAAGCCGCGATCACCTGGGCGGCGGTCCCCACGGGAGTCTCCAGCCGGCGCGCGAGCGAGCGGGCAGTCGCCCCGATCGCGACGATGACGAGCGGCGCGAGCACGAGGATGCCGCCCGCCGCCCGCGGCAGCGCCGCGAGCAGGGGGACGGACGGGAGGAGCCCGGTATCGAGATGGCCCGGCGCGTACTCCGTGCCGGCCCCCACGGAGAAGCCCGGGCCCGCGAGCCACGCCGCCCCCCATACCGCGAGTGTGGGCGCGTACATGCCCTCGCCGATCGCGAGCGCGAGGGCGCCGACGGGATCGGCGTCGAGCGATCCCGCCACGCTGGCGATGTCCGACCACGCCGCGACGGTCCACGCGATGAAGGTGATGGCGCCTGCGCCGACGATGCCAAGCGACGCCGCGGCACCGAGCCTCACGCCGCTCCCGAGCGCGGCGGGAAGGCTGCGGCGCCCGCCCTTGAGCCAGCCGGCCCGCCTCAAACCCGCGGCGGCGCCCCCGCCTCCGACGATTGCGGCAACCACGGCCGCGCGAGCCACGGCATGAGGCGAGACGAGGGCGGAGTCGGTGGCCGACGCGACCGCGGCCGCACATCCGGCGTACGTCGCGGTGAAGGCGAGCCAACTGCCCGTCGTCGGCACGGCGAACCTCCTCGCGAGGCCCGCCGCGAGCGACGCGAAGACGGCCGAGAGCCCCAGGGGCACGAGCCCGACGGACGCGCCACCACTCCCCGCGGGCACGCCGTGGGCGAGGAGCCAGACGCGGACCCCCGTCAGCGCCGCGGACTCCCAATCGACGCCGGCCGTCCCGTCGGCGGGTGGGGACGCCGCCGCGGCCGCGAGCGCCACAGCGACCACCGCGCCGGCCGAGAGGAGGGCGGCCTGGAGGCCCGCCATGGCGCCGCCGACCCATCCGGGCACCGCGTCTCCCGCGCGCGACGCGATCGCGCGCAGGTCGGTGCGAAGGGTGCGGGCCACGGCCCTATCGTCGCTCGCCGCGCCGCGGGAGCCCGGGAGCGAACCGCCGGGCGCCGCGCGAAGGCCTAGCCGCCGAGGATGTCCCGCATGAGGCGCGCGGTCTCCGACGGCGTCGTCCCGACGCGGACGCCGGCGGCCTCGAGCGCGACGCGTTTGGCCTCGGCGGTTCCCGCGGAGCCGGAAACGATCGCGCCTGCGTGGCCCATCGTCTTGCCCTCAGGCGCGGTGAAGCCCGCGACGTACCCGACGACGGGCTTGGTGACGTGGTCCTTGATGTACGCCGCTGCGCGCTCCTCGGCGTCGCCGCCGATCTCGCCGATCATGACGATCGCCTTGGTGTCGGGGTCCGCCTCGAACGCCGCGAGGCAGTCGATGTGGGTGGTGCCGATGACGGGGTCGCCGCCGATCCCGACGCACGTGGTGAAGCCCAGATCGCGCAGCTCGTGCATCATCTGGTACGTCAGCGTGCCGGACTTGGAGACGAGGCCGATGGGGCCGGGGCCGGTAATGGTCGCGGGAGTGATCCCGACGTTCGATTTGCCGGGAGAGATGACGCCGGGGCAGTTCGGGCCGAGCGTGCGGGTGCCCTTGGACATCGCGTACGCCGTGAACTCCGCCGTGTCCTTGACCGGGATGCCCTCGGTGATGATGACGACGAGCGGCATGCCCGCGTCGATCGCCTCCATCACGGCGGCCTTGGCGAAGGGCGGCGGGACGAAGACGACGGAGACGTCGGCGCCCGTGGCGGCCATCGCCTCGGCGACCGTGCCGAAGACGGGGATGGTGCGGGACTCGCCGTTGACGTCGAAGTCCACGGACTCCCCCGCCTTGCGCGGGTTGACGCCGCCGACGATCTGGGTGCCGGACGCGAGCATGCGGGCCGTGTGCTTCTGGCCCTCGGAGCCGGTCATGCCCTGGACGATGACGCGCGAGGAGGCGTCGAGGAAGATGGTCATGTCTGCTCCTACGCTGCCGCGAGTTCGGCGGCCTTGGCGGCCGCGTCGTCCATGGTGTCGACGACGGTGACGAGGGGATGCTTGGCCGCGGCCAGGATCTCCCGGCCCTCGGCGACGCTGTTGCCGTCGAGGCGGACCACGATCGGCTTGGTCGCGGCGTCCCCGAGGATCTCGAGGGCGGCGACGATTCCTCGGGCCACCTCGATGCACGACGTGATGCCGCCGAACACATTGACGAACACGCTACGGACCTGCTTGTCGCCCAGGATGACCTCGAGCCCGTCGGCCATCACCTGGGCCGAGGCGCCTCCTCCAATGTCGAGGAAGTTGGCCGGCTTGGTCCCGAAGGGCTTGCCCGCGAGCGCGACCACGTCGAGGGTGGACATCACGAGCCCCGCGCCGTTGCCGATGATCCCGACCTCGCCGTCGAGCTTGACGTAGTTGAGGCCCTTCTCTCCCGCGAGGCGCTCGAGCGGGTCGGTGGCGTCGATGTCGACGAGCGCGGCGTGGTCCTCGTGGCGGAAGGCCGCGTTGTCGTCGAGCGTGACCTTGCCGTCGAGGGCGATGATGGCGCCGTCGGCGGTGCGCACAAGCGGGTTGACCTCCACGAGGGTCGCGTCCTCGGCCGCGTAGACCTCGCCGAGCTTGACGATCGCGGCGGCCACCTCGTCGGCGACCTCGGGCGCGAAGCCCGCGGCCGCGACGATCTCGGCCGCCTTGGCGGCGTCGATCCCCACCTGGGGGTCCACGTCGATCTTGGCGAGCGCGTCGGGCCGCTCGACCGCGAGCACCTCGATCTCGACCCCGCCCTCGACGGAGCACATGGCGAGGTAGCGGCGGGTGGAGCGGTCGAGCAGGAGGGAGAAGTAGTACTCCTCCTCGATCTTCGCCCCCGCGGCGATCATCACGCGGCGAACGGTGTGGCCCTTGATGTCCATGCCGAGGATCGCCTCGGCCGCGGCCTGTGCCTCCTCGGGCGAGTGGGCAAGCTTGACGCCGCCAGCCTTGCCGCGCCCGCCGACCTTGACCTGCGCCTTGACGACGACGGTGCCGCCGATCTTCGCTGCGGCGTTTCGGGCGTCCGCCGGGGTGGTGGCGACGATGCCCTCGAGCACCGGGACGCCGTGGCGCTCGAAGAGGTCGCGCGCTTGGTATTCGTAGAGGTCCATCGAGTCCTTCTCCACTCTCGGGGCGCCCGTGCCGGCGCCGGTGCACCGGACCCAGGGTATCGCCCTCCCGTGTCGGCCACGTAACGCGCCCCGAGTCGCACGGCGTCTCGGACGCCGGAGCCCGCCCAGGTACGAAACGCGGGTTAGACTCACCGCGTGTTCGCTCGAATGAAGGCCTTTGGGTCGCAGGTTGCCGCGCTGGCCCGCCGCGCCCGGTCGCGCGTCGTCGCGCTTGGCCCGTGGCCGAGGGCCACGCTCGCCACGATCGCGCTCGCGCTCCTCGTCGCCGTCGTCGTCGTCGCGGCTCACCCGCGCACCGCAGCGATCTCGGCTGTCCCGTCCCGCACGGCAGCGCCGTCGCCGTCGCCGACGGCGACGAACGCTTCCCCCGCGCCGACAGCCGCGCCGGGGATCCGTCCGGGCGAGATCGTCGCCACCACGGCGGTGGACTCGCTCAGCATCTACGCGAACGCGGGCGATCCGACGCCCGCGCGAACGCTCGGGCAGTGGACGTACTACGGGCAGAAGCTCACGATGATGGGGATCGGTTCCACGGGCATCGGAGACGAGGAGTGGATCGAGGTCGCGCTGCCGATCCAGCCGAACGGGTCCACGGGCTGGGTCAGGGCCGCCGACGTGACCGTCACCTCGACGGACTACCTGATCCGCGTCTACCTTGACCAGCACGAGCTCGAATACTGGCAGGGGGACACCCTGCTGCTCACGACGCCGGTCGTCGTCGGCGCCGACGCGACACCCACCCCGCCGGGCACGTACTACATCACCGACCCGCTCCCGTTCGCCAACCCCAGCGGCGTCTACGGCTCCTACGCGCTCGGCCTGTCCGGCTACTCGGACACGCTGGACTCGTTCGCGGGCGGCCCGCCGCAGCTCGCGATCCACGGGACGAACCAGCCGTCGCTGCTCGGCACGTCCGCGTCCCACGGGTGCGTGCGCGTCGCGAACGACGTCATCAGCCAGATAGCCGAGACGGCGGGCCGCGGCACGCCCGTGATCATCGCGCAGTCGCGCTAGGGCGCCGGAGCCTCGGGCTCCGCCGGGCTGCGACGAAGCCGGTCTCGTAGGCGGCGATCACGGCCTGGGTGCGGTCGCGCACCCCGAGCTTCATCAGCAGCGACGCGACGTGAGACTTGACGGTCTCGACGGAGACGAAGAGCTCCGCGCCGATCTCCTGGTTCGAGTGGCCGCGCGCGAGCAGCCGCAGGACGTCGCACTCGCGCTCGGTCAGATCGGGGAGCCCGCGCGGGCGGCGCTCGGCGAATCGCTCGATCACGCCGCGCGTGCTCGCCGGAAAGACCAGCGACTCCCCCGAGGCGACCACGCGCACGGCCTCGATCAACTCCTTGGGCGGGACACGCTTGAGGACGAACCCCGCCGCGCCCGCCCGCATCGCCTCGAAGACGTACTCGTCGACCTCGAACGTCGTGAGCACCAGGACCTTGGCGGCGTCGTCCGCCTCGACGATGCGGCGCGTGGCCTCCAGGCCGTCCATCTCGGGCATGCGGATGTCCATGAGAACGAGGTCCGGCCGTGCCTCCTCGACGGTCGCGATCGCCTCTCGCCCGTCGCCGGCCTCCGCGACGACGTCCCAGCCGTCGACGGACGCGAGGATAGCGCGGAGCCCCATGCGAACGAGCGGGTCGTCGTCGACGATCGCGATCCTCATGCCTTCATTGTCCTCGTCATGGTGCACACCACGCACCGGCAGCGCGCCGAGAGCCGGCAGTCGCCGAGGGCGCCGTCGGGGAGCATGGGGCCCACCGGGAGGACCGCCCTGACGGCGAACTCCCCGCCGGTCGTCTCGCCGATGGTCGCGTGGCCCCCGAGGAGCGTCACGCGGTCCCGGATCGACGCGAGGCCGTTGCCCCGATCCGACGCGGCGGCGCCCGCGCGGAGCTTGTTCTCCACCGACAGGGCGACCACGTCGTCGTCGGCCACCACCGCGACGTCCACCCGGGCGCCGGGCGCGTGCTTCGCGGCGTTCGTCACCGCCTCCTGAACGACGCGGTAGACCCCGCGCCCCAGCGCGACGGGCACGTCGTCGATCGCGAGTCTCGCGTGGACATCGATTCCCGCGTCGCGGGCTCCCGCGACGAGGGCGGATAGATCGCGGGCGTCGGGAAGGGGCACGTGCGTCTCCGGGGCGTCGCCGCGGATGCGCGCAATGATGCGGTCGAGCTCGCCGAGGGCGGCGCGGCCGCGCTCCTCGATCGTCGAGAGCGCCCGCCGCGAGAATTCCGGGTCGCGGTCGAACACGTGCGCCCCCGCGCCCGCCTGGACCACGATCATCGAGATCATGTGGCCGATGCTGTCGTGGAGCTCCTGGTCGATCCGCACTTGCTCCTCCGCGCGCGAGGCGCGGGCGAGCGCGGCCTCCTCGATCTCGCCCCCGCAGGGGCCGAGCCACGATCCGGCGATGTGGCGGTGCAGGTTCGCGGTGCCGCGGACGGACCACGCGAGGATCGGCGCGACGATGACGAACGCCACCGGCCCGAGCAGGAACCACTGGTCCCACGCGTAGTCGCCCGGAGCCTGGCCCCACGAGGGAATGGCGAGGAAGGGCGCGGCGAGCAGCGAGATCGAGACGGTGACGTAGACGATCACGAGCGCGAAGCCGATCGGTCCGGTGACCATGCGCAGGATGACCCAGCCGAGCACGCGCCAGCTGTGGCGGTCATGCACGACGTCGTGAGACCACCGCCTCATCGTCGCCCAGTCGGGCCTCTGGGCGTCGCTGACGGGGCTGAAGCGCAGCGGGAGCGGCGGAGGCACGTCCCGTCGCAGGAACATCCGGACCTGGATGCGCTCGATCGCCCCGATCGGCCGCAGGAGCGCCTGCGTGCCGAGCAGGATCGGCACGCCGACCCAGATGATCGCGGTCCCGAGGCCCACCGCGTAGAGGGTAATCACCAGGACCGACCACAGGATGCCGAACAGCAGCCCGATGAAGAGGAAGGCGGACTCAAGGTAGAGGCGACTCGAGAGCATCGGCCCGTACACGCGGCGCAGGAAGGTCATGCCTCCATGGTGCCGGAACGGGCTCCTCGCGTCGTCACCCTGCGAGCGCAGACCCTCCTCCCCCGTCCGGGGGAACCCTGAGACGGCCTCCCCCGCGCGGACCAGCAGAAGTTCCCCCGCCCGGCTCTGCCGGGTTCGCTCGCAGGCGGGCTGTGCCCCCGAACGGCCGTCCGTAGCGTCGAAACAGGTCAGCGCGGGCGCCGTCGGCGTCGGTCCGACTCAGGCATTTCCAGGGTGCAAACCGGGGGGCTCCCCCATGGCGGCGCCCCGGGAGGGGCCGCGACAGTGAACGCAGACATCACCACATCAATGGAGGAAACATGAGTATCGGAATCACCGGACGGATTGCGCGGGCCTCGGCCCGGCGACCGTGGCTCACCGTCGGCGCGTGGGTGGTCGGCCTCGCGGCCGCCATCTACGCCGCCGGATTTCTCGACAGCGCCCTCACTCAGAACGACCGGATCCTCTCGGTCACCGAGTCCGAGCAGGTGCAGAAGCTGAGCGACCAGTATCGCTCCGACGAACACGGGCACAGACGTCGAGACCATCGTCGTCTCGTCGGAGTCGTCCCGATTCGGCGACGCGACCTTCAACGCGAGGCTCGACGCCGTCGTGGCCGCCGTTCAGGGCGTCGACGGCGTCATCTCCGTGACGGCGCCGACGCAGGCGCAGCCGTTCCCGGTCTCGGAGAGCGGGTTCACCGCGCTGGTCTCCGTCGAGGTTCCGGAACTCACCGGCGACGCCCAGACGACGCTCGGCACGGCGCTGAACGACGCCGTCGCATCGGTCCAGGCGGACGGCTTCACCATCGTCGCGTTCGGCAACGCGAGCGTCGGCGTGGCCTTCGACGGTCTCGCGGAGCAGACCCTCGTCAAGGGCGAGACCATCGGCATCGGGATCGCCATCGTGATCCTCGCGATCGTCTTCGGCGCCCTCGTGGCGGCGGGCGTGCCGATCCTGCTGGGCATCGTCTCGATCACCGTCGCCATCGGCCTCACCGCCGTCGTGGGCCAGGCGTTCGAGCTGTCGTTCTTCATCGTCAACATGATCACGATGATGGGGCTCGCGCTGAGCATCGACTACACGCTCATCGTGGTCCAGCGGTTCCGCGAGGAGCGCGCGGCCGGCCGCGAGATCCTCGACGCCGTGACCGTGGCCGGTGCGACCGCCACCCGGGCGGTTCTCTTCTCGGGGCTCACGGTCATCGTGGCGCTGTCGGGCATGCTCCTCGTGCCGAGCACCATCATGCGCAGCCTCGGTGGCGGCGCGATCCTCGTCGCGTTCGCCTCGATCCTCGCGGCTCTCACCCTGCTTCCCGCGGTGCTGCGGCTCCTCGGCGACCGGGTGAACAAGGGCAGGATCCCCACCGCTCACCCCGGGCGCGAGCCCAGGGTCTGGGCCGCGGTGGCGCGCAGCGTCATTCGTCGCCCCGCGATTGCCGCGGGAGTCGGACTCGCCGTGCTCCTCGCCCTCGCGGCTCCGACGCTCGGGATGCGGCTGACGTTCCCCGGGCTCGACTCGCTCCCCGAGGACAACACCATCCGTCAGGCGCAGGACATCCTGGTGTCCGACTTTGGATGGGGTCGCTCGGGAACGACGATCGCGATCGAGAACCCCTCGGGCACCGAGGCCGAGATCGCCGCGCTCGCCGCGACCATCGAGGCGGACCCCGCCTTCGCGGAGACGAGCGTCGACGACCGCGGTGACGTGGTCTTCATCGACACCAAGGACGTCTACGACTCGGGCGACAAGCGCTCCGAGGAGGCGATCAACCGGCTCCACGACGTCGTCATCCCGACCGCGCTCGCGGGAACGGGCGCCACCGCCCTGCTGGGCGGCGACGCGTGGGGATCGCACGAGTTCACGCAGGTGATCCTCGACGCGGTCCCGGGAGTCCTCGCGCTCGTCCTCGGCGCGAGCTTCATCCTCCTGCTGATCGGCTTCCGGTCGGTCGTGATCCCGGTGACGGGCATCGCGCTCAACCTCCTGTCGACGGCGGCCGCGTACGGCCTGTTGGTCGCGGTGTTCCAGTACGGCTGGGGCGCCGACGTCCTGGGAATGCCCCAGGTGGACGGCATCGCGCCGTGGATTCCACTGTTCCTGTTCGCCGTGCTGTTCGGGCTCTCCATGGACTACCACGTGTTCCTGCTGAGCCGCATCAAGGAAAGCTACGACGAGCAGGGAGACACCAAGGTCGCCGTGGTGAAGGGGCTGAGCCGCACGGGCGCGCTCATCACGGGCGCCGCGCTGATCATGGTGGCCGTGTTCGCGGGGTTCGCGATCGGCGATCTCGCCGAGTTCGCCCAGATGGGCTTCGGACTCGGGGCCGCGGTCATCATCGACGCGACCCTCATCCGCACCATCCTCGTTCCCGCGCTCATGACCCTCATGGGCAAGGCGAACTGGTACCTCCCGTCGTGGCTCTCGTGGCTTCCCTCCATGAGCTTCGAGGGTGGCACCGAGCCCAGCCGAGAGGCCGAGCTCGAGCCCGCGCTCGTCTAGCGCGCCGCTCCGGGGGCCGGGACGCATGCGCGTCCCGGCCCCTTCGCCGCGCGCGTCTCGCGCCGCGCGAGAACCGGCGGGTTCGACGGGCTCGTCGACGCCGAATTCGAAGTCGCCAACGGTGGCGATTCCCGCCCTATGACCCGATCCACTCGGGTATCGTCACGATAGGGCACCCATGGCAACGCCCGTATTGGAGAGATCATGACAACGCCACCGTCGTCACTTCCGCCGGCGAACTGGTACCCGGACCCTCAGACCCCGGGACAGTTGCGCTATTGGGATGGGCAGCGATGGACGCAACATGTCCACCAGGCGCAGCAACCCGCGCAGGGCGTCGGCGGCGCTGGCGCCGCGCAACCGCAAGCGGGCCCCGGTGTCTTCCTCCCGAGCGGCCGCCCCGGAAGCGCGCAGCCGGGTCAGGGCGCCGCGGCGACGCGCGGCACGTTCTCCCCTCAGCCGGGCGGTGGCGCCCCCGCGCAAGGCACGTTCTCGCCTCAGCCGGGCGGTGGGTCCGCCCCGGGCACAGGTTCTCTCCTCAGCAGGGCGCCGCTGGCCCTCGCGTCTTCGCGCCCACGCAGGGCGCGGGGGGACCCGCGCAGACCGGCGCGACGCCCATCTACCCCGGTGGCGGTGCTACCGGACCGGCGACGGGTGCCACGGGCGTCGTGCAACCCGGAGCGGCCGGTGGACCCGTCTCGTTCGCGGGCGCGCAGAGCGGGCCCAACAGCCTCGACGTCGACGACATCCCGGGCGGGCGACGCTCGCCACAGGTTCTTGAGTGGTCGGACCCCAGCGGGCCGTCCAAGCAATCGAGACTCGCGGGACTCCTCGCCGTGGTCGCGCTCCTCGCGACCGTGGCGTCGCTGTACGGGATGGGTACCGGCTTCGACACCTACATCACGTACGCGGCGGGCGCGATGGGATTCGTTTCCGTGCTCTTCGGCTTCGTCGGGGCGGGAAGGGCCGCTCGTGGCGAGGGCGGCCGGATGCTGTCGTTCATCGCCATCGGCGCGGGCTTCCTCGCGATCGGGCTCAACACCTACGAATTCCTCTACCCCCACGAGCTCTACACGCTGATCTTCGGCTAGGCGGCGCCAAACTTCAGCGCGACCTCGCGGATCGACCGTGCCGATGCGGCCAGCGCCGCATGCTCCGCCTTGTCGAGCGGCACGTCGACGCGATGAACGATGCCGCCGCGGCCCACGATTGCCGGCATGGCCATGCACACCTCGCCCACGCCGGGGAAATCGATGAGCGATGACACGGGAAGGACCCGGTTCTGGTCCTGCAAGACCGCCTCGACGATCCTCGCTCCGGCGATGCCGATGGCGTAGTTCGTCGCGCCCTTCCCCTCGATGATCTTGTAGGCCGACTCCTTGACCTCGTGCTGGATCTGTTCGCACTTCTCCGGCGTCATGACGACGGCGCCCTTCGCGCCCTTGAATCCCGTCAGCGGCAGGCCACCGATCGTCGCGGACGACCACAGCGCAACCTCGGAGTCCCCATGCTCGCCCGCGATGTAGGCGTGGACGTTCGCGATCGCCACCCCGCACTCCTGGGCCACGCGGTAGCGAAGCCTCGACGAATCGAGCACGGTCCCGGAACCGAACATGTGCGCCGGCGCCGTTCCCGACTTCTTGATGGCGGCGAAGGTGACCACGTCAACGGGGTTCGTCACGAGGATGTAGATGGCGTGCGGCGCGACCTCCATCAGCGGCGGGATGATGCGATCCATCAGCCCGATCGTCGCCCCCGCGAGGTCGAGCCTGCTCTGTCCCGGCTGCTGCTTGGCGCCCGCGGTGATGACGACGACGTCGGCGTCGGAGCAGACGTCGACCTGGTCCGAGCCGACGACGTCGGCCTGGGGCATGAACTGGACCCCCTGCGCGAGGTCGAGGACCTCAGCCTCCACCTTGGCCGCGTTGATGTCGTACAGGGCGACCGTGCGCGCGAAACCCCGCATGAGGCCCGCGTACGCGAGGGTCGCTCCCACCGCGCCCGCTCCGACGATCGCGACCTTGTTGCCAGACGTATGCATAGTTCCCTTGGGTTCACGACGAGGTCTCGGCCCTCCGCCGAGCACCACCAGCCTAGTTGGCGCGAGGCGGTACCCGTGAAGGCTCCCGCCGAGACTATAGCTTGGTCATCGGCGCGAACCGCAGGAGCAGGCGCTTGACGCCCAGGGTCCCGAAGTCCACCTTGGCGACGGCGTTCTTCCCCTCGCCCTCGAGCACGACGACGCTCCCGAGGCCGTACTGGTCGTGGGAGACGCGATCGCCGACGGCGAGGCCGGCGGCGGTCTCGGCGGTCGCCCCGGGCGGGGACGGAGGAACCTTGCTCCGCGTCGCTGCGCCGGCGCGCGAGTACACGTCCCCGTCGTCCATGCCCGCCCCGTACGT
The DNA here is from genome assembly GCA_963743485.1 of uncultured Actinomycetota bacterium. Lineage (GTDB taxonomy): Bacteria > Actinomycetota > Actinomycetes > Actinomycetales > Demequinaceae > JAFGBM01. The sequence goes on from CAVUPQ010000004.1 coordinate 127,780, forward strand.
GCTCGACCATCCGCCCGCGCGCGAGGGATACCGGTCGGCCCTCGCCCGCAGCGACGCCGTCGACGCCTCGCTTCGCCGCCACTCGACGAGCTCCGCAGGAATCTCATCCGCGAACCGTGACGCGGAGAAGTACTGGGGCGCGCCCCAACTCGAGCGAACCTCGGCGCGCGTGAGGTACAGCCGCTCGCGCGCCCGCGTCAGTCCCACATACGCGAGCCGCCGCTCCTCTTCGAGGTCGCGCACGGACTCGAGCGAACGCAGGTGCGGGAACGTGCCCTCCTCCAGGCCCGTGAGGAAGACCACGGGGTACTCGAGGCCCTTCGCGGTGTGAAGGGTCATCAGCGTGACCACCCCGCCCGAGCCGTCGGCGGACGGCACCGAGTCGGCGTCCGCGACGAGCGCGACCTTCTCGAGAAACTCCGCCAAGGTGCCCGCCGGATTCTCTTCGCCGAACTCGCGCCCGACCGCGACAAGCTCCATGATGTTCTCGATCCGGCTCGCGTCCTGCGGGTCGTCGCTCGCGCGCAGCGCCGCGAGCATCCCCGACCGGTCGGCGATCGCGTCGAGCGTCCCTGCAGGCCCGTTGTCGCGCGCGAGCTCGCGGAGGTCGGCCATGAGCCGTGAGAACGCCTCGATCGCCGCGCGCGATCGCGGCGCGAGCCCCGCGACCTCGTCGAGGCGCTCCACGGCCGCTCCGAACGAGATCCCGACGCCGCGGGCAAGGGCCTCGATGGCCTCGACCGCCGCGTCGCCGATCCCTCGCCGAGGGGTATTGATGATCCGCCGCACCGCGATGTCGTCGTCGCGGTTCACGATAGCGGCAAGGTACGCGAGCATGTCCTTGACCTCTCGCCGCTCGTAGAAGCGCGTCCCGCCGACGACGGTGTAGGGGATCTCCGCACGGATGAATCGCTCCTCGATCGCGCGCGACTGGGCGTTCGCGCGATACATGACGGCGACGTCGGACGGCGCGGCGCCGTGCTCCCGGACGAGGCGCGCGATCTCGTCGGCGACAAACTGGGCCTCATCCTGCTCCGTGTCGGCCGCGTAGCCCACGATCCGGTCGCCCTCCCCAGCGTCCGTCCAGAGGTTCTTCGCGACGCGGCCCGCGTTGTTGGCGATGACGGCGTTCGCGGCGCTCAGGATCGTCTGCGTCGAGCGATAGTTCTGTTCGAGTCGGATCACGTGCGCCGCGGAATAGTCCGCCTCGAATTCGAGGATGTTCCGAATCGACGCGCCCCGGAAGGCGTAGATGCTTTGATCCGCGTCGCCGACGACGGTCAGCTCGGCGTCGGCTTCGCCCTCCTTGGCCGCACGCACCAGCTCGCGGATGAGGACGTATTGCGCGTGGTTGGTGTCCTGGTACTCGTCGACGAGCACGTGGCGGAAGCGCTCGCGATAGGTCGCGGCGACGGCGGGGACCTCCTGGAGGAGGCGAACGGTCTTGACGATGATGTCGTCGAAGTCCACGGCATTCGCCGCCTCGAGCCTCGCCTGGTAGATCCCGTACGCCTGCCCCGCCGCGTGGTCGATCGAGTGCCGCGACGCGGTCTCTGTGGCCGCGCGAGCGTCGGCCGGGCCGACGAGCTCGTCCTTGAACTGCCCGACGCGCGCGAGGAGCGACTTCGCGGTGAACTTCTTGGGATCGAGGTTCAGCTCCTTCATCACGAGCTTCATCAGGTTGACCGAATCCGCGGTGTCGTAGATCGAGAAGCTCGACGAAAGCCCGGCCGCCTCGTGCTCCTGGCGCAGGATGCGCACGCACGCGGAGTGGAACGTCGAGACCCACATCCCGCGCGATTCGGGGCCGACGAGTCCCGCGACCCTCTCCCGCATCTCGGCGGCGGCCTTGTTCGTGAAGGTAATGGCCAGGATCTGGTGCGGGCGCGCGCGGCCCGTCGCGAGGAGGTGGGCGATGCGGTGGGCGAGGACGCGCGTCTTGCCGGAGCCCGCGCCGGCCACGATGAGGAGGGCCTGCCCCTCGTATGCGACGGCCTCGGCCTGCTGCGGATTGAGGCCCTCGACGAGCGCCGCCGAGGTCCCGAAGAGTGCGTCCATGACCCGTCGAGTCTAGGCGGAACCACCCACGGCGCGTTCCGACATCACTAGACGATCCGCCTCTGGGCCGCCCAGTGAGCGAGCTCGTGGCGGCTGGAGAGCTGGAGCTTCCTGAGCACCGCGCTGACGTGCGTCTCGACGGTCTTGATCGAGATGAAGAGCTTCTCTCCGACCTCGCGGTAGGAGTAGCCGCGGGCGATGAGGCGCATGACCTCCTGCTCGCGCGACGTGAGCTTGTCGAGATCCTCGTCGGCGACCGCGACGTCGCCCGCCGAGGCGCCGAAGGCGTCGAGGACGAAGCCCGCGAGGCGCGGCGAGAAGACGGCGTCTCCGAGCGAGACCCGCTTCACGGCGTCGGTGAGCTCGGGGCCCGAGATCGACTTGGTCACGTAGCCGCGCGCGCCCGCCCGGACGACGGCGACGACGTCTTCTGCCGCGTCCGAGACGGACAGGGCGAGGAACGTGGGAGGGTCCGGCTTCTTGAGGCACGCGTCGAGGACGTCGAGCGCGCCGCCCCCCATGCCTCCGGGAAGGTGGACGTCGAGGATGACCACGTCGGGCGCGGCCTCGGCGATGGCCGCGATTGCCGACTCGACGTCCTTGCCCTCTCCGACCACCTCGACCTCGGCGCCGAGCGACTGCTTGACCCCGACCCGGATGACGTCGTGGTCGTCGACCACGACGACCCGAATAGCCTCGCTCATCGTTGAACCTTCCCGTTCTCAGGGCTCCTCGGCACGGAGATGTGGACCTCCGTCGACTCGCCTCGCCTCGACGTTACCGCCGCCGAGCCGCCGTGGCGCTCGACGCGGCCCATGATGGATTCGCGAATTCCGAGGCGATCCGCGCGAATGCGCTTGGGATTGAAGCCCGGTCCCGAGTCCCGGACGAACACCTCGTAGCGGTCTTCCGACACTTCCGCGTAGACCGAGATGGGCGAGATCCCGTGCTTCGCGGCGTTGGCCGCCGCCTCGCGGGCCGCGGCGACGGCGGCGCGCATGGGCTTGTCCGTGGGGGCGTCACCGACCGAGACCACGTCGATGGCGACGGCGTGCGCATCCTCGACGGCGCTGATCGCTGCCGCCAGGGCCGTCGCGACGGACTCCGCTTCCGTTCGCCTGTCCTGGTAGAGGTACGTGCGGAGATCGCGCTCCTGGGCGCGAGCAAGCTTGGCGACCGCGGCCGGATCGTCCGAGTGCTTGCGAATGAGCGTGAGCGTCTGGAGGACGGAGTCGTGAAGGTGCGCGGCGATCTCGGCCCTTTCAAACTCGCGGATGCGCTCGGAGCGCTCCACGCGGACCTGCCGCACGAGGCGAAGCAGCCACGGCCCGAGGAGGAGCACGAACGCGACGATGATCGCCGGGGGAACCATGACGATGCGGATCACGGGCTGATCGGTGAACTCCCAGCGCGCGAACCACCACATCGCCGAGATCGCGAGCCCGAGACCGACGATGACCCGCGCCCAATGGTCGCGCGAGAAGAGCCCGACGACGACCTCGGGCCGCCTGCGCGTCCTCCTCCGACGCGGAGTCGAGCGGACTCCAGACGAGCGCGGTGCCGACGATGTAGGCGAGTAGCGGCGCGATCCACGCGGCGGGCCGTGGCCAGCCGAAACGCGCGGTGGCGAGTCCGAAGGCCGCCATGAGCATGGCGGCGCCGACGAGCGCGCGCGGCCACGCCGCGTTTGGCGCGGTCCGCCTGAGCGGGCGCGCCAGCCTCTCATTCGCCGGGCTCGTCACGCCCCCATCGTCACACAACGCCGCCGATGGCGGACCCCCTTTGGCCGCGAAACCAGGGTGGGATGAGAGAAGATCAGGGTCGCAGTCAGGGGGGTACCTCATGGCGCCGTCGTCGTCCTCACGCGACGATGGAACCAGAGTCCACCAAGGAGACCACCGTGACGAGCACCAACGACAATTCGCGGCCCGAGGCCGCGTTCTTCACCAACATCCGCAGCTGGGGCATTACGCGAGGCGAGCACGGCGTCGTGGGCGGCGTGCTGGAGGGCGTGGGGGCGCGCATCGGCCTTGACCGCGCGCCCGCGCGCATCATCGGGGTGGTGCTTCTCTTCGTGACCTTTGGCTTGTTCCTTACCTTCTACGCCGCCGCGTGGGCGCTCCTCCCGGACAAGTCGGGACGCATCATCGTCCAGGACCTCGGCCGGGGCACGCCGAATGTCGGCGCGCTCATCGTGATCGCGATCCTGGCGGTCATCGGCCTCAAAGCGTTCCCCGGGGGCTGGTCGACCCGCGGCGATTGGGGCTCGGTTTCCGCTGGCATCCTCTGGACGATGATCCCGCTCGCGCTCGTTGCCGGCGCCATCGTTCTCGTCATCGTCCTCGCAACTCGCAACAACAAGCCCTCTCCGCCCACCGGAGCGACGGCGGTTCCGCCGGCGAGGGCCGCGGCGGCCGCCAGGCCGGCGGACGCGTCCACGGGCACGCCTGCCGACGACACCCCGGCGGCGGCCGCCCCCGACGCTGCGCGCTACGCCGTCCCTCCCGCACCCCCGGGCGCCCCCCGCCCGCCGGAGACGCAGCCGGCTCCGGTTCCACGGCGACCCCGCGTCCCCGGGCCCGGCGCGCCTATCTACTTGCTCACGCTTGCGTCCGCCGTGCTGGCCGGGGCGGGGATCTGGCTCCTGCAGCGCGACGGTCGACTCCTCGTCTCCCCCGCGTCGGCCTGGTTCGCCGTCGCCGTCGTCATCGTCGGAGGAGGCATCATCCTCGCCGGAGCGGCGGGGCGCCGGACCGGCTTCCTCGGATTCCTCGCGTGGACCCTCATTCTCGGCTGGGTGCTCGCCTTGACCGCCGTGCGGCCCGTGCTCGACGCCATCGATGGCGGCGTGACGGTCACGATCGACGGCGTCGAGCACACCATCGGCAATGGCAAGGGCTGGTTCGACTCGACGCGCGACGGGATCACGTGTGGCTCGTACGACGCGGCGGCAGGCGACGCGGGCGACGTGACGACCTACGACGTCTCCCCTGGGCAAACCAGCGTGGAGGTCTCCGCGGAGAACTCGGTCGTCGTCATACCCGCTGACGCATCGGTTCGCGTCGTCTCCGACGCCGATGTGGACGGGTCGCTCTCGATCGAGAGCCGCAACGTCACGTGCCAACTCGACGGCGCGCGCGGCGACCTCTATTCGCTCCTGCGCGCGGGAGACACCATCACCGTGCACATCGCCACGCCCGATGCCCATATCGCTATTGAGGAGAACTGACATGAGCAACACGAGCCGCCCGGTCGCCTATCGGCCCCTCTCCCAGCGAGTCACGACGATGCTGTGGGGACTCGCCGTGGTCGCCTTCGGCGCGGGCGTCATCGCCCACCTCCAGGGCTTCGAGTTCGACATCGAACTCATGGGGATCATCGTCCTCGCCTGCATCGGAGCGTGGATACTCGCGTCGGCCGTCGCCGCCATCATCAGGGGCCGATAACGCCTAGACGGGTGCCGACTGCGCCTTCACGCGGTTGCGGCCCGCCGCCTTCGCCTCGTAGAGCGCCGCGTCGGCGCGCTTGATCGCCTCTTGCGACTGGCCGTCCCCGGCGCCCTCGATGACGCCGATCGACACCGTGACGTGATGGTGATGCTGCCCGCAGAACACCTGCGTCTCGTCGACCGAGCGGCGCACTCGCTCCATCAAACGCGTCGCGTCGTCGATGCCCGTGTCGGGAAGAAGGACGAGGAACTCCTCCCCTCCCCAGCGGGCGAGCGTGTCCGCCTGACGGACCGACTTGTTGAGCTCGTGGCCCACGACCGAGAGCACCTGATCCCCGCACGCATGCCCGTACTGATCGTTGAGTTGCTTGAAGTGGTCGAAGTCCAACAGCGCGAGGCAGTACTTCCGACGCCCGGGCCGGGAAAGCTCGTCGAGCTTGGCGAGCGCGGGTCGCCTGTTCGCCAGTCCGGTCAGCGCGTCGGTTTCCGCGAGGTCACCGGCATGCTTGAGCGCGAGCGTCGCCAATTGTTGGGCGCGCTCGGCCCGCGCCTGAACGGCCCCCGCGAAGATGTACAGAAGGGTGGCGGCGGCGACCGCGTTGACGGTGAAGAGCACGCGCTCGAGGTGGACCGGAAGCGGGTACCACGCGCGTTCCGGGGTGGAGAAGGCCTGAACCGCGGAGAACATCAAGACGTTGACGATGACGACCGCCGTGCGCACCGCGCGCCACTCGGGCGAGAGCGCGGTGAAGACGGCGGATGCGCCCGCGAGGAGCATGAGGTGGATGCCGACTTCCCACGAAAACGCCCAGGAGTACGCGAGGACGATGTGGAGCGGGGTGATGAGGGAGATGACGCCAGCGGCGTTCGCGTTCCCGCGAACGGCGAGGACGAGGCCGAGGACATACGAGCCGAACGCGAGCGCCGACGACGCGATCAGCGGCGCGAGCCCGCTCGCGTCATACACGGCAAAGAAGATCCCGTAGCCCAGCATCGCGATGGCGCCCTGGACGAGGAATCCCTCGTTGACGCCGAACTTCCAGGAACGGCGGCGGCGCTTGCGGGAACCCAGGGCGCGGAAGACCTCACGCACAGCGGACCACACGCCGCTCTCCGTCGACTCCTGCATCTGACGCTCCCTCGTGCGTCGCGGCCTGTCGCGCCCAAACCCCGGGGCACACACGCGCACGCCAACCCGATCCACCCTCGCTGGTTAGGTTCCCTTACTGTAGGCCGACTGGCGCATCTTGGCACCTCGAAAGGGGGATATGGGCGACTCCTCCACTTTCCCCCCTGTGACACGCCGCGCGACCGGCGCTACTCCCACTCGATGGTTCCCGGGGGCTTGCTCGTGACGTCGAGCACGACGCGATTGACCTCCGGCACCTCGTTCGTGATTCTTGTGGAGATGCGGGCGAGCGTCTCGAACGGGACACGCGACCAATCGGCCGTCATGGCGTCCTCGCTCGAGACCGGCCTGAGGACCACGGGATGCCCGTACGTGCGGCCGTCCCCCTGGACGCCGACGCTCCGCACCTCGGCAAGGAGCACGACCGGGCACTGCCAGATCTCCCGATCGAGGCCGGCCGCGCTCAACTCCTCTCGTGCGATGCTGTCGGCGCGCCGCAGGATCGCCAGGCGCTCCTCCGTCACGTCCCCGATGATGCGGATTCCGAGGCCGGGCCCCGGGAACGGCTGGCGCCACACGATCTCTTCGGGCAGCCCGAGTTCGAGCCCCACCGCGCGCACCTCGTCCTTGAACAGCGCGCGCAGCGGCTCCACCAGCTGGAAATTGAGGTCGTCGGGAAGGCCCCCGACGTTGTGGTGGCTCTTGATATTCGCGGCGCCGTCGCCGCCCCCGGACTCGACGACGTCGGGGTAGAGCGTCCCCTGAACGAGGAACCGGGCCTCGTCGCCGTCGGTCGAGGACGCGACGATGTCTCGCGCGGCCGCCTCGAACTCCCGAATGAACTCGCGCCCGATCGCCTTGCGCTTGGCCTCCGGGTCCGAGACACCCGCGAGGGCATCGAGGAAGCGGGCGCGCGCATCGCGGACCACGAGCCGGACGCCCGTCGCGGCGACGAAGTCCCGCTCCACCTGCTCTGCCTCGCCCTCGCGGAGCAGGCCGTGGTCGACGAATACGCAGGTCAGTTGATCGCCCACCGCGCGCTGGACGAGCGCCGCCGCGACGGCCGAATCCACGCCGCCGCTGAGGCCGCAGATGACCGAGGCGTCGCCCACCTGGTCGCGGATGCTCGCGACCTGATCGTCGATGATTCCCGCGTTCGTCCAGTCGGGCGTGACGCCGGCGATGTCGAACAGGAAGGCCCTGAGCGCCTCCTGGCCGAGCGGGGTGTGGCGCACCTCGGGGTGCCACTGGGTTCCGCACATGTGCCGTTCGACGTCCTCGAACGCGGCCACGGGGGAGCCCTCCGTCGTCGCGAGCACGGAGAAGCCGGGCGGCGGCGCGTGCACGGCGTCGCCGTGGGACATCCACACGGACTGCTCGGCCGGGCTCCCGGCGAGGAAGGTCCCTCCGGCGCCCACGGCCGCGGGCGTGCGCCCAAACTCGCGGAGCCCGGTCTTGGCGACGGTGCCGCCAAGCGCCCGCGCCATCAGCTGGAACCCGTAGCAGATCCCCATGACGGGCACGCCCGCCTCGAAGAGGGCCGGGTCGACGTCGGGCGCTCCCGGCTCGTAGACGGACGAGGGGCCGCCGCTCAGGATGATCGCGGCGGGATCGCGAGCGAGCATCTGCTCGGCACTCATCGAATGGGGAACGATCTCCGAGTAGACGTCCGCCTCGCGCACCCGTCGCGCGATGAGCTGGGCATACTGCGCCCCCAAGTCGACGACGAGGACGGGGCGGTGCGTCACGCGCCCACCGCGTTCGCGAATTCGCGCGTCACGCGGCGCTCGACGACGAACGACAGCCCGGGAACGACGCCTCCGAGGACGAGCGTGGCGAGCCTGCCCCAGCCCCAACGGGCGCGGGTCCAGAGGTCGGCGCAGGTCACGAGGTAGACCATGTAGATGAAGCCGTGGGTGGTCGCGATCACGGTGCTCACGGTGACGAAGCCGGGATCCGTCACGCCGATGACGTACTTGACGATCACGCCGGTGGTCACGAGCAGGAGAAAGACGCCCGTGACGATCGCCATCACCTGGTAGCGGAGCAGGGCGCCCCGCGTCCTCGTGTCGATGTCCGCCGCGCTATCCATGGCCCACTCCCTCCGACTGTCCTGCACGTTCCCCTGTATTGTCGCGCACCCACCGGAAGGCGAGCACCACCGCGAACACGCCAAACGCCCACCACTCCGCCGCGTAGGCGAGGCTCTGAAGGTTGAGCCTCGCCACGGGCTCCCGGGCGGGAAGCGGCGACCAGTCGCCGACACCAGCGTCGGACACGAGAAGCGCCGAGTACATCGGGCCGGGCCAGGTCTGGGCGAGCTCCGCGACCGAAAGGACCGTCGTCGTGCGCGCTCCGCACAGCGCGCCTGCGCCCGCGCCGTCCTCCGCCAAAGGGGGAGGCTCCGAGGCGCGAAGGTATCCGGTGACGGTCGCCATCCCCGTCTCCAGACCTTCGCACCGAAGCCCGTCGGCCGGCATCGAACCGACGAGAACGGCGAGCGTGGCCTCGCTGCCCGTTCCCGTCTGGCCGGCAGGAACCCTCAGCGCCCGGATCATGAGAACGGAGGGCACGCCGTCGATCTCCCGACCAGGGACGAGCGCGACGTCGCCGCTCCACGTGCCGGTGACGCTCACGGTGCGGCCGATCGCCCCCGTCGCATCCGTCGACGGCGAGATGATGTCATCGAGGGGCGCGGGGGTCTCGACGAGGGCGCTCGCCGCACGGGTGTGCGCGCGGTCCCACTGCCACAGGCCGAGCCAGCCGCACACCGCGACCGCGGCGAGCGCGGTCGCGACCACGGCGGCGATCGACGCGACGCGCGCGCTCGGCGGCGCGGGCGGGACGTCGTTCATGCGTCTGAGGCTATTCCCTCGCGCGCGGTTCGCGGCGACCCACCACGGGAACCTCGCTTGTCGGGGGCTCAAGCGTGGTGCTCGCCAGGGGCCTCGCCCGCACGGCATTTCTCCCCGCGGCCTTCGCCTCATACATCGCGTCGTCCGCGCGTCGCACGACCCTGTGCGACATGCCGTCCGAGGCGCCGTCCGCGGCGCCGAACGACGCGGTGACCCGATGGACGTGCCCGCCGCACTCCACGGCGCAGCCCTCGATCGCGGCTCGCAGGCGCTCAGCGAAACCGGTCGCGTCGCCGATGCCTGTGCCGGGGAGGACGAAGATGAACTCCTCGCCGCCCCACCGCCCGACGGTGTCGTGGGCGCGCACGTGTCGGCGGAGTTCCTCGCCTACGGCAGCGAGCACGCGGTCTCCGCACATGTGGCCGAATCGGTCGTTCAACTCCTTGAAGTGATCGAGGTCGGCAACGACGACGGAATAGTCGCCCTCGGAACTGACGCGCTCGAGTTCGTCCATCACGGGCCGGCGGTTGGCCAATCCCGTCAGCGGATCGGTGTTCGCCAGGAACCGCGCGCGCTCCGCCGCCGAATTCGCTTCGGCAGACGCCACCCGCCCGCGCGCGTGCGCGACCGCCGCGAGGACGGTCACGATGAGTCCCGCGCCCGCCGCGTTGACCGAGAACAGGACTCGGTGGGCCGAGTCCGTCAGGGGAAACACCGCCTCGTCTGGATCGAGCGCGAACTGGCAATAAGCGAAGACGGCGGCAGACGACGCGGCAAAGACCCAGCGGTACACCCTTTGTCTGTCGGTGAAGACCATGAAGACGGCCTGTCCGGCTGCGATGAGGAACAGGTGCAGGCCGACCCTCGGGCCAAGGAGGATGCTGCACACGAGAACCTGGGCGATCGACCCGCCGACCGCGATGACGGCCGCGAGGAGAGCGGCGCCCCAACGCAGCGCGAGCAGGCCACCCCCATAGACGACGCAGAAGGCGACGTTCACGAGGATCGCTGGCCGCAGTTCGGACGCGTCAAGGATCGCGAAGTACGCGAGGTAGCCGACCGCCGTCAGGATGAGGAAGGCCAGCAGCGCCCTGACGGTCGACGCGGCCTCGCGGTCCTCACCCTGATTGAGCTCGGGCCCATCAAAGAGGCGCGCAATCATCAGATGCACGGCACGGACCTCGTGCCCATCCCTGTGAGTCATGGCGCTCGCGCCTTCCTCCTTGCCCTGCCCTCACTCTACGACCGAGGCCGTCGTCGAACCGGATGTGGTGACACGCGCCACGTCTCGATTCAGTCGCGGTCGACGGAGGTCAGCCTCCCGCTCACGACGAGGTTGCGCCCTGAAGACTTCGCCTCGTAGAGGTTCGCGTCCGCGAGCCGCAAGGCCTCTTCCTTGCCCGCGTATCTCGGCGCGTGCGCGAGGCCAACGGAAATGGTGACGCGCGCGAGCGAGTCGGGCGCGCCGTACTCGGCCTCCATGTCCTCGCGCGTCTGTTCCATCAGCGCGTCCGCGTCTTCCAGAGAAAGGCCGGGAATGACGACGAGGAATTCCTCTCCTCCCCACCGAGCGACGATCCCGCGATCGCCGACGGAACGCGCGAGCGTCCGCGCGGCGTTCGCGAGGACCACGTCACCGGCGCCGTGTCCGAGTCGATCGTTAATCAGCTTGAACCGGTCAAGGTCGATGAGCCCGAGCGCGTACTCTCCTCGTCGCGCGACGCTACTGAGTACGGGAGCGATCCCGCGACGGTTGAGCACATCCGTAAGCGCGTCGGTTTGAGCCGCGACCTGCGCCGCGTCGAGCAACTGCGCGTTGCGCTGGCGCTCGCGTTCGTAGTAGTGGAGATCGAATCGGGCGACGACGTACAACAAGAGCAACGTGAGCGTGACGTTCGCGACCAGGAGCGGTCCAAGGATGGACGAGTCGAACTCGTGGTGCTTGGACGGCCCTGGCCACACGGCCTCGCAGAAGAGCAGAAGAGATATGCACACGACCAGGAATGCCGCGCGGATGGGCCACTGCGACGGCCGGAACAGCAGGAACGTCAGGACGCCGCCAGCAAAGAGGAAGTAGTGAAACCCCGAGTCCGTCGTGAACCAATGCGCGAGGTTCGCCACCTGAAACAGCGGAAAGAACAGCGCCACCGCGGAGGCGAGGAGATAGTACTTCCGGGCGTTGAGAACGAGCGCCATCGCCCACCACGCGATGAGCGAGGCGGTCGTGAGCGCCGGCTGACGCATCTGGGGCCAGTGCGCGGCAAACACGGCGACATACGGGAGGGCGCCGAGAGTTGCGAGAACGGCGAACTGGTTCGTCGCGATGATGGAACGGCTCTCCGCCGTCGCGAGCGGGGGAACGCCGATGTGGCTGATCGCGCTCCACGCGCGTTCGACGCGGCGGCGCGCCCTCGACACCCACATGCGTCCTCACCACCCCTGGCGGCTCGACCCGTGCCGCGCGCACCGAGGGTCGTCCGACCCCCGAGGTGTCACATTCTACGGTCTGCGCGCCGCCCGCACAGGGTGAGGCCCGGCTCGCCGCGCGAGCGGAGTGACGTACGCCCACCTTTGTCCCCGACCTAGGACCGTTGGGCACCGCACGGGGCTTGGGGAGTGGGATGCTAGTTTCGTGAGTCGTAGCATCTACATCACCTCGGCCGAGGGTGACACTGGCAAGTCCACCGTGGCGCTCGGCGTCGTCGACACCCTCTCGCGCACGATCAACAAGGTCGGAATCTTCCGTCCGGTCTCCCGCGTGAACGACGGCTCCGACTACGTCCTCCAGTTGCTGCTGGGCTACATCGGCGTCGACCTCACGTACGACGAGTGCGTCGGAGTCACGTACGACGAGGTCCACGCGGATCCGGACGCCGCGCTCGCGACCATCGTGTCGCGCTTTCACGAGGTCGAGCGCAAGTGCGACGCCGTCGTGATCGTCGGCACGGACTACACCGACGTCGCTGCCGCCGCGGAGTTCGAATACAACGCCCGCATCGCCGCCAACCTCGGCGCTCCCGTGGCGCTCGTCGTCCGCGGCGCCGACCGGACCCCCACCGACGTCCAACAGGCGATCGAGTCCGCGCGGCTTGAACTCGAGAGCAGCCACGCGAAGCTCGCGGCCGTCTTCGTCAACAAGGCGAACCCTGAGACCGCAGACGAGATCCGCAGTGTCCTGGACTCCACGACCGTGCTGGGCGTCCTCCCCGAGGACCCGGTCCTGGTGGCCCCGCTCCTCCACGAGATCATGACAGCGGTCGACGGGGAGTTGTACTCGGGCGATCCTGGCCTCCTGAGCCGCGAGGTTCTCGGAGTCACCATCGGCGCGATGACCGTGGACCACCTCCTCGATCGCCTGAGCGAGGGCCGCGTCATCATCACCCCCGGCGACCGCGCGGACGCGCTACTCGGCGTCCTCGCCGCCCACGGCGCCGAGGGATTTCCCACCCTCGCCGGCGTCGTCATCAACGGCGGCTTCCACCCGACCAAGGCGATGCGGCGCCTCCTCAAGGGCCTGAACTCGAGCCTGCCCATCATCTCGACGGAGCTCGGCACCTTCGAAGCCGCAACCAAGTGCTGGAACACGCGCGGGCGGCTCTCTCGCGAGTCTTCGCTCAAGGTCGATACCGCGCGCTCCCTGTTCGAGAAGTACGTCGACGGTGACGCCTTGCGCCAACTCTTCAACGTCGCGTCGACGGATGTCGTGACCCCGCTCATGTTCGAGTACGCCCTCCTCGACCGGGCGAGGACGCGACGCCAACACATCGTGCTTCCCGAGGGAGACGACGATCGGATTCTCAAGGCGGCGTCGACGCTGCTGCGGCGCGGCGTCGTCGACCTCACCATTTTGGGAACCGAGTCCACCATCCGCTCGCGCTCCGCCGAGCTCGGGCTCGACATTGCCGAGGCGACGGTCCTGAGCCCCGCCGACCCCGAATACGTTGGCCGATTCGCCGAGAAGTATGCGGAGCTTCGGGCGTCCAAGGGCATCACCGTCGAGATGGCGAAGGAGATCGTCAAGGACGTCAGCTACTTCGGGACGATGATGGTTCTCGAGGACCTCGCCGACGGGATGGTCTCGGGCGCCGCCCACACCACCGCCCACACAATCACGCCGGCGTTCCAAGTGATCAAGACGCCGCCAGAGGTCGGCATCGTCTCGTCGGTCTTCCTCATGTGCCTGTCCGACCGCGTCCTCGTCTACGGAGATTGCGCGGTCAATCCCGACCCAACGGCCAGCGAGCTCGCGGACATTGCGATTTCCTCCGCCGCGACCGCGACTCAGTTCCACATCGAACCTCGGATCGCGATGCTCTCGTACTCCACCGGGGCCTCAGGCAGCGGGACAGACGTCGAGAAGGTGCGCGAGGCGACGGCGATCGTGCGCGAACGGCGCCCCGACCTCCTCGTCGACGGCCCGATTCAATACGACGCGGCCATCGAGCCGAGCGTCGCGAGCGCCAAGGCCCCCGACTCGGCCGTCGCGGGACGCGCGACCGTCTTCGTCTTCCCCGACCTCAACACGGGGAACAATACCTACAAGGCCGTCCAGCGATCGGCGGGCGCCGTCGCGATCGGACCCGTCCTTCAGGGCCTGCGGAAGCCGGTCAATGACCTTTCGAGGGGTGCAACCGTGCAAGACATCGTGAACACCGTCGCGATCACCGCGATCCAGGCCCAGCAGCTCGAGGCGTCGGGGGGAGCCGCGTGACGGTCGTTCGAGAGGGGATCGCCCTCGTCCTCAACTGTGGTTCAAGTTCGGTCAAGTACAGGGTGGTCGACACGACGAAGGCCGAGCCCCTCGCTTCGGGGATCATCGAGCGAGTGACCGATCACACCGAGGCGATCGAGGCGATTATCGAGTCCCTCGCCGCCCCGGACAGCGGCGTCAATCTCGAGGACCTCACCGTCGTCGGCCACCGCGTCGTTCAGGGCGGCAGCGAGTTCAGCGCACCGACGATCATCAGTGACGACGTCGAGCGACACATCGCGCTCCTCAGCGCCCTCGCGCCCCTCCACAATCCTCCGAACCTCGCGGGCATCGCCGCGGCCCGCGTCGCCTTCCCGCTCCTTCCTCACGTCGCCGTCTTCGACACCGCGTTCCACCACACGCTTCCCGAGGCCGCGTACACCTACGCGATCGATCGTCGCGTGGCGGACACCCACGGGGTTCGCCGCTACGGCTTCCACGGAACGTCCCACGCCTATGTCTCTCGCGAGACGGCGGCCGCCATGGGTCGCGACATCCACGACGTCAACATGATCGTCCTGCACCTCGGCAACGGCGCCTCGGCGTGCGCCGTCAAGGCGGGACGCTCGTTCGACACGTCGATGGGGCTCACTCCCCTCGAGGGTCTCGTCATGGGCACCCGCTCGGGGGACATCGACCCGGCCGTCGTCTTCCACCTCGCCAGGGCGGCCGGCATGGACATCTCCGAGATCGACGACGAGCTCAACAGGCGCGGAGGCATGCTCGGGCTCTGCGGCCACTCCGACATGCGCGACGTCGAGAGTGCCGCGGTCGAGGGCGACGCCGCCGCGACCTTGGCGCTCGAGGTGTACACGCGCAGGATCCGCGGCTACATCGGCCAGTACTGGGCCCAGCTCGGCACGCTCGACGCGATCGTGTTCACCGCCGGCGTCGGCGAGAACTCAAGCCACGTGCGCGAGCAATCGATCGCGGGACTCGAGGATCTCGGAGCGAGCATCGATCCCGCCCGCAACGAGGAACGGGCCGCGGAGCCGAGGCTCATCTCGTCGGATGACTCGCGCGTCCAGATCTGGGTGGTGCCGACCAACGAGGAGCGCGAGATCGCGCTTCAGGCCGTCGCCGCGGTCAGCTAGGCCGTCGGGCCCCTGCGGCTCGGGCGCCTCGCTCAGGCTCGCGACGTACTCGTCGATCAGCGCGCGACCCGCGCGCGCGGCGGCAAGCGCGTGTCGGTGGCTGTCCGAGCGTAGGCGGGGGACGTCGATTCCCGCCTGGGCCGAACTCGACCGCGTGCCCCACGAGCCACCGCTCGATCGTGGCGCCCTCGACCTCCGCGTGGAACTGGAGCGCGAGCGATCGGCCCATGGAGAACGCTTGGTTCGCGTGAGGGGACTCGAAGCGAGCGGCGTCGCGCCATCGGGGAGGTCGAAGGTGTCGCCGTGCCAGTGCAGCACGGGAGCGTCGGCGAGGTGGCGCAACGGCGTGGCGGCGGCCCGTCCGCGAGGGTCGAGCCGGCCCCAGCCGATCTCCTTGCGCTCGCCCGGATACACGCGCGACCCGAGCGCCGATGCCATCAGCTGGGCGCCGAGGCACACGCCGAGGGTCGGGAGATCCTGCCTCGAGCCGCGAGGCCACGACGCGCGTCGCGTCGACCAGGTAGGGATAGTCCACCGCGTCCCCGACGCCGATGGGCCCCCCGAGAGACACGGCAAGATCGGCCGACTCCGCCCGGTCGAGTCCGTCCCCAGCATCGACGTACTCGACGACGTGCCCGCGCGCGCGAATCGTCGACGCCCAGACCCCCAAGTCCTCGAAGGCGACGTTCCGGACGGCAACGATCTTCATGGGCCGATGCTATCGGCAGGGCCGACGGCTGCCCCCCGGGACCAAAGGCCCAGGCGCCGTTTTCGGCACGATGCCAGACTCCAAAGTGCGGTTCGACCCGCGTGCCACGGCGAAGAATCGTTGGGAGTCTCTCCCATCCAACTGCATACAGAACATCCTGATTCCTTCGATCAGGAACGTGTCCGGAGATCTTGAGGGGACCCACCTGGCGCTTTGCGCCAGCGGCTCCCGTCCCGGGGCGACAAACCCTCCCATGTCGCTCCACGGGTCTCCGGGCCAAGTCACGAGGGTGACGAGCGGGACTACGCCCTGTCTCCGACCTGCTGCTTTGGACGACGTTCGCGGCGCGAGGGCTGCGATCATCATCGTCGCGCGGCGGAGTCAGGCCCGCTCGTCGCCCTCGCGCATTTCTGTCCTCAGGCGCGGACTCCGCGACCGTCGGCCCCTTCGCTGGCCCTACCCTGGAGCCGTGGCACACCTCCTCGGCGCCGACGCGCTACACCTCGACTTCGGCACGGGCGTCGTCCTCGACTCGGTTTCCCTGGGGCTTGACGACGGCGATCGCATCGGGGTCGTTGGCGAGAACGGCGCGGGGAAGTCGTCACTCCTGCGCCTCCTCGCTGGCACCCTCGATGCCCACGCCGGGCGCGTGACTCGCAGCCGCGGCGTTTCCCTTGGCGTCGTCAACCAGGCGGCGTCGGCCGCTCCAGGCGCGACCGTCTCCACCGCGATCGTCGGCGATGCCGAGACCCACGAGTGGGCGTCGGATCCGAGGATTCGGGACGTGATGCGCGGGCTCGTTCCCGACCTTGCCGCCGACGCGAAGGTTGCGACGCTCTCGGGGGGCCAACGGCAGCGAGTCTCGCTCGCGCGCACGCTCGTGCAGCCGAGTGACGTGCTCTTCCTCGACGAGCCGACGAACCACCTCGATCTCGACGGCGTAGCGTGGCTCGCCGATCACATCCGGGGCCGGTGGGCGGCGGGAACCGGCGCGCTCGTCGTCGTCACCCACGATCGGTGGTTCCTCGACGAGGTCGCGACCGCGATGTGGGAGGTCCACGACGCGACGGTCGAGCGCTACGACGGCGGCTACGCGGCGTACGTCCTCCAACGCGTCGAGCGCGCCAGGGTTGCGTCCGCAACGGAGCGTCGGCGGCAGAACCTCTTGCGCAAGGAACTCGCGTGGCTTCGCAGGGGGGCGCCCGCCAGGACGTCGAAGCCCAAGTTCCGCATCGACGCGGCCAACGCCCTGATCGAGGACGTCCCGCCCGTTCGGGACCCCGCCTCGCTCGTGCGGCTCGCCGCGTCACGGCAGGGCAAGGAGGTCGTCTCGCTTCTCGACTGCTCGGTTTCGTACGGCGACGGACCGGAGGCGAAGGAGGTCCTCCGAGGCGTCACCTGGCGCATCGGCCCCGGGGAGAGGACCGGCATCCTCGGCGAGAACGGCGCGGGGAAGTCCACGCTCCTCGGGCTCGTGACGGGAGCGGTGGAGCCCACGAGCGGACGCGTCCGCCGTGGGGTCAACACCAGGACGGCAACGCTCACGCAGTACTCCGACGACCTGGAGAAGAGGGCGGGCGCGACCCTGAATTCCGTGCTCAAGGGGCTGAGCTCCATCACCCTCGCCGATGGCTCGGAGTTGCGACCCGACGACCTCCTCGAGCGGCTCGGGTTCACCGCGGCTCAGCGCCTCACCCCCATCGATCGCCTGAGCGGCGGCCAACGCCGACGACTGCAATTCCTGCTCGTCATGCTCTCGGGCCCCAACGTCCTCGTCCTCGACGAGCCGACGAACGACCTCGACACCGACATGCTCGCCGCCATGGAGGACCTGCTCGACGCCTGGCCCGGGACACTGCTTGTGGTCAGCCACGATCGCTACCTGCTGGAACGGGTCACCGACCAGCAGTACGCCGTCATCGGATCGCAGTTCCGGCACCTGCCGGGCGGCGTGGACGAATACATCGCCCTGTCTCGCGCGTCGCGAGAGTCCACGGGAGGAATCGGGACCTTCGGGACCGGTGGCGGGACAGCCGACGAGGCGGCAAGCGGCGCACCGGGGCTGAGGGAGCCGGCAGTCTGCGGGGGCCACGTCTGCGAGGGCCACGTCTGCGAGGGCGTCGAGTGCCAGGGATCGGCGCGAAGCGCCACGCCGAGGCCAAGGAGCACGCGGCCATCGAGCGCCGCCTGGCGAAGATCGGCGCGGAACGGCGCGCGCTACATCACGAGATGGCAGAGCACGACCACACGGATTACCGGGGGCTCGCCGAGCTCGACGAACGCCTCGGCGCCCTCGGAGACGAGGAGGCGCGCCTTGAGCGCCGGTGGCTCGAACTCGAGGAGTCGCGCGAAGCCGGCGGGCCGTCGCGCTAGTGGGGCTCGTAGGGCGAGACGACGACGTCGACCCGCTGGAACTCCTTGAGGTCCGAGTAGCCGGTCGTCGCCATGGAGCGGCGCAAGGCTCCCATGAGGTTGGTGGTGCCGTCCGCCGTCGCGCTGGGACCGAAGACGATCTCGGCGAGCGGCCCGACCGTCCCCACGCGCACGCGCTCGCCTCGCGGGAGTTCCGGGTGGTGGGCCTCGGGTCCCCAATGGAACCCTCCGCCCGGCGCCTCGTCGGCCCTCGCGAGCGCCGCGCCAACCATGATCGCGTCCGAGCCGCACGCGATCGCCTTGATCATGTCGCCTGATCGCCCGAGGCCGCCGTCCGCGATGACGTGGACGTACCGCCCCCGGACTCGTCGAGGTAGTCGCGCCGCGCCGCTGCCACGTCCGCGACCGCGGTCGCCATCGGCGCGTGAATCCCGACGGTGGTGCGGGTCGTGTGCGCCGCGCCCCCGCCAAAGCCCACGAGAACCCCGGCCGCGCCCGTGCGCATCAGGTGGAGCGCGGCTTGGTAGGTCGAGGCGCCACCCACGATGACCGGAACGTCGAGCTCGTAGATGAACTTCTTGAGATTGAGCGGCTCCTGTTCGCCGGAGACGTGCTCGGCGGACACCGTGGTCCCGCGAATGACGAAGATATCGACGCCGGCGGCGAGAACCGTCTTGTAGTGCTCCTGCGTCCGCGCCGGGCTCAGGGCGCCGGCGACCGCGACCCCCGCCGCGCGGATCTCTCCGAGTCGCAGTTTGATCAGCTCGCCGTCAATCGGGGCGCGATAGATCTCCTGCATGCGCCGCGTGGCGGACGCGGGCTCGAGGGCGGCGATCTCGGCCAGGAGGGGCGCGGGATCCTCGTACCGCGTCCACAGTCCCTCGAGATCGAGGACCCCAAGTCCGCCAAGCGAACCGAGCGCGATCGCCGTGGCCGGAGACATCACCGAATCCATGGGCGCGGCGATCAGGGGGATCTCGAACTGGAACGCGTCGATCTGCCACTTGAGGCTGACCTGCTCGGGGTCCCTGGTTCGCCGCGAGGGGACGACGGCGATGTCGTCGAAGGCGTAGGCGCGGCGCCCACGCTTTCCGCGCCCGATCTCGATCTCCGTGGTCACGGACCCAGCCTAGCGGCACGCCTCCGCACCGCCGTCTGCGGGGGATGCGAGAGTGGGGGCATGAGCTGGCTCGAGAGGACGATGGTGGGCTTCGATACGGAGACCACCGGTGTGGACGCCGCGACGGATCGCATCGTGACGGCCGCGGTCATCTCTCGCGACGGCGCCGACGGTCCCGTCGCGGCCCGGAATTGGCTGATCGATCCGGGGATCGAGATTCCCGAGCGGGCCACGGCGGTCCACGGCATCACCACCAGATGGCGCGGGAGGGCGGCGTCGCGCCGCGGGCCGCGCTCGGCGAGATCGCGGCGCTGCTCGCGGCCGCCGTCACCAACGGCACCCCCATCGTCGCGTTTAACGCGGGCTACGACCTCGGGATCCTCGACGCGGAACTCGCGCGCAACGGCCTGCCGTCCCTCGCCGAGCGCCTGGGCCCCAAGCGCGACCTCAGGCCCGTCGTCGACCCACTCGTCCTCGACCGCCACCTCGACCGGTACCGCCGCGGCAAGCGCAAGCTCATCGACCTCTGCGGCCACTACGGGGTCGAGGTTGACGGCGACAGCCTCCACGCCGCGGATGCCGACGTCCTGGCGACGCTCGACCTCGTCCAGGCGATGGCGAGGGCGTTCCCCGCGCTCGCAGCGGCCGAGCTCGCCGGACCTTCACGACCAGCAGGTGAGCGCACACCACACGTGGGCGGTGGAGTTCCGGGCGTGGCTCACGTCTCGGGGACGGACCGATGATCTTCCCGACCTCGACTGGCCGCTTCCGGGGCGGTGACGGCGCCGCCGCGTTGGCGGCCCTACTGCGCGGAGTAGTTCGGCGCCTCGACGGTGATCTGGACGTCGTGCGGGTGCGATTCGCGAAGACCGGCGGGCGTGATTCTCACGAACCGTCCTCGCTCGCGCAGCTCGGGAATCGTGTGGGCTCCGACGTAGAACATGCTCTGGCCCAGGCCGCCGACGAGCTGATACGCGACCGTGGACAGCGGGCCCTTGTAGGGCACCTGACCCTCGATCCCCTCGGGGATGATGCGGTCGTCGCTCGGAGCGTCCGCCTGGAAGTAACGGTCCTTCGAGTACGAGACGCGCCCGCGCGAGGCCATGGCGCCCATCGACCCCATGCCGCGGTACGTCTTGAACTGCTTGCCGTTCACGAGCACAAGGTCGCCGGGGGTCTCCGCGCAGCCAGCGAAGAGCGAGCCGATCATGACGGATTCCGCGCCCGCGACGAGCGCCTTGGCGATGTCGCCGGAGTACTGGAGTCCGCCGTCGGCGATGACGGGGACCCCGGCGGGTCCGCACGCCTGCGCCGCCTCGTAGACCGCCGTCACCTGCGGGACGCCCACCCCCGCGACCACGCGGGTCGTGCAGATCGAACCGGGACCGACGCCGACCTTCACGGCGTCGACGCCCGCGTCGACGAGGGCCCGGGCCCCCGCGCGCGTGGCGATGTTCCCGCCGACGACCTCGACGCCCTTGGTCGCCTTGTCCTTCTTGAGGCGGACGATCATGTCGATCATCGCGCGGGCATGGCCGTGGGCGGTGTCCACCACAAGAACGTCGACACCGGACTCGACGAGGGCCGTCGCGCGCTCCCACGCGTCCCCGAAGAACCCGATGGCGGCGGCGACGCGTCAGCCTGCCCTCCGCGTCCTTGGTCGCCTTGGGGTACTTCTCCGTCTTGACGAAGTCCTTGACCGTGATGAGGCCCGCCGAGCCGGCCCTTCGCGTCGACGAGGGGGAGCTTCTCGACCTTGTGCTTGCCGAGCAGCGCGGCCGCGTCGGCGTTGGAGATTCCGACGGGAGCGGTGACGAGCGGCATGGGCGTCATCGCGTCCCTGACCGTTCGCGACTCGAAGTCCGACGGGTTGATGAAGCGCAGGTCGCGGTTGGTGATGATGCCGAGGAGGGTGCGGTCGACGTCGACGACGGGGAGGCCGGACACGCGGTACTGCCCGCACAGGGCGTCGAGTTCTGCGAGGGTCGCGTCGGGTCCGACGGTCACCGGATCGGTGATCATGCCCGACTCCGAACGCTTCACGAGGTCCACCTGGTGCGCGTGGTCCGCGATCGAGAGGTTGCGGTGGAGGACCCCGATCCCGCCCTGGCGCGCCATGGCGATCGCCATGCGCGACTCGGTCACGGTGTCCATCGCGGCGCTGAGGAGCGGCACGGCGATCTGGATGCCCCGCGTCAGCCTTGTGGTGGTGTCCACCTCGGAGGGAATGACGTCGCTCTCACCCGGAAGGAGGAGCACGTCGTCGTACGTCAGGCCGGTGAGACCGAACGGATCGCGGTCCACGTCAGTCGCCATTGCACGATTCTAGTGGACGCGAGGGGCACAGCGAGGCCGCCCGTTTTGCCCCGGTTGTGTGCCCCCATAAGTGGGGGCTACCGGGTCCGTGCGCTCCCGGCAAAGATTGCAGGTAGGTACCCGCCGTCGGAAGGAGCGGCTCCGTGAGGAGGCGTGGGGGGCGGCGGGCCACCGAGACGTCCGGCCCGACTGAGGGGCCACGAAGGCTAGGGGTTGTGCGTGACCGAGACCATCGTCGTGACCGAGACGACCATGAGGATGCCTGCGCCCACTCAGGACGAGTGGGAGTGGCAGTACGAGGGGGCGTGCCGCGACGCGGACCCCAATTTGTTCTTTCACCCTGAAGGTGAGCGCGGATCCGCGCGGCGACGCCGTGCCGAGTCTGCCAAGCGCTATTGCGGCGGGTGCACGGTCCTCGAACTGTGCCGCGAGCGCTCACTTGTCGCACGCGAGCCGTTCGGCGTGTGGGGGGGGCTCAGTGAGGATGAGCGAAACGCCATCCTCGCGGGGCGCGTTTTTCAGCCAACCTAGCCATGGCGCAAAGAGGGGCCCCGGAACTTGCCCGGGGCCCCTCTTCGTGCGCTCAGCGCGGTGTCGCCTACGCGAGCACCGCGAGCAAATCGCGCGACGAGATGATCAGGTAGTCCTCGCCCGCGTACTTGATTTCCGTTCCGCCGTACTTGCTGTAGATGACCTTGTCACCTACGGAAACGTCCAGCGGAACGCGCTTTCCGTTGTCGTCGACCCGCCCGGGTCCGACCGCCACGACTTCGCCCTCTTGCGGCTTCTCCTTGACGGTGTCCGGAATGACGAGGCCGGAGGCCGTCGTCTGCTCGGCGGCGGCCGGCTTGACGACGACCTTGTCCTCCAGGGGCTTGATTGAGACCGACACTGCGGACCTCACCTTCCTCTACACGTACCGAACGATGAGCGGCGGCGTCGGGGCGAAGCCTCCGTCGCGGGGTTTGGGCCCGCCACCGATGGCCGCACGCGCTCCTGAGCGGAGCAGTACAAACTTAGCACTCTCCCGTGCCGAGTGCTAACTCTCCGCGTGTCCCGCCGCACGCGTGGAATGATCGGCGCGTGGAGACAGCGGAGGCGCGCTTAGCGACGAGCCCGGCAGGGCTCGCCCTCCTCGACACCCTGCCCGAGTATCGCCCAAGGGAGGCCCTGTCTTTGGGGTCGACCCTTCGCGACGCGGGGGCCGCACCCGAGCTCGCCGCGGCGGTCATGACGCAGTCGCGCCTGCGTGCCCGCGCCCGCGCGAAGTTCGGCGACTTCGCCGAGGGCATGCTCTTCACTCCGGACGGGCTCGAGCAGGCGACGCGCCTCATCGTTGCCGCTCTCCACGCCGAGCGGTTCCGCTTGGCCGGCATCGACCGCGTCGCCGACCTCACCGCGGGCATCGGTGGGGACGCGATGGCGATGTCGGCCATCGGCCTCGCGGTCATGGCGTTCGAAATCGACGAGGCGACGGCGCTCATCGCGGATCACAATCTGCGGCACTGGCCGCAGAGCGTCGTCGTGCACGCCGAGTCGCTCGCGGTCGTGCGAGACGCGGACGTCGACGGCGTCTTCGCGGATCCCGCGCGCCGCGCGGGCGGCGCTCGCGCGCACCGGCCCGCCGACTACACGCCCCCGCTCGACGCCATCCTCGCCCTCCGAGAGGCGTTTCCCGCGCTCGGCGTCAAGGTGGGGCCAGGAATCCCGCACGCGGCGCTGCCTCCCGACGCCGAGGCCCAATGGGTGAGCGTCGATGGCGACGTCGTCGAGGCCGGCCTGTGGTGCGGACCGCTCGCGCGCGCGACCGGACGGGGAGCCCTCGTCATCGCCCACGGCGCCGCACACGCCCTCGTGGACCGCGGAGCCGTCGCCGAGGTCATTGCGCCCTCGGCCTATGTTCTCGAGCCCGATGGAGCGGTCATTCGCGCCGGCCTCGTCGCGGAGGTTGCCGCCGACGCGGGAGGAGGACTCCTCGATCCGACGATCGCCTACGTGACCGCGCCAGCGGCGGTCGCGACCCCCTTCGCCACCTCGTATCGCATCCTCGACGACCTCCCCTTCGGGGTGAAGCCTTTGCGGGCCTACCTTCGCGCCCGAGGTGTCGGCCGGGTGACGATCAAGAAGAGGGGCACGGCCGTCCTTCCGGAAGAGCTCCGGCGCCAGCTGGCGCTCACCGGTGACGCGGAGGCTACGGTCATTCTCACGAGGGTCGCGGGTGCGCACAGGGCGCTCATCGTCGAGCCCGTCTAGCCTGCCGCCCCGCACTCCGTTCCGGTCAGCCCGGGCAGCTCCACTGGCCACCTCCCGGTCGGAACCGCCGCGCCGACGAGGACGTCGGCGAGCGCGGCGAGGCTCTCGGAACTGCGTCCAAAGAGGCCGACGTAGGTCGTCGCCGCGCTGTGGGGAAGCCCCCACGGGCCGTCCAGGGCGACCACGACGTCGGCGGAACCCGAGCCTCCTGCCGATCCAAGCAGGCGGATCGTCGTGCCGGTCCCTCCCCCCACTCCACGCGCGGCGAGTTCGGCGGCGAGGGCGGAACGCTCGTCCGGCAAGCCGCCGCTGATGGTGACCGTCGGCCCGACGAGGCGACCTCCGCACAGCGGCGACGTCACGGCAATCCCGGCGAGCGCCAGCGCCCCCGCGTAGTCCTCCGTGGGTGCCGCCGCCGGAAGGGATGCCTGCCACAGCATCAACGCGATTCCCCGTGCCGCCGCCTCGTCGAGCCGGGAGCGGCTCAGCAGGCCGGATTCGACGGCCTCGACGATCTGGGCGTGCGCCTGCGCCGTGTTCGACGGCATCAGGACGACGTCCGCTCCGGCGTTGAGCGCGGCCACGGCGGGGCCGCCCTCGCCGCGGCCCACAACGGCCGCCATGCTGAGGGAGTCCGTGACCGCGACGCCGCGGAAGCCGAGCTCGTCCCGCAGGTAGGAGTACGCCTCGGGGCTGAGCGACGACGGCTCCCCGCCCCAGGCCGTCACGGCAATGTGAGACATCATGATGACGGGGGCTCCCGCGCCCACCGCGTCCCTGAAAGGGACCAGGTCATACGACTCGAGCGCGTCGACGGAGGCCCCCTGAATGGGAAGACCGAGGTGCGAGTCGACCGCGACTCCCCCATGCCCGGGGAAATGCTTGACGGCGGGAACCACCCCGGCGGACACGAGTCCGGTCGCCGCGGCCTCGACCGTTGCCGACACGTCGGAGGCATCATCGCCCGCGGAGCGGCTCCTGATGGTCGGGTCGGACAATCCCCTGGTGAGGTCCGCGACGGGAGCGAGGTCCATGTTGAACCCGAGCGCGAGCATGTCCGCGCCCTCCCCCGCGTAGCCCCGCTCGACGACGCCCTTGTCGCGGGCTGCGCCCGACGCGAGGAAGGCGGGAAGGGAGGGGATGATCCCGCTCAGGCGGGCGACCGAGCCCCCCTCCTGATCGGTCGCGACGATCACCGGCCACCCGCGTCCGTCGCCCCCGCGCTGCGCCGCGGCGGCCATCGTCCTGCGTGAGCGACGCGGGGCCCACGTTGCCCCCACCGAACACCACGCCTCCGAGGTGATACGCCCGGACAAGGTTCTCGACGGTCGCGGGATCCTGGCCAAGGAACCGCGCGACGATCACCTGCCCGGCGACCTCGTCGACGGTCATCGCGTGCGCCGCCTGGATCCCCCGTGCGAGGTCGCCCTGCGTGGGCCCCCACGGAAGGAGGATCTCGTCGGGAAGCGGTGACCGGACGACGAGCGCCTGGCCATCCCATGGCACGCGAGGTGCCGCGGCGGCGCGGGGGCGTCGCCGGCGGCGGAGGCGAGGAGGACGACGATGAGCGTGCCGAGAGCGCCGAGCCGAACTCCGGCGAGTTCACGCCGGACCCCGCGCAAACCGCGGACCCGCATCACGCGACCGGCACCTCGAGCGACATCGCGGAGTCCACCCCAATTCCAAGGTCGGAGGGGGCCACCCCCCGCAGCACGGCCGCACTGCCGAGCGCGGCGATCATCGCGCCGTTGTCGGTGCAGTAGCGAATCGGCGGGATGCGGACGGTGAGCCCGGCGGCCGCGCAGCGCTCCTCGAGCACGATCCCTCAACTGCGAGTTCGCGGAGAAGCCGCCCCCGATGACGAGGGTGTCGGCGCCGTGCTCCTCGCACGCGCGCAGCGACTTGGTCACCAGGACGTCGGCGACGGCCGCGGCGAAACTCGCGGCGACGTCGGCCGCTGGCACCTCCCTCCCGCCGTCAACGCACGCCTCTACCCACCGGGCGACCGCGGTCTTGAGCCCGCTGAAGGAGAAGTCATACGGATGCTTCGCGGCATCCTTCGCGGCGCTCAGTCCCCTCGGGAAGGCAATGGCCTCGGGGTCGCCGTCCCTCGCGAGCCGATCAACGTGGGGGCCGCCGGGATACGGCAGGCCCAGGAGCCTCCCCACCTTGTCGAACGCCTCCCCCGCGGCATCGTCGAGCGTCTGGCCCGAGCTCGCGCACCCCCGTGGCGATGTCGTCGACGAGGAGGAGGGACGAGTGCCCCCCGGAGACGACGAGAGCCACGAAACGCTCCGGGAAGGGGCCGTGGACGAGCGCGTCGACGGCGACGTGACCCACGACGTGATTGACGCCGTAGAAGGGCCTGTCGAGGGCGAGGGCGAGAGCCTTGGCGGCGGCGACCCCCACCGTGAGGGAGCCGACGAGCCCGGGCCCTGAGGCGACGGCGACGGCGTCGACGTCCGCGAACTCCACGCCTCCCGAGGCGAGCGCCGCCCGGATCGTCGGGATCATCTCCTCCAGGTGGGCGCGCGACGCGACCTCGGGGACGATTCCGCCGAACCGGGCGTGCTCGTCCATCGAACTCGCGACGGCCTCACCGACGAGTTCGATGCCGCGAACGAGCGCGACGCCCGTCTCGTCGCACGTGCTTTCGATGCCAAGAACCAGGGGATCCACGGTTCAACTCTAGGCGCGCTCGTGCCGCTCGCCCGGGATCCAGGCGCAGCCGCATGACGACCGCGTCAACGCCCTCCGGCTGGTAGTAGCGCGCTCGCACGCGCACGTCCTCGAATCCGTGAGCGCGATACAGCGCGAGCGCCTCGTCGTTCGTGACCGCGACCTCGAGCCACGCCTCGCGGACTCCCGATCGCGCGCGCCTCCGCGAGGAAGTCCTCGACCAGGCGCCTGCCGAGCCCGCGCTCGCGGAACTGCGGGCGCGATGGCGAGGTTCATGAGGTGGAACGCGTCGCCGTCGAATCCGTACACCGCGTAGCCCGCGAGGCTCCCGTCGACCTCGATCCCTCGGTAGCGCCGAAAGCCGTGGGCGAAGTCGTCCTCGATCAGCCGGAGCGACCACGCGGACGCCCCGAAGATCTCGCGCTCCCGCTCGGCGACCCACGCGAGGTCCTCCGGCGCGAGGTCGCGTAGCGCCACCGACGCCGCGCCGCTCATGCGCCCGGAATCCCGTGAACGTCCGGCCTCCTGAGGTAGAGGGGCTCGACGCCGAGGCCGCTCCCCTCCGGCGGCGAGCCGACGCGCCGCGAGGCGCGCGAGCCACGCGGGATCGGGGTCGCGCGGGCCTTCGGCGGGCGCGCCGGGAAAGGCCTCGGGGTAGAGCGCCGCGCCCCGCCCGACGATCGCGCCACGGACCGGAACGTCGCCGGGTCGGCACACCCCCGGTCCCGCAACGCGCTCTCCCGCGTCATAGGTCGCCCAGTACACCTCTCGCCGCCTCGCATCGGCCACGACGGTGACCGAGCCTCCGTGCGCGGCTCCGAGGGCGTCGAGCGAACAGACGCCGTAGACGGGAACGCCCCAGGCGAGCCCGAGGGTGCGCGCGGTGACGAGGCCGACCCGGAGCCCGGTGAACGGCGCGGGGCCGGTCCCGACGACGACCTCCGTCACGCCGCCCGAGGCGTCGACGCCCGCGCGGGCGAGCACCCGCCGAATCATCGGCGAGAGAAGCTCCGCGTGCCCGCGGGGCGCGTACTCGGTCTCCGCCGCGAGGGTCTCGTCCGCGTCGACCACGGCCACGGAGACGGCGGAGGAGGTGTCGAGCGCGAGCGTCGGCATGGCCCCAGCCTAGGCGAGCGACGACGCGAGGGCGTCGAGCGCGACGGCGTCCCAGCGCGGGCCGACTCCCACGAGCGTCGCGGTGCGCAGGCCCGCCTCGGGATCGCCAGGCTCCCCGCCCCGCGCCCGCACGAGTTCGATGCGCAGGTGGCTGTCCGCGAGGACCTCCGCCATCCCGTCGCCCCATTCGACCACCGTCACCGCGTCGTCGACGCTCTCATCGAGGTCGAGGTCATCGAGCTCCGCGAGGGAGCCCAGTCGGTAGGCGTCGACATGGATCAGCGGGAGTCCGGCGCCCGGGCGCCCGGTTCTCCCCGCCCGATGGCTACGCGCGATGATGAAGGTCGGGCTCGCGACCGTTCCCTCGACTCCCATGCCCTCTCCGATCCCCTGGGCGAGGGTGGTCTTCCCCGCCCCAAGGTCGCCGACGAGAATGACGAGGTCGCCCGGCCGGAGCACGGCGGCGAGCGCGAGGCCGAGCCCGCGAGTGGAAGCGGCGTCGGGAAGCTCGAGTCTCACGACGACGGCGCCTTCTCTCGAAGACCCCCGAATCGGCAGACGATCTCGTAGTCGATCGTTCCGACCGCATCCGCCCAGTCCCGCGCCGACGGCCCGCCCGCACCGATCAGCGTCACGGTGTCGCCCTCGGAGACTTCGGTCGTGGGTCCGAGGTCGACGACGAATTGATCCATGCACACGCGGCCCGCGATGCGGTACCTGGCTCCGCCGATGGCGACCTCCGCACGGCCACCCGCCGAACGGAATACGCCATCCGCGTAGCCCACGGGAATCAAGGCGAGATGGGTCTCGCGGTCGGTCACGTAGTCGTGCCCGTAGCTGACGCCGTGGCCCGCTGGCACCTTCTTCACCAGGGCGACCGTGGTCGTCGACGGACATCGCGGGCTCCAGCCCGAAGCGGTCACCGCTCGCGTCCTCGACCGGCGGAAGGCCGTACACCGCGATTCCCGGGCGCACGAGGTCGTACTGAAGCTCCGGCCGGGTGAGGGTGGCGGCCGAGTTGGCGAGATGCCGGACCTCGAACGCGATGCTCTTCTCGCGCGCGAGCGCGAGGGCGCGCTCGAAGAGGGCAACCTGGTCGTCGATCGTCGGGTGCCCCGGCGCGTCCGCCCACGCGAGGTGGGACCAAATGCCGACGGGCACGACGTGTCCCGCGGCCCGCGCCCGCTCGACGGCGTCGAGCAGCGCCGGCAGGTCGGCCGGGGTCGCCCCCTCCCGTCCCGAGCCCCGTGTCGACGCACACGTGGACCCTCGCGGGGGTTCCCGCCTCCTGGGCGCCAGCGACGAGTGTCTCCAGCACCGAGAGGGACGAGGCGGAGACGTCGATGCCCGCGGCGATGAGGGGAGCCGCGGCAACGGAGGGGCCGTACAGCCACGCGAGGATGCGGCCCTCGTCACCAGCGGCGCGCAGCGCGAGCGCCTCGGAGGCCTGCGCGACGCCCAGCCACGTCGCACCTCCCGCGCGCGCCGCGCGGGAGGCCGGGACCAGTCCGTGCCCATACGCGTCGGCCTTCACCACCGCCATGACGTTCGCGGAACCCGCCCGCGCCACGAGGGCGCGGACGTTGCGCTCGATTGCCCCGTAGTCGACGGAGACGGTCGCCGCGCTCACGCGTCCGCCTCCGCAACCACGACCGCGGACGCCATGCCGCCGTCGTGCGACATCGACAGGTGGAAGCGCGTCACCCCGAGTTCGGCGGCACGTGCCGCGACCGTACCCCTCACGACAAGAAGCGGGGCGCCCGATTCCTCGCGGACCACCTCCGCGTCGTGCCACGAGAGCCCGACGGGGGCGCCGAGGGCCTTGGCAAGGGCCTCCTTCGCGGCCCAGCGGGCGGCGAGGCTCGCGTGGCCCATCGTTCTCTCACCAGGGGTGAAGATGCGCTCGACGAGGCCGGGGGTGCGCGTGATCGTCTCCTCGAAGCGATCGATCGCGACGACGTCGATTCCGAGCCCGACGATCATCCCTACTCCACCGTGACGGACTTCGCGAGGTTGCGGGGCTGATCGACGTCGTTGCCCTTCGCGCCGGCGAGTTCGCAGGCGAAGATCTGGAGGGGGACGAGCGCCAGCAGGGGCGTGAGGAGCACGGGGGCGTGCGGCAAGTAGAAGATCTCGCTCGCGTACTGAGCGGCGACCGTGTCCCCTTCCTCCGCGAGCACGATGGTTCGCGCGCCGCGGGCGCGGACCTCCTGGATGTTCGACAGAACCTTCGCGTGAAGCGATTCGCGGCCGTGGGGTGACGGAAGGATGACGAAGATGGGCAGCCCCTGTTCGACGAGCGCGATGGGCCCGTGCTTCAACTCGCCTGCGGCGAAGCCCTCCGCGTGGATGTACGCGAGTTCCTTGAGCTTCAGCGCGCCCTCGAGCGCGACGGGAAACCCGACGTGGCGACCGAGGAACAGAACCGTCGGCTCGTCGACCATGGAGCGTGCGAGCTCCCGGACGGGTTCGGACGTGTCGAGCACCAGCTGGATCTTCGCCGGCATCTCGCTCAACTGATCGAAGATCGCGCGAACCTCGTCGGGAAACTTGTTCCCGCGGAGCTCGGCGAGGTAGATGCCGAGGAGGTAGGTCGCCGTGATTTGAGCGACGAGCGCCTTGGTGGAGGCGACGGCGATTTCGGGACCGGCCCTCGTGTACAGCACCGCGTCGGCCTCGCGCGCGATCGTGCTTCCCTGGACGTTCACGATGGCGATGACGCTCGCGCCCTGCTGCTGCGCGTGACGCATGGCCATGATCGTGTCCATCGTCTCTCCCGATTGAGAGATTGCCACGACGAGGGTCTTCACCGAGACGACGGGGTCGCGGTAGCGGAACTCGTGGGAGTACTCGACCTCGACGGGGATGCGGCACCAGTGCTCGATCGCGTACTTGGCGACGAGTCCGGCGTAGCTCGACGTGCCGCAGGCGATCACGATGATCTTGTCGATCGAATTGAGCACGGTCTCGGCGATGATCCCGCCGTCGAGCGTGAGCTTTCCGGACTCGTCGAAGCGCCCGCGCAGCGTGTCCGCGACGGCCGCGGGCTGGTCGTGGATCTCCTTCTCCATGAACGTGCCGAAGCCGCCCTTCTCGGCCGCCGACGCATCCCAGTCGATGGTGTACGGCGCCCGAGCCACCGGCTCGCCGTTGGCGTCCGTCACCAGGACCCGATCGGGCGTGATCTCCACGACCTCGTCCTGCCCCAGTTCGAGCGCCTTCTTCGTGTGCGCGATGAAGGCCACGACGTCGGAGCCAAGGAAGTTCTCGCCGTCCCCAAGCCCCACCACGAGGGGCGAGTTGCGTCGCGCGCCGACGACGGTGTGGGGCTCGCTCGCATCGACGGCGAGCAGCGTGAAGGCACCCTCGAGACGGCGCGTGACGTCGCGCATCGCCTGGGCGAGGTCCTTGCCCCCGTCGACCTCGGCGGCGACGAGGTGCCCGGCGACCTCGGTGTCGGTGTCCGACGCGAAGACCGTGCCCTGGGCCTCGAGCTCGGCACGAAGGCTCGCGTAGTTCTCGATGATGCCGTTGTGGATGATGGCGATGCGGCCCCCCGCCGCGAGGTGCGGGTGGGCGTTGGAGTCGGTGGGGGCGCCGTGGGTGGCCCAGCGCGTGTGGCCAATGGCCGCGGTGCCCGCCGGGATTGGCCGATCCTCAAGCTCCTGAGCAAGCACGGCGAGCTTGCCCGCCTTCTTCGCCGTGGCGAGGTGTTCGCGATCGGCGGTTACCACCGCGATACCCGCGGAGTCGTATCCGCGGTACTCGAGGCGCGCGAGGCCCGCCATGACGACCTCCTGCGGTCGCCCGCTCGCCTCCATCGACCCGACGTACCCCACGATTCCGCACATGGGGACGAGTCTAGTTGTCACGGACCCTCGCCCCACGTCCGCGGCACCCCGGCGGCGACCAATGCGCCACAATGGGGGCATGGACGAGGCCGACCCCGGGGACGCCGGAAGCCCGTTCGTCACGTTCTCTCGCGCAGGAGTGGTTCGCCCTCGCGGGCAAGACTCCCCTTCCGCTCACCGAGCAAGACATCGCACGGGTGCGCGGGCTCGGGGATCCCGTGGATCTGTCCGAAGTGGACCACATCTATCGCCCCCTCTCGCGCCTGCTCGACCTCTACTCGGCGGCGGTGGGCGGCCTTCACGACGCCTCCAACGAGTTTCTCGGCGAGCACGGGTCGCGGACTCCCTTCGTCATTGCCGTCGCCGGCTCCGTCGCGGTCGGCAAGTCGACCACAGCCCGCGTCCTCCGCGAACTGATGGCACGGTGGCCGGGAAGCCCCAAGGTCGAGTTGGTGACGACCGACGGATTCCTGCTCCCCAATTCCGTCCTCCAGGATCGCGGACTCCTCCTGAAGAAGGGCTTCCCCGAGTCCTACGACAGGAAGGCCTTGCGGGCCTTCGTCTCGGCCGTCAAGTCGGGGCTCCCGACCGTCGCCGCGCCCGTCTACTCGCATCACACGTACGACATCGTCCCGGGCGAGACCATCACGGTTTCCCGTCCCGACGTCCTGATCATCGAGGGGCTCAACGTCCTTCAACCCGCGTCGTTGCGGGACCCCGAGGCCGGTGCGCTCGCCGTGAGCGACTACTTCGACGTCTCCATCTACGTCGACGCGGACGCGGCCGACGTCCGCCGCTGGTACGTCGAGAGATTCCTCTCGCTCCGGGCTACCGCGTTCGCCCAGCCGGGCTCCTACTTCCGCATGTTCGCTTCCTTGGGCGACGCGGAGGCGCGGGAGAGGGCGGAAGAGATCTGGGATTCGATCAACGCGCCCAACCTCGAGCGAAACATCGCTCCGACGCGATCCCGCGCGACGATCATCCTGCGCAAGGGCCCCGACCACGCGGTAGAGCGGGTCCACCTCCGCAAGCTCTAGCGACGGGGCCTACCTGGCGGCCTTGCCGTCGTCGTCTTGTGCGTCGTCGACCGCGCTGTCCCCAGCGCCATCCCCGCCCGTCGCCCGTCGAGACCTTCGCCGCGCGATCGGGCCCTCGGTCGGCAGTTCCTCCACGGGGATCATGGCGGGCGGCTGAATGCCCACGCGAGACAGCACCAGATCGACGAGGTATCCGAGCAGGATCCCACCGACGACGCCGATGGCGATGCTCACGAGCAGGCTGTCGTTGAAGAGGGAGCCCGCGAAGGCCCCGAGGGCGATGGAATAGGACGCCCAGATCGCGGCGCCGAGCGCGTCGACGGCCATGAAGCGCTTCCTCGGGAAGCGCAGGGCACCCGCGGTCAGGTTCACGGCGACGCGGCCGACGGGGATGAACCGGGCCGCGATGATGAACGAGGTCCCCCGGTGTTCGAGGGCGCGCTCCGCCCAATCGAGGGTCGCGAGCCCCCGCGGTCCGCGCATGCCAGGAACTCTGCGAACCGGGATCGTCATGCCGATCGCGTACGCAATCTGATCCCCGCACCAGGCGCCGAGTGCGGCCGCGAGCCAGATGAAGACCACCATCGGCTTGCCCGTCTGCTGCCAGGTCGTGGCGGCCGCGATCACGATGGACTCGGACGGGATCGGCGGAAAGACGCCGTCTATCACGGTGACCGCCCACACGGAGGGGTAGATCCAGATCGAAGACGTCAGGGAAAGGATCGCGTCCTGGAGGCTCGTCAGGGCGTCGCCCAGCGATGACCAGCCGGTCGAAACGATCACGCCTCGCCCAGCCGTTTCGCGACGACGCCCGCGAGGCTCTCCGCCACGGTCACGGCGAGCGCGTCGGTCTCCGCTTCGACCATCACGCGAACGAGCGGCTCCGTGCCCGACGGACGCAACAGCACGCGCCCCGCATCACCGAGCTCGGCCCTCGCGGCCGCGACCGCCTCCTGCAGGGGGACGTCGGACAGCACTCGGGTTCGATCCACCCCGGTGACATTGATGAGCACCTGCGGGAGCCTCTCGACGGGAGCCGCCAACTCCCTGAGAGTCCGCCCGGACGTCGCGACGATCCCGGACAGGAGGAGCGCGGTGAGGATCCCGTCCCCGGTCGAGGCGTATTCGGAGACGACGATGTGCCCCGACTGCTCGCCGCCCAGGGTGTAGCCGCCCTCTCTCATCGCCTCGAGAACATACCGATCCCCGACGGCCGTCTCGATAACGTCGATGCCCTCCTGGCGCATGGCGCGATGGAGGCCGAGATTGCTCATGACCGTCGTGACGAGCGTGTCTCGGTACAGCGTTCCCGACGCCTTCATTGCCGACGCGAGAACGCCCATGATCTGGTCGCCGTCGACGACCTCGCCCGTGGCGTCGACGGCGAGGCAACGGTCGGCGTCGCCGTCGAACGCGACGCCGAAGTCGGCCCCCGCGTCCACGACGGCCGCTCGCAGGAGGTCGACGTGCGTGGAGCCGACGCCGTCGTTGATGTTGAGCCCATCCGGCTCGGCGTGGAGCACGACGGGGTTCGCGCCCGCCGCCTTGAGCGCCGCGGGGCCGGCGGCATAGGCGGCGCCGTGAGCGCAGTCGACGACGATGGTGAGGCCCTTCGCAGGCGCGTCGGCGCCGCAGAAGGACGCGGCGGACGCGACCACGTGGGCGACGTATTCCCTCACGAGATCGGGGGACGGGGTGATCGTGCCGACGGCCGCGCCGATGGGACGGATCCCACTCCTCCCCCAGCCGCTCCTCGATCGCGCCCTCGACGGCGTCGTCGAGCTTGAGGCCCCCGCGGGCGAAGAACTTGATCCCGTTGTCCGGCATCGGGTTGTGCGAGGCCGAGATGACGACGCCGAGATCCGCCTCGACGGCGCTGACGAGGTACGCGACGGCGGGCGTCGGTACCACCCCGGCGTCGAGCACGTCGACGCCTGCGCTCGCGAGCCCCGCGGCGACGGCGGAGGCGAGGAATTGTCCGGAGACCCGGGTGTCGCGCCCGAGAACGGCCGTGGGCCGGTGTCCCGCGAACTCTCCGCGTTCCGCTAGGACGTGCGCCGCCGCGACCGCGAGTTCGACGGCGAGTTCCGCCGTGACGTCCCGATTCGCGACGCCGCGGACACCGTCGGTGCCGAACAGGCGCGCCATGCGCGAAATGCTATCGCTTCGAGTACTGCGGGGCGCGGCGGGCCTTCTTGAGGCCAGCCTTCTTGCGCTCGACGACTCGCGGATCGCGGGTGAGGAACCCGGCCTTCTTGAGATCTGCTCGGTTCGCCTCGAGGTCAATGGAGTTGAGCGCTCGCGCGACGCCGAGGCGCAGCGCGCCCGCCTGACCCGAGGGGCCGCCGCCGTTGATGCGGGCGTGAACGTCGAACTTGCCCTCGATCTTCAGGAGCGTGAACGGGCTGTTCACCAGCTGCTGGTGGACCTTGTTCGGGAAGTAGTCCTCGAGGCTTCGACCGTTGATGGTCCACGAGCCCGTTCCGGGGACGAGGCGAACGCGCGCGATCGCCTCCTTGCGTCGTCCGAGGCCCGCGCCGGGCGCGATCGCGGACTTCCCCGTCCCGATGACGGCCTCCGCGCTCTCCGAGGTGTACTCGGTGGGGGTGTCGCCTTCGACGACCTGCGTCTCGTCTTCCACTGTCACGATGTTCGTCCTTTGTCTAACCCGCGCGCTACTGCGCGACCTGGGTGATCGGGAAAGCCTTGGGCTGCTGGGCTGCGTGCGGGTGTTCCGGGCCGGCGTACACCTTGAGCTTGGCGAGTTGGGCGGCGGCGAGGCGGGTTCGCGGCAGCATCCCCTTCACCGCGTTCTCGATGACGCGGCGCGGGTCCTTCGCAAGGAGGTCACCGATCGCGATCGACTTGATGCCGCCCGGGAAGCCCGAGTGGCGGTAGACCATCTTGGAGGTCAGCTTGGTCCCCGTGAGGGCGATCTTGTCGGCGTTGATGACGATGACGAAGTCGCCGCAGTCCATGTGCGGGGCGAACGAGGGCTTGTGCTTTCCGCGCAGAAGCGTGGCCGCGTGGGTCGCAAGCCGTCCCAACACCACGTCGGTGGCGTCAATGACGTGCCACTCGGCGGTGTGGTCTCCGGTCTTGGGGGAGTAGGTGCGCACGTGAAGCCTTCTCTGTTGCTCATCGATGGTCGCTGGTCGATCCAGCGTGGCGGCCGGCGACTCCACGAGCGGAGGCGATGACCAGTCCGCGGTGGAACGCACAACGACCCTTGAGCATACCGTCCGCTCGGGGGCGGGTCAATCCAGCGCACGTCTCGTGCGGGTCTGTTCGGCCCGGAGCGCCATGTCGGCGTCCGAGGGGTAGACGACGGCCTCGAGAGTCAGGCCGTGGGGCGGCGCTACCGCGATCGCCGGCGAGCGCGTCTGCGTCGCCGCCACGGCCTCGAGCCACGCGAGATCGCGGCGCCCGTCGCCGACCGCGAGAACCGCGCCGACGAGCGAGCGGACCATCGAGTGGCAGAACGCGTCGGCGCGCACGGTGGCGACGACGAGGCCCGCGTCGGGGCCATCCTCGCGCCGTCGCCACGAGAATTCTCGGAGCTCTCGGATGGTCGTCGCCCCTGGCCGGGGTCTGCAGAAGGCTCGGAAGTCCCTGAGCCCGACGAGGCTGTGCGCGGCCCCGTCGAGGGCGTCGACGTCGATCGCTCTCGGATACGTGACTACGTGGCGCCGCACGAGAGGGTCGGGAGCGACGGCGGCGTCGGAGAGTCGATAGGAATAGCGTCGCTCGGAGGCGCTGAACCGCGCGTCGAAACCGGCGGGAGCCGCGGAGGCCGCCGTGACGATGATGTCCTTGGGGAGCACCCCGTTGAGGCGCGACACGAGCGATGCGGCCTCGTCCGGGCGCGCCCTGCTGGGGAGGCGGTGCCAGGCGGCCACAGGCATGTCAAGGTGGGCGACCTGACCGCGCGCGTGCACGCCGGCGTCGGTGCGTCCCGCGACGACCAGGCGTGGCAGCGTCTCGGCGCGAACGACGCGCGCGAGCGCTGCCTCGAGGGTCCCCTGAACGGTGCGCAGTGCTGGCTGATCCGCCCACCCCGCGAAGTCGGTCCCGTCGTACGACAGATCGAGGCGAACCCGGATGACGTCCGAAGTGTCCGTCATGGGGTCCGCCTCGATGAGATCGCGACTACTTGGCGTCTTCGGCGTCGGCCTCGGAGGCGTTGTTGGCTGCGGCGTTGTCGGCCGCGGCCTCGTCGGCTGCGGCCTCGTCGGCGTCCTTCTTGGCCGCCGGCTTCTTCGCTGCGGGCTTCTTCGCCGCCGGCTTCTCGTCGGACGGCTTCTCCGCCTCGGGCTTCGAGGCCTTCTTCGCGGTCTTGGTCGCCTCCGCGACGACGGACTGCTTGGCGCTCAGCGGGCCCTCAACGAGTTCGATGACGGCGAGGGGAGCGGCGTCGCCCTTGCGGGTTCCCACCTTGGTGATCCGGGTGTAGCCGCCGTTGCGCTCGGCGAACGACGGTCCGATCTCCGTGAAGAGGGTGTGGACGACGGACTTGTCGTGGATGACGCCCATGACGCGGCGTCGCGAGGCGAGGTCGCCGCGCTTCGCGAACGTGATGAGTCGCTCCGCGTACGGGCGAAGGCGCTTGGCCCGCGTCTCCGTCGTGGTGATCCGGCCGTGCTCGAACAGGCTCTGCGCGAGGTTCGCGAGCATGTGACGCTCGTGAGACGGTCCGCCGCCCAGCCGGGCACCCTTGGTCGGGGTAGGCATGATCTGAACTCCCTCTAGTTGTCTTCGTTGCCCGAGAAGTAGATGCCCGAGACCGCGGGGTCGTAATCGCTCCCGCCGTCCTTGAGCGAGAAGCCGAGCTCGGCAAGCTTCTCCTTGACCTCGGTAATCGACTTCTGCCCGAAGTTGCGAATGTCCATGAGGTCGGCCTCGCTGCGCGCGGTGAGTTCACCCACGGTGTGGATGCCCTCGCGCTTGAGGCAGTTGTACGACCGCTGCGTGAGGTTCAGCTCCTCGACGGGGAGGTTGTAGTCCTCCTCGAGCGACTCGTCGGAGTCCGAGGGGCCGATCTCGATGCCTTCCGCCGCCTCGTTGAGGCCGCGAGCGAGCGAGAACAACTCCACGAGCGTGGAGCCCGCGGATGCGAGAGCGTCGCGGGGCGAGATCGAGGACTTGGTCTCGACGTCGATCACCAGCTCGTCGAAGTCCGTCCGCTGCGCGACGCGAGTCGCCTCGACCTTGTACGTCACCTTGAGCACCGGTGAGTAGATCGAGTCGACGGGAATCTGGCCGATCTCCGCGTCGTACTGCTTGTTGAGCGTGGCCGGCACGTATCCGCGCCCGCGCTCGACGGTCATCTCCACCTCGAACTTCGCCTTCGAGTTGAGCGTGGCGATGTGGAGGTCGGGGTTGTGAATCTCCACGCCGGCGGGCGGTGCGATGTCGGCCGCCGTGACGGCGCCCGCCCCGCTCTTGCGCAGGTACATGATGACGGGTTCGTCGTTCTCCGACGACACCACGAGGTTCTTGAGGTTAAGGAGGATCTCGGTGACGTCCTCCTTGACGCCCTCGATCGTCGTGAACTCGTGGAGCACGCCCTCGAATCGAAGCGACGTGATCGCGGCACCCGGAATCGAGGACAGCAGGGTGCGACGAAGGGAGTTGCCGAGCGTGTAGCCGAAGCCGGGTTCGAGGGGCTTCAGCGAGAACTGCGAACGATTGTCCGCAATGACCTTCTCGGTGAGCGTGGGGCGCTGCGCGATGAGCACGGTTGTTCCTTCCCGGGCATCCGCTATCTGATGCCCGCACGGCCCCGGAGGCCTCTGTCTGCCCATCGGGGGTACTGATGACGCTGATCAAACCTACGAACTTCTCCTGCGACGGGGCGCGCGACTCGCGCGCCCGACGGTCACGCTAGTTGCGACGACGCTTGGGGGGCCTGCAGCCGTTGTGGGCCTGGGGCGTGACGTCCTTGATGGAGGTCACGTCGAGCCCAGCGGCCGTGAGGGAACGAATGGCGGTGTCGCGTCCGGAGCCGGGGCCCTTGACGAACACGTCGACCTTCGTCATGCCCGCGTCCTTCGCCTTGCGGGCGGCCGCCTCCGCCGCGAGCTGCGCGGCGAACGGCGTCGACTTGCGGGAACCCTTGTAGCCGACCTGGCCGGAGGACGACCACGACACCACGGCGCCCGAGGGGTCCGTGATCGAGATGATCGTGTTGTTGAAGGTGGACTTGATGTGCGCCTGACCGTGGTCGACGGTCTTCTTCAGCTTCTTGCGCGGCTTGCGAACGGGAGCGGCCATGAGTTATGCCTTCTTCTTTCCTGCGACGGTCTTCTTGGGGCCCTTGCGGGTGCGGGCATTGGTCTTGGTCCGCTGGCCGCGAACCGGCATGCCGCGGCGGTGGCGGATGCCCTGATACGTGCCGATCTCGACCTTGCGGCGAATGTCCGCCTGGACCTCGCGACGCAGATCGCCCTCGACCTGGAAGTTGGCCTCGATGTAATCGCGGATGGCGACGAGCTGCTCGTCCGTCGCGTCCTTGACGCGCAATTCCGGGCTGACGCCCGTCGCGGCGAGGGTCTTGAGGGCGCGGGTACGCCCGACGCCAAAGATGTATGTGAGGGCGACCTCCATGCGCTTATCGCGCGGAAGATCGACGCCGACGAGTCTTGCCATGTCTGTGTCTCCACTACCGATCGGAGGTCCTACGCCTCGCCGCCCCGCTCCTCAGAGCGGGCCCCGGCCTCCGAGCCGGGGGTGCCACCGGGGTGGTGACGAGACGCTGTATGGGATCTAGCCCTGACGCTGCTTGTGGCGCAGGTTCTCGCAAATGACCATCACGCGACCGTTGCGACGAATCACCTTGCACTTGTCGCAAATCGGCTTAACGCTGGGCTTGACCTTCATTCTCTTTCCTTCACCGCCGGCGCTCAGACGCGCGAGCGTCGGCGACGGTCCATTACTTGTAGCGGTAGACGATCCGGCCACGGGACAGGTCATAAGGCGTGAGCTCCACCACCACGCGGTCCTCAGGGAGGATCCGGATGTAGTGCTGGCGCATCTTGCCCGAGATGTGAGCGAGGACGAGGTGCCCGTTCGCAAGTTCCACGCGGAACGATGCGTTGGGAAGAGCCTCAACTACGGTGCCCTCAATCTCGATGACGCCGTCCTTCTTGGCCATTGACTCCACTAACGTCGGTTGACAGGGGGCTGGGCGCGCGAAAACGCCCGACCTGCAACTATACGGCACCTGCGGCCCCAAACTCAACTGCGCGCCGTCCCGAAGGGCGGCGCGCAGCGGGAGGTTGCCAGAGCGTTAGCGGAAGGCCCTCTTCAGCCGCATCAACGCGGCGTCGCGGATCTCCTGCTTCTTGTGTTCGGCAAGCTGGCGAATGAGGGTCTCGGGCGCGCGGGCGTTGCGAACGAGCGCGGCGAGCACTTCAATGTTGCGATCGTGGCCGAGGGCGAGCAGGGCTCCCATGGGGCAATCCGTCCGAGAGGCGACGGCTACGCGAACGGCGGGGTCACGGTGCACCGCAAGCGGGAGCAGGTCGACCCCTGTCACGCTTGGGTCGAGCGCGCGGGCGACGTCATCCGTCGTGCGCTTCACTGGAGACATTCCGAGTGCCATGAGTCCATCCACCTTCCATCCGAATCCGTCCACTTTTCATCGTAGGTTCGACGACCCTCGGCGCCGAGCCTTTGTGACTAACTAGACAGATCCGCAGAAGTGGGACCTGTCACACATCCCCTCAGCTTTTGCGGCACTTGGTGAACGCTTCGCGGCTCCGGAGCGCTCCCGGACGCCGCGACCGGCAGGGTCGCACCACCCCGGGGTCGCGATCGAAGGGCGTCCTAGGTGGCGGAGGTATCCGGCCCCGGCATCGCGCGAAGGCGCGCGCTGGCGCGCTCGCGGATGGCGGCGCGGCGCTCGCTTGCCAGCAGGCGAACCACCCACAGCGGGCTCGCGGGGTTATCGAGGAGCGCGTGCAGGATGCGGGCGTCCCGCTCGTGAGCGAGGGAGATGAGCGACGCCATGGGCGCGTCGGTCCGGGAGGCGACGGCGGCGCGGACTCCCGCGTCGCGGTGAGCGGCGAGCGCCACGAGTTCCGTGCCGCGAACGTGGGGATCCAGCGCGCGCGCCACGTCCTCGGCGTACGACCGGGCCGGCATGTTCATGAGAGCCATGGTGACCGTCCTTTCTCGGGGAGGGATGGGGGCATCGCGACCGCAGCGATGTCGCGGAGCTC
This sequence comes from uncultured Actinomycetota bacterium, assembly GCA_963743485.1. Taxonomy (GTDB): domain Bacteria; phylum Actinomycetota; class Actinomycetes; order Actinomycetales; family Demequinaceae; genus JAFGBM01. The sequence continues at coordinate 168,790 of CAVUPQ010000004.1, forward strand.
CGGCACCGCCGAGTCCTCGAGCTCGGGGACCGGCTCAGGACCGTGGGTGTCGAGGCGGTCGGCGGCGGCGGCGCGCACCTCAGCGCGCTTGTGGAAGAGCAGCGCCTCGAGGGCCTCGGGCTCCAACGCGGGGTTGCTGACGAGGGCGAGCACCACCGTGACGTGCCGATCCGTGGCGAGATGCTCGCGCACCGCGGCGGTCGTCACGGGGTTTCGCGCGATCGCCGCCCTGACGTCCACGCTCGGGTCGTGTGCGAGGGTCACGGTGAGTCCGACGGGAAGATCGTCGCGCCCCGCGATCAGTTCCCGAACGAGCGCGTTCTTCGACTGGGCGTGCATGGCGAGCGTCGCGCGGTGGAGGAAGGGCTTGCGAGCTTCATCGACCTCGGGACTCGCGCCGTCGGCGTAGGAATAGCCTCGTGCCATCAGTGCCTCTCCCGGCGCCGACGGGGTGTCGGCCCCGTCGTCCGTTGCGAGCATACGAGACCAAGGTTGCGGGGTCGTGGCCGCTCGGTAACGGCAACATGTCGCGAGGTGAGATTCGCAACAATCTGGCTACGGAGCGACCGGGGCTATGCCGCGCCGGCCAAGTTCCACTGCGCCGCCGTCGGCCGCCGTCAAGACCCAGATCCCGTCGTCGTGAAGCCCGACGGAGTGCTCCCAATGGGCCGCGCGCGAGGCGTCCGTCGTGACGACCGTCCACCCGTCGTCGAGCACCGCCGTCTCGCGATCGCCGCGCGCGAACATGGGCTCGATCGCGACGCAGAGCCCCGCGCGGACGCGGGTGTCCCTGCCGCCCACGCGCTCGTTGGGGACCTCCGGGTCCTGGTGCATCTCCGTGCCGATCCCGTGGCCGACATAGCCCTCGACGGGACTCAGGCCCGCGCGCATCGCGGCGGCCTCGATCGCACCGGAGATGTCCGCGATCGTCCGCGCGCGCGCGAATGCCGCGATTCCGTCCCAGAGGGCGTCCTTCGTGGCCGCGACAAGAGCTTCGTCCGCGCGGGAGGCGGGCGTCCCCACGATGAGGCTCACCGCGGAGTCTCCGTGCCACCCCTCGAGGATGGCGCCGCAATCGATGGAGACGACATCGCCCGACTCCAAAGCGCGATCCCCCGGGATGCCGTGGACCACCTCGTCATTGACGGAGACGCAAATCGTCGCGGGATACCCGTGATAGCCGAGGAAGCTGGGGTCGGCCCCGTGGTCGCGAATGACCCCTGCCGCCGCCTCGTCGAGGTCGCGCGTCGTGGCCCCCGGGACCGCGGCGGCGGACGCTGCGGCGAGCGCCCGCTCGACGACGATGCCCGCGAGCGCCATGAGGCGCATCTCGTCGCGGCTCTTGTATTGGATTCGGTCGCGCGCCACGGCTACGGGCGCGCCTCGACGGCCGCGACGATCCGCGCGGTCACGTCGTCAATCTCGCCCATGCCGTCGACGCGCACGAGCAGGCCCTTGCCGTCGTAGAAGGCCGTGACGGGTGCGGTCTTCTCCGCGTAGATGCGGAGCCGCTCGCGAATGACGTCCTCGCGGTCGTCCGCGCGGCCCTCGATCTCGGCGCGCTTGAGGAGGCGCTCCGTCACGGCGTCCGCGTCCACGGTGATCTCGATCGCGGCGTCGAGCGTCACGTCGAGCGCGGCGAGCATCACGTCGAGTTCGACGGCCTGGTCGGGAGTGCGCGGGAATCCGTCGAGCAGGAAGCCGCCCGCGGCGTCGCGCTCGCCGAGCCTGTCGCGAACCATCGCGATCGTGATCTCGTCGGGAACCAGCGCGCCCGCGTCCATATAGCGCTTGGCCTCCATGCCGAGCGGCGTGCCGCCCGACACGTTGGCGCGGAAGATGTCGCCCGTCGAGATTGCCGGGACCTCCCAACGCTCCGCGAGGCGAACCGCCTGGGTTCCCTTGCCCGCGCCGGGAGGTCCAAGAAGGACAATGCGCATTACTTGAGGAACCCTTCGTAGTGCCGCTGCTCGAGCTGGGCCTGGATCCGCTTCACCGTGTCGAGGCCGACGCCGACGACGATGATCAGCGAGGAGCCTCCGAAGGGAAGCCTCTGGTTGAGATTGAGCGCGACGAAGAGGAGCGTCGGGACCAGCGCGACGATCGCGAGGTAGAGCGACCCGGCCGCCGTGATTCTCGACAGGACGAAGTCGAGGTACTCGGCCGTCGGCTTCCCCGGTCGAATCCCGGGAATGAAGCCGCCGTACTTCTTCATGTTGTCAGCGACCTCGTCGGGATTGAACGTGATCGCCGTGTAGAAGTAGGCGAAGAAGATGATGAACATCGAGTACAAGAGCATGTTGAGCGGCGCGCCCGTCGGCGACACATACTTGGCCACCCACACGGCCCACGCAGCGTTGCTGTTCTGCGAGAACTGCGTGATCAGCTGGGGCAACGTCAGGAGCGACGACGCGAAGATCACCGGGATCACGCCCGCCATGTTGATCTTGATCGGAATGTAGGTCGACGTGCCGCCGAGCATCTTGCGGCCCACCATGCGCTTGGCGTACTGAACAGGGATGCGTCGCTGCGATTGCTCGACGAACACGATGGCGATGACGACCGCGATGACGGTGAGGATGACCCAGAGGCCGTTGAAGTCGCCGCTGGACTGGCCAATCGAGACCGCTGCGGACGCGAAGCCCGACGAGACCGACGTGAAGATGAGGAGCGACATGCCGTTTCCGATGCCGCGCTCGGTGATGCGCTCGCCGAGCCACATGATGAGGACGGTGCCCGCGGTCATCGTGAGAATCATGACGGCGATGGCGTACCACGAGTCGTTGACGAGCAGCGGGTCCTGGCAGTTCTGGAGGAGGTTACCCGTGCGGGCGAGCGTGATGTACGAGGCCGACTGCATCGCCGCGAAGCCGATGGTGATGTAGCGCGTGTACTGGGTGAGCTTCGCCTGACCCTCCTGGCCCTCGTCGTGAAGGGTCTGGAAGCGCGGGATGAGGGTTCGGAGCAACTGAACGATGATGCTCGCGGTGATGTAGGGCATCACGCCGAGCGCGAAGACGGACAGCCGCAGCAGCGCCCCGCCCGAGAACGCGTTGATCAACTGAACGACCGACGTCGAGTCACCGAGCTTGATGCACGCTTGGACCGCGACGTAGTCGACCCCCGGGGTCGGGACGGAGGCGCCCAACCGGTAGAGCACGAGAACGCCGAGCGTGAAGAGGAGCTTGCGGCGCAGGTCCGGAGTGCGGAATGCACTGACGAATCCACCGAGCATTGGCTTACCCCTTCGCCTCTTGCGTGAGCGGCCCGCCTGCTCCGGCGGGCACGCTCACGACTCTAGCCTTGGTTGACGGACCCGCCGGCGGCTTCGATCTTCGACTTCGCGGACTGCGAAACGCGATCGGCGTCGACGACGGTCACCTTGACGGAAATCTCACCGTCGCCGAGTACCTTGACCGGCTGGTTCTTGCGGACCGCGCCCTTATCGACGAGATCCGTCTTGGTCACGTTTCCACCCTTCGGGTAGAGCGCCGCGATCTGCGCGACATTCACGACCTGGTAGGTGATCTTGAACGGGCTCCGGAAGCCGCGGAGCTTGGGGATGCGCATGTGGATCGGCGTCTGCCCACCCTCGAAGCGCGGGCTCACCTGGTAGCGAGCGCCCGTGCCCTTGGTTCCTCGGCCCGCCGTCTTGCCCTTGGAGCCCTCGCCTCGACCCACGCGGGTCTTCGCGGTGTGGGCACCGGGGGCGGGGCGCAAGTGGTGCATCCGGAGGGAGTCCACTTTGGGGCCCTGCTCGACGACGCGCTTCTTGGCCGGCGCCTTCGGCCGTGGCCTTTGGCTCCGCTCCGGCGGCGGCCTTTGGCGCAGCGGCCTTGGCGGCCGAAGCCTTGGGCGCAGCGGCCTTGGCAGCCGCAGCCTTAGGCGCAGCAGCCTTGGCAGCGGCGGCCTTAGGCGCAGCAGCCTTGGCAGCGGGCTTCTTGGCCGCGGGCTTGTTCGCCGCGGCTTCTGCGGCCGCAGGCTTCTTGGCCGCGGGCTTCTTGGCCGCGGGCTTCTTGTCCTCAGCCATTACTCAACCTCCTCCACGGTGACCAGATGGGCCACCGTCTTGACCATCCCGCGAATCTCGGGGCGGTCTTCCTTAACGACGATGTCACCCACGCGCTTGAGTCCGAGCGAACGAAGCGTCTCGCGGTGGTTCGGCTTGGTGCCGATGCCCGACTTCTTCTGCGTGACCTTCAGGCGCGCCATCACTTGAGCCCCGCAGCCTGGGCGCGCAGCAGTGCCGCGGGCGCCACGTCCTCGATGGTCTTGCCGCGACGCGCGGCGACGGCCTCCGGGCCCTCGAGGCCCTTGAGCGCCGCGACGGTCGCGTGGACGATGTTGATCGCGTTGGACGAGCCGAGGGACTTCGACAGGACGTCGTGAATGCCCGCGCACTCCAGGACCGCGCGAACCGGACCGCCGGCGATCACACCGGTACCGGGGGACGCGGGCCGCAGGAACACGACTCCGGCCGCCGCCTCGCCCTGGACGGGGTGAGGAATGGTGCCCTGGATGCGGGGCACGCGGAAGAACGCGCGCTTGGCCTCCTCGACGCCCTTCGAGATGGCGACGGGCACCTCCTTGGCCTTCCCGTACCCGACGCCGACGTTGCCGTCGCCGTCGCCGACGACGACGAGCGCCGTGAAGTTGAAGCGGCGACCGCCCTTGACGACCTTGGAGACGCGATTGATCGTGACGACGCGCTCGATGAACTTGTTCTCGGGCTCGGCGCCGCGGCGGTTGTCGCGGCGACCGCCGCGATCAGAGTTCTGTTCAGCCATGGTTCGTGTCCTTCGTAGAGTTCGTGACGGTCACAGGGACAGCCCGCCTTCCCGCGCGCCATCGGCGACCGCGGCCACGCGACCGTGGTACTTGTTGCCCCCGCGGTCGAACACGACCTCGGAAACGCCCGCCTTCTTCGCGCGCTCGGCGATGAGCTTGCCCACCGTCGACGCCTTGGCGGTCTTGTCGGCCTTGGCGGCGCGCACGTCTGCCTCGAGCGTCGAGGCAGACACGAGCGTGCGGCCGGACGTGTCGTCCACGATCTGCGCGAGCATGTGCCGCGACGAGCGAGTGACGACCAAACGCGGACGCGACGGGGTTCCCGTCACGCGCTTGCGAAGCCGCACGTGGCGGCGCTTGCGCTGGGCGGAGCGATCCTTGCCCTTGATGATGAGTGCCATGGCCTACTTCTTCCCCGCCTTTCCTGCCTTGCGGCGGACCTTCTCGCCTTCGTAGCGGACGCCCTTGCCCTTGTACGGCTCGGGCGGACGGATCTTCCGCACGTTGGCGGCAACCTCGCCCACCTGCTGCTTATCGATCCCCGCAATGGTGATCTTGGTGGGTCCGTCGGTGACGAACGTGATGCCCTGGGGCGCCGGGACCAGGACCGGGTGCGAGAACCCGAGCGAGAACTCGAGGTCCGAGCCCTTCTGGGCGACGCGGTAGCCGGTCCCGACGATCTCGAGCTTCTTCTGGTAGCCCTCGGTCACTCCCGTCACCATGTTGGCGATGAGGGTGCGCGTCAGTCCGTGAAGCGACTTGGACAGGCGCTCGTCGTTCGGGCGCTTGACCTCGACCTGGCCGTCGGCCTTGTCGACGGTAATCGGGGCCGCGACGGTGTGGCTCAGGGTGCCCTTGGGGCCCTTGACCGTGACGACGGCGCCGTCGATCGTGATGTCTACCCCGGCCGGAATGGGCACGGGAACCTTGCCAATGCGTGACATGTCGAGTCCTCCCGTTACCAGACGAAGGCGAGGACTTCCCCGCCCACGCCCTTCTTCTCGGCCTCGCGGTCGGTCAAGAGACCAGAGGAGGTGGACAGGATCGCTACGCCAAGGCCGCCGAGCACGCGCGGAAGGTTGGTCGACTTCGCGTAGACGCGAAGCCCAGGCTTGGAGATGCGCTTGATTCCCGCGAGCGAGCGCTCGCGGTTCGGGCCGTACTTGAGCGTGAGGGTGAGCGTCTTGCCCACCTCCGCGTCGGCAACGCTCGAGCCGAGGATGTAGCCCTCGGACTCGAGGATCTTGGCGACGTTCGCCTTGAGCTTCGAGTGGGGCATGGAGACGGTCTCGTGGTACGCGGAATTCGCGTTCCGGAGCCGCGTCAACATGTCGGCAATCGGGTCGGTCATCGTCATGAGTGGTTCATTCTTCCTCGTCGTGGTTTCCCGTGGGGGACCTGCGGCGTCGTGGTTACCAGCTGCTCTTGGTGATTCCGGGGAGCTCGCCCGCGTGCGCCATCTCGCGGAAGCAGACCCGGCACAAGCCGAACTTGCGGTAAACCGAGTGCGGGCGACCGCACTTCTGGCACCGCGTGTAGGCGCGCACGGCGAACTTCGGCTTGCGCTCGGCCTTGTTCTTGAGGGCGGTCTTTGCCATGGTCTACTTCTCCTTGAACGGGAAGCCCAGGTGCTTCAGAAGCGCCCGGCCCTCGTCGTCGGTCGTGGCGGTGGTGACGATGGTGATGTCCATGCCGCGCACCCGGTCGATCTTGTCCTGGTCGATCTCGTGGAATACCGACTGCTCGGTGAGACCGAACGTGTAGTTGCCGTGCCCGTCGAACTGCTTGGGGCTGAGGCCACGGAAGTCGCGGATGCGCGGGAGCGCGATCGACAGCAGCCGGTCGAGGAACTCCCACATCCGGTCGCCGCGCAGCGTCACGTGGGCGCCGATCAGCTGTCCCTCGCGGAGCTTGAACTGCGCGATGGACTTCTTCGCCTTGGTCACCTGAGGCTTCTGCCCGGTGATCGCGGCCAGGTCGGCGATCGCGCCGTCCATCAGCTTCGAGTCCTTGGCGGCTTCACCAACGCCCATGTTGACGATGATCTTCGTCAGGCCGGCAACCTGGTTGATGTTGTCGTGCTTGAACTCCTCGCGGAGAGCCTTGATGATGTCCGCCCTGTACTTGCCCTTGAGGCGGGGTGCCGTTGCGGTAGCCATCAGACGTCCTTGCCCGAGCGCTTGGCGATGCGCACGCGCACGGTGCGCTTGCGGCCATCACGCTCTACCTCGTCCGCGCGGTATCCCACGCGGGTGCCCTTCTTGGTCTGGGGGTCGATGAGCATCACGTTCGAGACGTGAATGGGGGCCTCGATCGAGATGATCCCGCCCTCCATGTTCGCCTTGCGCGTGCCGGGCTTGACGTGCCTCTGCACCCGCTGGATGCCCTCGACGATCAACTGCTCCCGCTCGGTGAGGACCTCGAGAACTCGGCCCTCCTTGCCACGGTCGCGGCCGGCGATAACGACGACGGAGTCGCCCTTCTTGATCTTCGCCATTAGATAACCTCCGGGGCGAGCGAGATGATCTTCATGAACTTCCGGTCGCGAAGCTCGCGGCCGACGGGGCCAAAGATGCGGGTCCCGCGCGGGTCGGTGTCCTTCCCGCGAAGGAGGACGGCCGCGTTCTCGTCGAAGCGGATGTAGGAGCCATCGGGCCGACGGCAGGACTTCACCGTGCGCACCACAACGGCCTTCACGACCTCGCCCTTCTTGACTCCGCCGCCGGGAATCGCGTCCTTGACGGTCGCGACGATGACGTCGCCAATGCTCGCGTAGCGTCGCTTCGAGCCGCCAAGAACCCGAATGCACAAGATCTCCTTGGCACCCGTGTTGTCGGCGACACGCAGTCGCGACTCCTGCTGAATCATGTCTTACTCCTGTCGAGGGGTTCTCGCGGGGCGAGCCTGTCCGAACGGTTAGCGGGCCTTTTCGATGATCTCCACCAGGCGCCAGCGCTTGGACGCTGACAACGGGCGGGTCTCCATGATGAGTACGAGGTCCCCGATGCCGGCGTTGTTCGCCTCGTCGTGGGCCTTGATCTTGGTGCTGCGGCGCATGACCTTGCCGTAGAGGGGGTGCTTGACCCGGTCCTCCACCTCGACCGTGATGGTCTTGTCCATCTTGTCGGAGGTGACGTAGCCGCGACGCGTCTTGCGGTACGCGCGGTGGTCGGCGGTCGCCGTGCTGTGCTCGTGAGCCATGTGTCTTCCCTACTTCGCTTCCGCAGTCGGAGCGGTCCGAATACCGAGCTCGCGCTCGCGGAGGATCGTATAGATGCGGGCGATGTCGCGCTTGACGGCCTTGAGCCTGCCGTGGCTGTCCAACTGCCCAGTCGCGGACTGAAAGCGAAGGTTGAACAGCTCTTCCTTCGCCTTCTTCAGTTCCTCGGCGAGACGGTCGTCCTCCATGGCGTCGAGCGCCTCGGGCGCGAGGTCCTTGCTACCGATAGCCATCAGAGGTCACCTCCTTCACGCGAAACAAACCGGGTCTTCATGGGGAGCTTGTGCTGGGCGCGACGCATCGCCTCGCGGGCCAGCGGCTCCGGTACGCCGCCGAGTTCAAAGAGAACGCGGCCGGGCTTGACGTTCGCGATCCACCACTCCGGCGAACCCTTTCCGGAACCCATGCGGGTTTCGGCAGGCTTCTTGGTCAGCGGGCGGTCGGGGTAGACGTTGATCCACACCTTGCCCCCGCGCTTGACGTGGCGGGTCATCGCGATACGAGCCGCCTCGATCTGGCGGTTCGTCACGTATGCAGGCTCGAGCGCCTGGATGCCGAAGTCACCGAACGTCACCTTGGTGCCGCCCGTGGCGGCCCCGGAACGACCCGGGTGGTGCTGCTTGCGGTGCTTGACGCGACGAGGAATCAGCATGACCTAGGCCTCCGTGCTTTCCGCCGGTGCGTCGGCAACGGGTGCTTCGGCAACGGGAACCTGGGTCTCGGCCGCGGGGGCCTCAACCGCGGGAGCCTCAACCACGGGGGCATCGGCCGCGGGGGCCTCTGCCTCCGCCGCGGGTGCGTCGCTCGCGGGAGCCGCAGAACGCGACGGACCGTCGCCGCGACTCGGACGGTCGCCGCGGGTGGGGCGCTGGGCGCGGGGGTTCTTGGCCTGCTCGGCCGCCCACTCCTTCTCGGTCATGTCGCCCTTGTAGATCCAGACCTTGACGCCGATCTGGCCGAACGTCGTCTTGGCCTCGAAGAAGCCGTAGTCGATGTTCGCGCGAAGCGTGTGAAGCGGAACGCGGCCCTCGCGGTAGAACTCCGAGCGCGACATCTCCGCGCCACCCAGGCGTCCGGAGCACTGGACGCGGATGCCCTTGGCGCCCGCGCGCTGCGAAGACTGCATGCCCTTGCGCATGGCGCGGCGGAACGAGACGCGAGAGGCGAGCTGCTCCGCGATGCCCTGGGCGACGAGCTGCGCGTCCATCTCGGGGTTCTTCACCTCGAGGATGTTGAGCTGCACCTGCTTGCCCGTCAGCTTCTCCAGGTTGGAGCGGAGCTTGTCCGCCTCGGCGCCGCGGCGGCCGATGACGATGCCGGGGCGCGCGGTGTGAAGGTCGACGCGGACGCGCTCGCGCGTGCGCTCGATCTCCACCTTGGACACGCCGGCGCGCTCAAGGCCCGTAGCCATGAGCTTGCGGATCTTCACGTCCTCGGTGACGTAGTCGCGGTAGCGCTCGCCCTTCTTGGTCGAGTCGGCGAACCAACGTGACCGGTGGTCCGTGGTGATTCCCAGGCGGTATCCGCGCGGGTTGACTTTCTGTCCCACTATCGGGCCCCTTCCTGGATGACGGCGTCCGGCGTGGCGACGACGACGGTGATGTGGCACGAGCGCTTGAGGATACGAGCGGCGCGGCCCTGGGCCCGCGGACGGATCCGTTTCATCGTGGGGCCCTCGTCGACGTAGATCTCCTTGATGAGGAGGTCGGAGTCGTCGAGACGCTCCCCCGCCTCGTCCGCCTTGAAGCGGGCGTTCGCGATCGCGGACTCGATGACCTTGCGGATGGGCTCCGCGACGGCCTGCGGCTGGAACCGGAGGGAGGCGACGACGTCGGTCGCGACGCCACCGCGGGCGAGGTCGACGACGCGACGCGCCTTCTGCGCGGTGACGCGCAGGTGACGCACTTGCGCTGTGGCTTCCATGGTTGGCATACCTTCCTTACGTCCGCGGCGGCTAGCCGCGGCGTCCCTTGCGGTCGTCCTTAACGTGGCCCTTGAACGTGCGGGTCGGCGCGAACTCGCCGAGCTTGTGGCCCGACCATCGCCTCGGTGACGAAGACCGGAACGTGCTTCCGGCCGTCGTGCACGGCGAAGGTGTGGCCCAGGAAGTCGGGAGTGACGACGCTGCGACGCGACCAGGTCTTGATGACGTTCTTGGTCCCGGCCTCGTTCTGGACGTCCACCTTCTTCTGCAGGTGGCCATCGACGAAGGGGCCCTTCTTCAAACTGCGTGGCATGTCCGAGGCTCCTTAGCGCTTGTTCTTGCCGGTGCGGCGACGACGGACGATGAGCTTGTTGCTTTCCTTCTTCGCGTGGCGCGTGCGGCCCTCGGGCTTGCCCCACGGGCTCACCGGGTGACGTCCGCCGGACGTCTTGCCCTCACCACCACCGTGCGGGTGGTCGACCGGGTTCATGACGACACCGCGAACGGAGGGGCGCTTGCCCTTCCAGCGCATGCGTCCGGCCTTGCCCCAGTTGATGTTGGACTGCTCGGCGTTGCCGACCTCGCCGACGGTCGCGCGGCAGCGCGCGTCGACGTTGCGGATTTCGCCCGACGGCATGCGGAGCTGGGCCATCGCGCCGTCCTTGGCGACCAGCTGGACCCTGGCGCCCGCGGACCGCGCGATCTTGGCGCCGCCGCCCGGGCGGAGCTCGATCGCGTGGATGACCGTACCGACCGGGATGTTCCTGAGGGGAAGGTTGTTGCCTGGCTTGATGTCCGCGGAGGCGCCTGCCTCGATCGGGTCGCCCTGCTTGAGCTCCGTTCGGCGCGACGATGTAGCGCTTCTCGCCGTCCGCGTAGTGCAGGAGCGCGATGCGCGCGGTGCGGTTGGGGTCGTACTCGATGTGAGCGACCTTCGCGGGAACGCCGTCCTTGTCGTGGCGGCGGAAGTCGATGACGCGGTAGGCGCGCTTGTGCCCGCCGCCCTGGTGGCGCGTCGTGATCCTGCCCGCGTTGTTGCGACCGCCCTTGCTGTGCAGGGGACGGACGAGCGACTTCTCGGGCGTCGTGCGCGTGATCTCCGCGAAGTCGGCGACGGAAGAACCGCGACGCCCTGGCGTCGTCGGCTTGAACTTACGGATTGCCATGAGTTTCGATGCCCTTCTAGCCGACCGGCCCGCCGAAGACGTCAATCGACTCGCCCGCCACCAAGGTGACGATCGCGCGCTTGACGTCCTTGCGCTTGCCCAGGCCGAAACGCGTGCGACGCGTCTTGCCCTGACGGTTGATGGTGTTCACGGACGCGACCTTCACGCCGAAGACCTGCTCGATGGCGATCTTGATCTCGGTCTTGTTCGAGCGAGGGTCGACCTCGAACGTGTACTTCCCGAGGTCCATGAGCGAGTAGCTCTTCTCCGACACGACGGGCTTGATGAGGATGTCGCGGGGGTCCTTCTGCACGGTGGTCACTTCGCGGCCTCCTTCTTCGGCGTGGCGGCCTTCTTAGGCGCGGCGGCCTCCTTGGGCGCGGCAGCGGCCTCGGTGGCCGAGGCCTCCGACTCGGTCGCGACGGCCTTGGCCGACGCGCCCTGGGCCGGGCCGGCGAGGAACGCCGCGAGGGAACCCGCGGTGAAGACGACGTCATCGTGGATGAGGACGTCGTACGTGTTGAGCTGGTCGACCATGAGCACGTGGACGTCGGCCGCGTTGCGCAGCGACAGGGCCGCCGCGACATCGGTTCGCTCGATCACGACGAGGGCCGAACGGCCCTGCGTCACCGCGTCGAGCGCCGCGAGGGCAGCCTTGGTCGACGGCTTCTCGTCCGCGGTGAATCCCGTGATGACGTGGACGCGGCTGGCGCGGGCCCGGTCGGACAGGGCGCCGCGCAGGGCGGCGGCCTTCATCTTCTTGGGGGTGCGCTGCGAGTAGTCGCGCGGCTGCGGTCCGTGAACGATCCCGCCGCCCGCGTACTGAGGCGCGCGGATGGAGCCCTGGCGGGCGTTACCGGTGCCCTTCTGCTTGTACGGCTTCCGGCCGCCACCGGACACCATGGCGCGCGTCTTGGTCGCGTGGGTTCCCTGGCGAGCCGCGGCGCGCTGCGCCACGACGACCTGGTGGATGAGGGGGATGTTGGCGTCGACGTCGAAGACCTCGGCGGGCAGATCGGCGGTGCCGGTCTTCTTGCCGGTTGCGTCCATCACGTCAACGGTGATCGCGGATGCCATGTCACGCGCCCTTCGCTGCGGAACGGATGAGGACAACGCCGCCCTTGTTGCCGGGCACGGCGCCCTTGAGCAGCAGCAGGCCCTTCTCGGCCTCGACCGAGTGGACCGCGATGTTCTGGACGGTCTTGCGGTCGTTGCCCATGCGGCCGGCCATCTTGAGGCCCCTGAACACGCGCGAGGGTGTGGACGACGAGCCGATGGACCCGGGCTTGCGGTGGTTGCGGTGCGAGCCGTGGGACGAACTGACGCCGTGGAACCCGTGGCGCTTCATGACGCCGGCGAATCCCTTGCCCTTGGTGGTTCCGGTGACGTCCACGAGCTGGCCGACCGCGAAGGCCTCGGCCGTGATCTCCTGGCCGAGCTCGAACGACGCGGCGTTCGCGGTGCGAACCTCGGCGACGTGGCGACGAGGCGTGACGCCCGCCTTCTCGAAGTGACCCTTGAGGGGCTTGGTCACCTTGCGGGGATCGATCGCGCCGAACCCGAGCTGCACGGCCGAATAGCCGTCCTTGTCCTGGGTGCGAATCTGCGTGACCACGTTGGTGTCAACCTGGACGACCGTGACGGGGACGACCCGTCCGCTCTCGTCCCACACCTGGGTCATGCCGAGCTTCGTCCCGAGCAGCGCCGTGACGTCGCGCTGGGCGGTTGAGGTAGTCATGATGAGGTCCTTGAGGCCGTTCTAGAGCTTGATCTCGATGTTGACGTCTGCGGGCAGGTCGAGCCGCATGAGCGAGTCGACGGCCTTGGGGGTCGGGTCGACGATGTCGATGAGGCGCTTGTGCGTGCGCATCTCGAAGTGCTCGCGGCTGTCCTTGTACTTGTGGGGAGAACGAATGACGACGAACACGTTCTTCTCCGTCGGAAGCGGCACGGGGCCCACAACCGTCGCGCCAGCGCGCGTGACCGTTTCCACGATCTTGCGGGCCGAGGAGTCGATGACCTCGTGGTCATAGCTCTTCAGCCTGATGCGGATCTTCTGTCCCGCCATGGCGTGGTTCTGCCTTTTCTCTCGTACGACTCGTGACTCCCACCCCGACCCCCGCGCTCGGGCGTGTCGTTTCTCGCGACACGCGACCGCCGGGGCTTTGTCGAGTGGGTTTCGGGGAGCAATCGATGGTTACCCTCAGTGGGCAACCCCGACAGTGTGCCAGATTTGCGGCACGAATGCCAGTCCGGCCCCCGGGGCGGTGGGGGCCCGCTCGCGCGGACCCCCACCTACTCCAAGCTGGGTACTACGTGAGGGTGTCCTACTTCAGGATCTTCGTCACCGTGCCGGAGCCGACGGTGCGGCCACCCTCACGGATCGCGAAGCCCTGGCCCTCTTCGAGCGCGATGGGCTGGATGAGCTCAACCGTCATCTCGGTCGTGTCGCCGGGCATGACCATCTCGGTGCCCTCGGGCAGCGTGATGACGCCGGTGACGTCCGTGGTGCGGATGTAGAACTGGGGGCGGTAGTTCGAGTAGAACGGGTTGTGACGCCCGCCCTCATCCTTGTTGAGGATGTAGACCTTGCCCTCGAAGTTCGTGTGCGGCGTCGTGGTGCCGGGGGCGACCACAACCTGACCGCGCTCGACGTCCTCGCGCTTGGTGCCGCGGAGAAGCAGACCGGTGTTGTCGCCGGCCTGGCACTCGTCCATCGACTTGTGGAAGGTCTCGATTCCGGTAACCGTGGTCTTCTGCGGAGCGCGGATACCGAGGATCTCGACCTCGGAGTTGATCTTCAGCTTGCCGCGCTCCACCTTGCCGGTGACGACGGTTCCACGACCGGTGATCGTGAAGACGTCCTCGATCGGCATGAGGAACGGCTTGTCGAGGTCGCGAACGGGCTCCGGGACGTGCTCGTCCACGGCGTCCATGAGCTCCTGGACCGTCGCGGTCCACTTCTCGTCGCCCTCGAGCGCCTTGAGCGCGGAGACCTTGACCACGGGGGCATTGTCGCCGTCGAAGCCCTGGCTGTTCAGCAGGTCACGGACCTCGACCTCGACGAGCTCGAGGATCTCCTCGTCATCCACCATGTCGGCCTTGTTGAGGGCGACGAGGAGGTAGGGGACGCCGACCTGGCGAGCGAGCAGAACGTGCTCGCGCGTCTGGGCCATCGGACCGTCAGTCGCGGCGACCACGAGGATCGCGCCGTCCATCTGGGCGGCACCCGTGATCATGTTCTTGATGTAGTCGGCGTGCCCGGGCGCGTCGACGTGCGCGTAGTGGCGCTTCTCGGTCTGGTACTCGATGTGCGCGATGTTGATGGTGATACCGCGCTCCTTCTCCTCGGGTGCCTTGTCGATCGAGTCGAAGGGGGTGAAGGGGTTGATATCCGGGTACTTGTCGTGCAGCACCTTCGAGATGGCCGCGGTCAGCGTCGTCTTACCGTGGTCGACGTGGCCGATGGTCCCGATGTTGACGTGCGGCTTGTTCCGCTCGAACTTGGCCTTAGCCATGAGAACTTCCTCCTGAAATGAGACTCGGGTAACGAGTGGTCGTATTCTTCCTGGTTTTTCGGACCGGTGGGACTACTCGCCCCGGGTCTTGGCAATGATCTCCTCGGAAACGTTCCGGGGAACCTCGGCATAACTGTCGAACTGCATCGAATACACGGCGCGGCCCTGGGTCTTCGACCGAAGGTCGCCCACGTAGCCGAACATCTCGGACAGCGGGACGAGGGCGTCGACAACCTTCACGCCGTGGGCTTCACCCATGTGGCTGATCTGCCCGCGGCGCGAGTTGAGGTCGCCGATGACGTCGCCCATGTACTCCTCGGGCGTGCGCACCTCGACGGCCATGACCGGCTCGAGGAGAACAGGGTTGGCCTTGCGTGCGGCCTCCTTGAACACCATGGATCCGGCAATCTTGAACGCCATCTCGGATGAGTCGACCTCGTGGTACTGGCCGTCGAGCAGCGTCGCCTTGACTCCCACCATGGGGAAGCCAGCGAGGATGCCGAGCTCCATGGCGGATTGGATACCGGCGTCGACCGAGGGGATGTACTCCCTCGGCACGCGCCCGCCGGTCACAGCGTTGACGAATTCGTAGGTCTCCTCGGCACCGGCCTCAAGCGGCTCGAGCGTGATGAGGACCTTGGCGAACTGGCCGGAGCCACCCGTCTGCTTCTTGTGGGTGTATTCGACCTTCTCCACCTTGCCGCGGATGGTCTCGCGGTACGCGACCTGCGGCTTGCCGACGTTGGCCTCGACCTTGAACTCCCGCTTCATGCGGTCGACGAGGATGTCGAGGTGAAGCTCGCCCATGCCGGCGATGATCGTCTGGCCCGTGTCGTGGTCGAGCTTGACCCGGAACGTCGGGTCCTCCTCGGCCAGCTTCTGGATCGCGATGCCGAGCTTCTCCTGGTCGCTCTTGGTCTTGGGCTCGATCGCGACCTCGATGACGGGCTCGGGGAACGACATCGACTCGAGCACGATGGCGTGAGCCTTGTCGCACAGCGTGTCGCCGGTCGTGGTGTTCTTGAGGCCGATCACCGCGTAGATGTGGCCCGCGGTGAGGGCTGTCGACCGGGTTCTCCTTGTTGGAGTGCATCTGGAAGATCTTCCCGATGCGCTCCTTGTTGTCCTTGGTCGCGTTGAGGACCTCGGAACCCGCGTCCAGGTGACCGGAGTACACCCGGATGTAGGTGAGCTTGCCGAAGAACGGGTGCGCGACGATCTTGAACGCAAGCGCGCTGAAGGGCTCCTTGGAGTCCGCGTGGCGCTCGAGCACCTTCTCCTCGTCGTGGACGGCGTGGCCGTCGATCGACGGGACGTCCATGGGCGAGGGCAGGTAGTCGACGACGGCGTCGAGCATGGGCTGGACGCCCTTGTTCTTGTACGCCGAGCCGCACAGGATCGGGTAGACCTCGCTCGCGATCGGTGAGCTTGCGGATCGCGGCCTTGATCTCCGCTACCGTCAGCTCCTCGCCGCTGAAGTGCTTCTCGAGGAGGTGCTCGTCGGTCTCGGCGACGGTCTCGAGGAGCATCTCGCGGTACTTGGCGACCTTGTCGGCCATGTCCGCGGGGATCTCCTCGACCTCGTATGCCGCGCCGAGGTCCGTCTCGCCGTGCCAGACCTTGGCGTGCATCTCGACCAGGTCGACGACGCCGATGAAGGTGTTCTCCGCGCCGATGGGCAGCTGAATGACGAGCGGCTTGGCCTTGAGGCGGTCGATGATCGTCTGGACGGTGAAGTAGAAGTCGGCGCCGAGCTTGTCCATCTTGTTGACGAAGCAGATGCGCGGGACCTCGTACTTGTCGGCCTGGCGCCAGACCGTCTCCGACTGGGGCTCGACGCCCTCCTTGCCGTCGAACACCGCGACCGCGCCGTCGAGGACGCGGAGCGAGCGCTCCACCTCGACGGTGAAGTCGACGTGGCCGGGCGTGTCGATGATGTTGATCTGGTTCTTGTTCCAGAAGCAGGTCACGGCCGCGGACGTGATGGTGATGCCGCGCTCCTGCTCCTGCTCCATCCAGTCGGTGGTCGCGGCGCCGTCGTGGACCTCGCCGATCTTGTAGTTCATGCCCGTGTAGTACAGGATGCGCTCGGTCGTCGTGGTCTTGCCTGCATCGATGTGAGCCATGATGCCGATGTTGCGGACCTTGGTCAGGTCGGTGAGCACGTCCTGTGCCACAGCGTTTTCCCCTTACGTCTTTTCGATTGCCGCGATTACCAGCGGTAGTGGGCGAAGGCCTTGTTGGACTCCGCCATCTTGTGCACGTCTTCGCGACGCTTGACCGCGGCGCCGAGGCCGTTGGACGCGTCGAGGATCTCGTTCATCAGGCGCTCGGTCATGGTGTGCTCGCGGCGCTTCTGCGCGAAGTCGACGAGCCACCGCAGCGCGAGCGTGTTGGCGCGGGCGGGCCGTACGTCGACGGGGACCTGGTAGGTCGCGCCACCGACGCGGCGGGACTTGACCTCGAGCGACGGGCGCACGTTGTCGAGAGCCCGCTTGAGGACGCTCACGGCCTCCTGGCCGGACTTCTCGCCGACGCCGGTGAGGGCGCTGTAGACGATGGACTCCGCGACGGACTTCTTGCCGTCCTGGAGCACCTTGTTGATGAGCTGGGTCACGACGGGGGCGCCGCACACGGGGTCATTGATCATCGGCCGCTTCGGGGCCGGTCCCTTGCGAGGCATTACTTCTTCTCCATCTTCGCGCCGTAGCGGCTGCGAGCCTGCTTGCGGTTCTTGACTCCCTGCGCGTCGAGCGAGCCGCGCACGATCTTGTAGCGGACACCCGGGAGGTCCTTCACGCGGCCGCCGCGGACGAGGACGATCGAGTGCTCCTGGAGGTTGTGGCCCTCGCCGGGGATGTAGGCCGTGACCTCGATGCCGGTGGACAGGCGAACGCGCGCGACCTTCCGCAGTGCCGAGTTCGGCTTCTTGGGCGTCGTGGTGTACACGCGCGTGCACACGCCGCGACGCTGGGGGCTCGCCTTGAGCGCCGGCGTCTTGGTCTTCGACACCTTCGGCTGGCGGCCCTTGCGGACCAGCTGCTGAATCGTAGGCACTATCTCTCCATCGTTTGGGTCACTGAAACGTACGGTCGCGGTCCGACCCCCGCGCCCGGGCGTGTCGCACCTTGGTCACGTGCGCCGACAGGCGCACCAAGGGAGGCCCGACGGCGCGGGCACAGCCCACCACGGTACCGTAGGCGGGCCCCGCCGTCAACGCGGCGGGAGCCGCCCGGAGCGACCGGGGTGTCAGTCGCCGCGCGGGATCTCGAACTCCTCGAGGCGGACGGCCTGGCCGGCCCCCTCGCCGTAGTACTGGCCGTCCCAGTCGTCGTACCCGAAGGTCGGGAACAGGTTGGCCTTGGCCTCTTCGGTGGGCTCCACCTTGACGTTGCCGTAGACCGCGAGGCCCGTGCCCGCCGGGATGAGCTTTCCGATGATGACGTTCTCCTTGAGCCCGAGGAGCGAGTCGGAGCGGCCGCCCATGGCGGCCTCCGTCAGCACCCTCGTGGTCTCCTGGAACGACGCCGCCGACAGCCACGACTCGGTCGCGAGCGACGCCTTCGTGATGCCCATGAGCTCGGGGCGCGCCGAGGCGGGCTTCCCGCCAGCCGTCACGGTCTCGCGGTTGGCGGTCTCGAAACGGCCCCGCTCGACGAGCTCGCCGGGCAGGAGGGTCGTGTCGCCCGAGTCGAGGACGGTCACGCGACGCAACATCTGCCGCACGATGACCTCGATGTGCTTGTCGTGGATCTCCACGCCCTGGGAACGGTAGACCTCCTGGACCTCGTCCACGAGGTGCTTCTGGGTCGCCCGGGGCCCGAGGACGCGCAAGACGTTCTTCGGGTCGACGGCGCCGGCGATCAGCTGCTGGCCGACCGTCACTTCCTCGCCGTCCTGCACCAGAAGGCGCGAACGCTTGGTGACGGGGTACTCGATCGCCTCGTCGCCGCTGTTCGGCGTCACGACAAGGCGGCGGGTCGCCTCCGAGTCGTCCACGGCCAGGCGGCCGTCGACCTCGGCGATCGGGGCCTCGCCCTTGGGGGTCCTGGCCTCGAAGAGTTCCTGCACGCGGGGAAGACCCTGCGTAATGTCGTCCGCCGAGGCGACACCGCCCGTGTGGAAGGTACGCATCGTCAGCTGGGTGCCCGGCTCGCCGATGGACTGCGCCGCGATGATGCCGACGGCCTCACCGATGTCCACAAGCTCGCGCGTCGCGAGCGACCGGCCGTAGCACATGGCACACGTGCCGACCTTGGATTCGCAGGTCAGCACCGAGCGGACCTTGACCTCGGTGACTCCGGCGGCGATGAAGGCGTCGATCAGGATGTCTCCGAGGTCTTCCCCCGCCTTGCCGATGACGGTGCCCTTCTTGTCCGCGACGTCCACCGCGAGCGTGCGCGCGAAGACCGAGGTCTCCACCCGCTCGTGCTTGACGGTGTTGCCAGCCGGATCGACCGTCACGATGGGCATCGTGAGACCCCGATCGGTGCCGCAGTCCGACTCGCGGACGATGACATCCTGAGACACGTCGACGAGGCGACGGGTGAGGTACCCGGAGTCCGCGGTACGCAGCGCCGTGTCCGCGAGGCCCTTGCGGGCGCCGTGGGTGGCGATGAAGTACTCGAGGACCGACAGGCCCTCGCGGTAGTTGGACTTGATGGGGCGCGGGATGATCTCGCCCTTCGGGTTCGCCACGAGGCCGCGCATACCGGCGATCTGGCGGACCTGCATCCAGTTGCCTCGGGCGCCCGAGCCGACCATCGTGTGCACGGTGTTGTGCACGGGGAAGTTCTCCCGCATCGCGCGGTCGACCTCGTTGGTCGCCTGGGTCCAGATCTCGATGAGCTCCTGGCGACGCTCGTCGTCCGTGATGAGACCGGTGTCGAACTGGTCCTGGACCTTGGCCGCCTGCGTCTCGTACCGGTCGAGAATCTGCTGCTTGTTCTTCGGGGTCGCGACGTCGCCGATGGCGATCGTGACGCCGGAGCGCGTCGCCCAGTAGAAGCCCGCGGCCTTCAGCGCGTCGAGGGAGGCCGAGACCTCCACCTTCTCGTAGCGCTCCGCAAGGGTGTTGACGATGTCGGCGAGGACCTTCTTGTCGACGTCGCGGTTCACGAACGGGAAACTGACGGGGAGCAGGTCGTTGAAGAGCGACCGGCCAAGCGTCGTCTCGAGCAGGAAGTCCTTCCCCTGCTCCCAGTCCGCTGGCGGGGTCCAGCCGACGGGCGGAATGGTGTCGCCGTCGATGCGCAGCGTGATGGTCGCGTTGAGATCGATGTCGCCCATGTCGAACGCCATGAGCGCCTCGGCCTCCGAGCCGAACGCGCGACCTTCGCCCTTGACGCCCGGCTTTCCGAGCGTCAGGTGGTACAGGCCGATGATCATGTCCTGAGACGGCATGGTCACGGGGCGGCCGTCGGACGGCTTGAGGATGTTGTTGCTGGAGAGCATGAGGATGCGGGCCTCGGCCTGCGCCTCCGCGCTCAGGGGCAGGTGCACGGCCATCTGGTCGCCGTCGAAGTCGGCGTTGAACGCCGCGCAGACGAGCGGGTGCAGGTGGATCGCCTTGCCCTCGACGAGCTGAGGCTCGAAGGCCTGGATGCCGAGGCGGTGAAGCGTCGGCGCGCGGTTGAGCAGCACCGGGTGCTCGGTGATGACCTCTTCCAACACGTCCCACACCTCGGGGCGCGAGCGCTCGACCATGCGCTTGGCGGACTTGATGTTCTGCGCGAACTTCAACTCCACGAGGCGCTTCATGACGAACGGCTTGAACAGCTCGAGCGCCATCTGCTTGGGCAGGCCGCACTGGTGCAGCTTGAGGGTCGGGCCGACGACGATGACCGAGCGGCCGGAGTAGTCGACGCGCTTGCCGAGAAGGTTTTGGCGGAAGCGCCCCTGCTTGCCCTTGAGCATGTCCGAGATGGACTTGAGCGGGCGGTTGCCCGGCCCCGTGACGGGGCGGCCGCGGCGGCCGTTGTCGAACAGCGCGTCGACGGCCTCCTGGAGCATGCGCTTCTCGTTGTTGACGATGATCTCGGGCGCGCCGAGGTCCAGGAGCCGCTTGAGGCGGTTGTTCCTGTTGATGACGCGGCGGTACAGGTCGTTGAGGTCGGAGGTCGCGAACCGGCCGCCGTCGAGCTGCACCATGGGGCGCAGGTCCGGGGGGATGACCGGGACGCAGTCGAGGACCATGGCCGTCGCCGAGTTCGTCGTGGTGAGGAAGGCGTTGACGACCTTGAGGCGCTTGAGCGCGCGGGTCTTGCGCTGGCCCTTGCCCGTCGCGATGATCTCGCGAAGGCTCTCGGCCTCGGCCTCGAGGTCGAAGGACTCGAGCCGCTTCTGGATCGCCTCGGCGCCCATCGAGCCCTTGAAGTACGAACCGTACCGGCGCGACATCTCGCGGTAGAGGAGCTCGTCTCCCTCGAGGTCCTGGACCTTGAGGCCCGCGAACCGGTCGAAGATCTGCTGGAGCCTGTCCATCTCCTGGTCCGCGCGCTTGCGGATCGCCGCCATCTCGCGCTCGGCGCCGTCCTTAACCTTGCGCTTGGCGTCGGACTTAGCGCCCTCGGCCTCGAGCTCGGCGAGGTCGGCCTCGAGCTTCTTGGCCCGCTCCTCGATCTCCAGGTCGCGCTGGGTCGAGATGTGCTTCTTCTCCGCCTCGAGCTCGTTGCGGAGCGACGGGAGGTCCTCGTGGCGGCCGTCGACGTCCACCTCGGTCACCATGTAGGCCGCGAAGTAGATGACCTTCTCGAGGTCCTTGGGGGCAAGGTCGAGCAGGTAGCCGAGGCGCGACGGGACGCCCTTGAAGTACCAGATGTGCGTCACGGGGGCGGCGAGCTCGATGTGGCCCATCCGCTCGCGCCGGACCTTGGAGCGCGTGACCTCGACGCCGCAGCGCTCGCAGATGATGCCGCGGTAGCGGACGCGCTTGTACTTGCCGCAGCCGCACTCCCAGTCGCGGGTGGGGCCGAAGATCTTCTCGCAGAAGAGTCCGTCCTTCTCCGGCTTGAGGGTGCGGTAGTTGATCGTCTCGGGCTTCTTCACCTCGCCGTGCGACCAGTGACGGATGTCGTCCGCGGTCGCGAGGCCGATACGCAGCTGGCCGAATTCGTTGACGTCGAGCAAGGCTCTACTCCCCTAGATCTCGTCGATGCTCGAGGCATCGGGACGGCTGGACAAGGAAATTCCGAGGGATTCGGCCGCCTGGTAGGCGTCCTCCTCGGTCTCGCGCATCTCGACGACGGCGCCCTCGGAGTTGAGGACCTCGACGTTGAGACACAGCGACTGCATCTCCTTCATGAGGACGCGGAACGATTCCGGCAGGCCCGGTTCGGGGATGTTCTGCCCCTTGACGATGGCCTCGTACACCTTGACGCGACCGAGCACGTCGTCGGACTTGATGGTCAGGAGCTCCTGGAGCGCGTAGGCGGCGCCGTAGGCCTCGAGGGCCCACACCTCCATCTCGCCGAATCGCTGGCCGCCGAACTGCGCCTTACCGCCCAGGGGCTGCTGCGTGATCATCGAGTACGGGCCCGTCGAGCGCGCGTGAATCTTGTCGTCGACCAGGTGGTGGAGCTTGAGGATGTACTTGTAGCCGACGGCGACGGGCTCCGGGAACGGCTCCCCCGTTCGCCCGTCGAACAGGCGGGCCTTGCCGTCTGGGCCGACGAGTCGCTCGCCGTCGCGGTTGGGAAGCGCGACGGAGCGCAGGCCGTCGAGCACGACCTCCTCGAGGCCGTCGAACACCGGGGTGGCGACGGGTGCGCCGGGCTCGGACTTGGTCGCGCCCGCAGGAAGCTTCTTCTTCCAGTCGCCCTTGGCGTCGGTGGCGTCCCAGCCCTGGTGGGCGACCCACCCGAGGTGGGCCTCGAGAACCTGGCCGACGTTCATGCGGCCGGGCACGCCGAGCGGGTTGAGGATGACGTCGACGGCGGTGCCGTCCTCGAGGAACGGCATGTCCTCGACGGGAAGGATGGTCGAGATGACGCCCTTGTTGCCGTGACGGCCGGCGAGCTTGTCGCCCTCCTGGATCTTGCGTCGCTGCGCGATGTAGACGCGCACGAGCTCGTTGACGCCCGCGGGAAGATCGTCGCCGTCCTCGTCCGAGAAGACCCGGACGCCGATGACGGTTCCCTGTTCGCCGTGGGGGACCTTGAGGGACGTGTCGCGGACCTCGCGAGCCTTCTCGCCGAAGATCGCGCGCAGCAGGCGCTCCTCAGGCGTCAGCTCGGTCTCGCCCTTGGGCGTCACCTTTCCGACGAGGATGTCGCCCGCGCGAACCTCCGCTCCGATGCGGACGATGCCGCGCTCGTCGAGGTCCGCGAGCGCCTCTTCCGAGGCGTTCGGGATGTCGCGAGTGATCTCCTCGGGGCCGAGCTTGGTGTCGCGGGCGTCGACCTCGTGCTCCTCGATGTGAATGGAGCTGAGGGTGTCCTCCTGGACGAGCCGCTGGCTGAGGATGATCGCGTCCTCGTAGTTGTGGCCCTCCCAGCACATGAAGGCGACCAAGAGGTTCCGGCCGAGCGCGAGATCGCCCTCGTCGGTCGCGGGGCCGTCGGCGATGACGGACCCGACGACGACCTTGTCGCCCTCATCCACGAGCACGCGCTGGTTGTAGCTCGTGCCCTGGTTGGAGCGCTCGAACTTGGCGATCCGGTAGGAGGTCGAGGTTCCGTCGTCGTTCGCCACGACGACGAGGTCGCTCGACACCTCGGTGACGACGCCGGGCTTGGCCGCGAGGACCACGTCGCCCGCGTCGACAGCCGCGCGCCGCTCCATGCCGGTGCCGACGAGCGGCGCCTGGGCGCGGACCAGCGGGACGGCCTGGCGCTGCATGTTGGCGCCCATGAGGGCGCGGTTGGCGTCGTCGTGCTCAAGGAACGGGATGAGGGCGGTGGCGACCGACACCATCTGGCGCGGGCGAGACGTCCATGTAGTCGACGGCCTTGGCCGTCACGAACTCGACCTCGCCGCCGCGCGAGCGAACGAGGACGCGCTCGTCGGTGAACGTCCCGTCCTCCGTGATGCCCGCGTTGGCCTGGGCGATGACGAAGTGGTCCTCGTCGTCGGCCGTGAGGTAGTCGACCTTGTCGGTGACGCGGCCCTCGACGACCTTGCGGTACGGCGTCTCGACGAAGCCGAGCGGGTTGATGCGGCCGAACGAGGCGAGCGAGCCGATCAGGCCGATGTTCGGTCCTTCAGGCGTCTCGATGGGGCACATGCGCCCGTAGTGCGACGCGTGCACGTCGCGGACCTCCATGCCGGCGCGGTCGCGCGAGAGGCCACCCGGGCCGAGCGCGCTGAGGCGCCGCTTGTGGGTCAGGCCCGCGAGCGGGTTGTTCTGGTCCATGAACTGGCTGAGCTGGCTCGTCCCGAAAAACTCGCGGATGGCCGCGACGACCGGGCGCGTGTTGATGAGCGACTGGGGCGTGATGGCGTCGACGTCCTGCGTCGTCATGCGCTCGCGCACCACGCGCTCCATGCGGCTGAGGCCGGTGCGGATCTGGTTCTGAATCAGCTCGCCCACCGCGCGGATGCGGCGGTTGCCGAAGTGGTCGATGTCGTCGGTCTCGACGCGCACCTCGCGTGCCTGGCCGGCGAGCGTGGTGTGGTGCGCGTGCGCGGCGGCGATGTACTTCACCGTCGAGATGATGTCGTCGAGGCTCAGGACGGACTCGGCGAGCTTCTTGTCGAGGCCGAGCTTCTTGTTGAGCTTGTAGCGGCCGACCTTCGCGAGGTCGTAGCGCTTGGGGTTGAAGTAGAAGTTGTCGAGCAGGTTCTGGCCCGCCTCGACCGTCGGCGGCTCGCCGGGACGGAGCTTCCTGTACAGGTCGACGAGCGCCTCGTCCTTGCCCGTGATGGCGTCCTTCGCAAGCGTCTCGAGCACCGACGGGTAGTCGGCGAACTCCTTCTCGATCTGCTCGGCGGTCATGCCGAGGGCCTTGAGGAACAGGGTGACGGGCTGCTTGCGCTTGCGGTCGACGCGCACGCCGACGGAGTCGCGCTTGTCGATCTCAAACTCGAGCCACGCGCCGCGAGACGGGATGATCTTCGCGGTCAGGATGTCCTTGTCCGACGTCTTGTCGGGGGTGGACTCGAAGTAGACGCCGGGCGAGCGAACGAGCTGGGAGACGACGACGCGCTCGGTCCCGTTGACGATGAAGGTGCCGCGGGGAGACATGAGCGGGAAGTCGCCCATGAACACGGTCTGCTGCTTCTCTTCTCCGGTGGTCCGGTTCTCGAAGAGGGCGGTCACGAAGAGCTGCGCGGAGTAGGTGAAATCCTTCTCCTTGCACTCCTCCGGCGAGTGGCGCGGCTCCTCGAAGTACGGGTCGGAGAAGCTGAGCGACATCGTGTCGCCGAAGTCGGAGATCGGCGAGATCTCCTCAAAGATTTCCTGGAGCCCCGCGATCTCCGGCACGTCGTTGCGGCCGGCCTTCTTCGCCGCGGCGACCCTGGCCTTCCACGCGTCGTTGCCGAGGAGCCAGTCGAAGCTCTCCGTCTGAAGCCCGATGAGGTTGGGGACCTCGATGGGTTCGGAGATTTGCGCGAACGAGATGCGACGCGAGGCGCTGCGGTTGGCGATGGACGTAGCAGACGTGGTGCGCGAGGCAGCCAAAGGAGGGTCCTTCCCGACGATCCGTGTGTGACCGCGATGCCACAGCCACGGCTCCACCGGATCCCGGGGCTAGCCGCACAAGGCGGACGCACGCCGGGTAGGCATATGAGGGCAGGACGAAAGGCAGCGCAACTTGGCAGTGTACACGCCAGGCGCATGCCTGTCTAGACGGAATCCGCGGATCTTCTGCAATCCGCGGCGCCCGCGATGCGGGGCCGTCGGAGACACTGTAGCGAACCGGCCCGACACGGGCCAGTGGAACAGGGTTACACGTGGATAACGAAACGGCCGGGCGACGCGATCGTCGCCCGGCCGTTTCGTGGTGCGGAAGCTACTTGAGCGTCACCTTGGCGCCGGCGCCCTCGAGGGCCGCCTTCGCCTTCTCGGCGTCTTCCTTCTTCGCTCCCTCGAGCACGGGCTTGGGGGCCTCGTCCACGAGCGCCTTCGCCTCGCCGAGGCCGAGGCTCGTCAGGGCACGGACCTCCTTGATGACGGCGATCTTCTGACCGCCGACCTCCTCGAGGATGACGTCGAACGTGTCCTTCTCCTCCGCCGCCTCGGCGGGGGCTCCGCCGGCGGGGCCGGCGACAGCGGCCGCGACGGGCGCGGCCGCGGTGACCTCGAAGACCTCCTCGAACTTCTTCACGAAGTCCGAGAGCTCGATGAGGCTCAGTTCCTTGAACGCATCGATCAGCTGATCGGTGGTCATCTTCGCCATGATGGCTTTCCTTCCTATTCCTGCATGAAGCAGAGAGTGACGGGGATGCGGCTAGGCCGCGTTTTCCTGCTTCGCACGCAGGGCGTCTACGGTGCGCGCTGCCTGAGCGAGCGGCGCCTGGAACATGTATGCCGCGCCGAAGAGCGACGCCTTGAAGGCGTTCGCTGCCTTGGCGAGCAGTACCTCGCGGGACTCGAGGCTCGCGATCTTCTCGACCTCCGCCGAGGACAACAGGTTGCCCTCGAAGATTCCGCCCTTGAGAACGAGGGCGGGGTGGTCCTTGCTGAAGGTCTTGAGACCCTTTGCAGCCTCCACCGGGTCGCCGGTGACGAATGCAATGGCCGTGGGGCCGACGAGGAGGTCCGTCGATGGACTCCATGCCGGCTTCCTTGGCCGCGAGCGCCGTAAGCGTGTTCTTGGCAACCGAGTAGGTTGCCGCGCCGCGGATGCTGTCGCGCAACTTCGCAAGCTGCGAGACGGTCAGGCCGCGGTACTCGGTGACGTACACGGCAGAGGACGACCGGAACTTCTCGGCCATCTCGCTGACTGCCGCCACCTTGCTTGGCGTCGCCATGGTTGTCCTTCCGTTGGTGCGACCTCCGGTCCCGGGCGCCCCCTCAACGGAAAAGCCCCGCGCAGGGGCGGGGCGTCGGGGTTCGGCGCTCGCGCGCGAACCTCACACTCTCACCTGCGCTGGCTCCCGTTGCGGGGACTTCGGTCCGACTCTTGCGAGCCGGGCGACCGGCGGTCTTGGGCGTTGGTCATCGTACGCGGCCGGTGCTCCTTGGCGCAAACCGCGAAGTACGGTGGTGGCATGAAACGCGTCGGCCTCGTCCTGCTGTGGGCCTTCGGCGTGTACGCCGTGATACGGGCGGGCGTCGAGTTCGCCACGATGCACTACTCCGACCCCGCCTCCTACCGAAACGACTGGGGCGGGCCGAGTCTCGCTGGCGTGCTCGCGTGCATGCGGGGCCGGGGATCGTCGCGCTCGGCGCGATGATCGCCTACGCCGTGCGTCGACGCCGGAGATAGCGCCGAGGGCCACCCCCCTCGCGGGAGGCGGCCCTCGATACGCGTGAGTGGGTGCCGCTATGCGGCGACGGCTTCGGCATTCGGGTCCACGGGGATACCGGGGCCCGTCGTCGCGGAGAGCGTGATCTTGAGGATGTAGCGGCCCTTGGACGTCGACGGCTTGGAGCGAAGGACCTCGTCGAGGATCGCGCCGTAGTTCTCGACGAGCTTGGTGTCGCCGAACGAAGCCTTGCCGATGATCGTGTGGAGGTTCGCGTGCTTGTCGACGCGGAACTCGATCTTGCCGCCCTTGATGTCGGACACGGCCTTGGCGACGTCCATCGTCACCGTGCCGGTCTTGGGGTTCGGCATGAGGCCGCGGGGCCCGAGGACCTTTCCGAGGCGCCCCACCTTGCCCATGAGGTCGGGCGTCGCGACGACGGCGTCGAAGTCGATCCGGCCCCCGATGACCTCCTCGATGAGCTCGTCGCCTCCGACGATGTCGGCGCCAGCCTCGCGGGCGGCGTCCGCCTTCTCGCCGTTGGCGAAGACGAGGACGCGGGAGGTCTTACCCGTCCCGTGGGGAAGGATGACGGTCGAACGGACCGCCTGGTCGGCGTGACGGGGGTCGACGCCGAGGCGGAAGACGACGTCGATGGTCGAGTCCGTCTTCTTCGACGCCGTCTTCACGGCGAGGCGCACGGCCTCGATCGGGGAGTACAGGGTGGCGCGGTCGACGAGCTGTGCCCCGTCGCGGTACGCCTTGCTGCGCTTGGTCATCTGCGATTCTCCTTAGCAGTCGTGGGCAATGGGTCAGCGCGTGACCCGTCCACTGGGTTTGCTTGGGGGTGAAGCTAGCTAACGGTAATGCCCATCGAGCGCGCGGTGCCGGCGATGATCTTGGCGGCCGCGTCGATGTCGTTCGCGTTGAGGTCGGACATCTTGACCTCGGCGATCTCGCGGCACTGCGCCATCGAGATGTTGCCGACCTTGTCCGTGTGCGGGACCCCGGAGCCCTTGGCGACGCCTGCGGCCTTCTTGATGAGCTCGGCGGCCGGCGGGGTCTTGAGGATGAAGTCGAACGACCGGTCCTCGTAGACGGTGATCTCGACGGGAACGACGTTGCCCCGCTGCGACTCGGTCGCGGCGTTGTACGCCTTGCAGAACTCCATGATGTTGACGCCGTGCTGACCCAGCGCGGGCCCGATGGGGGGCGCGGGGTTGGCGGCGCCAGCGTTGATCTGAAGCTTGATGAGGCCGACGGCCTTCTTCTTCGGTGCCATGAGGGTGCGGCCTTCCTAGATCTTCTGAACCTGGTTGAACGACAACTCGACCGGGGTCTCCCGGCCGAAGATGGAAACGAGAACGTGGAGCTTCTGCGACTCGGCGCTGATCTCCGAGATGGTCCCGGGGAGCGTCGCGAACGGGCCGTCGATGACGGTGATCGCCTCGCCGACGACGAAGTCGACGTCGATCAGGGCCGCCGCGCTCGCCGCGGCGCTCGCGGCGGCCGGGCTCTCCTCGGCGGGGGCGAGCATGGAGAAGACCTCGTCGGGGGTGAGCGGAACGGGCTGATGGGCGTGACCGACGAATCCCGTGACGCCGGGAGTGTTGCGAACCGCGCCCCACGACTCGTCGGTGAGGTGCATGCGCACGAGGACGTAGCCCGGGATCCGCACGCGGCGAACCTTGCGCTTCTGGGCGTTCTTGATCTCGGTCACCTCCTCCATCGGGACCTCGACCTGGAAGATGAACTCCTCCATGTGGAGGCTCTCGATGCGGTGCTCGATCGCCTGCTTCACGCGCTTCTCGTGGCCCGAGTAGGAGTGGATGACAAACCAGTCGCCCTCGCGCGAGATCAGTTCCGCGCGGAAGGCCGCGAGCGGGTCCTCCGCGTCGACGGCGTCCTCGACCGGGGCGTCGCCAACAACCGGGGCGTCGTCCACAGGAGCGTCTTCCGCAGGAGCGTCGTCCGCAGGAGCGTCGTCCGCAGGGGCGTCGTCCGCAGGAGCGTCGTCCACGGGGGCCTCGTCCGCGACCTCGGGCTCAGCGACTGCGGCCGCCTCCGGGGTCTCCGCGGGGGTCTCCACAGGGGTCTCCTCGGCGGCCGGCGCCTGCTCGACGTCGGTCACGTTCATGTCTTCGTCACTCACGAGTTCTGCTCCCTGGTCCGTCACGCCTAGCCCGCCGTGCCAAAGACCAGCGCCGTGAGCTTCCCGAACCCGAGGTCGAGCAGCGTCACGAACCCGGTGATCACCAGGACAAACACCACGACAATGATGGTGTAGCGGCGCGTCTCCTCAGCGCTTGGGGTAGACGACGCGCTTGAGCTCGGACACGACCTCGCGCACGAACAGGCCGATGCGCGCGAAGAGGCCCTTGCCCTCGCGGCTTGCCGGGCCCGTGTTCTTCTCGGCGGGGCCGGTGCTGACTTCGCTCACGACGCTTCCTTTGTTGGATGACTGCGGATATCCGCGGACGCAGGGCAGGAGGGACTCGAACCCACAACCGTCGGTTTTGGAGACCGATGCGCTACCAATTGCGCCACTGCCCTTCGGAGGGGAGACCCCTCCAACGACCTTCACCCGTCCCCACCCGCGCCAGGGCGCGAGCAAGCATGACGAATGTCAATCGCCGACGTGTCAGTGTACGCGGATCGTGCGCCCGCGTCGAACGCGATCGCGCACCCGGCGAGCCGCCGCGAGCGCCGCGTAGCGCCGACACCGGACCGAAGGCCCCACGAGCACACCCCCGACGGTGGAAGGATAGGGGACATGAACGCCTCCGAATCACCGCGCCGCGTCTCCCAACGCCTCGGCGCCATCGCCCCGTCCGCCACCCTCGCCGTCGACGCCAAGGCCAAGGCGCTCAAGGCAGCGGGACGTCCCGTCATCGGCTTCGGCGCCGGCGAGCCCGACTTCCCGACGCCCGCCTACATCGTCGACGCCGCGATCGCGGCCGCGAAGGACCCCGCGAGCCACAAGTACAGCCCCGCAGGCGGGCTTCCCGCGCTCAAGAAGGCGATCGCGGAGAAGACGCTCCGCGACTCGGGATACGAGATCGACCCCGCGAGCATCGTCGTCACGAACGGGGGCAAGCAGGCCGTGTTCCAGGCCTTCGCCTCGATCCTCGACGAGGGTGACGAGGTCATTCTCCCGGCGCCGTACTGGACGACCTACCCGGAGGCCATCCGCCTCGCGGGCGCGCGCCCCGTCGAGGTCTTCGCCGGGCGCCGACCAGGACTACCTCGTCACGGTGGAGCAGCTCGAGTCGGCGCGCACGCCCAAGACCAAGGCGCTGCTGTTCTGCTCGCCGTCGAACCCGACCGGCGCCGTCTACTCCCCCGAGCAGACCAAGGCGATCGGCGAGTGGGCGCTCGAGCACGGCGTCTGGGTCGTCACCGACGAGATCTACGAGCACCTGCTGTACGACGACGCGGCCTTCACCCCGATCGTCAAGGCCGTGCCCGGACTTGCCGACACGTGCGTCGTCGTCAACGGCGTCGCCAAGACGTACGCGATGACGGGATGGCGCGTCGGGTGGATGATCGGCCCGATGGACGTCATCAAGGCCGCGACGAACTTCCAGTCGCACCTGACCTCCAACGTCGCCAACGTCTCTCAGCGCGCCGCTATCGCGGCGCTCGAGGGAGGGCTCGAGGACGTCGCGCTCATGCGCAAGGCCTTCGACCGCAGGCGCCACACGATGGTGGAGATGCTGAGCACCATCGACGGAATCGTGTGCCCGACGCCGAAGGGCGCCTTCTACTGCTACCCGTCGGTCGAGGGACTCGTCGACCGGGAGATCCGCGGCAAGCGACCGGCGAACTCGGCGGAGCTCGCTGCGCTCATCCTCGACGAGGTCGAGGTCGCCGTCGTCCCGGGCGAGGCGTTCGGCCCCAGCGGGTTCCTGCGGTTGAGTTACGCGCTGAGCGACGAGGACCTGATCGAGGGCGTCGGGCGGATGCAGACACTCCTGTCGGGTTCGTAGCGGTCCTGGGGTATCCCCCTGAGGGATGACCCCGGGCGGACGCGAAATATCGCCCGCGCGGCCGATGGGCCCGGTTGGGCGACTTTCGCTAGCGTGAAGCCCATGAGCGAACCCGCGATCACGATTCGTGGCCTGCGCAAGAACTACGGCCACACTCCACGCCGTCGACGGCCTCGACCTCGACATCGAGAAGGGCGAGATCTTCGCGCTTCTCGGCCCCAACGGGGCGGGCAAGACCACGACGGTCGAGATCCTCGAGGGGTACCGCAAACGCTCCGCCGGCGAGGTGAGCGTGCTCGGACACGACCCCGCCCACGCGGCCGCGAGTGGCGCGAGCGCATCGGCATCGTCCTGCAGTCCAGCGCGGACGAGACGCCGCTCAGCGCGCGCGAATACGTCGCGCACGTGGGCAGCTTCTTCCCCAACCCGCGCGATACGGACGACGTGCTTGAGTCGGTGGGGCTGACCGAGTTGGCGGGCCAGCGAGGCAAGACGATGTCCGGGGGCGAGAGGCGACGCCTTGACGTCGCGCTCGGGATCGTGGGACGCCCGGAACTCCTCTTCCTCGACGAGCCGACCACCGGGTTCGACCCGGAGGCTCGCCGCTCGTTCTGGACCCTGATCGAGAGGCTCAAGACCGACGGAACGACGATCCTGCTCACCACCCACTACCTCGACGAGGCCGAACACCTTGCCGACCGCGTCGGCGTCATCGCGCACGGCAAGCTCGTCGCGCTCGACACGCCCTCAGGGCTTCGGGGGGGCATGGAAGGCGCGATCGTGTCGTGGAGGGACGGCGGCAAACAGCGCGAGAAGCAGACCTCGACGCCCACCGCTCTTGTCCGCGAACTCGCGGCCAAGAGCAAGGCCGGCGACGGCGAGATCCCCGGTCTCGCCATCCGCCGCCCCACGCTCGAGGATCGCTACCTTGAACTCGTCGGCCACCAGGGAAGGAACGAGGAATGACCACCACCACGAGCCCGGGCTTCTGGCGCCTCGCCGGTGCGAGGGCCTCCACGGAACTGCGGATCTTCTTCCGCGAGCGCGACAGCCTCATCTTCGTGTTCTTCTTCCCGACGATGTTCCTGCTCTTGTTCGCGGCCCTCATGGGGGGAATTGACATCACCGAGGGCATGGACGTCCCCGTCGCCGTCAACTTCAAGCAGTACTTCCTCCCCGGAATGGTCGCGACCGGACTCATCTACACGGGCTTCCAGAACCTCGCGGTCTCCATCCCCGTCGAGCGCGACCAGGGCGTGCTCAAGCGCCTGCGCGGCACGCCCCTGCCGCCCGCGGCCTATTTCGTCGGCAAGGTGTTTCAGGTCTACGCGGTCTCCGTCGTCCAGATCGGGTTGCTGCTCGCCGTCGCCCGGTTCGTCCTCGGCATCCCGCTCCCGACCGATGCCCACTCGTGGCTGACCTTCGCGTGGGTGTTTGCCCTCGGCGTCGCGGTCTGCACGGTCCTCGGGATGGCGTTCTCCTCCGTCCCCCGCACCGGAAAGAGCGCGGGAGCGGTCGTGATCCCCGTGGTCCTCATCCTTCAGTTCCTCTCGGGGATCTACTTCCCGTTCAGCCAGATCCCCGCGTGGGTCCAGACGTTCTCCGGATTCTTCCCGCTTCGCTGGATCGCGCAGGCGATGCGGTCGGTCTTCCTGCCCGACTTCATGGTCGCCCAGGAGCCCGGCCAGACCTGGGGGCTCGGAACCGGCGCGCTCGTCATGGGGGCCTGGCTCGTCGTCGGCCTCGCGCTCGCCTTCCGGTTCTTCCGCTGGCAAGCCCGCAAGGACGGGTAGCCCGAGTGGCGGCGTCTGAGAGAGCTCTCAGATGCCGACCTAGAGACTAGGCACATGAAGACAAACTCTCGCTACATCATGACGACCCTCGGCGTCGCCGCAGGACTCTTCGCCATCGGCGCCACGGCCAACGCCCTGTCAAGCGACACCACAGCGACGGCGGAGCCCATCGGCAGCGCCGTCGTGCTTCCGTCGGCATCCGCCGACGCCTCGGCCTCACCTGAGGCCTCGCCCAGCCTGGTTCAGGTGGAATACGCCGAGAACTCGGACACCGCCACCGAGCCCGTCGCCCCGGCCGTGCTCGACACCGTTCCCCCGGCCATCCTCGGGACAGGCGGCTGGACCACCAGTTCAGGCGGCGCTGGCACCGGATCTCTGTCGGGCCCGGGCGGCGCAGGGGACGACGAATTCGGCGACGATCCCGAGAGGGAGCACGACAACGAGATGGAAGACGACTAGCGCGCGGTCCCCCGCGATCCCCGAGGGCCCCCGGAATGCCACTCCTGGCTCCGGGGGCCCTCGCGGCTGGAGGGGCGCGGGGACGTCCCGACCGACCCTTCGCGCGCTAGCGTGGAGGGCGACGAAGGGAGCGGAGATCAGCAGGATCGAGAGGCTCAAGGCGCGCGCGTCGACGCTCCGGCGCGCGAGCGTGAGGACGCGCGTGCTCGGATACCTCATCGTCCTGTCGACCATCGCCGTCGCGGTCTCAGGCGTGGTCGCCTACGGCCTCGAGCTCAGGAGCATCGACCGTGACATCGCGTCGGACCTCACCTTGCGCGCGCAATCCTTCCTCAAGCTCGCGTCCGAGGGCGACCCGAACACCCACGAGGCCTATGTGTCGGCCGCGAGCGTCCTCTTCGCGGGCGTGAGCCAAGTCATCGCGAGTCCCACGGAGAGCGCCGTCGGCCACGCCGATGGCGTCGCCCTCTTCGTCCCCAAGTTCCCGCAGCGCCTGCGGCTCGAGAACGATCCCGAATTCCTCCTCGCGGCCGAGGCCGACCCCACCTCGGACATCACGGTGCGGGCGGTGAGAACGGACGCCACCCTCTATCACTACGTCTCCGTCCCCATCTTCGGGGGCGACGGCGAGCTACTCGCGACGTTCACCGTCGCGACGGACCGCGGCGCCGCGGTCGCGGACCTCAACCACACGTTCGCGCTCTACCTCCTCGCAGGGGCGATCGCGCTGGTGCTCACGGGCGCGGTGGCATGGTTCACCGTCGGGCGGCTCCTGCGGCCGATCACGTTCCTCGAGGAGACCGCGCGGGACATCTCGGAGTCCGACCTCAGCCGAAGGATCCCGATCGTCGGCGAGGACGACCTCGCGCGGCTGTCCCACACGGTCAACGCGATGCTCGACCGACTCGAGAACGCCTTCGCCACGCAACGCCAGCTCCTCGACGACGCCGGGCACGAGCTCCGTACGCCCCTCGCCGTCATGCGAACCAACCTCGAGCTGCTCGAGCCCCTCGACAGCGAGCAAGTCTCCTCCACGCAGGGCCTGCTCCTCGACGAGGTCGCGATGATGTCGCGGCTCGTCGACGACCTCGTCGTCCTCGCCAAGGCGGACCGCCCCGAATTCGTCCACCGCGGCGCCCTTGACCTCGGTGAACTCACCGACGCCGCCTTCTCCCGCGCCCAGGCGCTCGGCGAGCGCGCGTGGGGCCTCGAGTCGCGCGGCGAGGGGCGCTTCGAGGGTGACGCCCAGCGGCTCACCCAGGCATGGATGCAGCTGGTGGCCAACGCCGTCAAGTTCTCCGATCCGGCCTCCCCGGTCTCCCTCGGCAGTTCGCTCGACGGAGAACACGTTCGCCTGTGGGTTCAGGACGCCGGCATCGGTATCCCCAAGGACGAGCGAGCGCGGGTGCTCGACCGTTTCCATCGCCTCAACCCCGAGGTCGAGGGCGCGGGGCTTGGGCTTCCCATCGTCGCCGCGATCGCCTCCGCCCACGAGGGGCACCTCGAGCTCGAAAGCGCCGTGGGCGTCGGGTCCCGATTCACCATCGTCCTGCCGACGCAGGGATCCGCGCGATGACCCGGCTCTTGCTCGTGGAGGACGAGGAACGCCTGGTGGCGTCACTCGTCGACGGCCTCCGGACGGCCCAGGTCGACGTGACCGCCGTGCGCACGGGCCGCGAGGGGCTGGAACTCGCGAAGTCCGGCGACTTCGATGTCATGCTGCTCGACATCGGCCTGCCCGACCAAGAGGGTTTCACCGTCCTGCGCAAGCTCCGGGCTACGGGCTCGGACCTGCCGGTCATCATCCTGACCGCCCGCACCTCGGCCGAGGACGTCGTGCGGGGACTCGAGCGGGGTGCGGATGACTACATGCCGAAGCCCTTCTCGTTCCCCGAGCTGCTTGCGCGGATTCGCCTGCGCGAGCGCCGCGTCGGTCCGCAGGACCCCGCGACCGCGGTCATCGAGTCGGGCAGGTTCGTCCTCGATCCCGTCACGCGGACGCTCGAGATCGACGGCGAGGACGTCTCCCTCTCGAACCGCGAGTTCCAGCTCGCCCACCTCCTGATGTCCCACGCGGGGCAGACGGTGACGCGCGCCCAGGCGCTCGAGCACGTGTGGGGATCCGCGGCCCGCGACAACGTCCTCGACGTCTACATCCGCTACCTCAGGTCGCGCATGGGCGCGAGCGCGATCAAGACCGTGCGCGGCGAGGGGTACCAGTTCGTCGGCTAACTCCCGGATTCCTCGAAGTTGCCCTTCGGCCGCAACTGACTGGGCAGACAGTCGACGAACCGCTCGACCAGTTTGAGGCGGGCCGCGAGGTCGATGGTCCCGTCGGAGCCGTCATCCCAGATCACGACACGGCTCCCGTCGAGGTGGATGGCGATGCCTTGTTCTGCGGTGGTGGTCAGGAACTCGATCATCCGCGGCTGAAGTAGCGCGTGAGCCTCTCGCGGGTGGTCGGTCCTGACGCGCCAGAGTTCGTTGAATTCGTAGGACTCCGTGTCGAGCTCGGTGCCGCCGATGAGTTTCGCAACCCGGGTGGAAAACCCTTCGCGCACCAGGTCCATGCGAGGAAGGCCACCACTGACCTGGGCCCACGCGACGCGAGACTGGAAGGCCTTGACCAGGAACAACCCCGCTCCGTAGTCGCCTTCGATGTACGCCACTCCGAGCGAACCCCATTCGCGCAGGGCGCTTGCCGAGGGTGCGGCCCCCAGGTTCTTGAGGTCCGCAAACGGGCGCCGTGTCCAGCCGTGCTCAAGTAGCCCGGAACGAGCGCTGAACACGAGGCCCGCCTCCAACGCCACGGAGCGCACCTGCAGGGCGATGGCCTCATGCTTCGCGTCCAGGCGTTTCGTGGCGATTCCGCTCAACCAAGATGGGCCAGCCGTCACCAAGGAGACCGCGAAGACAATGCCGGTCGCGATGAGGCCCTTCCCATCGCCGCGGAACGGAAGGCCACCGACGACGTACATCGCGAGCACCACCACCGGCGGCAGCGCCGACAACCCAAGGACGACACAAGCCGTGAGAAGTCGGCTGCGGGTCTTGCTGATCGACCTGAGATCACCGAGGCTCGCGAGCCGCCGGTCCTTCTCGGACTTGGCGGCGTCCTCCTCAACTTCCGGCGTGGACGGGTCTCCACCGCGGCTCAGGTGCTTCGGTAGGGCGCGGACGCAGCTCCGTGCGAGCGAGCGGAGTCGATCGATCTGATCGATCGAGCCGCTTCGGTCGCTCCAGACCACCACGCGGCGCGGCTCAAAGTGTAGGGCTAGACCCTCGTCGCCCTCCGAGTTCAGGAACCTCACCATCCTCTGCGTGAAGACCTCGGCACACGCTTCCACCGAACCGAAGGCGCGCCACGGAAAGATCAGACCGTACTCATCTAGGTCGAGCTCGTCGTCGCCAAAAGCGGCCATCAAAGCGGGGTCGAAGTCGCCTCTGACAAGCGAGAGCGACGGCAACTCGCCCTTCACCTCGTTCCACGCGAGAACGGAGCCGATGGGGTGGTTCGTCCCATCGCCTGCCGGAAGGCTCGCGCGCAGCATTGTCACGCCTCTCGGATCGGACAAGGAAACCCACGTTGCGGGTCCGCTACTCTCGACCCGCAACGCCGCGAGGGGCGCCCGTTTGAAGGTGAGTGCTCCAGGGGCTCCCGTGCTGGAGTACTCGGAATTGGTGTTCCACGCGAAATCGCTCATGTAGGCCTCTGCTGACCCCGCGGGCGGGGCCGCCTTGGCCGCAACGCGTGAGACCACGAGTATGAGAAGAGAGACGACGGCGCCGACCGCCCACGTTCGAGGATCGATGCTCGCGCCCAGCCGTGCGCCCTCCCGTCCTCCGACCAATTCGAACATCCCCACGAGCACGCCGAAGTAACTCAATCCGAAGACGACGAAGGCGACCAACGCCACGAAGTTGAACAAGCTGCGTGCCGATGGCTGCCTCGACGATCGCTCGCTCGCGTACACACTTCCCGGCGCTGCCGAACTCATCGAGCAGCGATCACCCGCTCGTAGAACGTCCCGAAAACGGCCGCACCGGCGCTGGCAAGCTGGCCCGCGACGAGTGGCTCCACCGTATCGGCTGTCAGAGCGAGTCCATACGACTCGCCCTTGCCGAAGAAGCCCACCGAGTAGTGAATGCTCGAACCCCGCTGCTCGACCCTCATGATGCGCTCGGCGTCGGCCAGGTGCTCGTGCTCCAGGACGGTCACCTCAAGGTTGCGCGTGTCTTCATCGTCGCGCTTCCACTGTTCGACACTCGCCGTCCACGCATCGTGGTCGAGTGTCTCCATCTGGACCACCACGGGGAAGGGTTCCATCACCGGAAAGAACACCATCGCCTCTGCCGAACGGGGCTGCTCAAGAAGCGCTTCGCAGCGGGCGCGAAGAATCGCGACTTCGTCGGGAGTCGCGAGGTTCGTGTACGCCGCCCTCTCCAGTGCCTTATCCACCCATCGGGTCGCGAGGCCATCCTTCAGTCTCTCGGCGGGAGGAAGTGGCATCCAAAGGTCGGGGTCAACGGCGAAGGCCCAGGCGTTACGCGTCATGATGACGCCCTCCACTCCATCGTCCTGACGAACGCATCGAAGAGCTCGAGGTAGACGCCGGGCAACTCGGGCTCGTCGGCGCCGAGCATCGCGGTGAAGGCCACGGCGTGCCAGGCGTCTCCGGACCCGGACGGCACGATGTAGCGGGCCCTCAGCGAGGGGATGGCATCCGAGGCGGCGGCAATCGCCGTCTTCTCATCGTCCTTGATCGGCGCTCCTTCCACCTCGGCGTCGAAAGCCTCCTTGATGTCGCGAACCGAATGAGAACGCAAGACGAGGCCCACCGGTGTCTCGATGGGCTTGGCGTCGGGCTCCCGGGCCGCCATCATCGCAAGCGCCTTCATCGCCTCCTCAACACTGTCCGTCTTGATCTTCAGTTTGAGAACCGTCACCGACACTGGGAGCATCATTCCGGCGGCTGGGCGCTCGGGGTATGCAACGGCGACCACCTCGGAGTCGACGTCTGGCGGAGAGGTCAATGCTTCGCGGAGTCGCTCGCGCATCCAGTGCTTCGCTACTGCGGACGAGTCACGATCGGCATTCCTATAGGCAGCGTCGACCGCTTCCGCAATCGAAGCTTCCTGGTTCAGTCCTGACTCGATCCGTCGCCAGCCAGCGGGCACAATCAACGTTAGTGATGCGTTCACGATGCCGACACTATCTGGTCGTAGGTGGGCCGATGCGGTTCGAACAGTTTGAGAAAGTCGTCACCAATGAAGGGGAGACCATCGGCGTTCGGTTTGGGGATTTCCGCGAACGAGGCGTCGGTCCAGGGCGACTCGAACAGATTGAGCGTGTCACCGGCGAGTCCGCTTAGCAAGGTGTCGGGCCCGGCGAACGTATTGAGCAACGCGTTGGCGTAGACACCTCCAGATTCCGGGCCCAGGGCAAGGTCAGCCACGAAATTGACGCCGGCGTCGCCCGCCTTGTCGAGCGGGTTAAGCACCGCATCCAAACCCGCTTCCACATGCGTACCGAACCAGTCCTGCGGACTCACCCCATCCTCTCCCATTTTGACGCCGGGGAGTACGGCGTCAGTGAAGGTTCCGTTCACCCACGAGTCGAACCCGTTTTCGGCGATCTCTTTCAGGTTGCCCATGAGAACCCCGCCCTTCTCGGACTTGAGGATCTTGTCTCCAAGTGCGTGCTTGAGGCCACCCATGGCCTTCTTCCCCAGTCCGTCGAGGAGCTTCCCGCCGACCTTGTCGATCGCGGCATCGACCGCAAACTGAATCAACGCCGTCGGGGGCTTCTCTCTGCGGACGACCTGCACCACGGTGGTGAGAATCTTCACCACCTTGATGATCTTCGACAGCACCTGGATTCCTCGTGCAATCGCGAACAGCGCCGGGGCCAGGAATGCTCCAACACCCGTGAGCACCGCCAGGAAGGCCGCGATTGTGAGCACCACGGCGAGGATATCGAGCCACATCTCGATGTTAGGAAGCGTTCTCTCCACCCATCCGGTGAACGTCTCCCACCAGCCGTCCTTGAGCCCCGATTCTTCGAGGGCGCCCGCGATCTGATCGGCGCAACCATCAGCGATTCCCCGCCACTCGGTCAACAGGCTTTCGAGATCGGCCTGCCTGGCGTCGATGATCGCCTTGGCCTCGTTGGCGTGACGCTCGTAGTACTTCTCCAGTTCGAGGGCCTCGGTAACCTTCTGTACGTAGTCAGGATCCGAGTAGTCCGGGTACATCGCTTTCGTGTGCTCGTCGGCCGCGCGCCACGTGTTCCAGTTGTAGTCACCCTCGGCAAGTTTGGCCGCCGCGCGAATCGCGGCGGCCTCGTCCTGGAGCCGCCGGAGCTCCCTCTGGTACACGTCCAACTGGTCGACGAATGTCGTGTAGCGAATCTCAACCAACTTGAGGTCGGCCTGCACCTCGGTGGCAATCTCAGCGAATGCAGTAACGGCGTCGCTCTGGGTCTGCAGGCCGTCCGTGACTTGCCCGAGGCTATCGATGGTGCGTCGAACCGACTCCGTGACCGAGTAGTAGTAGCTCCACTGCGCCTTGATTTCGCCGGGGTCGCCGTCGATAGGCAGCTCGTCCACGAGAACGCTCGCCCACATCAGACTGCGCCCGGGTTCTGCGGGCGCCCAGTCCCAATGACGGGCGCGGGCTGCTCGGTGAGCTGGGTCGTCAGGTCGGTATCGACCGCGCCCAGGTTCGTCGCGACATCGCGCGCCATTTGCGCCAAGTACTCGACATTCTCCTGCAACTCCGCGCGGCGAGACCTCCAACGGCCATCGAAAGCCTCGGTCTCGTGGCGAAGTCGGTGGGTTTCGTTCTTGTTGCCCATCGCGGCGGAGAGTTGTCGAATGCGTTCGTCCGTGGAGGCGAAGTCCGCCGCGATAATCGCGAGCCGGTCTGCGGCCCCGCCGAGCGCCGTAAGGTCGACGACCAACTTGGTCCCCATGGCACTGTCCCCTCAAGTAGGTGTGGTCCGCGCCGGAACGCGCGGCGGTGGTTGGGCACGAGCGAGTGCGGCGCCCAACCACCCGCGAGAACTACTGACCGCGGATCGAGCTCGCAAGCGACTCGTCGGTCTGCTGCAGGGCGTCGGCGGCGGAGCGGAGGAAGGTGCTGAGACCCTCAAGCGCGGAGATCGCCTGCTTGGCCGACGTGCGTGAACTCGTGTACTGCTCCTG
Source organism: uncultured Actinomycetota bacterium (assembly GCA_963743485.1). Classification (GTDB taxonomy): domain Bacteria; phylum Actinomycetota; class Actinomycetes; order Actinomycetales; family Demequinaceae; genus JAFGBM01. Next base: position 209,203 of record CAVUPQ010000004.1, read on the forward strand.
GAACGCGCCCGACGACGCCGTCGTCACGTAGCCCTCGGACACGAGGTTGTCGATGTACGCCTTGAGTTCCATCAGCCGGTTGTCGATGTCGCCCTGACCGGAGATGAGCTGGTCGGCTGCAACGCGGAGTTCGTCATAGGTGACGTTGAGATTTGCCATGTCCTTTTTCCTTCCGTTGCCACCCCCATGGCGGCTGATTGCCAAAGCTAGCGAGTCTCCCGGCGGGCGGCCAGTCGAGCGTCGCGATACTGGGGAAAACTCCCCATCCACCCATGGAATCTGCACCATGGCTACCCGACCCGACTCGATCCACACTCCTCGCCCCGGCGGCATGTCCGCCCGTTGATACGGGGCGCTGCGAGCCGAGAAGAGCATCTGTGCGTCGGCGCCCTCGGGAGCCAGGAGCAGACCTCGACGTGCAGCCCTTCAGCTCAGCAACCAGCTGGCCGGACACCCATCCCTGGATGTCCGCCTCGCCGATGATGAGGTGCCCATTGCGTCGGGCCTGCTTGATGGCCTGAACGAGGGGGCCATCACTCATGGATGCGCCGAAGTCTTGGACGTTCTCGATGCACACACGATCTGGTCGTCGCCTTCCGCGCTCTTTTCGAGCTCCGCGCCCCACTCCTCCAGGAAGTCCTCGCCCGCGGCGCCCCTGCGAAGGATGCCGTCCATGCGGGGAGTCCGCCGATGCTCGTGCGGCGCTGGGTGAGGTGCACGATGCGGCGCTTGGGGTAGGTCCGGGAGATCGCGGTAGCCATCCACGCCATCGCCGAGGTGCGGCCCGTGCCCGCCTGGCCGGCGATCATGATGGGCCGGTCGAGGTCGAAGCCACGGGGGTCGAGAGTGATCCCGTCGATGCCAAGCACCGGCAGGCCGTCGACGATCGGCGGCATGTCGCGAGCGGACGTGCGCGGGCATCCGCGGGATCGGTGCCGCCTGCCATTCCGGCCGGTCGGGGATCTTGCTGGCGAGCGGCTCGATCGCCCGCGCTTGCTCGTCAATCCGCGCCGTGCCGCCGAGCACGGCGATCTGAATCTCCATGCCGATGCGAGATCGATGCCTCGTCCGGCGGGCGAGTGCGGGTGCAGGCCCGTCTTGCGCAGGCCGAGCATCCCGTATTGGTTGTCGTCGTTGAGCCGCAACACGATGGTGCGGGGCACGAGCGCCTGGATCGACGTGTGCAACGCGCCCACCCGGTCGGCGGACATCACGACGTGGACGCCCGACTGCGCGGCCCTCGGCAAGTACTTCCTGGAAGTCGGCGAACATCTGCTGCCGGCCGAGCTCGTCCATGTAGTCGGTCTGGAACGGGCCGTAGCCGTCGATCGAGCAGCAACAAGCGCGGCAAGCCGCGCTCTCCGGACTGGCTCGGTACTCCGTCAGGCTGGAGGCTCGCGCCGCGGTGAACGTGGCGACCGCTCCCGCACCATGTCGACGAGACGCTTCATCATGCGTCCCACGCGCTCGAGATCGTCGACGTCAACGACGTCGGCGACGTTCGGCAGGGCGTCGAGCATGTCCAGGCCGCCGCTCGCCGCGTCGATGCCGTAGACGTGCACGGGCGCGAGTTCGCGTGACCAGCGTCGCCCCCAGCGCGATGCGTGCGCAGCGCGGTCGACTTCCCCGCGCCGGATCCGCCCGAGAATCACCAGGTTGCCGTCCTGGTCGGGATCGTATGTGCCACGAATTGGGCCTGGTGCGCCGGATCGTCGATGAGGCCGAACGCGGCGCCCTGTGGCGCCCCGTGCGCGAGCGATATCGCGCAGGTCGTACGGTCGACGCGAGTTCGTCAAGCCACGGACGACGCGAGGCTGCGGAACCGGAGCAGCGCGGCCGCACTCGCGATCGCGGACACGACGCGCGCCGCGTCGGATTCACCCTCTGCCGCGACGCTGCGCGCCGCTCCGGGAGTCTCCCACGGCCTCCCGGGTCCGAGAGCCAGTCCCTGCACCGACGATCGGGCGCCCTGCCGGTACTGCCCGGGCACGCAGTGGGCTCCCGCGTATGCCGACTGGAAGGTCGCGAGCCGACCCGGGCCGGTCCGCGCCATCGCGCGGCCAGGCGACGCGGGTCGACGTGTGCCGCCGCGGCGACACCGAGGATGTCGGAGGAGTCGGCCTCGTCCGCCATGCGCAGCGCGATGCGGAGGTTGGTGTTGGCGCGCAGGTTGTCCTTGATCACGCCGGCCGGGCGCTGGGTGGCCATGATGAGGTGCAGCCCGAGCGACCGGCCGCGCTGCGCGATGTCGACGACGCCGTCGACGAAGTCGGGCACCTCGTTGACGAGCGCAGCGAACTCGTCGATGACGATGACGAGGCTCGGCGGGGCGTCCGGGTCGCCCGGTCTTCTCCAGCGTCTCGAGGTCCTTCGCTCCCTTCGCCGCGAGCAGCCGCTCGCGGTAGTGAAGCTCCGCGCGCAGCGAGGCGAGCGCGCGGTCGACAAGGTGCGGGCGTCAGGTCGGTGACGAGGCCGACGCTGTGGGGCAGGTTGACGCAATCGGCGAAGGCCGACCCGCCCTTGTAGTCGACGAAGAGGAACGTCACCCGTCTCGGGGCTGTAGGCCGCCGCCATGCCAAGAATCCAGCCTGCAGGAACTCCGACTCTTGCCCGCGCCGGTGGTGCCGCCGACGAGTGCGTGCGGGCCCTGTGCGCGCAGGTCGAGGTAGAGAGGCTCGTCGCCCGCGTGTGCCCGACGAGCGCGCGCAGGGTGAACGGCGCGTCGCGAACTTCCGGCGGAGACGGCATCGGCGCGCCAGCGCTGCTCGTGGTGACCGGGCTCGATCGCGTCGAAGCCATGGAGATCCAGGTAGGACACGGCGCCGGGAATCGCACCGGAATCCGACGGCAATGACGCCCGATGTCCTCGACGCAGGCCAGCCGCCTCGCGAGACGCGGTTGCCGTCTCGGGGTCGATCGCGTCGTAGGTCACGGGGTGGACGGTCGCTCCCGCCCTGACGTATCCGACGGGACCCGAGCCTTCCGCGCCCACGTCGACGTAGGAACGACACGCCGCGGGCACAGACTCCACCGACGCGGCGACCCACATCACGTGCACATTGACGTCCGCGCCCTTCTCCGCGAGCCGGATGAGGCGCGAGCGATCGGCGGGGGCGTCATCCTCCACCACCACAACGACGGCCGGGAGCTTGGGCAGTTCCTCGTCGGATGCCGCCGCGGCACGAGTGGCGCCGCGCGCGGAAGGAATGAGGCTGCCGATGTCGCGGCCGCTTCGGCTCTCGACGAGCGCCTCGATCTGCACCAACAGCGCTTGCGCGCTCTTGCGCGTCTGGGTGATGTGGTCCCCGGTGAACGGTGACAGCGGCGACGTGACGTGCGGCGCCCATTCGAGCCAGCGCCACTCGCTGGCGGTCGCCGCAGAGACGAACCCGGTCACCACGCACTCCATGGGGGAGTGCAGTCCCAAGATCTGGACGAGCACCGAGCGGGCCACGCCACGCGCTTGCGCGAGGTCGCCGGCAACGCCCACGCCCCCGGCGGAGCGCAGGTCGATGGTGACAGGCGCGTCGGGGATCCTTTCGAACTGCTCGTGGATCGCGAGCGCCTGGTCCCACAATTCCGGGAACGTGTCGTTGGCGTTGGGCAGGTTGATCTCGAGCGATGTCGGGATGGTCCCGAGACCCACCCTCGCCGTCAGGAAGCCGTGGTGCTCCGGCCTGCGCGTCCACAACAAGGCGCCAAGGGACTCGGCGCTGTCGAGAATCGCCGCAGTGGAGGGCGACTGCTCATTGCGCGCCGCCCGCTCCTGCTCCTGGAGCCCGGCGATGGTCGTTTCCGCATTCGCGATCGCGGCGTCGAACTCCACACGCTTCTTGGCGAGCGCGCGCTTCGCCTGCTTCTTCTGATCGAAGTAGCCGCCGAGCATCAGCAGCGGGCTCATCGCCACGAAGATGAGGGAGAGCACTCTGTGGGTGACGAGGTACATCGTGAGGCCGAGCACGACGGGTGCCACCAGCCCGAGCTTCGGGAACGGGCGACTCTGCGGCTGAGACGGCGGGCTGGGGATGTCGACGACGTCCTCCGGGAGCGGACCCACGACCCGAGGAGACCTGGTGAACGCGATGCTTGAGGTGGTGGGGGTGTCTCCCTGAGACAGGCCCTCCCGCGTCACCTCCATCTCGGTGTCCCCGATCACGATGACGTCGCCGGGGAGCAGCGGCGCCCGCGTCACATAGGTGTCCCCGATCATCACGCCGTTGGTCGAGCCCATGTCGATGATCTCGAGATCGTCGCCAACGATGATGCGCGCGTGCCGTTTCGACGCGAGTGCGTCCGTCAGCTTGACCGCGACGTCGGGATCGCGCCCGATGACATTCGAACCGCGGGAAGAGCGAGAAGGTCTTGCCCGCATCGGCGCCGGAAATCACATTCACCACGGCGGCGGCCGCCGCCGCGGCCGCGGACTTGTGCGCGACAGCGTCCGAGGCGATCTCGATGTGATCGCCGCTTCGGATGCCCGAACTCTCAAAGGGCGCGTCCATCTCCACCGCGCGCGGCGAGGCGTCGGGCCCGGCCGAAGTGGCGTCACCACGAGCGTGGCGTCCGCGTAGACCTCGGTTCCCCGCCTCGACGAGTCCATCTGGAACAGCTGCTTCGCGACCTCCCCGACCGTGGTGTCGGGAGCAACCGACAGCGAGAGCATGGCTTCGCGCGCGTCTCCGCGCTTGTACGTGACTTTGAGGCTCACGATGGGCTTCCTTCGTCGTCGGAGGTGGATGGTGACAGTGATTGGTCAAGCAGCGGAAGATCGGCGCGGGACACGAGCCTCGAGGCCACGGCGTGTTCGACGAGCCGCGCGCGACGGTTGGTCGCGTATCCGCTCTCGCCGCCATGGACTCCCCTCGACCCCGCCTCGCGCGAGCTTCTCGCACACGCTGTCGAGCTTGCGGTTGAACTTGGTGATCGTCCATCCGAGGCGTTCGGCGGCCGCCTGTGACGTCGGCATTTCCGACATTCCCGCGCCCTCCCGCCGCAGCATGGGCTCCGCGAGGGCCACGACGAGGAGGTGCTGGCTTGCCGTCAGGGCGACGTTGCCGAGCGTGGTCGTACCTCCTGCGTCGTCCTGAGGTCCCAGCGCCTCGAACTTGGGCGCGTCGGCGTAGATGGAGAGCTCGTAGGTCGTCGCCCCGGCGGTGAAGATGACCCCCGTGTGGTGGAAGACCAGCGGAATGCGCCCGCCGGGCGCGAGCCACGCCTGGAACCGGCCGGAACCGTCGGTGACGGTCGCGGTGAGCCTGGTCCCGACGTTCGCGAGCCACCAGAAGGAGTCGTAGCGTGCGATCCGAAGGAACGTCCGATGGAGGAACGGGTTGTCGTCGATCGCGAGCGTGCCCTCCCTGCCCATCGTGAACGAGTCTCCCGGGTAGAGGTGGAAGTACTCGCCCGCGTAGTCCACGGTCAGCCGCTCGCTTCGCGACGCCCCGTCGCCTTGCGCTCCAGAAGCCGTCACGGCGCGCACCCCACGGTGGGCTCGGCGCCCGCCCTCCCGTCGACGCGCCGCAGCGTGACCTCGATGCAGGCGCCGTCGTTGCCTGCCGCGGGAATGCTCACGGTCGGCTCGGTCGCGATCTCGATCTCTCTCGCGGCGCCGGCCACCTGGATCCCCCAGAGGTAGCTGTCGCCGTCCTGAGGATCGGGGTTCACCCACGTGAAGACGATCTGGTCGCCAACGACCTCGGCGGTTACCGAGGCAATGGGTGGCACCTGGCGCGCGATCACCGGGGACTGAGGGTCGACGCTTATCGTGTCGGTTACGGACGGCGTCCCCTTGCCGGAGAGGCTCGCGAACGCGATTACGGCCACGACGACGACGGCGAGCGCGCCGGCCACGATCAAGCCAGCCTTGGAGCGTCGGGGCGTCTCGGGCGTCGCCTCGTCCGGCTCCGCGCGGTGGGTCCTCGCCTGGGTCGTTCCTCCCGTTCCGTCGAGGTCCGTCGCGGCTGCGCGCCCGGCGCGCGGCGTTCCCCGAACGACGGTCGCGTCCGGTGCGGGTTCGTCGTCAGGCGCGGGCTGGGGCGCCGTCCGGCCCCGCGGCGCGCTCTCATAGTCGCCCGTGCTGTCGCGCAGGACCGTCGCGTCGGTCGTGGAGAAGGATCGTTCGCCGCCGCCCGTCGTCGCCGGCGGCGGGCCCGTCGGGTCGATGTTGACCACTCCGCGAATGCGGGTCAGGCCGTCGTCATCGGATTCGGGGGCGTCCTCGCCTACGGACTCGTCGAGAACGTCCACCATCGTGGGGGACATCGAGAGCTCGATCTCTACTCGCTGGAGGGCGTGCGCGAACTCGAGCGCGCTCCCGAATCGCGCGTGGACGTCGCGCGCCATGCCCTGTGCGAGGACCGTGTGCAGCGAGATCGGAACGTCGGCCCTACCGAGCGAGGGCAGGCGTCCCTCGCGAATGCGCGCGATGAGGTCCGCGCTCGAGTTGCGCTGTCCGGGAATCTCGAAGGGAGACCGCCCGGCGAGGAGGGTGTAGACCGTCGCCGCGAGCGAGAAGACGTCGCCCGCGACGGCGGAGATCTGCGCGTCGTCGAAGGCCTCGGGGGCGGACCACGGGATGGACATGCCTGCCGCGTCGTCGGCGCCGGCCGCTCCGGCGATCCCGAAGTCGGTCAGGAGCGGGCGGTTGTAGTCGTTGACGAGGATGTTCGCCGGCTTGATGTCGCGGTGGAGGATCCCGGCACGGTGTGCGCTCTCGACGGCGCCGGCAATCCGGATTCCCGTCCGCAGTGCCTCGGCCACGGCGAACGGGGCCTTCCGATACTGGATCTGGAGGTTCGGCTTGGGGCAGTACTCCATCACGAGGTAGGGCCTGCCGTCCCCCGCGACGCCCGCCTCGTAGATCGTCACGATCGAGGGGTGCGTCGACAACTGCGCCATGACGTTCGCCTCGTGGGTGAAGTCCGCGATCATCGACTGGGCGAGCCGGTCGGCCAGGAGCACCTTGACCGCGACCCTGCGCCGCGGCAACTGCTGCTGGTAGAGGAAGACGTCGGCGAAGCCCCCCGCGCCGAGCGGCTTGACGTAGTCGAATCCCCTGAGGACGGGAGGTTCCGATGGCGCTCGCTTGGGGCTCATGTCGTCTCCTTATACGTCACCAGGACGTCGTCGCCCAGATCGAGGACGTCGCCGTCGACGAGGATCGTCGCCTCTCGCGGATGAAGGCGCTCGGGCTCTTTGCCCGCGCGGCGCAGCACCGTCCCGTTCGTGGAATCCATGTCGAGCGCGACGGCGAACGATCCCTCAAGCCTGACCTCAAGATGATTGCGCGAGATGTCCTGTCGGGGGCTCGGGACGGCGATGAGGTGCGGCAGGTCCCCCGTGACTCGAGTCGCCGTCGGCCGGCGCCCGATCACGACCCCGCGATCGAGTTCGACGCTCGGGCCGGTCGAAAGCGTCAGGGTGCCCCGCCTGCGGGGCCGCTCGCCCACGACGCCCGCGGCCGCTTCGTCGGTTCCGGCGAGTTCGCGCAGCTCTCCCGTCGTGATGGTGTCGCCGTCGTGGTCACCCGGCGCATCGCCTGTCGGCGCCTCGGTCGCCGCGGCGGGCGGTGCGGATGCGGGCGGTGCTGATGCGGGCGGTGCGGATGCGGGCGCAGGCGTCTCGGCGCGGGTCGGTCCGGCGGGCGCCGGGCCTCCGCCGTCGGCCGGACCGGGTCGGCTGAAGTCGGGCACGCCCGCGATGAGGCCTCCGACGGTGGGAGTGACGGGCGGCGGCTCCGGCTGCCGCGGGGGTGGTGGCGCGGCCGGAGCGGGTGGCTCGGGGGCTGGCGGCGCGGCGGGCGCAGGCGGCGCCGACCGGAGCGGGCGGTTCGGCAGCGGCCTGCGGGACGACGGGGTCGGCCTGCGCCGCCGGAGCGGCCTGCGGCGCCGAATCGGGCCCCGCGACGACGCGCGCGTCGTCGTTGGCCGCGTCTTCGTCGTCGGCGCCGGTCGCCCAGTCGCTCGCCCCCCAGAGCGGCCCGAAACCCGAGTCCTCGTCGTCGCGACCCTCGGGCTGCGGCTCTCTCGGAGGCGCGAGCGTCTGACCCGGGTCATCCTCCGGCGCCGCGCCACGCGCGGCTGAGGGGTCCCAGGCGGCCTCGACCGCCGCGCAGAGGACGACGCCGTGCGCCATCTCCTTGGCCTCCTCGCTCGGGAAGGGCTTCCCGACCGCCGCGAGCGTGATGGCGACGGCCCGCGGGATCTTGCGCTCGGCGACGAGCGACGACTCCTCTCCCGAGACCTCGGTAGCCATTCCGGCGTCGTCCGACGCCGAGGCGACGAGGGATCCCCTCACCGCCACACTCACCGCTTCCGGCCCGACGACGGCGAAGGCGAAGGGCGGCAACGACGAGATCGATCCTCCGGCGGATTCGGCCAGGACCGAGACCAACGCGGCGATGTCCGCCCCACCGTCGAGCGCCTGCCTCAGGCTCTCGGCAACCGGCGCGCCGACCCCCTCCGGCAGTAGCGCCACGCCGTGGGGGCTGGCGATTCCGAACGCGAGCCCGGGCGCGTAGCGATGCCTCATTCGCCTGACCCCGTCGCCGGGACGTCGCGGGGCCTCGTGTCGTCGTCGACCTCGGGCTCCTCGACGTCAGCCGCGTCGACGACGACCGCGGTGATGTTGTCGCGGCCACCCGCCTCGCGCGCGGCGGCGACCAGCCGGTCGGCCGCAATCTGCGGATCGGCCTCGCCGCGAAGGATTGACTCGATGGCGTCGTCGTCGACCTCTCCCGTCAGCCCGTCCGAACAGACGAGGATGCGGTCGCCGCGATGCGCGGGAAGCATCCAGAAATCCGGATCGCTCGCGCCGCCCGCGCCGATGGCGCGCGTCACGACGTTGCGTCGGCTGTCGCTCGCGGCCTGAGACGCGGTGAGCGATCCCGTCTCGACGAGTTCCTGCACCACGGAGTGGTCGACGCTCACCTGGCGGAAGACTCCCTCGGAGACGCGGTACGTCCGCGAGTCCCCGACGTTCAGGACGAGCCAATACCCGCGACCGTCGTTGGCCGAGATCGCGACGCCGCTCAGCGTCGTTCCGGGCCCCGCCCGGCCCTTCGCGGGCAGGTTCAAGACGAGTTCGACGGCCGAGGAGTACGCGCCACGGATGTCATCGATCCCGACCGAGTCCCTGCCCACGAGCGCGGAGAAGGCCTCGACGACGGCGCCGCTCGCTGCCTCGCCGTCGGCGTAGCCACCCATGCCGTCGGCGACCAGAAACATCGGCGCGGAGCACAGGAAGGCGTCCTCGTTGAGGGTGCGCCGCATTCCCACATCCGTCGCGGCTCCGGCGCGCACGGAGAACGGCGCGTGTCCCCTTGGTGGTTTGCTTGGCTTCACGCTCGTCCTATGGTCAAGGTCCTCTGGGCGATCACGAGCCTATCGCCGGCTTCGACGGGAGTCTTCGTCCCGGGGAATGCTCCCCTGGTGGTGCCATCGGCGGAGACGATCTCCGTGCCGTTCGTCGAGTGGCGATCGACGACGAAGAACTGGCCGTCCTCGACGAGGACGGCGAAGTGCGTCTTCGACAGGGATCGGGTGGTGTCGGGGATCGGAACGAGGTCGGCCGTCTCGAGGTCACCGGCGACCGGGTTGCGGCCGAAGACGGTGACGCTGCGCACCACGGCCGTGATCCCGTCGTCCCAGGTCAGCAAAGCCGCCGGCGCCCCTTCCGCGGGGGCGGCCCTCCGTGTGGCGTCCGCGTCCTCCTCCTGGCCCGTCCGGGAGATCCGCGTGGCGTCGAGATCCTCGTCCGGTTCGGCGCCCGAGTCGGCCTCCTCCTTGGCAGGGTCAGCGGAGAAGTGCGGGGCGGCTGGAGCGACGGTGACGATGGTGTCGAGCACGTCTTCGTCGGGAATCTCGGTGATGACAACCTCCGGGGCCGTCGGCGCCTCGACCTCGGGGCGGTCGAATCCCGGCACCGCCGAGATGATCCCGCGCGCGTCCTTCCCCCCGCGCGCCTTGCCTCCCCGTCGAGCGGCTGCGGGCTCGTCGGCGAGAGATTCCGCACCCGAATCCTCGTCGCCGCTCGCGTCCTCCGCCTCCTCCGCGTCGCCGTCCAGCTCGGAGTCAACCTCGACGGGTGCTACGCCGGCCTTGCCGCCCCCGGGCACGGCAATCGTCACGGTCCCGGCGACTCGATCGTGCCAGCCGCGCCCGCCGCGATCGAAGACCTGCAGGACGAGTCCCACGACCGAGAGCGCCGTCGGGACAAACATCAGGGAGCGGACGAGCGCCGGGCCCGTACCGATGGAACGCCACGTCTCGGCGTCGACCACTCTGATACGGGCCACCTTCATCCCGGGGGTCCCGCGCGAGCCGCCGCGCATCGTCGCGAACGCGTACGTCGCGGCTTCTGCGAGGAGGATCCACACGGCGAACAACGCGAACGCGAGCGCGAGTCGTGCGCCGTCGATGCCCGCAGAGAGGTCGCCGAGGGTGAGGGGCAGCGCCGCAAGCGCGGCGAAGAGGGGCAGGCCCACGATGGCCGCGTCGATCACGTAGGCCACGATCTTGGCGAGCACACCCGCGCGCGGGACGTGAGTTCCGGTCATGAAGACGTTCCCTTCAATCGGAGCGGAGGACGTTTCGAGCCCGCGCGAGCCCGCGCGAGCGAACGAAGACTGACGAGGGCCGCCAGCTGGCGCCGCCTCGGGAAGGAGTCGCGCATGGCGGATCGCGCCTGATCGACGCCGACCCAGAGGTCCTCAGCCAGCGCGCGGTCGGGAACCTCGGGAGACCAGATACCGGCGTCGGCCGCCAAGGCAACGTCCAGGGCTCCCGCGGCCGGGATCTCGCTGTCGACCGCGCCCGCCCGTTCGAGGCGGGTGCCGCCAGCGGGCACGAGAACGCCAAGGTCGGTGGCGTAGTCCGCGAGCTCCTCCCACGCGCCCGCGAGCCGATCGGCGATGCGGCGCGCGTGCCGTCGGCGCAGTCGCCGACGGACCTTGGAAGCGACGATCACGAGCCACGGGCTGACAACGAGGCCGACTGCGAGGAGCAAGCCAACGAGGATGAGGAGGAACCTGAACAGCGTGCTCGCGTCGATGCCCTGCTGCGCGACGACGAGGTCCTCGGTCGGGATCGCCTGCGGCGCGGCCGCGGGCTCGTCGGGCGGAGGCGGAGGCTGGAGGACCTGGGGCTTCGGTTCGCGCTTCGGAGGAATCTCCTCGTTCTCCGGCGTGCGGTCCTCCGCCGGCACGGGGTTGACCGCCACCCAGCCGGGACCGGCGAAATCGACCTCAGCCCACACGTGCGCGTTCGAGCCGGTCGCGACGAACGTGTCGCTTGCTGGCGCGCCCGGGTCGGGGTAGAAGCCGAGGACCACCCGCACGGGAATCCCGAGCTCGCGCGCCATCAGCGCAAACGCGACGGCGTACTGCTCGTCGTCGCCGATGAGCTGATCCGCGCCGAGGAGCGAAGCGATCCTGTCGGCGCTGTGACCCGAGAGCGACGGCGCCTGGCCCTCAAGCCCGTGGCTGAAGTATCCGTCGGCCGCGAGGTACCGCGCCAACTCCATCGCCACGTCCGCGTCCGTCTCTCCCGACCCGACGATGTCGGAAGCGAGGGCGCCGACCGTTTCCGGAACGTTCCGGACATCGGGCAGCGGGGTCCGAGCGAAGGGCGCGTCGAGCGTCGAGAGGTCAACCTCGGGCGGAATGCTCGCGGTGAACGTGTAGCTCGCGCCCTCGGAGAGGCCCTCCGTGTTGATCGCGGTCCCGGTCGCGGCGTCGTAGAACAGCGCGTCCTGCAGATCCTGGGCCTGCCCGCCCGTGAACTGCAGGCCCGACACTGAGCCGACATCCGGAACCCACACTCCGCGAAGCGCTCCGATCGTCACGCCGATCTCGGTCGCGCCGGAGGCACCGTCCGCGCGCGGGTGCAGCCGCGTGAACGATCCGGACACCGCGGACCCCGAGCCCGCGACGGAATAGACCACGCCGTCGTAGGTATCCAGGGTCGCGAGGCGAACGCGGGCCCCCTCCGGCAACCCGTCGACGGTGAAGAGCGCCTGGTCCTTGAAGTCGCGCACGTAGCCGCGGTAGGACTGCAGGGGGCTCGGGTAGTTGTGGAGATCGAGGGGCGGGGTGACGTGGTCGCGGATGACGTCGCGTTGGCCCCCCGCGCCAAACACGGTCGCGCCCATCGCGCCGCCCGCGATCGCGAGGGCGAGCACGAGCGCACCGGAGACCGCGCGCCTTCGAGCCCGGACCGTGGGCGCGGCGCTCTCGCTGGCGAGCCCCCCGGCTGAGACGCGCGCCTGAGTCGCCCGGCGCCACGCGAGCCACGCGAGCGAGACCCCCGCGAAGAGCGCCGCCTGGGCGGCGGGCGCGACGGCGAGGTAGGAACCGAAGGCGATCGACACGACGAGCAGCGCGGCCGGTCCCACGATCGCCCACCCGGGCCGCCGTGCCCTCAGGGCAATGGATGATGCAATGACGCCCGCAAGCAGGCCGGCGATCGCAGGCACGAGCAGGATCACGCCGGACGGCGACGCGGGCACGTCGGTCGTCAGGAGGGCCTTCCACGACGACACGGCGCCAATCGCGAGTTCTCGAAGCGTCGCGAGCGTCGGCACCGCACCCGCGACCTCCGTCTCGGGGAACGCGACGACCCCGCCGAGAACGAAGTAGGCGACCGTCGTTCCCGCCGCGACCGTCAGCGTGCTCCAGCGCCGCCACGCGCCCAAGGCCCCCAGCGCGATCCCGACGAGGACCGCGGCGAGTCCGACCCAGAAGACGGTCGCGCCGCGGAAGTCGGCGGAGAAACCCCAGACCCCGGCGAAGCTCGCCGCCGCCAGGGCCAGCCCATCGATGACGCGGTGCACCACCGGCCGCTCGTCCATGCGCTTGTCCATCAGCCGAGCACCCGCCTCAGGGCGCGCGGGAGGTCTCGCAAGTCGCCGACCGTCAGCACGGCGATGTCGCCGATGGGGCGCAGGGCCACCTTCGCGCCGACCTCGCAGTAGATCGCCACGACGATGACTCCCGCAGGAATGGTGGAAGCCGCCCGAACGATCGTGTGCGGCGCGACGGGCGTGCCGACGATCATCACCGCGACCGACGCGTCGGGCACCTGCGCTGCCGCCGCGAGCGCGAGCGCGGTGATCCCGCCCCGCCCCGGTGGCGTCGGTTCCACCCCGGAGAGGGCATCCAGCAGGCGCTTGCCGGTCCGGGTGGGAAGGGTGGCCCCCGGGACCAGCACCGTCACCTGCTTGTCCTCGCGCAGCGCCTGGAGGCCAAGCGAGCCCGCGATCGAAATGGCGAGCTCGAGCTCCTCCTCGGAAGCAAACTCGTCCTCGTCGAGGGAGAGGGCGACGGCGAGGTGCGACCGCCGAGTCTCCTCGAACTGCCGGACCATCAGCGAGCCCATGCGCGCGGTGCTCCGCCAGTGCACGTGGCGGCGATCGTCGCCCGGGGCATACTCGCGGATCGCGTGGAATTCGAGGTCGGAACTGGACAGGTCCCTCGACGGGATTCCCTCGAGGTCCTGCAGGACCCCGGCGGACGAGCCCTCAAGCGAGACGGTCCGCGGGTGCACGAACAACTCGACGGGTTCCGACCACGTCGCGACCCTCGCGAGCAGTCCGAGGGGATCGCCCCTGACGGCGCTGATCGGGCCGACCATGAGCACCGCGCGGCGCTGGGTCGGAATCTTGAACAGGTCCTCGTGGGACGCCCCGACCCCGAGCCGCGGAACCTCAAATGTCGCGACTCCCTTGCCCACCGGGAGGGTGACCTCGACCGGGCGCAGGGGCCGCCGGCCCGCGTTCGCGACCGTGATCGCCCCGAGTGCCAGCTCCCCGACGATGACCCGCGTGCGCGTGAGGTCCAGGGCCGCGTCGTAGGCGATGCGTCCGAACAGGAAGGCTCCCGAGCCCGCGAGGAGCACGAGAGCGATGAGCGCGACCGTCGTCAATTCCCGCCAATGGTAGGACCATCCCACGATCGCCGCGGCCCCGGCCGAGACGATCACGCCCCACCCGAGGCCGGTCGCGACGGATCCGACTCGCGCGATGCGGGCCCACGTGGGCTCGAGGAGCGGCCACGCGACCTCGCGTACATATTCCTGGACTCGGCCGACGACGTCGCCCACCGCGGCGCGCGCGGCACGCCAGCGAGCGCGAGCGCTCGCGAGCGCTCGCACCAATGGCCGGGCGTCGGACGTCGTGGGCATGACGCGCCTAGGGGTGAGAGACCCGGGGAGCGGGAACTTCCGCGACGGTCCTGGCGATGATCTGCTTGGCCGTCGCCCCCTGGAACTCCGCCTCGGCGTCGAGCACGAGGCGGTGCTCCCACACCGGTCCGCTGAGCAGCTTGACGTCGTCGGGAGTCGCGTAGTGCCGTCCGGCTGCGGCCGCCCACACCTTGACGGCGCGAACCATCGAGAGGGCTCCACGCACGGACGCTCCGAGCCGCACCTCGGGCGCCGAGCGGGTGGTCTCGACGATGGTCGCAACGTACTCGAGCACGGCGTCGTCCACGTGCACGGTGGCGGCGAGGTCGATCATGTCGGCGACCGCCGACGTCGTGATGACCGGCTTGAGGGAGGCGGCGCGATCTCGCACGGTGCTCCCGCCGAGGATCTGCGCGGTGTGCGCCACGTCCGGGTAGCCGATCGTTGTCTTGAGGAGGAAGCGGTCGAGCTGCGCCTCTGGCAGGCGGTAGGTTCCCGCCTGCTCGATCGGGTTCTGGGTGGCGATCACGAGGAACGGCCGCCCGACGGAGTGGGCGACGCCGTCGACCGTGACGCGACCCTCCTCCATCACCTCGAGGAGAGCGGACTGCGTCTTGGGCGACGCCCTGTTGATCTCGTCGGCGAGCACGATCGAGGCGAAGACCGGGCCCTGGTGGAACTCGAACTTCCGGGTCTTCTCGTTCCACACCGTCACGCCCGTGACGTCCGACGGCAGGAGGTCAGGGGTGAACTGGATCCGGTGCTGCGTCCCGTCCAGCGTCGCCCCCAGCGACCGCGCGAGGCTCGTCTTTCCGGTTCCCGGGGCGTCCTCAAGGAGCACGTGACCGTCCGCAAACATCGCCGTGAGTACCAGACGGATCACCTGGTCCTTGTCGACCACGGCCTTGCCGATGTTCGCGGCGATCGCCCCGAAGGTGTCCGAGAACCAGGCGGCCTGCTGGGGGGTCATGGTCATGTGGGGTCCTTTCTTCGCGGGGACATCAGGGACCCCAGTTTGCTGCGTTCGACGTAATCGTGCTCGTGATCTTCCCCTGCGCGGGCGTCTTGACGTAGTACGGCGAGGGGTAGGAGGCGGGGAACGTGAAGCAACGGTTGGTGGTGTGCAAGTACCCCGAACTATTCGGCGTGAAAGTGTTCTCTGTGAACTTCGTGACGACGCCATCCTTCGAGTGATAGCAGTAGAAGGTGAGGGGGACGCTCGGCGGGAAGTAGTGGAACTGGATGTCGAAGTAGTAGCAGTGATCGGAGCACTGGTTGTAGTCGATCCCCCCCTTCGCGAGCTCGATGTACGGCCCGATCGGTTTGCCACTCACCTCGGCCGACACCGCCTGCTGGCCCGTGGAGTCCGTGACGCGGACCCAGAAACTCTGACTCTTTCCAAACCCGATCGAGGTAGACACCGAACTGGCGCTCAGCGTCCCCGCGGGGGTCCACGTCACGCCGTCCCAGCTGTAGTCGATCGCATCTATGCTTCGGCCGTTGGGAACCGGATCGGTCCAATCAAACGTCGCCTTGAAGGCACCAGGCGTCGCCGTCGTCGTGAGCGCGTTTGGCGCGCCGTAGGGGATCGCCGAGTTGATCGACGACCCCACGGCCCCGAAGTAGTCGATGTCGTCGACGGTCGCCTTGGCGCGGAGTTCCGCCGTGTATGCCTGGCCGACGCTTCCGCCGCTGATGGTGCTGCCGACAAGGTCGTGCCACGACGGATCGCCGCTCAGCCGGTACTCGTACGACGCCTCCGACGCCTTGATTCCGTTGAGCGGACCCTGGGTGAACCCGATGACGATGTTCTTATCGGGGAGGGGGGTCGAGAGCGAAATCGCGGTCGGAGCGCCGGGCGCGGCCACGGCGCGACGGGAATCCGACTCGGGGCTCGCCGCCCCGGTCCCCGCCTTGTTGGTGGCGCTCACGCGGAAGGTGTACGCGGTCTCCGACGTCGTGACGTCTACCGTCGTCGAGTTGGCGCCCGCGGAGAGGGTCGACGTTCCGACGACCGCGCCTCCCCGAAGGACCTCCACCAAGTAGGACGAAATGGGGTCGCCGTTGTTCGAGGGCGCGGACCAGTCCACGCGCATCTGGGCCGTGCTCCCCACGGAGTCCACGAGCGTGGTGGTGGGCTTCACCGGCGCCGCGGGCGGGCCGGCGGGAACCTCGGACGCGGAGTAATCGCTCCACGTCGACGGCTCGGGGGACTTGTTGGACGCCCGCACCCGGACCTGGTAGGCCACCCCGTTCTGGAGGCCCGTCCAGACGAAGGACGTTGACGACAGGTTGGAGCGGGTCGCGGAGCCCGGCGAGGGGGGCGGCGGCGAGATCTCGAGCTCGTACGACGTCACGGCGGATCCGGGAGACGTCGGCGTCGTCCACTCGACGGCGAGGCTCCCGTCTCCAAAGGTCAACGAGGGAGGATCCGGCTGGTCCGGCCTGGCGTCGGGACGAACGGAATCGGAGTAGGGCGATGGCGAGGAGTCGCCAACTCGGTTGTGCGCGGTGACTCGGAATCGGTACTCGACGTCGTTCTTGAGGCCCGTGATGTGGCAGATCGACGCGTCGCAACGGTCGCTCGTCCCGAGATCTGACGCAACCGTGTAGTACTCGATGCGGGCTCCATTGCTCGGCGGCGCTGGCCACTCCAACGTGACGGCGCCGTCCTCGATGGTCGTCACCAACGGCTTCTGCGGAGCGTCCGGCGCGGCGGCCACCGTCACATAAAGGTGACCGTCGGCCTGTCGATCTGTGGAGCCAGTAGCGTCCTCGACGGTGTAGCGGACCGCAACGGTGCCGAAGAAACCCGTGCCGGGGGTTACCTCGAGCCCCTGCGGCCCCTCCGTGACCTGGGCGTCGCCCGACTCGACGCTGTAGTCGACGATGCGCAGGGGCGTCTCGGGGAACGGATTGAAGTCGTTTGCCGTCACGTCGGAGGAGACCATCGCGTCGGGCCTCGCGTCGTCGATGACGTCGTCCACGCACGCCGGGAGCGGCCGGGTTGACGCCCGCGCCGTCACCACGACCAAGCCGTCGACCGCTGGCGCCTTGCCGTCCGAGACCGTCACGGGGATTTCGACGCTCGAACCCGTCGGAACCGAGGCATCGGCGGACGCCGTGAACGTCTGTCCCGCGATCGCGACCTCGTACCCGCTGGGCACCTCACCCGAGATCGCGAAGATCAGGGCTGCGTCGTCCTCGGGATTGGCGTCCTCCGCGAGCAACCCGAGGTCGAGCGTCGCAGGGTCGCCTCCCGCCGTGACGTCGAGCGCGCCGTTCCTGAAGGTCGGCGGGACATTTCCCACGGGGAGCACCTTGATGGGGAGCGTGAGGGTCGCCCGAGTCCCTGCGGGGTCGTCGATCGTCAGGCCATCCGTGACCTCGAAGGTGATCCCGTCCTTGCCGTAGTAGCCCTCGGCCGACGTGTACTCGAGCGTCGACGCGTCGATCACCAGGGGGGCGCCGTTCGAATGGCCCGCGCGAACGGAGGCGACGGTCGTGACAATCGGCGGGTTGCCGTTCGCGGTGCGCACATAGTCGGCGACGTCGATCTGGGCCGTCTCTCCGCTGCGAACCTCGATTCCCGAGCCCTCGGGGATCTTGGGGCGCTCCTGCCCGAGGCCGGGGACGAGTATGTAGGCGGAGGCCTGCAGTCCATCCGGGTCGGTGATCGTGTACGTGAGGTTCTGCGCCGCAGCTCCGAGCGTCACCGTCACGGTGCCATCCGGGATTGACGACGGCGGACGGATCGAGAGGATCGCCCATGTCGGCGACGGTGACGACGAGCGCGCTCGCCACGCCGTCCGGATCCTCGTCGTTGTCCAGGACCGCGACGTCGACGGTGCCCTCATCGGTGACGTCGTCGAGGAGCGCGCGGTCGTCGCGAGCGATGGGAGGGAGCTGAGGCAGGTCGGGGTCGACGGTCACCTGAATGGCCGCGTGACCGAGGGCGCCGTAGATGTCCGTGATCGCGTACTCGATCGTGTACTCGCCGGGCTGTCCCGCGACCACCAGAACGCGGTCGTTGGCCACGGACGCCTCGATCCCCTCGGGCACCTCGAGCCCATCCGGCACCAGCGCGATGGTGTCGGCGTCGGGATCGGAGTCATTCGCGAGCACCGCAACCGAAATGGAGTGCTGGGGGCGTACCTCGGAGGAGTCCGGCACGGCGACGGGCGGGGAATTCACGCGCGCGGGGGGAGCGACGCCGATCGTCACGGTGCCCGTCGCCTCGGCGCCGAGGCGGTCGACCACGGTGTAGGTGAAGGAGTCCGAGCCCGTTCCGTCCGCGTAGGCCTCGTAGACGAGCCAATCCTGGCCGACCTGCACGACGCGACCGAGCGAGGGGGCGTCTCCCAGTCCGACGAGCGTGACGGAGTCGCCGTCCGGATCGATTCCGTCCAGCTTGATCGGAATCCGCACGGACTGACCGGACAACACGCGAGCCGTGACGTTCTCGGGTCGGGGCGCGACATTCGCGCCCTCGTCGGCGGCGACGATGCGGATATTGACGCTCGCGAAGGCCGCTTGGCCCTGCTCGTCTCGAATCTCGTACGTCGCCTTCACGAGGCCGGGCTCGTCCCCGGCCTTGATCCGCACCGTTCCGTCGGCCGCGAAGACCTCCGCGCGCGCCGCATCCACGGTGGGCTCGGCCATGCCCACGAGCTCGAAGGACAACCCGTTCGGGTGGTAGTCGTTGCCCAGCACGTCGACCTTGGCGACGTCGCCGGCCCGGACGAGGACGTCGTCGTCCTGCGCGACGGGCGCGAGAATCTGCTCGGGGGCGGGCACGGGAATCACGGTGACGTCGCCGACCGACGCCAGTTTGCCATTCGACACCGTGTACTTGATCGTCACCGGCTCGGAGAGTTCTGCCGTGTTGGTGATGCGCAGGAGGCGGTGCTCAAGGATCTCGACGGCGATGCCACGCGCCTGCCCGATGTCGACGGTCTGAACGACGAGCACGCCGCCGCCGGGGTCCGAGTCGTTGACGAGCGCGTCTACGAGCACGTCGCGGCCGGGAGGCAGAAGGGCGACGTCGCTCACGGCGATGGGCGGATCCTCGGAGGCGAACGCCGCCTCAACGTCGATCCTCACCAGGCCCGTTGCCGTGTTGGGTCCGTCGGTCTCCTGGTACACCACGTAGTAGGTCCCGGGACTCGGCGCCACGAAGGAGAAGGTGCCAGCGTCGTGGTCGGGGACCACGGTGGCGCCCCTGGATTCACTGACCGTCGTAAGGCGTAGTGCCAAGCCGGAGCGGGACAGGTCGTTGGACAGGGGCGAGACGACGACGGGGCGGTTGGCCGTCGTGACCACGCGGTCCGCGTTGGCCTGGGGGGCCCGGGTTCCCGCGGGCCACACGTCGACGCGGAGCACGGCCGAGGTCTCGGAGATGCCGTCCGAGACCACCACGGGGATGTCGCGCGTCCCCAACACCTCCGGGTTGGCCGTCACCGTCACGACGCCCGAGGGATCGAAGTCGATCGTGTCGGTGCTGTCGCTTCCGACGCCGCTCAGGATGAGGGTGTCGCCGTCCGGATCCGTCCAGTCGGGAAGCACGTTGTACGACGCGGTCGCTCCCGCCTCGAGCGAGAGCCGCGAGACGCGCTGGGGCTCGGGGGCGCCGTTGCTGCCCTCCGGGATCACGCTCAGGGTGACGGTCGCGTCATCGACGCCGCCCCGTCCGTCGTCGATGCGATAGACGAAGGACATGGTGCCCGTGGCGGAGGCCGGCACGACAACCTGCAGGGCACCCCCGCCCCTGATGCGCTGGATGATTCCGGGCACGTTTCCGGTGTCGATCACCGTGGCGGTGAGGACGTCCCCGTCGTAGTCGTAGTCGTTGTCGACGACGGGAAGGATGGTGGTGTGGCCGGCGCGGACGCCGTACTCGTCGTCTTCCGCGACGGGCGGGGTGTTGACCTCGTCGCGCTGAAGGATGCTGTCCGTCGGCGTCGGGTCAGGGCTGTTGCTCGGGTCGGGATCCGGTACCTCCGGTGGCAGGAGCTCTTCCCAGTTGTCGACGCGCTCCATCCCCTCCGAGGCGAGCCATCCTGGGCCGTTGACGTAGTCGTTGAGGACGACGATGTCTCGGTTGACGCGAAACGCGAACGCCGCGCTCGGGAGGGCTCCGTCGATGGGAACCTGAACGTCGAAGTCGTCCCCCACGCAGTCCCGAATGAACTGCCCACTGCCGGCCCAGGCGCCGTACGTGCACCCCAGGAGGTAGACGGGTGCGGCGGGGGTGCCGCGCGACGCGAGGTCCGTCACCGTCGGATCCGATCCGTCGAGCGGCTGCAGGATCAAAGAGGTCTCCGTTGCGACGGCGACCGTTGACGACGCGGCGGAAGGCTGCTGAAGGAGGGCGGTCCCGTTGTCGGGGACGTGCGCCGTTCGACCGGCAAAGTAGAGGACTCCGTTGTCCGCGTCGAGCACGACGGCGTCCGAGCCGACGGACGTGATCGTCAGGGGGCCGTGGTCGCCCTCGACGACGTTCGTCGTCGTGGCCTCCAGCGGGTCGCCCCGCGCGTCCAGCGCGACCTCGGTGACTGAACCGGTCTCCGTGGAGACCGCGCGCGCGACTCCGTCCGGACCCACCGCGACGGCCGCACCGGCGCCGATCGTCGCGACCGGCTCCTGCTTCGACAGGTCGAGGCCCTGGAGTTGATCCGCCCGAACGACCCACAGTCGGCCGTCCGAGGGATCGACGATTCCCACGGTGTCGCCCCCGAGGGAGACGAGCGAGCCGGCGGGCATCGGGATGGGCGAACCGAGCGTTCGATACGCGGCGTCGAGGGGCTCGACGGACGAGTTGGCCCGGTCATGGACGACGAGGGTGTATCCGGACTGGAGAATGTCGAAGTCGCTCGTGGCCGGGCGGGCGCCCCCGTCGAGCACCAGCGACGAGTGGTTGAGGTGACCGACCCACAGCAGGCTCTGGTTCGTCAGCCACACCGAGCCGTCGTTGAGGTTCACCTCGGCGGTTGGGACGCCCCGATGGAGGAAGGCGAGCAGGCCGACGGCGCAGGCGAAGGCGCCGAGCACGACCGTGGAGATGGTGGCGCTCCGACGGTCGCGAACCCGCCAGTTCGCCATGGTCGCATCCCCTCTCGCCCCTCGTTTTGTTGGAGGCGGCTGGGCCACAGCGTATCGCGGGAGAGCCCCCCGCGCCCGCCGGGGCGGGGAGTTGTCCCCATCGTCACCAATCGTCCCCTCGGCCGATGCCGAGCGCGTTCCGACCGCCCTACCATCGGGGAATGGAGTCCCGACATTTGTCCGCGCGCTTCGGGCCCGTCCGGGTAGTTGACGCGCTGATCGCGCTCGGCTTGTTCACGCTGGGCATCGTCTGGGTTCCTCAAGCGGCGATCATCCAACTCGAGGGTTTCGTGCCGCGCGACGGGCTCGGCTACGCGCTCCTGGCCGTCCAGGCGCTGCCGCTCGCGTGGCGTCACACGGCTCCGCGGGCGGTGGTGACGATCGTCCTCGTCGGGTGGATCGCGGACCGCGGGCTCGCCCACGAGCCTTCCGCCGCGACC
Source organism: uncultured Actinomycetota bacterium (assembly GCA_963743485.1). GTDB lineage: Bacteria > Actinomycetota > Actinomycetes > Actinomycetales > Demequinaceae > JAFGBM01. The sequence continues at coordinate 230,921 of CAVUPQ010000004.1, forward strand.
CTCGGCCTCGTCGTCGCGATCCACGGCGCGGCCGCCTACGCCCCCAAGGTGCAGGCCTTCCGTTGGGGCGGCGGCGCGGCCATCATCGCGATCGCCTGGACCGGAATCGGCGCGCTCCAGGCGCCCGAGATCGACCTTCGGGTGTTCCTCACCATGTTCCTGTGGGTCGGCATCCCGTTCGCCATGGGGCGCGGGGACGCCTTTGCGCGAGACCGGATCACCGAACTCGAGGTGCGAAGTCAGACCGCCGAGCTTGCCCAGCACGAGGCCGCCGAGGCGGCGGTGAGGACGGAGCGAGCAAGGATCGCGCGCGAGCTGCACGACGTCGTCGCCCACGAGATCACCGTGATGACGCTGCAGGCCGAGGGGGCCCGCCGCGCCGTCGGCGACAAGGACCGCCGCGTGACCGAGGCGCTTCAAACCATCGGCGACTCCGGGCGCAAGGGCCTGGCCGAGATGCACCGGATGATCGGGGTCCTCCGCGACACGTCCGAGGGCGATGCCCCGGAGTCCGCTCCGAGCGTCGGAACGGCGTACGCCCCGGCGCGCGTGGACTTCCTGACTCCCATGCCGTCACTCGCCGCACTTCCCTCGCTCGCCAAGCAGGTGGAGGACGCGGGCATGCCCGTCGACCTGCGCGTGAGCGGGAGCGCCCACGTGCCCGCCGGGGTGGAGCTCAGCGCCTACCGGATCGTGCAAGAGGCGCTCACGAACGCGCTCAAGCACGCGGGACCGGGCGCGCACGCGAGCGTTGAACTTACGCGCGCTCGCACGGCCGTGACCATCACGGTAGAGGACGACGGCAGGGGCGTCGTCAGCGACGCGACCCAGGCGGGAAGCGGGCACGGCCTTGCGGGCATGCGCGAGCGGGTCACCGCGCTCGGCGGGACGATCGAGATTGGCCCGCGCCCCGGCGGCGGCTACCGCGTCCGGGCCATCCTGCCCTCTCAGGACGACACCATCACCACCCCAAGCCGCGACCGCAAGGACTCGATCGCCGAGATCGCGTCGCTCGTCGAGTCCGAGCGGGAAGCTCGCGACGCCAAGCGCGCCGCCCGAACGGGATCGCGCGACGGCCGCCGCCGCTCGGTACGCTGAGCCCGTGATCCGAGTCCTGCTGGTCGATGACCAGGCGATGGTGCGCGCGGGGCTCCGCATGATCCTCGATTCCGAGCCCGACATCGAGGTGGTGGGAGAGGTAGACGACGGAGAGGGCGCCGCCGCGGCCGTTGCCGAACACCTGCCGGATGTCATCCTGATGGACATCCGCATGCCCGGCATGGACGGCCTGGCCGCCACGCGCGAGGTCATCGCCGCGCACCCCGAAGCCAAGGTCGTCGTCCTCACGACGTTTGACCTCGACGAGTACGTGTACGGGGCCCTGCGCGCCGGCGCGTCCGGGTTCCTCCTCAAGAGCGCCGACGGCGACACGCTCGTCAACGCGGTCAAGGTGGTGGCGGGCGGCGAGGCCCTCCTCGCGCCCGAGGTGACGAGGCGCGTCATCGAGGAGTTCGCCAGGGCGACCAGGGACGCCACGGGCGCGACGATCGAGCACGTGGTGCCGGACGACGCGATCGGCGACCTGAGCGAGCGCGAGGTCGAGGTACTTCAGCTGATGGCCCAGGGGATGTCGAACCAGGAGATCGCCAAGCAACTCTTCCTCTCCTCCACCACGGTGAAGACGCACGTGAGCCACATCCTGACCAAGCTCGGCGTGCGCGACCGCGTCCAGGCCGTCGTCGAGGCCTACGACTCCGGCATCGTCGCCCCACGGGGCTAGCCTTCGGCGACCCTGAGGAGCGACCCCGGGGTCATCCCCCAGGACGATCCCGGCAAACCATCCTCGCGGGCGATGTCACGCGCGGCGCGCTCCCGTGAGACTGGGCCCATCAACCGAACACCCGAAAGGTTCACCATGAGCATGCCCACGACGGTCACCTCGGCGACCGACCCGACCCTCGCCGCCACGATGCGCGGCGCCTACAAGGACTACGGCCGCGGCGAGACCGCGGTGCGCGCCCTCGCAGGAGTGTCCGTCGACATCAAGCGCGGCGAGTTCACTGCGATCATGGGCCCGTCGGGCTCCGGCAAGTCCACCCTCCTGCACACCATCGCGGGCCTCGACTTCCTGACCGCCGGCCAGACGTTCATCGGACGAGGTCGACCTGACCGCCCTGTCCGAGGCCCAGGTGACCCAGGTTCGCCGCGACCACATCGGCTTCGTCTTCCAGGCCTACAACCTGATCCCGTCGCTCACCGCGGCCGAGAACATCCGGCTCCCCCTCGACATCGCCGGACGACCCGTCGACAAGGAGTGGTTCGACCAGATCGTCGCAGTGCTCGGCCTCGCCGATCGCCTCCACCACCTTCCCGCGGAGCTGAGCGGCGGACAGCAGCAGCGCGTCGCCGTGGCCCGCGCCCTGGTCGCGAAGCCGGAGATCATCTTCGCCGACGAGCCGTCGGGCAACCTCGACTCCAAGTCGAGCGCCGAGCTCCTCGGGTTCATGCGTCGCGCCGTTCGCGAGTTCGGGCAGACGATCGTCATGGTGACGCACGACCCGACGGCGGCCTCGTACGCCGACCGCATCCTCTTCCTCGAGGACGGCGTCATCGTCGACGAGATGCGCAGCCCGACCCACGACAAGGTCTTCGACCGCATGAAGAAGATGGGGGCCTGAGCCGTGCTGCGTCTCGCATGGAAGTCCGTCAAGCACAACCCGCGGCGGCTCATCCTGACCTCGATCTCAGTGATCCTGGGCGTCGCGCTCGTCGCGGCGATTCACACGTTCACCGGAACCATCGATCGCCAATTCACCGGCCTTCTCGATGAGATCTACGCGGGCAGCGACATCTCCATCGCCCAGGAGGGCTCGATCCAATTCGACGCCTCGACCGGGAACTCCTTCCCCGCCTCCGTCCTTGACGACGTCCGCGCCGTGGACGGCGTCGCCCAGGCGGAGCCGTCGATTCAGGCCGTCGCCGTCATCCTGACTCCGGAGGGCAAGGTTCCCGTCGCCACGGGCGCGCCCAACCTCTTCCTCAACTGGGTGGACAACCCGGACATCGGCCGCCTCACGATCGTGGACGGGCGGGCGGTCGCGGCCGCCGGTGAAGCCACCGTCGACTCGCTCGGCATGCAGCGGCTTGGCTACGCGATCGGCGACACCCTTCAGGTGGCAACCGAAGACGGAATCCGGAGCTACTCCATCGTCGGATCGACGTGGTTCGGCAAGTCCGACAACCTGAACGGTGCCGTGCTCGTGAGCCTCACCCTGGGCGACGCCCAGGACCTCGCAGGCGTCGGCACCGACCTCCAAGGCATCAGCGTCGTGGTGGACAAGGGCGCCAACGTGGACGACGTCGTCGCCCGCATTCAGCCCGTGCTTCCCGAGGGCGTCACCGCGACGTCGAACGCCGATCTGCTCGAGCAGCAGAAGGAACAGTTCCGGGACGGCCTGAAGTACGTGGACATCTTCACCCTTGTCTTCGCGCTCATCGCCGTGTTCGTCGGTGCGTTCATCATCGCCAACACGTTCCGCATCATCGTGAACCAGCGCACCCGGGAGATCGGGCTCGTTCGCGCACTCGGGGCAAAGTCGTCACAGGTCCGCGGCCAGATTCTGCTCGAGGCCCTGATCGTCGCGATCCTGTCGTCTGCGATCGGCATCGGTGTCGGCTACCTCCTTGCCCTGGGGCTTTCGGCCGCCGCGAGCGGCGGCGGGCTGGACCTGGGCGTCCCCAGCCTTCCGCTGGACGCCGTGGTCTGGGGCGTGAGCGTTGGGCTCGCCGTGACACTCGTCTCGGCCCTCCTTCCCGCGATCCACGCCTCGGAGATCTCCCCGATGGAGGCCCTGCGCGAGGCGAGCACCGCGTCGCGCAAGACCCTCGGTCGGCGCAATATCGTCGGCGGAGCCCTGTCGTTCGCCGCGCTCGTTGGCGTCGGGATCGGCCTGTACTCCGACGTGGCGCAGCCGGGGATCTGGGTCGGAGCGAGCGCTGCCGTGCTCGTCTTCGGCGTCGCGCTGCTATCCGCCCAGGTACTGACCGCGCTCGCGGGATGGACCCGGACGCTCTTCGGCCGGATGTTCGGCGTCGACGGCAAGCTTGCGATCGGAAACATCCGACGCGAGCCGCGGCGGGCCGGCATCACGGCTACGGCCCTGATGATCGGCGTCCTGCTGCTATCCCTCGTCGCGACGATGACGGAGACGCTCAAGGTCACGACACGCGAGGCCATCGCCGGGCAAATCACGTCCGACATGATCGTCAGCGGGGACCTGACCCAGGGAGCGCAGGTGAACGTCAGCGCCGCCGCCCAATCGGCCATCGCTGCGGTCCCGGGCGTTTCCCTCGAGGTCCCGCTGAACCTCGGCGAGGTCACGGTGGACGGCGACACGTTCTTCTTCGGCTCCGTTGACCCGAAAGTGGTCGAGCAGGCATACGCGCTGCCGACGACGCCGACGGTCGAGCGGCTGGGCGGTGGCGTCTTCATCTCGCCCCGCGTCGCCGCGCTCGGTTACGCGGTGGGCGACACCATCACGATCACGGGACCGGACGGCGAAGCGACGCTTCCCGTCACCGGCACCTACGACCGCGACGGTGACTGGGATCTGCTCGTCGCGGACGCCACGGCGCCAGCGATCGACACGGATCTCCTCACCCAGATGGTCCTGATCAACATCGACTCCAACGCGGAGCTTGCGACGGTCCAGACGGGCGTCCAGGACGCCCTCGCGGACTTTCCGCTCCTCCAGGTCACGCAACCGAGCGAGGTCGTCAAGACGCTGGATCAGCTGTTCGACACGATCCTGATCGTCATTACGATCATGCTCTCCGCGTCGCTGCTGATCGCCATCCTCGGCGTCGCGAACACCCTGTTCCTGTCCGTCACGGAGCGGACCAGAGAGATCGGGCTCCTCCGTGCGGTCGGTGTCCGCAAGGGCGCGATCTGGAGGATGATCACTCTCGAATCGGTGGTGATTGCGGTGTTCGGGGCCGTCATGGGCATCGTGCTTGGCGTGGGGCTGGGGGCGGCGCTCGTCGTCTCCCTCAAGTCCTTCGGATTCGCGAGTCCGGTCATCCCCTTCGCCTGGCTCGGCATCTATACCGTTCTCGCGGTTCTCGCGGGGATTGTCGCCGCCATCGTTCCCGCGTGGCTCGCGTCGAGGCTCAACATCCTCGAGTCGATCGCGATTGGCGAATAGCGAATAGCGACCAGCGAGGCAACCGCCGAGGGGTCCCCAGCCGAGAGGCTCGGGGCCCCTCGACGTCTCTAGAGGTCGAGGCCGACGAGCACGGGTTCCGGTTCGAGCTCGACGCCGAAGGCGGCGCGGACGCCGTCCCGAATGTGGCGGCCGAGCTCGGCGAGCTCGCCCGCCGTCGCCCCTCCCGCATTCGTCAGCGCCAGCACGTGCTTCGACGAGAGTGAGGCTTGCGAGCGGGGCAGCCGGTAGCCCTTGGAGAAGCCCGCGTGCTCGATGAGCCACGCGGCCGAAGTCTTGATCGCGTCCGTCGGCGCCGCGTCGCCCGCCGGGTACCGGGGCGCATCCTCGGGAAGCCGCGCCGCCTCGGGGGCCGCGAGGATGGGATTGGTGAAGAACGAGCCGACGCTCCACGTGTCGTGGTCGTCCGGGTCGAGAACCATGCCCTTGGAGCGTCGTAGCGCGAGCACGGCGTCCCGGACGTCGGCGAGGGGCATGCGCTCACCCACCTCGAGCCCGAGCGCGTCCGCGAGCTGCCCGTATCGCACCGGCGCCGAGAGCGTTCCGGACCGCATCTGCAACGAGACGTCGAGAACGACGAATCGGGGCGTCGGGCGCCACACCCGCCCGTCCGGTCCGGCCACCTGCATCGTCGCCTTGAGCGCCGAATGCCGATACGCGAATCGGCAGTCCGCGCGGGCGAAGCGCCGGAGCCGCGCCTCGGCCCGGTCCCACGTCCTCACGGAGGCGACGACGTCGGAGACCTCCTGCCCGTAGGCGCCGACATTCTGGACGGGGGTGGCGCCCGTCGAGCCAGGGATGCCGACGAGGGCCTCGATCCCGACCCAGCCCTCCTCAACGGCTCTCGCGACGACGTCTCCCCACGGCGTCCCAGCGGCGATCGTCACCGTCACGCCACCGCAGGCCGTGTCGTCCTCGACCTCGATCGAGGATCGGCGGTCACGGACCACGGTTCCGCCGAACCCCTCATCCGCGCACAGGACGTTGGAGCCGCCGCCCAGAACGAGAAGGGGGGTGCCGGCGTCGTCCGCCTCGCGGATGGCCGCGACGAAGTCGTCCTCGGTCTGCGCGTCGATGAGCGACTGCGCGGGACCACCGACTCGCAGGGTGGTGAGCTCGGCGAGGGCCGGACCGGAGGTCATGCCCCCAGCGTAGTGCCGGTGTCCGAGGGGGCCACGGCGATCGCGGTCTCATTCGACTCCAGGACGGGCGGGGTTGGGCGGCGCCTGCGGCCGCGGAAGAGCTTCTCGTCGCGGCGGACCGCACGGGCGAACGTGAACGACACGAGCGAGCCGATGATCACGAGAAGAAGCGCGTGCCGCGTGGTGGTGGCGTCGGCGACATGGCCCACGATCGCGGGGAAGATGAGGCCTGCGACCGTCGAGAACGACGAGACGGCGGCGACCCGGGCCGCGGCGCGATCCGGCTCGTCCGCGGCGGCGGAGAAGCCGATGGGGTAGCCCAGCGCGGCGCCGACGCCCCACAGGACGAGGGCGACGGGGACGAGCGCGAACCACGGCGTCAGCGCGAAGATCGTCACACCCGTGATGACGGAGAGCGCGCACGCCCGCAGCAGCTTCACCCTCCCGAACTTCTCGAGAAGCCGCGGCCCGACGAGCCTCACCGCGATCATTGCGGTCACGAACACCCAGTACATGAGGTCTCCGGTGCTCTCGGCCCTGTGGAAGTCGTCAACGCCCGCGATGGCGATCCACTGGGCGGCGGCGCCCTCGGTCATGGAAGCCGCGAAGATGATCGCCCCGATCATGAGGATGCGGCGATCCCTGTACTCGGTCCGCGCGACCGCGAACGGTCCCCCGAGGCGCGCGCCCGCCGGGATGTCGAGCGGACGGCCGTCGGTGACCGCGATCGGGACGAGCATCAGCCGCGCGACGAGCAACACGCCGGCGACCGTCGCGAGGTGGTAGACGGGCGCGATCGCGAGCGTCGAGGCGAGCCACCCGATCGCCACGCCAGCCGCGACGCCGATGGAGAACCCCGCGTGATAGTGCGGCATGATCTTGCGCCCGAGAAGCCGCTCGGTGAGGGCCGCCTCCGCGTTGATCGCCACGTTGGTGAACGAGAAGGAGAAGGCGGCGACGAACTGAGCGATGGCGAATCCGGCGGGAAGCCCGAGGTGGGCACACAGGCCGACGGCCGCGAACGCAGTCGCGTAGGCGACGGAAGACCAGACGTGGAGGCGCCGGGTCCCGAACCTCGCGACCGCCCACCCAGTCACGAGGAGCGCGCTGAACGCGCCGAGGGCCCCGAGGATCAGGAGGAAGGACAACTGGCCCTTGGAGACGCCGAGCTCATCGCGCATCGAAGGCAGGCGAGACAGGAACGTCGCCATCATCATGCCGAGGCTGACGAAGAGTCCCATCACGCCGAGGCGGGCTTGCGCCACGCGGGCGGGGTCGGGCTCCGTCGTCGGGAGGTGACGCATCGCGGAAAACATCGCATTCCTTCTTGAACCGGGGCCCTCGCGACTCGACCGACGCGCGGGTCGCCGTCGTTGGCGCGGGCTGGGGATCGCGACGGTTGCGGGCGCCGGGCGCCTCGAATCGTTTCGACTCTCTTCCCGGATTCTCCCGGTACGCTGGTCGACAGTCAAATCGGGAGGTGAGCAGTGAGCGAGGACCGCCGTCCCACCATGGCGGACGTCGCCGAGAAGGCGGGCGTGTCGCTCTCCACCGTCTCCCTGACGTTCTCGGGCGCGGGACCCATCTCCGACGACACGAAGCTTCGGGTCGAGCGGGCGGCCGCCGCGCTTGGGTACGGCGGGCCAAGCCCGCTCGGCAAGTCCCTGCGCTCGGGACGGAGCCACATCGTCGGCGTCGTCCTCGCGAACAGCCTGGGCCGCAGTTTCCGCGACCCGAACGCGCTGCGCGTGATGGACGGGGTGGTGAGCTCGCTCGGCGACATGGGCCTCGGCGTGCTCCTCGTTCCCCCGCCGAAGGGGACCGATGGAGAGCGGTCGCTCCTCGAAACGGCGCCCATGGACGCGGCGATCCTCATGCGAGTGCGCGGCCACAACGACCCCGCCATCGACATCGCGAAGAAGCGAGGGATCCCCGTCGCGGTCATGGAGGGGCCCGCGCCCTCCGGCTCCGGTCTCGTCACGATCGAGGACCAGCGCGCGACCGCGGACCTCCTTGAACACCTGACGGCTCTCGGCCACGTTCGCATCGCGACCGTCGCGCTTCCCCTCGACGACGACGCCGAGACTCAGATCATCGACCGGGCCCGATACTCTTCCGCGGTGTGGGCGCCGGCGCACAACCGCCTCGCGGCCTTCGAGGACGCGGGGATCGAGCCGTGCGTCGTCGTCGAGGCGCGCGCGTCGATGGTCGAGGAGGGGATCGCCGCGGGCCACCTCGCGCTGTCCCACGAGTCGCGGCCCACCGCTATCGTGTGCCAGTCCGACCTCCTCGCGGCGGGCGTCATCGTCGCCGCTCGCGAGCTCGACATCCGCGTTCCGCACGACGTCAGCGTGACGGGGTTTGACGGGATCGACCTCGCGTGGCTCGCACCGCACGAGCTCACGACCGCGATCCAGGACGCGCCGCGCGTCGGACAGCTGCTCGCGGCGGAGGTCAAGACCCTGCTCGACGGCGAGACGCCCGAGCCGATCGCGCTCCCCGTGACGCTTCGCTTCGGGACGACGACGGCCCGCGCCCGCGCCTAGAACGCCCGCGAGGGCGGAAGATGCCGAAGGGCCGCCGCCGGTTTCCCGGCGACGGCCCTCGACTCGTGCGGATGCGACCGCCCGAGAGGGACTATCCGTTGATGAGCTGGTCGAGCGGGCCGAGCGCGAAGTAGAGGGCGAACATGCCCGCCACCACCCACATCAGGAGCTTGACGTCCTTGGCCTTGCCCGTCGCCACACTGAGGATGACGTACGAGATGAAGCCGAGGCCGATGCCCGCCGAGATGGAGTACCCGAAGGGCATCACGATGATCGTCAGGAAGGCCGGGATCGCGATGCGCAGGTCCTTCCAGTCGATGTCGGCGACCAGGGTCACCATGAGGAAGCCGACGACGACGAGGACCGGCGTCGCGGCCTCGAACGGGACGACCTTGTACAGCGGGGTGAGGAACATCGCCGCGATGAAGGCGAGCCCGGTGACGACCGAGGCGAGCCCCGTGCGGGCCCCGTCTCCAACACCGGCGGCCGACTCGATGTACGACGTGTTGGACGACGTGGACGCGGCGCCACCGGCGATGGCGGCGACGGAGTCCACGATCAGAATGTTCTGAGATCCCTCGGGGATGTCGTCCTTGTCGTTCAGGCCGCCCTCCTCGCCGACCGCGGTCATCGTGCCCATCGTGTCGAAGAAGTCGACGACGAGGAGCGAGAAGACCACGAGCACGCCGGTGAGAATGAGCTTCCACGCGACGCCGTCGCCGGAGAATCCGCCGAAGACGCTCACCTGGCCGAGGAGGCCGAGGTCAGGGCTGAAGTCGGTCGAGGCACCGTCGAACGTCGGCGTGACGAGCGACCACGTCTGCGGCTTCCACCACTCGACGAGGAACGCGACGACGGTCGCGGCCGCGATCGAGATGAGGAGAGCGCCCTTGACCTTGCGGGCCATGAGCACGATGGCGACCGTCAACCCGATGAGGAACACGACCATCGGGAGCTTGTCGATGTAGCCGCCGTCGCCGAACGCCGTCGGCGTCCCGGCGCCAGCCTTGACGATTCCCGCGTCCCACAGGCCAATGAAGGCGAGGAAGAGGCCGATGCCGACGGCGATCGCCTTCTTCAGCGCGACCGGCACGGCGTAGAGGATCTTGATGCGGAACTTGGTGAGCACCAGCAGGAGCACAACCGTACCTTCGAGCACGATCATGCCCATCGCCTCGGGCCACGTGTAGCCCTTCGCGACCACCAGGCCGTAGCCGACGAAGGCGTTGAGGCCGAGCCCCGCAGCGAGCGCGAGCGGGAAGTTCGCGACGAATCCCATGATGATCGTCATCACGCCCGCGACGAGCGCCGTCGCGGCGGCGACCATGCCGATCGCGGCGAGCGGGTCATCGCCTCCGCCGATGAGCGGGGCGCCCGTCGCGTCGGTCACTCCGACCAGGATGAGTGGGTTGAGGACCACGATGTATGCCATCGTGAAGAAGGTCGTGAGACCACCGCGGATCTCCGTACCGATCGTCGATCCCCGTTCGGAGATCTTGAAGAAGCCGTCGAGACCGCCGACGTCCTTCGTGATGACAGCGGGAGCCGACTTCTTAGCCGGGGCCGCCTTCGCCGCGGGCTTCTTTGCCGCGGGCTTCTTGGTAGTTGCCATACCGGAATCCTGGCAGAGCGGCGCTCTCGGCGGGGGCGGGGCGCGTCCAACCAGGGGCGCGCGTCGTTGTAGGAAGCCCCAAGATTTGTCCCACCCGTCACACGCGTTTACGGCCGCGACAATCGGGGGGACGAAGGTCCCGGATCGACCGGCCGAGCCGACGGCGAGGGCGCCCGCGGTCTATGCGCAGGCGACGACGGCCTGGGCCTTCGCCAAGACCTTCTGGCCCTCGAACTCCACGATGCAGTCGATGCGCGCGGTCTTGGCGTCCTCGTCGAGCGCGCCGACCTTGCACGTCACGGTCGCGACGGCCTCGCCGGGGTTGGGAACCGGGATGGGGCGCGAGAACCGCGTCTGGTAGTCCACGACGTTTCCTGGACCGGCCCACGATTCCACGACCGAGGCCGTGGCACCCATGGTGAACATGCCGTGGGCGATCACGCCAGGCAGGCCCACCGAGGTCGCGAAGACGTCGTTGTAGTGGATCGGGTTGAAGTCGCCGGACGCGCCCGCGTAGCGAACGAGGGTGTCGCGCGTGATCGCGACCTCCTGGGTGGCGACGACGTCGCCGACGGCGAGGCCGGCGAAGGCGGGGCGGGGCGCGGGCATCAGGCGTCCTCCCTCACGGCGAGGGTCGACACGACCGTGGCGACCGCAGCCCCCGACGCGTCGGAGAGCTCGGCGCGCGTGGTGACCATGGAGATCCCCGCGCGCTGGACGATGCTGTCTACGTGGACCACCGTGGAGATCACGTCGCCCGCGACGAGCGGGCGGTGGTGCGTGAAGCGTTCGTCCGCGTGCACAACCTTGGAGAAGTCCACGCCCACCTCGGGGTCCATGATGGCCGGGAACTCGGCGCGCTGGGCGATCACGACGGCGAAGGTCGTGGGGGCGACGAGGTCGTCGAACCCCGCGGCCTTGGCGGCTTCGACCGACCGGTGGGCGTCGGACGGAGCCCCCACGGCGTCGGCGAACTCGCGGATCTTCACCCGCGTCACCTCGTACGGCTCTCCCGGGCCGTAGGAACGACCCGCCGCCTCGGCGTTGACCGGCATGCTGCCTAGCGCGTCTCGCGGTGCGCCGTCTGCTTGCCGCAGCGCGGGCAGAACTTGGCGAGCTCGAGGCGGTCGGGGGTGTTGCGGCGGTTCTTCTTGGTGATGTAGTTCCGCTCCTTGCACTCCGTGCACGCCAGAGTGATCTTGGGGCGAATATCCGTTGCCTTGCTTGCCACGTCCATCTCCTCCGCGCTTCGCGCGCTTGTATCGAGTCTGTAGCGAGGGCGGGACTCGAACCCGCGACCCCACGATTATGAGTCGTGTGCTCTAACCACCTGAGCTACCCCGCCAGGCGACGTGCCGTCACCCCAGGGTAACAACCACGCATCCGAGCCCCGACAGGGAATCGAACCCTGGACCTTTTCCTTACCATGGAAACGCTCTACCGACTGAGCTATCGGGGCAAGCCGGAACAGCATACCGGGCCGTCGCGCCGCACGCGAACCAGCGTCTGCGGCTGCCGCTAGGGTTGCCGAATGGGGCCCAGCCTGAGCGCAGCCGAGGCGCGACGAATCTTCCTGAATGCGCAGGGACTGGCGCGCCGCAGGCCCACCCGACGCGTCGGCGAACGGCAGTTTCGCGAGTACCTGGCCCGCCAGGGCGTGCTCCAACTCGACACCGTCAACGTGTTCGCCCGCGCCCACTACATGCCGGTGTTCTCGCGATACGGCGCCTACGCGACGAGCGACCTGGACGCGTACCTCTGGGGCGATCCCGACGGCCACAGCGCCCACTGCTTCGAACACTGGGGCCACGAGGCGTCCGTCATGCCGCTCGACCTCCTCCCCGCGATGCACGACCGCATGGTCGGGCCAACGCCGCAACGGATCCGCTTCCGCGAGCACATCGAGAACGAGGCGCCCGGCGTCATCGAGGCCGTCCTGGGCGCCGTACGCGACGCCCCGGGCCCGGTTCCGGCGAGCAGCCTCGACCACCTCGCGCCATCGGGGCGCGGGCGCGCCGGGTGGTGGGACCACGGCGCGGTCAAGTGGGCCCTCGAGTACCTGTTCTTCACCGGCCGCGTGGCGGCGACCCGCGGCAAGCATTTCACGCGGCTCTACGACGCACCGGAACGCGCGTGGGCCGTGCCGGGGGCGGGATCCGGCGCGTGGGGATTGGCGGCGGACGACGCCCACCAGGCGCTGTTCGACCGCGCGCTCGCCGCGTGCGGAATCGGGACCCCCGCCGACCTCGCCGACCACTTCCGGCTTCATCTCGCCCCGCGCCCGGAGGAGCACATGCGAGGCGCGTCCGTCGGGGCCGCGGGCTGGGCGGACTCCGCGGTCGAGCGGGGCCTCGCGGCGTGGGTCGAGGTGGAGGGCTGGGGGGAGCGCGCCCTCCTCGCCGCGGACGCCACCGACCCCGGCCGGGCGACCGGGGCCGCGCTTCTCAGCCCGTTCGACCCGGTGTGCTGGTACCGCGAGCGACTGCTGCGCATGTTCGGCATGCACTACCGCATCGAGATCTACACCCCCGAACCCAAGCGCGAGTTCGGGTACTACACGCTCCCGTTCCTCCTGGGCGACCAGATCGTCGGGCGCTTCGACCTCAAGGCCGACCGCAAGGCCGGGCGCCTGCTGGTGCGGGCGTCGTGGCGCGAGGACCGCGCGGTCGCGGGCGCCCGCCGGAGGTCCGACGCGGAGATCGCATCCGCGCTGGCCACCGAGCTTCGCCTCGCGGCGTCGTGGCTCGGCCTCGACGACGTCGTCGTGGAGCCCCGGGGCAACCTCGCCGACGCCGTGGCGGAATCCGTCGGCACCTGACCGCCAGGGCTCGGGGGGCGTGGAACGAGGGAGGAAAGACCAGGGCCCGGCCGTCGCGTCCGTGGACGCGGCGCCGGGCCGATGGTGGCGGGTGAGGGATTCGAACCCCCGTAGCTCGCGCAGCTGATTTACAGTCAGCCCCCTTTGGCCGCTCGGGTAACCCGCCATGCTCCCGCCGAAACGGGGGCCATGGAAGGATAGCAACAAACGGGGCGCCCACGCGAAGAGGTGCCCGTTCCCCCATCGAAGGGAGACGCCATGGCCGGGGACTCGTCGTTCGACGTCGTCAGCAAGGTTGATCGGCAGGAGGTCGACAACGCCTTCAATCAGGCCGCCAAGGAGATCGAGCAGCGCTACGACTTCAAGGGCGTCGGCGCCTCGATCGAGAAGTCGGGCGAGGGCTTCCTCATGAAGGCGAGCTCCGAGGAGCGCGTCAAGGCGGTCCTCGACGTCTTCATCTCCAAGCTGGCCAAGCGCGGGATCTCGCTCAAGGCGCTCGACCACGGCGACCCTCAGCCCTCCGGCAAGGAGTACCGGATCTCCGCGACCCTCAAGGAGGGCATCGAGCAGGACGTCGCGAAGAAGCTGACCAAGCTCCTGCGCGACGAGGGACCCAAGAGCGTCAAGGCGCAGATCCAGGGCGACGAGCTCCGCGTGACGAGCAAGAGCCGCGACGACCTCCAGGCCGCCATCGCGCTGCTCAAGGGCGCGGACGTCGACGCCGCGCTCCAGTTCGTCAACTACCGCTAGGTCATCAACTACCGCTAGGTCGTCACCGACCGCGAGGCGGCGCGGGCGACTCAGGCGCCGAACGTCACCTCGGCCGCGGGGACGACCGCCGCCTTCCGGTCGGGCGCGTCCTGGTCCTCCCAGTAGAGGTTCGTGTGGCGGATCACCAGGTCGGGCGTGGGCGCTCCCCACTCGCTGAAGTCCTCCGTTGTGTGTGCGTCTCCCACCAGGGTCACGTCGTATCCGCGCGTGAAGGCTCCGTGGATGGTGGAGCGGATGCACGCGTCGGTCTGCGCGCCCGCGACGACGAGGTGGCCGACGGCCGCGGCCGCGAGGACGTCCTCCAGGTCGGTCGCCTCGAACGAGTCACCATAGGTCTTGTGCACCAGCGGCTCCGCCTCGGAGCGCGAGAGTTCGGGAACGAGCTCCCATCCGGGCGTGCCCTTGGCCATTCCGGCATCGGAGTGCTGTACCCACACGACGGGCACGGCGGCGGCGCGCGCCCGGTCCACGAGCGAGGCGATTCGGGCGACGATCAGCGTCGCGGTCGAAGGCAGCGCCGACGACGTCGTTCTGGACGTCGATGACGATCAGCGCGGTGTTGGGGCGATCCGTCAGTGTGCTCATGGAATCAGGGTAGGACCGGGGTCCGACGCCGGAAAGACGGCGCCTACCGGATGAACCCGCGGTTCGCGGCCATGCCCTCGAGGCGCGACACGCGATCCTCGATCGGCGGATGAGTCGCGAACATCCGCGCGAGGCCCGCCCCCTTGAACGGGTTCGCGATCATGAAGTGCGCCACGTTCTCGAGCTGGTTCACCTGGGGCAGCGGCCGTGCGGCGACGCCCGCCTCGATCTTCTTGAGCGCCGACGCGAGGGCCATCGGATCGCCGGTGAGCTTCGAGCCATCCTCGTCGGCGTCGTACTCGCGCGTGCGCGAGATCGCGAGGCGAATGAGCGTGGCCGCGATCGGCGCGAGCACCAGCATGGCGATCAGGACGAGCGGGTTGGAGTTCCGGCGGCCTCCCCCGAAGAAGAAGAGCATCTGCGCGACCATGGTGATCATTCCCGCGGTCGCCGCGGCGACGGAGCCGATGAGGATGTCGCGGTTGTACACGTGCATGAGCTCGTGGCCGAGGACGCCGCGGAGCTCGCGCTCGTCGAGGATCTGCAGGATTCCCTCGGTACAGCACACGACGGCGTGGCGGGGGTTGCGCCCCGACGCGAACGCGTTGGGCGCGGCCGTCGGCGAGACGAAGAGCTGGGGCATCGGCTGGTTGGCCTCGCGGCTGAGGTCCCTGACGATGCGGTACATCGCCGGCTGCTCCACCTCGGTGACGGGCCGCGCCTTCATCGCCCGAATCGACATGCTTCCGGAGTTCCAGTACGCGAAGACGTTCATCAGAAGCGCGCCCGCCCCGAAGAGCCAGATGTACTGGCCGTTGCCGATGACGGCGCCAAGGCCGAGCATCAGCACCCACATGCCGAGCAGCAACCCGAAGGTCTTCACTCCGTTGAAGTACTTGCGACTCACGATTCCTCCTGCATGAGAACGGCTCGTTGTGCCGTCGCGTTCCAGTATTCCGCGCCCCTCGTCTCAGGGCGAACAAGGAGTCCGCCGCGCGTCGCGCTACGAACGGCGAAGCGCGATGTCGGTCATCTCGTCGCGCGGCACTACTTTGATGCGCTCGCGGTCGCTGGACGCGCCGAGCGCACGCTCGTAGGCGTCGAGGACCTCCCAGTCGTCCCACTGCACCACCGGGACGCCGCGCTCGCGAAGGAGCGACAGGATGTTGTCGGGGCTGAGCGCGACGGGCTCCGCCTGACTCGCCACGATCAGCGCGTGCGCATCCTCGACCACGTGGGCGATGGTCTCCTGCGCGTCGGACTTGGTGTGGCCGATGAGGCCAACGGGGCCGCGCTTGATCCAACCCGTCGTGTAGTAGCCGGGAACCGGGGCCCCGGCGTCGTCCACCACGCGACCCTCGACGTTCCTGATGACGCCTCGCGCCTCGTCGAACGGAACCCCGGGGATCTCCGAGCCCCAGTAGCCGACGGCCCGGTAGACCGCCTGGCACGGGTACTCGAGGAACTCGCCGGTGCCCTTGACGCTGCCGTCGCCCTGGAGCGCGGTGCGCTCCATGCGCACGCCCGCGACCTTGCCGGAGCCGTCGTCCAGGATCGCGACCGGCTGCTGCAGCATGTGCAGGTGGATGCGGCGCGACGCGCCCGTGGGCTCGCGAAGCGTCCAGTCCATGAGCGTCTTCACGGTCTGCTTGGTCTGGTGATGGCCCTCGATGGCGGCCTGCGACGCCTCGTCGAAGTCGTAGTCCTCGGGATACACGACGACGTCGACATCGGGGACCTGCGCGAGCTCGCGGAGCTCGAGCGGCGTGAACTTCACCTGGGCGGGGCCGCGGCGCCCGAACAGGTGGACGTCCGTCACGGGCGAGGCCTTGAGTCCGTCGAGGACGTTGGCCGGCACGTCCGTGGGCAGGAGGTCCTCCGGGTGCTTGGCGAGCATCCGCGCCACGTCCAGGGCGACGTTGCCGACGCCGAGCACGGCGACCTCCGTGGCCTCGAGCGGCCAGGTGCGGGGGACGTCGGGGTGACCGTCGTACCACGAGACGAAGTCCGCCGCGCCGAACGAGCCCTCAAGCTCGATGCCCGGGATGTCGAGCGCGGCGTCCTTGAAGGAGCCCGTCGCGAAGACGACGGCGTCGTAGTGCTCTCGAAGGTCCTCGAGGCTGAGGTCCGTGCCGATGGTGACGTTCGCGAGCATCCGGACGTCGCCGCGGCCGAGGATGTTGGAGAGCGCGACGATGATCTGCTTGATGCGCGGGTGGTCAGGGGCGACGCCGTAGCGCACCAGGCCGAACGGGGCCGGAAGCCGCTCGATGATGTCGATCGAGGTGGGGATCTCCGCCTTGGAGAGAAGGTCGGCGGCGTAGGCGCCCGCTGGCCCGGCGCCGACGATGGCGACGCGCAGGGGGCGGTCGAAGGTCACGTTCAGTCCTCGGGTCTCGGCGGGCAGCTTGCGCGGGGCCGACGGAGGGCGTCGGCGCGCTGACGAGACCCAGTCTATGCGGGGACGGGCCCTACGGCTCGACGGTCACCCCGCGCCAGAAGGCGACGTGGCCAGCGATGTGCTGGGCGCGCGGCTTGGGGGCGTCGTAGTGCCACGCCGCGAAGTCGGCGACCTCGCCGTCGACCACCACGTCGAAGTAGGCGGCCTCGCCCTTCCAGGGGCACGTGCTCGCCATGTCGCTCTCGACGAAGTACTTCGGGTCGATGGACGCGCGCGGGAAGTAGTGGTTTCCCTCGACGACCACCGTCTCGTCCGACTCGGCGATGACCGTGCCGTTCCAGATCGCCTTCATGGTTCCTCCTCGTGTTGGGGCCTGCGCCCGCACCGGGAGGGTCAACGCGCGCGCACGACCCGGCATTCCGGCGACCCTGCCCCAAGGTGCGGACACGGCCGCCGACCCGTGTGGATCGGCGGCCGTGTGGCGCGAGGGCTAGCTCGCCTTAACCTTGACCTTCACGATCTCTCCCACGCCGCTCGCGCGGGTGTAGTACTCGGTCACGAGAGTGCCGTTGGGCTTGACCTTCGTCGTGACGATGTCGGTCCCGGCGACCCCGTCGATGTCCGCAAAGTCGAGCGTGCCACCGGTGCCGAAGCCCACCCTGAACTTCTCGATCTCGGCCGACGCGTCGTCGAGTACCCAGAAGGTGTTCGGGCCGTTGGTCCTCAGGCGCTCCACAATCATCTCGACCCCGGGAATGTCGTCGAGGTTCTCAAAAACGACGCCCGAGATCTCCCCGTTCGGGAAGGTTCGCGCGGTAGCGGTGTCCGTCGTGAAGTCGTAGATCCACCAGTCGTTCTTAGTGACCGAGTCGCCCGTGGACTTCTTGACCTTGACGTGCGCCCCCTGGGCGATGACCTCGGAAGCACCGTCGCCGTTGAGGTCGGCGCAGTAGACGGCGCTAATGTCGCCCTGGCCGAATGTCGCCTCGCGCCAGTCAAACCCCGCGTCGCCGTACGAGAACGTCCAGTTCACCGCACCCGTGCTGACGGTCGTGTAGGCGGCAACCTGGTCGACGATTCCATCCCCGTCGACGTCACACTGAATTGCGGGTCCGGGAACGCGAATCTGGTAGCCGCTGCCCGTCACGACCACATCCTGGGTGACCACATCACCATCCTCATACCCAGTCACGTCGTAGGGGACGTCGCCATCCTCGACCTCGACGGCAATCTCGGCGAACGGGTCGGCAAGGACGCTGAGCGAGTAGTGCCCCGCCGCGTCAGAGCGTCCATACGCGCTCGTTTCGCCGGACGCAGCGACCCACTGGTCTGCGACGACGTTCCCGTCCAAGTCGAACACCGTGCCCTCGACCGTCACGTGGGCCGCGGCTGCCTGCTGCAGCACGACCGATATGGACGACTCGCCCAGCAGGTCTGCGGGGTCGAGAGTCAGGCCGGCGTGGTCGGCAGACAGGTTCACCGGCGCGAACTCGCCGAAGTCAACGACCTGCACAAAGGCGCCGTTTTCGTCGGTGGTCACTTGCCAGAAGCTCTGATCCGTTGAGATGAACACGTCCGCGAAGGGAAGGGGCGAGCCCTCCGCATCGAGGAAGGTTCCGTCGATTTCAATCGAATTGATGCTTCCCGAGCCAATGGTGAAATCGTGGCGGATCACATCGCCATCGGAGTACCCCGAAAGCGACGTGTACGTGCTGAAGTCCGAGGCGTAGATGCTAACGGTGCCGCCTGCGACCGCATCGAGAGTCACCGAGTAGTACCCATCGGCATCGGTCGTCGCGCTGTCGCCGCCCGAGACGTCGGAGAACGCGGACACAGGAGTTCCGGCTAGCGGCACACCGTACGCATCGGTAACGAAGCCCTCGACGGTGACCGTAACGGTCTCGGGGAGCGTGATCACGATCGACGTCTCCGTCGCACCACCGAGGCTCGCCGGGTCAATGAAGGCGTCTGCCGCACCAGCGCTGATCGAGACGTAGCCCATGTTCGTGTCGTACTCAACCGTGACGCTGAACGTGCCACTCGCGTCGGTTACCGCGCTGTAGAAGTTGAGATTGGTGAAGATGGCGACGCTCTGGCCCTGCACCGGCGAGGCCGACGAGTCAACGACCGTTCCATTGACCGTGAGGCTTGCGGTCGCGGCGCTTGCCGGTGTCGCGACGGCCAGGCCGACTGCCGCCAGCAGCGGAATCAGAAGAACACTCCAGGCGCTGCGCGCGCGCGAAACTATCATCGTGGTGGATCCCCCTCCGTGGTGAGCGGGCCCCATGCCCGCGGAATCACCGTAATCCCTCACACGATGTCTCTCAACTCGAAACGGAAATAGCCGGACATGGCGCGAGTGAATGCCATGGAAACGGGGGGCGCCGCGCCCCGTGATGCGCGTACGATGCGAAACGCTTGATCCATGACCACAGTGACGGAGCGTCCCCTTCCCGTGTCCGCGACCCGGCCGTCGGCCGCCTACCTGGGGCTTCCCCGCCCGCAGCTCCTGCCCGCGCAGGACTACATCGCCGACGCCACGCGCGCCGTCCGCGCCGCGCGGCGGCGCGTGGTCATGATCGCGCTCACGATCTCCGACGGCGAGCAGACGGGAGCCCTCCTCGACGCGGTGATCGACGCGGCGAAACGCGGGGTCGACGTCCGCGTCGCGGCGGACGTGTTCACCTACGTCGACGCGGCAGGGACCTTCCTGCCCCGCAGGTATCTCACGAAGAGGGCCCGCGCCTCCATGCGGATGGTTCGCGAGCTCGAGGACGCCGGTGCCGCGTTCGACTGGCTCGGTCGCGACCGGGGCCTCATCTGGAGGGGCCGCACCCACACCAAGTTCTGCGTCGTCGACAACGCCGTCTACTCCTTCGGCGGGGTCAACGTCGACGACGCGGGCGTCACCAACCTCGACTACATGATCAAGGTCGTCGACAAGGCCCTCGCCGGCGAGATCGCCGACACGTACGACCGCATCGTCAAGGCGAACCGCACGAAGGTTGGCCACCGCAGCCGGAGGCTCAAGCACGGCAAGGACCGCGTCCTCGTCGACGGCGGGTTCGTCGGCGACTCGATCATCTACCGCCACGCCTGCCGGTTCGCCGCGAAGGCCGAGCGCGTCGTCCTGGTCTCGCAGTACTGCCCCACCGGCCGCCTCGGGCGCCTCATCAAGGCGGGGCCCCACGAGTTCTACTTCAACCCACCGGAGAACGCCGCGCAGGTCAATCGGATCCTCATCCGCTTCAGCATGCTGTGGAGCAGGATCGGGACCCTCTACCGCAAGCGGCAGTACCTCCACGCGAAGGTGATCCTGTTCTACATGAAGAGCGGGAAGACGGTCGCGATCACGGGCTCGCACAATTTCGTCAAGGGAGGGGTGGCGCTCGGGACGCGGGAGATCGCGCTTCAGACCAAGAACCCGCACCTCATCGCCCAGATCGAGAGGTTCATCGACGAACGGGTGCGGTGACGCGGTCGCTTCCGCCGGTGGAAAGATGAGCGGGTGACCGAACGCCTCGACCGCCAGGGCTTGATGTACGCGTTCCTGGCGTACGGCGTCTGGGGGTTCTTCCCCATCTTCATGGACGAGCTCCGGCCCGCCAGCCCGTTGGAGATCGTCGGGCACCGCGCCCTCTGGTCGTTCGTCGTGTGCGCCGTGAGCGTCGTCGCGCTTCGCCGCTGGAGAAGGGTGCTCGCCGCCTTGCGCGACACGCGGACGGCGCTGCTGCTGGGGCTCGCCGCGCTCGTCATCACAATCAACTGGGGCATCTTCATTTACGCCGTGCTCACGGAGCGGGTCGCGGATTCGTCGCTCGGCTACTACATCAACCCGCTGATCACCGTGGCGCTCGGCGTCGTCGTTCTGCGCGAGCGGCTTCACGTGCCGCAGGCCGTCGCGATCGGCATCGCGACGCTCGCGATCGTCCTCTTTGGGATCGAGCTCGGCGGCGTCCCGTGGATCGCCCCCGGACTCGCGCTGAGTTTCGCCGCGTACAGCCTCATCAAGAAGCAGGTGGGGTCAAAGGTCGACGCGCTGACCGGCTTCACCGTCGAGACGCTCGCGCTCCTGCCGATCTCCGCCGTCATCCTCGCCGTGGTCGCCTCCCGAGGCGATACGACGTGGGGCCGGGTCGGGCTCGGGCACGACGCGTGGCTCGCGAGTACCGGACTATGGACCGCGGGGGCGCTCATGATCTTCGCGGCGGGGGCCGCGCGCCTCCCGCTCTACGTGATGGGGCTCATCCAATACCTGACGCCCACGATGACGTTCATCCTGGCCGTGACGTACTTCCACGAGGACATGCCCGCGGGCCGATGGGCGGCGTTCGGGCTCGTGTGGGTGGCGCTCGCGATCATCACGGTCGACACGTGGCGACGCGCGCGGGCCGGCGCGGCCGCGCGCGCGCTCGTCGTCGTCACCGAGCCGGAGTAGCGGGCTAGGACGTGGGCGAGGGGCTCGGTCCCGGTGCCGGCGGCCACACGCGCGTCCAGCTCCACGTCATGTGGGCGAGGTCCGGACCGACGCCCTGAACCCACGCGATCGACGCGGAGGCGAGCGCGGAGGCGTCGACGCCGTCGCACGGCGCCCCGCGGGAGGCGAGGTCACCGAGCATCGCGAGGCCCATCCCGTGGCGCTCGGGCGGGACGCCGGCGCTGGCCCCGCGCTCGTCCGTCCCCGTTTCCCAGAAGGTCAGCGACCGGTCGTCTCGCGCCGCCTCCCGCCCGATGAGCCTGCCGTCCTGGTCGACCCACGCGAGCGCCCCAAACGTCATCGCCCCCGTGTGATGAGTCCCGTCTGCCTCGACGGAGGACCAGGAGTACCACCCCGGGTACGGAGGGTCCTCGTTGTCGCCCGCGAGGGCGAAGTCCTGGAACGAGGACCTGACCGTCACGCCCCCGGCACCGAAGTCGAAGGTACCGCCGGGGTCTGGGACGTCCTCTGTGCCCGCGTACGCGGCGACGACGGCGGGGATCGCGTCCTCGTACTCGGCGGGCATGGCCGCGCTGCACGAGAAGACCTGGGACTCGGGCCCCTCGAAGTACGGGCCCGCGAGGGACGCGACGGGCGGAGGTTCCGTGGGGCCGGCGTTGAGTGCCGTCCCGCACGCCGTCGCCCACGTCTTCGCGGGATCGTAGGTGGACACCACCTCGTACGACTCGCCGTCGGGGAGGCCGACGACGCGCAGCGCGACGCTCGCGAGCCCGTCGAGGTCAGAGGCGGAAATCGGGGGCACGAGCCACTCCTGCCCGTCGGGGACCGGGACCACTCGCTCGCGAAGGTTCCTCCAGCGAGTGACCTGCTCGAGGCTCGCCCCGTCCGGAACGAACGCGCGCTCGCTGAGCGATACGTCGAACCCCAGCGACGCGAGCTGGAGCGCCGCAATTTCGTACTCGTCGACGCCCGGCGGGACCTCGCTCGGCGCGGTCGTCGTCCACTCGTACAGGAGGGCAGGGGTCACCGCCTGGTAGTACGGATCCTCGTCCGCGCCCACGGCATAGGGCGCGCTGGACGAGGAGCCGTCCGTCCCGAAGTCGGTCACCGTGTGCTTCCATGCGAGCCCGGACGTTGGCGACGCAGGGACGGCGAGCGTGAGGCCGTGGTACTCCGTCGCAAAGAAGGTGCCGCTCGCATTGAGCGCCAGCGTGGTGCGCGAGCCATCGGGCGCGACGTACACGTACTCGTCGTCCTCCGCGTTCGCCCAGATGCGGCCCGCGTACGGGAAGGCGCCGAGCGCGTCGGGGTTTACCGGGGGGTACGAGGAGAGGTCGCACCACGGGTACGCGCCGTCCGTCGGCATCGGAAGAGCGCCGGGCGGCGTCGATCCAAACGGACCGACGGTGATGGCCGTGAACACGAACGCCCCGACCGCGAGGACGGAGGCGCCGGCGGTGGCCCCGGCCCGCGCCGCCCTGCGGCGGCGGATGGAGCGCAGGATCGAACGCGTGGCACCGGCGAGGGGTCCCGCGCCCGAGCCCATCGCTACGGCGTGGTCGTCAAAGCCCTCCGCGAGGGCATCGGTGAGGTTCCGCATGGTCACTTCTCCCTTCCACGAGGAAGCACGTCGACGCGATCCGGGGCGCCGTCCCCGTTGACGGTCGCGTTCAGGATCGGCGCGAGCCGACCCGTGGCATTGGACAGGTACCTCTTGACGGTCCCCTCCGCGAGGCCCAGGTGCTCGGCGATCTGCGCGACCGGCAGGTCGTCGAAGAACCGCATGACGACGCAGATGCGCTCGCGGGGCGTGAGTTCCCTCAGGGCGCGCCGGACGTCGAGGCCGGCGTCCAGGTCCGCGGGCGAGGGCCCGCGGGAGTAGGCGCGGTCGACGGCGCGCAGCCTCACGCCCCGCGAACGGGCCCGGTCGATCGCGATCGTCTGCATCGCGCGCCGCGCGTAGGCCTCGGCCTCCGCGACCGACGCGATGGGCCGTCGGCGGGAGAAACACTTGACGACGGCGTCCTGGACGAGGTCCTCGGCGTCGCCGTCGCGGGTGACGAGCATCGCGGCGTACGCGACGAGGCGCGCCCCGCGCTCCTCGAGTAGCCGCTCGACCACCGGCTCCCACGTCCCCACGACAACCCCCGTCTCGTCCCTACCCTAGTAACGGGGGCCGCGCGGGTTTCGTTGTAGCGAGCCGCCACCGGGACCGAAGTTCGGTCTCGGCGGCGGCTCGCTCCACCCTCAGTTGACGGAAGGTTCCTCGACGCGGGTCCAGCTCCACGTCATGTGGTCCGCGTCGGGGCCGTAGCCCTCGACCCAGACGAGGCTCGCGGTGTCGAGGGCGCCGGCATCCGCTCCCGGGCATGCGACGCCCACGTTGTCAACGTCCTCAACGACGTAGCTCGTCCTCGCCCATCCGTCGACTTCGGGGCCCCCGATGACGAAGACTCTGCTGCCGGACCCCGTGTAGAGACCGTCCGGATCCGTCGTCTGTACCTCGCGCCCGACGATAACTCCGCCGGAGTCGACCCAAGCGAGCGCCGTGAAGGTGACAACCTGGTTGCCCCAGGTCGACCCGTCCGCGGACGGCGTTTGGTCAATGTTGCCCGACACAATGCCCCAGCCCGGAGGCTGCGGCGAGTATTCGAAGTTGATCACGCTCCGGGACAACTCGAAGTTCGACGTCACGAGGATGCCGCGCTGCCCAAAGTCGAACGGGTCTCCTTGCCGATCGAAGTCGCTGGCCAGGCCGGCGTAGTTCACGCGGTGCTCACCAGTCTCCACGGTCGCCGTCGTGTCGAAAACGCCCTCCGACTTGGCGGGGAGGGGAGCCAGGCACTGGAAGACAGCCGACTCGGGGCCCTCGAAATTCGCGGTTGAAGTGGGAGAGATGATGGGCCTCGTCGATGACGGAGCGGAGCCCCCTGCGACGCAGGCCGCGTTCCAACTCTTCGTCGGATCGTAGGACGCCGTGATCTCGAATTCTCCTCCGTCGGGGAGATTCCTCACGCGCATCGCAACGCTCACCAGACCCCCGGTGTCCTGTAGCTCCGCACCTGAGCTCCTCTCGTCGGTGAACGGCACCACGCGCGTGTGCCCGTCGGCCCATCGCAAGACCTCCTCAACGACGGCGCCCTGGGCGTACGCGTAGGGATTGAAGCCCGTCCCCCCGAGCCCTATGGCTGTCGCGAGCTGCTGAGACAGGTTGTTGAGGTCGACGCCGGCGGGGATCTCGTCCGGAACCGTCGTGGTCCATTCGTACATGAGGCCGGGGTCCCCCCCGTTGCTGAGGTTTCGACCGCCGCCGGCTGACTGCGAATAGTCGAGCGCCATGAACGTCCAGCCGGGAATCGCGGCCGGCGCGGAGATCGCACTCCCCCCGTCCGGGGGCTGAGCCCAAGCCTCGCCACTGGCATCGGGTTCGAGAACCTGATGCGAACCGTCGGGTGCGACGTAGACAAAGACGCCGTCCGCGTAGTTGGCATAGATGCGCCCGTCGTAGCGCAGCGCTCCCAGGGCCGCAGGGTTGACCGCAGGATAGGCGCTGAGATCGCACCACGCGGGGGCACCTGGAGGCGGCGTGGGGAACGCGAAAGGGGCGAGGCTCTCGGTGGCCGTCGGCAGGCCTACCGGTGCGGCCTCGTCGACGGGTCGCAGATTCATCACGCCCACGGCGACGGCCCCGACTGTCAGCACCGACGCACCGGTCGCCGCCCCCGCCCGCACCGCGCGGCGGCGCCGGATTGCGGAGAGTGCGGAACGCGCCCGCTTGCGCGGAACGCCGCCCGCCCGGGTGATGGCCTCCACGTGCGCGTCGTAGTTCTCGCGAACAAACTCGTCGAAGTTGCTCATGACCCGTTCCTCCTCTTCCCGAAACGACGTCTACGCGCTCGGGCCCGTCAGCGAAATCCATGGTGGTGTCGAGATGCGATGCCAACGCCTTCGTCGCGTCGGACAGGTACCGCTTCACGGTGCCGTCGGCGAGTCCGAGTTCGCCCGCGATCTGCGCGATCGTCATGTCGTCGAAGTACTTCATGACGACGCACACGCGTTCGCGCGGCGACAGCTCGCGCAGGGCGCGGCGCAGGTCGAGGCCCGCGTCGATGTCCGGCGAGGCGGGTCCGCGGGCGAAGGCCTTGTCGGCCGCGCGCCGTCGCACGCCCCCGGCACGCGAGCGGTCGATGACGAGGGTCTGCATGGCCCGCCTGACGTAGCCGTCCGCGTCGCCGATCGTGTCGATCGTCCTGCGACGCGAGAAGCACTTCACGAGCGCATCCTGGAACAGGTCTTCGGCGTCTGCGTCGTGGGCAGTGAGCATGGCCGCGTACGCCACAAGGCGCGCGCCCCGCTCCACGATCAGGTCTTCGACCAGCGGCTGCCACGACATCCGTTTCCCCGTCTCGTCTCTTGACACCCAGTAAACGGGGCCCGCGAGCGAATTGGTTGGGGCGAGTCCTCAGATTGTCGCGCGCGACCTCAGCTCTGCGATGGCGGCCAGACGCGGGTCCAGCTCCACGTCATGTGGTCGGCGTCGGGGCCGAGGCCCTGGATCCAGACGACGGTGGCCGACGCGAGCGCGGCAGGGTCGACGCCGTCGCACGGGACGCCCGCGGTGGCGATGTTGTCCCGGAGGAACAACGTGCGATCCCGCCCGTCGACTGTTCCCAGGTCCGCGACCTGACGAATGTTGCCACGCGTCGCCTCGTCGGGGGGCGCCTGCACGCCCTCATCGGCCATGACCTCGCGTCCGATGATCCGTCCGTCCGAGTCAATCCACGCCAGGGCGCCGAACGTCATCGCTGCCGTCCCACGTGCCGTCGCTTCCGGAGCCGTTCATCGTCCAGCCCGGGTAGAGCGGGCGCGAACTCCGGCGTCCGGTTCCTTCGAAGAGGTCGGTCGTGACATCGATCAGGACCCCGCCGGTTCCGAAGTCGCCGTCGATGGCGTTCTGTCGAGCCGCGGCCGGAAGGTTCGTCGGACCCCACTCAACCGTTGTGGCAAGGGCCCCCACCCCGGTGTGGACCGCCACGGGGATGACGTCCTCGTCCTCGCTTCGGCAACACCGCGAGGCACTGGAATTCCGGCGGTCTCTGGGCCCTCGAAGTACGGGCCCCAGTGGAACGGCTCCTCGACCGACGCCGGGGCGCCGTAGTCGAGTTGCGTGCCGCAGGCCGCGGCCCAGGTCTTGGTCGAGTCGAAGGTCGACGTCACCTCGTAGGTCGCGCCGTCGGGAAGCCCGCTGACGCGCATGGAGACGCTCGCGAGCCCCGGGAGATCCTCGGTCGCGACGGGGGTCGACGTGGACTCCGGCGTGTCGAGCGGCGTGACCCTCTCGCTGCCGTCGACCCAGCGCAACACCTCCTCGAGCGTGGCACCGGCGGGAACCGCGCCCTCCGCCACGGGCATGGCGTAGAGGAACCCGATCGCCTGCAACTGAAGAGCGAGGACCGCCGCGCCATCCACCCCCGCGGGGGCGTCGTCGGGCGTCGGGGTAGTCCACTCGTTGAGCAGGGCCGGTCCGGCGGGCGTGAAGAATGCCGGCTCGCCCGGCGCCACGAAGTACGCGCGCCCGATGCCGTCGCCGTCGCTAGTGAAGTCCCAGGCCATGTGCGACCAGCCCTCGCCGGTCGCGACTTCCACCGGCGCCCGGAACCTCGCCCCGGACGGCGTCGTCGCGTAGTAGCTGCCGTCCGCGTCGGCCTCGAGGACCGTCGTGGTTCCGTCAGGCGCGACGTACACGTACTCCTCGTCGGTCGCGTTCACGTAGATGCGCCCGTCGTACGGGTAGCCGCCCAGGGCTTCGGTGTTGACCGCGGGGTACGACGTGAGGTCGCACCACGGGAGCGCGCCGCCCGTCGGCACCGGGAAGGCCGCGGGCGCGACGGTGTGCGAGGGTCCGAGGTTGACCGCGGCGAAGGCCAGCGCCCCCACAGCGAGGACGGACGCTCCTGTCGCCGCACCGGCACGCACGGCCCTGCGCCGCCGGATGGCGGTCACGACGGACCTCGCCCGCTTCCGCGGAACCCCTCCGCCCTCGGTGATGGCCTGAACCCGGGCGTCGAACCCCGCAGAGACGACCTCGTCGAATCCGTTCATGATGCGTTCCTCCTCTTGCCCGAGACAACCTCGACCCTCTCTGGCGGGTTGCCGAAATCGACGTCCGAGCCGAAGTGCGCCGCGAGCGCCTTGGTCGCATCGGACAGGTACCGCTTGACCGTGCCGTCGGCGAGCCCCAAGTGGGCGGAGATCTGCGCGATCGTCATGTCGTCGAAGTACTTCATCACCACGCACACGCGCTCGCGCGGCGAGAGGGTGCGGAGGGCGCGGCGCAGATCGATGCTGGCGTCGACGTCGGCCGCAGCGGGCTCGCGAGTGAACGACCGGTCGAGCGCGCGCTCGCGCGCCCCGCGGGCCCGCGCGCGGTCGATAACCATCGTCTGCATGGCGCGCCGCGCGTACCGCTCGGCCTCCTCGACCGTCTCGACGGAGCGGCGACGGGAGAAGCACTTGACGAGCGCGTCCTGGAAGAGGTCCTCGGCGTCGGCGTCGCGCGCCGTGAGCATCTCGGCGTACGCGACCAGGCGCGCGCCTCGCTGAGCGATCAGGTCCTCCACCAGCGACTGCCAGGCCATCCCGTTCTCCCGTCTCCCCCTACCAAGTAAGACGGAGCCCGCGGCAATTCGGTTGGGGAAGGAGGCCGGGCGATCGCGCTACGCGCCGGAAGTGGCCTGCCGCTCGGGGTACGCCACGGCCTTCGCCGAGACGCCGTGCGCCCCCAGCCACGTCCGAATCGACGCCTGGATTTGCCCGGGATCGTCGACCGGCGAACTGACCTGGACGACGAGCCTCGCGTCGCCGCATTCGAGCCGGATGCGGGTCGCGGGCGTGGACGACGAGCCCCGGGACTTGGAGTCGACGCGAACCGCGACCGTCACGGGGCCGTCGCAGACGAGGCGCCGCGATCGCGACCCCACGAGCCCCTCGGGCGCCGCGAGCGAGATTTCGTCGCCGCTGACCACGCCGTAGAGGACGCCGAAGCGCCCGTTGAGCAGCAGGGTCTGCGCGATGAGGTATCCGGCGATGGCGATCACGATGAGCGAGATCAGCCCCTTGATCAGGGCGTCACCACCCGCGCCGATGTCCTCGGAGATCGGCGGCGCGCTCACCAGGCCCTGGATGATCCAGATCGCGGCTCCGAGCGCGACGAGCCACAGCAGCGTCTCGTAGATGACGTCCAGGCGCGGGCGCTCCCCCACCTTGACGAGGGTCTCTCGTTCGCTCTTCGCCACAGCACTCGCTCCTTGCTCGATCAGGGCCGCGACCCGCGGCCATCTGGGCTCGACGCTACCGCACGCGCCTACGACGCCCGGGCGACCAAAGCCTCGGCGAAGGACTCGAGCGCCTCCTCGCACGGGGCCGCCGGGAAGGGATCCGATGGCGGCGCGCGCCTCGCGACTCCACCGGCGCGCGAGCGCCGCCGTCTCGTCAACGACGGAGTGCGCGGCGAGCTCCGCGACGACGTCCGCGAGGGCCGCGTCGTCGCTCAGGTCGCCCTCGATCCGGCTCAGGAGCGCGGCGTCGGAGGCGTCGGCGCCGGCGGTCACCCGGGCGCGCAGCGCGAGCACGGGCATGGTGGCGACGCCCTCGCGCAGGTCGGTTCCGGGCGTCTTTCCCGTGGTCTGGGCGTCGGAGCGAAGATCGATCACGTCGTCGGCGAGCTGGAACGCGACGCCCGCGAGCTCGCCGTACTCCGTGACCTGGCGGACGATGGACCGCTCGCAGCCTGCGAACATCGCGCCGAATCGCGCCGACGTCCCGATGAGCGAACCCGTCTTGTCGGCGAGGACCTGGAGGTAGTGCTCGACGGGGTCGTCGCCCGGTTCGGGCCCGACCGTCTCGTGGAGCTGGCCAAGGCACAGGCGCTCGAAGGTCTGGGCCTGGATCCGCACGGCGTCTGGCCCGAGTCCGGCGACGACGCGCGACGCGCGCGCAAAGAGGAGGTCGCCCGTGAGGATGGCGACGGAGTTTCCCCACACCTCGTGGGCGGCGGGCGCACCTCGACGGGTGGGCGCGGAGTCCATCACGTCGTCGTGATACAAGGTTGCGAGGTGAGTGAGCTCCACGACGACCGCGGCGTCGAGCACCTCGGGTCGGCCGCCGTCGCCGAGCTGCGCGGCCAGAAGCGTGAGCATCGGGCGAAGGCGCTTGCCTCCAGCGTCCACCAGGTGCCTGCTGGTCGACTGCGCGAGCGCGTCCGACTGGGCGACGGCGTCCCGCAGGCGCTCCTCCACCAGATCGAGGCGCGGCGCGAGAACCGCCTCGAGGTCGGAGTTCGCGAGGGGAAGGCTCACGGAACCAGGATCGCAGCCTGGTGCGCCAGGTCAAGCACGGGCGCGGGGACGACGCCGAGGAGCACGGTCCCCGCGGCGGCGATCATGACGACGACCATCGGCCCGGTCGCGGTGGTCACCTCGACGGTGTCCTCGAGGTCCTCGGGCACGGGGGTAAGGAACATCAGGACGATGACGCGCACGTAGAAGAACGCCGCGGCGGCGGACGCGAGCACGGCGACGAGCACGAGCGGCCACGCCCCGGCGTCGATCGCCGCCCTGAAGGCGACGAATTTCCCGATGAAGCCGGCGGTCAGCGGAATCCCGGCGAACGACAACAGGAAGAGCCCCATCGCCGTCGCGAGCCACGGCGACCGCCTCCCCAGCCCCGCCCACTGGCCGAGCCGCGTGGCCTCGGCACCGAGCGCGCCGTCGGGCGTCCGCTCGCGGACCTGGCTCACGATCGCGAACGCTCCCAGGGTCGCGAGCCCGTAGGCGAGCATGTAGAACGGGACGGCCGCGAGCGCATCGCCGCGGAAGGACGTGAGCGCGACGAGCAGGAACCCCGCGTGCGCGATCGACGAGTACGCGAGCATGCGCTTCACGTCCGTCTGGGTGATCGCGACGACGGTGCCGAGCAGCATGGTCGCGATCGCGACCGTCCACAGGACCGGGGCGAGCTGCCACGCGAGCTGGAACAGGGCGAGGTAGAGGAGCCGGGCGAGCGCGGCCGCCGCGGCCGCCTTCGTCGCGGCCGCCATGAACGCCGTGACGGGGGTCGGCGCGCCCTGGTAGGCGTCGGGCGTCCAGCCATGGAACGGAACGGCCCCGAGCTTGAACAGGAGGCCGACGAGCATGAGGGCGACGCCCGCGACGAGGAGGGGCTCCCGGTCGAAGCCGCGAGTGATCGCGGCGGCGATCTCCGCGTACGACGTGGCCGACGCGAACCCGAAGAGGAGCGAGGCGCCGAACAGGTAGATCGCCGAGGAGAACGCGCCCATGAGGAAGTACTTGAGCGCGGCCTCCTGCGACATGAGGCGTCGGCGTCGCGCGAGGCCGACGAGGAGGTACAGGGGCAGCGACAACACCTCAAGGACGACGAACAGGACGATGACGTCCGAGACCATCGTGAAGAGCATCATCCCGCCGGCGGCGAACAGGCCGAGCGGGAAGACCTCGGTCTGCGCGAACCCGCGCTTGGTCGCCACGGCCTCCTCGGTGGAGCCCGGGGCCACGCTCGCGAGCGGCACGAACGCGTCCTCCCCGCGGGTCCGGGCAGCGAAGAGCAGCATGCCCAGGAGGGCGAACAGCGCGAGGATCGCCTGCCACGCGAGCGACTGGCGGTCGGACACCAGGAACCGGCCGGCGATTCGGAGGCCGTCGCCGTCGAGCGCCACCCACTGGAAGACCGCGACCACGAACGCGGCGACCGTGGCCGCGATCGCGAGCACCGTCTGGACGCGCGCGCGGGTCGCGGGAGTCCGGACGAAGGCCTCGATCAGGATGCCGACCATCGCGGCCCCGAAGACCGCGAGGACCGGGATCAGCGGCGCCCACTGCGATGATGGGGCTCGGGGTGCTCACTCGGAAACCTCCGCTGGAGTATCGACGGACGCGGTCGGGGCGATGGCCGCCTCAACAGGGGCCCGGAGCAGCCCAAGGGCGATGCCGGGCACGAAGCCGAGAATCGACCATGGCCGCGATCAGCGGCCCGGTGGAGAGCTTCTCGCGCCACGACAGATCCGGCGTCTTCTCCAGCCCCTCGCGCACGGGACCGGTGAAGACCTTCTGGTACGCGAGCAGGATGTACAGCGCCGCGAGCACGACGCCAAGGATCGCGATGATCACGCCGACGCGGGCGGCCGGGTACGCCCCGACGAGGACCATGATCTCCGACACGAACGGCGAGAGGCCGGGAAGGGCGAGCGCGGAGAGCCCGACGACGAGGAAGGTGCCGGCGAGGACGGGGACGACCTTCTGGAGGCCGCCGAAGTCGGACACGAGCGCCGATCCGCGCCGCCTCACCAGGAACCCGACGACAAGGAACAGCGCGCCCGTCGAGAGCCCGTGGTTGAGCATGTAGAACGCCGCGCCCTCGACCGAGGTCTGGCGGAGGGCGAAGATCCCCAGCACCATGACGCCGAAGTGCGAGACGGACGTGTACGCGACGAGGCGGAGCATGTCCTCTTGCCCGATCGCGAGCAGCGCGCCGTAGATGATCGACAGCACGGCGAACGCGATGATGACGGGCGCGGCCCACCGCGAAGCCTCAGGGAAGAGCGGAAGGCAGAGCGTCAGCATCCCGAAGGTGCCGATCTTGTCGAGCACCGCGACGAGGAGGGCCGTGGTTCCGGGGCGCGCCGTCTGCGCGACCGTCGGGAGCCAGGTGTGCAGCGGGACCATGGGCGCCTTGATCGCGAACGCGAAGAAGAAGGCAAGGAAGATCAGCCGCTCCGTCGTCGTCCCGAGCGTCAGGCCCGTGAGGTTGTCCGTCAGGAAGCCCTGGCTTCCTCCCGGGCCCTCGACGTAGAGCGCGATGACCCCGGCGAGCATGACGAGCCCGCCCGCGAGCGAGAAGATCAGGAACTTGACCGCGGCGTATCGCCGCTGCTCCCCGCCGAACAGCCCGATCAGCAGGTAGACCGGGATGAGCATCGCCTCGAACGCCACGTAGAAGAGGAAGACGTCGCGCGCGGCGAAGATCAGCACCATGAACGCCTCGAGCGCGAGGACGAGCGCGAGGTACTTCATCTGGCGGTCCGGGTCGTCGTCGTCCTTCCATCCCGCGAGGATCACGAGCGGGGTCAGGAGGACGGCGAGCAGCACGAGGAGGAGCCCGATGCCGTTGACGCCGACGGCCCAGCTCGCGCCGATCTGCGGGATCCACGAGCGGGTCTCGGCGAACTGCTGCTGGCCCGCAGCCCCGAGGTCAAACTGCGCGGCGGCGACCGCGGCGAGGACGAGCTCGGCTACGGCGATCCCCAGTGCCACGCTGCGCGAGGCGCGGCGCTGCGCCGCGGGAAGCGCGCGGAGAACCACGGCGCCCACGGCGGGAAGGGCGACGAGGACCGTCAGGTACGGGAACATCTAGAACCCACCCTTCGCGACGATGGCGAGCAGGACGACGACGCCGATGAGCATCGTCGCGGAGTAGGTGCGCACGTTGCCCGTCTGGAGCCGCCGGAGCGCCTCCCCCGCGCGCGCCGTCCCCGACGCGGTCGTGTTGACCGCGCCGTCGATCGTCGCGGCGTCGGTGTAGACGGCGACGCGCGTCGCGACCTGACCCGGCCACTGGAACACCGTCGCGTTGACGGTGTCCTGGAAGAAGTCCTGCCGCGCGGCGAGGGTCAGCACCGACGCGCGCGGGGGGGCGACCGGGACGGGGCGCGAGACGTATTGGAAGTAGGCGGCGGCGACCCCGAGCGCGACGAGGACGAGGGTGAGCGTGACGATCAGCGGGGCGGCGAGGACCGGTTCCCCGTGCTCCGCGTGCCCGGTGATGGGGGCGAGCCACGTGACGAAGCCGTCGCCAAGGGCGAGGAAGAGCCCGAGCAGCGCCGAGCCCGCCGCGAGGACCGCCATCGGGATCGTCATCAGGAGGGGCGACTCGTGGGGGTGCTGGCCGTCGGTCCAACGCTTCTCGCCGTGGAAGGTCATGAAGAAGAGGCGGGACATGTAGTACGCGGTCAGGCCGGCGCCGAGAAGGGCGGCCAGGCCGAAGACCCACGGCTTCCAGCCGTCGCCGATGAACGCGACCTCGATGATCTTGTCCTTGGACCAGAATCCGGAGAACGGAGGGATCCCCAGGATCGCGAGCCACCCGAGCCCGAACGTCACCCAGGTGAGCTTCATCATGCGTCGCGAGGCCGCCGAAGCGCCGCATGTCCACCTGGTCGTCCATCCCGTGCATCACGGAGCCCGCGCCAAGGAACATGCCCGCCTTGAAGAAGCCGTGGGTGAGCAGGTGGAAGATCGCGAACGCGTAGCCCACGGGTCCGAGGCCCGCGGCGAGCATCATGTAGCCGATCTGGGACATCGTCGACGCCGCGAGCGCCTTCTTGATGTCGTCCTTCGCCATGCCGATGATCGCGCCCATCAGCAGCGTGATGGCGCCGACGATGGCGACGGCGAGGAGGGCGTTCGGCGCCCCGGCAAAGACCGGGCCGGAACGGACGACGAGGTAGACGCCCGCCGTCACCATCGTCGCCGCGTGGATGAGGGCCGAGACCGGGGTCGGGCCGGCCATGGCGTCTCCGAGCCACGACTGGAGCGGGAACTGGGCGGACTTTCCGCAGGCGGCGAGGAGGAGCGCGAAGCCGATCGCCGTCAGGACCCCGGTCGAGGCCGTCGGCGCGGCCGCGAAGACCGTCGCGAAGTCCACCGAGCCCAGGTGCGCGAACATCAGCGCCATCGCGAGGATGAGGCCCATGTCGCCGATGCGGTTGACGACGAATGCCTTGTTGGCGGCCGACGCGAAGGGCGGGTGGTGGTTCCAGAACCCGATGAGCAGGTACGACGCGAGGCCCACGCCCTCCCAGCCGACGAACAGGAGGAGGTAGGAGTCCGCGAGCACGAGGATGTACATCGCCGCGATGAAGAGGTTGAGGTAGGCGAAGAACGTCGAGCGCCTGGCGTCGTGCTCCATGTAGGCGACCGAGTAGAGGTGGATCAGGGTCCCGACGAAGGAGACGAGCAGCACGAACGCCATCGAGAGCGGATCCAGCAAGATTCCGGCGTCCACGGCGAAAGCGCCCCCGGGAATCCACTGGAAGAGCGTCTCGTGGAACGCCCGGTCCGAGCGCGTCCCGGCCCAGCATCTCGACGAACGCCCCGATGCCGACGACCACGGTCGCGGACGAGGCTGCGACGCCCAGCCAGTGCCCCCAGCCGCGCGCGGCGCGGCCGGCAAGCAGAAGCGTCGCCGCGCTCGCGAGCGGCACGGCGATCAGGAGCCAGCTGAGGGTCAGCATTCCTAGCCCTTCATCTCGGAGGGCTCGTCGAGCGAAATGTTCTGGCGCGAGCGGAACAGCGCGATGATGATCGCCAGCCCGACGACGACCTCGGCCGCGGCGACGACGAGCACCGCGAACGCGTAGACCTGGCCCTCGATCGAGGCATTCACGCGCGCGAACGTCACGAGCACGAGGTTCGACGCGTTGAGCATCAACTCGACCCCCATGAAGGCGACGATGGCGTTGCGCCTGAGCAGCACGGCCGCCGCGCCAACCGAGAACAGGATGGTCGCGAGGATCACGTAATTCATGGGATTCACGTCGCCGCCCCCTCGTCGCCTTCCGCCGTTGCGGGACCGTCCTCGATCGACGGGAGGAACTCCCCCGCGTCGCGATTCTGTTTCCGCGCCCGGAGCACGCGGGAGATGGACGCCTCGATGGGGTTGCCGAGCGGGTCGAGCGCCGGGGTGTCGAGCGCGTTGTGTCGGGCGTACACGCCCGGCATCGGCTTGTTGACGGGATCGGCCTTGCCGAGAATCCGCGCGTCCGACCGCACGCGCTGATTTTGCGTCGGCGCGAGGCGCGGAACGTTGGTGAGGACGATGGCGCCGACGGCGGCGACGGTGAGGAGCACCCCGAGCGCCTCCATGACGAGCACGAAGTTCCCGAACATCACGCCGGCGATGGCCTGCGGGTTGCCGTTCGCGTTCGCCGGGTCGAGGCCCGCGACGTCCGCGTGGTCGATCGCGACCGTACCCAGCATGCTGATGAGGAGCGCGGCGAGTCCGGCCGCGCCCACGAAGGCCACGAACCGCTGGCCGCGAATGGTCTCGCGCAGGCTCTCGCGCTGATCGACGCCGACGAGCATGAGGACGAAGAGGAAGAGCATCATGACGGCGCCCGTGTAGACGACGATCTGCACGACGCCGAGGAACGGCGCGGCCTGCGCGACGTAGAAGACGGCGAGGCCGAGCATGACAACAACGACGCCCATGGCGACGTGCACGGCCTTGCGGGCGAAGAGGAGCCCGAGCGAGGCGAGGACCATGACCGGCCCGAGCGCCCAGAACATGATTTCCTCACGCATGGCGCACCTCCGGCAGGCTCGGGTCGGCCGGCCGGTTCTCCCTGACCCAGTCGATCTGCTCCTCGACGGCGCCGATGACGTCGCCCCGGTAGTACTCCTGATCCGTCGTTCCGGGAACCATCGGGTGCGGAGCGGCGAGCATGCCCTCCCCGAGGGGTGCGAGGAGGTCCTCCTTCTCGTAGATGAGGCCCTCGCGCGTCGGGCCGGCGAGCTCGTAGTCGTTCGTCATGGTGAGCGCGCGGGTCGGGCAGGCCTCGATGCAGAGTCCGCAGAAGATGCAGCGCAGGTAGTTGATCTGATAGACGCGGCCGTAGCGCTCGCCGGGCGA
Organism: uncultured Actinomycetota bacterium; assembly: GCA_963743485.1. Lineage (GTDB taxonomy): Bacteria > Actinomycetota > Actinomycetes > Actinomycetales > Demequinaceae > JAFGBM01. The sequence continues at coordinate 267,159 of CAVUPQ010000004.1, forward strand.
GTACTGCGCCTCGGGCGTATTGGAGTCGCCCTCGACGTAGATCGCGTCCGCCGGGCACGCCCACGCGCACAACTCGCAGCCGATGCACTTCTCCAGGCCGTCCGGGTGCCGGTTCAACTGGTGGCGGCCGTGGTACCGGGGATCGGTCGGAACCTTCTCGCGCGGGTACTGCTCCGTCTTTGAGGGGCGGAAGAAGTTGCGCATCGTCACGCCGAAGCCCGCGACGGGAGCGAAGAACGAGCCGATCGGGCCCTTCTTCGGGAAATTGGACTCGAACGTGTGCTCGGGCCTATCCATGATCGCCTCCCCCCTGAGCGCTCCGGCGCCCGGAGCCCGTCACGGTGCGGCCCGACCTGGGTGACGCCGGCAGCTTCTGGCCGGGCTTTGGCGGAACGGGGAACCCGTCGGCGAACGCGTCGATTTCTCGCTCGGCCTTCGATCCCTTCGCCTGCTTGGTCGGAACGTCCTTGCTGGGCCACAGTCCGACGACGAGGGCGAGAAGCGCGAGAGCGATCGCGATGCCGATCAGCGCCTGGCGCATGCCGGGGAGGATTCCGGCGTCGTACGCCACGAGCCCGCCGCCCCACAGCACCACCCACACGAGGCCCGCGGGAATGAGGATCTTCCAGCCGAGCTTCATGAACTGGTCGTAGCGGAACCGCAGCAGGGATCCGCGCACCCAGACGAAGAAGAACATCAGCGTCCAGACCTTCGCGAGGAACCACAGGAGCGGCCACCAGCCGGCGTTGAGGGCACCGTCGCCGACGAGACTCAGCGGCCACGGCGCGCGCCATCCCCCGAGGAAGAGCGTGGTCGCGACGGCGGAAACGTTGATCATGTTGATGTACTCCGCGAGGAAGAACCACGCGAACTTCATCGACGAGTATTCGGTGAAGTACCCGGCGACCAGCTCGCCCTCGGCCTCGGGAAGGTCGAAGGGAAGGCGGTTGGTTTCGCCGAGCATCGAGACGACGTACAGGAGGAACGCGGGCAGGAGCGAGACGATCCACCAGCGCTGCTGCTGCGATGCGACGATCTCGCTCATCGACATCGAGTGGGCCATGAGGAAGACGGTGACGAGCGAGAGGCCCATCGCGAGCTCGTACGAGATCACCTGGGCCGTGGAGCGCACGGCGCCCATCAGGGGATAGGTGGAGCCCGAGGCCCACCCGCCGAGCACGATCCCGTACACGCCGAGCGCCGCGCACCCGAGGATGTAGAGCATGGCGACGGGGAAGTCGGTCAGCTGGAGCGGGGTCACGTCGTTCGTGAAGGGGATGTGGACGGCCGGGCCCATCGGAATGACGGCGAACGTCAGGAACGCCGCCCCCACGGAGATCATGGGCGCCGCGAGATAGAGAAGCTTGTCCGCGGCGCTGACGACCAGGTCCTCCTTGAACAGGAGCTTGAGCGCGTCGCCCAACGACTGCATGAGCCCGAACGGCCCGTGCATGTTCGGCCCGAGGCGCTCCTGGAACCGCGCGATCACCCGGCGCTCGAACCAAACGGCGAAGAGCACGTTCAGCAGCAGGAACACCAGGATCGCGACCGCCTTGATCACCACGACCCAGATGCTGTCTCCCGCGAGGGTGTCCTCGATGGGAACCACGGGCGGGGCGGCGGAGTCCGCCGAAGGGTCCGCGGCCGCGGCGAGCGCGGCGCTGACGAGCGCGGTGCCAACAGACATCACGAGCCGATTCCCTTCACGGTCACGGTGGCGCCGGGGAACACGCCCAAGGTGCGGGCGACGGAGGACCCGGGCGAGTTCATCGGCAGCCACACGACCCCGTCGACCATTCCCGGCGTCGCCACCACCGGAAGCGTAATCGAACCTCGGGCCGCGCCGGAAACCCGTGCGACGTCGGTCACGCCAAGCTTCTCAGCGGTGGCGGGACTCATCCGCGCGACGGGAACGCGGCCGGTGCCCGCGAGGTGGGGTTCGCCGTCCTGCAGCGATCCGCCGTCGACGAGGAGGTGCCAGGACGCCACGACCGCTTGGTCGGACGCGAGCCTCGGCTTTCCGGCCGCCGCGGCGGCGGGACGCGGAGCCCGGGAGGCCTCATCGATGGGGAGGGAGGCGATCTCGCCCATGACCGCCTCCGCCGTCGGGGTGCCAAGCTCGGAGCCCATCGCCCTCGCCAGCATGTCGAGGGCTCGGTGGTCGCTGACGGCGTCGGTGTCCAAGGCCGGCTCGAAGGACCGCAGGCGGCCTTCCCAGTTGACGAATGTCCCCGCCTTCTCCGACGGCGGCGCAACGGGAAGCACGACGTCGGCGAGCTCCGTCGCGGCGGTCCTGCGAACCTCGAGGCTCACCACGAACGGGGCCTTCTTGACGGCGGAGGCCGCGCTGGGAGGGAGGTCGTCGAGCGAGACGCCCCCGAGAACGAGCGCGCCAAGATCGCCTGCGGCCGCGGCGGCGAGGATCGCGCTCGCGTCGCGCCCTGGCGCCGAGGGAAGCTCCTTGAGGCCCCAGGCCTTGGCGACCGCGGCGCGCGCGGATGCGGCGCGCGCGGAGGCCCCCCCGGGAAGGATGCCGGGGAGCGCGCCCGCCTCGATCGCCCCGCGCTCGCCGGCGCGGCGCGGGATCCACGCGAGGCGCGCGCCCGTCGAATCTGCGAGCGCGAGCGCGGCGGTCAGCGCTCCGGGGGCCGACGCGAGCCGTTCCCCCACGACGATGACGGACCCCTCCGCTTTGAGCGCGGCCACGACGTCCCGGGGAAGCGAGGCGAGCACCGAACCCTCGTCTCCGGGGACGGACGCGATGAGCGAGGCGTCGAGCTTCCGCGCTCCGGGCGAGAGGAACGGCGCGACGGTGAAGACGCTCTGCCCGCCCCGCGCCTTGTGGAGGCGAAGGAAGACGACCCCGCCCTCGTCTTCTGGTTCGAAGCCCGCGAGCAGGACCGCGGGCGCCTTCTCGAGATCGGCGAACGTGACGCCGACTCCGGTTCCGGCGACGCTCGACGCGAGGAAGTCGTGCTCCTCCGCGCTCAGCGCGCGCCACCGCGCATCTACGTCGTTGGTGCCGAGGACCGCGCGAGCGAACTTCCCGTACGCGTAGGCATCCTCAAGCGTCACGCGGCCGCCGGGAAGCACGCCGACTCCCGTGGCCTTCTTGCTCCGGAGGGCCTTGGCGAGTCCGGCCGCCGCGCGCTCGAGCGCCTCCGGCCAGCTCGCCTCGACGAGCACCCCGGCCTCGTCGCGAACGAGCGGACGTGTCAGGCGGTCATCGAGGTCTTGCCACGCGAAGGCGAACCGGTCCTTGTCGGTGATCCAGTCCTCGTTGACCACGGGGTCGTTGATCGCGAGGCGGCGCATCACCTTGCCGCGGCGGTGGTCGATGCGAATCGCGCTTCCCGACGAGTCGTGCTCGGCGATCGACGGCGACGAGACGAGGTCGAAGGGGCGCGAACGGAAGCGGTAGGCGGCGGACGTCAGGGCGCCGACGGGACAGATCTGGATGGTGTTGCCGGCGAAGTACGAGGAGAAGGTCCGCCCGGACTCGTCCTCGCGGGCGAGACCCGTCGGAGCGAACCCGTCGAAGTCGAGGACGTCGACGTCGAGCAGGCCGATCTGCGACTGGGCGCCGCGCTCCTGAAGCTCGATGAAGGGGTCGCCGGGGATCTGCTCGCTGAAGCGCGTGCACCGCTGGCACAGGACGCACCGCTCGCGGTCCAAGAGGATCTCGCTTGACAGGGCGAGCGGCTTCTCGAAGGTCCGCTTGACGTCGAGGAAGCGGCTCTCCGCATTGCCGTGGCTCATCGCCTGGTTCTGCAGGGGGCACTCGCCGCCCTTGTCGCACACGGGGCAGTCGAGCGGGTGGTTGATGAGCAGCAGCTCCATCACTCCCCGCTGAGCCCGCTCGGCGACCTCGGACGTCTCGTGGGTCTTCACCACCATGCCGGGCGTCAACTCGACGGAGCACGAGGCCTGGGGCTTGGGCATCGGCCGAAGGTTGCCGTCGCGGTCGGGCGTCGCAACCTCGACCAGGCACTGGCGGCAGGCCCCCGCGGGCTCGAGGGCAGGGTGGTCGCAGAAGCGCGGAATCTCGACGCCGATCTGCTCGGCCGCACGGATGATGAGCGTTCCCTTCGGCACGCTCACCTCGACGCCGTCGATGGTCGCGGTGATCGTCGGGATCAGGTCCGCGCCCTTCTTCGCGTGTTCCGTGGTCGTCACGCCTTGACCCCCTTCGCGTCCGGGAGGGCGAAGAGCGCCGTCGCCTTCGGGTCCGTCGGGCACCCGTGGCCCTTGACGTGGGCCATGTACTCGTCGCGGAAGAGCGCGATAGAGGAACTGATGGTCATGGTCGCGGCGTCGCCGAGCGCGCAGAAGCTCCTGCCGAGAATCGATCGCGAGGTGTCGAGGAGCTGTTCGATGTCGGCCTCCGTACCCTCGCCGCTTTCCAGCCGCTCGTAGATCTGGTTCAGCCAGAAGGTGCCCTCGCGGCACGGCGTGCACTTGCCGCACGACTCGTGCTTGTAGAACTCGGTCCAGCGGGCGACGGCGCGGACGACGCACGTGGTCTCGTCGAAGATTTGGAGGGCTCGCGTGCCGAGCATCGAGCCTGCCTCCTCCACCGCCTCGTAGTCGAGCGGCACGTCCAGGTGCTTCTCCGTGAAGAGCGGGGTGGACGATCCGCCGGGGGTCCAGAACTTGAGCGTGTGGCCCTTCCGCACGCCGCCGGCCATCTTCAGCAGCTCCCGCAGCGTGATGCCGAGCGGCGCCTCGTATTGGCCCGGCCGCTCCACGTGACCCGAAAGCGAGTAGAGCACGTGGCCCTTGGACTTCTCGGTCCCCATCGCCGCGAACCACGCGGCGCCGTTCGCGATGATGCCGGGGACGGAGGCGATCGTCTCGACGTTGTTGATGACCGTCGGCCGGGCGTAGAGCCCCGCGACGGCCGGGTACGGCGGCTTGAGGCGCGGCTGGCCGCGCCGCCCCTCGAGCGAGTCGAGGAGCGCGGACTCCTCGCCGCAGATATACGCGCCCGCGCCCGCGTGGACGACGATCTCGAGGTCGTAGCCGGAGCCGAGGATGTTCTCACCGAGGTACCCGGCCTTCTTGGCCTCCTCGACCGCGTTGAGCAGGCGGCGGTACACGTGGACCACCTCGCCGCGCAGGTAGATGAAGGCGCGCTCCGCGTCGATCGCGTAGGCGGTGATGATGGCGCCCTCGATCAGCATGTGCGGGGACGCCATCATGAGCGGGACGTCCTTGCACGTGCCCGGCTCGGACTCGTCCGCGTTGACGACCAGGTAGCGGTGTCCGCCGTCGGGCGCGGGAAGGAAGCCCCACTTCACTCCCGCGGGAAAGCCCGCCCCACCGCGGCCGCGAAGACCCGAATCCTTGACGGCCTTGATCACGTCGGCGGGTGACGACTTGACGGCCTTCTTGAGCGCGGCGTATCCGCCGTCGGCCTCGTACGCGGTGCGCGACCACGACTTCGGCTCTGCCCAGTGGCGACTGAGGATGGGGGTCAGCTCGGTCACGCCGCGCCCCCCTTTCCGCCGGACGTTCCGTTGGCTATCTCGAGCCCGGCGAGCGTCGGCGCCCCGGCCCCGATGCCCTCATCCGCGCGGCCGTCCTCGAAGCCGGCGAGCACCCGCGAGACCTCCTTGAACGTGCAGACCTTCGCGGCGCCGCGCGTCGGAGCGACGTCCTTGCCCGCGCGCAAGTCGTCGACGACCGCCGCCACGCTCTCGGGCGTCTGGTTGTCGAAGAACTCCCAGTTGACCATCACGACGGGCGCGTAGTCGCACGCCGCGTTGCACTCGATGCGCTCGAGGGTGACCTTGCCGTCGTCCGTCGTCTCGTCGCCCCCGACTCCCAGGTGCTCGGTGAGCGAATCCCAGATGGCGTCGCCGCCCATGACGGCGCACAGGGTGTTGGTGCACACGCCCACCTGGTACTCGCCCGTCGGGCGGCGCTTGAACTGCGAGTAGAACGTCGCGACCGCGCTCACCTCGGCGGTCGATACTCCGAGCTGGTCCGCGCAGAAACTCATGCCGTCCGGCGACACGAAGCCGTCCTCGGATTGCACGAGGTGGAGGAGCGGAAGCATGGCGGAGCGCGCCTGCGGGTAGCGCGCGATGATCGCTTTGGCGTCCTTCGCCATGCGCGCCGCCTTGTCGTCGGAGTAGGTCATCGGTCGACGCCTCCCAGAACCGGGTCGATCGAGGCGACAGCGACGACGACGTCGGCGACCTGGCCGCCCTCGCACAGGATCGACAGCGCCTGCAGGTTGTTGAACGAGGGGTCACGGAAGTGCGCGCGCCACGGCTTGGTTCCTCCGCCGGAGACCACGTGGACGCCGAGCTCGCCGCGGGGCGCCTCGACGGTCTGCCACACCTGGCCTGCGGGGACCTTGAAACCCTCGGTCACGAGCTTGAAGTGGTGGATGAGCGCCTCCATCGAGGTGCCCATGATCTCCCTGATGTGCTCGAGCGAGTTGCCCTGGCCGTCCGCGCCGAGCGCGAGCTGCGCGGGCCACGCGATCTTCTTGTCGGCGACCATCACGGGTCCCGGGTTGGCCTCGAGCCTCTCCGCGCACTGGCGGACGATCTTCATCGATTCGTAGATCTCCTCCATGCGGAGCACGGTGCGCGTGTACGCGTCGGCCTCCTCGGCCACCGGCACCTGGAAGTCGTACGTCTCGTAGCCGCAGTAGGGGTCGGTCTTCCTCACGTCGTACGGCAGCCCGGCGGAGCGGAGCATCGGGCCCGTGATGCCGAGCGCCATGCAGCCGGCGAGGCTCAGGTGCGCGATGCCCTGGGTGCGCGCGAGGAACACCGGGTTCTTCAGTTGGAGGTCCGCGAGCTCCTTCATCTTCCCGCGAAGGGTGACGTCGAGCTCCTCGAGCATGTCCACGATGTCCTCGGGCGCGTCCTGCGCCACCCCGCCGGGGCGGATGTACGCGTTGTTCATCCTCAGGCCCGTCACGGCCTCGATGATCCGCAGGACGTCCTCGCGGACGAGGAAGGACGTCGTCATGATCGTGGTCGCCCCGAGCTCGTTTCCGCCCGTTCCGATGGCGACGAGGTGGGAGGAGATCCGGTTGAGCTCCATCATCAGGACGCGCAGCACGCTCGCCCGCTCGGGGATGTCGTCGGTGATGCCGAGGAGTTTCTCCGTCGCGAGGCAGAACGCGGCCTCCTGGAACATCGAGGCGAGGTAGTCCATGCGGGTGCAGAACGCCGAGCCCTGCGTCCACGTCCTCCACTCCATGTTCTTCTCGATGCCCGTGTGGAGGTAGCCGACGCCGGCGCGGGCCTCGGTGACGGTCTCGCCGTCGATTTCGAGCATGATGCGGAGCACCCCGTGCGTCGACGGGTGCTGCGGCCCCATGTTGACGACGATCCGCTGGCCCGCCAGGCGCGCGGCCTCGTCGACGACGTCCGACCAGTCCCCGCCGGACGCGGTGAACTCGGGGATGGTCTCGTCCTCGTGGATCGCCCCCGTGGCGTGCGCGGCCATCAGTACTGCCTCCGGGTGTCGGGCGACGGAATCGTCGCGCCCTTGTATTCGACGGGAACGCCGCCGAGCGGGTAGTCCTTGCGCTGCGGGTGCCCCACCCAGTCGTCGGGCATCGCGATGCGGGCGAGCGACGGGTGGCCGTCGAACACGATCCCGAAGAAGTCGTAGGTCTCGCGCTCGTGCCAGTTGTTCGCCGGGTAGACCGAGGTGGTGCTCGGGATGTGGGGGTCGGCGTCGGGGACCGCCACCTCGATCCGGATCCGCCGGTTGTTGGTGATGGACCGGAGGTGGTAGACCGCGTGCAGTTCGCGCCCGGCGTCGGCGGGGTAGTGGACGCCGCTCACGCCGAGGCTGAGCTCGAACCGAAGGTCCTGGTCGTCGCGCAGGTGCTGGCAGACCTCGACGAGGAACTCCCTGCCGATGACGAGGGTCAGCTCACCGCGATCGACGACGACGGCCTCGATGGCCTGGTCCGCCGCGGCGCCAAGGAGGTCCCTGAGGATGTCGACGGCGCCGTCGAACCACTCCCCGTACGGCCGTTCCGTCGGGCCCGGCATGGCGAACGTCTGCTCGAGCCCGCCGTAGCCGGACGTGTCTCCGGAGCCGGAGAACATCCCCTCGCGCACGGACAGGAGGGTCATGGGCGCGCGACCGTCGGGGCCGACTCCGCCGACCATCTCGTCGCCGCGCTTGTCGCCGTCGCTCATCGGAGGAGGCCCTCCATGTCCGACGTCGGCGTGGCCTCGAGCGCGGCGCGCTCCGCCTCGCGCGCAATGCGGCGACGATGGGAGCCGATCGGAGCCTCGCGCGCGTGCTTCTTGATCATCATGAGCGCGTTGAGCAGCATCTCGGGGCGCGGGGGGCATCCCGGAAGGTAGATGTCGACGGGAAGGACGTGGTCGGCGCCCTGGAGGATCGCGTAGTTGTTGAACATGCCGCCCGAGGAGGCGCAGACTCCCATCGCGATGACCCACTTCGGCTCGGCCATCTGGTCGTAGACGTTGCGCATGATCGGGGCCATCTTCTGGCTCACGCGCCCGGCGATGATCATCAGGTCCGCCTGGCGCGGGGAGCCACGGAACACCTCGGATCCGAGCCTCGCGATGTCGAAGCGCGGCCCGCCGGTGGACATCATCTCGATGGAGCAGCACGCGAGCCCGAAGGTCACGGGGTACACCGATGCGCCACGCGCCCATCCGGCGACGCCCTCGATCGTTCCGAGCAGGAAGCCCGGTGCGCTCTCCTCAATCCCCATCGATCACTCCCAGTCGAATCCGCCGCGGCGCCACTCGTAGACGAACGGCACGGTGATGAGCGCGAGGAAGGTCACGATCGCGACGTAACCGAAGAGCGCGAAGCGCTGATAGGCGACGGCCCACGGATACAAGAACACCACCTCGACGTCGAAGACGATGAAGGTCATGGCGACGAGGAAGTACTTGATCGGCACGCGCCCGCCACCCGCGGCTCCCGGGGTCGGCTGGACGCCGGACTCGTAGCGCTCGAGCTTCGCCTGGTTGTAGCGCTTCGGCCCGACGATGGCGCTCAGGGCGACGCCGGCGACGGCGAGCACACCAGCGACCGCGATCATGATGATGACGGGCACGTAGGGGTTCACCGGCAGGCTCCCTTCCTGACTCGGACCAAGGTCACGCTTTGGGCGCAACGCGCGTCAGCGCGGACAAGAGGCGATCCGCCCAGTCGCCGCCGTGCGGCTCATAGACGTCCGACAGCAGTTTATGTGTAATCCACATGATGGTTGGACGCGGGAGTCCGTAGCGGGTGCACGCACGCATCACCGAGGGTCGTTCGATCAGCGCGGCGAAGACACGTCCGAGCGAGTAATACCCCCCCAGGTCCTCCTTCATCTGCCGCGCGTACCCCGCGAGCGCCCGCTCGCGATCCCGGCCGCTCGTCGCCTCGCGCGCCGACACAGCCGCCTCGGCGACGCGGCGCGCGGCCTGCATCGCGTACGCGATGCCCTCGCCGTTGAACGGATTCACCATCCCGCCGCTGTCGCCGACGAGCATGAGGCCGTTGCGGTAGTGCGGCTGCCTGCTGAACGCCATGGGAATCGCGGCGCCGAGCGTCTCGCCCGCGCGGTCCGATTCCGTGAAGCCCCACTCGTGCGCCGAGTTCTTGATGAATTCCTCGAGCATCGCCCGGTGATCGAGGCCCAGGGGCTTGCCTCGCCCGCTCAGCGTCCCAAGGCCGACGTTGACCAGCCCGTCGTCCACGGTGAAGATCCAGCCGTAGCCCGGGAGAAGCTTCGACCTGCCCGCCTCGCCCGACCAGAGTTCGAGGTGACCCTCCATCCAGTCGTCCTTGGGCCGGTCCACACGGAAGTAGGTGCGAACCGCCACCCCCATCGGGCGGCCCTTCTTTCGTTCGAGACCCTCGCTCGTCGCGATGCGAGAGCTCACGCCATCTGCGGCGATCACGAGGGGGGCCTTGTAGGTCATCGGCGGGCCGACCTTGCGGCCCTTGTCGTCCGTCTCCCTCGCCGAGACTCCCTCGACGTCCCCCGTGCGCTCGTTTCGGAGGACGCCCTCGACCGCGACGCCCTCCCGAACGTCGGCCCCCGAAGCCCTCGCGTGCTTCGCGAGGACGTGATCGAACGTCGCGCGCGGAAGCGTCAGGCCGTAGCCGGGGAAGGAGGCGCTCTCGACCCACGGAAATTCGAGTCGATGCCCGCCGCCGATGATGCGAAGGCCCTTGTTGCGCACCCAGCCATCGGACTCGCGCGTGGGCACCCCCATCAGGGCAAGCTCGCGTACCGCGCGAGGCGTGAGCCCGTCGCCGCACACCTTGTCTCGGGGGAATCGCGCCTTCTCGAGGGCGATGACCTGAAAGCCTTCCTTGGCGAGATAGTGTGCCGCCGCGGAACCCGCGGGACCCGCGCCCACGATGATCGCGTCGGCCTCGGTCTTCACCCCCACAGCCTACGTTCTCGTCGACCACGCCCGCGTGCCCCGGTCCTCGTGGGCGCCGACGCTCGTTCTCGGACCTAGGCTGGGGGCGTGAGCGTGCAAGCGGCGAGGGACCGCGACCCGTGGGTGGTCAGGACGGAGGAGGTCGCGCACCCCGGCGACCTCATCGCCGCGATGCCCACGCCGGGGGTTTCGTGGGTCCGACGCGGCGAGGGAATGGTGGCGTGGGGCGAGGCAGCGCGCTTCGAATCGTCGGGACCTTCCCGAATCGCCGAGGCGCGCGCGTGGTGGTCAGACGTCTCCTCCCGCGCGATCGTGCGCGACGAGGTGGGGCTTCGGGGCTCCGGCCTCGTCGCCTTCGGCTCCTTCGCCTTCGCCGACGCCTCGGCCTCCGGCGGCGTCCTCATCGTTCCCCGATATGTCCTCGGGACTCGCGACGGTCGCTCATGGCTCACCTCGATCTCCGAGCCCGCGACGATCTCCGCGCCGGACCTCGCCGATTCGCTCGCGGGCGCGCAACCCGTCAAGCCTCTCGGCGCGGTCGAGGTCGACGACGGCGACGAGGCGGCATGGGGCGTCGCGGTCGCGGCGGCGATTTCGCGCATCGACGCGGGGATCGTCGACAAGGTCGTCCTCGCGCGGGCGGTCGAGGCGCACGCCGACGGCCCCATCGACGTCCGGGCGATCCTCGCGCCGCTCGCGCGTGAGTACCCGACGTGCTGGACGTTCCACGTCGACGGAATGGTCGGCGCGACCCCCGAGCTCCTCGCCCGTGTCGACCGGGGACTCGTCACGTCGCGGGTCCTGGCCGGCACCATCCGACCGACGGGCGACGAGACGGCGGACCTCGCGCACGCGGCCGCCCTCGCGCGCTCGTCGAAAGACCGCGAGGAGCACGAGTACGCGGTCACTTCCGTCACCGATGTGCTCGAGCGTCACTGCAGTTCGATCAACGTGCCCGAGGCGCCTTCGGTGATTCACCTGCCGAACGTCATGCACCTGTCGTCCGACGTGACGGGCGTGCTGAGCGACGACACGACGAGCCTCGGGCTCGTCGAGGCGCTCCACCCGTCGGCCGCCGTGTGCGGCACACCGACGGATCGCGCCGCCGCGCTCATCGAGTCGCTCGAGGGCCTCGACCGCGGCAGGTACGCCGGTCCCGTCGGGTGGATCGACGCGGAGGGCGACGGGGAGTGGTGCATCGCGCTGAGGGCCGCGGAGGTCTCGCCCGTGGACCCGTCGCACCTGAGGTTGTTTGCCGGGTGCGGGATCGTCGTCCGCATCCGATCCAGACGACGAGTGGGCGGAGTCCGAGGCCAAGCTCGAACCCCTGCGCATGGCGCTCGGCGCCGACTCCGGCGCTTCCCCCGCGCGCTGACGAGGTCCCGGGGCGTGGCCCCGGGACCCCACCGCGCCAACTCGGCTAGAGCGAGTAGCCGACGCCGGGGACCTGGGTGGCGTCCACCACGGGGGTCAGTCCGGCCGGCGCCCCCGTCTGGGAGGAATCCCCACGCGCGCCGCCGGCCCTTCCCCAGGCCCCGCGAATGTGCTGCTTCGACGCGGTCCCGAAGGGGGTTCGGGTTGTCGGCCTGGGAGCCCAGCTCGGCCTTGATCGTGAACGTGAAGCCGTCGCGGACGACGGTCAGGCTCACGGTGTCGCCCGGGGACAGGTCCTTCAGGGCGGTGCCGAGCGCCCTCAGACCGGCGACCGACGCGCCGTTGATCTCGGTGATCACGTCGCCCGGCTCGACCCCGGCGTCCGCGGCGGGCGACCCGTCGTTGACCGACGCGATCGTCACGCCCCCGGCATCGGCGCTGATGGGACGCTCGGGAATGGCTCCGAGGTACGGGTGCTCCTCGGGTCCCGGCCGCTCGGCCTGGGACTCGAGCTGCACGCGCAGGGACTGCTCGGAACCGTCGCGAGAGATGACGACGGCAACGGTGTCACCCGGCTCGACCCCGTCCATCGCCTCGCGCAACGAACCGCGATGATCGATCGCGACCCCGTGGATCGAGATCACCTGGTCCCGGGCCTCGATGCCGGCCGTCGCGGCGGGTCCGTCGGCCGTGACCGCGACGACGATCGCGTGGTCGCGAAGGATCCTCAGCCGCCAGCCGAAGAACGGCACCGTCGACGGATCGGGTCGCGAGACTTGGGTGCCCGCGCCCGGGGACGTGTCCGCCGCGGACGCCGCGGATGTTCCCGCGACGAGTCCCCCGACGGCGAGGGCTGCTGTGAGGCCGACGGTCGTCGGCCATGCGGCGAGCCGCCTCTTCGTGTGTGCCATGAGTGTGCCTCCTTGGTCGTGATCCAACACGACCCATATCAGCAAGCGCTCCTTGCGAGAGGCTGGGGTGCGCCTGGGAAATCGCTGAGACCTCTCGCTACGACGCGCCGATCACGGGGCCGAATCCGGCCTCTCCCGCGCGAGCGTGCAAGCGTGTAGACGGGCTCGCCGTCGAACGCGTCGTGCGCCCGAATCGCGTCGGCGCCGTAGCCAGCGGGAAGCCGCGCGGCGCGATCGCCCGAGCACAGCAGGAGACTCCCCGACCACGCGATCGACGCGGGCGTCGGCTCCGTCGACGGCAGGCGCCACGCCTCGTCGCCCACGATCGAGTACACGACGTTCCCCACGGCAACGCGGGTGGCGTCCGGCTTGACGGAGAAGTACGGGTCGCTCGACGTCGTCGGGAAGATCGCGGCCCTCACGAACGTGCTGGTCCTCGGCGACACCGTGTAGAGGGCGGTCGACCCGTCGGCGCGCGGGCACGCGTCGAGGAGTTGCCTCGACGGCGCCCAGCTCACGGGCCGGCACTGCACCGCCTCCGGCGGCGCGCCGAGGTCCATCCGGTCGGTGTCGGCGTCGCCCGTCGGAACCTGGGCGTAGGTCACCGTGTTCCAGTACTGCTCGACGTAGTCCTGCCACTCGAGCTGGTCGTCGAGCCAGCGCTGCAGGGTGACGCTCACGGTCTCGCCCGCGACATACCAGGTGCCCCCTGGATCCTCGATGAAGGAACTGGACGTCACCGGCGGAATCGCCTGCGCGATCGCCCGGCCATCGAGAGAGAGCCGAATCCACTGACGGACGTCCTCGCCGTCCGTCACGAGGATCGCGTCGCGGCTCGCCGCGAGCCGCACCTCGCCTCCCGTCCACACGGGCGACGTGTCCGGCACGAAGGTCGAGGGCGACGGCTGCGCGTCGGGACTCGCGCTCGGCTGCGCCACGTTTGGGGCGAAGGGGGGCGCCATGCCAGGGCCGTCGAAGGCTCCGGAGAGCGCGCCCGTGACGATGTCGAGCGTGGCGAGAACGACCCGATCGGATCCCACCCACTCGGGCTGAGCCACGATCGCCTTGCGTCCTCCCGGGAGCCAGAGCCGAATGTCGAGATGGCGCGCCGGATCGAGCTCCGCGCCCTCGTACACGGTCCCGACCTGATCGACGACGTACACGCGACGCGTTCCCGGATGGTCCCAGGTGCTGGACCTGCGCCGACTGGCCAGCGGCCCCGGGGGTCGCGCTGGGGCCCAGGGCGCGTTCGGCGCTCGTCAGGTAGCGGCCGGAACTCGAATCGTAGGTCGTGAGAATCCACCCCGGCCCTACGGCCTGCAGGACGTCGGCGGTCAGCGGAAGCGCCGCGTCGGGCGCCGCGACCGGTTCGCCGGGACCGTCCGATGCCGTCGGGCTCGGGGAGGCGCTCGCGGTGACGGTCGCCACGGGCGCCGCGCCGGCACCCCTTCCCCACGACATGAGGACGGTCACGCCCGCGACGAAGGCGAGCGCGAGCGCGACGGTGAGGCCGCCCCACCACCGTGAACTGCGAATCTGCGCCACGACACCTCTCCCGTCGCCGGTGCGTCCCTGGTCCAGGCTAACCGGCGTCGCCTGGGAGCGAGAAGTTCCCGAACCTCAGGTCAGCGCCGCCTCGACGACCTCGATGCCGACGGGGGGATCCGCGAGGCTCGCCCGGAGCGCGTCGACGTCCCCCACTCGCACGTGCGTCGCTCCGAATGCCCGGGAGATCGCCCCGATGTCCGCGCCCTGCGGCGTCGTGAAGACCCGCGCGAACGCCGCGGGGTCGGCGTCGGAGTGCTCGAGCGAGCCGAAGATCGCGCCGCCGTCGTCGTTCACGACGACGATGCGCAGGTCCGGCCGCCTCTCGAGGCTCCCCGTGAGGAGCCCTCCCGCGTCGTGGAGGAACGTCAGGTCGCCCGACGAGGGCGGTGCACGGGCGCGCCGAGGCCGAGCGCCACTCCGGCGGCCGTGGACAGCGTGCCGTCGATCCCCGCGAGCCCCCGATTCGCGACCACGACGCGCGGGTCGGCCCCCGTCCCCGCGGGAAGGACGGCGTCGAGCGCCCGGATGGCGCGACTCGAGCCGACGAAGAGAGGGCCGCTGCCCGACGCCTCCGCGACCGTCGATGCGATGGCCTCCACTCCCCACGGCTCAAGCGCCTGCTCGGGAGCGGCGTCGAGCCAGCGCGACAGCCAGGCGCGATCGTCCGTCGGAGGGGCACGCGAACCGGATCCAGTCGAAGGGGATGTCCTGGACCACGACCTCCGCGTGCACGGGCGCCTCCCTCCAGGGCCCGCCGTACCGCGCGACCCAGAGGATCGGCGCCCGATCCACGAGCGCCCTGACTCCTCGCGACAGGGTCGCGCGCCCAACCGCGAGCACGAACTCCGCCTCGGCGATGAGCGCCTCGCCCTCGGGCCCGGCCAGCAGCGCCGCGTAGCGGGGGACGCACACGTCGCCGATCCGGGCGCCCGACGTCGGCTCGGCGAGCAGCGGCCATCCGCGCGCGGCCGCGATCGTCGCGGCGGCGGGCCCGGCGCGATCGCCCGCGACGACGACGCCCCGCTCGACGAGGGGCAGGGGCGGGGCCGACGCCTCTGACGTCGAAGGTCGCCTCCGCGGGCGACGCGTCGGGCCACGGCCCGCGATCGGGACCGAGGGGATCAGCGAACTGGACGTTGAGGTGCACGGGGCCCGCCCCGAGCCCCGGCGACGAAGGACCGGCCCCCGCCCCGCGCGTCACGGCGCTCCCGACGACGACGGCCGCCTCGCGCTCGACGTCCCGCCCGGGACCCGGCGCCACGACGTCGAGGGCCAGCCGGACGAAGGGCGCGAAGATCGCGCGCTGGTCCGTGGTCTGGTTCGCGCCCGTCGCCCTCAGATCGAAGGGGCGATCGGCCGTGATCGCGATGAGGCGGACGCCCGCGTGGTGCGCCTCCATCACGGCGGGAAGGAGGTTGCCAGCGGCGGTTCCCGAGGTGGTGACGACGGCGGCCGCGCCGCGCGCGATGGCGAGCCCGAGAGCGAGGAAGCCCGCGGACCTCTCGTCGACGCGAACGTGGAGCCGAATGTCCGGGCGCGCCGGGGGTCGCCCCGCCCGCCGCCTCGGCGAGCGCGTGCGCGAGCGGGCCCGAGCGAGAGCCGGGGCACAACACGATGTCGCGAACGTCGTTCGCGGCGAGGTTCGCCACGAGCGCTCGCGCGAAGGCCATCGCGGGGTGCGGCATCAGACGGTCACCTCCGAGCTCTCGGCGACCAGGATCCCGCCCCGCGGGACGAGCGGGCGCGACACGACGTCATCGACGAGCAGGGTTCCCGTTCCCAGTCCGCAGGCGTAGGGCAACTCGGGAAGCGCGAGCGCGAGCGCGAGGCCCGCGGCGAGCCCGACGGACGTCTCCATCGCGCTCGATACGACGACGGGGAGGCCGGCCTCCTCGGCGATCGCGAGGCACGCGCGGACCCCGCCGAGCGGCGCGACCTTGAGGACCAGGATGTCCGCCGCACCCGCGCGGGCCACGGCAAGCGGGTCCGTCGGGACGCGAACCGACTCGTCGGCCGCGATCGGCACGTCGACGCGGCGCCGGACCTCGGCGAGATCGGCGACCGACGCGCACGGCTGCTCGACGTACTCCAGCCCGTCGAGCCCCGCCGCTCGCGCCGCGCTCTCGAGTTCTCGGATCGCCGCGACCGCCCGATCGACATCCCACGCGCCGTTCGCGTCGATCCGCACCCGCGCGTCGGCTCCCCCGAGGTCGCGCACCGCCCCGGCGGCGGCCTCGACCCTCGCTCGATCGTCGGCGAAGGAGGAGCCGCGGCCGCCCACCTTGACCTTCGCGACGATGCATCCACCGGCGACGGCGAGGCGAGCGGCGTCGGCGGGGCCGACCTCCGGCACGATGCTGTTGACGCGAATCGAGCCGCGCACCGGCGCCGGCCACTCGCCGCGCGCGGCCTCCATCGCCGCGGCCCACCACCGGGAGGCGCGCTCGCCGTCGTAGTCCGGAAACGGCGAGTACTCGCCCCAGGCGTCGGCCCCCGCCCCGCGAACGAGCACCCCGCTGCGTTCGGTCAGCCCGCGAAATCTCGTGGTGAGGCGGACGCGGAACGGGCGGAACTCCATGGCGCCAGGCTACGGCCTGCCCGCCACCCTACGGATGCAGCAGGGCTCGGTAGCCCTCTGTGCCGACGACGTGCAAGGTCGGTGCGGCCTGGGACGGGTCCGTCTGGGAGGGTTCCGCGCCGTCGGGAGCCTGCCCGGGAAGCAACTCGATCGTCGTCGTCCGGTCGCGAGGTCGGTGAGCCAGAGGAGCCCGTCGCCGCTCACGAGCGCCGTGGTGCCCGAGGCGCCGAGGCAGTGGCGGAACGGGTGCCCCGTCACGCCGATCGGCACGAGCGAGCCGTCCTTGAGGACGCCGAGCCGGGACGGTCCCCACGTGACCTCGACGACGCGCAGGGGGCTGTCGGCGCAGTACCCGGACACGAAGTAGTCCGAGGGGCCGGGAACGCCGAACGTCACCCTCAGTGCCTCCAGGTCGGCGGAGGGAATGACGTCGGTCGGGGCGGAGCCGTCCACCGGGAACTCCCACACGTCGAGGGCCCCCTTCTCCGTGTAGCAGTACGCGACGAAGGTCTCCCCGTAGCCCTTGCCGATCATGTAGCAGTCGTCGGTCGCCGACGACGGGATGACCGCCTCGGTTCCGTCGGGGTAGAAGGCCGTGAACCGCGACTCGGGCGGCGTCTCGAATTCGCTCTGTACCTGGACGTCGCCGACGTCGAAGACCGTGAAGCCGAAGCCCTTGCCGACGATCGACGCGTCGAGCTCGGCGCCGTCGTCCGTGTACAGCCCGTCGATTCCCTCGCCGTCGCACGAACCCCGCAGCAGCCACGCGCCGTCGCGCGCCGACCCGCGAACGTAGCCCTCGTTGTCGCAGAAGGACCAGGTCGCGTCGAGTTCGCCCGTCACGAAGTTGACGACCTTCACGTTCGAGAGGTTGTCGACCAGCGAGCGCCTTGCTCCTGCCGCGTGTCCCACGCGACGAGGTCCGGGGTCCCCATTCCGAGCGTGTCGAGGTTCGCCAGCTCGTAGCGGATGCCGTCGGGAGAGATGAGGTAGAGGACGCGCGGTCCAGGCGATTCGACGCCGGCGTCGTCGATGGCCGTCGCGTCGTAGATCGCGACGACCCACCCCGTCCCACCGACGCGAGCACGTCCTCCGTGAGGAGCTCGCGCGTCCGGCACGTGGGGCGCGACCGTGACCTGCCGCTCGACGAAGGCCGGGGGCGGCGTGGGCGACGGGTTCGGCGAACTCGTGGACGAAGGGGTCGGGGACGGCGACGGGGCGACGGCCTCCCGGGCGAACGGCCCCCACCCGGCGAACCAGGCACCGGCGACGAGCGCCACGACGGCGGCGCCCGCGGCGAGAGCCGCGATCACCTTCCCGCCCAGCTTCGCCATGTCCCGCTCCTCCATCGACCGAGCCCCGGCGCATCCTCACGTCGCACGCGGCGAAGGCTAGGCTCGTGGACGTGAGCGACGTTCCCGCCCAGGTCTCCGACCTTCGATCCCGCGCAGTGGCGCGCCATCGACGGCTTCCCTGATGGTGACATCACCTACCACCGGTGGGTTGAGCGCGCAGGGCGCGACGGCGAGCGCGACCTTCCCGCGGTGCGCATCGCCTTCAACCGGCCCGAGGTGCGCAACGCCTTCCGGCCCCAGACCGTCGACGAGCTCTACCGGGCCCTCGACCACGCCCGCATGACCGCCGACGTCGCCGCCATCATCCTCACCGGCAACGGCCCGTCCGACGACGGCGTGCACGCGTTCTGCTCGGGCGGCGACCAGCGCATCAGGGGCCGGGACGGCTACCTCTACGAGGGCGACGCCTCCGCGGCGCCCGCGCCACGGCGGGCGCCTCCACATCCTCGAGGTCCAGCGGCTCATGCGCACGTCCCCCAAGGTCATCATCGCCGCCGTCAACGGCTGGGCGGCGGGCGGGGGCCACAGCCTCCACGTCGTCGCCGACCTCTCGATCGCGAGCCGCGAGCACGCGCGCTTCAAGCAGACCGACGCCAACGTCGGCTCCTTCGACGCGGGCTACGGGAGCGCGCTGCTCGCGCGCCAGGTGGGCGACAAGCGCGCCCGCGAGATCTTCTTCCTGGCCCGCGAGTACTCGGCCGACGACGCCGAGCGCTGGGGCGCCGTCAACGAGGCCGTCGACCACGACCGAGCTGGAGGACCGCGCGCTCGGAGTACGCGGCATCGTCGCGACCAAGTCGCCCCAGGCGATCCGCATGCTGAAGTTCGCCTTCAACCTCGCCGACGACGGCCTCGCGGGCCAGCAGGTGTTCGCGGGCGAGGCCACGCGCATGGCCTACATGACCGACGAGGCCCAGGAGGGGCGGGACGCGTTCCTCGAGCGGCGCGAACCCGACTGGACGCGCTTCCCCTACGCGTTCTGAGCCCGAACTACCGGCCGGTCGTGATCACGTTGGAGTCGAAGCTCAGGACCTGAGACTCGCCCGTCCCCGACGCCGGCAGGAGCTCCACCCACGTGTTGCCCGGCACGAGGGACACGGGCGCGCCGCTCGATCGTCTCGAGGTGGAACGTGTCCCGAGCGATCCGCCTTCGACCACCGGATCTCCGAGGTAGTTCCCGCCCGCCGCGACGTAGCCGGTGCCGTGATCGGTGCCGGCGAGCAGGGTCTCGGGGTCGTCGTGGAACTTGTATCGGACGCCCGCGCGGAGGACGACGATGTTCGTCGCCGAGATCTGTTGCCCGTCCTGCTGCATGTGGGCGTCGGAGCCCTGGAACCGGAGCCACCGCTGCCGACGCGGCGTCCCACGTCCAGTGTTGGGTCTGCGTGCGCGAGAACTTCAGGCTGATTTGCGCGACGGGCGTGCCACCGAGGTGATCGCGGTCGCCGTCGAGTCCGGGTACGCGTAGGTGAACTGCTCCGGAGCGGGCGAGGCCCCTCGCGCGAGCCCGCACTTCGTCCGCCTCGTGCAGGTTGACGTAGGTCGAGTACGGGCGATGCTTGCCCTTGCGCTGATAGAACGCGGGCCGGCAGTTGAGCAGGTCCTCCGCGACGTAGATCTGGTCGGTCAGCTTGAGCGCGTCCTTGAGGGTCGGCGAAGCCGCGCCGGAGAAGACGAGCGTCCCGTAGAACGAGCCGAAGATGTACGGGTCCATGGGCCGCAAGGACCGGGTGTTGCCGACGACTTCCGGGTAGTTCGAGTGGAAGACCGCGACGAAGCGCGTCCAGCCGCCCTTCGCCATGTACTCCTCGAACACGATGTCCGCGTGCTGAAGGCCCGCCTGCGGGATCGCCTTGTTCGTGCCCGTGCTGTTGTCGATCTTGACGGCGATGCGCCTGGCGCTGAAGATCCGCCTCGGTGGCGTCCGTCGCGTCGAGGCCCGTGAGGGGCCACACGACGGCGGGCTTGGGGTCCGGCGGCGGCGTGGGCAACTGCGACCCTGTTCTCGAATGGGCACGAGGGTGTTCGTCACCGCTGGCGGCGTGACCACCACGGGCGCGCACGCGGCGAGCGCCGCCACCGCAAGCACGGCAGACGCCGCGGCGAGGCGGCTGGCTGTGCGGGTCATAGCGGACAGTCTAGGCACCCCTAGGCTGGGACGGTGACGTATGCCAGGCTCGCCGATGGCCCGGACGCCGCCATCGCGGCGGCGCTCGCGGGCGACGTCGCCGGGATCGCCGTGGCCA
Organism: uncultured Actinomycetota bacterium; assembly: GCA_963743485.1. Lineage (GTDB taxonomy): Bacteria > Actinomycetota > Actinomycetes > Actinomycetales > Demequinaceae > JAFGBM01. The sequence continues at coordinate 287,577 of CAVUPQ010000004.1, forward strand.
CCTCCGGCTCCTCGGGCGACCCTCGGATCGCGCACGTCGGCGTCGCCGCCCTTCGCGCGTCGGCGAGCGCCACGCACGAGCGCCTCGGCGGGCCGGGCCGATGGTTCCTCGCCCTTCCCCCCGACCGGATCGCCGGCGCCCAGGTCATCGTCCGCTCGACGCTCGCGGGTCACCGTCCCTACCGGCTCGCTGCGGAGCGCTTCGAATCGGGAGCCTTCGCGCGGGCGGCCCACGCGGCTCGGGACGAGACCCCGTCCGGCACGCCGCTGTACGCCTCGCTCGTTCCGACGCAGCTCGCCCGAGTCTTGCGGGACCCGCTCGCCGCGACCGCGCTCGACGCCTTCGACGCAATTCTCGTGGGCGGGGCGGCGCTTGGTTCCGAGAAGCCGCGACCCAACGTGGTCGAGACCTACGGTTCGACGGAGACGTCCGGCGGCTGCGTCTACGACGGGGTTCCCCTCCCCGGCGTCCAGGTGCGCCTCGGCGCCGACGGGCGGGTCGAAGTGGCGGGCCCCACCCTGTTCGACGGGTACGAGGACGGCGAGGACGACGGCACCACCACGAGGGACGGCGTGCGATGGCTCCGCGATGCCGGACGTCGGCGCAGCTTGAGGGCGGACGGCTGACGGTGTTCGGGCGCGCGGACGACGTCATCGTCACCGGGGCGCACAAGGTGCACCCGGCCGTTGTCGAGCGCGCGCTGGTCGCCCTTCCTTCGATCGCGGACGCCGTCGTGGTCGCGTCGCCGGACGAGGAGTGGGGCGAGACGGTCGTCGCCGTGGTGGTGGCGGCTCTGCCCGCATCGCCTCCGACGGCGGGCGCGATCCGCGAGGCCCTCCGGGCGTCACTGCCGCCTCTACGCCCTTCCTCGAGAGGTCGTCATCGTTGGGTCTTTGCCCGTCCTCGACTCTGGCAAGATCGACCGGAGGGCCGCCAGGGTCCTTGCCCAGGAGACGACGGGAGGCCCGCGTGCCCGCGACGACGCGTGACTGGATTCGCGGCGCACGCCCCAAGACCCTCGCCTCGGCGATCGCTCCCGTCGCCGTCGGCTCGGCGTCGGCGTCGGCCCTCGGCGCGTTCCGTCCGGGAATCGCGGCGCTCGCCCTCGGCGTCGCTCTCGCGCTCCAGGTAGCGGTCAACTACGCGAACGACTACTCGGACGGCGTCCGCGGGACCGATGCCAACCGCGTCGGGCCGGAGCGCCTCGTCGCCTCGGGGAAGGCGCGGCCGTCGCGCGTGAAGGCGGCGGCGTTCGCCGCGTTCGCCGTCGGCTCGCTCCTGGGTCTCGCCATGACGGTGCTGTCGCACCAGTGGTGGCTGCTCGCCGTCGGCGCCGCGGCCATCGCCGCCGCGTGGACCTATACCGGCTCGTCGCGCCCCTACGGCTACCGTGGCTGGGGCGAAGTGAGCGTCTTCGTCTTCTTCGGCCTCGTCGCGACGCTCGGGACGATGGCCGCGCAGGCGTCCCGCGTCACGTGGTGGGGCGTGCTCGGCGCGGTGGGGGTCGGCCTGTACTCCGTCGCGATGCTCCTGGTGAACAACATCCGCGACCTCGAGTCCGACCGAGCCACCGGCAAGCGAACGCTCGCCGTCCGCGTCGGTCCCGGCGCCGCGCGCCGAATCTTCGCCGCCACCGTTGTCGTTGCCGCTCCTCGCGGGGGTCGGCATCGCCCTCGCGCGACCGTGGGCCCTGCTGGTGCTGATTCTCGCTGCGCCCGCCGTCATGGTGGCCGTGGCGATGGGCGTCAGCCGCTCGGCGCGACCCCTCTCGGGCGTCTTCGCAGCGGCGAGTGCGCTTGGGCTCGCGTACGGTCTGCTTCTCGCCCTCGGGATCTGGATCGGCTAGGCCGAGCGTCCCGACGAGCTCGCGCGCTTGCCGGAGCGGGATCCGCTCGTGGCGGCGGTCTTCGGCTTGCGGGTCGCGGACGCGGCGCGCTCCACCTCGGCGTCCTCCGCCCGTTCGTCGTTCCCCGCGCCCGCCTGCCTGGCGCCGAGCCAACTCTCCATCTGCTTGGCCGCGGCGTCATGCATGGAGCCGAACATCGCGTACGAGATGAGCCACGCCATGAGCGCCGCCACCGCGACGGCGACCCAACTTCGGATGCCGAAGCCCCACAGGACCACGGTGACGGCGAACATCAGCGCGATCCGCGCGAGCCAATAGATGAGGACGTGCACAGCGCAACTCTATCGCGCGCGCTACGCTCGATCCGTGAGATTCGCGCTGACCCTCATCCTCTACGTCGCCCCCGCCGCGTACTGCATCGCCGACGCGCTGCAGCATCGCGATCACGAGCCGTACGGGCTTCCCAAGCCGGTGTGGGTGATCATCATCCTGCTCTTCCCCCTCGTCGGCGCTGGGGCGTGGATCGTCCTGACCGTGAGGAGCAGGCAGCCGTCGCAACCCCCGCCACGAGACCGCGCTCCGGACGACGATCCGGACTACCTGTTGTGGCTTCGAGAACAGGAGCGTCGGCGCAAGCAGGGCGGCTAACCCGGATCCGTACCCCGATACAGCGCCTCGATTCGGGGACCGACGGCCGTGATGTCGAACTCCCGCACACGCTCGGACTGCGCCGCCCTGATCTCGACGCGAAGCGCCTCGTCGTCGATCAGGCGAGCGAGCTTCGAGGCGAAGCCGGCCGTGTCCCGCGGATCGACGAGCGTCTCGGGACGGTCGCCAAGGACGCTGCGATAGCCGGGATTGTCGCCTCCCACGACGACGCCGGCGCCGCTCGCCATCGCTTCGGTGAGGACGATTCCGAAGCTCTCGCCTCCGGAGGCGGGGAAGACGGCAATGTCAGCGGCTCCGTAGAACGCGGCCTTCTCTTCTTCGGGCACGAAGCCCGACATCGTCGACCACTCCGCCGAGCCCGTGCGCATCGATCAGGCGCTCGACCTCCGCGGCCAGCGGCCCGCGCCCCCCGACCGTCACTCGGATTCGGGCACGGACCTCCGGGGCGAGGGCTCCGACCGCCTCGACGAGCTCGACGGCGCCCTTGCGCTGCACGAGGCGCCCCAGGAAGGCGAGGCTGCACGACGTCGTCGGCGCCGCGCGCGCGGACGGACGCGGCGCCCGCGGCCGCCAGGGCGGCGACATCGATCGGATTGCCGATGACGGTCGATTCGATGCGAAACGACCCGGCGAGCGAAGTCCGCGGCCGGCGCCGACACCGCGCAGAAGCGGTCAAACGCCCCGAGGTTCCTGCGCAGCAGGAGCCCGAGGAGCCGGGTGGCGACCGCCGCGACGCGGCCGACCGGGAGGATGTGGAAGGTCCCGACGATCGCTACGGCGCCGCCCTGGACGCGGCGCGCCTGACGCACGAGCCGCGCCGAGAAGAGCGGCGAGTGGGGCATCTGGACGTGGATGACGTCAAAGCGTTCGCGCGCGATGAACTCTCGCAAGAGTCGGCGCGACGCGATCCGCGGAATCCTCAGACCATTGCCGTTGAAGGTGACGGGAATGTTGTCGACGAGCGAGTGGAGCGTCCCCGCCAGGTCGGTGCGGCTCGCGTCGGAGCAGACGTAGTGAACGTCGTGGCCCGCCGACGCGAGGTAGGCGCCGACGCCGATGACGTATTGCTGAACGCCGTCGGGGCGGTCGAGGCTGTCGTCGATGACGAGCGCGACCTTCATCCGCCTAGACCCCCGCGTACGAGTGAAGGCCCTGGAAGACCAGGTTCACGAGCGTGAAGTTGAGGATGATCGCGCCGAATCCCACGAGCGCGAGCGTCGAGGCCCTGCGGCCCTGCCAGCCCTGCGTCGTCCTCGCGTGCAGGTACGCCGCGTAGATGACCCAGACGACGAAGGACCAGATTTCCTTGGGGTCCCAGCCCCAGTAGCGACCCCACGCGTGCTCCGCCCAGATCGCGCCCGCCATCACGGTGAAGGTCCACAGGATGAAACCGACGGCGTTGAGTCGGAACGCGAGCGCCTCGAGCGCTCGGGGCTCCGGCGTGGTGTCGAGGCGTCGCCAGGCCCTACGCGAGAAGAATGGGGAGCCCCCGTCGCGCGCCGCCCGGGCGAGCTGGATGAGCGTCGCGAGGAAGCCGACGGAGAAGATCCCCGTCGCGATGGTCGCGACGGAGACGTGGATCGCGAGCCAGGCGCTCTGGAGCGCGGGCTGCAGGGTGGTCGCCTCGCGGTACAGCACCGCGAGCGCGAGGCCGAGCGCGATCGTCGCCATTCCGGTGACGGCGGGGCCGAGCCACGCGACGTCCCGCACCCGCTGCACGATGACGAACGCCACCACCGCCGCGAACGAGAAGGTGATCGTGAACTCGTACATCGTCGACCACGGCACGTGGCCAGCGTCGATCCCTCGCGCCACGAGGCCGACGGCGTGGAGCCCCAGTCCGACGGTGGTGCTTGAGCGGGCGATCCCGGCCGCGCGATCGCTCACGGGAGCCGGGGACCCCGCGGCCTTCGCGTCGGCGACCCTGGCGAGGCGCACGGAGGACGCGACGAGCGCAATCGCGTAGAGGGCGGCGGCGCCGTAGAGCGCGGCGACGCTGACGTTCTGTGGATCCACGCGCCCTCCCTAGTGCCCTGCCGCGGCGATGACGCGATCGACGACGGCGCGCAGCCCCTCGTCCTGGGGCGGTCCGACGGCTGCCGCGGTCACCACTGTAGTTCCGTCGGCTTGCGACGCCACAACCCAGACGCGACGCTGACCGGAGAAGAGCGACCCCGCGAGGCCGAGGAGGGCGAGGATGGCGGACGCGAGGAGCCACGGAAGCGTGGGGTCGGACCGGAGGTCGAACGCCGCGAAGCGCGGGAGCGCATCCCACGTCACGGTGCCGAGGCCCCCGGGAAGTTCGACCGTCTGGCCGGGCGTGATCACGAAGACCTCGGGCTGGCCGTCGGGGCCGCGCACGGGCGACAGATGCGTGTCGTCGAGGACGTAGACGTTCTGAGGAATCCCCTCGTCGAGACCCAGGTCGCCGGTCCACGCCTGGAAGACGATGACGGGGTTGAGCGGCTCGGGAGAGAGCGACACGGGCGAGTCTCCCGCGAGCGAAGCCGTGGGGAGCAGCGTCGCGCGGATCCCGATCTGGGGTCCCGCGGCGACGTCCGGCACCTTCAGCACTCCCGTGGACGTGTAGGCCGAGTCTTGGGGAAGGAACGGGACTGGCCCCGAAAGCGCGACCGCTCCCGTCGAGTCTCGGACGGTGAGAGCGGGGGCGTAGCCGTTGCCCTGGAGGTAGACGTTCGCGCCGGCGACGCCGAGGGGCTCGTTGACCCTGACGGTCACGTCGCGAGGCGCCCGACCGGGCTCGGCGAGGGTCACGTCCGCGCGGAAGTCCGTCGCGCGCCCGTCGGCGGCGAACTCCGCGTGGAAGGCATCGAGCGTCAACGTGAACGGCTCGAGGCTCTCGGCGCGGAACCCGCGCCCCGACGAGAACGAGTCGTACGAGACGACGGCGTTGGTGAAGGAGCGCCCCTCGACGAGGATCGCCTGGCCCCTGTACGTCAGGAACGAGCCGAGCGCGACGCACGCGAGGATCCCGACGAGGGCGAGGTGAAACGCCAGATTCCCCCACTCCCGCAATCGACCCGACTCGGCCGCGAGCGCGAGCTCGGCGCGCCCGCGAACCTCGCGCTCGTCCACGCGCACGCGATACCCAGCGACGGAGGCGAAGGCTCCTCGCCACCCGGCGGGGGCAAGCGCCGACCGCGCGCGCGCGATCGCCGCCGTGGCGTCGCTCGCGGACGTGCTGGCGCGGACGTCGTAGCGCGCGAGGGACCGCGGGGCGGCCGACGGCGGGGCGCCGAGCGTGCGCGCGTGGGCGATGGTGCGAGGAACGATGCAGCCGATGAGCGAGGCGAAGAGGAGGAGGTAGATCGCGGTGAACCACGCGGAGCCGAAGACGTCGAACAGCCCAAGCCGGTCGAGGACGCCCGAGACGGAGCCGTGGTCCTCGACGTAGGCGGCGACCGCCGCCGGGTTCCGAGGGCGCTGCGGCAGGACGGAGGCGGGAATGGCTCCGACTCCCAAGAGGAGGAGCAGGATCAGCGCGACCCTCATCGACGTGACCTGGCGCCACGACCACCGGAGCCAGCCGCGCGGGCCGAGCCTCGGCGCGTCGGCGACGGCGTAGTTGTCCAGTTTCAACCGGCGCGGCGTCATAGGGCGACCCACGACCCGTCGATCCACCCCTGGATCGCGTTCGCGATGCTCTGCCACGCGCCCGTGACGAGCAGCGCGCCGAGCAGCACGAGGAGCGCTCCCCCCACCCTCATCAGGGCGACGCGGTGCCGGCGGAGCGCGGCGAGGAGGGCGGCGGACCGCCCCATGAGGAGGGCGACAAGGACGAACGGGAGCCCAAGTCCGAGCGAGTAGGCGACCGCAAGCGTGGCCCCCCGCGCGACGGTCGCGTCATCGAGCGCGAGGGCCGCGACGGCGCCGAGCGTCGGGCCGATGCATGGCGTCCACCCGAACCCGAAGGCCGCTCCCAGCAGCGGCGCCCCCGCGAGCCCCGCCCTGGGTCGCAGCCGAATGCGCGCCTCGCCGTCGAGAAACGGCACGGCGCCCATGAAGACTAGGCCCATGACGATCACGACGCCGCCGAGGACGCGCACGAGCACGTCGGAGCGGGAGGCGAGTGCCGCGCCCGCGAACGAGAGCCCGGTGAGAAGCGCGACGAAGACGGCGGTGAACCCGAGGACGAAGAGCACCGCGCCAAGCACGAGGCGCGGCCGCGTCGCTTCCCTCCCGTCCGAGTCCGCCCCCGCCATCCCCGTGACGTAGGCGAGGAAGCTCGGCACGAGGGGCACGACGCACGGCGACGCGAACGACACAAGCCCGGCGAGGAACGCGACGGCGACGGCGGCGACAAGCGAGCCGCTCAGGGCGGTCGAGGCGAACGACTCGGCGACGCGCGCGTCGGTCACGACGAACCCGCCACCTCGTCGATGAGCGCCGAGAGCGTCGAGGGATCCGCGCGCCCGATGACGCGGGCGGCGACGCGCCCCTCGGGGTCGAGCACGAGCGTCGTCGGCACAGCGTTGAGCGCGACGAGCCCTTGGAGGGCGGCGATCGCGCGGCCGTCCTCGTCGTTGACCGTCGGGTAGTCGATCGAGAACGTCCGCTCGAATGCGAGCGCGGTTCCCTCGTCGTCCCTGCCGTTCACGCCCACGACCTGGACGTCGGGACGGGCGTCGACCGCCGCGAGGTCCGGGGCCTCCGCGCGACACGGCGGGCATGCGGCGTACCACGTGTTGAGCACGACCACCTGCCCCCGGAACGAGGCGAGGTCGACGCTCGAGCCGCCGAAGGCGGTCCCCGACAGCGCGACGGGCTCCCCACGCTCGTCGGGCGACCAGGTCGTCACCGTCCCGTCGCCGGAGACGTAGCCGGTGTCCACGCTCCCCGTCCCGCTCACGCAGGCAGTGAGGGCGAGGACCGCCGCGATCATCGCGGCGGCGAGGAGGCGCCTCACCGCGGCACCTTGATGTCGGCGGCAGGCTCCGCGTACTCGACCCCCACGATCGCGCCGTCGTCGACCGTCAGGCTCGTGACGGACGCAAGGGAGCATTGCCTCGCGGACGGGTGGTGGGCGAGGCCGCGGCCCTCCGCCGCGAGCCTCGTCACCCAGATCGGAAGCTGGTGGCTCACCATCACGGTGTCGCGCGACGGCTCGGCCGCGGCGGCATCCATGACGGCGGCGGTGACCCGGGCCCGCTGATCGTCGTAGGGCTCGCCCCACGACGGGCGCCACGGGTTGCGCACGCGCCAGAGGGTCCGCGGGTCGAGCGCAAGCCTCCAGATCGGGTGAATGCGCCGGCCCTCCCAGACGTTGGCCGATTCGATGATCCGCTCGTCGGTGTCGACGTCGCGCCCGAGGGCACGGGCGATCGCCTCCGCGGTCTGCTGCGCCCGCAGCAACGGGGAGGCGACGACGCGCGCGATGTCCCAGCCGGACGTCGCCAAGAAATCCGCGGTCGCCTCCGCCATACGCTCGCCGGTGTCGGAGAGGCGGAAGCCCGGCAGTCGCCCATACAGGACGCCCTCGGGGTTGTGGACGTGGCCGTGGCGAACCAGGTGGACAACGGGCATGGCCCTAGTCTCCCAAACCCGCGGGCCGCGCGCTTACGCGAGCGCGGCGGCGAGCCGATCGCGGTCGATCACCCAGAATCCTCGCCTCACGCCGTCGACGACCACGACCGGGACGAAGTCCCCGTGTTCGGCGCGGGCCGCGGCGTCGTGGTCGACGTCGACCTCGTCGAACGCGAGGCCCGCCTCGGAGCACACCGACGCGACGAGGTCGCGCGCCTCGTCGCACAAGTGGCAACCGCCGCGCGTGTAGAGAACGACGCGCGCGGGGGCAACGGAGGACATGACGCGACCCTACGTCAAGGCCGCCGCCACCCCATAGGTAGGGTGGGACCCGTGACGCCGACGGACACCAGCCGGGCGAAGGATGGCCACGCGAGCATCGCCGCCTTCTTCGACGTCGACAACACGATCATCCGCGGCGCGAGCGCGTATCACATCGCTCGCGGACTGCGCCGCCGCGGGTTCTTCACCCGCCGCGACGTCATCGGCTTCGCGTGGGAGCAACTCAAGTACCTCGTATTCGGCGAGACCAAGCAGCAGATGAACGACTTGCGCGAGGAGGCGCTCTCGATCATCAAGGGGTGGAGCGTCGCGGAAATGACGTCCATCGCGGAAGACGTCTACGACGAGGTCCTCGCGCTGCGCATCTTTCCCGGGACCAAGAAGATCCTTGACGGCCACCTGCAGCAAGGCCACGAGGTGTGGCTGGTCACCGCGTCCCCGGTCGAGGTCGGGAGGATGATCGCCCGGCGCCTCGGCGCCACCGGCGCCCTCGGCACGGTCGCCGAGCACAAGCGCGGCTACTACACGGGGGCCCTCGTCGGCGACCTCATGCATGGGGAGAACAAGGCACACGCGGCGCGGCAACTCGCGAGGGAGCGTGACATCAGCCTCGCGCACTCGTACGGCTACGGCGACTCGCTCAACGACGTCCCGCTGCTCGAGACCGTCGGGAATCCGTGCGCCATCAATCCCGACTTGCGCCTACGCCGATACGCCAAGCATCGGGGATGGGACCTTCGCGACTTCCGGGGACGCAAGGGCAACGGCAGGCGAAGCATCGCTGCGCGGACGACGGCGGGTGCCCTGTGGGCGTTCCTCGCGGTGCTCCGCGTGCTCAAGCGCACGATCGTCGGCGCCATTCGCGGGAGTCTGGCGGGGGCTCCTCCGCCGTCGCTAGGGGTACGACGAACGGGCGCGGTTCCCTACTTCTTGTTGCGGCGCTGGTGGCGCGTCTTCCGAAGGAGCTTGCGGTGCTTCTTCTTCGACATGCGCTTGCGACGCTTCTTAATGACGGAACCCACGAGACCTCATTCTTCGGGCTGGACGTATCTGGCGTTCCTCGCGGCGGCGTTCGACCAGGTCCGCGAGACGGCTCCCTAGCCTACCGCGCCAGCGGAGCGCCCGTCGTCCTCTGCCGGGAAGTCCGCCCACGAGGGCGGCGTTCTCCATGAACAGATCCACGGCCTGCTGCGGTACGCGGAACGAGCGGCCGAAGCGAACGGCGGGAAGGTCGCCCGCGTGCACCCAGCGGTAGACGGTCATCCGCGAGACGCGCAACATGTCCGCGACCTCAGCGACCGTGAGGAAGGTCATGCGGGGCGCGGGGCCGTCTGCCATGTCTGGTTCACATCCTTTGACGTCATTCACCGTGGCTATCGGCGCAACGTGTTCCCCACTGTAGGGGCTGTTGTGACGGATGTGAAGGGCGAGCAACGGCGGCGGGGTGGTGCACATCACGCGCGGCGCGCGGTGGCACAGTAGAACCGTTGAGGCGCGTCGGCGCCGCGAGGGAGTTGCATGGACAGGCTTCGCCGGGCGCGCGCGGTCCTCCGCGAGCGGTTCGACGCGGTCGCGCTGCGATCGCCCGCGCGCCTCGCCATCGCCGCGTTCGCGTCGGTCGTGTGGGCGACGACGGCCCTCCTCGAGCTTCCCGTCGCCACCTCGGCCGGGATCAGGGCGCCCATTCGTCGACGCGCTCTTCACCGCGACATCGGCCGTGTGCGTGACGGGCCTCGACGACCGTCAACACAGGGACGTACTGGTCGCCAACCGGCCAGGCCGTCATCATCGTCGCGATCGCGATCGGCGGCCTCGGCATCATGACGATCGCGTCGCATGCTCGGCCTCGCGGCGTCTCGCGCAGGCTGGGGCTCACTCAACGCATGCTCGCGGCCGAGGAGAGCCGCGCCTCAGGCCTCGGCGACGTGCGCTCCATGCTCCGCACCATCCTCGTCGTCTCCGCGATCGTCGAGGTCGGGAATCGCCTGCGGTCCTCTTTTCCCGCCTCCTCGCTACCACGGCTTCAGCGTGCCGCCACGCGGCGTGGCACTCGATCTTCTACGGCGTCTCGGCGTTCAACAACGCCGGATTCGTGCCCACGGAGGACGGCCTCGCCCCGTTCGCCGCGCGACGTCTGGGTCCGCGCGCCCATCGCCCTTGGGGTCTTCATTGGCGCGCTCGGCTTCCCGGTGTACCTCAACCTGATCCGGCGCTGGCGCCGCCCCCGCGACTGGTCGCTCCACACCAAACTCACCCTCGTCATGGTGTTCGTGCTGACGGGGATCTCGACGCTCTCCATCGCGCTTCTCGAGTGGAACAACCCCGCGACGCTCGGGCAGCACTCGGTGCTCGACGCGCCTGTCGGAGATCTTCTTCATCGGGATCAACCAGACGATCGGGCGGGTTCGCCGCGGTCTCGACCACGCCGGGATGCACGAGCACACGTGGCTCGTCGAGGACGTCCTGATGTTCATCGGCGGAGGCTCGGGCGGCACCGCGGGCGGGATTCGGGTGACGACCTTCGCCGTGCTGCATCCTCGCGCTCGTCGCCGAGGTTCGGGGTCGACGCGACGTCGAGGCGTTCGGCAAGCGCATCGGCACCGAGGTCGTGCGTGTGGCCGTCTCGGTGACGCTCATCAGCCTGTTCATCGTCCTGCTCGGCGCGGGAATGGTCACGGCGCAGACGGGGCTCAGGCTCGATCAGGTGCTGTTCGAGGTGGTCTCCGCGTACGCGACGTGCGGCCTGTCCACCGGGATCACCCCGTTCCTTCCCGCGTCCGCGAAGGTCACCATCACTATCCTGATGTTTGTCGGTCGCCTCGGGAGCGTCACCCTCGCCGCGGCCCTCGCGCTGAACCGTCAGCGGCGCGTCATTCGGTACCCGTCAGAAAGGCCGATCATTGGCTAACAAGGACACCGCAAACAGCGTCCTCGTCATCGGGCTCGGACGCTTCGGCTCGGCGCTCGCCGACACCCTCGACAACCTCGACATCGAGGTACTCGCCGTCGAACGCGACCCCGACCTCGTCGAACGGTGGTCGAAGAGGCTTCCCGTCGTCGAGGCGGACGCCTCCGACCCCCGCGCGCTCGACCAGCTCGGCGCGAGCGACTTCTCCGCCGCCGTCGTGGGGGTCGGGACATCGCTCGAGGCGTCCGTCCTCATCACGGGCAACCTGGTCGACATCGGCATCCCCGAGATCTGGACCAAGGCCATCAGCACGGAGCACGCGCGCATCCTCGACGCGCATCGGCGCCCACCACATCGTCCTCCCGGAGACCGAGTCCGGGCGCAGGGTCGCGCACATCGTCGGCGGGCGGATGCTCGACTACATCGAGATCGAGGACGGGTTCACCGTCGTGAAGATGCGCCCGCCGCAGGAGACGCACGGCTTCACGCTCGACGAGCTCGCGCTCCAGGACAAGTACGGCGTCCACGTCATCGGCGTCAAGTCGCCCGGCGTCGAATTCGAGTACGCGACGCCTCAGACGCGCATCCACAAGGACGACCTGCTCGTGCTCGCGGGCGACTAGCGAGCTCCTCGACCGCTTCGCGCAGCGCCCCTAGCCGGCTTTCGCGTACGGCCGGCCGAAGCCCGCCGCCCACCACCTCACGGGCACGAGCCGCGCCGCCTTCATCAAGGCCGCCATCGGCCACGGGAAGACGATCTCGAGGCGTCCGCGCTCCATGCCCCGGACGATCGCCCGGGCCGCGTCGCCCGTGTCGATGAGGAACGGCATGGGGAACTCATTCACCGCCGTCAGTTCGGTCCGCACGAAACCCGGCGCGACCGTCGTCACCCGCACGCCGCGCGTCCACAGCGACGCCCTGAGCGACTCGAGAAGCGCAATCAGCGCCGCCTTCGTGGAGCCGTAGCCTTCGGCGCCCGGGAATCCCCGGAAGCCGGCGACCGACGCGACGCCGACCACGTGCCCGCGCCCGCCGCTCCACCATCGCGGGCAAGGTCGCGGCTAGGACGTTGTTGAATCCCAGCAGGTTGACCTCGTAGTGGCGCGCGAAGGCCCCGGCGTCCCAGTCGCTCGCGTCGCTCTGCTTCCAGTAGGCGGCGCACCACACCACGGTGTCGATGCCGCCGAGCTCCTGCGCAACCCGCGCGGCGGCGCTCGCGACCGCCGACGCGTCCGTGACGTCAACGGGCGCGACGACCATGCGCCCCTCCGAGACGCCGTCGAGGAGCTCGCGCCGCCTCCCGCTGATCGCGACGCTGGCCCCCCGGTCAGCAAGGAGCCGCGCGGTAGCCGCGCCGATGCCGCTCGACGCGCCGACGAACCAAATCCGCTGACCTTTCAGGTCGCGGGTCCAGGACTTCACGCCGCGCCCGCCTTCTCGAACCGGAACTGGGCCACGTCCAGGTAGTCCGTCTCGAATCCCGCCTCGCTGTAGGCCAGGTAGAACTCCCAGATGCGCCGGAAGCGCTCGTCGAACCCCAGGGGCTCGATGGCCGCCCAGTTCTGCGTTGAACGTCGAGCGCCAGCGGCGGAGCGTCTCGGCGTAGTGGTGCCCGAAGTGGAACTGCTCCGTGATCCGCATCGAGGTCCTCGCCGTGCACTCCTCGATCGCGCGCACCGACGGGATGAGGCCGCCGGGGAAGATGTGTTTCTGGATCCAGCTCAGCGCGCGACGCGTCACCCGGTACCGCTCGTGGGACATGAGGATGGCCTGGACGACGGCGACGCCGCCGGGAGCGAGGAGGCGATCGATCGCGTCGAAGTAGGTCTGCCAGTACTCCTCGCCCACCGCCTCGATCATCTCGATGCTCACCACGGCGTCGTACTCGCCGGTGACCTCGCGGTAGTCCTGAATCCGGATGTCGATCCGATCCGAGACCCCGGCGGCCTTCGCGCGGGCCCGAGCGAGTTCCGCCTGCTCCACGGACAGGGTCACCGTCGTGACGACGGCGCCGCGCTTCGCCGCGCGGATCGCGAGCGTCCCCCACCCGGTTCCGATTTCCAGGAGCCGCGTACCCTTCCCGACGCGGGCACGATCGAGCGCGGCGTCTACCTTGCGCTCTTGCGCCTCCTGGAGGGTCTGCTCCGCCCATGGCCGCGCGTCATCGAACATCGCGGAGCTGTACGTGAGCGTGGGGTCGAGGAACTGCGCGAACAGGTCGTTGCTGAGGTCGTAGTGCGCCTCGATGTTCTTCTTGGACCCCTCGATCGAATTCCGCATGGACCGCGGGATGCGCTGCTCGGCGAGCGAGCTGATGCGCTGTACCCACATCGGCACGGCGTCGTCGATCACGCGCGCGAACGGATACATCGCGACGGCGAGGTCCGTGCCCTCGCTCGGCCTCCAGTCGCCCTCGACGTAGGCGTCGCCGAAGCCGATCTTGGGCTCGTGGCCGACGCGCCGGAAGAAGGCGCTCGAGTCGACGACGTCGATGCTCGGCGCTCTCGGACCCCCGCCGCCGAGGATCGTGCCGTCGTCGAGCACGATCCGCGCGTCGACCTTCGGGAGGACGATCCCGGCGACCTTCCTGGCGACGTAGCCGTGAAGGCAGGGGCGGCGGGTGCTCGCCGCGCATGCATCGGGGGTGGTTCGTGGCGCTCATCGGACTGCCTCCTGGGTGTGCGGTGCGCGAGGGTAGACGGGGAGTCGTCGCGCCCACAGCGCGAGGGCGTGGACGCGGATGAGAAGGGTGGTGACGTGCGGCATGAGGCCGTGGCGTCGCAATGACTGCGGCGATGGCGCGCGGAGTCGCGGGGCGAGCGGCACCGCCGACGGTCGCGTCGACGACGCGCGCGCCGTCGCGCTCGAGCCGGACGCCGACCAGAACGTCCCGGGGCGTGACCTTGAGCCGCATCTCGTAGGAGCCTCGCATGTCATTGAAGGGCGAGACGTAGAAGCCCTTCTCCACGGTAGCGCGGGCGGCCTCGTCGGGCGAGAGCAGGTACGCGTGGCGCTCGCGGTAGGTGTTATGGACCTCGACAAGCGCCGCGCGAAGTGTGTGGTCCGCGCGGACGATCCAGAAGGCGGAGAGGGAGTCGAACGCGTATCCGAACATGCGCGCGTGGGCGAGCATCAGCACTCGGTCCGTTGCGTCCATCTGGACGCCCCGGCGAGCGAGGAACCGCTGCCACGTCGCCGCGGATGCCGCCCCCGCGCCTCCCCCGGTCCAGGTGGTCCTTCGCGTCGAACCTCGCGATCCAGCGCAGGCCGCGCGGGAGTTGCGGCAGGGCGTCGACGTCCACGAGCCAGTGGTAGTGGCGGTACTTGAACGAGTGGACCGCGGGGCGGTGGCGCGTGTGCGCCACGTGCCCCACGATCAGCGCGGGGAGGGCGGGAGCCTCGAAGGCGACGGTCACCGCGTCGCCCCCGCCGGAACCCTCTCCGTGGCGACCTCGCGTCCCTGGACGCCCCAGGTCGCCCCGAGGCGCGCGGCGGCCTCGATGCCCGACCGGCAGCCGTCCTCGTGGAAGCCCCAGCCCAGGTGCGCGCCCGCGAAGGCGAGCGTCGGGCCGCCGGCCTCGCGCAGGCGGGACGCGGCCGCGACCGCCTCGTGGGTGAAGATCGGGTGGCGGTACGTCATCCTCGCGATCACCGAGTCCTCGTCGACCTGGTCGCCCGGGTTGAGGGTGACGGCCAGGGTATCGGGAACGTCGACGCGGTGGAGGTGATTCATCCAGTACGTCACCAGCACGCGATCGGCGGGCGAGTCGCACCCGCGCATGCGGTAGTTCCACGATCCGCGCGCCGCGGGGATCTCGGGCAGAACGGAGTCATCGCGGTGGAGGTACGTGAGGTTCTCGGAGTAGCCCACCGCCGCGAGGTCGGCGCGCTCGGCGTCCGTGGCGTCCGTGAGGATCGCGAGCGTGTCATCCGCGTGGGTGGCGATGACGGCCTGGTCGTACGCCGCGACGGTGCCGTCGGCCGCCGTCACCTCGACGCCATCAGGCGTCCGTCGCACGGCGGTGACGGCGCTGTTCGCGCGGACGTCTCCGAGCGCGGCGAGCAGCTTCTCGACATAGACGCGCGAGCCGCCCACGACCGTGCGCCACTGGGGCGCCCCGAGGAGGCGCAGCAGCCCATGGTGGTCGAGGAAGGCGAACAGGTGGCGCGCCGGGTAGTTGCGGGTGTCCTCGTCGCCCGAGGACCACACGCACGAGACGAGCGGTACGGCGAAGTGGTCGATGAAGTACCGGGAGAATCCGCCCTCGTCCAGGAACTCTCCCCAGGTCTGGCGGTTCTCGCCCTCCGCCAGGACGCGCCGGGCCCGGCGGTGGAAACGCGGGACCTCGGCGAGCATCCGGAGGAACCGCAGGTCGAAGGCCCGGCGGGGCTGCGGCGAAGATTCCGCGGATGCCGCGCGAGCCGACGTACGACAGCCCGCACCCCTCGCACGTGACGCTCATGCTCATCTCGGTGTCCTGCGTCGGGAACGTCGAGTTCGCGGAAGATGCGCAGAAGGTTCGGGTACGTCCGCTCGTTGTGGACGATGAATCCGCTGTCGATCGGCACCTCGGTCCCGTCAGAGAGCAGGACGTCGTGCGTGTGCGCGTGGCCGCCGAAGCGCCGGTCCGCCTCGTAAAGGGTCACGCGGTGGCTGTCCCGCATCGCGTAGGCGGCCGCGAGGCCGGAGATGCCGGATCCAATGACGGCGACGCTCGGCTTGGTGCTCATCGAACTCTCCCTGCTAGGTGGAACAAACGTTAGACAGGAACATTAGACATTCCCTAGACATCTTGTCAAGGGTTTGTCTAAGATGAGGTCGTTCACTACTGTTCGACCAAGGCCCCCACGACGGGCCCACGACAGAGAGCTCAGGATGATCCTCGACATTCATGTCCCGACCACCGCGAACCCGAAGGCCGTCTTCGACTACCTCGCCGACTTCACGACGACGACCGAGTGGGACCCGGGCACGGTCCAGACGACCCTCGCCTCGGGCCACGGCGGCGTCGGCACCACCTACCTCAACCGGTCCCGCTTCGCCGGGCGCGTGAGCGAGCTCACCTACACGGTGATCGAATACGACGCGCCGCGCCTGATCCGGCTCCGCGGCGCGAACGCCTCCGTGACCGCGATCGACACCATCTCCATCGAGACCAAAGGGTCGTCCTCCGTCGTGACCTACGAGGCGGCCTTCACCTTCCGCGGGATCGCGAAGCTTGCGAGCCCCTTCATGGGTCGCGCGTTCGCCAAGCTGCGGGACGAGGCCGAGCGCGGCCTGCGCGAGGCGCTCGATGCGCTCGAGGGCTAGGCGCCGCGACCCATGTACACGATCAAGCACGCGGCCGAGTTGACGGGGGTTCCCGTCGCGACGCTGCGCGCCTGGGAGAAGCGCTACGGGATCGTCAGCCCTACCCGCTCCGACAACGGCTACCGCGTGTACAGCGACGCGGACGTCGACGCGCTACGCAGCATGGACGCGCTCGTCCGCGATGGCTGGACGCCGGCGCAGGCCGCGGCGAAGGTGACCCGGGACGGTGCGCCGTCACGTACCGCCGCAGCCAGCGCCTCCGCCCCGACTCCCGTGGACCCGGTCTCCCCGGACGACGTTCCTCCCGCCCCGGACGTCCCGCGGCCGCCGGTCGAACGCCTCCCGGCGGACCCGGGCCACCGCGCCCCCGCCGTCCTGCCCGCGGACATTGAGGAGTTCCTCGACGCCGCGGAGCACATGGACGCCGAGAGGCTCGCGGCCATCCTGAACGACCGCTTCATGCGGGCGCCGTTCGAGACGACGCTCGACGAGTGGCTCCTGCCCGCGCTGCGGTCGCTCCTCGAGGCGTCGAGCCGTGGACGGATCTCCGCGATGGCGGAGAACCTCGCCACCCACACCGTCATGCGGCGCGTCGCGATGGCGTTTGAGAGCACGGCACACCCCGAGAATGGGCCGCGGATCGTGGTGGGTCTCGCTCCTGGGTCGCGCCACGAGCTCGGTTCGCTCTCCATTGCAACGGCCGCGCGGCGGGCCGGGCTCTCCGTCACGTACCTCGGCCGAGACCTCACATATGCCAGCTGGATCGAGGCCGTCGACGCTCGAAAGCCTGCGGCCGTCGTCGTCATGGTGGTCGAGTCCAAGGACGCCCCGGCCGTCACGGAGGTGCTCGCCGAACTGCGGCGCGCGCACGCTGAGCTGCGCACCATCGTCGCCGGCCGCTTCACGCACCTGGTCCCCGATCCGGTCGAGCGCTTCGGACCCAAACTGGGCGCGCGACACCAAGGCCCTCGCGGCGGAACTCCTCGCCGCGGAGCGCTAGTTCCTGCTCCTCACGGATCCCCTCCCGCAGGAGAGCACGCCTCACGGTCGGGCCTCACCACGCGTCCCTCACCTATGAACGCCGTGAGCCCGCACGGCCCTAGGGCGCCAAGACCTCCCGCGGCGTTCCCTCGCATGGGACCCCGCGCGAGAGGTTCGCGCTCGAAGACCCGGAGACGATCTCAAGGCAGTAGCCGCCGTTGCCGTCAACGTAGAAGTTGATCGTCGGGTTATCGGACTCGGCCTTGATGATCTGGTCGCCCACGTAGAAGTTCTCACCGTCAAACACAATGTTGGCGATCACGAGGTCGTCGTGAGCATCCTGGAACTCGCTGATCGCCCTGTCAACGTTGGCGACATCCTTGCCGGAACTCCCCGCCCACTCAACAACGACCCTGCCGTCGTCCCAGTTGGCCGCCGTCCAGACTCCCACGCCGACGGTGATCGCCAGCCACACGGTGCTCCACACGACCGCGAAGAGGGACATGCCCCGGTTGGTCGCCTGCCCGCGCTTGGCGGCACCGAGGCCAAGGATTCCGAAGATGAGACCGATCACTTGGGTTCCGCACAGGAGCGCCGTGATCAGCCCGACGACTCCCATCCAGTTCTTGGACTTGTCCGTGGTGGTGTCCGGCGTTGTCATCGCTACTTCCTCTCATTGATGCTTTCCACGGTAGCGAAACTCACGGGCGCCCGCCCGGCCAGTCACGCGGCGGCCACGGAGTGGTAACGGTTGCGCCCAACGATCGCGGCTCGCCAAGCGTCTCCCTACTATGAACATCATGAGCACACGCACCCTTGCCGCCCCGCGCCGCGCCGGCCGCGGCGCCTTCGTCGCCTCACTCGTCGCCCTTGGCGCCTTGCTGGCCGGATGCTCTTCCTCGGCCGACGGCGGCACCCTCGCGGGGTACGGCGGCGACGCGGGCTACGCCAACGACGAGCTCGCCAATGCCCCGGTCGCCCAGACCGACAGGTCCTCGGCAGCCGAGGCCCCACAGGCCACGGCCGCGGACCGGTCCGTGATCATCACGGGCACCATGTACATGACGGTCGAGGACCCCATCGCGGCGGCCGACCGGGCCGCCAGCATCGTTCAGAACGCGGGCGGCCGCATCGACGCGCGCAACGAGACCGCGCCCGACGAGCACTACGGCGGCTCGGCCTCGCTGACGCTGCGGATCCCCGTCGAACCACCTCGACGCGGTGGTCGAGGACCTGCGCACGCTGGGAACGGTGGACCAGTTCAGCACCGACTCCTACGACGTCACGACCCAGGTAACGGACCTGGAGGCTCAGATCTCGACGCTGCGCGCCTCGACCGGGCGCATCGAGGCCCTGCTCGGCCAGGCCAAGGACATCTCCGACATCATCACGCTCGAGAACGAGTTGGACCGCCGCCAGGCGCAGCTCGAGAGCCTCGAGGCGCAGCAGCGCGGCCTCGACGACCAGGTGTCGATGTCGACATCGACCTGTCGCTCACCACCGAGCCGGTCGTCATCGTCGAGGATGACGGCCCCACAGTCCTTCTGGGATGGCCTGGTGTCCGGCTGGGACGGCGCTCGTGGCCTTCCTCTCGGGCGCGGCGATCGTCGTCGGCGTGATGCTGCCGTGGCTCGTGCCTGATCGCGTCCATCATCGCGGTGCCGGTGGTGCTCGTCGTGGCCGCGCGCGACGCGAAGTCCGCGCGCCGCGACGCCGAGCCGACGCTGCCCAGCGCGCCAGGCGTCGCGACGCACGACGTGCAGCCCGGGCGGCCGGCCTAGACCGTCGCAGTCACCTGGACCGTCGCGCCGGCGGGCGCGTAGGGGACGGTGTTGCCCTCGATCGCCTGCCGTCGACCGTGAGCTTCGCGCCCTTGCCGCCGGAGTTCTTCACGGAGATCACGTAGGTCGCACCGCGGACCTTGCGGGTGCACCGTGAACTCGGCGATCTCCTTGCCGATGCAGGGATCGACGACGAGGCCGTCCTAGTCGGCGCGCACGCCGAGGAGGTACTGGGAGACGGTGACGAAGTTCCAGGACGCCGTGCCCGTGAGCCACGAGTTCTTGGCCTCGCCGTGGCGCGAGGCGTCCTTGCCCGCGATCATCTGCGCGTAGACGTAGGGCTCGAGGCGGTGGACCTCGGAGATCTCCTCGCGGTACGCCGGGGTGATCTGCTTGTAGTACTCCCACGCGTGCTCGGCGCGGCCGACGATGGTCTCGGCGATGATGACCCACGGGTTGTTGTGGCAGAAGATGCCGGCGTTCTCCTTGTAGCCCGGGGGGTACGTGGAGACCTCGCCCAGACTCGATGTGGTACTCGGTGTACGCCGGGTTGCTGCAGCACGATGCCGTGGGGAGTGTTGAGGCGCTCCCGCGCCGAGTCGAGCGCCTTGATCGCCTTGCCGTCGTCGACGCCGATGCCGCCCATGACGCAGAAGCCCTGGGGCTCGATCCAGATCTGGCCCTCGTCGTTCTCGTTGCGAGCCGACCTTGTTGCCGAAGAAGTCGTAGGCGCGCAGGAACCACTCGCCGTCCCAGCCGTGTGCTCGACGACGGCTCCGTCATGTCCGCGACCGCCTTCTCGGCGCGCGTCCGCCTCCGCCTCGTCTCCGCGTCGTCGGGCGAGCGCCGCGTAGTCGGGGCCGATCGCGCAGAACATGCCCGCGATGAAGACGGACTCCGCCACGCCGCCCGCCTGGTTCTCCGTGGTCTGGAAGGACTCGCCAGGGGTCGAGGAGAAGCAGTTGAGGTTGAGGCAGTCGTTCCAGTCCGCGCGGCCGATGAGCGGCAGCCCGTGCGGCCCAGCGTTGTCGAGCGGGTGGTCGAAGGAGCGCTTGAGGTGCTCCATGAGCGTCTGCGCGCGCGACTCGTCGTTGTCGAACGGCACCATCTCGTCGAGGATCGCGAAGTCGCCCGTCTCCTTGACGTAGGCGGCGACGCCCGAGGATCAGCCACAGCGGGTCGTCGTTGAAGCCGCGAGCCGAGCGCGTTGTTCCCGCGCTTGGTGAGCGGCTGGTACTGGTGGTACGCGCTGCCGTCCTCGAACTGCGTCGAGGCGATGTCGATGATGCGCTCGCGGGCGCGCTCGGGGACCAGGTGCACGAAGCCCGAGCAGGTCCTGGTTCGAGTCGCGGAAGCCCATGCCGCGGCCGATGCCCGGTCTCGAAGTACGAGGCGCGAGCGCGACATGTTGAAGGTCACCATGCACTGGTACTGGTTCCAGATGTTGACCATGCGGTTGAGCTTGTCGTCGCCCGACTCCACCGTGTACGAGCCGAGCAGCTCGTCCCAGTACGCGTTGAGCTTGGCGAACTCGGCGTCGGTCGCCTCGCGTCGTGGCGAAGCGGCGTCAGCAGCGCCTTGGCGCCCTTCTTGTTGATGACGCCCGGGGCCTCCCACTTGTCGTCCTCGGCGTTCTCGAGGTAGCCGAGCACGAAGATGAAGCTCTTGGTCTCGCCCGGGGCGAGCTCCACCTCGAGCTGGTGCGAGGCGCACGGGTACCAGCCCGATGCGATCGAGTTGCGCGGCCTTGCCCGCGTGCGGCACGGCGGGCTCGTCGAAGCCGTTGCCGTAGCCGAGGAAGGTGTCGCGGTCCGTGTCGAAGCCCGCGACGGGCGCGTTGACGCCGTAGACCGCGTAGTGGTTGCGCCGCTCGCGGTATTCGGTCTTGTGGTAGATCGCGCCGTCCTCGACCTCGACCTCGCCGATCGAGAGGTTGCGCTGGTAGTTCGTCTGGTCGTCCTCGGCGTTCCACAGGCAGAACTCGACGAAGCTGAACAGCGAGAACGTCTTGGCGCGCGTCTGACGTGTTCGTCGAGCGTGACCTGGTGGACCTCCGCGTTGACGTCGACCGGGCACGAAGAACAGGACGCGACGCGCGCAGCCCGCCGCGCTCGCCCGTGATCCGCGTGTAGCCCATGCCGTGGCGGCACTCGTAGAAGTCGAGTTCCGTCTTGTACGGGCGGTACGACGGGCTCCACACGTCGCCGCCGTCGTTGATCGAGAAGATAGCGGCCGCCGTCGTCGACCGGGGCGTTGTTGTAGCGGTAGCGCGTCAGCCGGCGCATCTTGGCGTCGCGGTAGAAGCAGTACCCGCCGCCCGTGTGCGAGACGAGCCCGAAGAACTCCTGGGAGCCCAGGTAGTTGATCCACGGGATACGGGGTGTGCGGGGTCGCGATGACGTACTCGCGGGCTTCGTCGTCGAAGTGTCCGAACTTCATTTTCGGGGGGCGCCTTCCGTCTGGTGCCGACTTTCTGGGGTCAGCCTACTTGAACCGTGGGAGCGCTTCCACGGCCTGGCCGGAAATGCGCCTTTTGCCCGCAATGTGAGGTCTTCCGCCGCGCTGACGGGCGGACGCGCGTTAGTCATGGATGGAGCCTTCGAGGGGCCGCGCGAGCCATGGAAGACAGCGGGCGTGGCGCCTCGCGCGCAGTCACGCAGTCGTCGTGCGTGCCGTCCGTCGTACGAGGCGCGACACCAAGCGCAAGGGAGCGGTGATACGCCAACTCGTCGAGGCCTGGATGGCGCGCTTCTCCTCGTCAAAGCTGGCTTCCAGCGCCCGTGCTGCGTCGGCCGCCTGCTGCAGCTGGAGGGGAGCAGAAAGCGCCAGTCCCAGCCGCGAATATGCGCTGCGAATCTGACCCGCGAGGGCGGGAACGCTCTCCGCCGCGCACAGGTCCAGGACGACCTGGGGTGCCGAAGACCCAACGGCCACAACCCCAAGGCCATGCCCATGGTCGAACTCGAACATCGGATATGCCTCCCGCAGTTCCGCCATCAGGCGGTAGACCCCGAATCCGCGTTCGACAACCTTGGTGTCGTGGAAGAGGACCACCCCCCGCTCCGAGAGCTTGGGCAGCCACGTTTCGAAGTCGACCTTGACGTCCTCGTAGCCGTGTCTCCCATCGATGTGGAGGAGGTCGACCGTGCCGTCCTCGACTTCGCGACGCGCATCGTCGAACGTGGCACGAATGAGTCGCGAGAAACTCGAATAGTGCTCGTCATTGTGGGCACGAACCCGTTCGTACACCTCGTTGCCGTAGAGGCCCGCGTGATCATCGCCCATCCAGTGGTCGACCGCGTAGCACCGCGTCGGCAGTCCGCCCGACGTGACGGCTCGACAGAAGACGAAGTACGAGTAGCCGCCGTGAGTACCCAGCTCGACGATCGACGCCGGGCGCGTGTTCGCGACAAGCCACGACGCGAATGGTGCGTGTTCGATCCATGCAGATTCGACATCGACGTAGTCGGGCACCGCGAAACAACTCTCGTCGATGTAGCGGGCGAGACTCTCCCCGGGAGGCGCATCCGCGGGTCCCTTGCGAGCCATTCTGCCTCCTCTGTCGTGCCCCACCGCAGTCTAGCCTCGGTTCCCCGGTGGCTTGCGGCGAATCCCGGACGTGGTGGGTGCGGTCGGTGCCGCCGCGCGCTCACCGAGTAACCTAGGCCCATGCTCCTCAGCGACCACGACATCCGCGCCGCGATTGAATCCGGACGCGTCGTCCTGACGCCCTACGACCCCGGCATGATCCAGCCGTCGTCGATCGACGTCCGGCTCGACAAGTTCTTCCGCGTCTTCGACAACCACAAGTACGCCGCGATCGACCCTGCTGTGGAGCAGGAGGAGCTCACGCGGCTCGTCGAGGTCTCCGGGGACGACCCGTTCGTCCTCCACCCTGGGGAGTTTGTCCTCGCGTCGTCGTACGAAACGGTATCTCTGCCCGACGACATCGCGGCTCGCCTCGAGGGCAAGTCCTCGCTGGGTCGGCTTGGGCTCATGACGCACTCGACTGCGGGGTTCATCGACCCAGGCTTCGAGGGAAACGTCACGCTTGAACTCTCGAACGTCGCGACCCTGCCGATCAACCTCTGGCCAGGGATGAAGATCGGACAGATGTGTTTCTTCCGGCTGTCGTCCGCAGCCGAGGAGCCCTACGGTTCGGGCAAGTACGGCTCGCGGTACCGGGGCCAGCGCGGCCCGACGGCGTCAAAGTCGTGGATGAACTTTCACCGGAGCGATCTCGGCTCTTAGGTCGACGATCCCTCCAGGGGCGCCGGACGATAGTCCACGGTGATGTGCTGCTCGGGGCACGTCTCATTGAGCGAGGCCTGGAGCCACGGATCGCCCGTAACGATGTGCATGGGCTTCGCCGAGAGTTCGGCAACCAGGCACACGTGAGCGTCCGTGGTCATGAGGGCCCCCATGATGAAGAGTTGCCCCTTGTCATGGTTCGGTCGCCCCTCGCCTGCGAGCTGGATGAGCCAGTTGTTCACCACGTGCTCGTTCTTCTCGCCCGATCTCCAACGAATGTAGAGGCCGGCGTCGTGCGTGTTCGCCAAGATCTCGTCTGAGACCTGGTCGCCTTGGATGTAATACGAGCCGTTCAGCATGAGCGGCAGCGGCACCGCAGAGAATCTCTCGAAACTATCCTGCGGTATCACCACCAGAGGTCCGAAGAGCAGGGTGATGGAGAACACCATCCCCCCAAGCAGCCAACCCCGCGCCCGGCGCGACGGCACCGCCTTCGACCAGCGCGCGACGAGGCCGATGCCGACGACAATGAGCAGCGCGGCAACGAACCAGGCGTACTTGTGCGGGTAGTACGACCACACGCCGAAGAAATCGTTGTGCGCGTACCCGATGACCGCGCCCAGCCCCAGCGTTCCGACAACGGCCGTGGCAATGATGCCCCGCCGCTCAACGGAGCCCGGCGCCGGGTACGCCTTCCTCGCGAGCCAGACGACCGCAATGGCGAAGCTCGGAAGCATCCACTTGGGAAACCCCGCGAGGCCGCCGACCTGGCCGAGGCTCGACCGCGAAGTCAAGAACAGGGGCGCCTCGACCACTACCGAATACGCGATGAGTTGCGCGAGGCTCGCAAGCAGCATCACTCGCGACACCCCGCGGACGGCGCGAAGCCTTCCGCGGTAGCGCCACGCGACCACCGCCGCGAGAGTCAGCGGGAGGAAGATGAGCGGACTCCACACGGCGAGGATCAACGTACCCGCGACGGTCTGTGAGGCGAGGGCGAGCGCGGGACGACGCTCCGCGCCGAGTGCGGCCATCACCGACGCGAACAGAATCGGAAAGACGAGCTGCGCGTTGACGAAGCCGAATTCGATCGGATACCCGCTGAAGTACCACGTGACGGGCAGCGCCGATCCGCACAGCGCCGCGAGCGCCCCGGTCCCCCGCCAGCCCGACTTCGCCCTCCCCGCAACCATGGCCGCGAGCGCGCCTGAAAGCAGGCACGTGAGCGCGAGGAGCACGATCCACGTCGTGGCAAACGCATGGAGGTCCCGGTGCAGCAGAGTGGCGCGCGCGACCTCGTTGTCATACGGAGCCATCGCGACCGCGAACAGCGCGTGTCCCAACGGCACCGGGTCGTCTGCCATGTCGCTGAGCCGAATTCCGCCCGCGTACACGATGCCGCGCGCATACATGAAGTGGGGTGCCGCGTCGTTGCGAAGCGCCCAGTCGATCGTCGTCGCCCCCGGCACGACGAAGCAGAGCGCGTACGTGACGAGCCACGCAATCGCGCCCGCTGCCGCGGCGAGCGCGACGCCAAACCGTGTGGCCAGGATGGTGGGCACAGCCGCGCGGGTTCGGTAGAAGGCGGTAACTCCCGCGGCGCCCGCCAGGGACCACAGGATCGTCGCCACGCCCTCGAAACTGAGCGGCACGACGGGGGACAGAAACACGGTCGCCAGCACGACGAGGAAGGCGGCCAGCGTCGTGGTGCCAGCGGCGAGGGACGCGCCAAGTCGGGGCCACAACGCGACGAACCACACCCCACACGCGACGCCAAAGAGCGGCCAGATCGGCCCGCCCGCGGCCGCGGCGATCGCGGCCCACCCCGCCGAGACGGCCATGCCGACGGTGATCGCGACCCGCGCGACGGCTAGCCTCCGCGACGAAAGAGCAACGCGCACCACAGCCCACCGCCGTTCACTCGGACTCACCTACAGGACGAGGCCGCTAGGCGGCCCGCCCCATTATGGCACCGCGCCGTGCGCGTCCATCCGATCCGGGCTCTCCTCGCCCAGCCGCACGAGGACATGCGCCGCAGCAAGAATCACGATCCCAGCGAGGAGCGTCGCGAGGCCCAACGGTCGCACGGGAGCCGGATCCCAGGGCGGGCTCAGGAAGTGGAACGCCATCCATCCCTGAAGCCCCACGACCGCCCATCCCGCCCACTCAACATGAAGCGCCATCCAGGAAAGAGGAACGGCGAGCAACAGGATGATCCAGACATGGCTTCCTTGGTGAACCACAGTCGTGCCGGGCCCGAACATGATGAGGGCCCAGGCGGCGAGGGACGGGAGCGTCGCCGCGCAGATGAGCGCGAGTCGGCGATCCGTGTCACCGAGGCGCTGGCCTCGTAGCCGCGTCACGAGCGCATGAACGAGCATCGCGGCGAGGATGAGCACGGCGAGTCCGAGGGCGTTGGACGTGAAGATGAATTCCGCGCTATTGCGCGACGCCCGTGACGCCGCCCCAGGGGGGAAGAGGCCGCGGAGGAGATTCGGGTCGAAGATCTCCTTGACATTCGCCCACTTGTTGGCGACCACCTCGCCGAAGCTGAGCGACGAGTACGCGCGGGCGAAGACGGTGGAGAACGACTCGTCTGTCACCGGGATGACCCCCGCGAGGTGCCACTTCAGGAGTCGATCGCCAGGGGGGTCGACGAGACGTTGGTACAAGAGCCAAGGGACGTAGAGCACGGCCAGTGCGACGGCCCCCCACGCCGCGTTCGTGGCGAGGGCCCGGATGCCGTGCTTTCGCAATCGCCACCAGGCGATTAACACAAGGATCGGAACGGCGAAAGCGGTGCCCCCGTGGGCGAGGAGGCCGAGCGTGCCCGCCGCCACCGCGGCTATGAATAGCCAGCGCGTCTTGGTGGCGGCGATGTCGACTGACAGAAGCAGCGCGATCGCGGCAAGGACCATAGCGGCGGCGAGGAGTTTTGGCCACGTGAAGACCGCGTTGATCACCATGGTGGTCGTGAGGGCCGCGAACGTTATCGCCATGAAGGAGATGCGCGCGGGTACGCGGAGGGCCCGGAGGGCCGCGTGGGTGGCCGGGACCCAGAGCGCCTGGGCGACGACGCTCGCGGCCGCGGCGCCGGTCGCGGCCTCGCGCAGCACCACGGCAGGGCCGGCCAGAAGGAGGATGAAGCCAGCTTGGAGCGGCGGCCGGTCGCTTCCGTTCCAGTCGCCCGCGAGCGGGTGCGTCGATTCGCCGAGTCCGATCTTTTCTGCCAGCTGCGCGGGGAGGGTGTTGTCCGACGGCAGGTGATCCGCCACGAATCGGATCTCCGAGAGTTTCCAGAAGCCAACGTCCGATTGCCAGAGGTAGAGGAGCCCC
Organism: uncultured Actinomycetota bacterium; assembly: GCA_963743485.1. GTDB lineage: Bacteria > Actinomycetota > Actinomycetes > Actinomycetales > Demequinaceae > JAFGBM01. The sequence goes on from CAVUPQ010000004.1 coordinate 314,486, forward strand.
AAATGTATGAAGATGATCGCCGCGGTCAGCAAGAACAGCGCCGTCGCTTCGCGCGGCACGCGCCACGCCCTCGTCTTCACGAAGTAGGCCGCCGTCGCGAGCCATCCCATGCCAATGGCGTAACGGCCGACACTCGGCGAGGCGAACGTGATCACGATGGTCACGTAGCTCGCCAGCGCGACCCCCACCACCGCGAGGGAAACGCTCGTGGCCAGGTTGCCTCGGTGGATGCGCCGGGTGGCACGTATCGCGACGCACATCATCATCCACGTTGCGAACGAAACGTAGGCGACTGTCGCGGCCGACACCAGCGCGTGAGGCATCCCGCTACCCTAGCGCCGGGGAGCGCCCTCTGACGCAAGCTTGGGCTGGTGGTATCGACGCCTCGAAGGTCCGGCCGGCCGCAGGGCCAGGGTCCGGACGCGAGCCACCAGGACTCAGACGCCCCGGCGCGGTCCTAGACCGCGCCCGAAGGATTCCGCTCGCGCATCGCGCCGGCTCCGGCCACAACCTTGCCTGTCCGGTGGTCGCCGTACACCCACATCCGGTACATCACGAACCGGAACGACGTGGCGAGCGCGAGCCCCACGACGTTGGCCGCGACGTTATCCGCGAGCAGGCTGTCGAAGCCGAGAACCGAGTGTGAGAACCACAGGCAGAAAAGCGCGATTCCCATCCCGACAACCGCGATCGCGGTGAACTCAAGCAGCTCCAGGATGAAGTTGGTTCGGCGATGTTCTCGGAAGGTCCAGTAGCGATTCCCGAACCATGACACGAGCGTGGCGATCGCGACCGAGATGGTCTTCGCAGCGAACGAACTCGCCAGGATGGGGCCATCGCCGTGCAAGTCGAGGCGAAGCGCGTTGAAGATGCCCACGTCAACGCCGTAGGCGATGACGCCGACGACGCCGAACTTCATGACGTAGCGCGTGACAAGGGCGTTGAATGAACGCCAGGAAGTGCGGACACTCACGGGTGGGCTCTTCCCATCTGATCAGGGGAGTGTGGCGGACCAGCGTGCCTATCGTAGCCCGGACACGCTGGCCGCCCGATCGCGGCCCGGCACGAAGTCCCAGATGCGCGTTGTCCGCTTGCCATTAGGATGATGGTGCTTCTTCGACGGTGGCCGCGAGGTCGCCCCTAGCGAACAGGACCGGAACGGTGGCAGCAGACTTCCCGAACGACGTTGTGGTGATCGGCGGCGGCGGTCACGTCGGCCTTCCCTTGGCGATCGCGCTCGCGGATCGCGGCTCCAAGGTCGCGGTCTACGACATCAACGCGTCCACCGTCGAGACGGTGATGAAGGGCGTCGTGCCGTTCTCGGAGCCCGGAGCCGAGCCTGTCCTCAAGAAGGCCATCGCCGACGGCCGCTTCATCGCGACGACGGAACCCGCCGTCGTGGGAACCGCGCAGCACGTCATCGTCGTCATCGGCACGCCCGTCGACGAGCACCTCAACCCCGACCCGAACGCCATCCCCGCTCGCCCTTGCCGCAACGAGCGAGCACTTCCGCGATGGCCAGGACGTTGATTCTCCGCAGCACGGTCTACCCCGGCGTCACCGCCCTCGTCGAGCGCATGGTCGCCGAGCCTCGGCCTCGACATCGACGTCGCGTTCTGCCCCGAGCGCATCGCCGAGCACAAGGCCATGGAGGAGCTGTTCTCGCTGCCCCAGATCGTCTCGTCCCGCAGCGCCCGCGGCCGCGAGCGCGCCGCGGCGCTGTTCTCGACCCTCACCGACGAGATCGTCCACCTCGAGCCCGAGGAGGCGGAGCTCGCCAAGCTCTTCACCAACACGTGGCGCTACATCAAGTTCGCGGCGGCCAACCAGTTCTACATGATGGCCAACGAGCGCGGGCTCGACTTCGAGCGCATTCGCGAGGGGCTGAGCCGCAACTACCCCCGCGCCAAGGACATCCCCGGAGCGGGCTTCGCCGCGGGGCCGTGCCTGTTCAAGGACACGATGCAGCTCGCCGCGTTCAGCGGACAACAAATTCGCGCTCGGCCACTCGGCGATGCTCGTGAACGAGGGCCTGCCCCTGTACGTGGTGACGCAGCTCGAGAAGAGGTTCGACCTCGCGACAGCTGACCGTCGGCATCCTCGGCATGGCGTTCAAGGGCGGCTCCGACGACATCCGGTTCGAGCCTGTCCTACAAGCTGCGCCGGGTGCTGAAGTTCAAGGCCAAGGCCGTCGTTGTGCACGGACCCGCACGTCACCGAGGAGACCGACGACACGCTCATTCCCGCTCGAGGACGGTGCTCGCGAAGGCCGACATCCTGATCATCGCGACGCCGCACGCCGAGTACCGCGGCCTCGCGATCGGACAAGCCCGTCGCCGACGTGTGGAACCTGCTCGGCAACGGGCGTGGTGGTGTGACGCTCGCTCAGCCCCCGCGTCACGCATCGTCATCCCCGCGTACAACGAGGGCGAGAACATCGTCGCCGGGCTCGACCGCATCGTCGACGGCCGTTGCGCCTCGAGCTTCGAGTTGCTCGTCGTCGTTGACACCGCGGACGACACGACGATTCCGGTCGGTCGAGGCGTACTCCGACAAGCGAGCCTCAGGTGCGGATCGTGATCAGACGACTATGGTCGCGGACCGGCCAACGCGATTCGCTACGGCATCGACTCACGCTCGGCGCCGACGACGGTCGTCACGATGGCCGACGGCTGCGACGACCCGCAGCAGATCGACGAGCTCGCGCGCCTGGTCGAGCGGGGCGTCGTCGTGGCCGCCGCGTCGCGCTACATGGCGGGCGGCCAACAGGTCGGTGGGCCCGCGTTTCAAGCGCTTCCTGTCGCGCACGGCGGGGCGGTCCCTCTACTGGTTCGCGGGCGTGGGCACGCGTGACGCGACCAACTCGTACAAGGCGTACCACACCGACTTCGTGCGCCGCGGTCGGGATCGAGAGTCAGCGACGGCTTCGAGATCGGGCTCGAGCTCACGGCCAAGGCGCGGCAGCCACCGGCAGCCCGTCGCCGAGATCCCGACGATCTGGCTCGACCGGGCGTTCGGCCAATCGAATTTCCAGATGTCCAAGTGGATACCGAAGTACCTTCGTTGGTACCTCTACGCCTACGGGGGCTCCAAGCCCCTGCCCGAGGCGCCGGCGTCCCCCGACATCACCAATGCGAAGGGAAACAACCATGGCTAAGGTGCTCGTCACCGGGTCGGCCGGCTTCATCGGCGGCTACATCGTCGAGGAACTGCTTCACGGGCGGCCACGAGGTCGTCGGCGTCGACAACTACTCCAAGTACGGCCCCGTCAAGAAGTCCTACGACGACCACCCCAACTACAAGCTCTACGTCGACGACGTCGAGAAGGTCGACCTCATGGCCGAGCTCTGCTTCGGACGTGGACCACCTCATCGCGGGCGCCGCGCTCATCGGCGGGATCTCCTACTTCCACACCTACGCCTACGACCTGCTCGCGCAGAACGAGCGCATCATCGCCTCCACGTGCGACGCCGCCATCAAGGCGCACGACGGCGGCAAGGGGCGGCTCCAGAAGGTCACCTACATGTCGTCCTCGATGGTCTTCGAGTCAGCGACTCACTGGCCCTCGAAGGAGGGCGACGAGCGCGAGATCCCGCCGCCGCTGTCGTCCTACGGCTTCCAGAAGCTCGCCGTCGAGTACTTCGCCCGCGCCGCGTGGGACCAGTACAAGCTGCCCGTACACGATCCTGCGCCCGTTCAACTGCGTCGGCATCGGCGAGTCCCGCGCCCTCGGCGACGTCGAGATCGACTCCGGCAACGTCAAGCTCGCGATGAGCCACGTCGTGCCCGACCTCGTCCAGAAGGTCTTCAAGGGCCAGGACCCGCTGCACATCCTCGGCTCGGGCGAGCAGATCCGCCACTACACCTACGGCGGCGACCTTGCCCGCGGCATCGTCATGAGCCTCGAGCCACCCCGACGCGATCAACAACGACTTCAACCTCTCGACGCCGAACGGTCACTCCGTGATGGAGCTGGCCGAGATGATCTGGCGCAAGATCAAGGGCCCCGACGCCCCTCTGACCTCTGGCGCACGACGAGGGCTTCGAGTACGACGTGCAGCGTCGGGTCCCCGACACCAGAAGGCCAGGGACGTGCTCGGCTTCGAGGCGACGACCACCAGCTCGAGGACATGCTCGACGAGGTCATCCCGTGGATCGAGGCCGCGATGGCCGACGGACGAATCTAGCGCGCCCGATGCCCGGTCGGTTCCCCAACGAGTGACGTCGGTTGGGGCCCGTCGTCCGCGACGGGAGTCGCGCGCAGCCGAATGCCCGCGACGCCGACGGCCGCACCGGAGATCATCACGAGTGCGGCCCACGCGCTGAAGCGGTGGCCGTCGTTCCCCGGGGCGTAGACCACCAGCGTCGCGAGGGCCTGGAACCCTACGATCCCCCACACCCACGCCCCGGCGCGGCGTTCGAGCCAGACCGCGGCGGCGCCAGCGAGCAGCAGCAGCCACACCTGGGATCCCTGGTGAACGAGGGTCGAGCCGGGGATGAACATCGCGAGGCACCACAGCGCGATAGACGCCAGGCTCAACCAGACGACACTCAGAAGCAGCCGATCCTCTCCGCGAAGCGCCCGTCGCCTGAGCCTGCGAACGAGCACCGCGACCATCGCGACGACCACGAGCGGGTAGACGACGCCGAGCGCCGTCGTCGTCGTGAAGAACTCCGCCGACTGGCGTGTGCCCAACGCGTCTGAGCACCAGCACCTGACGCCCGCCGTGGGATCCAGGTTGAATGCGGTCGTGAGGTTGGTCCAACGCCCCGCGACCCAGTCAGTGAACGTGAGGTCCCGATAGGAGTCCACGAGCGCGCGCAGAAAGGAGCGAGGGTCATCCGCGGGGATCACGCCGGCCAAGTGCCACTTGACGAGCCGGTCGCCGGGGGGATCAGCGAACCGCGCGTATAGCAGCCAAGGAGCGTAGGTCAGGAGGGCGGCGACGCCAGCCCACCCAATCGTGGCCGCTACCGCACGACGCTCGCCCCGCTTGCCGCGCATCGCCGCGATTGCCAGCGCGACAATCAGCGGTGCGGCAAACGCCGCAGCCCCGTGGGCGAGCAGCGCCAGCGCGACGCTGATGCTGGCGAGGACCACGCCGGGCCTGAAGAACGCACGATCCCGCCTCGCCTCGATCAAGAAGACGCAGGCCGCAATGACAAGTGCGGCCGAGAGCATCTTCGGCCAGGTGTAGATCGTGTTGACGAGGCTCGTTCCCATCGTCGCGGCGAGAAGAACTCCGGCGGTCGATGCCCGCGTGGACGCTCGCACTGCGCGCAGGAGCGCGTAGAGGGCGGGGATCCACATCGCTTGCGCGACGACGCTCCCACCGAAGGCTCCGGCGTCCGCTCCAGCGAGGGGCGCCGCGAACGCCCGAACCAGCAGGAGGAACCCCGCTTGCAGCGGCGGACGATCGCTCCCATTCCAGTCCCCGATCAGCCCGTGCGTGGATCGACCCGAGGCGATCGCATCCTCAAGCAGATGGGGAATCGCGTTGTCGGGTGGGAGCATTCCGTCGGTGAAGCGGGCCTCCGCGAGCGTGAAGGCCCCGGTCTCTCCGTGCCAGAGGTACGTCAGGCCCACATACACGACGACGATCCCGACGACGAGTCCGAGGACCGGGGCGGCCGATCGCCAATAGCGCCATGCGCGGGCACGCGCTGCGACGAGAACCGCCGCGGCGACGAGGGCGACGCTCGCGAGCGTGCCGAGGACGGGATGGACCCACCACGCGAGGAACGCGACCCAGGACGCTCCCGCCCACGACGCGATGCCGAACGCCATGCCGAGGTGCTCGCGCCCGACCCACACGCGCGCCGTGGCGCTCATGCCGCCGACCACCAGCACCACTGCAATCCCGCCAGCGAACACCACCGACAGAAGCGCGAGAGCCATGGCCCCACCCTAGCGGCGACCCGGTATGCTCACGGGCGGGGCGCTCGTGCGGGCACCCGCCTACGGCAGTTTCGCCGGTCTGCGGCTCGCGCCGTCGCGGCGGGGAGGGATGACGCGAGCTCCATGACCACCACTCAGGGCCCCCGCGAGCGCGTCCAGCGCTTCGTGTCGTCTCCGTACGCCTGGCACTACACGTCGCTGATCGTCGGCTTCGCGGTCATCGCGTGGCTCCAGCGGAGCCAGTGGTTCTTCTTTGACGAGTGGGCGTTTCTCGAACCGACCAGTCCCGGGCTGCTCGCGCCCCACGTCGGACACTGGAGCACGTCGCCGCTCCTCCTCTTCCACGGCTTCCGAGACTGGTTTGGCCTCGACAGCTATTTCCCGTTCGCCATGGCCGTCACGGTCGCGCACCTCGCGGTCGCCCACGTCATCTGGCGGATCGTCCGCCGCGCTGGCGCCGATCCCTGGATCGCCACCGCAGGCGTTTCCGTTCTCATCGTTCTTGGAACGGGATCCGAGAACATTCTCTGGGCGTTCCAGGTCGGATTCCTCGGCGGGCTTGCGCTCGGCCTCACCTCGTTTCTTCTGGCGCTCCAGGATGATTGGTCGCGCCGCCGCTTCGTGGGCGCGATCCTGGTGTCCCTCTTCGCGCTCACGTGGTCGGGAACCGCGATACCGCTCGTTGTCGCGAGCGCCGCCGTGTGGTGGCGCAAGCGCGGATTCCGCACCGCCGCCGTGTACTCCGCGATCGCAGGCGGCGTGTATCTCACTTGGTACGCGGCCTTCGCCCTCGGCAACCCGAACAACCCGGACACGGGCGGGTGGGGAGCGGAGAAGCTCCTGGTCAAGGTCCCTGAGTTCGTGGGCGTCATGCTCATCTATGGGTTCCAGGACATCTTCCCCGTATTCGGTATCGGAGCCATCGTCCTCGTCGCGCTCCTCGCTTGGCTCGTCGTCCTCCGAGTCCGGAGGGCCAGCGTTCCGGGGCTCTCGACCGCGCTCATCCTCACGGCGGCGGCGGTCCTGTTCTCGCTCCTCACGGCCTTCAGCCGCGCGAGCTTCTCCATCGGCGGCGGGCGCTCGTCGCGGTACGTCTACGTCCTCGTGGTGTTGCTTCTCCCGTTAGCGTGCGTCGCTCTCACCCGGGCGGCCGCGCGCGTTCGTCTCGGCAGGACCGCAGTCGTCGCGCTTCTCCTCGTCCTCGGCGGGTACCAGGGACACCTGCTTCTGGTCCACGCTAGCGCGGAGGCCGAACGCGAAGCCGGGTCAGACAGGGTTCTGTCGGCGGCGTTGTCCCTGTACCTCGAGGATCCGTCTCAGGTCGACCTCGCGGCGCAGCCCGAGGGTGTCTGGGCTCCCGATCTGGTCCTCGCCGACTTGGTGGACCTGTACACCTCGGGCCGGTTCCCGATCGACCCCTTCACGCCGGAGGATCTCGCACAGGCGCGCGAGAACGTCGGGGTCTCGCCCTAGCCGCCCGTCCGACGTCAGGGGGCAGAGGACGCCCGTGCCGCCGCCTCGCGCTTCCTCTCGCGGCGAGCCCGCAGGCGGTCGACGACCGCGCCCGGGCCCCCGTTGCGCAGGTAGTACCCGACCCGATCGAGATCGCGTCGCCACCCGGAGTAGTTCCTGCTCCGCTTTCGCCTTGACGCGCTGGCAAGGGTGGTGGACGGGCGCGGGTCATCGACGTTCGTGGGATCCCTGTCCGCGGCGCGCACCGGGTTCCTGCAGAACTCGACGAGCACCTTCATGGTCCGCTCCCACGTGAATTCCTGCGCGACCTTGCGAACGTTTGCGGCCGCGCGCCGACTCGCGGCGTCGTCGAACAGCATGAGTTCGAGCGCCGCCGCCAGCGCAGCCTCGTCGCGCTCGGGCACCGCGACGCCCAGGTCCTCCTCCGCCACGAGGTCGCCGAACGAGTCGCCTCGGGTCGAGACGATGGGCAGCCCGGCCCAGAGGTAGTCGAGGATGCGCGTGCGGAAGGAGAAAGTCGTCTCGACGTGCTCGAAGTGCGTGGACACGCCGACATCCGCTTCGAGGAGATAGTTCTGGCGCTCCTCGTACGGAACCCACGTTTCGTTGAAGAACACGTGCTCCGCGAGGCCGAGGCGCGTGACGAGTGCGCGGACGCGCGAGACGACCTCCATCTCCGGCACGTGCGGGCTCGGGTGCTTGACCCCCATGAACAGCAGGCGCACATTCGGGCGCTTCTTGGCGAGAACGCCAATGGCGCGGACCAGGGTCTCGGGATCGAACCAGTTGTAGATTCCGCCCGCCCAGATGACGACCTTGTCGCGCTTGCCAATCCCGGGAATCACGCCCCGGATCGCTGGCCGCGTTGCCACGGGGGGCTCAGACGGGAGCCCGAACGGGGCGACCGCGATCAGGGTGTCGAGGCCCCGGTCCCTCGAATAGGTGAAGCCGTTGACCCGGCCGAGAGCGGCGAGTTGTCCCAACCAGAAACTCTTCTGGCGATCGCTCGCGCACAGGAAGAAGTCGCCTCGAACCATCTGGTGGTTGAGCGCCTCGTTCGAGTCCGCAATCTGATCGTTCCAGCGCCCCATGGGCTTGTCCTTCGCCTGCTCGAGCTGCTCGAGGTGAAGGGGGTCGTAGACGTCGACGACCAGCACCTTGGTCGTGGACTCGAGGGACGGGAAGTACTGCAACGCGTGTCCCTGGACCACCACGACGTCCGCCCATTCCTCGTGGGTGGCCATCGCCTTCGGCTTCCCCGACGGAACGACGAGCACCTCGAAGTCGTCGCTCGCGACCGACGCGGCTGACGTGCTGATGAGCCGGACGTCGTTCTCCTTCGACAGGACTCGCGCGATGTTCCATGCGCGGATCGCTGGCCCTGCCATGCGCTCGGCGATCGGATCTCCCGTGACAATGACGACTCTGCGGCGGTCGGCAATCGCCAGGGTCCCGAGCGTGTCCGCGATCTTCTCGTATCCCCGCAGGTAGCTCTCGATCGGCGTCGCCGGCTCGTCGGTGACCCCGAACTTCTCCTTCAGGGCGCGGTCGGGCACGACGCGCGTCGCCTGGATCGCGATGCGCGCATCGAGGAGTTCTGGCAGGTGCTCGACGAACTGGTCGAGCGCGAAGAGCCCGGCCATCGTCGACTTGTCGACGTCCATCCCTCGTACCGCCTCGTCCCCGGGTACGCGCAGGTCGAGGCTTGCGGAATCAAGGCCGCCGCGGGCCACCGCGCGCCGAACGGCCAAGAGCAGGGCGCCGGGAAGGACCTGGGCGAGCGCTTCGTCGCCCAGGTTCTTGAACGCCGTGTACAGGGCATTGCGCTCCAGCAGGTACTGCTCCCTGAAGGCGCCGAACTTCTCGATCGACGCATGGTGCTTGTGGTACACCAGCGAGCGTGGCTGAAAACGGAAGCGCAAGCCAGCGAGGTTCAGGCGCCATCCGAAATCAACGTCTTCGTAGAACATGAAGTAGCGCTCGTCGAAGCCACCGAGCTCCTCAAACGCCCGCGAACGCACGAACATCGCGGCACCGGTCCCGAAGAGAACGTCGCGCTCGTCGTCCCACGTGCCGCGGTCCGCCTCGCCTGCGTGCGGCTTGTAGCCCATGCCGTACCAGGTCACCGCGGCGTCGACGAAGTCGACGCGCTTCCCCGACCAGTCCAGAACCTTGCTCGCGACGGCGGCGATGTCCCGTCCGCCCTTGAAGGTCTCGATGGCCTCGACGATCCAACGCGGATCGGGCTTCGCGTCATTGTTGAGGAACGCGATGTACTCGCCGGACGCCTTCTTGGCCCCGAGGTTGCAGCCTCCGGCGAAGCCAAGGTTCTCCTTCGACGCGACGATTCGCACTTTCCCCGGGATGGCCTTGAGTATGTCGAGACTTCCGTCACCGGAGGCGTTGTCGACGATCACGATCTCGAGCAGGTGCTCCGGCCACTCGCACTCCCGGAGCGCGGCGACTGCCGCCGCAGTGTCGGCCGCGCCGCGGAAGTTCACCAGGACGACCGAGACGAGATCGGGGATGAGAGTCGACACGCGTGCCCCTCCGTTCGTGTTTCTCCGTCGCGAGGGAGTCTATCGGTCGGGGACCTGCCGCTACCCGCGCGAGGGACCTAGTTTGCCGGTTCGCGAGAGTAGACGACGGTCGGATCGCTCGGCCACAGCGGGCTGTCCCAGAGCAGGTGCTCCCAACGGTTCCACAACGCGTCTATCTCGGACTTCCCTACCCTGGGATCGCGGGACCGCGACTCGTAGTGATACAGCTCGGCGAAGGGAGTCCAGTAGTTCTGATAGCCGAGCGACGCGACCTTGAGACAGAAGTCGACGTCATTGAAGCTGCCGGGCAACAGCGTCGACAGTCCCCCGGCTTCGACGAACACCGCTCTGCTGACCATGGCGCAGGCCGCGGTCACCCCTGCCACCTCACGCTCCACGAGGAACGCGCCCTGCGGCCCCGACGAGCCACGCTCCGAGTGCAGGCCCACGTGCGTCACGTTGAAGTTCTGGTACGCGTGGCCAGCGTGCTGAATCGTGTCGTCCTCGAAGTACAGCATCGCGCCAACCACCCCCGCTCGCGGCCGCTGGGCGAGCGCGAGCATCCTCTCCAGCCAGTGGGGAGTGATGACCTCGACGTCGTCGTTCAGCATCACGACGAAGTCGCCGCTCGAATGGAGGACGCCGGCGTTGATCTTCTCCGAAAAGCTGAACGGGCGCGTCCAGTCGACGATCGTGAGGCGGTCGCCGGCGACGCGCTCAAGGTCGCGACGAACGCCGTCGTCGGCCGCCGAATCCACGACGACGACGATCTCGACGTCCGGGTACGTCGACCTCTCCACCACCGACGCCACGGCCTCCACGACGAGGCACCGCTCGACGCCTCGCACCTGGGCGCGGTCGCCGCGCGTCGGGATGACGATCGACACGAGGGGCGCGCCTTGCACGAGTCTCCGCGTCGCGAACCCGCCCGTGCCCGCCGCCGGGACAACGTCGCCCCCGCCCGTCGCGTCGAGGTGTTCGCTCAACGCGCGCTCGGCGGACGCCGACGCGACACGCCCGGCCACCCCCCACGCCTCCTCAAGGCTTAGAGGTCCAGGCCTGACAGCGGCAACGGGAACGTGCGCGACCCGGACCCCCGGGTTCCGGCTCGCCCGCAGGACGAGATCGTAGATCTCCGCGCCGGGAAGCCCGCTTCGCACTCCACCGACCTCGGCCACAAGCGAGCGCCGAATCGCCGTCAGGCTTCCGAAATAGAACTGCCCTCGGAGTCGCTCGGGAGAGTAGGCGGGCTTCGCGACGATCTCGCGGCCGTTGATCTCATCGGAGTAGAGGATGTCGGCATCCGCGAGCCCGCCGCCCAAGAGAGCCTGCAGCCCCGATGGTTCGACGCTGTCGCCCGCTGAGAGGAAGGCGACAAACTCGGCGCGGGACGCGTCCAGGCCGGCCGCGAGCGCGTCCGACAGGTCCGCGTCAGCCCCCACGCCGATCACGGTCACCCTGCCGTCCCGACGCGACTGCGCTCCGCCACCGCGCGAGACGATGACCGCCTCCCACTCCGCGAACGTTTGAGCGATCAGCGATCTCTCCGCCACGGACGGTGTCCCGGCTCCCTCCGGCCCAGCAACGACAACAAGACAGATCCCGGGCACCCGCCGGATGTCGGGCGCCTTGGCCCTCGGCACTAGCCGCGCCCCTTCCGGCGACGGGCCCTGATGAAGCGCATCGTTGCCGCATTGAAGGACCGAAAGGGCGAACTCTCTGCTGCCCTGAGTTCCGCCTTCAAGCGCTCAATCTCGTCGCGGACACCGAGCGGGGCCGACGACGCGGCCCTCAGCCTCGCGACTTCCGCCTCAAGGCCCAGAATTCGATCGACGAGTTGGAGTTGACGAGTCTCCCACTCGATCTCCCTCGCGGTCTTCCCGGAGTTGCGCTTGCTCGTCGCCACGCCCGCCAGCCTAGCAAGGGCGGCAGCGGTCGCTCGCGACGCCGCCGGTCGCGAACCCGGCATCGGCCGAACCTTGCCGAGGCGATCAGGCGTTGTCGTGCGGGAGGGACTTCAGGTACTTGTCCACCGTGGACTTGGTCTTCCCGACCGTAATCAGCTTCCCGTGGCTGAGCCAGGCGGCGTGATCGCACATCTTGCGCACGGCGGGCATCGAGTGGCTCACAAGAATCACGGTCTTGCCCGCCGCGTGAAAGTCGTCGAACTTCTGGAAGCACTTCTCCTGGAACTCGGCGTCGCCCACCGCGAGCACCTCATCAACCACGAGGATGTCGGGGTCGACGTTGATCGCGATGGCGAAGCCCAGCCGCACGTACATGCCGGACGAATAGTTCTTCACGGGTTGGTCAATGAACTGCTCGACGCCCGAAAACTCGACGATCTCGTCAAACTTTGCCGAGACCTCCTTCTTGGACATTCCCAGAATCGAGCCGTTGAGGAAGATGTTCTCGCGCCCCGAGAGCTCGCTGTGGAATCCCGAGCCCACCTCAAGCATCGCCGCGACCCGACCCCGGTGCGAAATGGTTCCGCCATCGGGATAGTAGATGTTCGCCAGGCACTTGAGCAGGGTCGACTTGCCTGACCCGTTGCTACCGATGAGCGCGAAGGTCGAGCCCTCCGGGACATCGAACGTGACATCCTCCAGCGCCCAGAAGTCCCGATGCACGGACCGACGGCCCCGCATGATCGCGGCCTTCAACGTCTGGTTGCGCTCCGCATACATGCGGAAGCGCTTGCTCACGTGGTCCACGCTGACGGCTGTCTCGCTCATAGCGCCTCCGCGAGCTTCTTCTCGTTCCGGCGGAAGATCGCTGTTCCGATCACCAGCGACACGATCGCCGCGCCAACGCACCACACCCATTCGGCGGGGTCGGGCCACCGGTTGTCGTAGAGCAGTTGACGGAAGATTGTCGCGAAGTGCTTCAGGGGGTTGAGATTGTAGAGCTCCGAGATGGTGATCGGCGTGCCGAGCAGGCCGCCGACCTTATCCGACTGTTCGTCGACGATGGATGCCGGGTAGATGATCGGCGTCATGTACATCCACATCTGCAGCGCGATGGTCACGAAGTACTGGGTATCGCGGAAGTAGACGTTGAAGATGGAGAACATCAGCGCGAGGCCCGCCGCGAACGCCACGAGGAGCAGCATCGCGACCAGCACGAGGGGGATCCACGGAAGGATCATCGCGCCCGCGATGACGAGGACGACGGCGAGGAGCGCCATCTCGAAGAGCCAGTTGTATCCCACCGCGCCGACCTGCGACAACGGGAGGACGACGCGATTGAACGACACCTTCTGAATGAGGTTGGCGTTCTCGACAAGGGTGGTGAGACCGCGGTTGATCGAGTTCGACACGAACGTGTAGGGCAGCAGGCCGCACAGGAGCCAGACGGCGAAGAAGTCGAGCCCGCTCGGGTCTCCCGGCGCGGGCTTGACGCGGAAGATGAAGGAGAAGACGAACGTGTAGATGAGCATCAAGGCAAGGGGGTTCGCGAGAGACCACAGCTGGCCAAGAACCGTCCGCTTGTACTTCCCGCGGATCTCGCGCATCGTGAGGTTTGCAAGGAGTTCGCGAGCCGCGAATAGGTCCTTGATGTAGCGCATGGGTCCCCACAGACGAGTGATTGCTTCGAGGATGCAGTCTAGCGGCACTCCGACGCCATCCCTGATGACGTCGGAGCGCGCCGCTCGGGGCAGGGTCGAGGGCCTGAGAGAGGCCAGATGAGAGAGTGTATCCATGACCGTCTCGGTGGCCCTGTGCACCTTCAATGGCGACCGGTTCCTCCCCGAACAAATCGCGAGCATCCACGCCCAGACGGTCCTTCCTGATGAGGTGGTCTTCAGCGACGACGGCTCAAGCGACGCAACGCTCGCGCTGATCCGGAGCAGCGGCCTCGAGGCGCGAGGAGTCGACGTGGCGATCCTCGTGAACGAAGCTCCGCTCGGCGTGACGAAGAACTTCGAGCAGGCCATCCGCGCTACCACCGGTGACATCGTTGTTCTCTCGGACCAGGACGATGTGTGGAACCCGGATCGCATCGCGCGCCTCGTCGCCGCGTTCGAGGATGACCACCACCTACTCTTCGTGCACACCGACGCCGAGCTCATCGACGCCGCTTCGCGGTCGACAGGGCGCACGCTGCTGGGGTCGCTCGGCGTGACGCGACGCGAGCGTCGCGCCCTTCGACGCCGGCGCGCCTTCGACACGTACCTTCGGCGAAACCTCGCGACCGGAGCCACCACCGCGTTTCGTCGGTCGCTCATCGAGGCCGCGGAACCGTTCCCCGACCTCTGGGTTCACGACGAGTGGCTCGCCATCGTCGCCTCGGCGACGGGCCAAGCGACGCTTCTTGACTATCCGACCATCAGGTATCGCCAACACGACAACAATCAGATCGGGGTCGCCGAACGGAGCCTCGGATACAAAGTGCGCCGCGCGCTGTTTCCCGATCGAGCGCGCAACGCGACACTTGCCGCTCGTGCGGACGCCCTCGCTTCGCGCCTCCAGGACCTCGGCGTCGAACCCACCGTTCTGGAGCGAGCGCGGCGCAAGGCGGCGTTCGAGCGGGCGAGGGCGGACCTCCCACGGTCGCGCGTGGCTCGGGTTCCGCGGATCGTCGACGCCGCGATGCGTGGGCAGTACCGACGTTTCGCAAGCCAGGGACTGCTCGACGTGATTCGCGACCTCGCACGGGGACGAGACCTGGATTGAGGCACGTCGCGTGCCGCGGCGCCCTGCAGAGGCGGCACCCCTCGCGGGGCGCCTGTGCCGACCTACGGGCGGCGGCTTCTCCACCCTTGCCACGCCGATTCGACCATCTCGCGTAGACCCAGTTGCGCCCGCCAGCCCAAGGTCTCGCGGATTCGGGAAGCGTCTGCGACGACCGCCGCGGGATCGCCGGAACGACGGTCGAGGATCTCTGCCGGCAAGGCGACACCCGTCACGCGCGCGATCTCGTCGACGACCTCGCGGACCGACACACCACGGCCGGTGCCGACGTTGAAGACGCCATGGGGCACGGTGTCGCGCGCATCGAGGTCGTCGAGCACGGCGAGATGGGCGTCGGCGAGGTCCTTCACGTGGACGAAGTCACGGACGCATGTTCCGTCCGCTGTGGGATAGTCGTCGCCGAAGATCCTGGGCGGAAGCCCCGCGTCGATGCGCTCGAAGACCATCGGGATCAGATTCAGGACGGCCCGATCCGCCAAGACGTTCGACGCCGCGCCTGCGACGTTGAAGTACCGAAGGCTCCGGACCTTGAGTCCCTGCGAAACGACCGCATCCTTCACCAACCACTCGCCGACGAGTTTCGTCTCGCCGTAGGGGTTGACGGGCGAGGTCGGGCTCGACTCGGTCACGCGATCCCCGGAAGACTCGCCGTAGACCGCGGCCGACGAGGAGAAGACCAGGTTCGTCACCGCGGCGGTGTGCATGGCTTGGAGCACGTTCACCAGGCCGTCCACGTTCTGGCGGTAGTAGTAGGTGGGCCGCTCGATGGACTCATCGACGCGCTTGCGCGCCGCGAGATGAATGACGCGGTCGACGTCGTATCGGGACATCACATCCGCCACGGCGTCCGCGCTCGCGGCGCTCGCGAGATCGACGACCTCGAGGGGAACCGATGCCGTGCGCTCCGCTACCCCCGTCGACAGGTCGTCAACGACGACAACCGACTTTCCGCGCTCGATGAGTGCCGCGACGATATGCGCGCCAATGTAGCCGGCCCCGCCCGTGACGAGAACGGTCACCGACGCGTCGCTCGCTTCGGCGGTGTCGCGGTGGGCTTGGGTGCGCGGGCGATCGCCTCGGCGCGGGCGATCAAGAGGATTTGCCGATGGACGTGCGCGCGTTCCCGCCGATCGGAGATGGCATAGAGGCCGAAACTCACCGCCAGCCCGTAGAGGAGTAGATCGGCGCCCCGACCGATCCCGACAGCATTGGCGACTCGATCGGAGAGCTCGGGCGAGATGATCGCCGCAACCGCGGCACACACGACGAGGAGCACTCCGAGGCGCCGAATGGCCATCCTTCGAGCTCCGCGTCCGGGCCACGCGATTCCGAGCGCGACGACCACGACCGCGAGCGAAAGGACGACCTTGATGACGAGTTGAGACTCCATGGCGACCTACTTGAACACTAGTTCGGAGAGGATGTTGATCGAATTCCAGAGCGACTGGCCCTTGGAGCG
The DNA here is from genome assembly GCA_963743485.1 of uncultured Actinomycetota bacterium. Classification (GTDB taxonomy): domain Bacteria; phylum Actinomycetota; class Actinomycetes; order Actinomycetales; family Demequinaceae; genus JAFGBM01. The sequence continues at coordinate 330,551 of CAVUPQ010000004.1, forward strand.
CGAGTACTCGGTATAGAGGATCTGCACGGGATGCTCGGCGTAGCGCAGTCGCGAGGCGCCGATCTGGGCGACGAGCTCCGAGGCGTGAGCCATGCGGCTCTGGGTGATCTCCGTCTTATCGAGCGCCTCGCGGGTCAGGGCACGCAGCCCGTTGTGGGCGTCCGTAAGGTGAACACCCGTCGTGAGGTTTCCAAAGACCGCGGCCACGCGGAGCACGAGCCGCTTGAGCCAGCCGATTTCGGTTCGACGGTCGAGGAATCGCGATCCCAAGACCACATCAAGGTCGCCTTCGCGCAAGCGGGCGACCATGGCCTCGGCGTCGGCGACTTGGTGCTGACCGTCGGAATCGAAGGTGACCACGTATCGCATCGCAGGGTCCTGGCGTACGTAGTCGAACCCCGTCTGTAGCGCCGCCCCTTGACCGAAGTTGATCGGGTGGCGGACGACGCGAGCTCCGGCATGTTCGGCGATGGCGGCGGAGTCGTCAGAACTCCCGTCGTCGATGCACGCGATGTTGGGGAAGACTCGGAGGGCGTCACGCACCACCGCATCGATCACGGGCGCCTCGTTGTACAACGGAATGACGAGCCACGTGTCCAGGTTGTCCACTCGACGGTCCCCTCGTTCGCTCCGGGTGACGGTGCCCGCCGGTCGTCACCGTCCTCCACGCTCCGTCCCGCGGGGGTGGCTTCACGCCAACCCAAGGGGCCAATGACGGGCGGCGGTCGTCGAGAACAGGTCCCAGCATACGGGACGGCGCGCAGATCGCAGTGCTCCCGCGAGACCCGCCTCGCGGCGCGGTCACGCGTGTGGTGCCAGGACATGGAGGCGACATCGAGCTCGCACGGTGAGTCGGTGCGGAGCCTCGAGAAACTCATAGACTAGGCGGACGCATCTGCCAGATGACCAAGGAGATGCACGTGGGATAGGACCACCCGTGTGAACAGCACGAACCGCTCGCGGCGGAAGTCGCCCTCCGTCTCGACCTCCGCGCCGTCGGCGCTCGGCGACATCGCACGCCGGGGATACGGGCGTGCAGCGGGGCTCCTGACGACCAGAGTCGCCGTCATCGTGCACGTCGCGGTCCTCATCACGGGGACGGCATTTCAGGCAGGCTACATTCACAGGCTGTGGCTCTTCCGGGACGACTGGTCGTTCATTGACGCGGGCGCGGGGGACGCCTTCGCGCCGCATGTCGGCCACTGGAGCACGGTCCCCCGCCTCCTGTTCCTCGCGCTCCGAAACGTGTGGGGGATCGACAGCTTCCTCCCGTACGCGATCCCCATCGTGATCGCGCACGGGCTCGTGGTGCACCTGGTCTGGCGAGTCGGCATGCGCTCTCACGTGGCGCCGTGGATCATGACGGCGCTCTCTGCGCTACTCATGTTCCACGGCAAGGGGAGCGAGAACATCCTCTTTGCCTTCCAGATCGGTTTCGTCGGGGCGATGGTTCTGGGACTGGTCGCGCTCATGACCCTGGACTCCGACAGGCGAACCCCCGCCCGGTGGGTCCTCGCCGTCGGGCTGCTGACCGTGGCTCTGGCGTTTGCCGGCACGGCCATCCCCTTCGTGGTGGCCGCCGGCTTCGTGGGATGGCGGCAAGGAGGGTGGCGTCGCGCGGCGGGCCTTGTCGCCGTCCCCTCCGTCGTCTATGCCGCGTGGTACCTATCAATCGGCCGAGAGTGGCCGACCGCCAGCGGCACGGACGGTCTGGCACACCTCGCTACGGGCGTCCCTGAATATGCGAGCAACATGGTGTTGTTCGGAGTCGGCTCGTGGATGCCGTGGTGGAGTCTCGCGGCGGCGTTCACGGGAGTGCTGTTGGCGTGGGCGCTGGTCTCCGGAGTCTGGAAGGTCCCGGCAGGACTGCTCCCGACCACGCTCTTGGTGGCGATCGTGGTCTTCGCACTCTCGGCTGGATACTCGCGCCTCGAGCTCGGCGTCGAGACCGCCCTGAACTCGCGATACCTCTACTTCGTTGTCGCGCTCGCCGCCCCGCTCACCGGGCTCGGGCTCACCGCGCTTGCACGACGGTGGCGTCGGCTCGTGGGCCCCGTCGCGGGTGCGATATTCGTCGTCGCCGGGATCCAGGGCGTCGGCCTCGCCGCGGCCTTCGACGAACGAGCGGCGGCGACGGGCGAAACGCGAGAGGTGTTCTCGGCCACTCTCGACTACCTGCACCGATACCCCGATCACTTCGACGTGGCTCAGCGACCGTTCGGCCACGCCGCGCCCGACATGTCCATCGCATCGCTTGAGTGGATCGAAAACGAGGGTTGGTTCACGCGCGGGGAGTTCCGTCGACCGGTCGAGCTCTCGGCGCTGCTGGCCATGGACCTCTCCGCGACGACGGAGCCCGGCCCCGCCGTAGGCTGTGCGCCGTGGGACGGCCGCGAACGGCCGCTGGGGGTTCAGCCGTTCGCCGTCGACGTGCCCGAGTCCGGAAGCCTCGACTTCGTTCTGACCGACGGGAAGACCACCACGCCCGTCCGGACCGTCGACGTCGGCCCCGGCGTCGTCCGCTTCGACGAGCGGGTCGCGTTCGATCTTCACCTCGTGGGAGCGACAGGCGACGTTTCAATCTGTGCTTAGTGCAGCGGGCGCCAACGGCGCGGCGCCTAGAATGAAGACCGCCACGATCGACGTGCACGAGGGGGCTCAGGGCCACGATGGTTCGCTCGACGCCGGATGCCGCTCCCGCTGCATCGCTCAGCATCCTCATCCCGTTCTTCGGGCGGGAGGACTTCCTTCGCGAGGCGGTCGGGTCGGTGATGAACCAGTCCGATCCACGCTGGTCGCTCACCGTTGTCGACGACGCCAATCCCGACGTCGGGGCGAGCTCATGGGTGGCCGAGATCGGCGACCCGCGCGTGACCCTCATTCGGAACTCCGCTAATCGCGGCGTGAGCGGAAACTTCAACCGCTGCGTTGAGCTCGCGTCGACGACGTGGGTGGTCTTCCTCGGATCCGACGACCGCCTGCTCCCCGACTACGTCGCCGTGCTGCTCGACGCTATAGCCGAGCACCCCGAATCGGACCTCCTCATACCGCAATCGGCGGTCATTGATCACGACGGCGAACCGGTGATGCCCCTCATCGACCGCGTCAAGCGCCGCCGGCGCGCCCGCCTCGACCGCTCCCGACCGCTGAGCGGCGAGGCGGCCGCGGCGAGCATCGTGGGAGGCAACTGGGTGTATTTTCCGTCCGTGTGCTGGAAGGTTGACACGATCCGCCGCTACCGGTTCGACGCGGACTTCTCGACGGTCCAAGACCTCAAACTCATGCTCGACATCTTCCTCGCGGGAGGCGTGGCCACGCTCGTGGATGCCGAGGTCTTCGAGTACAGGCGGCACGACGCCAGCGTCTCGTCCCGACTCGCATCCACAGGGGACCGATTCGAGCAGGAGGCCACCGTCTTCGCGCTCGCGCGCGCGGCATTCGCGCGCCTGGGATGGAGGCGAGCGGCCCGGTCCGCCTCCGCGCACCTGACGTCCCGTCTGCACGCGGCTACAGCGCTCGGCGCCCGGCTCGCTCGCTTCCGCTTCTCGGGGTCGGGCGCGCTCCTGCGCCACGCACTCGGGTCGACGGCGTCGTTGCCCCCTCGGCCGCAGGAGCGGCCGTGACGGGCGCCAAACCAGAGGCGAGCGGCGCGCGGCGCCTGCTGGTCGCCACCGTCGTGTCGGGCGGATTGGGCTACCTCACGCTGGCGTTCGCCACACACCAGCTCTCGGCCGGGAGCTACGCCGCCTTCGCAACGTTCTGGTCCGGGCTGTACCTTGTCGTCGGGAGCGTCAATGGCGTTCAGCAGGAGGTGTCTCGCTCCTCCACGTCCGCGCTCAGGACCCCCGTCGAACGGGGGCCGCACACCGCGCTGCGACTCTTCCTCGCCGTCGCCGTCGCGCTCGCGGCTCTAGGCGTGATCGGGGCGCCGTGGGCACACGACCTCTTCGGTTCCCACACGTCGGTGAAGATGGTGGTGCTCGTCGCCGGAGCCGTCGCATACTCGGCCCTCGCCGTGTCCGTCGGCCTCCTTTATGCGGCCGAGTCGTGGCGACTCGTCGCGTGGGCGATCATCGCCGACGGGGCGCTCCGCATCGCTCTCGTGGGCGCCGCCCTGGCCCTCGGCCTCTCGGACATCCTCGTCGCCCTGTGCGTGGTTGCGCCCTTCCTGATTGTCCATCTCGTCGTCCTTCAGCGACGGGGATGGACCCTGTGGGGCGAAGCCGTCTTCGACGCCCACGGTTCCCGACTCCTGCGCAACACCGCGAGCGCCGTCCTTGCCGGTGCGGGGATCGCAGCGCTCGTCAGCGGGCTCCCCCTCATACTGGCGTGGGGCATTCCCGAGGTGGACGACGCGGTCTTGGCGCCGATCATCGTCGCGATTACGCTCGTGCGCGCCCCCCTGGTGATTCCGACCCTCGCCCTCCAGGGCTTCCTCGTGGTTCGCTACGTGAACCTGGGACGACGGGCGAGCGCCGACGCGACGCGCACCATCGCGGTCGTCGCCGTCGCCGTCGCCCTCGCGACCGTAGGCGCCGCGACCGTTGGCGCAGGCCTCGTCGCGTCGGTGTTCGGCGCGGACTATCAGATCGATGCCGGACTACTCGCGTGGATTGTCGCCAGCTCGGGCGCCGTCGCCACGCTCACGATCACGGGTGCGCTCGCCCTCGCGCGATCACTCCACCGAACGTACTCCGCGGGCTGGCTCGTGGCGGCGGCTAGTACTGTCGTCCTTGTGATGACCCGTGTCGAGTTCCACCACAGGGTCGTGCTCGCCCTCGCCGTGCCGCCGACGATCGGCGTCGCCGTTCACGTCGCTGGCCTGGTCGCGGCGCGTCGCGCCGAGGATCGGGCGGGGTTTGGTCGCCCGACGCGGGAGCGATCGTGAAGGTCCTCGTCACCGGAGCAGCAGGAATGCTGGGGGGCGCCATCGCGAGGCACCTCGCGACCATTCACGGAGACGACGCCGTCGTGCGGCCCCGGGCCGCGGAGCTGGACCTGCGCGACGGGGAGCGCGTGCGTGCCTTCGTCGACGACAACCCGGTCGACGCCGTGGTCCACGCCGCGGCGAAGGTGGGGGGCATTCAAGACCGGATCGACCACCCCACGTCCTACCTCCTCGAGAATCTTCAGATCGACACGAGCCTGCTGGCAGCATGTGTCGACGCGGGAATCCCGAACGTCTTGTACATCAGCTCTGCAGCGATCTACCCTGCCGCGGCGAGCCAGCCCATTGGCGAGTCGGCCCTCCTCACCGGGACGCTCGAGGGGCCCCTTGAGTCGTACGCCATCGCGAAGATCGCCGGGACGCGCTTCTGCCAATACGCCTCGGAAGAGTTTGGCCTCAACTATCGCGTCGCCGTGCCGTCGAACATGTACGGCCCCGGCGAACACCTCGAGCCCGGCCGATCCCACCTCGCCGCCTCGGCGCTCCTCAAGTGCCACGCTGCGAAGACCGCCGGCGAAACGTCCGTCGAGGTGTGGGGCGACGGAACCGCACGCAGGGAGCTGACGTACGTCGATGACGTTTCCGCCTGGCTCGCGAGCCAGCTCACCAACCTCGACGGGTGGCCGGCGCTGGTGAATGTCGGCAGGGGCTCGGACAACACGGTGAGGGAGATCTACGAGCAGGCGGCGATCACGACGGGGTTCGACGGGGACCTCGTCTTCGACGCGACGAAGCCCGTTGGCGTCGCCCAACGCCTCCTCGACTCGGCCCGGGCACAGTCCCTGGGGTGGAGTCCGACGACCGACCTGGCTGATGGCATGGCGCGCGCCTACGCGGCCATGTACCCCTGAGTCGATCGGGACGCTCGGGCCAAGCGACGGTCGACGGGCCTCGGCCGGCCCCCGCGGCTAGGCGAGGCCCCTCGCCTTGTCGAAGACGGCAAGCGTCTCGCGGGCGGTCCTCTCCCAGGTGAAGAGCTTGGTCTGCACGAGGCCCTTGGCTGACAGGGACGCGAGCCACTCGGGCTCGGCCATCGCCCGCTCGAGAGTCGCGGCGATCGAGGCCGGATCCTTGGGGTCGAAGTACCCAGCGGCGTCGCCCGCGATCTCGCGGAACTCCGAGATGTCAGACATCAGGACCGGCAACCCCAGGTACATGGCCTCAAGCGCGGGAAGGCTCGTGCCGTCGTGGAGCCCGGGAATTACGAGCGCCGTCGCGTGTTCCAGAAGCCACGCAACCTCGTCGTCCGGAACCCACGACCGGAGGTCTACCCACTCCTGAAGCCCAAGGTCGGCGATGATCGGCGCGAGCGGATCGGGTCCGCGCGCTCCCGTGATCACGACCTTCGGGCGCCGACTCTCATCGATATGGACGAGCGAGCGCACGAGCCCGGCCCAGTTCTTGTGTCCGATCCTCTGACCCATGGCGAGGAAGAGCGCCTGCTCCCGGTCCTTCGTCGCGACGCGACGCGCCGTCGGCGGCGTCCCCGCAAGGCTGACGACGTCAATGCGTTCAGCGGGAAACTTGAGGTACGTCACGATGTCCTCGAGCGACGCCTGACTGTCCGTGATGATCCGCGCGGCGTTGCGAGACGCGACCTTCTCCATCCACTGGACGGGCTTGTTGTACATCGGCGTGACCATCAACTCCGGCAGAGCGAAATAGAGGAGGTCGTGCATCGTGTACACCGCCGGCATCGCGGTCTTGCGGGGCCCGAGCGTGAGCGGGCAGTGAAGCAGATCCGCGCCAACCCTCGCCGCGGCGGGGCCGGCGCGGAAGAGTTCTCCCCACGCCCAGATGAAGCGATTCTCACCCGTGATTCCGCTGTTGATGACCTCGCCCGGGAACCACGGCGCTCCCATGGCGGCAAGCTCCTTGCTCGCCCACGCGACGAAGGTGTGACCCGTGTCAAGGGCGCCGATCGAGGCGTAGAGCTCGCGGACATACTTCTCCATGCCGCCTTTGAGTCCCGTGTAGGAAAGCAGATCAACGAAGATCTTTGCCAAGGGGTGCTCCTCCGTGCGTCGGCCAAGCAACGGTTGTCTGCGGTCCTCGGCGGTGGCGGGCGCGTGCTCTCGAATTCTGGACCATGCTACCGTCCGCGCGAGGGGCCGACCGCTCCCTGGGGAGTCCGCGGCGCCGGCCCGCAACGTCGCCGAACCCTTGGGGCACGGGCACGTCACTGCCCGGGCGTCTCCTCCACGATGCGCAGAAGCTCGCGGAGACCCGGGGACCTCGACGGGGCGAAAGCCGGCGGGCAGGTAGGGAGCCGCGTCGATCGTCGGGTTGCATGTCGCGACGAACGCGTAGTCGCTTGCTTGGTTCTCCGTCCAGAAGTCCGCCGGTCCTGCGTCCCTGAACATCACCCCGGCCCGGTCGATCCCTTGGTCCGACTCCCCGGACCCCGCGACCCACGGGCGGCTGGGAGGATGCGGCGCCCGCCGCTCGCCGTGAGCCTCGTGCTCTCCCGCTAGAGTGGCGCAGTACGATTTTTCGGCGAGTCTCGGAGGCGTTCAGATGTCCACGAAAGACGGCAAACGGGCCCTGATCACCGGCATCACCGGCCAGGATGGAAGTTACCTCGCGGAGCTGCTCTTGTCGAAGGGCTACGAGGTTCACGGATTCATTCGCCGCGCGTCGACCTTCAACACGTCCCGCATCGACCACATCTACCAAGTGCCGCACACCGCGCATCAGCGCCTCTTCCTGCACTACGCCGATCTCGCCGAAGGCTCGCGCCTCGCGCCGCTTCTACGGGAGGTCAACCCGCACGAGGTGTACAACCTCGCGGCGCAGTCTCACGTGCGCGTGAGCTTCGACGAGCCCGAATACACCGGCGATGTCACGGGCCTCGGGACAACGAGGTTGCTCGAGGCCATCCGCAACACCGAGCTGGACTGCCGGTTCTACCAGGCGTCGAGCTCGGAGATGTTCGGCGCCACACCCCCACCGCAGAATGAGGAGACGCCCCTCCACCCGCGCTCGCCGTACGGGGTCGCGAAGGTCTACTCGTACTGGATCACACGAAACTACCGCGAGGCCTACGACCTGTTTGCGGTGAACGGGATCCTCTTCAATCACGAGTCGCCCCGTCGCGGCGGAACCTTCGTCACGCGCAAGATCACGCGCGCCGTCGCGCGCATCGCCGCCGGCGAGCAGAAGGACCTGTGGCTTGGCAACCTCGACGCGGTGAGGGACTGGGGATACGCCCCGGAGTACGTCGAGGCGATGTGGCGCATGCTCCAGCACGACGCGCCCGAGGACTATGTCGTCGCAACCGGCACGGCATACACGGTCAAGGATTTCGTGCGATTCGCGTTCGAGCGCGTGGGTCTCGACTGGGAGAAGCACGTCAAGTTCGACGAGCGCTACTTGCGGCCCTCGGAGGTCGATGCCCTGATCGGCGACGCCTCGAAGGCCGAACGCGTCCTCGGCTGGAAGGCCAAGGTCCACACACCGCGCCTCGCGGAGATCATGGTCGATGCGGACATCGCCGAACTCGAGGTCGCGGGCAAGCCGTACGTCGATACCGTCGAGCAGTAGTCGCCCGACGCTCCTGGGTTCCGGTAGTCTTTTCAGGCAACGACAGGGGAGCGCCTCCGTTCAGATTGAACGGGCCAGGGCGCTGAGAGTGCGGACAGCCGCAGACCCTCGAACCTGATCCGGCTAGCACCGGCGTAGGGAGTCGAGACTCGTCCCCTCCTTACGAGGAGGATTCACCATGCGCATGACACGAGCAACGTCATCACCACCGCCGCGCTCGCGGCGGCCCTCGCCGCCACGTCCCTCGCGGGCTGCTCGGCAGCGGCCGATGACCCGCACGCCGTCACCGTCGTCACCCACGACAGCTTCGCCGTGCCCGACGACGTCCTTGCCGCCTTCGAAAGGTCGAGCGGCCTCACGGTCACCTTCGTCGCGCCGGGCGACGCCGGGACGCTCGTCAACCAGCTCATCCTCACCAAGGACGCGCCGCTCGGCGACGTCGTGTACGGCATCGACAACACGTTCGCCTCCCGCGCGATCGACGAGGGCATCTTCGCCGACTACGCGAGCGCGGCCCCCGCCGCCGCCGACGCGGCCGGCTACGCGATACCCGGGAGCGACGCGCTCACGGCGATCGACTACTCCGACGTGTGCATCAACGTTGACCACCGCTACTTCGCCTCGCGCGGACTCGCCGAGCCGGTGACGCTCGACGACCTCACCAATCCCGCGTACCGGGGCCTCCTGAGCGTCACGAATCCCGCGACGTCGTCCCCCGGCCTCGCGTTCCTCCTCGCCACGGTCGCCGCGTACGGCGACGCGCTGGCCCGACTACTGGGCGAGGCTGCGCGACAACGACGTTCGCGTCGACGCGTCGTGGACGGACGCCTACTACTCGGACTTCTCCGGGCCCTCGTCGGGCGGCGCGTACCCGCTCGTCCTCAGCTACGCGTCGTCGCCGCCGTACGAGGTGGGCGACGACGGCGTCGCTCCCACGGGCGCGCTGCTCGACACGTGCTTCCGCCAGGTGGAGTACGCGGGCGTGCTCGCGGGCGCGAAGAACCCCGACGGCGGCGGCAAGCAGTCATCGACTGGATGCTCTCGGACGCGTTCCAGGCGGCGCTCCCCGAGAACATGTACGTCTACCCCGTCTCGGCCTCGGTTGCGGTGCCGCCCGACGTGGGCCGACGCACGCACCGCTCAGCCCCCACCCCTACACCCTCGACCCCGCGACCATCGCCGAGAACCGGGACGACGTACATCCGCACGTGGACGTCCGTCGTGATCGGCTAGCGCGGACCGCTCGTGCGGCGTCACCCCAGCGACGCTCCCCGCGCCCCGCGCGGCGCGGTGGGCCCTGCTCGCGGTCCCGCTCGCATTCCTCGGCCTGGTGTTCGTGTGGCCGACGGTCGCGCTCCTGTGGCGCGGCCTCGCCGGGTCGGGCGAGGCATGGTGCTCGGGGACGGCACGGACGTGGCGCGCCGTGGGCGACGACGCTCGGGCTCGCGTCGGGCGGAACGGCGCTCGCCGTCGCGCTCGGGCATTCCGGCCGCGTGGGCGCTGTTCCGGCTGCGGTGGCGCGGGCCAGGCCGTGGCGCGCGCGGCCGTCAGCGTGCCGTTCGTCCTCCCGACCGTCGTGGTCGCGACGGCGTTCTCTGCGCTCTTCGGCCCGGCCGGGCTCCTGGGCTTCCTCGGCGCGGACCAGTCGCCCGCGGCCATCGTCGCCGCGCTGGCCTTCTTCAACGTCGCGATCGTGGCGCGCGTGGTCGGGGGAACCTGGGCGGGCCTCGATCCCCGCGCGACGCGTCGCCGCCCGCACGCTCGGCGCGAGCCCGCGGCAGGCCTTCGCCCGCGTCACCGCTCCCCTCGCTCGTGCCCGTCGATCGCCGCCGCGGCGTCGATCGTCTTCCTGTTCTGCGCGTCGTCGTTCGCGATCGTGCTCGTGCTCGGCGGGACGCGAGTCAACTCCGTCGAGACGGAAATCTGGATCCAGGTCAACCAGTTCCTCGACCTGCGGGCCGCGTCGCTCCTCGCGCTGCTCCAGGTGGCGATCGTCGCGCTCGCGCTCGGCGCCGCGGAGTGGGCGCGGGCTCGCACGCGAGCGCAGTCGGCACCGGAGGGCGTCGACGGCACCCGGCCGCGGCGCGGAGCGGCCGACGCCCCGCGCATCGCGGCCGCGCTCGCGGGGCCCGCGCTCCTGCTCGGGCTCCCCATGGCGGGACTCGTCGAGCGCTCGCTGCGCACCCGCGACGGCTGGGGCCTCGACCACTACGCCGCGCTCGCTCGGCCAGCCCGCGCGCGGCATCCTGCCCGGTGCCGCTGTGGCGCGCGGCCGCTCAACTCGCTCGAGGCCGCGACCTGGGGCGCGGCGATCGCCATGGTCGCCGGCCTCGCGCTCGCGTACGCGCTCGCACGGTCGCGCCGCGTCCGTGGGCGGGCGCCTGGCGATGCTGCCCCTCGGCGTCTCGGCGGTGATCGTCGGCCTCGGCGTACTCCTGACGCTCGCCCGAGCCCCTGCCGTGGGGCTGGGCACGCCGCGAGCCCGGCCCTCCTCATCCCGCTCGCCCAGGCCGTCGTCGCGTTTCCCCTCGTGGTGCAGAAGCCTGGTGCCCGCGCTCACCGCGATCCCGCCCGACGTGCGCGCCTCCGCCGCGATCCTCGGGCGCGTCGCCGTGGCGGCTGTGGCGCGCCGTCGAGTGGCCGCTCGTCCGACGCCCCGTCGGCCTCGCGCTCGGCCTCGCCTTCGCGGTGTCGCTCGGCGAGTTCGGCGCGACGAACTTCCTCGCGCGGCCCGACCATCCCACGCTCCCGACCGCGATCTTCCGCTTCCTCGGCCGGCCCGGCGTCGACAACGTCGGCGTCGCGTTCGCCGCGTCGGTCGTGCTCGCGGCGATGACGGGGGCTGTCATGATGGCGGCGGAACGACTGCGCGACCCGGACGGACGGGGAACTGTGAACGGGCTCGAGCTGCGCGACGTCTCGGTGACCTACCCTGGGCCGCCCGCCGGTGCGCGCCGTCCGCGACGTGTCGCTCGCCGTCCGGCCGGGCGAGATCGTCGCGCTCGACCGGCCCGTCGGGCTGCGGGAAGTCCTCGCTCCTCGGCGCGATCGCCGGCAGTCGTCGAGTGCACCGGCATGGTGGCGTGGGACGGGGAGGACGTCACGCAGGTCCCCGTGCACCGGCGCGGATTCGGGCTCGTGTTCCAGGACGGCGCGCTGTTCCCGCATCGGACCGTCGCGGGCAACGTCGGCTTCGGGCTCGAGATGGCCTCGCGTGCCCCGCGCCGAACGCGACGGCGCGGGTCGAGGAGCTGCTGGAACTCGTTCGGCTGCCCGGGTTCGGCGACCGGCGCGTCGACGAACTCTCGGGCGGCGAGCGCCAACGGGTCGCGCTCGCGCGCTCGCTCGCCCCGCGGCCCGCGGCTCCTGCTTCTGGACGAGCCGCTCAGCTCGCTCGACCCGGAACTACGCGAGCGCTCGCCTGCGGACGTGCGCGACATCCTTCTCGCGACGGGCACCACGGCAATCGTCGTCACCCATGATCGCGCGGAGGCCGCCGCCCTGGGGGACAGGACCGTCGCCATGCGCGACGGCGACTCATCGCACGGCGCTAGTCCCTGCACACCGGCGCCGGATCGAGGGTGGATCGGCACGGCGGTCGCCACCGCGCGAGTCTCGATTCACCGCGCACCGTTCATCTCCCCGTAGGCTGGGTCTGACGATAAGGACGGCCGTGGACCCTTCCCCCGCGACCTGGAATCCCGACCCGGATCCAGCCGGGGCAGGAACGTACTGGGCCCCGCCGCCCGAGGTGGGCCACGTGGACGCAGCCGGCCCCTCCGTCGCCCCCGAGCCGCCGCACCCCGCCGCCGCGCCCGCCGTGGCCGACGCGGCACCCTGGGACCCTGGGGCCTCGGTTCCGCCGACGCCGCGGTCGCTCCGGCGCCAGGAGCGCTCGGGGCTTCCGGTTCGGGACACGGTCTGGAGTCCCCGTACGCGCCCATCGCCCACGCTCCACCAAGAAAGCCGGGCGTCATGGCCCGTTGGCCTGACGCTTGGCATCACCGCCGCGATCCTGCTCACGGCCATCGTCGGCGTCGCGGTGTACAAGGCGGTTCTCACGAGGCCGAGCCGCACCACGTCGGTCGAGGATGTCGTCGCGCCTCGCGGCTGGGAGGTTCACACGTCCCGCACGGGCGCCGTCGCGTTCGCGTACGACCCTGCCTGGGTCGAACGCCGAGACCGCGACAACCGGGCAGGAGTACGTCGACGCCTTGGGCGCGCACCTGAGGTATGCGCTCGAGTACGCCGGCGCATGGACCTACGGCGAGTCCCCGACGAACCCTGGGACGTCGGTTGAGGCGATCCTCGCGACGTACTGCATCGGCTCGGTGGATGTCGAAGGCGCGATGCAGGAGTTCCGTCTCGTTCGGCGACGACCAACGCTCAGCTCGGCGAGACCGTCGTCCTCACAACGAACCGTTCACGAGCGCCAGGGGTACGACGGATGGCGCGTCGACCTGTCCGCTTCGAGGCCACGGGGCGTGACGGTCTACGTCGAAGCGGCGATCGGGCTCGCGGACGGCGACACGATCTTCCTCGTCTACTTCGCCTCGGTCGACCGGCCGAGCGCGTGGCAGGACAACCTCGTCAAGGTCGCGAACTCGGTCGTCGTCATAGTAGGCTACAAGCGCACAGGCCTACTAGCGAGTCGGACCTCGCCCTCATCTCCCGCGGCGCCTTGAGCCCGCCACGCTCAACTTCCTCGACGCGCGACTTGACATCGCGCGACGCTAGTGCATACTTGAGCGTAGGCGGCTCAACTTTGGGAGTCGCGCCAGGCTCGCGGCGAACCGCCGCGGCGTAGGAGGAAGAACACCATGTCCCGTGCAGTAGGAATTGACCTCGGCACCACGAACTCGTGCGTCGCCGTCCTCGAGGGTGGCGAGCCCACCGTCATCGCGAACGCCGAGGGCGCGCGCACCACCCCGTCCGTCGTCGCCTTCTCCAAGACCGGCGAGGTGCTCGTCGGCGAGATCGCGAAGCGCCAGGCCGTCACGAACGTCGACCGCACCATCTCGAGCGTCAAGCGCCACATGGGCACCGACTGGACCGTCAAGATCGACGACAAGAAGTACACCGCGCAGGAGATCTCCGCGCGCATCCTCGGCAAGCTCAAGCGCGACGCCGAGCAGTACCTGGGCGAGAAGGTGACCGACGCGGTCATCACCGTCCCCGCGTACTTCGACGACCACCAGCGCCAGGCCACCAAGGAGGCCGGCGAGATCGCGGGCCTCAACGTGCTGCGCATCGTCAACGAGCCCACGGCCGCCGCCCTCGCCTACGGCCTCGACAAGGGCAAGGAGGACGAGCTCATCCTCGTCTTCGACCTGGGAGGCGGAACGTTCGACGTCTCGCTCCTCGAGGTCGGCAAGGACGAGGACGCGTTCTCGACCATCCAGGTGAAGGCCACCAACGGCGTCAACCACCTGGGCGGCGACGACTGGGACCAGCGCATCGTCGACTTCCTCATCAAGGAGGTCAAGAACAAGGAGGGCGTCGACCTCGCCAAGGACAAGTCCGCGGTGCAGCGCCTGCGCGAGGCGGCCGAGCAGGCCAAGAAGGAGCTGAGCCAGGCGACGTCCACCACCATCTCGCTCCAGTACGTCAGCCTCGGCGAGAACGGCCCCGTGCACATCGACACCAAGCTCACGCGCGCGCAGTTCCAGCAGATGACCAAGGACCTGCTCGACCAGTGCAAGGCCCCCTTCCACCAGGTCATCAAGGACGCGGACATCAAGCTCGCCGACATCGACCACGTGGTCCTCGTCGGTGGCTCCACCCGCATGCCCGCCGTCGCCGAGCTCGTCAAGGAGCTGACCGGCGGCAAGGAGCCCAACAAGGGCGTCAACCCCGACGAGGTCGTCGCCGTGGGCGCCGCCCTCCAGGCCGGCGTCATCAAGGGCGAGCGCAAGGACGTGCTGCTCATCGACGTCACCCCGCTGAGCCTCGGCATCGAGACCAAGGGCGGCGTCATGACCACGCTCATCGAGCGCAACACCGCGATCCCGACCAAGTCCTCCGAGGTCTTCTCGACCGCGGACGACAACCAGCCGTCGCGTGCTCGTGCAGGTGTACCAGGGCGAGCGCCAGTTCGCGCGCGACAACAAGCTGCTCGGCACCTTCGAGCTCGGGCGGCATCGCGCCCGCGCCGCGCGGCGTGCCGCAGATCGAGGTCACGTTCGACATCGACGCGAACGGCATCGTCCACGTCGGCGCCAAGGACCGCGGCACCGGCAAGGAGCAGTCGATCACCGTGACCGGCGGGTCGGCGCTGTCCAAGGAGGACATCGACCGCATGGTCAAGGACGCCGAGGAGCACGCGGCCGAGGACGCCACGCGGCGCGAGGAGGCGGACACCCGCAACCGCGCCGAGCAGTTCGCGTACCAGACGGAGAAGATCCTCGACGACAACGACGAGAAGGTCCCGTCCGAGGTTGCCGACGACGTCAAGGAGGCCATCGCGGACGTCAAGAAGGCGCTCGAGGGCGACGACACGGACGCGGTCAAGACCGCGCACGACGACCTGGTCGCGAAGGCGCAGAAGATCGGCGAGGCGGTGTACGCGAGCTCGCAGGGCGAGGGCGACGACCGGCGACGGCGGCTCCGAGCGGCGGCTCCGGATGACGAGGACGTGGTCGACGCCGAGATCGTCGACGACGAGGACGAGTCCAAGTAGCCCATGGACCCGAACCCCGACGTTCCCGACGACGCCGACGCCGACGCGGCGTTCGAGGCGGAACTGGCCGAATTCGTCGCGGGCGAGGCCGAGGTGGATGACGCCTTGAGCCTCGCCCAGGCGAAGGCGGCCGAGCACCTCGGCGACCTCCAGCGACTCCAGGCCGAGTACGTCAACTACCGCAAGCGCGTGGATCGCGACCGGCAGCTCGCGGGCGAGGTCGCCGCCGGCAAGGTGATCGAGGCCCTCGTCCCCGTGCTCGACGACATCGCCGGCGCGCGGGACCACGGCGAACTCGACGGCCCGTTCGCGGCGATCGCCGAGAAGCTCGAGGCGACGCTCGCTCGCCTCGGGTGGTCGTCCTACGGCGCCGCCGGCGACCCGTTCGACCCCGCGATCCACGAGGCGCTCATGTCCGCGCCGGAGCCGGGCCTCGCCAGGCCACCGTCACGGAGGTGGCCCAGCCGGGCACATGCTCGGCGACCGCATCCTTCGCCCCGCCCGCGTCGTCGTCGCCCAACCCGAATAGCAGACCGCGCCCCGCCCCGTCGAGCCCAGAAGGGAGGACCCGTGGCCAGCCAGGATTGGTTCAACAAGGACTTCTACGCGACCCTCGGCGTCCCCAAGGGCGCGGACGACGCGGCGATCAAGAAGGCGTACCGGAAGCTCGCCCGCCAGCTTCACCCGGACGCCAATCCCGGCGACGCCAAGGCGGAGGCCAAGTTCAAGGACGTCGGCGAGGCCTACGCGGTGCTGTCCGACAAGGAGCAGCGCCAGCAGTACGACGCCATCCGCGCCATGGGCGGCGGCGCCCGCTTCCAGCCGGGAGGCCCGGCGGGCGGCGGATTCGAGGACGCCTTCAGCGGCATGTTCGGCGCGGCGGCCGTGGCGGCGCGCGGCGGCGGGCCAGGTGCCGCCCGGGCTTCGAGGACATCCTCGGCGGGCTCTTCGGCGGGCGGAGGCTTCTCCATGGGCCCGCAGCCGGGCGCCGATCTTGCCGCGGCGACCGAGGTCACCTTCCGCCAGGCCGCCGAGGGCGCGACCATCCGCCTCAGCGTGGGCGGACGCACCGTCAACACCAAGCTTCCCGTCGGCGTGCGCGACGGGCAGAAGATCCGCCTGCAGCGGCAAGGGCCAGCCGAGCCCCAACGGCGGACCTGCGGGCGACCTCGTCCTGACCGTGCACGTCGCGCACGCACCCCGTCTTCACCGCCGACGGCCGAACCTCCGGGTGCGGGTCCCCGTCACCTTCTCCGAGGCCGCGCTCGGCACCCAGATCGAGGTCCCGACGCTCGACGGCGGCGAAGGTGCGCATCAAGGTCCCCGCCGGAACCGCGTCGGGCACGACGCTGCGGGTCAAGGGGCGCGGACTCAAGGCGAAGTCCGGCACGGGCGACCTCCTGGCGACCGTCGAGGTCCAGGTTCCGTCGAAGCTCAGCGGCCGCGCCAAGGAGGCCATCGCCGCCGTCGCCGACGAGTTCCCCGGCGACGAACTCCGAGCCGAACTGTTCAGGAAGGCCGCGACATGACCGCCCAGCCCGACGTCGACGAGCCCGTCTTCCCCGTCTCCGCCGCGGCGGAGCTCGCGGGCATGCACGCGCAGACCCTGCGCCAGTACGACCGCCTCGGCCTCGTCGTCCCGCAGCGCCGCCTCGGCGGCGGCCGCCGCTACTCGCTTCGCGACGTCGCGACCCTCCGCGAGATCCAGCGCATGAGCCAGGACGAGGGCATCAACCTCGCCGGGATCGCGCGCATCCTCGCGCTCGAGGAGCGCGTCGCCCGGCTCGCCGACGAGGTGGAGCGGCTGCGCCCGCGGGCGGACACCGGGTCGCGCGTCTTCACCTCCGGCCCCGACGGCCGCGTCGTCATCGTGGAGCGCGGCCGGCGCATGGGCCGCTCCGAGGGCCGCGCGCTCGTCGTCTGGCGTCCCGGCCGCTAGGTCCGCGGCCCCTACTCCTCGATCGATCACGACGGTCTTGACACGCGCCGAAGCGCCCGCGGAGATCCGCACATCGCGTTTCGCCACCCCGAAGTGCGCGCGCGAGCGCCGCCTCGACCGCCGCGTTCGCCGCGCCCTCGATCGCCCGCTCGCGCACGGTGACCACGAGCGATGCCGTCGGGGCCCTCGACCAGCGATGGAGGGTCGCTCGTCGGCTGCCGGGCTTCACGCGCGACCCGACCCGTCGCTCGCCCATGGGCTCCGAGCGTAGCCCGCGCGCGCGAAACCGGGCGGCGGGCGACCGCGGAACCTAGACTGGCGCCATGCCCATCGACGTTGCCCGCGTTCGAGCCGAGACCCGCGCGGCCGACACCGTCGTTCACCTCAACAACGCG
Source organism: uncultured Actinomycetota bacterium (assembly GCA_963743485.1). Lineage (GTDB taxonomy): Bacteria > Actinomycetota > Actinomycetes > Actinomycetales > Demequinaceae > JAFGBM01. The sequence goes on from CAVUPQ010000004.1 coordinate 348,055, forward strand.
GGCGCCTCGCTGCCGCCCGCGGTCGTGATGGACACGGTGCACGAGCAGTTGCGCGCCGACGAGGTGTTCGGAGGGTACGAGGCCGAGGCGCTCGCCGAGCCCGCGCTCGAACGCGCCTACGAGTCGGTCGCCGAGCTGATCGGGGGCGCGAGCGGACGAGGTCGCGTTCTTCGGGGGCTCGACCCAGGCGTGGCAGACCGGCCTGTACTCCCTGCCCGTGGAAGCGCGGCGACCGCATCCTCGCGTCGCAGGCCGAGTACTCGTCGAACGTCTACGCCTTCGCATACCTCGAGGAGCGCTACGGCGTCCGCACCGACTACGTCCCCGACGACGAGCACGGCCAGATCGACGTCGACGCGCTTGCGTCCGCGATCGACGAGAAGACCAGGCTCGTCGCCGTGACCCACATCCCCACCTATGGCGGGCTCGTCAACCCCGTCGCGCGCGTCGGCGCCGTCGCCCGCGAGGCCGGACGTCCTGTACCTCGTCGACGCCTGCCAAAGCATCGGCCATATGCGCGTCGACGTCGAGGAGATCGGATGCGACTTGCTCTCCGGGGCCGGGCGCAAGTACCTGCGGGGCCCCGCGGCACGGGGTTCCTGTGGGCGGGCGCTCGTGCACTCGATCAGATGCGGCCCGCGTACGCGGACCAGCGCTCCCAACTATGGACCGGGACCACGTCCTTCACCCCGGTGGATGGGGCCCGGACGCCTGGAGACGTTCGAGCGATCGGTCGCCCTCCAGCTGGGCCTCGGAGCGGCCGCGCGGTACGCAATCTCCCTCGGGTCGAGCGTGATCGAGGCCCGCGTCTGCGCTCTCGCCGCCGCGCTTCGCGGCATGCTCGCCGAGATCCCCGCCGTGACGATCCAGGATCGGGGCGAGCGACTGGGCGGAATCGTGACGTTCTCCGTCGAGGGGTTTGCCGCCGAGGAGGTCCGCGTCGCGATGCGGGAGCATCACATCAATACGTGGGTCGTGACGCGGGCCGCCGCCATGCGGGACTTCGCCGCTCGGGGAATCGACGACGCGACGCGCGCGTCCGTTCACTACTACAACACCGAGGACGAGCTCGCCCGCGCGGCCGACGTCGTCCGGGCGCTCGTCGACTAGCGCGCCGGGCCCGAACGAAGAAGTCCCCGGGCCCCACGCCGTGAAGGCGGGGACCCGGGGACTTGAGCACGCTGCAGCGGCGTTCCTGGGGGAAGGGACGGGGGAGAGGTGGACTACCGCTGCAACGTGTTCAAGAGGGAGACCGCGTAGCCGTGGGTCTCGGGAAGAGACTCCACCCACACTCGCGGAGGCTGGCGCCAGAGGTTCCCGACCCTCATGCTGGTCGCTCGCTCGGCAATGTGTTCGCGGAGGGCGGCGATTCCGGAGCCGAGCGCCTCGCCCCTGCGGACGAGCACCCCGTAGAGGCCGTCGCCCAGGTGCGCCATCGGGTGGCCGTCGCCGTACGCGCCCACGAGGGCCGCGCCGACGGCCGCGTTGCGCGCGATGCGCTGCCACACGTCCGAGTCGACGACGGAGACGTCGACAACGACGAGGGCGTGGGTGTCGGAGACGCTCTCTCCGCGGCGCTTCGCCGCGCCATAGACCTCGACGAGGCGTTGCGACAGGTACTCGATCGTGCCGAGCCCCGACTCCGGGTCGGTCATGGTTCCGGGGGTGGCGCCCGCGGGGTTCCCGCCCGTCCAGCCCTCGCACAGAGCCCGGACCGAGCGAATCGGGCGTGTCCTCGTAGCCCGCCGCCCGGAAGACGATCGCCAGGTCATCGATCGCCTCGGTGATGCCAACGCCGGCGTTGGCGCGCGCGGCGCCCAGTCGCGACGCCGACGGCGCCGTGTCGAGTCCCGCTTCGATCGCCTCGACAAGCGCGTCGACAGCGGGGGTGTACCAGTCGCCGGGTCGGAGCCACACCGTCTGGACGCTTGCCGCGCGCCACTCTTCGGTGAGTGTGCTGCCGGGCTGCGATTGCGTCACGTCTACGTCCGTCATGCCTCATGAGAGAGGTGGGTCACACGGTTATGACGCAGTTTCTCTGGGAATTTGGTCCCGGACATCACGACGCGGTGACGAAGGTGTGACAAACGCCGCACTTCACCGTGTTGCCACTGCCGAGAGCGACCAGGGACGATGGGTAGGTGGGCGGCTAGGCCCGATCGGAGTATCAATGGACAACGCGAGGGTCACCCTCTGGACGGAGCTGTCCAGCGATGCTGAACTCATCGCCGGCGTTCGCGCCGGAGAGTCGGCAGCCTTCGGCGTCCTCTTCGAGAGGCATGGATCCGCCGCGCGCCGCGTCGCCGGAATGTACTCCGCGGTGGCGAGCGACGTCGACGACATCGTGTCGGAGGCCTTTGCTCGCGTCCTGAAGGCCCTCCAGCAGGGCGACGGGCCCGACATGGCCTTCCGCGCCTACCTCTTCACCGTCGTCCGCCGAACGGGCCTCGACATGATCGCGAAGGGCAAGCGCACGCGGCCCGACGAGGACATGTCGACGCACGACAAGGCCATCGGCTACGAGAAGCCGAGCGACGAGCCCGCGCTCGACAACTTCGAGCAGAGCGTCGTCGCCGACGCGTTCCGGTCCCTCCCCGAGCGCTGGCAAGTGGTGCTCTGGTACACGGAGATCGAAAAGAAGTCGCCCGGTGAGGTCGCGCCCATCCTCGGACTCAGCCCGAACGGCGTTGCCGCGCTCGCGTACCGTGCGCGCGAGGCGCTTCGCCAGGCCTACCTCCAGCAACACCTCGCGACCACCGACAACGTCGAGTGCCTCGCGGTTTCAGAGCACCTTGCCGCCTACGTCCGCGGCGGACTGACGAAGCGCGAACACGCCAAGGTTGAGGCGCACGTCGAGGGTTGCGACCGCTGCGCCGCGCTCGTGGGCGAGCTCGAGGACGTCAACCGCGGCCTCCGCGCGGTCATTGCCCCCCTCATCCTCGGATTGCTCGGCGTTGGCGCCCTTGAGACGAGCCTTCCCATCGGCGGAATCGGTGCCGCTCACGTGGGCGCGGGCGCGGCTGGCGGGGCGGGCGGCGCGGCGGGCGGAGCCGCGAGTGGCGTGGCCGCCGGCGCCGGAGCGGGCGCGGCGCTTGGCCTCGGAGGCGTCTTCGCCAGGATCATGGCCACCGCCCAGGGCGGGAGCGCGGCGAGCCCCCCCGTCACGGGTTTCATGGCCAGCGCCTTCGGCTCGGGCTCGAGTGTCCTTACCGGTCTCGCCGCGACGGTCGGCGTCGCGGCGCTCGCCGTAGCCTCGGCCGGGATCGTCGGCACGCTGAGCATTCACGAGAGCCCGACGACGGCGGCGAGTCCCACCGGGACCGTCGAGCTGTTCGTCAAGGCGGCGCCCGAGGTCAACACGAACGACCTGCCCGTCTACGTTCCCGACCCGGACGCCGTCGAGCCGACGACAGCCCCAGGCTCGGAGCCGGGCGCCACGGCGCCCGCTGGTACGACGGGTGGTGACACGGGTACGACCGGTGGCGACACGGGCACGGGTGGCGACACGGGCACGGGTGGCGACACGGGCACGGGTGGCGACACGGGTACGACAGGTGGCGACTCGGGCACGGGTGGTGACACGGGTACGACCGGTGGCGACACGGGTACGACCGGTGGCGACTCGGGCACGGGTGGTGACACGGGTACGACCGGTGGTGACACGGGTACGACCGGTGGCGACTCGGGCACGGGTGGTGACACGGGTACGACCGGTGGCGACTACGGGTACGACCGGCGGTGACGTCATCCTTTCGGGCGTGCGCGTCAAGGTGTCGGTCCCCGGCGGCGGCGCCTTCTCCCTCTCGCAGCCCAGCCCCACGCTCTCGATGCTCGTGAGCAACCCCTCGGGCCAGGGCTCGACCCCGGTCACGGTTTCGCTTGCCCTCCCGCCCGGCGCGACGTTCGTCACGACCGTCGACAAGCATGGCGCCCCGGAGTTGCTCGCGACCGGCTGGACCTGCGACGTCTCGGCAGACCGCACCGAGGCTTCGTGCACGTCGCCGTCGATGAAGGGTTCCGCCGAGAAGGCCCTCGAGCTCCCCGTCGACATCTCGACCACCCTCCCGGGCGGCGCCACAACCGACGTGACCGTGACGACGAGCCTCGAGGACCTGGGCCAGGCCCACGTGCCCACGAGCGGCGCGGCGAGCGACCCGGAGCCCGCGGACGTCACCCTCTCGACTTCCGCCGGGGCCCTGAACTACATCGAGCTCGCCGCCGACTCGCCCGCCATCCCCCTCCGCGTCCACAACGCCGGAACGGACGACTCGACCAAGGTCACCGTCGTCGTCACGCCACCGGCGGGCGTGACGTTCGCTGGGCCGGGCACTGCGGGCTCCGGATACGCCAGGACGGGCGAAGGGCGCCTCGGGGACTGGCTCGCGTTCGCGGCGGGCGCCACGACCATTGGCGAGTGGACCTGCGACATCTCGGATTCGGTCGCGACCTGCACCATCCCCTCAATCGCCGCAGGCTCCGTCCAGTGGCTGAGCCTCGACGTCACGGTCGCGGGCTCGCTCGCGAGCGACGCGGTGACCACCATCGCCACCTCCGACGAGGCGGGCTACTCGAACACGAAGTCGATCCCGACGGGCGTCGCACCCACGGCGCGCGATGGCTCGCTTCTCTTCGCCGCCGAGGGCAACCTCGGGACCACGATCGCTGGCGGGATGATCATGTCCTGCGACCAGAGCTCAGATAGCTGCCAGTCTGCGCTCGACTACAGCGGAAACGCGGTGCGCAACTCTGACAACAACAACGCCTGGGCGATGGAGGAGGTCAACAGCGAGGGCGGCACGCGGAACTCCGCCACGACGACCATGGCGGTTCCCCTCGACGCCACCGTGCTCGTCGCCTACCTCGTGTGGTCCGCGAACCACGGGCCCAGCGACGCGTTCACGGGCCCGACGAACACTGCGTCCATCCGTCCTCCGGGCCAGACGAACTTCATGACCGTCACCGCCGACACCGTCGACACCTGGACCGACCCGGGAGGCCGTACCTACTACCAGGCACGCGCCGACGTCACCGACCTCGTGCAGCAGTACGGCGGCGGATCGTGGGCGCTTGCCGATATCGCGGTGACAGCAAGCCTCACTGACTCCGACCCGTCGTACTTCGGAGGCTTCGCCCTTACCGCGGTCTACGAGCAGGCCACCCTCCCGGACAGCAGCGTCGCGATCTATGGCGGAGTGGATCCCGTAACCAAGGATGACGACGCGGACTACACCTTCTCCACCGAGGAGCAGAGCACCGTAGACGTCTCTGTCGTCGCGTGGGAGGGTGACCGTGGCATTGCCGGCGACACGCTGACTCTCGACGGCGACAAGATGACGTCCGAACACACGGAGAGCGACGGCACGATCACGACAGGCGACCCGAACAACGCGTTCGACTCGACCGCGATCGGTTCGGGAGTCGCCAATGCGCTCGGGACGGACGCCAAGGCGTTTGAATCCGAGACCGTCGACGCCGGCGAGCACACTCTCACCGCCACGACGGATGGCGACAACTACGCGGTCGGAATGGTGGTCGTTCAGACGACTCCGACGACGGACTCCGGCGCCGCCGGATAGGCCCGCGGGGCGACGCGAGCCGTCGCCTAGCCTTCCTTGCGGCTCGCCTGCGCGTTGACCTCGTACGACGTGTTGGTGGCCTCGAAGAAGTTGACCAGCTGCAACGTGTCGTTGGCCGTGGCCATCCACTTGGCGGGGTTCGACACGTTGTAGTGCGCCTCGAATCCGAGCTCCTCCAGCCGCCGATCCGCGAGGTACTTGACGTACTGGTTCACGTAGTCGGAGTTGAGGCCGAGGATCCCGGCCGGCAGGAGGTCGCGGTTGTACTGCTCCTCCATCTCGACGGCGCCCAGGATCATCTGGCGGATCTCCTCGGCGAACTCGGGCGTCTGCAGGTCCTCGTTCTCCTCGAGCACCGTGAGGATGAGGTTGATGCCGAACTGAAGGTGGAGCGACTCGTCGCGGATCACCCAGTCCATGAGGGATCCGAAGTTGCGCAGGAGGTTCCGCTGGCGGAAGCTCAGCGCGACCATGAAGCCGGAGTAGAACAGGATCCCCTCAAGGATGATGTTGTACGCGATGAGGTTGCGGATGAAGTCCTTCTTGCCCTCGGTCGTGGTGATGTCGAGGGTCTCCTCGGTCATCCGCTTGATGAACTTGACCTGGAACTCTTCCTTCTTGGCCATCGACGGGACGTCGACGTGCGACGCGTACGCGGCCTCGCGGTCGATCGGGAACGTCTCGAGGACGTACTCGAACGACATGCAGTGGTTGGCCTCTTCCCACATCTGCTTGGCGAGGTAGAGGTGGCACTCGGGCGCGTTGATGTACGGGTACACCCCGAACGCGAGCGCCTTGTTGACGAGCAGCTCGTTGGGGTTGAAGTACGACATGAGGAACGTGACGGCGTGCTTCTCCTCATCCGTCATCTTCTTGAAGTCGCTCAGGTCCTCGCCGAGTTGGATCTCGTTGGGGAACCACGTGTTCGCGACGGCCTGGTCGTACAGGTCCATCGCCCACGGGTACGTGATGGGCTTGAGGAGCAATCCATCCTGGATGCCCGTGCCGAGAATTCCCATGGTCAATCTCCCTCGTCAGCTATCGGTAGTCGGCGTGCGAACGCTACTGGCAGGACTCGCACTGCAAGCGTTCCATGGGGTCGACGGGGCACGCGACGCCGTCCACCATTTCGGTTTCCCCGTCCGGGGAGGTGTAGGAGTGCTGCTCGGTGATGGGCAGCTGGGCCGTCCCCTCGGGGGCGACGACGGGCGCGGGATCCGCCGACGCCGGTGGGGCCTCGGGAATGCTCGCGGGCGGCACGACGGGCGCCGCTGCGGGGGCCTGGGTGAAGGCGGTCGCGGCCACGGCGGACAGCACGGAGGCAGGCGCGGAAGCAAACGGCTTGGCCTCGACGACGGCTCGGGACCACGCGAACGGATGCCGCGACGACGTGACGGCGCTGCGGCTCAAACCACGGGCTGTGCGACGAGCGGCGTAGCCGGCTCGGCGGTGTCGGCCGAAACCGCATCGGCCGCGCCAGCGGCCGCCCTTAGGCTTTCGGCCGATCGCCGCCGAGCGCGGCAGCCGGACGACGGCAGCGACTTAGGCGTCAGCCCCCCGAACCCCTTGCGTGCCGGCCCGGACGCTGCCGTCTTCCCCGCGTTCGCCGACGTGCCGGCAGCGGCCGTACCGGTGGAGTTGATCCGCTCGGTCTTGTTGACCCGCACCGTGGACTGCTCGGCGGTGTGCCGCGGCTTCATGTGGAGGTAGTACGTCGTCTTGACCCCCCGCTCCCACGCGGCCGAGTAGAGGTCCATCATTCCCTCGACGTCGCGCGACTCGAGGTAGATGTTCCGGCTGATCGCCTGGTCGATCCACTTCTGGGCGCGCGCGGCGACCTCGATGAACGCGTACGGCGAGAGCTGGAACGACGTCTTGTAGACGTCCTGGAGGTGCTGCGGCACCTCGGGAATCTGACTCAGGTCGCCCTGGACTTCGAGCAGGCGGTCGCGGATCTGCTCCCACATCCCGAGACCCTGAAGGTCCTTGACGAGGTTGCGGTTGACCTCGAGGAACTTGCCCGACGACGTGGCCCGGGAGAAGATCTGCGAGAACTGGGGGTCGAAGCCCGGCGTGGTCCCGGCGACGAGGCCGATCGACGCGGTCGGCGCGACGGCCATGAGGGTCGCGTTGCGGATGCCGCCCTTGACCTTGTCGCGAAGCGTGTCCCAGTCCTGCCGGGTGGTGCGGTTGACCGCGATCGGGAGGCCGCGGTCGGCCTCCGTGGTGGCGATCGTGTCGAACGGCACGAGGCCCTTGGACCAGCCGGAGCCGTCGAAGTTCTTGTACGACCCGCGCTCGCGCGCAAGGTCCGCGGACTCGTCGATCGCGTGGAATGAGACGAACTCGACGATCTCGTCGATCAGGTCGTACGCCTTCTCCGATTCGTATGCGAGGCCCAATCGTTCGGCGACGTCGGTGAAGCCCATCACGCCGAGGCCGATCGCCCTGTTCTCGCTGTTGGCGTGCTCGGACTCGGGCACGGACGACAGGGTGATGTCGACGAGGTTGTCGAGCTGACGCACGGCGAGCCGCACGGACTCCTCCATGCGCTTCCAGTCGATCGCGCCGTCGACGAGGTGCGTGGAGAGGTTGACCGACGCGAGGTTGCACACCGAGATGTTGTCGCGGTCTTGCGGCAAGCAGATCTCGGTGCAGAGGTTGGACAGGTGGATGGTGCCCGTATTCGTGTTGAGCGCGCGGTTGTTGATCGTGTCCTTCCACGTGAGCCACGGGTGCGAGGACGCCTGCAGCGAGATGAGGATGGACTTGTACTGCTCGCGGGCGCGAACCTTGCGGAAGGTGCGCATCTTGCCGGCCTCGGCCTTCGCCACGTACTCGGCGTAGCGCGACGAGAAGGCGGAGCCCGTGAGCTCGACGAGATCGGGCGTCTCGGCCGGGTCGAAGAGGTACCAGTCCTGGTCGTCGCGGACGCGCTTCATGAACTCGTCGGAGATCCACACCGCCGTGTTCGCGGTGCGGGTGCGGCGGTACGGGTCGCCGGAGTTCTGGCGCAGGTCGAGGAACTGGGGGAAGTCCAGGTGCCAGTTCTCCATGTAGAAGCACAGGGCGCCGAACTTCTTGCCGCCGCGGCTGACCGCGCGCAGCGTGGAGTCGATGGTGTGCATGAAGGGGATGGGCCCGGTGGACGTGGTGTTGTTCGAGCGGATGGGCGAGCCCTCGGCGCGCAGCTTGGTGACGGAAAGGCCGATACCGCCTGTGCCCTTCGTGAGCCACATGACGTCGCCGACGGTCTTGGCGATGTGGTCCATGTCGTCTTCCATCTGCATGACGAAGCAGTTGGAGAGCTGCGGGTACGACGTGCCGGCGTTGACAAGGGTCGAGCCGGCGGGGAGGTAGTCGAGGTTGGAGATCTTGTCGTAGAACTTGATGGCCATCTCGGTTGGGTTCGGCTCGTTGAGCGAGAGACCCATGGAGACGCGCATCCAGAAGTACTGGGGAACCTCGAGCGGCTTCCCGTTGCGCCCGTTGATCATGTAGCGGTTGCGCATGGTGACGGTGCCGATGTACTTCAACTGGTCGTCGCGGCGTGTGGTCGATGGCGGCCGCGAGCGCGTCGAGGTCGAAGAGTTCGGTGAACCGCGCGTCGAGGAGCCCCTCCTCCACGCCGTCGCGGATGTAGCCGGGGAAGCGCGCCTGGTGAAGGAGCGCGAGTTCGAGATCGGACTCGTAGTTGCCGAGCACGCGCTTGGCGATCACCTTGCGCAGCAGGCGCGCGGCGATGATGTCGAAGTCGGGGTCTTCCTTGACGTTCTGGATCGGCGACGCTAATGGCGGCCTCGTCGAGCTGTTCCGTGGTGATGCCGTCGAAGAGGGTGATCGCGAGCTCCGAGGCGACCTGAGTGACCTTGGAGATCTTGTCCTCGAGGCCCTCCGCCGCGCGCTCGATCGCGCGGTTGATGCGGTCCGCGTCATACGGCTCGCGCGATCCGTCGCGCTTGGTGACCTGGATGCCGGTGTAGGACGAGGCGTCGTCGTTGACGCCGGGCGTCCGGCTGGGTTCGGTAATGGTCACTGCTCTCCCCTTGCTCGTTTCTTCTTGTTGCTCGTCCAACTGCGCTTCCCCGGGGGCTCACGCGGCGCTGCGGGGCCTCTCCGTGGAGGTCCTTCAGACGGTACACATGAGGACCACCTCACCGCAACATCTTGTGGCGTGTCGCGGGATTGACCACTATATCTTGCGTTTCATGTGGACGAAACTGTGGAGAAACCGTGGAGAAACTGTGGAGAACCGCGCCCTTCGGTGGACAGGTCCATTCTCCCTCGCGGGTCCGACACCGACGCGGGCTCGAATCGTGCCCTAGGGGTGGCCCAAACGCTGGTCCCCCCGGATGCCACGGCGCAATGAGCGCGTGATCCACGACGCGACCAGCACCACCGAAAGCCCGAGGAAGACCACCGCGATGACCGTGGCGATCATGATCGGCCCGTCGTAGCTGTCGGGGCCCGGGCACTCGAACCAACCAGGTGGGCACGACCCGCCATATTTCTCTACCAGGGCGGCCCGCTCCTGTGCGTCCTGCACCATGCCGGACCGAGCCTCGAAGGCGCCGAAGACGACGACGCAAGCGACCACGAAACCGAACCCCGTGGCGATCGCTGACCACAACCACGATGTTTGCCTCCGCGCGAACGAGATGCTCGCGGACAGAAGTCCGAACACGGGAACGGCACAGACTGTGCCGACGATCAACGCCGTCGCTAGGTCCTGCGGATGGTTGTTGGCGAAGAACGCCAGGCACACCAACGCAAGCGAGCCGTGCTCGATGAGCAGCATCGCGAAGACCCACTTCGGCAAGTAGCTCACGGTCGTCGGTTCACCCGCACCTAGTCGACGACGCCGTACAGCCGGTCGCCCGCGTCCCCGAGCCCCGGCACGATGTAGCCGACCTCATTGAGGTGCTCGTCTACCGTGGCCACGACCACGGTGACCTCGGCGCGGCCGTCAAAGGCCTTTCCGACAGCCTCAAGGCCCTCGGGCGCCGCGAGCAGGCACACGGCCGTCACGTCGGTCGCGCCGCGCTCCAGAACGTAGTCGATCGCCGCGATGAGCGAGCCGCCGGTCGCGAGCATCGGGTCCAGGACGAACACCTGCCTGCCCGTGAGGTCCTCCGGTAGCCGGTTGGCGTACGTCACCGCCTTGAGCGTCTTCTCGTCGCGGCGGAGCCCAAGAAAGCCCACCTCCGCGCTGGGGAGCAGGCGCGCCATGCCGTCGAGCATGCCGAGCCCGGCGCGAAGGATCGGGACGATGATCGGCGCGGGCCGAGCGATGACCGTCCCCGTCGTCGTCGTCAGCGGCGTCTCGACCTCCTTGGAGACCACGCGGACGTTGCGGGTGGCCTCGTAGGCGAGGAGGGTGACGAGCTCGTCGACGAGGAGACGGAAGGTTGGCGACGGCGTGTCCTTGTCGCGGAGGATGGTGACCTTGTGGGCGATCAGCGGGTGATTGGCGACGTAGAGGCGCATGACCACAACCTAGCGCCCCGATACCCTGGGCGCATGGCCCCAGGATCGTACGACGACGCGATGCGTGAGGCGCTGCGAGAAGCCGCATCCGCGGCCGCGGAGGGCGACGTCCCCGTCGGCGCCGTCGTCCTCGACTCGTCGGGCGCGGTCGTCGGCCGTGGCCACAACCGGCGAGAGGTCGCGCACGACCCCACCGCCCACGCCGAGGTCCTCGCCCTGCGCGACGCGGCCGCCGCCCAAGAGACGTGGCGTCTCGACGGCCACACGCTCGTGGTCACCCTGGAGCCCTGCGCGATGTGCGCGGGTGCCATCCTCCAGGCCCGCATCCCGCGCCTGGTGTTCGGCGCGTGGGATCCCAAGGCCGGAGCGGCGGGATCGCAGTGGGACTTGGTGCGAGACGCGAGAGGCTCGGCGCCCGTCGAGGTGATCGCTGGGGTGCTCGAGGAGGCGTGCGCCGCCCCGTTGGCCTCGTTCTTCGCTTCCCAGCGGCGACTAGCGAGCGGCCGCCCCGCCATCCGCCGTTTGTGGGGGTCTCCCCGCGCCCTGTATCCTCGTCCGCGGTGCCGTGTCCGAGCGGCCTAAGGAGCACGCCTCGAAAGCGTGTGTGGGTGAAAGTCCACCGTGGGTTCAAATCCCACCGGCACCGCCAGCGAGATCCGGCGCCGCGTCACGCGACGCGCGCCGGGTCCTCGGCCCTACTGCGCGACCGAGCCGGCGATCGCCGCCGCGACGAACACCACCACGAGCGTGCCGATACCGATCAGCGAGTAGCCGATTGCCAGAGCCGCCTTCGCGAGTCCCGCACCTGCCTCCCCCGTCTTTCGAATCGTCGCGAGCGCGTGGTGACCGACGATCACCGCCGCAATGTCGACGACCGGCGTGAGGACGAGACCGAGGAGCGCGAGCACGAAGGCGATCGTCGCCGACGTGTTGGTCGCGGCGGGGGGAGTCGGGGCGTACGCGGGGACGTGGGGCGGGGGTGCGGCGAGGCCGGGAGCGGGCACGGGTGCCGGCGCAGGCGCGGGAGCGGGGGCGGGCGCAGGAGCGGGGGCGGGCGCAGGAGCGGGGGCGGGCGCAGGCGCGGGCGCGCCACGGGTGGTGGAGGGTAGGACGGAGGGGGCGCCTGGTACGGGTCGGGCGGCCGGAAGGGGTCGGGCGGTGGCGCAGTCACGGCGGTCCTAGGGCGACGTGCTCGGGGACGCCGACGGCGACGGGGTCGCGAACGGATCCTCCGGGAGAGTGCGGGGAGCCGGCTCGGGATCGATGAGTCTGGCGCTCTCGCACTTGGCGGGGGCCGACAACGGTAGCTCCGAATCCATCGACGGGTCGATCAGCGGCACGAGGCCAGCCGCGTCGTCGTAGGCGTCGCCCATGACGACGTCGACCGTCGCGCCGGGCCTGCTATCGAGGACGAGCTCGAAATCAGGGAAGTTGCGCGCCACCGTATACCCCTGCTGCACGCCGTCGACCCCGAACATGATGCGCGCGACGCCGTCGTACGTGCGGCTCCAGTTGAGCGCGCCGCCGCCGTAGTATCCGCGGCCTTCAAGGTCGCTCTGCACCGTTCCCGCAAGCCCGCTGCGCTTCGTCCCGTTGAAGACACGGACCACGATCTCTTTCGGAGCCAAGGGAAGCGAGTCATTCGGCGGGCAGGGCAACGTGACGTCACTGCTGAAGTCCGCCTGGTGCGAGATGAATGGCTCGCTGAACGGACTCGGAAAGGAGCCCGTGTAGACCGAGTAGGCGCCGAACGCAACCGTCCCGAGCGCAACCGTGAGGACGCCGAAGAAGAGGAACTGCCGCTCTCGCCGGTGGCGACGAAGAATCTCGCGACGAGTCCTGAACTTGCTCGTCGACTTCTCAGGCTTGTCCACGTCACCACCCTAATCGAGACAGGCCCCTTGGCGGAGGATGGGGGATTCGAACCCCCGAGGGCTTTCACCCAACACGCTTTCCAAGCGTGCGCCATAGGCCACTAGGCGAATCCTCCAGGGGCACCGATGCTACCGGAGCAACGCCGGGGATTCGACCTCGGTTCCCGGGCAACCCTCCTTCCAGGGGCCCTCGCGCCGCTAGACTGGCGGCGACCCCTCACGTGGCGTCACCTCTCGGAACTCCCCCAGGGCAGAAATGCAGCAAGGGTACGGGGGCTCTGGCGGGTGCGTGAGGGGTCCTTTGGTCGGAGCGCCGCACTAGAGTCGACACTGTGAACCAAGCCCTCTATCGCCGCTACCGTCCGGACACGTTCGCCGACGTCGTGGGCCAGGAACACGTGACCGAGCCCCTCATGCAGGCGCTTCGCTCCGACCGCGTCGCGCACGCGTACCTCTTCAGCGGGCCGCGCGGGTGCGGCAAGACCACATCCGCGCGCATCCTCGCGCGCTGCCTCAACTGCGCCCAGGGGCCCACCGACACCCCCTGCGGCGTCTGCGACTCGTGCGTCGAGCTCGCCCGCGGGGGAACGGGCTCCGTCGACGTCGTCGAGATCGACGCCGCCTCGCACAACGGCGTGGACGACGCCCGGGAGCTGCGCGAGCGCGCCGCCTTCGCGCCGGCGCGGGACACCTACAAGATCTTCATCCTCGACGAGGCCCACATGGTCACGCCGCAGGGGTTCAACGCCCTGCTGAAGCTCGTCGAGGAGCCCCCTCCGCACGTGCGCTTCGTGTTCGCGACCACGGAGCCCGACAAGGTCATCGGCACCATCCGTTCGCGCACGCACCACTACCCGTTCCGGCTCGTGCCGCCCGCGCTCCTGACGGACTACCTGGGGACGCCTGTGCGACGCCGAGGGCGTCGCGGTCGCGCCGGCGTCCTCCCCTCGTCGTGCGCGCCGGAGGGGGGTCCGTTCGGGACTCGCTTTCCGTGCTTGACCAGTTGATGGCTGGGTCCGGCCCGGAGGGCGTCACCTACGATCGCGCCATCGCGCTGCTCGGCTTCACCGACGGCGCCCTCCTCGACGACGCCGTCGACGCCCTCGCCGCGGCGGACGGGGCCTCGCTCTTCGCCGTCGTCGAGCGCGTGATCCAGACAGGGCACGAGCCCCGGCGCTTCGTCGAGGACCTGTTGGAGCGCCTGAGGGACCTGCTCGTGCTCGCGGCCGCCGGTGAGGATGGCGCCAAGGCGCTCGGCCAGGTGCCCCTCGACCAGCTCGACCGGATGCGCGATCAGGCGCGTCGCCTGGGACTCGAGCGGACCTCGCGCGCCGCCGACCGAGTGAACGACGCGCTCACGTCCATGATCGGGGCCACCTCGCCGCGGCTCCACCTCGAGCTCTTGTGCGCGCGCCTCATCGCGTCCGAGGAGCGCGGGTCGCCCGGCGCCACGGCGGCAACGGCCATCGCGGCGGCGCGTGCACCCGAACCCGCGGAACCTCCGACGCCCCCCGTGAGCCCGCTCGCGGAGCTCATCGTGTCGAACCGCGGCCCCGCACCCGAGCCCGAGCCGGAGCCCGCTCAGCAGCCCGCGCCCGAGCGCCGCGCCCGACCCAGGGCTCGCCGCCGAGCCCGTCGCGGAAACGCCGCCCGAGCCTGTCGCGGAGACGTCGCCCGAGACCGCGGCTGCGGCCGAGGCCGACGCGCAACCCAAGGACGAGACGCCGCCGGTGCCCGCCCCCGAGGCCGCCAGGCAGCCCGACGCCAGTCCCCAGGGGGACGCCACTCCCAGCGCCGTGCAGGAACCTTCGGGCAGCGAGGACGCGGAGTTGCTCCGCAGGCGCTGGCCCGAGGTCCTGGGGACGCTTGAGCGTCGGCGCGTCACCTGGGTGCTCGTGAGCCAAAGCGCGCAGGTCGCGCGCGTCGAGGGCGGCCAGGTGCTCCTCGCGTTCTCGAGCCCACAGCTCGCGGAACGCTTCAACGGGGGCCAGCACGCAGAGAACGTCGCCCTCGCCATCCGCGAGACGCTCGGCCTCCAGCTGTCCGTCGTCGGCGAGGCGGACGGCGCGGCGCCTACCC
The DNA here is from genome assembly GCA_963743485.1 of uncultured Actinomycetota bacterium. Classification (GTDB taxonomy): domain Bacteria; phylum Actinomycetota; class Actinomycetes; order Actinomycetales; family Demequinaceae; genus JAFGBM01. Next base: position 363,071 of record CAVUPQ010000004.1, read on the forward strand.
GTCGCGCTCCTGCTCCGCCTCCCGCGGCCGCAGAACCGCCGCCACCGAAGGCCGAGAAGAAGGCCCCGCAGGCGCCCGATGTCCCCGCCGAACCGCAATCCCGCCGCGCGGCCGCGACGGAGGAGGAGGCGTCCGACACCGACGCCCCGGCGCCCGACGCGGGCCTCAGCGGTCCCGAGGTCATCGCCCAGATGCTCGGCGGAACCGTCGTCGAGGACGACTAGGCCAGCTCCCGCGGCGCGCGGCCGCGCGCACGCGTTGCCCCCCTTCGCGTTCGACTACGGGTCTTGCGCATCGACGGCGGACGCTGATACTTTCTGTCGAAGCGGTTCGACGACGAGAGGCTGATGCTGTGGCGACAATCGGAGACGTGGCCCGGGTGGCGGGGGTTTCGCGCAGCACGGTGTCCTACGCCCTGTCCGGCAAGCGTTCGATCTCGAGCGACACTCAGCGTCGCATCCAGAAAGCCATCGCCGAACTCGGATTCACCGTCAATGCAGGTGCACAGAGCGCTCGCGACCGCCCAGACGATGTCGATCGGGCTGCTGTCGCAGTTCCACCAGGACGAGTTCGCGCCCGCGATGCTGCCAGTACATCCGCTCCGTGTGCGACGCGGCGCGCGCGAGCTCGGCTACGACGTGCTGTTCGTGACCGATGGCGACGGCGCGAGCGCCGTCAAGCGCATCACGTCGTCGAACCAGGTCGACGGTGTGGTGCTCCTCGACGTCACGCACGCGGACCCGCGCGTCGCTCCCTTGAGGGACGCACGCCAGCCGGGAGCGCTGATCGGCCTTCCCGGGCGACACCGAGGGCCTCGACGTCTTCGACCTCGACTTCGGCGAGTCCGCCCGCATGCTCGTCGACCACCTCTACGGGCTTGGGCACCGCGAGATCATCCTCATCAGCCCGCCCGAGCACGTCTTCGAGCGCGGCGGCGCATACGGCTGGCGCTTCAGCGACGCCGCCGTCGAGCGCGCGGGTCGCTACGGGATCCGCATCCACGCTCACTACGGCGAGTCCCAGCAGCCCGCGATCGGCGTCAACATCAACGCGATCCTCGACGCGCGCAAGACCGCCACCGCGATGATCGTCCACAACGACGCGACGGTCGCCGCGCTGCCCTATCGTGCTTCAGGAGCGCGGCGTCGTCGTTCCCGACGACCTGTCGGTCGCGAGCCTCTACTCCCGAGGATTTCGGACGAATCTTCTCGCTGCCGTACACGGCGGTCGAGAGCTCGCCCGACAAGTTGGGCCGACTCGCGGTCCAGCAATTGGTGCGACGAATCCTCGACCCGGATCAGGCGGGTCCGACGGTCGTGAAGTTCATCGCACCTGAGCTGATGGACCGCGGAAGCACGGCCTAACGAGGCCCGCTTCGGCGGGCTCTTCGCAGGGCTTTTGTCTAACCGGTTCGACAATTGAAGGAATCCAACAGGAGGATAATTGTGAATACCCCGAACAAGAGGTTCCGCATAGCCGCGGTCCTCGCCTTGGGTGCCGGGCTCGCCGGTGCCCTCACCGCATGCTCCACGTCAACAACCACGTCCGACGTTTCCGGCTCCCCCACCGGAGCGGCGATGGGCGGTGAGTTCACGCTGTGGGACCCGTACCCCAACCGCGATGCTACGTCGACGTGGGCCAAGGCGATCGACGCCTGCGCCGCCGACCTCGGCATCACAATCAAGCGCAACTCAGGCAACACTGGCGACACGGTCAAGGACCTCACGACCGCGGCGTCGAACCTTCCCGACATCGCCATGGTCGACAACCCCAAGGTCTCCACGCTCGCGGACGCGGGCCTTCTTACCACCGCCGCGGAGAACGGTCTCGATGTCTCGAACATCTCGGCCAACATCCTCAGCGCCGGCGAGATCAACGGCGACGTCTACGGCGTGCCCGTGGGCGCGAACACGCTCGGGCCTGTACTACAACCCGACTGTCCTCGACGCCGCCGGCGTCGACATCTGCCACGGTGAAGGACTTCGCGTCGCTGACGGCGGCCCTCGAGAAGGTTGTCGCGTCCGGCAAGAAGGGCATCACCTTCTCGGCCGTCGGCACCGAGGAGGGCACCTTCCAGTTCCTCCCGTGGTTCTGGGGAGCAGGAGCGGACCTTCGTCAGCTCGACTCCGACAAGTCGACCGCGGCGCTCCACGCTGTGGACCGACTGGGTGAAGAACGGGCTCGCGCCCAACTCCGTCCTGCAGAACACGCAGGGCACCAGCTGGGACGAGTTCAAGACCGGCGACTACGGCTTCGCCGAGAACGGCTCGTGGTTCCAGGGCGACGCCGACGACGCAACGGCTGGGGCGTCATCCAGATCCCCGGCATCGACGGCGGCGCGGCCCCCGCACCCACCGGCGGCGAGTTCATCTCCATCCCGGTTCAGAAGGACACCTCGCGCTACGCCACCTCGGCGAAGATCGTGGAGTGCCTGACCGACGGTTCCGCCGGGGCCACCGCCCTCGGCTACGTCGCTCCCACGAGCGCGGGCGCCCAGGCGCAGGCCGCGGCGAACACGGCCGGCGCGAACGCGTTCTGGGTCAAGGCCGTCGCGGACGCCAAGCCGCGCACCGCCGACAACCTGGGAACGGACTACCCGATCATCTCGGAGCAGCTGTACACGGCCGTTCAGAACGCCCTCAGCGGCGCGATGAGCCCCGCCGACGCACTGAAGGCGGCCCAGGTCGCTGCCGATGCGAAACTGAAGTGAAGTAGCCGCCGAACACCGCATGATTCAGCCACACGAGGAAGACGTCATGACACAGGTGAGCGATCCGCCCCGGGGGCTCTGACGAGTCTGACGTCGCGCGGGTGGCCGGGCCTTCCGGCTCCGGTCACCCGCGCCTCGCGGCGGTCGCCGGCCGCACCACCCACCCGCAACTGGTCGCGTGGGCCTTCCTCGCCCCCGTCGTGATCTACCTGGTCGATCTTCTACGCATATCCCCTCTACAGGAACCTCGACCTGAGCTTCCGCGACTACACGCTCCGCTCGTTCATCGACGGCACCGCGAAGTTCGTCGGGCTTCGACAACTACGTCGAGGTGTTCCACGAGCCCGACGTTCGGGCCGGCGCTCTGGAACACGATCGTCTTCACCGCTCGTGTCGATCGCTCTTCCAGTTCACCATCGGCCTCGCGCTCGCGGTCTTCTTCTTCCAGGAAGTTCCCGCTCTCGCGCGACCCTCCGCGCCCTCTTCCTGGTGCCGTGGCTGCTGCCGCTCCTCGTGTCCGCCTCCGTCTGGGCGTGGATGCTCAACAGCGAGTCCGGCATCGTCAACGCTGGCCTCGGAGCGTCGGGCGTCGAACCAGATCAACTGGCTCACCTCGCCCCAATGGGCGATGGTGTCCGTCCTCATCGCGAACATCTGGATCGGCATCCCGTTCAACCTCGTGCTGATGTACAGCGGCCTCCAGAGACATCCCGACCGAGGTCTACGAGGCGGCCGTCGCTCGACGGCGCCATCGGGCTGGGCAGACGTTCTGGCGCATCACCTTCCCGCTGCTGCGCCCCGTCTCCGCGATCACGCTGCTGCTCGGGCTCGTCTACACCCTCAAGGTCTTCGACATCATCTGGATCATGACCCGCGGCGGGCCCGGCGACTCGTCGGCGACCTTCGCCATCTGGTCCTATCGCCTCGGATTCGGCGGGGGGTCCCCCGACCTCAGCCCCGCGGCCGCGGTCGGCGAACCTGCTGATCCTCGTGGCCTTCGCCTTCGGCCTCGTTCTACATCCGCATGCAGCGAACGATTGGTGAACGCATGAAGCGCGCCCGCAGACGTCGCCAACACGACGGCCATCGGCGATCGTCCTGACGGCGATCATGCTGTTCCCGCTGTACTGGATGGTCAACGTCTCGCTCACGCCAGCCGAACATGCTGCGCAAGGACCCCCCGAGCCTCTTTCCCTTCGCATCCCCACGTTCGACGGCTACCGCGCCGTCCTCAGCGAGCAGGGTCCCGTACCTCCTCACGAGCCTGCTGGTCGGCCTCGGCACCGTCGCCGCTCACCGTCTCACTCTCCGCGCCCGCGGCGTACGCGCTGGCCAAACTTCACCCCCGCGGCGGCGGAATCGCTCAGCTTCCTCCTCCTGATCGCCCAGATGATCCCCGACGATCATCATGGCGATGGGCTTCTACCTCATCTTCAACGACTGGGGCATCCTCGACACCGTCGTGGGGACTCATCCTGGCGGACTCCACGCTCGCCGTGCCGTTCGGCGTCCTCATCTTCACGGCCTTCATGTCCGGGATTCCCCAGGACGATCCTCTGGCCGCGCACACATCGACGGCGCCGGACGCGTGGCGCACCTTCCGCTCGATCGTCCTGCCGGTGAGCCGCAACTCCGTCGTCACCGTATCCCTCTTCACCTTCCTGTGGGCGTGGTCGGACTTCATCTACGCGTCCACCCTCGACCGGGGCGGCGTCGCTCAAGCCGATCACGATGGGCATCTACCGCTACATCGGCAACAACACCCAGGACTGGAACGCCATCATGGCGACCGCCGTCGTCGCCTCCATCCCCGCGACCTTCCTGCTCGTCGTCGCCCAGCGCTACGTCGCCGCCGGCGTCACCGCGGGCGCGCTCAAAGACTGACCTCACCTCCTCCCATCACTGCGACTGCGAAAGACCACGATGCCACCTGACGCCCACGAGGCCACGTTCTCCGTGTCCGAGATCCCCTTCAGCACTCCGGGGCTCGTGGCTCGACCTGTCCCCCGTCGTCGGCCTCCACCGGCACGCGGACGCCGTCCACGTGGTGTCTCACCAGAACGGCATGCACGCGGTCCTCGCGCTCGAGCCGCAGGTTCGCGGGCGAGCCGCGTCGCAACGACGCTGACGGCGACGCCGTCGGTGCTCACGTGGCGGCAGCGAGCGCGGGCACGATCGAGGCCACCTTCGACGGCACCGACGCCATCCGCGTGCGCGGCCGGGGCCTCGCGCTGCGCATCGCCGATGCCTCCGGGAGCCTCACGCCGTTCACAGGCACCTACCTCTTCACGGAGCCCGGCGCCATCGGGCCCCGGTCTTCACCTCCTATGAGACCGGGCAGGCGCTATCGGGTCACGCCGCTGATCGGGCGACGCTCTCCGTCGCCGGGGACGGTGCCGCTCGGAAACCGTCGACGCGGTCCGTCGCGACCGCACGGTGAGCGAGTGGGAACTCGTCATCGAGGAGTTCGAGGCGGCGCGGCTCCCGTACGACGCCTCGCGCGCGACTTCGACGCGGTCGCCGCGTCCAACGCCGCCGCCTTCAGCGAGTACCTCGACGCGATCGCGCCCTGGCGGACCGACGAGACGCCCGCCGCCGCGCTTGCCGCCTACGTCCTCTGGTCGGCGACGGTCGCGCCCGATGGGATACCTCAACCGCGAATCGATCCTGATGTCCAAGCACTGGATGGACAAGGTCTGGAGCTGGGACCACGCGTTCAACGCGCTCGCGGTGGCGCCCGGTCTCCTCGGCGTCGCCCTCGACCAATTCCTGACGCCGTTCGACCACCAGGACGCGTCGGGCGCCCTCCCGGACTCCGTGACGCACTCCGAGGTGCTCTACAACTACGTCAAGCCCCCGATCCACGGCTGGGCGCTCGGCGGAACTCCGCAGGCGGGCTCCACGCGCCCTGAGCTTCGACGAGTTCAGCGAGATCTACCGGGGCCTCGCCGCCTGGACTCGGTTCTGGCTCGACTACCGCCGGGTCGGAGGGCCACGCGCTCGCCGTACTACCAGCACGGCAACGACAGCGGCTGGGACAACTCCACGACCTTCGACCGGAGCCGGGTCATCGAGTCCCCCGATCTCGCCGCGTTCATGGTGGTCCAGCTCGACACCCTGATCGGCCTAGCCGACGAACTCGAGATCGGGGCGGCGCGAGACCTGGGACCGGCGAGCGTGACGCCATCCTCGACGGCCCTGTGCGGCCAGCTCTGGGACGGCGAGCGCTTCGTCGCGCGGGACGCGGCGTCCGGCGAGCCGAGCGCCTCGACGAGCCTCCTCAATCTCCTGCCGATCGTCGCCGCCGAACGCCTGCCGCCGGAGATGCGCGACCGCCTCGCCGCGCACATCCGCGACCACCTGACCGAGTTCGGCCCCGCGACCGAGATCCCCGGCACCGAGCACTACGAGTCGGACGGGTACTGGCGCGGACCCGATCTGGGCGCCCTCGACGGTCCTGATCGAGTCCGGGCTCCGCTCGAGCGGATTCGCAGAACTTGCCGACGACGTGAGCCGCCGATTCCGCGACGCTCTGCGAGCGGTCGGGATTCGCGGAGAACTTCGACGCTGTCACCGGTCAGGGTCTTCGGGACCGGGCGTACTCGTGGACCGCGAGCGCGTACCTCATCCTCGCGGGCGAGGCCCAGGCGCGCCGCGCGTAGGCGCGCAGCCGGCGCCGCCTACGCTGGGGACCATGTACGACGGCGCGGTGCAGGACCTCATCGACGAACTCGGGCGCCTGCCCGGGATCGGCCCCAAGAGCGCCCAGCGCATCGCGTTCTACCTGCTCGGCGCGGACGCCGAGGACGTGAACCGCCTCGCCCAGACGCTCCTCACGGTCAAGGAGAAGGTGCGGTTCTGCGAGATCTGCGGAAACGTCGCCGAGGGCGAACGTTGCCGCATCTGCCTCGACCAGCGGCGCACCGGACGAGATCCTCTGCGTCGTCGAGGAGCCCAAGGACGTGATGGCGATCGAGCGCACGCGCGAGTTCCGCGGCAAGTACCACGTGCTGGGCGGGGCCATCGATCCCATGTCCGGCGTCGGTCCCGACGACCTGCGGATCCGGGAACTGCTCGCCCGCCTCGGCGTCGAGACGGTCACCGAGGTGATCATCGCGACGGACCCCAACATCGAGGGCGAGGCTACGGCGACGTACCTCACGCGCCTGCTCGCGCCCCTCGGCGTCACCGTCTCTCGGCTCGCCTCCGGACTGCCGGTGGGCGGCGACCTCGAGTACGCCGACGAGGTCACGCTCGGTCGGGCCTTCTCGGGCCGCCGCGTCGTGAGCTAGCGCCGACGCACGCGCCCGGACCACGGTCCCAGGTCGCGCCCACTAGAATTGGGCGAGCCGTTCCAGCCCGGTCGGCCGCCGCCCCCGAACCCGGAGAGCCCGATGAGCCTGATCGTCCAGAAGTACGGCGGCTCCTCCGTGTCCGACGCCGCGGCGATCAAGCGCGTCGCGGCCCGCGTGGCCGACGCGAAGAAGGCGGGTAACGACGTCGTCGTCGCCGTCTCCGCGATGGGCGACACCACGGACGAGCTTCTCGACCTCGCGCACGACGGTCTCCGACGGGAATCATGCGCGCGAACTCGACATGCTCTTGACCGCGGGCGAACGCATCTCGATGGCCCTGCTGGCGATGGCGATCCGCGACCAGGGGGTCGGCGCGCAGTCGTTCACGGGCTCGCAGGCGGGCGTCATCACGAGCGAGCACCACGGGCGCGCCCGAATCATCGACGTCACCCCCGGGCGGGTCGTCAAGGCGATCGAGGCGGGCGACGTCGCGATCGTCGCCGGCTTCCAGGGCGTGTCCGTGGACACCAAGAACATCACGACGCTCGGCCGCGGAGGCTCGGACACCACCGCCGTCGCCCTCGCGGCGGCGCTCGGCGCCGACGTGTGCGAGATCTACACGGACGTCGACGGGGTCTTCACCGCGGACCCTCGCATCGTGACGACCGCCCGCCGTCTCGACCGCGTCACCTACGACGAGATGCTCGAGCTCGCCGCGTCGGGCGCGAAGGTCCTCATGCCGCGCTGCGTCGAGTACGCGCGCCGCTACAACGTCCCCATCCACGTCCGCTCGTCCTTCTCCGGGAGGGAAGGCACGTGGGTCGTGGCGGATACTGATGAGCAGGGAGGCACCATGGAAGAGCCCATCATCGCCGGAGTCGCGCACGACCGGTCCGAGGCCAAGATCACGGTCATCGGGATTCCCGACGTGCCCGGCAAGGCCGCGCGCCTCTTCGAGGCGGTCGCCGCGGCCGACGTCAACGTCGACATGATCGTCCAGAACGTCTCCGCGCACTCCACCGGCGTCACCGACATCTCCTTCACCCTCCCGCAGAGCGACGGCGAGAAGGCCATCGCGGCCATCGACGGCGACAAGGGGGAGATCGGCCACGCCGAGGTGCGGTACGACGACGCGATCGGCAAGGTCTCGCTCGTCGGCGCGGGCATGAAGTCCAGCACCGGCATCAGCGCGAGGTTCTTCGGCGCCCTTCGCGACGCGGGCGTGAACATCGAGATGATCTCGACCTCGGACATTCGCATCTCCGTCATCACCCGCGCCGAACAGCTCGACACCGCGGTCAAGGCCGTCCACACGGCGTTCGGCCTTGACTCGTCCGAGGGCGAGGCCGTGGTCTACGGGGGTTCGGGCCGATGACCGCGCCCGCCGGCGACCTCGTCGTCGCCGTCGTCGGCGCCACGGGCCAGGTCGGCGCCGTGATGCGCCGCCTCCTGTGGGAACGGGGCTTCGCCGGCGCGACGGTGCGCTACTTCGCTTCCGCACGGTCCGCGGGCTCGACGCTCCCGTGGGGGGACCAGCAGGTCGTCGTCGAGGACGCCGCCGCCGCGGACCTTGCGGGGATCGACCTCGCGCTGTTCTCCGCGGGCGGGTCGACCTCCAAGGAACTCGCCCCGCGCTTCGCCGCGGCTGGCGCCATCGTCGTGGACAACTCCTCTGCGTGGCGCATGGATCCCGACGTTCCGCTCGTCGTCTCCGAGGTGAACCCTGGCGCGCTCGACTCCGTCGCCAAGGGGATCGTCGCCAACCCCAACTGCACCACGATGGCCGCGATGCCGGTGCTCAAGGTTCTGCACGACGAGGCGGGCCTGCGTCGGCTCGTGATCTCGACCTACCAGGCCGTCTCCGGCGCGGGCCTCGCGGGCGTCGCCGAGCTCGACGGGCAGGTCAGGGCGGCGGCCGGCGGGCGGCGCGGCGCTGACGCACGACGGAGCGGCGGTCGCGTTCCCGGCGCCGGAGGCCTTCACGGCACCGATCGCCTTCAACGTCCTTCCGCTCGCGGGCTCCATCGTGGACGACGGCCTGAACGAGACGGGCGAGGAGAAGAAGCTGCGCGACGAGTCGCGCAAGATCCTCGGCATTCCCGAACTCCTGGTGAGCGGGACGTGCGTGCGCGTCCCCGTCTTCACCGGCCACTCGCTCTCGATCAACGCGGAGTTCGATCGCCCCCTCTCGCCCGCGCGGGCGTACGAGCTGCTCGCGTCCGCGCCCGGGGTCAGGGTGGTCGAGGTGCCGACTCCGCTTCAGGCGGCCGGGCACGACGAGTCCCTCGTGGGGCGTATTCGTGTCGACGACGGCGTGCCGGGCGGCAGGGGCCTCGCCCTCTTCGTCTCGGGCGACAACCTTCGCAAGGGCGCCGCGCTCAATGCGGTGCAGATAGCCGAGTTGCTCCGGGAACGCCTCGGCTCGTAGTGGGCCGTCGGGGTGTTCGCCGCCTCCGGCGGCTGCGACCCCTCCCGCACCGCAAGGTGGGCCGTCGGGGTATTCGCCGCCTCCGGCGGCTGCGACCCCTCCCGCGTTCGCCGAAACGAGAGCAAGCTCTCTTTCGGCTCTCTTGGTCGGGGTGACAGGATTTGAACCTGCGGCCTCTTCGTCCCGAACGAAGCGCGCTACCAAGCTGCGCCACACCCCGATTGCCGACCGCCGCGTACGCGACCGAGCCAACCTAGGATAGCCGACCTGGAGACGCCCTACGAAACCTGCGGGGACTCCAGCGCGACGAGGTCGAGCACGGTGGCTTCCGGCCTGCACGCGAAGCGCACACGGGCGTACGGCGACGTCCCGATGCCCGCGGAGACGTGCAGCCACACGGATCCCTCGCCCCCCTCCTGATCCGGGCGGGCGCCCGGCCACCCGCTCAGTCCCTTGGCGCGGCGGCGATCAAGGTCGCAGTTGGTGACGAGGGCCCCGACCCCCGGCATGCACACCTGGCCCCCGTGGGTGTGCCCAGCGAAGATCAGGCGGGCGCCGTCGTCCCGCAGGGCCCCGAGAGCCCGCGCGTACGGCGCGTGGACCACTCCGAGGCGAAGGGCGCCGGGACGCGCGGGGGCGGCGGCGGGCATCCGGTCTCGGTCGATGTGCGGGTCATCGAGCCCGGCGAACTCAACGGGGAGCGCGCCGATGGTCACGCTCGCGCGCGCGTTTCCGATGTCGCTCCAGCCCGCGGCAAGGAACGCCGCCGTGAGCTCCTGCCACGGCAGCTCGGCTGGCTCCGCGCGAAGGCTGGTGGGGCCGCGAAAGTATGTGAACGGATTCTTCGGCGTCGGGCCGAAGTAGTCGTTCGAGCCGTAGACGAAGACCCCGGGAACGTCGAGCAGGGGACCGAGGGCATCGAGGAGCGGTCCGACGGCGGCCGGGTCGGCGATGTTGTCGCCGGTGTTGACGACGAGGTCGGGCCGGAGGTCGGCGAGCGTGCGCAACCAACGAATCTTGGCGCGCTGACTGGGAACCAGGTGGATGTCGGAGATGTGGAGGATCCGGACGGGATCCGTCCCAGGGGCCAGCACGGGGACCCGCACCCGACGCACGGTGAACGCGCGCGCCTCACACGCTCCCCAGGTGAGCCCTCCGGCGGCGATCCCGGCGGCGCCGAGCGCCGCCGGGGCGAAGAAGGTCACGCGGGCGCGGCCCGGCTCACGGGGTGACGCTCGGGCTCGGGCTCGGGCTCGCGCTCGGACCCGGGGAAGGCGTGACGTGGCAGCCCGAATAGCTGAACCCAGGCGGCGGACCCCAGCCGCTGTCGGTCGGGGGCCACTTGCTGCCCCACCAATCCGCCGGAGCCTTGCAGGGATTCAAGCCCGAGGGCCAGTTGTACCACCAGTCAGGGAAGCGAGTTTCGCGCAAGGTGATGCGCACGGACGCGCTCGACTCCGGAGGCGGAGCCCGCGGGCGGGTACTGCGGAGATCACGTTGCCCTCGGGAACGATGTCGGAGTAGACCCAGACCGGGTCGACCTCGTAGTAGTAGCCCTGGTCGTTGATGTCGTGCTCGCGCGTCCAGCCAGATCTTGCTGACGACATCCGGAACGTCGCCCTTCCACGCGCCGAGGCCCGCTGGGCCGTCCGGGAAGCGGAAGGTTCGGTTGCCCCGCGAGCGCGGCGTCCATGAAGTGCTTCCAGTTCATTCCGGAGATGGTCGCGCCGTACACGCGGCGGTAGCGCGTGCCGTTGATCACGATGTTCTGCTGCTTGACGTCGTGGTCGGGGTTCCCCTCCCACGTCACGGCGACGAGCTGGCCGGTGAAGCCCATGAACCACCCGTGGATGTTCTCCTGTGCGGTCCCCGTCTTTCCGGCAGCCTGGCGTCCGCCAGCAAGCTTGCACGCCGTACACGTACCGTGGAGGATCACCTGCTGCATTCCGTACCCCACGCCTTGGGCGACGGCCGTGGAGATCACCTGCCTGCAGGTGCTCGTCTGGCCCCCAAGGTACTCGCCGGTCGAGGACTCGACCTTCGTGATCGCGATGGGATCGCACTTGACCCCGTTGTTGGCGAAGACCTGGGCAACGGACGCCATGGTCAGCGGCGACGCGTTCTGGGTCCCGAGCGTGGCCGACGGGACGACCTCGAAGTCGGCTCCGTCGGCGCGCTTGAACCCGAGGTTGAGTGCCATGTCGCGGATGTGGCACAGGTCGAGGCGGTGGGTCATGGAGGCGTACGCCGTGTTGACCGATCCCTGCGTCGCCGCGAGCGCGGTCATCTGGCCCTTTCCCTCGCCGTCGGCGTTCGCGGGCTTCCAGGACTTCTGGCCGGCGAAGGGCGCGGGTCCGATGCACGAGGCGTTCCACGAGTCGGACGGGTACTCCCGGTGGTCGGCGCTGATGACCTCGTCGAGCCCGTGGCCGTCCGTCAGCCACGTGGCGAGCACGATGGGCTTGAAGGTCGAGCCAGGGGAGAAGCCGCGGGAACCGCCGTATTCGCGGTCCGTCGCGTAGTTGATCGCCGTCGTTCCCGGGGCCGGATTGGCGCTCGGGATCGAAGCCCTTGTCTTGGGCCATGACGCGGATTTCGCCGTTGGACGGGTCCAGCGCGACCATGGCATTCGCGAACCCCGACGGGTCGGTCGGGGGGATCGAGGACGTCAGGACGTTGTTGGCGATGCGCTGCATGTTGATGTCGAGCGTCGTGGTGATGCTCGACGCCCTCCTTGAGCCATTCCTCGCCCTTGCCCTCGAAGGCCGGGTCGCGTGGTGAGGACCTTGGTGACGTAGTCGCAGAAGAACGGCGCGTCGACCGAGGCGGTGCAGCTGAACTTCGGCTTGTGGATGTCGAGCGTGTCCGCGAGCGGCGTCGAGATGTACTCCTGGTACACCTTGTGGTTCTCGGCCGGGTCGTCACTGAACATGCCCTGATCGCGCATCGTGAGGAGCACGTGTTGCGACGCGTCTCCGCCGCGGCCTCGTGCATGAGCGGGTCCCACTTGAAGGGGTTCTGCGTGATCCCGACGATCGTCGCCGCCTCGATCGCGTTGTCTTCCTTCGCGGAGTGGCCGAAGTAGAGCTGGGACGCCGTCTCGACGCCGTACACCGACGCTCCGAACTGCGCGATGTTGAGGTACTGCTCGAGGATCTTCTCCTTGCCGCAATCCACCTTGGGCGTCGTACGTGCAGTTGCGGCCGTATTGCGTCGCGAGGAAGGCCTCGAGGTGAGCGCGTAGCCGCGCCTCCCGAAGCTTGCGCGAGACCGAGACCTCGGTGGCCTCCTTGACCGCCGCCGCGCGCTCGTCCTCGCGGCGATGCCTGTGCGGCCTGGAAGAGGGTGTTCTTCACCAGCTGCTGGGTGAGGGTCGAGGCGCCCGGGCTGTCGCTCGACGTGAGGTTGACGTAGACGGCGCGCGAGGAGGCCCTGGCCGTCGACGCCGTTGTGCTCCCAGAAGCGCTTGTCCTCCACCGCGACGATCGCCTTCTGCATCCACGGCGAGATGTCCTCGAGGGGCACGACGACGCGGTTCTGAATGTAGAACTGCGCGATCAGCGTCCCGTCGCTCGAGTAGATGTTGGACTGCTGCGGCAAATCTCCGAACTTCGAAGTCGGCGGGCATCTCGTCGAAGAGTTCGATGCCGCCCTTGGTCGCCGTGCCGGCGATCCACGCCGTCGGGAATCGCGAGACCGGACAGCAGCACTCCGCCCATAACGGACAGCACAAGGAACGCGATGAACGACCCGACGAGTTCGTACGGGGTCAATCGTCGCGGCGCGCGAGGATCGGAGTCGCGACATGGCACCACCTTACGTCGGATGACCAACGATTGAGGACTCGGCTGAGTTGCGTCGGCGGGGGTAATCTCGCGCTATGACCACTTGGGAATACGCCACCGTGCCGCTCATCGACCACGCTACCAAGCAGATCCTCGATCAATGGGGCGCGGACGGCTGGGAACTGGTCCAGGTGCTCGTGATGCCGAGCGGGGGACTCGTCGCGTACCTGAAGCGACCCAAGGCCCCTAGCGTGAGCCATCGGAGCGCCTCGCCTCCCTCGGGCTCGCCCTGCCCGCCCGTCGCGGCGCCCGTGGGCGCCTACGTCCCGGCGACGCGTTCACGGTGCGGCGGCTCGCACGTCGGGCCAACTGCCGCTCGTGGACGGGGCCCTCAGGCCGACGGGCGTCGTGGGCAGACGGCCGGAAGCGTGTCCGCCCGACGACGCCGCCGACGTGCGCGCGGATCGCGCGCGCTCAACGCGCTCGCGGCGCTCGCCGACGCCGCGGGCGGCATCGACGAGATCGCCCGCATCGTGCGGGTGGTCGGCTACGTCGCCTCGGCGCCCGGCTTCACGCGGCCAGGCCGGCCGTCATGAACGGGGCGAGCGGGCTGATGGCGGAGATCTTCGGGGAAGCGGGTCGGCACGTGCGGTCCGCCGTGGGCGTCGCCGCGCTGCCGCTCGGCGCGCCCGTCGAGATCGAGGTCGAGGCGCTCGTCAGTGGACTAGCCGCGGCTAGCGCGAGCGGGCGCGCAGGCGCTCGGGCTCGTAGACCTCGACGGCGCCGATGTGCACGTCGATCCAGCCGCGCGACGCGAAGTCCGCGAGCGCCTTGTTGACGGTCTCGCGCGAGGCGCCGACGAGTTGGGCGAGTTCCTCTTGAGTCAGGCCGTGACGCACCGTCACGTGCCCGCGCTCCATGCGGCCGAAGCGGTGGCCGAGGTCGAGGATGGCCTTGGCGACGCGGCCGGGAACGTCGGAGAAGATCAGGTCCGCCATGGTGTTGGACGTGCGGCGAATGCGCTGCGCGAGGGCGCGCAGCATGTGGCGCGAGCTCGTCCAGGTGGTCGTCGAGCCACGCGTCGAGCGCCTGCTTGGTCAGCTCGTAGACGACGGTGTCCTCGACGGCGTGGGCGCGCGACATGCGCGGGCCCGGGTCGAACACGCTCAGTTCGCCGAACATGTCGCCGACACCAAGCAGGGCGAGGAGGTTCTCGCGGCCGTCGCGCGCGGTGCGGGCCAGCTTCACCTTGCCCTTGACGATGACGTACATCGCGTCGCCCGTCGCGCCCTCAAGGAAGATCATCTCGCCGCGCGTGAACTCGCGCCGCACCATCGACGGCGATCAGCGAGCGCGCGTTCTCGGCGTCCATGCCGCCGAGCAGCGAGGACGAACGCAGCGCGTTCTCCTCTTGTGCCCGGTCCTGTGCCACCTCACGCCTCCGAGCTACCGTGCCGCGCCCATTGCTTTCACCATGGTCGCCCGTCACAGTCTCCAGGTTCTCACTGAGTCGGCGCTCATACGAGCCCAAACGCGTGATCGATCTCGTCGATGCCGATGCTACCGGGTATCCGTGGCGCGGTCGCCACCGGTCCAAATGGCCGCGGCGAGTTCGCTCGAGGTCGGCGCGTCGGCCGCGAGGGCCTCCCACGCGGCGTCCATGTTCGCGTCGGGTCTCGTCGGCGCCGGCCATCTGCGCGATGAGGAGGTCGCGGCGCGCCTGCGAGGAGGCGGAGCCACCACCGGATCCGCGCGAGCTCGCGCCGCATCTCGCGGCGCTGGTGACGCAGATCGGCCACCGTGTCCGCGACTGCGCGCCACATGCCCGCTCCCGTCCCCACCGCGATCGCGCGATCGCGCTTGCACGATGTATCGGCCTGACGGCGCGCCGCCTTGAGTGTCGCTTAGGCTGAGCGCATGGCTTCGCGGCGCACCTGCGGCTCGCGCCGTCGGCGGCGCGCGGCCGGCCCCGACGTCGCCCTGGTGCGGCGCGCGCGCCGCATCAACCGCCTCCTCGCGGCCGAGTACCCCGACGCGCGCTGCGAGCTCGACTATCGCAGCCCGTTCCAGCTGCTCGTGGCGACGGTGCTGTCCGCCCAGTGCACCGACGTGCGGGTCAACCAGGTGACCCCCGCGCTGTTCGCCGCCTTCCCGGACGCCGCCGCCATGGCGGCCGCTCCGCGCGAGCCGCCTCGAGGACGCTCATCCGCTCCACGGGCTTCTTCCGCGCGAAGGCCGAGTCGCTCCTCGAGCTGAGCCGCGGACTCGTCGAACGTTTCGACGGCGAGGTGCCGCGGCACGCCTCGAGGAGCTCGTGACGCTGCGCGGCGTCGGCCGCAAGACCGCGAACGTGGTGCTCGGCAACGCTTTCGGCGTCCCCGGGATCACCGTCGACACGCACATGGGGCGGCTCGCGCGCCGGCTCGGGCTCACCGTCGAACGAGGAACCCGTGGCGGTCGAGCGCGATCTGGGCGCCCTCCTGCCGCGATCCGAGTGGACCCAGCTCGTCGCACCGATTCATCTTTCACGGGCGCCGTCGATGCACGGCGCGCAAGGCCCGGGTGTGGCGGCTGCCCCGTGCTCGCCCTGTGCCCTGGCGCGGAGATCTAGCGGGCAGCTACGCCGCGCCGCGCGGCCCTCGTCGGCGCGCCGCGCGTGGTGCCGGTCGCGCCACCACAGGAGCGAGCCGTCCGCCAACGGCGGCGAGCGCGGAGGCGACAAGGACGGCCGCCAAGACGTGATCCGCACGCTCGGAGGGCGTTCCGAACGCGAGGTCCCCGATGAGGAGCGACACCGTGAAGCCGATTCCCGCGGTGCCCGCGATGCCGCGACGTCCCACCACGAGAGCCCCGGATCGAGCCGCGCCTTGGTGAGGGTGGCCACGCCGACGGCCGCGAGCATCACCCCAAGCGGCTTGCCGATCACCAGGCCAGCGGCGACGCCCAGGGCCGCCGGATCGTCGAGGGCGGCCCGCAGCGCCGCTCCGTCGAGCGCGACGCCCGCGGCGAAGAAGGCGAACACCGGAATGGCGAAGCCCGCCGACACGGGCCTCCACCGGTGCTCCCATTGCTCCGCGGGGCTATGGCGCTCGCCCGTTCGCGAGGGTGGCGGGAACCACGAGGCCGAGCGCGACGCCGGCGATCGTCGCGTGCACGCCGGACTCCTCGATGCAGGCCCACGTCACGAGCGCCGAGCGGAATCATCGTCGCGAGGGTGAGGCGCCGGGTTCGCGCGAGGAACGCGAACACCGCGAGAGGAACAAGGGCGATCCCGAGCCACGCCGAACTGAAGCCCGTGGGAGTAGAAGAGCGCGATGATCGAGGATCGCGAAGAGGTCGTCGACGACGGCGAGGGTCAGCAGGAAGGCGCGCACGGAGCTGGGGAGGCAGCGGCCGACGACGGACAGCACCGCGAGCGCGAAGGCGATGTCGGTGGCGGTGGGGATCGCCCACCCGGCCGCGTCCCCGCTCTCGGAGAGCGCGTTGATGGCGAGGTAGACGCCGGCGGGCACGAGCATCCCGCCGACGGCGGCGACGATGGGCAGCGATGGCGCTCGAGGGACGGCGGAGCTCGCCGGCGACGATCTCCCGCTTGAGTTCCAGTCCCACCACGAAGAAGAAGATCGCGAGGATCCCGTCCTTCGCCCACTGCTCGAGCGAAAGGTCCACGTGGAGGTCGACGGACCCTCCCAGCGTCACCGACGCGTCCCACGGCACGAAGCGGAGCAGGCGGCCGTACCCGCCTGACCACGGGCTATTCGCCCACGCGAGCGCCGCCGCGGTCGCGACGAGCATGAGGGTTCCCCCGACGCGCTCGTTGCGCAAGAGGTCGACGAGAGTCCGTTCGGTCGACGACGATGTTCGGGGAAAGAGGCGCAGTGAGGACCGTTTCACGATCGCCCTCCTCGCGCCGTCCCGCGGGGCGATGGGATCATCGCGACGCGACGTCGTCCATGTCGTCGGCGGGCGCGCCTGCCTTGGTGGCCGTCGGCGCGGGATCGAAGCGATAGCCGACGTTGCGCACGGTGCCGATCAACTGCTCGTGCTCCGCGCCCAGCTTCGCGCGAAGCCGACGGACGTGGACGTCAACCGTCCGGGTTCCGCCGTAGTAGTCGAAGCCCCAGACCTCCTGGAGGAGCTGATCCCTCGTGTAGACCCTGCCCGGGTGCTGCATGAGGTACTTGAGGAGCTCGAACTCCTTGTAGGTGAGGTCGAGGGGAGTGCCCCGCAGCCGCGCCGTGTATCCCCCCGTGTCCACCGTCAAATCGCCCGACGTGAACTCCGACGCCTTGTCGAGCGGATCGGACGCCTCGGCGCGTCCCACCAGCAGCCGTACCCGCGCGTCTAGCTCCGCCGGAGAGGCCAGGCTCAAGATGACGTCGTCCGTCCCCCAGTCCGCGTTCACCACGGACATCCCGCCCTCGCTCAAGACGAGGACGAGGGGCACGGCGATTCCCGTCGCGCGGACGAGCCTGCACGTGGAGCGGGACGAGGCGAGGTCCGTTCGACCGTCGACGATGACGACGTCGGCGTCGAGGGCGTCGACCATCGCGGACGGTTCGGGGGGAGGACGCGCACCCGATGGCTGAGAAGCTCGAGCGAGGGGAGCACGGCGGAGGCACCCTCGGCGGATGCCGTGAGAACCAACAGGTCGGCCATGATCACCTCCGGATGGCACCACTGTACCCGGGCAAACCATGGGACACTGTGCGCCATGAACCCGTGGACGCGCGCGACCGTCGCCGCAGCCTCAGCCGCGCTTCTCGCGGCCGCTGGCCTGTACGGCGCCCGCTGGCTCGCGGTCGCCGTGCTCGCGCTGTCGTTCCTCCTGGCGATCGGGTGGCCCGTTCTGAGCTGGACGCCCCACTGGATGGCCGGCAGCGCCATCACGCTCGGCGCCGGAGCGCTTTCCGTTGTCGGGGTTCTCCTGGGCCGCGACGAGCCCTTCCTTCGCCACATGGTGATCGCGCTCGCCGCGAGCACCGTCGCCGCGCTCGTCGTGGAAGTGCTGCGACCCAGCCCTCCCGGCCAGGTCGTGACCGCCGTCGCCGGAACGGTGTCGGGCGCGACCATCGCGGCCTCGGGCGCGGCCTGGATCGCCGCCGCCCGGACGCCCGGGGCGGAGGACCTCGTCGTCGCGGGGGCGGTCGCGCTCGCCGTTTCGGCGATCGCCTCGGTGCTCACGACGCGGATGGGAATCAATGTCGCCATCGCGCTCGTCCTCAGCGTGGCCGTCGGCATAGGAAGCGGCTCGGTCTTCCCGTCGATCGAGTGGTACGGCGGCGGGCTCGTGGGGCTCCTTGCCGCGTGCTCGTTCATCGCGATCCACGAATTGACGCGGCGCGAGGTCGCCAACACCAGCATCTGGGCGGGAATCGCGTCCGGGGTCACCCCCGTTACCGTGGGAGGGGCCCTCGTCTACATCGGGGGCCGCATTCTCGTCGGCTAGACGGAGGGCGACGTCACCATGCTCGAGCGCGTCATCGCGGTCCTTGCGCTGCTCAGTGCCGCGAGCGCCTTCGCGGTGTGGTGGCAGCGGCGGGACGGGCGCGTGACGCGCGTCGTCGATCCTCCTGGAGCCCTCGCGTCGGCCCGCCTCGGCCACCAGCGCGGATTCCGCGCCACCTTCGTGCAGTTCTCGACGTCGACGTGCGCCAAGTGCCCTCCGACCGCGGTCCTGTTGTCGCGCGTCGCGGAGTCCGAGAAGGGAGTGGCGCACGTCGAGATCGACGCCGAGGCGCGCCTCGATCTGGTGCGCGAGTTCGACGTGCTCCGCACACCGACTACCCTGGTGCTCAACCACGAAGGGGTCGTGGTCGCACGGATTTCGGGGGCGCCCTCCGAAGCCCATGCGAGAGAGGCGCTCGAGGCGGCCCCGCCGCCCTCGACCGACTACTCGATCTAGCTTTCATTCCTGGGAGGGAATCATGGCCGCACCTGACCTGCAGATTGACCCGCGAGGGTATCGCATCGGCGCAGGAATCACCTTGGTCGTCGCGATCGTTGGACTCGTCCTCGGCTCGGGGCTCGCGGGATCGATCGTCTTCGCCGTCCTGACCGCGATGTTCCTGCCGGGGGCGACCGTCGGGCCGCAGGCGACGCTTCAGTCCTGGCTCTTCAAGACGTTCGTCCGGCCGCGGATCGGCGCGCCTGCGGCGACCGAGTCGTTCCGCCCGCCGCGTTTCGCCCAGCTGATCGGCCTCCTGTGCGCGGGGCTCGCCACGGTCTTCGGTTTCGCAGGCGTCGCGGTCGGCTTCTACATCTTCGCGGGGTTCGTCGTCGCCGCATCCTTCCTCAACTCCGTCTTCGGCTTCTGCCTTGGATGCGAGATCTACCTGCTCATCAAGCGCGCGAGTGCGCCCAAGGCCGCGTAGCGGCGAGGCTAGGATGAGGGCATGACGTCGCTCGAAATCGCGTTCGCGGTGCTGGGGATCTGCTCCTTCGCCGCAACGGCGTGGGTATGCGGCGTCGTGGCCATGAGGATCCTGCGCGGACCGCGAGCGTGACCTTCGCGTTTCCCGACGGACTCGCTCCTGAGGTCTACCCCCTCGCGTGGCTGGTGGGCGAGTGGACCGGCTCAGGGGTTGTCGAGTATCCGGGGATCGAGCGCCTTGAGGTCTCCCAGCGAATCGTGTTCGACCACGACGGCGGCCCCTACCTGCGCTACGTCTCTGTCATCACACTGCCAGGCGCCGACGGCGACGCTGCGGTCACGTGGGGATCGGAGACGGGCTTCTGGCGGGTGCCGTCCGAGTCTCCCGAGGGCGTCGAGCTCGCCGAGGGGCAATTTCCCGTCGAGGCGCTCATCGCCGACGCCGCCGGCGTCCTGTCCCTGTACATCGGCGAGGTCGGCAAGGGCCGAATCGACCTCGCGACAGACCTGATGGCGCGGACCGCGTCAGGGGCGGAGATGACCGCGGCGACGCGCATGTACGGCCTGGTCGAAGGCGACCTCCTGTGGGCCTGGGACCTCGCGGCGTTCGGGCACGAACTCGCGTCGTACGCCTCGGCCCGCCTCGCCCGTGCGGCGACGTAGGAATCGCCCGTGCCCGCTGAGCGTTCCACCACCGTGACCCACGCCGCCACCCTTGCCAGCCCCCTCCTCGCCCTCCCCGGCGCGGTGGAAGGCTCGGGAGCCGACGCCGGCGTCGCCTGGCACTACGGCGATCCCGCCGCGGAGCAGCGCGCGCTCGCCGAGGGTCGGGCGTTCGTGGACCAATCGCACCTCGGCGTCGTCTCCGTCGCCGGTCCGGACCGCCTGACGTGGCTCCACTCCCTGTCGACCCAGGCTGTGTCCGGGCTCGAGCCTGGTCGCGGGGTCGAACTGATGATCCTCAGCCCCCAGGGCCGCATCGAGCACGTGGCAGCGCTCGTCGACGACGGCGAGACCGCGTGGCTCGTCACCGAGACCCCCGAAGGGCTGGCCGAGCACCTCGAGAAGATGCGGTTCATGCTTCGCGTCGAGGTTGCCGACGTGACCGAGGAATGGGCCGCGATCGGCGAGCCTCGCGCGTCCGTCGCTTCGCCAGGGGAGTTCGTCACGTGGGTGGACCCGTGGCCGGGGGTCGCCCCCGGCGGGACGCGATACGGCCCTCCCACCGACGACCACCCCGGCAGGGGCAGGGCGTGGAGGATCGTGCTCGTGCCCCGCGCCGATCTGGAGGCCGAGGCGCGGTCCCGCATCGACTCCGGATGGAGCCCCGCGGGAACGTGGGCGGCCGAGGCGTTGCGCATAGCGGCGTGGCGGCCCCGCGCGATCCGCGAGGCCGACGACCACTCGCTGCCGCACGAACTCGACTGGCTCCGGACGGCCGTCCACCTCGACAAGGGCTGCTATCGCGGCCAGGAGACCGTCGCGAAGGTCCACAACGTGGGGCGCCCGCCGCGACGCCTCGTGATGCTCCACCTCGACGGATCGGGCCACGGGCTTCCCGAGGCCGGGGCCGCGGTCTCCCTCGGCGAGGCCGTCGTCGGGCGTGTCACCTCGGCGGCGCGCCACCACGAGGCGGGGCCTATCGCGCTCGCGCTCGTCAAGCGCTCGACCGACCCGTCGGCGACCGTGTCGGTGGAGTCCGACGCCGGGCCCATCGCCGCGGCGCAGCAGACCATCGTGCCGCCCGAGGGCGCGTCGGCTGACCGGCCGCCAGCCCCGGGTCCCACCGCGAAGGGCCTCCTCATGGGCCGCGGCTGCGCCGCCGACGGCGGTGACGTCGACGCCTAGCTGGGGAGCCCCCCGCGAGCGGTACGGTGGGTCGAGTCGGTTGAAACGTCGGTGGGCCGGAGTGCCCGGAGAGCGAGGAGATGAAGGTGTTCGCGTCCGTTCAACTTGCCGTCTACTTCTTCATCGCTGTCGGGGCCTTCGTGTTTGAGGCGTGGGCCCTCATCGACGCGCTCCGCTACCCCGCCGGGGCGTTCACGGCCGCGGGAAAGCAGTCGAAGCCGCTCTGGGTGGGCCTCCTCGCCGGTGCGACCGCGGTGGGATTCCTGAGCCTTCCCGCCCCGGTTGGCGTCTCCTTCACCAATGCGCTCGGCTTCGTCAGCCTCGCGGGCATCGCCGCCGCTGGCGTCTACGCCGTCGGCGTCCGCCCTGCCCTCCGCGCGATCGGCCGCGGCCCGCGGCCCCGCCGCGACCAGCGCGGCGGCTGGTAGGCCGAGCCCGCCGTGCGTGCCGTTCTTCAGCGCGCCTCTCGCGCGTCGGTCACCGTGGACGGGGCCGTTACGGCGTCGTTCGATCGCGAAGGTCTCGTCGCGCTCGTGGGCGTGACCCACGGCGACACCGCGGACGACGCGGTCACCCTCGCGCGGAAGATCGCGGACCTGAGGATCCTGTCGGGCGAGGCGTCCGTCTCCGACGCGGGCGCGCCCGTGATCGTCGTCAGCCAGTTCACGCTGTACGCCGACACGAAGAAGGGGCGCCGTCCGTCGTGGAACGGCGCCGCCCCGGGAGAGGTTGCCGAGCCGCTCGTCGACGCCGTCGCCGCCGAGCTTCGCTCTCGCGGAGTTGAGGTCGGCACCGGCGTCTTCGGGGCTCACATGGAGGTCGAGCTCGTGAACGACGGCCCCGTGACGCTGCTTCTCGAGTCCTGAGCCCGCCTACGGAGCCTCACGGACGAGGAGATCGCCCACGTCGCAGTCGAGGGCCTCGCAGATAGCCACGAGCGTCGAGAAGCGGATGGCGCGCGCCCGGCCGTTCTTGAGCACGAGAGGTTGACGAGCGAGACACCCACGAGCTCGCTGAGGCGCGTGAGCGTCATGCCGCGCTGGTCGAGAAGCTCGTCGAGGCGGCAGTGGATGCCAGAGTGTTCTGCTTCTGCCGGGCTCACACCAGACCCTCCGTGTCGCGCCGCAACCGTTCACCCAGCTGCAGAACGCGGCGCCGACGGCTCCGAGGAAGAGAATCCACATGAACGGTGCGAGATCGGCCGAGAAGATGGCCGAGTCGTAGGTGTAGTCGCTGATCGCAGACAGCGCGCCATTGGTGGTCATGGTCGTCAGGATCGCCTCCGACGAACCACCCGGCGGCCAGGATGCTCGCGCCTGACAAGCACGAGCCTGGCGGTGCCGCGCTCGAAGGCCTCGCCCGCGCGCACCCTCAGAAGGAACATCGCGGCCACCACCAGTCCAGCGGCCACGCCAGAAACGGACGATGGGCGTCTGCCCACAACGCAACGAGCGTCGCCGGCGAGCGGGTGCTACGGCGACCACGAACGGTCGCGGTCGTGACGTCA
This sequence comes from uncultured Actinomycetota bacterium, assembly GCA_963743485.1. GTDB lineage: Bacteria > Actinomycetota > Actinomycetes > Actinomycetales > Demequinaceae > JAFGBM01. Next base: position 386,017 of record CAVUPQ010000004.1, read on the forward strand.
ACCGTCACCGGCGCCGCGTTGCGGGCCGAGCGGCAGCGCGGCCTGCTCTGCCCGCGAGCGGCACGGCGACGGGGATGTCGTGGCCGGGCGCGACCTCCGCCGAATCGTTGCGAGCGACGCCCCAACCCACGAAGGCAATGACCACCACGGCAGTGGCGACGGCCAGGTAGAGGCCGATGCGATCGCCCCTGTCGAGCGTGGTGATGTCGCAGTCCATGGCAATCCTTATCGTTTATCGTTGTTATTGTTAAACGATATGTCGCGACCGGACTTCTGGTCAAGTCGGGCCGCCGCCGCCGCATTTCGCCGCGATAACGACTCTCACGCCTGTGGCGAACATGGGCATGGTCCCCCGTCCCCGCTGGTTAGCCTGGGAACAGGTCCGGCCTCGCCACCGGACACGAGGAGGCAAGAATGTTCGAACGGTTCACCGACCGGGCCCGTCGGGTCGTGGTGCTCGCCCAAGAAGAGGCGCGCATGCTCAACCACAACTACATCGGCACGGAGCACATCCTCCTCGGCCTCGTGCGCGAGGGCGAAGGCGTCGCTGCCAAGGCCCTCGAGGCGATGGACATCTCCCTCAACGGCGTGCGCGAGCAGGTCCAGGAGATCATCGGCGAGGGCTCGCACGCGCCGTCCGGTCACATTCCGTTCACGCCCCGCGCCAAGAAGGTCCTTGAGCTGAGCCTCCGCGAGGCGCTGCAGCTCGGCCACAACTACATCGGCACGGAGCACATCCTCCTTGGCCTCATTCGCGAGGGCGAGGGCGTCGCCGCCCAGGTCCTCGGCAAGCTCGGCGCGGACCTCGGCGGCGTGCGCCAGCAGGTCATTCAGCTTCTGAGCGGCTACGAGGGCAAGGACCCCGTCGCGGCAGGCGCCGGCGGTCCTCAGGAGGGCACGCCCGCGGGCTCGACCGTCCTCGACCAGTTCGGCCGCAACCTCACCCAGGCGGCGCGCGAGGGCAAGCTCGACCCCGTCATCGGGCGCGAAATGGCCATGGAGCGCGTCATGCAGGTCCTCAGCCGCCGCACCAAGAACAACCCCGTGCTGATCGGCGAGCCCGGCGTCGGCAAGACCGCCATCGTCGAGGGCCTCGCCCAGGCGATCGTGCGCGGCGACGTGCCGGAGACGCTCAAGGACAAGCACCTGTACACGCTCGACCTCGGCTCGCTCGTCGCTGGCTCCCGCTACCGCGGTGACTTCGAGGAGCGCCTGAAGAAGGTGCTCAAGGAGATCCGCACGCGCGGCGACATCATCCTCTTCATCGATGAGATCCACACGCTCGTGGGCGCGGGCGCCGCGGAGGGCGCGATCGACGCCGCGAGCATCCTCAAGCCGATGCTCGCCCGCGGGGAACTTCAGACCATCGGCGCGACCACGCTCGACGAGTACCGCAAGCACGTCGAGAAGGACCCCGCGCTCGAGCGCCGCTTCCAGCCCATCCAGGTCTCGGAGCCGGAGCTCGCGCACACCGTCGAGATCCTCAAGGGCCTCCGCGACCGCTACGAGGCGTTCCACCGCGTCACCATCACGGACGACGCGATCGTCGCCGCCGCGCAGATGGCCGACCGCTACATCAGCGACCGGTTCCTTCCCGACAAGGCGATCGACCTCATCGACGAGGCGGGCGCACGCCTGCGCATCCGCCGCATGACGTCCCCCCCGGAGCTGCGCGACCTCGACGACAAGATCGCCAACGTTCGCCGGGACAAGGAGTCCGCGATCGACGAGCAGGACTTCGAGAAGGCGGCCTCGCTCCGGGACGTCGAACGACGCCTCACCGAGGAGCGCGCCGAGAAGGAAGAGGCCTGGAAGTCGGGCGACCTCGACGTCGCCGCGGTCGTGGACGAGGACCTGATCGCCGAGGTGCTCTCGATGTAGACCGGCGTTCCGGTCGCGCGCGTCAGCTCCGACGAGTCCGCCCGCCTGCTCCACATGGAGGACGAGCTGCACAAGCGCGTCATCGGCCAGGACGCCGCCATCAAGGTGCTGTCCCAGGCCATCCGTCGCACGCGCGCCGGCCTCAAGGACCCCAAGCGCCCCGGCGGCTCGTTCATCTTCGCCGGCCCCACGGGCGTCGGAAAGACCGAGCTCGCCAAGGCCCTCGCCGAGTTCCTCTTCGGCGACGAGGACGCGCTCGTCACGCTCGACATGTCCGAGTACTCCGAGAAGCACACGGTCGCGCGCCTCTTCGGCGCGCCCCCCGGCTACGTGGGCTTCGAGGAGGGCGGCCAGCTCACCGAGAAGGTGCGCCGCAAGCCGTTCAGCGTGGTGCTCTTCGACGAGGTCGAGAAGGCCCACCCCGACATCTTCAACACGCTCCTGCAGATCCTCGAGGACGGCAAGCTCACCGACGCCCAGGGGCGCGAGATCAACTTCAAGAACACGGTCATCATCATGACGACCAACCTTGGGGCGGACCTCATCTCCAAGCGCCAGGTGACGGGCTTCTCCGTCGCGCACGAGGGCGGTCACACGTACGACGAGATGGTCAAGTTGGTGAACTCCAAGCTCAAGGATCACTTCAAGCCCGAGTTCCTCAACCGCGTCGACAACGTCGTGGTGTTCCCGCAGCTGACGCAGGACGAGATCATCGCGATCGTGGACCTGATGATCGCGCGCCTCGACGAGAGGATGCGCGACAAGGACATGGCGATCGAGCTCACGGACGCTGCCAAGAAGCTGCTCGCCGAGAAGGGCTACGACCCCGTCCTCGGCGCGAGGCCCCTTCGCCGCGCCATCCAGCGCGACATCGAGGACCACCTCTCCGAGAAGATCCTGTTCGGCGAACTCACCGCTGGCCAGCTGGTGAAGGTCGACGCGATCGGATCGGGCGACATGGGCGAGTTCACGTTCGAGGGCATCGATCGCGACGACCTCGCCGAGCCGCGCGATCCCAAGCCGAAGATCAAGGCGAAGGCGGCGGCCGCCACCGGTGCCGACGACGAGGCCGCAGACTCCTAGGCCAGCGGCGCGAGTCCCCGCATCGCTGGGGTCCGGTGCCGCTTCGGTAGGCTTCGGACCATGACCCAAGCCCCCTACGTGGCACGCGACACCCGCTACGACGCGATGCGGTACCGCCGCGTCGGGCGCTCGGGCCTCCGCCTTCCCGGCGTCTCCCTCGGGCTGTGGCAGAACTTCGGCGGCACCGCCGATCTCGACCGCCAGCGCGCCATCGTCCTGGAGGCCTTCGACCTCGGAATCACCCACATCGACCTCGCGAACAACTACGGTCCGCCCCCCGGCTCGGCGGAGGAGAACTTCGGGCGGATCCTCGCGAGCGATCTGCGCCCGTACCGCGACGAACTGATCGTCTCCACCAAGGCGGGGTACCTGATGTGGCCGGGGCCCTACGGCGAGTGGGGCTCCCGGAAGTACCTGCTGAGCTCGCTCGACGCGTCGCTTCAGCGCATGGGGCTCGAGTACGTCGACATCTTCTATCACCACAGGCCCGACCCCGAAACGCCCATCGAGGAGTCGATGATGGCGCTGGACCACGCCGTCCGGTCCGGGAAGGCGCTCTACGCCGGCATCTCCAACTACGGCCCCGACGGCACCGCGGATGCGGTCCGCATCCTGCGCGATCTCGGCACCCCGCTGCTGATCCACCAGCCGAAGTACTCGATGTTCGTGCGGACCCCGGAGCAAGGACTGCTGGACGTCCTCGGCGCCGACGGCGTCGGCTGCATCGTGTTCTCGCCCCTCGCCCAGGGCCTCCTCACGGACCGCTACCTGGCGGGGATCCCGGCGGGTTCTCGCGCCACGCACAGCGAGTTTCTCAGCGCCGCGAACATCACCGACGAGTACCTCGCGCGGGCCCGGGCCCTCAACGAGCTCGCGGCTGCGCGGGGGCAGAGCCTCGCGCAGATGGCGATCCAGTGGGTCCTCCGAGACGAGCGCGTCACGTCCGCCCTCGTCGGCGCCTCGTCCGTGGAGCAGTTGCGCGCGAACGTCGCGGCTCTCGACTTCGAGCCCCTCACCCCCGACGACATCGCGGCGATCGAGCCCCACGCCGTTGACGGCACGACGTGAGCGCGAAGGCGGGGGACGTCGTCGTCCGGGACGCGACGCCCGCGGACGTACTCGCGATCCGCGAGATCGTCGAGGCCTACGCCAACGAGCGCATCCTGCTGGCCCACGACCTGGTCGCGTACTACGAGGCGGTCAGGGACTTCGTCGTCGCCGAGACGCCCGACGGCGAGGTGATCGGCTGCGGGGCGCTCCACGTCCTGTGGTCGGACCTTGGCGAGATTCGGACCCTCGCGGTGCGGAGCGAACGGCTCCACACCGGAGTGGGGCACGCGATGCTCGTCGGACTGCTGTCTCGGGCCCGCGACCTGGGACTCGGCCGCCTCTTCTGCCTGACGTTCGAGGTGGACTTCTTTGCGCGCCACGGCTTCGAGGCCGTCGATGGCGAGGTCGTCGATCCGCAGGTCTACCGCGAGATGCTCCTCAGCCACGACGACGGGGTGGCGGAATTCCTCGACCTCGCGCGCGTCAAGCCCAACACCCTGGGCAACACGCGGATGCTGCTGACGCTCGACTAGAGCGACGCTGGCGCCTTCGCCCGCTTGCTGACGGCGGGGGCCGACGTCGCCGCGTCCGGGCGGGGAGACGAGTTCCCCGCGGGATCCATCAACAGTGGCGTGAACGCGAGCTCCGCCGCTCCCACCATAAGGAGCCGCGACCGGAGCACGGCGCGATCGATGCGCACTCCTTCCGCAAGCGGAACGAAGGAGTTCTCCATCACGGCGCGCGCGAGCCGGTCGGGCATCGCCGCGTGAAGGGAGGCGAGGAACCCGCCGAGCAGCACCGTCTTGGGGTTGAAGACGGAGATGAAGTTCGCGATCGCGGACGCGAGCACCTCAACCTGACGCTCCGCCTCCTTGGTAACCGCACGATCGTGAGTCGTCGACAGAAGCGTGTCGAGTTCATCGAGGTCCAGTGAATCGCTGCCGATGACCGCGCGAAGGCGCTGCGCATTCACCTCGGTCTCGAGGCAGCCGCGCCGCCCGCAGTAGCACTGCAGCGATCCCCCGGGAACGTTCGTGTGCCCGAGCTCAGCCGCGTAGCCGTCCTCGCCTCTGAGGGGCGCTCCGGCGACCATCACGCCGCCGCCGATACCGACCGAGAACCCGTTGAGGTAGACGAGGTTCTTGACGCCCCGCCCCGCCCCGTAGAGGGATTCGGAAATCATCGCGATGCCCGCGTCGTTGCCCGCGAAGGTCGGCAGCCCGAGCGCCTTGCCCACCTCCTCGGTGAAGGGCTCGTTTGTCCAGTCCAGGTACGGCGCCCTCCTGACGAACCCGTCGCGATGCCGGACCAGTCCGGGAATCGCGAGTCCGGCGCCAACCACGCGGTACTCCGCCTTGAGCTCATCGCTCATGCCGGTGACCAGGCGGCTGACGAGTTCGATGGCGAGCCGCGGGGACGGCTTGGTGTCGAGTTCGTAGCGGACGCGTTTGTGGACGACGCCCCCGAGCCCGACGAGTCCCAGCGTCAGGGCGTCGACGTCCGGATTGATCGCGAGCGCGGCGACCTTGGGATTGGGGTGCACGATCGCGCTCGGGCGGCCGCGGAGCGACTGGTCTTGCGGCGGCGTCTCGAAGGCGAGCCCGAGTTCCACCAGCTCTCCGACGAGGGCGCCGACCGTCGAGCGATTGAGCCGCGTTCGGCGCGTGATCTCCGCGCGGGCCATGGGACCGTTGTGGTGCACGGTCGTGAGGACGGTCGAGAGATTGTGCTGGCGGGTCTCGTCGTTCCGACTGCCGAAGCCCGCCGACAGTCCCCGTTCCGTCCCTTGCCCTCTCACGGGCTCAGGACTCCACGGGGACCGTCGGCGATCGCACGGGCTTGCGCCTAGTTGTTGCCGGACCTGCGGCGGTTCATCAGGTCGAACGCCACGGCGGCGATCAGAACGAGACCCTTGATGACCTTCTGCCACGCGGGGTCGGTGCCCATGATCGACAGGCCCTGGTTGATGACGCCGATGAGGAAGGCTCCGGTGACCGCTCCCGAGATCTTGCCGACACCGCCGGAGACCGAGGTCCCACCGATGAAGCACGCCGCGATGGCGTCGAGCTCGAAGAAGTCCCCGGCCGAGGCGACCGCGCTACCCGCGCGAGACGTCGAGACGACGGCCGCGAGCGCCATGAGGACGCCGATGTTGACGAAGATGAAGAAGTCAACCCACCGGGTCTTGACGCCGGACATGATCGCGGCGAAGCGGTTGCCACCCATCGCGTAGATGTGGCGACCAAACACCGTGCGGTTGAGCACGAAGGTGTAGGCCACGACGAGGACGGCGAGGATGAGCAGGATGTAGGGCGTGCCCTTGTACCCGGCCACCTTGTAGGCGAGGAAGAAGATCGCCGCGCCGATGACGCCAATCTTGGCCCAGAAGACCGAGAGGGACTCGCGGGGAAGGTTGCGGGCCTTGAGCTTGGCGCGGGCGCGGATCTGCGCGTACGCCATGCCAAGGATCGCGACGACCCCGATGAGAAGCGTCACGCCGTCGCGGTCGCCGAACCATGAGGTTCCGAACCAGTTCGGGAGCCAGCGCGCTCCGATCGAGATGAAGCCCTCGGGCAGTCCGCCGATGGTGCCACCGTGAAGCACGATGAGGGCGCCGCCTCGGAAGGCCAACATGCCTGCGAGTGTGACGATGAACCCTGGTATCCCGACGAACGCCACCCAGAACCCTTGCCATGCGCCGAGGACGGCGCCGAGCACGAGCGACAGGAGGACGGCAATCAGCCACGGCAGCTTCCACTCCTGGATGGCGACGGCAACGAAGCCGCCGATCATGGCGACACCGGATCCGACCGAGAGGTCGATGTGTCCGGCGATGATCACCATGATCATGCCGATCGCCAGGATGACGACGTACGCGTTCTGCATGATGAGGTTGTTGACGTTGCCCGGGTAGAGCAACTTGCCGTGCGTTCCCCACTGGAACAGGAGCACGACGACGATCAGCGCCCCGAGCAGGCCGTAGTCGCGAAGGTTGATGTTCGCGCTCTGGAGCGTCGCAGCAAGCCCCGTCTTCTTCTCCACTTTGTCGGCCACGGCCTACTTCCCTTCTACAGTCATGAGTTGCATGAGATTCTCCGGAGTCGCGTCCTTGCGGTCCCGCTGGCCCGTGATGCGGCCCTCGCAGATCGTGTAGATGCGGTCACAGATCCCGAGCAGTTCGGGCAATTCGGATGAGATCACGACGATGGCCTTGCCCTCGGACGCGAGATCATTGATCAGGCCGTAAATCTCGTACTTGGCCCCGACGTCGACGCCGCGCGTCGGCTCGTCGAGCAGGAGGATCTCGGGCTCGTTGTGGAGCCACTTGGCGAGAACGACCTTCTGCTGATTTCCGCCCGAGAGCTTGCCGACGAGCTTCGCGACCGAGTCGGTCCGAATTGACAGCGCCTTGCGGAACTTCTCCGCCTCCGCCGTCTCGTCGTGCAGGTTGATGATCCCGAACTTCGAGAGGCTGCCGAGGCCGGCCCCGGAGATGTTGGCGGCGATGGTCGCGATGAGGTTGAGACCGAAACGCTTGCGGTCCTCGGTCACATAGGCGATGCCGTTGTCGATCGCCTCTCCAACGGTTCGCGTCGAGATCTCCTCGCCGTTCTTGAAGACGGAGCCGGTGATCTTGGTTCCGTAGCGGTGGCCGAAGAGGCTCATCGCGAGCTCGGTCCGTCCGGCGCCCATCAGCCCGGCCATCCCGACAATCTCGCCCGCACGAACGGTGAACGTCGCGTCGTCCACGACCTTCCGCTGGGTGTCGATCGGGTGGTAGACACTCCAGTTCTCGACGCGGAGGACTTCCTTGCCGATCTTCGGCGTGTGCGGCGGGTAGAGGTTGTCGAGCGAACGACCGACCATGGACTTGATCATCCGCGACTCGGAGTTGTCCTTGTCCTTCATGCTGAAGCGGTCGACGGTCTTGCCGTCCCGCATGACGGTGATGGTGTCGGCGATGGCACGGATCTCCGCAAGCTTGTGGGAAATGATGATGGCCGTGATCCCGTGGTCCCTGAGGCCACGGATCAGGTCGAGCAGGTGGGCCGAGTCCTCATCGTTGAGCGCGGCGGTCGGCTCATCGAGGATGAGGAGCTTGACCTCCTTGGACATCGCCTTGGCGATCTCGACGAGCTGCTGCTTGCCGACGCCCAGTTGGATGATCGGCGTCTGAACGTTCTCGCGAAGACCCACGTTCTTGAGCAGGGCCGCTGCGGCGATGTTGGTCTCGTTCCAGTCGATGATGCCGCGCGTCGACGCGCTCGTTGCCAAGGAAGATGTTCTCGGCGATCGACAGGAAGGGGCTGAGCGCCAACTCCTGGTGGATGATGACGATTCCCTTGGCCTCGGAATCGTTGATCGAGTGGAAGCTGGCGGCGTCGCCGTCGAACTCGATCTCGCCGTCGTAGGACCCGGAGGGCTACACGCCGGACAGGACATTCATCAGCGTCGACTTGCCCGCGCCGTTTTCTCCGCAGATGCCGTGGATCTCTCCACGCTTCACTTCGAGATCAACGCCGTCGAGCGCGTTCACTCCCCCGAAGCTCTTCACAATGTCATTCATCCGAAGGATGACGCGTCGTCCTTCGCGGCCTTCTTCTGCTTCATTGAGTTTCACTCACCTCAGAGTTCGCGGCACGGTGGCCGCGCTCCTAGGAGCGCGGCCACCGCACCAACCGATGGAACTAGACCTTACAGACCGACGTCGGACGCCTTGAGGAATCCGGAGTCGATCAGCTTGGACTGGACCTGATCCGGCGTGACAACCTCCGGCAGCACGAGGTACGACGGGACGACGTGGTCGCCGTTGTCGTACGTCTTGGTGTCGTTGACCTCGACGGTGTCGCCCGCGATGATCGGCCTGGATCATCGTGTGGACGCGCTTGCCGAGCACGCGGGTGTCCTTCCAGACCGTCATGGACTGCTTGCCAGCGAGCATGTTGACAACGCTCGCCTTGTCGCCGTCCTGGCCCGTGAGGACGAGGAGCCCGGGGCGTAGCCGGCGCCGTCAAGCGCGGCGGCAATACCCTGAGCGAGCGAGTCGTTCGGGGAGAGGACGACGTCCACCTTCGAGCCGGCGTAGAACGAGCTGAGGCGGTTTCCATCTCCGCCTGTGCGTCGTCGGTACCCCAGCCCAGGATGCCGATGGACTGCCACTCGTCCGTCGTCGGCTTGGGCGCCTTGCCCGACTTGATCACGAGCTGTCCGCTGTCCACGTACTGGCACAGAACGTCCCAGGCGCCGGCGAAGAAGAACTTCGCGTTGTTGTCGTCGGGGCTACCAGCGAAGGGCTCGAAGTTGAACGGGCCCTTGCCGTCGGCCAGGCCGAGCTTGGACTCGATGAACTTGCCCTGGAGCTGGCCGACCAGGTAGTTGTCGAACGTTGCGTAGTAGTCAACGTTCGGCGAACCGATGATCAGGCGGTCGTACGCGATGACCGTGGCGCCAGCGGCGCCGGCGTCGGCGAGAACCGGGCCGAGCGTCGTGCCGTCGATCGACGCGATCACGAGGATCTTGGCGCCGTTGGCGATCATGTTCTGCAGCTGCGAGATCTGCTGGTCCGTCTTGTTGTCGGCGTACTGGAGGTCGACGGTGCAACCGTCGGCCTTGAGCAGGGCCTGGAGGCCCTCACCGTCGTTGATCCACCGCTCAAGGCTGCGGGTGGGCATAGCGATACCGACGTTGCAGTCCTTGGTCATGGAGCCAGTGTCCGTGTTCGCGGCCGACGTAGTTGCATCGGTCGACGAGCAGGACGCGAGCATGAGTGCCACGCCGCTAGCGCGGCGAGCCAACCCAGATTGCGCTTGGCTGTCATAGATTCTGCCATTCCCTTCTGTTGGCTGGACTTGCTGTTCCGCGCCGAGCCCACGAATCGACGCGCCCATGAGGGGCCACGTCGATCAGGGGGCTAGACGGAGAGTTCCTGCAGCGGAGACAACGTGGGTATCCGCTCACCGCGGGGCGATGGGGCGCCGAGTCGTGCGATTCGTTTCGCGAGCCGCTTCACTCCGACCACGCCAATCACCTTTGATGAGAAGCACCATTGCTATCGTCGCGATCGTCCAACTAAGTGGACGTCCCGAACATATACCCGGCACGGCGCCGCAGCCAACCTCCCGCATGTGTCGATTTGGTAACTCCGTTCGTCCCTCGTGACCGTGATTGTGGTAAACGTTTTCGAAGCGGAGCCCTTCGCGCGGGGCCGCTCAGCTCTTTCGATGTTGACGCCTGCCCCCGCGACGATTATGTTGGTGGCGACACATAAACACCGAGGAACGGAGCCCGCACCATGTCTCTTACCCCCACGCGCGAAGACAAGTTCACCTTCGGTCTGTGGACCATCGGCTGGAGCGCCCAGGACCCCTTCGGCTCCGCGACCCGCGCCCCCCTCAACGCCGTCGACGCCATTCACAAGCTCTCGGAGCTCGGCGCCTACGGCATGACCTTCCACGACGACGACCTCTTCCCGTTCGGCTGCTCGGACGCCGACCGCCGCGCGGCGATCGACGCCCTCAAGAAGGCGTGCGACGAGACCGGCATGGTCATCCCGATGATCACGACCAACACGTTCTCGCACCCCGTCTTCAAGGACGGCGGCGTCACCTCAAACGACCGCGACGTGCGCCGCTTCACGCTCCGCAAGGTCCTGCGCAACCTCGACCTGGCCGCCGAGCTCGGCGCCAAGACGTTCGTCATGTGGGGCGGCCGCGAGGGCGCCGAGTACGACTTCTCCAAGGACATCCGCGTCGCGCTCGAGCGCTACCGCGAGGCCGCGAACATGCTCGGCGAGTACGTGATCGACAAGGGCTACGACATCAAGTTCGCGATCGAGCCCAAGCCGAACGAGCCCCGCGGCGACATCCTGCTGCCGACCGTCGGCCACGCGATGGCGTTCATCAACACGCTCGACCACCCCGAGATGGTGGGCCTCAACCCCGAGGTCGGCCACGAGCAGATGGCGGGACTCAACTTCACCGCGGGCATCGCTCAGGCGCTCGACCACGGCAAGTTGTTCCACATCGACCTCAACGGCCAGCGCGGCATCAAGTACGACCAGGACATGGTGTTCGGTCACGGCGACCTGTACAACGCGTTCTCGCTGGTCGACCTCCTCGAGAACGGCGGCCCGAAGGGCGGCCAGGCCTACACCGGCCCCCGCCACTTCGACTACAAGCCGTCGCGCACCGAGGACATCGACGGCGTGTGGGAGTCGGCCAAGGCCAACATGCGCATGTACCTGCTCCTCAAGGAGCGCGCCAAGGCGTTCCGTGCGGACCCCGAGGTCCAGGAGGCCATCGCGGCCACCAGGCAGGACCAGCTCGCGCAGACCACGCTGGGCAAGGGCGAGACGGTCGACCAGTTCCTGGCGGACACGAGCGCGTACGAGGACTTCGACGCCGACGCGTACTACAACGGCAAGGGCTTCGGCTTCGTGCGCTCCAGCAGCTGGCCGCCGAGCACCTGATGGGCGCTCGCTAGCCACGACCACCAACAGATAAGGAAGAGCAATGACGCTCGTCGCAGGGGTCGACTCCTCCACTCAAAGCTGCAAGGTCGTCGTGCGCGATCTCGCGACCGGCGACGTGGTTCGCCTCGGGCGCGCCTCGCACCCGGACGGCACGTCCGTCGATCCCGCCACTGGTGGACGGCGCTGCTGGCCGCCATCGCCGACGCGGGCGGGCTCGAGGACGTCGCCGCCATCAGCGATCGGCGGCCAGCAGCACGGCATGGTCGCGCTCGACGCCGACGGCAAGGTCATTCGGGACGCGCTCCTGTGGAACGACACCCGATCCGCAGGGGCCGCGTCCGACCTCATCGAGGAGTTTGGGGCCGAGGACCTCGCGCGGCGCACGGGCCTCGTGCCCGTCGCCTCCTTCACCATCACGAAGCTGCGCTGGCTGCGCGACGCCGAGCCCGAGAACGCGGCGCGCGTCGCCGCCGTCGCCCTGCCGCACGACTGGCTGACGTGGCGGCTGCGCGGGCTACGGCCCGCGCGGCGCGAGCGCCCTCGGTCCCGTGCTCGATGCACTCGTCACGGACCGCTCCGACGCCTCGGGAACCGGCTACTGGAATCCCGCCTCCGGCGAGTACGACCGTGACCTCCTCGATGGCCGCGCTCGGCCACGACGCCATTCTTCCGCGCGTGCTCGGACCATCGGAGCGGGCGGGAGAGGTCCACGTCGACAACGGGACGTTCCGCCATCGTCGGACCCGGCGCCGGGGACAACGCCGGTGCCGCCCTCGGCCTCGGGCTCGGCGAGGGGGACGCCGTCATCTCCATCGGCACGTCCGGAACCGTCTTCGCCTCCACTCCGGGCGTCGTGCGCGACATCACGGGAACCGTCGCGGGCTTCGCGGACGCCGCGGGGCGCTACCTGCCGCTCGTCGCGACGCTCAACGCCGCGCGGGTCCTCGACGCCGTCGCGCGACTGCTCGACGTCGACCACGCGGCCCTGGGGACCTGGCCCTCGAGGGGAGCCCGGCGCCGGTGGCGCCGTCCTGGTCCCGTACTTCGAGGGCGAGCGCACCCCGAACCTCCCGAACGCGACGGCATCGATCGCGGGGCTGACGCTCGCGAATACGACGCGGGCGAACATCGCGCGGCTCGCGATCGAGGGGATGCTGTGCGGGCTCGCCGACGGCGTCGACGCGCTCGGCGGCCTCGGGGTCTCGACGACGCGCGTGCGGCTTATCGGCGGCGCGGCGCAGAACGCGGCGGTCCAGGCGATCGCGGGCCAGGTCTTCGACGTCCCCGTCGAGGTGCCGGAGCCGGGAGAGTACGTGGCGATGGGCGCCGCGGTGCAGGCGGGCTGGGTGCTCGAGGGCGACGCTCCGTCGTGGCCCGTGGCGATCTCCGCCACGCCCGCGCACGATCCGCACCCTGGCATCCGCGAGAACTACGCAGCAGCGCGCGCCGCGGTCGTCGCGAGCAACGCGTAGGGCGCGCGCTACGGCACAGCGCTAGCGCGCGGCGCTAGAGAACGTACGTCCCCCGCGCGGCCGAGTCCACGCGGATGAGGCCGTCGTTGACGAGCCCGTCAAGGCACCGGTCGAGTTGCCCAGGCTCGATGTCCGCGAGCGCGTCGCGGCCGGCGATTGTCATCGGCGAGGCGGCGGCCCGCAGGATGGCGAGGATTCGCCCGCGCACCTGACGGTCGCTCCCCGCCCACGCCTGCGACGGTCGGCGAGCCGCAGACTCGGGCTTGCCAGCGGCGAACCACCGACAGTCCGCCGCGAGCGGGCACTCGTCGCACCGGGGGGCGCGGGACGTGCAGACGAGCGCGCCGAGTTCCATGGCCGCGATGTTCCACGCCACCGCCCGCCCCGGTTCCTGTGGCACGAGTTCCCAGGCGGCTCTCCCTCTCCGAGCGCGTGACGTGCGGTGAGGGCGCGGCGACGCCGCCGACGAGCCTCGCCACGACGCGACGAACATTGGTGTCGAGGACGAGGGTGCGGTCGCCGAAGGCAAACGCCGCGACGGCGGCCGCGGTGTACTCGCCGACGCCCGGGAGGCTGCGAAGCGAGGCCTCGTCGCGCGGCACGTCACCGTTCCATTGATCGACGATCACGCCCGCGCTCTCCCACAGGCGCTGTGCGCGCCTCGGGTAGCCGAGACGTCCCCACGCGCGTATCGCCTGCGACTGCGGCTCGGCCGCGAGCTCCGCGGGGGTCGGCCAGCGACGCATCCAGTCGAGCCACACGGGCTCCACTCGGGCGACCGGAGTCTGCTGGAGCATCACCTCGCTCACCAGGACGCCCCATGCCGACGTCCCTGGCTCGCGCCACGGCAGGTGTCGTCCCTGGGATGCGAACCACGCGATCGCGGCGGCCGCGGTGCCATCCCCGGTTCTGGCTCGGTCGTCGCGCGGCATGGCTCCATTGTCACAGCGGACGGCCGGGCTACCGTGGATCCGTACGAACAGGAGGCGTCGTGGACGGACTATCCCGCCCGGTGGGTGACTTGCCCCCCGAGGTGTATTGGCGTCGGCGCCTGGTGTCCGGGGCGTTTCTCGTCCTCGCGATCCTGGTGCTCTACTACCTGATTCGCTCGCTCTTCGGAGGAGGAGACGCGACCCCGGACCCGTCGACTTCGCCCGCGCCCCACGTCTCCACGAGCGTGAGCCCCACCGTGTCCGCGACCGTATCGCCGACCGTCGACCTCTCCGCCGTCCGCGCGTGCGGGGCCGCCGACCTCACCATCGTGCTCACGGCCACGGCGCACGATTGGCCCGCGGGGACGCTGCCGACGTTCGAGGGGGCAGTCACGCAGAACGCCACCACCCCGTGCGTGCTGGACACGTCCGCGGCGGGCGCCGAACTCCTCGTGACGTCGGGCAGCGTTCGGCAATGGTCGAACCTCGACTGCAAGACCGCCCCCGCGCTCGATGCGGCGAAGCTCCTCCTCGCCCCCGGCGATACCGGCGCGATCACCGCGACATGGCCGCGAGTGCGCTCGGCGGACGGGTGCCCCACCGGCCTCGCCGAGCCCGGACCGGGGACCTACAGGGCGACGGTCACCGTTCAGGGGATCTCGAGCGACCAGGCTGTCTTCGCGCTGACGAACTAGGACGCGGGCAGCCCGATCGCGACGGCCTCCGCGATTCCCGCCGCGCGGTGCACGCGCACTCCCTTGGGCGCCTCGAGCTCGGATTCCGCGGGAATGAGCACGTCGGTGAACCCCAGCCGCGCGGCCTCGGCGACGCGTTGGCCGAGGGAGCGCACCGGGCGCACGGCGCCCGAGAGCGCGACCTCCCCCAGCGCCACGAGGCCCGGGAGGACGGGAACGTCGCGACGCGCGCTCGCGAGCGCGAGCGCGAGCGCGAGGTCCGCCGCGGGCTCCACGACCCTCGCCCCCCCGATGGTCGCCACGTAGACGTCGTCCGCCGCGACCGCGATACCCGCGCGGCGATGAAGAACGGCGAGGATCATCGCCACGCGGCTCGCGTCGATGCCCGACGTCGCGCGTCGGGGATTCGCGAGGGCCGACGGCGCGACGAGGGCCTGGATCTCGGCAGGGAGCGGTCGCCTGCCGTCGACGGTAATCGTGGCGCATGCGCCGGCGACCGTCCCGACGCCGTGGGAGAGGAAGAGTCCGGACGGGTCCGCCACGCCCTCGATCCCCGTGTCGCCCAGGGTGAAGCAGCCGACCTCGTCGACCGAGCCGTACCGGTTCTTGACCGCCCGGAGCAGGCGCAGGGCGGAGTGCGGATCGCCCTCGAACTGGCAGACGACGTCGACGAGGTGCTCGACGATGCGCGGACCGGCGATTCCACCGTCCTTGGTCACGTGCCCAACGAGGATCATGGGCAGCGCCCTGGCCTTGGCGGCCTGGATCAGCGCCGACGCCACCTCCCTCACCTGGCTCACGCCGCCCGGCGTGCCCTCCACCTCGGCGGAGGCGAGCGTCTGGATGGAGTCGACGATCATGAGCCCGGGACCCACGGCGTCAATGTGGGCGAGGGTCGCCCCGAGGTCCGTCTCGGGGGCGATGAAGAGGTCGGCCTCGAGCGCCCCGATGCGCTCGGCGCGCAGTCGCACTTGTCCCGCCGATTCCTCGCCCGTGACGTAGAGCGCGGCGATCCCCGAGCGCGCCGCGCGTGCGGCGATGTCGAGCGCGAGGGTGGACTTCCCCACTCCCGGTTCGCCGGCGATCAGGACGACGGCGCCGGGGACGAGCCCGCCGCCGAGCACGCGATCGACCTCGCCCACCCCCGTCGGAATCCGCGTGGTCGCGTCGCGCGACACCTCGGGAATCGGTATCGCGGGTGCGCGGACGGCCGTGGCTCGCGTCGCGGGGCCCGATGCGCGTGCGCCGGCCTCGACGACCGTGCCCCACGCCTGGCACTCCCCGCACCGTCCTACCCACTTCGCCGTGGTCCATCCGCACTCGCCGCACACGTACGACGGCCTGCTCGCCTTGGAGGTCGTGGCCATGCATGCACGGTAGCGCGCCGCTCCGACGCGGGAACCGACCGGGCGACCTCGGCGGAGGAACCGACTATTGTTGTTGCCCGTGACCACCCAACCGCCGGACGGGCCGAAAGAGCCCGGCTCGAAGCCGCCCGTTCCGCCGCCGCCCTCGACCGGCACCCCGCCCGTTCCGCCGCCGCCGGCGTCGTGGCCCCAATCGCCCGCGCCGCAGCCCGCGCCCTTCTCCTTCCCCAGGACGTCTCCGACCCCCCAGGCGGGACCGCCGCCCGCCCCGCCCGAGGAACCCAAGAAGAACACGCGGGCCAAGAGGTCCAAGAAGAAGGATGCGCTCTCGGTGCCGCCGCCTCCACCGCCTGTGCCCGCGACGGGTTCCCTCCCCGTTCCGCCTCCTCCCGGGGCCGAACCTGCCCCCGTCGAAGACGCCGGCAAACGCGGCCTCTTCGGCATTTCGTGGCTGGGCGGCCGCAAGCCGAAGGCGCCGAAGGAGGACGCACCGTCGAGCCCCTCTGAGCCCGAGACCAAGCGCAAGACCAAGGGCAAGTCCAAGGGCGCGGAGACGGACGAGTCCAAAGCGACAGTCGAGGGCGCGACGGAGACGGATGCCAAGCCGCGGCGACGCCTGGTCGCCTTCTTCGAGCGCGCCTCCGTGCTGATCGTCCTTGGCCTCTTCGCGCTCATCGGCGTGGGCTCGGGCGTGTACCTGATGTTCTTCCGTCCCGACGCGATCATCCTCGCGCCGCGCGTCATCAACATCCCCCTCCCGACGCCGACGTTCGAGGCGTACCAGCCCTTCGAGCCGACGCCGTTCCTTGCCTCGTTGCCGATGCAGGACCTCACCTACGGCCTCCGGAGCGCGGATGCGACTGGTCATGAAGCCCGTCGTGGCGTGGCCGACGCGGTTCGAGGAAGAGTGGCTGCTGACCTACGACGATGGCGCCGGCGGGACCATGACGGTTCAGGCGGTGCAGCACTATTCGCTCGAGAAGGCCGACGAGGCCTATCAGCAGCTTCTCGACTCCGCGACAGCCGAGCTTGAGGCGATCGCCGCGGCGGAGGCGGCCGCGGCGGGCGAGCCTTCGCCCTCCCCGACCTCGGCGGCGTCGCCCAGCCCGTCGCTGAGCGCGTCTCCCTCTCCGTCACCCTCTCCGTCCCCGGTGGCGGGCATGGAATGGGGAATTGTCCACGTGGCCAAGGTTGAGGTGGGACGAAGCTTCAAGGTCGTCAAGGACGTCACGGAGACGATCGACGACCCGGACGGCGGCGACCCGACCGAGATCACGACCACCGTCGCGCAGGTCACCTGGCAGAACGCGACGGGCGTGTTTGTCATGACGGCCGACCCCGCCGTGATCGACGACCTCTTCACCGAGTACGGCGCCTAGCGTGACGACCCGCGCGTCTCGGCCCAGGGGCCCGCGCGGGGCCCAGGCGGACACGCGCACGGACATCGTCGACGCGGCGCGCGAGTTGTTCATCGCGGGTGGCTTCGAGGGAACGTCGATGAGGGCCATCGCGAAGGCGGCCGGGGTGGATCCGTCCCTCCCGCGGCACTACTTCCCATCGAAGCCCGCCCTCTTCGTCGAGGCGATCGCGCCGATCGAGTACGTCGATGTGGCGATCGGCCGCGTTCTCGAGGGCCCGGAGGATGCGCTCGGCAGCCGCTTGGTTGCCACGTTCGTCACCCTGTGGGATTCGCCGGAGCTCGGCGGCCGCCTACGGACGCTCATCACGAGCGCCGCGGCGTCACCGGAGGTCGCCGCCGCCGGCCGCACCATCCTCTTCGAGCGCTTCTTCGCGCACGTCGCGAGATCCGTCGGCCCGGACGACGTCGAGGCGCGCGCCGCCGCCGCGCTCAGCCAGCTGCTCGGACTGGCGCTGGGGCGATACGTCCTGCAGCTCGCGCCGCTCGCGTCCGCGACCGCGGAGCAGCTCGCGGCGGCCTACGGGCCCAACGTCCAGCGGCTCATCACGGGCACCGCGGCACGCGCTTGACAGTTCCGATTCGAGGAGGGATTATTCAACACATGGGGAAACAATCTGAAGTCGCCATCTCCGTCTCGCACCTCACGGTGATTCGAGGCGGGAACGTCATCCTGCCCGACCTGTCATTCGAGGTCCCTCGAGGCGCGGTCGTCGGCCTCCTCGGGCCGTCGGGCGCGGGCAAGTCCACACTGATGCGCTCCATCGTCGGCGCGCAGATCATCGCGGGCGGGAAGCTCACCGTCCTCGGGAGCCCCGCCGGTTCGGCCGTGCTGAGGGACCGGGTCGGCTACGTCACGCAGGCGCCAAGCGTGTACATGGACCTGAGCGCCCGCGAGAACCTGCGGTACTTCGCCAAGCTGGTGAACGCGCCCGACACGGACCCGCAGCGCGTCCTCGAGATCGTCGGGCTCGCCAAGGACGCCGACCGTCCGGTCAGCACCCTCTCCGGGGGCCAACTGACGCGCGTGTCCCTCTCGGTCGCCCTCGTCGGTAAGCCGGAGGTCCTCATCTTGGACGAGCCGACCGTCGGCCTCGACCCGGTGCTGAGGCGCGACCTGTGGAAGATGTTCCGCGAGCTCGCGTCCACCGGGGTGACGCTGCTGGTGTCGAGCCACGTCCTCGACGAGGCGACCCGCTGCGATCGCCTGATCATTCTCCGCAACGGCGCGATCCTCGCCGACGGAACCCTCCCCGAGATTCTCGCGGAGACGGGGGCGAAGGACGCGGACGCCGCGTTCCTCGCGCTCGCCGACCGCGCCGACGCCAAGGAGAAGGCAGCATGAGCCCCCGACTGACCGGTGCGACCGCGGTCCGCGTCCTCACCCAGATCCGGCGCGACCCGCGCACCATCGGCCTGATCCTCGTGATCCCGCTGCTCCTCCTGACCCTGTTCTGGTGGATGGTCAAGGACCTGCCCGCCAGTCCCATGACTGCGGGCCTCGACTTCGACGTCGTCGGGCCCAAGCTGATGGGGCTCTTCCCCCTCATCATGATGTTCCTCATCACGTCCGTGACGACGCTGCGCGAGCGTCAGAGCGGGACGATGGAGCGCCTCATGGCGTCGCCCGCGGGGCGCGGGGACATCGTCCTCGGCTACATGCTCGCGTTCGGCATCCTCGCGACCATCCAGGGCGTCGTCGTCGTGGGCTACGCCGTCTGGGCCCTCGGCATGAACGTCGCCGGTCCGCTGTGGGCGCTCATGGTGATCATCGTCCTCGACGCGATCCTCGGCACGGCGCTGGGACTCGCGGCCTCGTCGGCCGCCAGGACGGAATTCCAGGCGGTTCAGATGATGCCGGCGATCATCCTGCCGCAGCTCCTGATCGCTGGACTCTTCATTCCCCGCGACCAGATGCCCACGGTGCTCTTCTGGATCTCCGACATCATGCCGCTCTCCTACTCGATCGACGCGCTCAAGGAACTCGCGGCCTCGGCCGACGCGTCGCTCATCTGGAACGAGATCGGGATCCTCTTCGCCTTCATCTTCGGCGCCCTCGTGCTCGGCATCGCGACGCTCAGGAGGCGCACGGGCTAGCGCATGGCCAGGGCGCGCTAGCCTTGGCCAATGAGCGATTCGTCCCTCTCGCCCACGTCTCATCCCCGCGTCGCGGTGATCGGCGGCGGCGTCATGGGTGGAACCATCGTCGGCGCGCTCCTCGCGGCGGGGTGGGCAGCTGCCGACGTCGTCGTGTCCGAAAAGGATCCCGCGCGCGGGCGCGCATTGATTGACGCCCACGGCGTGACCGTTGAGCCCTCCATCACCTCCGCCGTCGAGGCGGCGGGCGTGGTGGTGATCGCGGTCAAGCCGCAGGACGCCGGAAGCGTCGTCGAGACCGTCGCCGGGGCGCTCGCGCCGGACGCCCTCGTGGTCTCCGTCGCCGCCGGCCTCGCCGCCGACTTCTTCGAGTCGAGGCTCCCCGAGGGCACGCCGGTCGTGCGCACCATGCCCAACACCCCCGCCATCGTCTCCCAGGGCGCCACGGCCGTGGCCGCGGGCGCGCACGCCGACGCGCACCACGTCGCCCTCGTCGGCTCGATGCTCCGCTCCACCGGGCTCGTCATCACCGTCGACGAGGCGGACCTCGATGCCGTGACGGCCGTCTCGGGATCCGGGCCCGCCTACTTCTACGCCTTCGTCGAGGCCCTGGTGGACGCCGGGGTCGCGCAGGGGCTTGACCACACGATGGCCACGCGGCTCGCCACGCAGACGTTCGTCGGCGCCGCGCGCCTCCTGGTCGAGACCGGGGAGACGCCGCAGGCGCTTAGGGCCAAGGTGTCGTCTCCCGGGGGGACGACGCTCGCGGCGCTCAAGGCGATGGAGGAGGCGGGGCTCCCCGCAGTGGTGCGGGCCGGCGCGGAGGCGGCCGCTGCTCGCGCGCAAGAGATGGCCCGGGAACTCGGCGGAAAGTGACCGCCGCATGGGGGGATCCGCGACGATGCGGTCGGGGCGCCGCGAGATGACCACGCGAAGCGTCGCGCGGTGGGGCGCGAGCGCCGTGACGGGGTTCGGCCTCGTCGTTGCGCTCGCGGGCGCCGCGCTCGGACTGTCCGACCCCGTGCACCACGGCAGGTTCGTGCCCGGCCTGCTGCACCCGCTCCGCGACCACGCCGTCGTCGGGCTCCACGGGGTCTCGGCGTGGGGCGCCGCCGAGCCGGAGGCGCTCGCCGCAACGATCGACGACGCAGCCATCGACGACGCCGCGCCCACTGATGACGCCGCGACCATTGATGACGCCGCGACCCAGGCGCCGGTCGCGGGACCGGACCCCTCGTCGCTCACCGCCCTCTCCGACCCCCTCCCCGTCGATCATCGACGGCCATACGTCGCGGGCGTGACGTGGGACTCGGACGTGGCGCTCACGGCCGACGCGCGCTACTTCCTCGACGGCGCCTGGGGTGGGTGGCAGGAGCTCGCCGTCGACGGCACGACGGGGGATCGCCCGGGCTTCCAGGAGCGTCGGGGCACGGAACCGTTCATCGTCACGGGGGTCGACGCGATCCAGGTGCGCGTCCACGACGCCTCCGCCACACCCAAGGGCCTTGCCGTCCGCCTCTACTCTTCTGAGGCGGAGCCCGCGGACGTGACGGCCGGGGGCGGCGCGATGGGGTCCGTCGGGTTCTCCCGCGCCGCGCCGCAGGGGCCGCGCGTTCCCGGCGAGGAGACCGTCTATACGCCGCCGCCGCCCGAGGCGCCGCGCATCATCGACAACCCGCAGCCGACGATTCGCCCGAGATCGGACTGGGGGGCGAGGGTCCCGACGGATTGGTTCGAGTCGATGAAGGTGCAGGGCGCCGCCGTCCACCACTCCGCGGGGATGAACGACTACCTTCCCTCCGAGGTCCCGGAGATCCTGCGCGGGATCCAGGACCTCCACATGGACGGACGAGGGTGGTGGGACATCGCGTACAACTTCCTCATCGATCGCTACGGCACCATCTGGGAAGGCAGGGCGGGCGGCGTCGACGCGGCGGCCATCGGTGCCCACACCCACGGGTTCAACACGGTTGTCACGGGCGTCTGCATCATGGGGAATTTCCAGGAGGAGCCCGTTCCCGCCGTCGCGGTCGAACAGCCTCGTCACCCTGCTCGCGTGGAAGCTCACGCTCCACGGGACCGCGGCCGACGGGCTTCTCCTCAACGAGGGCGTCTGGCCGGCGATCATCGGCCACAAGGACACTCCGGATGCGCACACGTCGTGCCCCGGAAAGTACCTCTACGCGCTCCTGCCCGAGATTCGGGCAAGGGTTCTCGCGGCGCAGCACCTGCCGGCGGCCCCCTTCACGACGGACGTCACGGGCGACGGCACGGCGGACGTCGCCTCCATCGTCGGCGGCGACGTCGTGATCCACAGCTCCGGCTTCGATGTCGCGCCGCCGGGGCCCTATCAGGGCTCGTCGACCGTCGCCGAGCCCACCGTCGCGTACGACCTCGTGACCGCTGGCCCGTCGCTCGTCGGCGGACCTGGATCGGACGTCCTCGCCCGCCAGGCCACCACGGGCTTCCTCGTCCGGATGTCGGACAACGGGACGGGAACGCTCGGCGCCCCCGCCGTCGTCGGCTACGCGCCGGAGGCGCCGTTCATCGCGAGCCCCGGAGACGTGACGGGCGACGGGGTCGCTGACCTCGTCACGGGCGACCGCGCCTACGGGGTCCTCGCGGTGCTCGCGGGCGACGGCGCCGGCCACCTCGGCGCGCCCGCCCTGGCGTCACGTCAGCTCGGGCGGCTCGCCGCGGTCGCGCCCGCGGGGGACGTCGACGGTGACGGCGTCGGGGACCTCGCGGTGATCCTCGCCGATACCGGGGTGCTGGCGATCGTGCACGCGAACGGCGACGGCACCTTCGGCGCCCCGGTCGCCGTCGGTTCCGGGTGGGACGGGTTCGACGAGATCGCCCAGGTGGGCGACGTGTCCGGTGACGGGACCCCCGACCTGGTGGTCCGGTCGTCCGCCGACGGCCGCGTCCGCACGCTCCTTGGCGGCGAGGGCGGCTTCTCCGGCGCCTACGTCGACTGGCGCCAGCGCGTGCACGAGTGGACGGCCCCGATGGGCGCCATTGGCTGGGGGCACAGGGAGGGCGCGACGCTGCTCGCGCTCGACCCCGCGACCGGCGCGATCGTGGAGCCCACCCCCATCGCCACGGCGGCGGCCAAGGCGCCGTCGTCCGTGACGCTTCCGGTGCCGGGCGTCGTGACGGCGGCCGTCGTCGGCGACGTCGACCACAACGGCTTCGCGGACGTCCTCACGCGCGACCGCGACGGCCTGCTCCTCATTCACCCCTCGACAGGGTCGGGCTTCGGGCCCGCCATCGTCGTCGCGGATCCCGCCGACCGGCCGCAGGTCGAGTACGTGCCCAACCTCTCCCTCGACGTCCCCGCCGACCTCCCCGTCGTCCGCCCGTACTGGCACCAGTACGTGCCGACCGAGACGGGGACGCCCACGAGCCCGCCGTTTTGGAGCGAGTACGCGAGCGTCGCGCCCGCGGGCGACATCGACTTCGACGGGACGCCCGACCTCGTCGCCGTCACCGACGCGGGCGACGTCGTCATCGTCACCCTGGATTCGGCCGACCTGTCCCACCCCGGCCGCGGCCTGGTGATCGCGCAGGGCCTGGTGGGGTACCGGGTGTTCGGGGTGGGGCCGTGGCGCCCCGGGAGCATCTCCGACCTGGTCGCGGTGTCGCCGACGGGCGACGTGCGGGTCCTCACCGGCAAGGGCATGACGGGCGCGCTCGTGGGCGGCGTGGTCGCGAGCGGGCTGGGCGACGGGGACGTGCTCCAGGGGCTCGGGCAGCTCGAGCCGTCGGGCGGCGCGGCCGTCAGCGTGTACGACGCGACGACGGGCGAGACCACCACCGTGGCTCGGTCCGATGCCGGGGACTGGACGCCCCTAGGCTAAGTTCCTACGCGTCCCCGTCCCGAGCAACCCATCCGGAGGTATCCCGCCATGCAGTACGGACACTTCGACGACGAAGCCCGCGAATACGTCATCACCCGCCCCGACACCCCGCGGTCGTGGTCGAACTACCTGGGCTCGCGCCTCTACGGCGGCATCATCACGCAGAACGCCGGCGGGTACTCGTTCTACAAGTCCGGCGGGCTGGGGCGCGTGCTGCGCTTCCGCTTCAACGGCGTGCCGCAGGACGAGCCGGGGCGCTTCGTCTACCTGCGCGACGACGCCGACGGCGACTTCTGGGGCGCGTCGTGGCAGCCGGTGGGCAAGCCGCTCGCGACGTCGCGGGGCGCCGGGCGAAGGCGAGCAGGCCTGCACCGTGCGCCACGGCCTCGGCTACTCGATCTTCACGTCGTCGTACCGCGGCATCGAGTCCGAGGCGACGTTCTTCGTCCCGAAGGGCCAGGCGTTCGAGTACTGGTCCGTGAAGGTCACCAACACCACCGACCGCCCGCGCACCATCAGCGCGTTCAGCTACGCCGAGCTCGCGAACGAGTGGAACTACCGCCAGGACCTGGAGAACCTCCAGTACTCGCAGTACGTGGTGATCGCGAAGTACGAGGACGGGATGATCTCGCGGCGCAACTCCACGCGCGACGCGTTCATGTCGCTGTGGTTCGGCCTCGCGGGCGCGGACGTCGCGTCGTTCGACACGGACCGCGACGCGTTCCTCGGCCCGTACCGGACCCCCGCCGCCCCCCTCGCCGTCGAGCGCGGCGAGTGCTCGGGCTCCGAGACCGTCGGCGACAACTCCTGCTCGTCGCTCCACGCGCGCCTCGAGCTCGCGCCCGGCGAGACCCGGCACGTCATCTACATGCTCGGCGTCGGCAACCCCGACGAGGCGTGGGAGGACCAGGACAAGGTCAACCCCGTCACCCACCGGCCGGGGCGCGAGCTCATGGCGGAGTACGGGACGCCGGAGCGCGTCGAGGCGGAGCTCGCGGCCATCCGCGCGGAGTGGCGCGACTACCTCGCCCCGCTCCAGGTCGCGACGCCGGACGCCGAGATGAACTCGATGATCAACGTCTGGCACGCGTACCAGACGCACATGACGTTCAACTGGTCGCGCGGGGTGTGCCTCATCGAGGCGGGCGACCGCGACGGGCTGGGCTACCGGGACACGGTGCAGGACATGCTCGCGGTCACGCACGCCATCCCGGAGGCCGTCCGCGAGCGCCTCGACATGATCCTCACGGGCCAGACGGAGGAGGGCGGCGCGATGCCGCTCGTCAAGCCGCTCACCCACAACCCCGGCCACGAGGCGACGCCGACCCTCGAGAAGTACCGCTCGGACGACGCGCTGTGGCTCCCGATCACCGTCGCGAACTTCGTCTACGAGACGGGCGACACGGGCTACCTCGACACGGTGCTGCCGTACGCCGACCACGGCGAGGCGACGGTCTTCGAGCACCTGCGCGCGGGCGATCGAGTTCTCGCTCGCGCACTCGGGGCAGAACGGCCTGGTGCAGGGGCTCAAGGCGGACTGGAACGACACCATCCAGTTCGGCACCAAGGGCGAGAGCATGTTCTCCACGTTCCTCATGGCGAACGGCCTGCGCGTGGTGGCGGAGCTCGCCGAGCAGACCGGG
This sequence comes from uncultured Actinomycetota bacterium, assembly GCA_963743485.1. Taxonomy (GTDB): domain Bacteria; phylum Actinomycetota; class Actinomycetes; order Actinomycetales; family Demequinaceae; genus JAFGBM01. Next base: position 410,985 of record CAVUPQ010000004.1, read on the forward strand.
CGGGCGGACGACGCCGCGTGGGCCCGGGCGGAGCTGGAGCGGCTTCGAGCCGGTGCTGGAGTCCGCGTGGGACGGCGACTGGTACATCCGCGGCATCTCCGCGACGGGCGCCAAGCTGGGGTCCGACGCGCTGGACGAGGGCAAGATCTACCTGGAGCCGAACGTGTGGGCGGCGATGTCCGGGCGCCGTGCCGCGCGAGCGGGCGATCGGCGCGATGGACGCGGTGCACGAGCGGCTCTCGACCGAGCACGGCGTCGCGCTGTGCGCGCCCGCGCACACGCACGACGTCCCCGGCGTCGGCCTGTCGCTGCTGGTGTTCCCGGTGGGCCACAAGGAGAACGGCGGGATCTTCTGCCACGCGAACTCGTGGACCATCGTCGCGGAGGGCATCCTGGGCCGCGGCGACCGCGCCTACGAGTACTACCGCGGCTTCCTGCCCGCCAAGTACAACGACTCCGCCGAGGTGCACCAGGTGGAGCCGTACGTGTACTGCCAGTTCACGCACGGGCCGGAGTCGCCGCGGTTCGGGCAGGCGCGCAACCCGTGGCTGACGGGGACGGCGTCGTGGTCGTACGTGGGCGTGACCCAGTACATCCTGGGCATCCGGCCCGAGCTCGAGGGGCTGCGCATCGACCCGTGCCTGCCCGCCGGCTGGGACGGCTACGAGGTGACGCGCCGCTTCCGCGGGATGGCGCTGACGATCCGCGTGAGCAACCCCGACGGCGTGGAGACGGGCGTCGCGAGCGTGACTGTCGACGGGAAGGCTGTTGAGCTGGTGGACGACG
>CAVUPQ010000005.1:0-19219 GCA_963743485.1 uncultured Actinomycetota bacterium
ACCCGGGGGCCGCGCATCGCGCGCGCGTGGGCCGCCTCCAGGGACGCGGTGATGCGGTCCGAGCGTGGGAATCGGCGGTGCAGCAGGTCGAGGATCGCCTCGGCGAGGGTGGGGACCTCCTCGGCACGCTCCACCTCAAGCAGGTGTTCGAGCTCCCACTCGTCGAGCTCGCGGGGCGGCGCCTCCGCGCCCTCAAGCTCCCGCGCGCGGGCGGCCTCGAGCCGGGCGGCCTCCTCCGCCAGCGCCGCCTCCTCGGCGGCGCGAACCGCTTCCTGGGCCGCGAGACGCTCGAGGGTCCGCAGTTGGGTGCGGAGGCCCGAGAGCCGTCGCGCGTTCCGCCGGTCCCAGGTCCTGCGAGGTACAGCGTGGCCACCCAGCGCGGCCCCTCGTCCCGCCGGGCGAGCGCGATGATGCGCCGCTCGGACTTGGTCAGATCTTCGGGGAGCGGGGCCTCCCCCCCGTCGGGGTCGGGCTCGCCGAACAGCGAGCGAGCGGAAGATCGACGCCAGGCTCGCGGCGTCCGCCGCCGTTCCGCCCGCCACGGGGCGCCCAAACGCCGCGGCGAGTCCCGCGCCCGCGACCACGCGGCCCCGCGTCGTGGAGTCCGATCGCGCCGACCTCGAGGGCGCCATGGTCGAGGCCGGCGGCCTGCGGCAGCCTCGAGCGCCTGAGCCCGTTCCAGCGGAATGAGGAGCCGGGCAAGGGCCGTGGGGAGCGCGTGCGCGTCGAGGTATCGACGACAGAGACGGCTCGGGGAGTGCCGCCGCCGCGTACGCGCGCGGGAACCCTCGTCGTCGCCGGGGATCTCGCAGCAATGCCGACGTCCACGTAACTCGGGCCACGCCCGGGATCCGAACTCCGCGCACGCGCGTGAGCGCCGCGAGGATGGCCTCCGCATCGCCCGACTCGGCGACGAGGAGCGTGACGGGCACGTCGAGGCGCGCGTCGTGGGCGGCCCAGGCGGTGGCGCCGGGGACGCTCGAGGGCGCGACGGAACCGACGGCGTACCGCTGGGCAATCGTGGTGCCTGAAAGCACGCGGGCGCTCCCCCGACGCGGCGTGAGTGGTGTCGACCGCTATGGTACGCGGAAGCCGAGCCTCCGGAGTGGGCCTGAGAACACGCTGCGCCATTCGTCGACGCGGAGAATCAGAGTCCCGTCCCATAGACCAGCGCCATGGCGGGGCCGATGGCGAGGCACCACCCGGCCGAGCGGCGACCTCGGCCCAGCGCGAAAGGTCCCGGGGGTCGGGGATCACGCGCACGAGCAGTACCCCGGCGGCGGCGGCGGGGAGGGCCGCGGCGACCGCGCGCACGTGGGTCGAGGCGACGCGGCGGCCGTCGAGCCCGCTGAGGCGGCGACGGAGGCCGACGAGGCGGAGGGCGGTGGAGACGGCGTACGAGAGGGCCATGCCGGCCCCGGGCGGCGACGACCCACCAGTGCACGTCGAGGACCGCCCTGGCCGATCAGGGCGACGGCGATGAGGGTCGCGGTCATGGGGATCTGAATCCAGAAGAAGCGAGCGGGCGTCCTCGAGGGCGAGGTAGGCCTGCTTGACCAGGATCATGGCCCCCAGCGGCGCAAGCCCGAACGCGAGCGCCACGACCACGTGCGCCACCGACGTGACCACGACGTCGGGCGTGCTCGGCAGGGTCACGCGCACCGCGAGCGGCGCGAGCACGACGAGGGCCGCCGTCGCGAACACGGTGAAGACGCCGATGGTGCGCAGGCCGCGCGAGAGCTCCGCGCGCAGGCCCGCGAGGTCGCCGGCGGCCGCGAGTCGCGACATTCCGGTGAAGAGCGCGGTGACGATCGAGACGGTGACGAGCGAATGGGGGAGGAAGTAAAGCATGAGGGCGTTGGTGAGCGCGGTGTTCGTCGCGACGTCCGGGGAGCCGCCGCCGACCACGAACGCCGAGCTCGCGACGCGCGTCACGACCGCGATGCCGACCTGCTCCAGGAGTACGGCGGCGAGCGCCCAGCCGGCGACGCGCTTGATGCCGTCGAGCTCGCCCTTGGGGCCCGACCACTTCCAGCGCCACCGGTACCCGCTGCGTCGCAGCGGAACGATGAGGACGAGGGCCTGGACGACGATGCCGAGCGTCGCGACCCCCGCGAGGACGGCGATCTTGCCGGGACCCCAGTCACCGGCGAGCCCCACCGGATCCTCGCCGGCGGCGGGAATCGCGTACGGGCCGAAGAGCAGGAGGAACGCGACCAGCCCCGCGATCGCGACGAGGTTGTTCGCCGCGGGCGCCCACATGAACGGGCCGAATCGAGACCGCGCGTTGAGGATCTGCCCGAGGAGCGTGTAGAGCCCGTAGAAGAACAGCTGGGGAATGGTCCACAGGGCGAACGCGACGGTCAGCGCGGTGAGCTCGGGCGTGAACTTCGAGGTGTAGGCCAGGATGAACAGCGGCGCGGCGGCCGTGAGGAGCGCGGTGATGGCGAGCATGGCGACCGTGCCCAGCGTCACGATGCGATCGACGGTCTGTTTCCCGTCCTTGCGGGCCATCGCCCGGACGACCTGGGGCACCAGGACGGCGTTGAGGACGCCTGACGCGAGCAGCGTCAGGAGCACGCCCGGGAGCTTGTTCGCGACGTCGAAGGCGCTCGCCGCCCCGGCGTTGACACCGATGGCGGCCGCGAGGAGCGCGGTCCGCACGAGTCCGAGGGCGCGGGAAGTGGCCGTGCCCGCGGCCATGATCGCGGTATTGCGCCGCAGGGACGTCGTGGGCAGCGCATCGTCGACGGTCACATCACTCCTCGTCCGGGGCGACGGGCTCGCCGCCCGGTTCGGTGCGGGTGTTCTGCTTGCCGCGGCGCGCGGTGCGCCAGATTCCGCCGACGAGCAGCAGGAGGGCGCCCCCTCCCACGATCGCGGTGAAGGCGGTTCCCCAGTCGGCGCGCACGCGCACCTTCACCAGCGTGTTCGGAGTGAGGCGATGGCCCTCGGCGTCGGTGAGGCGCACGAACGCCGAGATGTTCGCGCTCGAGATGGCGTCGACGGGGACGAGCACCTGCTCCGAGGTCTCCGGGTGCGAGGGTGACGGTGGGGCTCCCTCGCGGGATCAGGTTGTGGGAGCGGGTCTCGAACACCACGACCACGGTGACCTCGGCATCGAGGCGGTTGCTGACGGTGATGGGGACGCTTCCCGAGGTCGAGATGAGGTTGAGCGAGCTTCCCACCGGCAACTGAAACCTGCCCCAGGATCTCGTCGGCGGACGCGAGCGATCGCGTGACGAGGTCGGCCCGTGCGCCGGTGTCGGAGCGGCCCTCGAAGGACAGGGAGGAGAGCAGCGAGGCCGCCGGGGGCCCATAGATCTGGGTCGGGGTTGAGGTGGCTCCGGCGAGGTAGCCGAGGTCGCGGATGCGGTTCGCGACCGCGGTCACCTGACTCGCGGGGAATGTCCGCGTCGTCGGCGACCGACTCGGGGACGGCCGCGACCGCCGTCGGCTCCCCGTCCAGGATGCTACTGAGCGTGACGAGGCGATTCCAGGGGCACTCGGCAAGCGCCTCGAGGGCCCGCGACCGGTGGTCCGAGTCGAGCATCCACGACGTTCCCGGCGAGATGACGATGGGGTCGCCTTGCGGATTCGCCATCGCGGCAAGCGCGGACTCCGCGACGACGCGGGCGGCCCGGACCGCGGTGGGGGCTTGGCGCCGGCGAGGGCCGCGCTGAGAGCGGGATCGGGCGCCACGACCGGAACCCCCCCGAGGCCCGAGCTTGACGAGCGCCGCCGCGTTCGCGCCCTGGTCCCCGTCGAGCGCAATCGGAGCAGAGTCGGCGCCCGGTTGCACGAGGACCGCGGCGGCGCCGAATTTCTCGGCGAGGGAAATGGTCTCGCGGTCGAGGTCGGGGACCACGCCGATCCACGGTTGGTCGGCCCCCGCGGCGTCCGCCTTGGCGGAGGCGTCGAGCGATGCGGCGAGGATGGTCGCGTCGTCGGCGCGGGCGAGCGACGCCAGGTCGAGCGTGACCCGCGGGCAGGGCGAAGATGTCACGAGGTAGACCGGTGGAAGGAGTCTCGGAGACCTGGGCGAGCGCGGTCGGGTCCACGAGCAGGGAGACCCGCGCGGCGGACGCTGCGGCGAGGACGGCGGCGACTCGCTCGGGCGCGCCCGCGGCGGTCGCGACGATGGCGATCGGGTTGGCGGAGGTGGATTGGCCGAGGTAGGTCGCGAACGTGCGGAACTCCTTGATGGGCTCGCCGCCACCTCGGCGCGAATGATCACGCCGTAGACGGCCCACGGGGTGGCGCCGAGTCCGAGCGCGGCCGAGGAGGCGCTAACGCTCGTCGTGATCTCGCTGCGCGCGCCGACGGTCCCGTTGCCGCCCGCCGAGCGGCGCGCCACCTCACGGGTGGGCGCCTCGGCCGTGCCGCCCGCCACGAGGCCACGAGGGAACGGTCAGTGATCGGGTCCGTCGTGATGTCGACGACGAGTGCGACGTTCGACGCGTCGGAAAGGGCGTCGTTCGCAATGGTCGCGCCCACCGACAGCGAGGAGCCCGGGTCCAGCAGCGCGGGGCCGTAGCTGACAACGTCGACTCGCAGGTTCTGCGGAGCGACGGTCTCGTCCGCGTGCGCCGGAAGCGCGGTGGCGCCGAGCACGAGCGCCACCCCGGCGACCGCGCGCGCGAGGGGGGCCGTCCGGCGGAGCGTGGCGGTCACTCGCTCTCCAGGGCCAGGAGGTCGACGGCGACCTCGGCCATGCGACGCTCGTTGGGGTACGACAGCCGCGAGGGCAGGTCCTTGAGCGGAACCCACGCGGCGACCTCGGCCTCGTGGTCCGGGTCGTTCTCCGTGGTGATCGCGTCGCTCGTGGTCTCGAGCAGGAAGTGGTGGACCACCTTGTGGATGCGACGATCCTCGCCGGTGAACCAGTAGTCGATGATGCCCAGCCCGAGGATCGATCTCGGCGGTGACGCCCGCCTCTTCGGCGACCTCGCGGATCGCGGCCTCCTCGGGCGTCTCGCCCTCCTCAAGGTGGCCCTTGGGCAGGCACCACTCGAGCTTGCCGCCGCGGTTGCGTCGCCCGATGACCGCCGCCTGCGCGGCGCCCTCGTCGACGAAGATCGCGATGCCCCCCGCGGACGTCTCGTTGGACACGGGAAGGAGGCTGCCCTTGCCCCGAAGCTGGCGCCGGACCGGTGTCGTTGGCGTCCGCCGCGGGCGGCCTTGGCTTCGCGTGAGCGGTCGGGCGGCTCGGACGGAAAGCATGACTCACTCTAACCAGCGGGGCGCGCCGGGCGGAGGCGTGACCCGCTCTCTGGGATGCTTGGTGGTTGTGACCACCGCATTTCCCCGCGCTCGACGTGCTGCGCCAGCGCGCCGAGGGCCTGTGGGCCGCGCTGCCCGCGGACGTCGTGGAGCTTGCCGGGGCCTTCGCCGACGCGCGGTCACGAGTTCGCGCTGGTCGGCGGGCCGGTGCGGGACGCGTTCCTCGGGCGGTCGAGCGCCGACCTGGACTTCGCGACGTCCGCCCGCCCGGACAGACGGAGGCGGCGATCCGCGCATGGGGCGGGACCACGTGGGACATCGGGCGGGAGTTCGGCACCATCGGCGGCCGCAAGGGCGACACGGTCGTCGAGGTCACGACGTATCGGGCCGACGCGTACGGCGAGCGACTCCCGCAAGCCCGAGGTGGCGTTCGGCGACAGCCTCGAGGGCGACCTGGCGCGCCGCGACTTCACGATGAACGCGATGGCGGTGCGGCTGCCGTCGCTCGAGTTCGTCGACCCGCTTCGGCGGGCTCGCGGACCTGGCCGGCGGGCTGCTGCGCACCCCGATCGAGCCCGAGCTCTCGTTCTGCGGACGACCCGCTGCGGATGATGCGCGCGGCGCGGTTCGCGTCGCAGCTGGGCGCCGACGTCGAGGCCGACGACGCTCGGGGCGATCGAGCGCCATGGCGGACCGGCTCGGCGATCGTCTCGGCGGAGCGCGTCCGCGACGAGCTCACCAAGCTGATGCTCGGGGCGAATCCGCGCGCGGGGCCTCGCCGATCATGGTGGACTACCGGCCTCGCGGACCAGGTGCTGCCGGAGATTCCCGCGCTGCGCCTCGAGGCGGACGAGCACCACCACCACAAGGACGTCTACGAGCACACCCTCACCGTCGTGGACCAGGCCATCGAGCTCGAGACCGGGCCCGGACGGCCCCGTTCCCGCGCCCGACCTCATCCTGCGCCTCGCGGCGCTGCTTCACGACATCGGCAAGCCCGCGACGCGGCGGTTCGAGCCGGGCGGCGCGGTGAGCTTCCACCACCACGAGATCGTGGGCGCCAAGATGGCCGCGCAAGCGCCTCAAGGCGCTGCGCTTCGACAAGGCGATCGTCCAGGCCGTGGCGCGCCTCGTGGAGCTGCACCTGCGCTTTCACGGCTACGGGGACGCGTCGTGGACGGACTCGGCGGTGCGGCGCTACGTCACGGACGCGGGCGACGCAGCTGGAGCGGCTGCACCGCGTGACCCGCGCGGACTGCACCACCCGGAACCGGCGCAAGGCGGACCAGCTCTCGTTCGCCTACGACGACCTCGAGGCGCGCATCGCCGAGCTGCGCGAGCGCGAGGAGCTGGAGTCGATCCGCCCCGACCTCGACGGCGAGCAGATCATGGCGATGCTGGGCATCCCGCCGGGCCGCGCGGTGGGCGAGGCGTACGCGTTCCTCCTGGAGCTCCGCATGGAGGAGGGCCCGCTCGGGCCGGACGTCGCGCGCGAGCGGCTGCTCGCGTGGTGGGCGGAGCGGGAGCGGCCGGGGAACGGCTAGGGCCGCGCGCTCCTGGGCCGTAGGCCCGACGAGCGGCCGGGGCTCGCTCGGGGGCGACGGCATAGAGCGCGGCGACCACCAGGTAGGCGGCCGCGACGACGGCCATCACCACGCGCGAGTACCCGGTGTCCGGCAGCACGCCGCGGCGATGCCGGCCGAGGACACGAACGCGACGTTGTAGGCCATGTCGTACAGCGTGAAGGCCCGCCCGCGGACGTCGTCCTCGGTGTCGCGCTGCACGATCGTGTCGACCGCGATCTTCCCGCCCTGCACCGCGAAGCTCACCACCACCGCGGCCCCGAACAGCGCCCATCGCTCGGACGAGACCGCCAGCAGCGCCTGGCCGCCGGCGCCGACCACGCAGGCACCGGACGATCCACCGGTGGCGCGGAACCGGGGTCCGAGCGCAGGCGTGAGCATGGCCGCGAGCCCGAAGCCCACGGCCGCGAAGACCAGCACCACGCCGAACTCGCCGAGGCCGCCCCCGCTCCGCGGGCGCGAGGAGGTTGCGCGAGATCAGGATCGCGGCGACGAACATCAGCCCGTAGAGGAGGCGCTGGGCGGCCATCACGACCAGGGCGTGGGCGGGCGTCCGGCGCCGCGCCAGGTAGCGGGCCCCCTCGCGGAGCCCGCGGACGAGGTCGGAGAACTGCTCGCGCAGGTGCCCGGAATCGAAGGGGTCGACGGGGCCGAGCTCGCGCCGACGGATCGCGGTCGTGGCCCAGGACGACAGGCCGAACGACCAGGCCCGCCGCGATGAGCGCGGTCATGCGAGCGCTGATCCTCGGGGATCCCCGGTGCGAAGAAGGACACGACGACGCCGATCGCCCCGCCGAGCGCTGCCGCGAGCGTCCCGAGCGTCGGGAGGAGGGAGTTGGCGGTGAGGAGGTCCTCGTCGGCGACGACGCGCGGGATGGCCGCGGTCATGCGCGGCGAGCAGGAAGCGGTTGAGCGACAGGGTGACGAGGGCCAAGGCGTAGAGGATCCAGCCGGGGCCGTCGAGCGCGATCGCGGCGCCCACAGCACCCCCGCGAGCCCCAGCCGAACCAGGTTGCTCCACAGCGAGGATGCGCTGGCGCTGCCAGCGGTCGATCAGGGGGCCGACGAAGGGCCCGACGAGCGGTGAAGGGGGCGAGGAGGAGCGACGAACCCCAGGGCGATATCGCGCGCGGACGACTGCCTGGTGGGGTCGAAGAACAGCAGGGACGCGAGCCCGGCCTGGAACATCCCGTCGCCGAGCTGGGAGATCAGCCGGGTGCCGGCGAGCTTGCGAAACCCCGAGCCCCGGAGCAGGTGGCGAAGGTCGCGGACGGCGGACATGCGACAAGGGTACGGGTGACGGGCGCGGACGGCGCCGCCGTCGTAGTCTGGAGCCCAACGGTGCGGGAGGCGGTGACGCCGCCCGCCGAGGGGAAAGGGGCCACCATGGGTTTCGGCGAGGCATTCGCGACGTGCATGAGGAAGTACGCGGACTTCAGCGGGAGGGCGCGGCAGGTCGGAGTACTGGTGGTTCTACCTGGCGCTCCAACTCATCAGCCTTCCTTTCACGATCGTCTTCTTCGTGGGCTACATCGCGTTCTTCGTGGATCTCGCGTCGAAGACTGACGCCCAAGGCCACGTCGACTTCCGCAGATCTCAACTGGGGACCGCTCATCGGGCCCGGCATCCTGCTCGGCGTCGTCGGACTCGTCGTTCCTGCTGCCGTCGTACGCGGCCATGGTGCGGCGCCTCCACGACATGGGCCAGACGGGGGCGTGGGTCCTCCTCGGCTTCGTGGGCCTCGGAATCGTCCCGCTCATCATGTGCATCATGGACGGGCAGCCGGGCACCAACCAGTGGGGCCCCGACCCCAAGGCGCTTGAGCGGCCCGGCGTTCCCGGCCAGGCGTACCCGCCCCCGTGGCCGCCGAACTAGCCTGAGCCGATGACCGACGTCGCCGCGATGGCCGCGGCCACTCCCGCGACGCGGGATCGCTACGTCGACTTCCTGCGCGTCGCGTCGCTCGCGGGGGTGATCCTCGGGCACTTCCTCATGGCGGTAGTCGACGACCGTCCCGAGGCGACGGGCGGGCACTCGTTCGTCTTCACCAACATCCTGGCGCTCGCGCCGTGGACGCGACCCGCGACCTGGGTGCTGCAGGTGATGCCGATCTTCTTCGTGGTCGGCGGGTTCGCCCACGCGACGGCGTGGCGCAGCCTTGCGCGTCGGGGCGGCGGGTACGCGGACTTCGCCCGCGCTCGCGTCGCGCGCCTCGTGTGGCCCGCGCTCGTGTTCGTGTCGCGTCGGGATGGTCGCGGGCGCGATCGTCGAGGCGGTCCTGGGCACGGGCACCAAGTACTCGCCCGTGCTGCACATCGCGGGCCAGATTGCTGTGGTTCATCGGGATCTACCTGATCGCCGCGGGCCTCGCGCCCGCGATGCTCCGGCTGCACGAGAGGTTCGGGTGGCGCGCGCTCGCGGCGCTGGTGTTCGCGGTCGCGCTCGTCGACTGGCTTCGCCTCGCCCAGGGCGTCGACGGCGTCAAGTGGCTCAACTTCGCGTTCGTCTGGCTCACGCGTCCACCAGCTGGGCTTCTTCTACGCCGACGGCGTGGCGGACCGGGTGGGGGCGCGCCGCCTCGGGCTCGCGCTCGTCGGGCGGGGCGGCGGGGCGGCGGCGCTCCTCATGTGGCTCGGCCCGTACGGGACGGCGATGGTCTCGTACGACGGCGAGAAGCTGTCGAACCTCGCCCCGCCGACGGTGGTGCTGCTCGCGTTCGGCGTCGCGCAGGCCGGGGTCCTGTTGCTTCTCCGCGCGCCCGCGCGCCGCTGGCTCGAGCGCCGCGCGCGTGGGCGGCGGTGATCGCGGGCGGCGCGCTCGCCATGACCGCGTTCCTGTGGCACTTCTCCGCGCTCATGCTCATGTACATCGGGTGGCACCTGCTGTTCTCGCCGATGCCCGAGCCCACGACGGCGGCGTGGTGGTGGACGCGCGTGCCGCAGTTCCTCGTCTTCCTCGCGCTGGTGGCGGGCCTCGTCGCGGCGTTCCGGCGCTTCGACCGGCCGCCTCGCCGCGAGGAGGTGGTGGGGCCCGCGCGCTGGAGGGCGCCGGTGGCGGGGCTCGGGGTCGCCTGCGGCGTCGTCGGGATGCTCGGGTACGCCGTCGTGGGGTTCCGGGGGGTGCTGACGGGGTACACGGCGCACGTGGCCGGGGTGCCGATGACGGCCGATGCGGCCTTCGCGCTCGTGCTGGCGTCCGCTGCACTGACCGCGCTCGCCGCGCGGCGTCGCTGAGCTAGGTCGCTACTTCCAGCGAGCGAGCTCCGCGATGTTCTCCGTGAGCTTCTTCGCCGCGAGCGGGGGGACGCCCTGCGCGACGATGGCCTCGATGGCCTTGGCCTGAACCGCCTCGATGGGGCCGTCGGGAAGGGTGAAGGCACCCTTGACGTAGCACGCGGAGCAGTAGACGTCGCTGGGCTCTCCGCCGGCCTCGGTGCCTCGCGTGTCGTCGTTCAGGGGCATACCGCAACTCCCGCACCGGGTCATGCCGCCTCCTTCAGCCAACTCCGATGCTACGCGAGAGGCCCGAACGCCGTCGTGTGAAATATGCGACAGGCCGCCGGCCGTGGCGAAGCACCGCCCGCCAGCGCTCAGGGGAGCAGCCCGACATGGGGTGGCGGGGCGGCGCGGGGCGCCCCTATTCGTCGATGATGCGGGGATCGCTGGTGCGGCGCTTGGCGAAGACGTCCGGAATGGCCACGACCGACGAGAGATCGGGGCGCTGGATCCGGAATTCGCGTTCCGTGCGATGGCGGATGGCGCCGACGGCCCAGATCAGGCCCGAACTCACCACCACATCGCACGAGGCGCCGGGCGCGGTCACGACGCGCGCGGATCGGTCCACCCCGCCGACGAGTCCCGCGAACGACACCGCAATCGTGTGTTCGCCCGGGCCAAGGTTGAGCCCGAGCCCTCCCCCCGCACTGAGCGCGCCGCGCTTGGTTCCGTCGACGTGAACCGTTGCGACCCCGTTGAAGCCGAGCGACGGTCGGTAGAGCACGCGAATCGACTCGGGCCCCTCGCTCGGCGTAGCCCGGGCGGTCACCACGGACGGACGCCACGTCAGGTAGAGGAAGTTCCCCCAGCCCTGGATTCCGGGCAGGACGATGGCCACGATGACCATCAGCGTTGCGGCGATGGCCAGGGCGAGCCACCAGCCTTCCGCCAGAATCGGAAGGTGTCTGGCGAATCCGCCGTGACCGCGCCGCCCGTACATCAGCCCATCGAGAAGAATCCCGGCCATGGCCGCATACCCACCGGCGACGGCGAGGCGACGCGACCACACACGCGCCGATCCTCGCGGCTTCGCGGTCCCGTAGACCGCCTTCCTCCGGTGCCGAGCCCAGCCCCAGTACCCGAGCGCGAGGCCCACCACCGCCAGGAGGGCCGCGGTAATCCACACGCTGCCGAGGGCAAGGCCGACGGCGAATTGCCGTTCCGGGTGGCGCTGGAGAGCCTCGGCGACCCAGATCGCCACCGCCGCGAGCGGGAGGGCGACAATGAGCCCGGCGACGCGGCGAAGGATTCGGAGCAGGGTGTCCTGGCGCGGGCGCCACACTCCTGGCACGCCGTCGTCGTCGCTCCCCACGGAGCGAGCATCCCACACGGCGTCGTCGGCGGCTCGGTGACCGAGGATGCGAAAGGCCGGGAACGCGAAGGGCCGGGCCACCCGAAGGCGGCCCGGCCCGTCGCTCGCTGTCTTGGGGGTGCGCCTAGCGCTCGACCTCGCCGCGGATGAACTTCTCGAGCTGCTCGCGGCCGACGTGTCTTCCATCTGCACGGGCGGCGACTTCATGAAGTACGTCGCCGCCGAGCAGGATCGGTCCGCCGATGCCGCGGTCCTTGGCGATCTTCGCCGCGCGAATCGCGTCGATGATGATGCCGGCCGAGTTGGGGGAGTCCCAGACCTCGAGCTTGTACTCGAGGCTCAGGGGCACCTCGCCGAACGCGCGGCCCTCGAGGCGCACGTACGCCCACTTGCGGTCGTCGAGCCACGCGACGTAGTCGGACGGGCCGATGTGGACGTTGCGCGAGTCCTTGAGGCCCGCGAGCGGGCCCGAGGTTGGAGGTGACGGCCTGGGTCTTGGAGATCTTCTTGGACTCGAGGCGGTCGCGCTCGAGCATGTTCTTGAAGTCCATGTTCCCGCCGACGTTGAGCTGGTAGGTGCGGTCGAGGACGCACGCCGCGGTCCTCGAACAGGCGGGCCATCACGCGGTGCGTGATGGTCGCGCCCACCTGGGACTTGATGTCGTCGCCGACGATCGGGACGCCGGCGTCCTCGAACTTCTTGGCCCACTCGGGGTCGGACGCGATGAACACGGGCAGGGCGTTGACGAACGCCACCTTGGCGTCGATCGCGCACTGGGCGTAGTACTTGTCCGCCTCTTCCGAGCCCACGGGCAGGTAGCGAGACCAGCACGTCGGCCTTGGTGTCCTTGAGGACCTGGACGATGTCCACGGGCGCCTCGTCGGACTCGGTGATGGTCTCGCGGTAGTACTTGCCGAGGCCGTCGAGCGTGTGGCCGCGCTGCACCGTGATGTCCGTCTTCGGGCACGTCGCAGATCTTGATGGTGTTGTTCTCCGAGGCCTTGGTGGCCTCGACGAGCTCCTTGCCCACCTTCTTGGCGTCGACGTCGAACGCGGCAACGAACTCGATGTCGCTGATGTGGTAGTCGCCGAACTGGACGTGCATGAGGCCGGGCACGGTGTCTCCCGCCTTGGCGTCCTTGTAGAACTCCACGCCCTGAATGAGCGACGTCGCGCAGTTTCCGACGCCGATGATGGCAACGCGCAGGCTGGCCATGGTGTAACCCCTTACCTAGTTGTCCGCACGCAGCGGTTGTGTGGTTTCCCGCCGAGGGCGGATCGTTCTTCGTCAATCAGTCGGTCGAGCCACTCGACCTCGCGCTCGACCGTTTCCAGGCCGTGGCGTTGAAGTTCTGCGGTGTAGCCGTCGTGGCGCTCGCGCACCTTCCGCAGGTTGACTCCCGCCTCCTCGAGTCGCTGCGCGAGCCGGGTGCGGCGACCCTCGAGAATCCGCAGGCGCGTGGCCGAGTCGGTGCGGTCGAACATCGAGAAGCGAACATCGAACGCGTCGTCCTCCCAGGAGGAGGTTCCCGCGTTCGCGAGTTCCTCGTGGAGCCGGGCCTTGCCCGCGTCCGTGAGGCGATACGCGATCTTGGAGCGCCGCGAGCCCCGCGCGGACTCCTCGCCGGCATCAGCGCCGATGAGGCCCTCGCGCACCATGCGCTTGAGCGCGGGGTACAGGGAGCCGTAGCTGAGCGCCCGAAAGGGGCCGAGCTCGCCGCCCAGTTGCTTGCGGATCTGGTACCCGTGGAGGGGCGACGTCTCGAGGATGCCGAGGATCGCGAGCGTGAGCACGTCGGTCTTCGCCATCTGTCCTCTCCTCTCGGTCACGGGCGCGGCGCCGGATGCGACGCGCAGCGAAACCATAGCAGGAAGTTGTATCGCGCGCGATACATCGAATCGTCATGCGCCGCCGGGCGCGCGCCTGGAGCTCGGAGACATGAGGCCGGAATGCGCCCGCTCGGCACTCATGCCGTCCGACGCGCCGCCCTGTCCGAGGCGCACCGTGGCCAGGCGCCTCGCCTAGACTCCTGGGGTGACCGATTCACGGAAGCCGCCGGAGCGACGCACCACGCGGTCGCAGCCAGCAGCGCGTTCCCCCGACGGGCCGGAGCGCCCAGCAGCCGCGGCCGTCCGACGCCGTCGAACCGGCTCGCCAAGCCCGACGGCCGCCGCTCGGACGCGGCACGCGGCCGCACGGGCAGGCCGGCGCGTGTCGACGCGCGCGGCAAGAAGCGCGCCCGCGCTGGGTGACGGATCCTGCGGCGGGTCGGCGCGTGGGGCGCTGACGGTGGGCCTGGTGCTCGCCACGATCGCCGTGGTCGGCATGTCGATCTGGTACGCGCGGATCACATCCCGACGCCCGCCGACTTCGCCCAGGCCCAGGCCTCGACCTTCTACTACGCGGACGGCACCACGGAGATGGGGCGCATCGGGCTCGCGAACCGCGAGGCCGTCGCCATCTCCGACCTTCCCGACTACGTGCCCCACGCCGTCGTCGCCGCCGAGGACCGCACCTTCTACTCGAACCCCGGCATCGACTTCGCGGGCACGGCGCGCGCGCTGTTCAAGACGGTCGTCCTGGGGCACAAGCAGGGCGGCTCGAGCATCACCCAGCAGTACGTGGAGCGCTACTACGTCGGGCAAGACGACGACGGACATCCGTAGGCAAGACCAAGGAGGCGCTGCTCGCCCTCAAGATCGACCAGCAGCAGGACAAGGACCGCATCCTCGAGAACTACATGAACACCATCTACTTTGGGCGCGGCGCCTACGGAATCCAGGCCGCGGCGCGCGAGTACTTCGGCGTGGACGCCAAGGACCTCACCGTGTCCCAGGCCGCGCTCCTCGCCGGGCATCATCCCCGCGCCGAGCGCGTGGGACCCCCGGGTGGACCCCGTGCAGGCCGAGTCCCGCTGGAACTACGTGCTGGACGGAATGGTCGAGCGCGGAGTTGCTCGACGCCGTCCGACCGGCTGCGCCTCGACGTTCCCCGAGACCGCCGAGTACCGCAAGGACAACGTGTTCGGCGGGCCCCAGGGATACCTGCTGCGCCAGGCGCATCGTCGAGGTCTCGGAACGGACCGGGCTGTCGCAGGACGACGTCGAGACCGGCGGGTACCGCATCGTCACCTCGATCGACTGGGCCACGCAGCAGGCGGCGCAGAACGCCGCCGCCACGCTCCCGGAGGGGCATAGCCCCAACCTCCGGCTCGCGATCGTGACGATCGATCCGGCGACCGGGGGCCATCACCTCGATGTACGGGGGTGCCGACTACGTGACGGTTCAGCGCAACGCGGTGACGCAGGACATCGCGCAGGCGGGCTCCACCTTCAAGCCGTTCGCGCTGATCGCGGCTCTTGAGCACGGCATCGCCCTGGAGAGCGAGTACAGCGGCGCGTCGCCGCAGGTCGGTCGAGGGCTTCTCCAAGCCCGTGAAGAACTTCGGCAACGAGAACTTCGGCCAGATCAACCTCATCACCGCGACCGAGCACTCGGTCAACACGGTGTTCGTCCAGCTCGCGCGCGACGTGGGACCCGACAAGGTGGTGGATGTGGCGGTGCGCGCCGGGCTTCCCGCAGGACACCGCGGGCCTCGAGGCGAACCCGCCAACGTGCTCGGCACGGCCTCGCCGCACCCGCTCGACATGGCGTCGGCCTACGCCACGATCGCCGCGCAGGGCGTCCACCGGGAGCCGTACCTCGTGCGTCGGTCACGGACCGCGACGGCCGCGCCGTCTACGCGCACGAGGTCGACGGACGAGCCGCGTCTTCTCCGAGGCCGTCATGGCGGACACCACGTACGCGATGCAGCAGGTGGTGCTCCACGGCTCCGGCGGGTACGCCGCGCAGGCTGGGCCGCCCCATCGCCGGCAAGACGGGAACGTCCACGGACAACAAGTCCGCGTGGTTCATCGGCTTCACGCCGCAGATCGTGGGCGCGGTCGCCGTGTACCAGGTGGGCGAGGACGGATCGGTCGAGGCGATCACGCCATTCGGCGGGTTCCGGCAGATCACCGGCGGCTCCGTCCCGTGCCGCATCTGGACGTCGATGATGGGCGAGGTGTTCGCGAACCTGCCGGTCGAGTCGTTCCCGCCGCGGTCCCACGTCGGTACGGCGATCATTCCGAGCCCCGGCGCCCGAGCCGTCCGTTCCCCTCGCCGAGCCCGAGCGCCTCGGCCCTCCCCGCTCGCCCTCGGCGCGCTCGGGCGGAGGCCCAACGCCCTAGCCGTCGGCGTCGTCGGGCGGCGGAATCCTGGGCGGACATCCTCGGCGGCCACTGACCCCGTTTCCCAACGTCGGCCGCCGCCCTGTACCCTTGTGCGGTGGTTCCCGCCCCTGCGCGGGGTCGCCACCGCTAGCGCAACCCTCCTGCCACGGAAAGCCCGTGGCCGTCCAGTCCAGAGGAGGTGGGTATCTTCATGCGCAAGTACGAAATGATGGTCATCCTCGACCCCGAGGTCGAGGAGCGCACGGTTGCAGCCGTCGCTCGACCAATACCTCACGGTCATCAAGGATGACTCCGGCACCGTCGACAAGATCGACATCTGGGGTCGCCGCCGCCTCGCGTACCCGATCAAGAAGCGCGCCGACGGCATCTACGCCGTCGTGCAGTTCACGGCGACGTCCGCGACCGCCAAGGAGCTCGAGCGTCAGCTCGAGCCTCAACGAGACGGTGCTCCGGACCAAGCTTCTGCGGCCCGACGCCCACTAACCAGACGATACGAACGAGGACGAACCATGGCAGGAGACACCGCAATCACGGTGGTCGGCAATCTGACCGCCGACCCCGAGCTGCGATTCATTCAGTCGGGCGCCGCCGTCGTGAACTTCACGGTGGCGTCCACGCCCCGCACCTTTGACCGCAACGCCAACGAGTGGAAGGACGGGGAGACCCTGTTCCTCCGCTGCTCCCTGTGGCGCGAGGCGGCCGAGAACGTCGCCGAGTCGCTCACCAAGGGGATGCGCGTCATCGTCTCGGGTCGCCTGGTCTCGCGTTCGTTCGAGTCCAGCGGCGAGAAGCGCACGGTCAACGAGATCCAGGTCGACGAGGTGGGCCCGTCCCTCCGCTACGCGACCGCCAAGGTGACCGAGACGCAGCGCTCGCGGCGGCGGTGGCGGGGCGGAGGTTCTCCGGCGCCCCCGCGGGCGGCTCGGACAGCGACCCGTGGGCCTCGGCCCCGCCGTCGGACGAGCCTCCGTTCTAGACGCCCTTTCTACCCAACACACATCTTTCAGGAGTACATCATGGCCAAGACCGACCTGCGGAAGCCCCGCAAGAAGACCAACCCGCTGAAGGCCGCCAAGGTCGAGCGGGTCGACTACAAGGACACCGCGCTGCTGCGCAAGTTCATCTCCGACCGCGGCAAGATCCGTTCGCGCCGCGTGACGGGCGTGACGACGCAGGAGCAGCGCCAGATCGCGCGCGCCATCAAGGTGGCCCGCGAGATGGCGCTCCTGCCGTACGCCGGCGCCGGGAGGGGCTAGCCATGGCGAAGCTCATCCTCACGCACGAGGTCTCCGGCCTCGGCATCGCGGGCGACGTCGTGGACGTCAAGGACGGCTACGCCCGCAACTACCTCGTTCCTCGCGGCCTCGCGACCGCGTGGTCGGCGGGCGCGGAGAAGCAGATCGAGGGCCTGCGCCGCGCGCGCCGCGCCAAGGAGATCGCGAGCGTCGAGGAGGCGCACGCGGTGCGCGACTCGCTGCAGTCGGCCCGTGTCGTGGTGGCCGCAAGGCGGGCGACTCCGGCCGCCTGTTCGGCGCCGTGACGCCCGGCGATCATCGCCGACGCGATCGGCAGCGCGCGCCAAGGTGGACAAGCGCCGCATCCACGTGAGCCAGCCCATCAAGTCCCTGGGCGAGTACCAGGTTCAGGTGGGGCTTCACGACGACGTGTCCGCCACGGTGACGCTCCTGGTCGTCGCCGACGCCTAGACGCCTTCGCTCCGCGAGAGCCCGGACCCCGGCGGGTCCGGGCTCTCGTCGTCGGGGCCGCCCCGGCGAGTCGCGACGCCACGCCCGACACGCCCAGGGTCCGACACGCCGAACGGTTACCCCCCGGGGTTATCCCCAGGGGGTCCCGGAGCATCATGCCTGGTAAATGGCCATTTTGCGGACGAAGGCTTGACTTATTCACACCTGTATCCACAGTCACACCCGTCTCTTGAGGGGGTTACCCACAGGCCGTCCACGCTGGGGGGCCCCTGTCCACAGGGGCCGCGCACGGACCTGGTTGCGTGACGCGGCCGGGGGCGACTAGGTTCGCCTGAGCCCGCATGTCGGATGCTCGACGGACGATGGGACAACGAGGTCCGGCGCGCTGCCGGCGCGGGGCTGGGGAGAGGCGAAGGGGACAGCGGTGTCAATCGAGCAGTTGGAGGCGTCGGTCGGGAGCTTCGACCGAACGCCGCCGCAGAACCTCGAGGCCGAGCAGTCCGTCCTCGGCGCCATGATGCTCTCCAAGGACGCCATGGCCGACGTGGTGGAGGTGGTGCGCGCCCCCGACTTCTATCGGCCGGCGCACGAGGCGATCTTCGACGTGGCCGTCGCCCTGTACAACGCGGGGGATCCGGTGGACGCGATCACGGTGGCGTCGCGGCTTCAGGCCGCGGGCAGCCTCGCGCGCGTCGGCGGGGCCGAGTACCTCCACACGCTGATCTCCGGCAGTTCCCTCCGCGGCCTCCGCCGGCTACTACGCGCGGCTGGTGCGCGAGCAGGCCATCCTCCGCCGCCTCGTGGAGGCGGGCACGCGCATCGCGAACATGGGCTACAACGCGGACGGCGACGTGGACGAGATCGTCGACAGCGCGCAGTCCGAGGTCTTCGCCGTCACGGAGCGCAAGAACGCCGAGGACTACCTGCCGATCGGCGACGTCATGGAGCGGACGCTCGGCGAGGTGGAGGCCGCGTCGAGCCACGACGGGCGCCTGCTGGGGATTCCCACGGGCTTCCGCGACCTCGACGAGCTGACGGGCGGCTTCCAGGGCGGCCAGATGATCGTCATCGCCGCCCGTCCCGCGATCGGCAAGTCGACGCTCGGCCTGGACATTTGCCGCGCCGCCTCGATCGGCGCCGGCGCCACGTCCGTCATCTTCTCGCTGGAGATGAGCCGCGAGGAGATCACCAAGCGGATGCTCTCCGCCGAATCGGGCGTCAAGCTGTCCAAGATGACCAAGGGCCCCATGGGCCCGAGCGACTGGGAGCGCCTCGCGCAGACGGCGGCGCGGGTGTCCCGGGCGCCGCTCTTCATCGACGACAGCCCCAACATGTCGCTGATGGAGATCCGGGCCAAGGGGCGCCGCCTCAAGCAGCGCGAGAACCTCGGCCTCATCGTGGTCGACTACCTCCAGCTCATGTCGTCCGGCAAGAAGGTGGAGTCCCGCCAGCAGGAGGTCGCGGAGTTCTCCCGCGCGCTCAAGCTGCTCGCCAAGGAGCTCGACGTTCCGGTGATCGCGATCTCGCAGCTCAACCGCTCGCCCGAGCAGCGCGGCGACAAGCGCCCCATGCTCTCGGACATGCGCGAGTCCGGCTCCATCGAGCAGGACGCCGACATCGTGATCCTGCTGCACCGCGACGACGCCTACGACCGCGACGCCCGGCCCGGCGAGGCGGACTTCATCGTCGCCAAGCACCGCTCCGGGCCGACGGACACCATCGCCGTCGCGTTCAAGAAGGACTACGCGCACTTCGCCGACATGGCGCCGGATCTGTAGGCGCTACCTACTCGTTGTCCCCGCCCGTCGCCGCCGCGGCGTCCACCTTGCCGTCCACCAAGCCCCGGGCGTCGGGCCAGACCCAGCCGTCCACCTCGGGCAGGTCCA
>CAVUPQ010000006.1:0-86044 GCA_963743485.1 uncultured Actinomycetota bacterium
GTGTCGACGTAGACGTCGCTCGCCTCGAGCGGGGTGTGGGTTGCCGAAGGCGAAGGCCCGCCGGTTGCGTGGGTAGGAACCACGACGGTGGCGGCGATGGTGGGTCCGTCCCCGCCCGAACACCCGGCGAGGAGGAGCGCGCCCGCCACGGAGGCGGCTGCGACGCGGTAAGCCTCATGGGAGGTCCTCCTCTTCCTCTTCGCGAAAGCGGCGTGCGCAAGGATCAAGAATAGCCCGGCCAGCAGGAAGGTGAAGGAGAGGCGCGCCTGTTCGATAGCGTCGGCTCCCGTCGCCGCGAGGGTCACGTCGGGGATGGCGCCCGTCGCCGCCGAGGCGGTGACGCTCGCGAGCGTGTGCGATTCGCCTCGCGGGAAGACGCCCAGAACCAATTCCTCGAGTTGGAGATCCTCGGGAGCGACGACATAGGTGACCACGCAGGTGACAGATGCTCCAGGCGCGAGCGTCGCGTCGATCGCGTCGCAATCGCTCGTGTCCGCCCCCGGAAGGAGAGTGTCGAGTTGCGTGTGGTTCAGCGTGATGACGCCGGTGTTGGTCGTTACGACGTCGAAGTGGATCACCTGGCCGGCCTTCTTGTACTTCTTGATGTCGGGGGTGACGGTGACGCCGATGGCGGGGCGTCGAGAGCGGTCACGGTGACCGACGCCGTGTCCGTGACGTCCGGCCCGGTGGAAGGGGTACCGGTGACCGACGCGTCGTTGACGATGCTGCCGGTATCCATGTCGTCCTGCATGACGTGGTACCTCGTGACGCACGTCAGCGTCTCGCCGGGAGCGAGCGTCACGGGGTGGCACCCACCGTCGAAATGCACGCCCGGCATGGCGTCGTCGATGGTGCGTCGGAGAGGGTCACGCCTCCGGTGTTCTCGCCGTCAGCGTGAAGTACACCCAGTCGTGGAGCTTGACGTCGGAGTGCGTCGACGTCTTGGTTAACGAAATCGCCGCCGCGCCAGGGGCCGTGAGCGTCACGGCGTCGGTGTCGGAGACGGTGCCACCACCGGGGGGCGTTCCCACAACCTCTGCGGAGTTGACGAGGCTCCCCGAGTCCACATCCGACTGGGTTGCGGTGTATGCGAACTGGCACGACGTCGTCTCGGTTGGGGCCAAGGTGGCGGCCGGGCAGGAACCCACCACCGACGCACCACTGAGGGCTTCAGAGATTTGCACGTTCGTCAACGTGACGTTGCCGTGTTCTCCGCGACCAAGTCATACGTGATCGTCGCGCCAGCGGACAGGGGTGCTCGTGGTCTTCGTCAGGGTGATGGCCGGGGCGGCCGTCGCGGACAACGTGACCGCGTCAGTGTCGGAGACGGTGCCACCACCGGGAGGTGTTCCGACCACCGAGGCGTCATTGGTGAGACTCCCCGAATCGATGTCGCCTTGGGTGGCGGTGTATGCGAACTGGCAACTCGTGGTCTCGGTTGGAGCGAGAGTCACGGCCGGGCAGGAACCCACCACACTCGAGCCAGACAAACCCTCGGAGATCTGCACGTTCGTGAGGGTCACGTTGCCGGTGTTCTCCGCGACCAAGTCATACGTGATCGTCGCGCCCGCCGACAACGTGTCCGTCGTGGTCTTCGTGAGAGCAATGTGCGGGTCCGCCGTCGCGGACAACGTCACCGCATCCGAATCCGACACCGTGCCACCACCGGGCGGCGTGCCCACCACCGAGGCGTCATTGGTGAGACTCCCCGAATCGATATCCGCCTGGGTTGCGGTGTATTCGAACTGGCAGACGTCGTCTCCCCCGGGGCCAACGTGGCTGCAGGGCAGGAACCCACCACCGAGGCACCCTAAGAGCTTCGGAAATCTGGACGTCCGTGAGGGTCACGTTGCCGGTGTTCTCCGCGACAAGATCGTAAGTGATGGTCGCGCCCGCGGACAAGTGTCCAGGTGGTCTTGGTCAGCGTGATGCCGGGGTCGCCGTCGCGGACAACGTGACCGCGTCAGTGTCCGAGACCGTTCCACCACCCGGAGGTGTTCCGACCACCGAGGCGTCATTGGTGAGGCTCCCCGAGTCCACATCCGACTGGGTGGCGGTGTATGCGAACTGGCAACTCGTGGTCTCCCCCGGCGCCAACGTGGCTGCCGGGCAGGAACCCACAACGGCGGAACCGCTGAGACCCTCGGAGATCTGGACCCCGGTGAGCGTGACGTTGCCGGTGTTCTCCGCGACCAAGTCATACGTGATCGTCGCACCAGCGGACAGGGTGTCCGAGCGTGGTCTTCGACAGCGTGATACCCCGGGTCGCCGTCGCGGACAACGTCACCGCGTCCGGTCGGCGACACCGTGCCACCACCCGAGGCGTGCCCACCACCGACGCTATTGGTGAGACTCCCCGAGTCGATATCACCCTGGGTGGCGGTGTATTCGAACTGGCAACTCGTGGTCTCGGTCGGGCGCCAAAGTGGCCGCCGGGCAGGAACCCACCACCGACGAACCACTAAGAGCCTTCAGAGATTTGCACGTTCGTCAACGTGACGTTGCCGGTGTTCTCCGCGACAAGTCATAAGTGATGGTCGCGCCCGCGGACAACGTGTCGCTCGTGGTCTTCGTCAGAGCGTGATGCGCCGGGGCGGCCGTCGCGGACAACGTGACCGCGTCAGTGTCGGAGACGGTGCCACCACCGGGAGGTGTTCCGACCACCGAGGCGTTATTGGTGAGGCTTCCCGAGTCCACATCCGACTGGGTTGCGGTGTATTCAAACTGGCAGGACGTCGTCTCGGTTGGGGCCAACGTGGCCGCAGGGCACGAACCCACCACCGACGAACCACTCAGAGCCTCGGAGATCTGGACCTCCGTCAGCGTGACGTTGCCGGTGTTCTCCGCGACCAAGTCATACGTGATCGTCGCGCCCGCGGACAACGTGTCCGCGGTGGTCTTCGTCAGGGTGATGTCCGGTGTTGCCGTCGCGGACAACGTGACCGCGTCAGTGTCGGAGACGGTGCCACCACCGGGAGGCGTTCCGACCACCGAGGCGTCATTGGTGAGGCTCCCCGAGTCCACATCCGCCTGGGTGGCGGTGTATGCGAACTGGCAGCGACGTGGTCTCGGTTGGAGCCAACGTGGCGGCCGGGCAGGAACCCACCACACGCGAGCCCTGAGAGACCCTCAGAGATCTGCACCCCGTCAACGTGACGTTGCCGGTGTTCTCCGCTACCAGGTCATACGTGATCGTCGCACCCGCAGACAACGTGTCCGTGGTGGTCTTCGACAGGGTGATGGCCGGGGCGGCCGTCGCGGACAACGTGACCGCATCCGTGTCCGACACGGTGCCACCACCGGGCGGTGTGCCCACCACCGAGGCGTCATTGGTGAGGCTCCCCGAGTCCACATCCGACTGGGTTGCGGTGTATTCAAACTGGCAGCTGGTGGTCTCCCCCGGGGCGAGCGTGGCTGCGGGGCAGGAACCAACAACGGCGGAACCGCTGAGGCCTTCGGAGATCTGGACCCCGGTCAACGTGACGTTGCCGGTGTTCTCCGCGACCAAGTCATACGTGATCGTCGCGCCCGCGGACAGAGTGTCCGAGGTCGTCTTGGTGAGCGTGATGTCGGGCGTCCCCGACGCGGACAACGTGACCGCGTCAGTGTCGGAGACGGTGCCACCACCGGGAGGTGTTCCGACCACCGAGGCGTCATTGGTGAGGCTCCCCGAATCGACGTCGCCCTGGGTGGCGGTGTATGCGAACTGGCAGCTCGTGGTCTCCCCCGGAGCCAACGTGGCCGCAGGGCAGGAACCCACAACCGACGAACCACTAGAGCCTCGGAGATCTGCACCTCGGTCAACGTGACGTTGCCGGTGTTCTCCGCGACCAAGTCATACGTGATCGTGGAACCAGCCGCGAGAGTGTCCGAGGTCGTCTTGGTCAGCGTGATACCCGGTGTTGCCGTCGCGGACAACGTCACCGCATCCGAATCCGACACCGTGCCACCACCCGGAGGTGTGCCCACGACCACGGCGGAGTTGGTGAGACTCCCCGAGTCCACATCCGCCTGGGTTGCGGTGTATTCAAACTGGCAACACGTGGTCTCGCCCGGGGCCAAGGTGGCCGCCGGGCAGGAACCCACCACCGGCGGAACCGCTGAGAGCCTTCGGAGATCTGCACGTTCGTCAGGGTGACATTGCCGGTGTTCTCCGCGACCAAGTCATACGTGATCGTGGCACCAGCCGCAGAGTGTCCGAGGTCGTCTTGGTGAGCGTGATACCCGGCGTTGCCGTCGCGGACAACGTGACGGCGTCAGTGTCGGAGACGGTGCCACCACCCGGAGGTGTTCCCACCACCGACGCGGATTGGTGAGGCTCCCCGAGTCCACATCCGACTGGGTTGCGGTGTATTCAAACTGGCACGACGTGGTCTCCCCCGGGGCCAAGGTGGCCGCAGGGCAGGAACCCACCACCGACGCACCACTGAGAGCTTCAGAAATCTGCACGTTCGTGAGGGTCACGTTGCCGGTGTTCTCCGCGACAAGATCGTAAGTAATCGTCGCGCCCGCGGACAACGTGTCGCTCGTGGTCTTCGTCAGCGTGATGTCCGGGGTGGCCGTCGCGGACAACGTGACCGCGTCCGTGTCCGACACCGTGCCACCACCGGGCGGCGTGCCGACCACCGAGGCGTCATTGGTGAGGCTCCCCGAATCGACGTCACCCTGGGTGGCGGTGTATGCGAACTGGCAACTCGTGGTCTCCCCCGGGGCCAACGTGGCGGCGGGGCAAGACCCCACCACACTCGAGCCCGACTGAAACCCTCGGAGATCTGGACCCCGGTCAACGTGACGTTGCCGGTGTTCTCCGCGACCAAGTCATACGTGATCGTGGCACCGGCGGACAACGTGTCCGAGGTCGTCTTCGACAGGGTGATATCCGGGGTCCGCCGTCGCGGACAACGTGACCGCGTCAGTGTCGGAGACGGTGCCACCACCGGGAGGCGTGCCGACCACCGAGGCGTCATTGGTGAGGCTCCCCGAGTCCACATCCGCCTGGGTTGCGGTGTATGCGAACTGGCAACTCGTGGTCTCCCCCGGGGCCAACGTGGCCGCCGGGCAGGAACCCACCACACGACGAGCCCTGACGAACCCTCGGAGATCTGGACCCCGGTCAACGTGACGTTGCCGGTGTTCTCCGCGACCAAGTCATAAGTAATCGTCGCACCAGCAGACAACGTGTCGCTCGTGGTCTTCGACAGCGTGATGGCCGGGGCGGCCGTCGCGGACAACGTCACCGCGTCCGTGTCGGAGACGGTGCCACCACCGGGAGGCGTGCCCACCACCGAGGCGTCATTGGTGAGACTCCCCGAGTCCATATCGCCCTGGGTTGCGGTGTATTCAAACTGGCAGGACGTGGTCTCCCCCGGAGCCAACGTGGCCGCAGGGCACGAACCCACCACCGACGAACCACTGAGAGCTTCAGAGATCTGCACGTTCGTCAACGTGACGTTGCCGGTGTTCTCCGCGACAAGATCGTAAGTAATGGTCGCGCCCGCGGACAACGTGTCGAGGTGGTCTTCGTCAGGGTGATGGCCGGGGCGGCCGTCGCGGACAACGTCACCGCGTCAGTGTCGGAGACGGTGCCACCACCGGGAGGCGTGCCCACCACCGACGCATCATTGGTGAGACTCCCCGAGTCCACATCCGACTGGGTTGCGGTGTATTCAAACTGGCAACTCGTGGTCTCGGTCGGAGCGAGAGTCACCGCGGTGCAGGAACCCACCACCGACGCACCACTGAGAGCCTCGGAGATCTGCACGTTCGTGAGGGTCACGTTGCCCGTGTTCTCCGCGACAAGATCGTAAGTAATGGTCGCGCCAGCGGACAGGGTGTCGCTCGTGGTCTTCGTCAGGGTGATATCCGGGGTCCGCCGTCGCGGACAACGTCACCGCATCCGAATCCGACACCGTGCCACCACCCGGAGGTGTCCCCACCACCGAGGCGTCATTGGTGAGGCTCCCCGAGTCCACATCCGACTGGGTTGCGGTGTATTCAAACTGGCAGCGACGTGGTCTCCCCCGGCGCCAAGCGTGGCCGCCGGGCAGGAACCCACCACCGACGAACCACTGAGAGCTTCAGAGATTTGCACGTTCGTCAACGTGACGTTGCCGGTGTTCTCCGCGACCAAGTCATACGTGATCGTCGCGCCCGCCGACAACGTGTCCGTCGTGGTCTTCGTGAGAGCAATGTGCGGGTCCGCCGCCGCGGACAACGTCACCGCATCCGAATCCGACACCGTGCCACCACCCGGAGGTGTGCCGACCACCGAGGCGTCATTGGTGAGGCTCCCCGAATCGATGTCACCCTGGGTGGCGGTGTATGCGAACTGGCAACTCGTCGTCTCGGTCGGGGCCAACGTGGCCGCAGGGCACGAACCCACCACCGACGAACCACTGAGAGCTTCAGAGATTTGCACGTTCGTCAACGTGACGTTGCCCGTGTTCTCCGCCACAAGATCATAAGTAATGGTCGCGCCCGCGGACAGGGTGTCCGAGGTCGTCTTGGTGAGCGTGATGTCCGGTGTTGCCGTCGCGGACAACGTGACCGCGTCAGTGTCGGAGACGGTGCCACCACCGGGAGGCGTGCCGACCACCGAGGCGTCATTGGTGAGACTCCCCGAGTCGATGTCGCCTTGGGTGGCGGTGTATGCGAACTGGCAGCTCGTGGTCTCCCCCGGAGCCAAGCGTGGCTGCCGGGCAGGAACCCACCACACGGCGGAACCGCTGAGAGCCTCGGAGATCTGGACCCCGGTCAACGTGACGTTGCCGGTGTTCTCCGCGACCAAGTCATACGTAATCGTCGCGCCGGCCGACAAGGGTGTCGCTCGTGGTCTTCGTCAGGGTGATGTCCGGGGCGGCCGTCGCGGACAACGTGACCGCGTCAGTGTCGGAGACGGTGCCACCACCGGGAGGCGTGCCCACCACCGAGGCGTCATTGGTGAGACTCCCCGAGTCCACATCCGACTGGGTGGCGGTGTATGCAAACTGGCAACTCGTGGTCTCCCCCGGCGCCAACGTGGCCGCCGGGCAGGAACCCACCACCGACGAACCACTGAGAGCCTCGGAGATCTGCACGTTCGTCAACGTGACGTTGCCGGTGTTCTCCGCGACCAAGTCATACGTGATCGTGGAACCGGCCGCAAGAGTGTCCGATCGTCGTCTTCGTGAGCGTGATACCCGGGGTTGCCGTCGCGGACAACGTCACCGCATCCGAGTCCGACACCGTGCCACCACCGGGAGGCGTGCCGACCACCGAGGCGTCATTGGTGAGACTCCCCGAGTCGATGTCGCCCTGGGTGGCGGTGTATGCGAACTGGCACGACGTGGTCTCGGTCGGGGCCAACGTGGCGGCCGGGCAGGAACCCACCACCGACGAACCACTGAGAGCCTCGGAGATCTGCACGTTCGTCAACGTGACGTTGCCGGTGTTCTCCGCGACCAAGTCATACGTGATCGTGGCACCAGCCGCGAGAGTGTCCGTCGTGGTCTTCGGTGAGCGTGATACCCGGTGTTGCCGTCGCGGACAACGTGACCGCGTCAGTGTCCGAGACCGTGCCACCACCGGGAGGTGTGCCCACCACCGACGCATTATTGGTGAGACTCCCCGAGTCCACATCCGACTGGGTGGCGGTGTATTCAAACTGGCAGGACGTGGTCTCCCCCGGCGCCAACGTGGCCGCAGGGCACGAACCCACCACCGACGAACCACTGAGAGCTTCAGAGATTTGCACGTTCGTCAACGTGACGTTGCCCGTGTTCTCCGCGACCAAGTCATACGTGATCGTCGCGCCCGCCGACAACGTGTCCGTCGTGGTCTTCGTGAGCGTGATGTCCGGGGTCGCCGTCGCGGACAACGTGACCGCGTCAGTGTCCGACACCGTGCCAC
The DNA here is from genome assembly GCA_963743485.1 of uncultured Actinomycetota bacterium. Classification (GTDB taxonomy): domain Bacteria; phylum Actinomycetota; class Actinomycetes; order Actinomycetales; family Demequinaceae; genus JAFGBM01. The sequence continues at coordinate 7,888 of CAVUPQ010000006.1, forward strand.
CACCGGGCGGCGTGCCCACCACCGACGCATTATTGGTGAGGCTCCCCGAGTCGATGTCGCCCTGGGTGGCGGTGTATGCGAACTGGCAGCTCGTGGTCTCCCCCGGGGCCAACGTGGCGGCCGGGCAGGAACCCACCACACGACGAACCGACTGAGACCCTCGGAGATCTGGACGCCCGGTGAGCGTGACGTTGCCGGTGTTCTCCGCGACAAGATCGTAAGTAATGGTCGCGCCCGCGGACAACGTGTCCGTCGTGGTCTTGGACAGGGTGATGGCCGGGGCGGCCGTCGCGGACAACGTGACCGCGTCAGTGTCGGAGACGGTGCCACCACCGGGCGGTGTGCCGACCACCGAGGCGTCATTGGTGAGGCTCCCCGAGTCCACATCCGACTGGGTGGCGGTGTATTCAAACTGGCAGGTCGTGGTCTCCCCCGGAGCCAACGTGGCCGCTGGGCAGGACCCCACCACACTCGAGCCAGACAAACCCTCGGAGATCTGCACGTTCGTGAGGGTCACGTTGCCGGTGTTCTCCGCCACCAGGTCATACGTGATCGTCGCACCGGCGGACAGACGTGTCCGAGGTCGTCTTCGTCAGCGTGATACCCGGTGTTGCCGTCGCGGACAACGTCACCGCATCCGAATCCGACACCGTGCCACCACCGGGAGGCGTGCCCACCACCGACGCATTATTGGTGAGGCTTCCCGAGTCCACATCCGACTGGGTTGCGGTGTATTCAAACTGGCAACTCGTGGTCTCGGTTGGGGCGAAAGTGACCGCTGGGCAGGAACCCACCACCGGCGGAACCACTGAGAGCCTTCGGAGATCTGCACGTTCGTCAACGTGACGTTGCCCGTGTTCTCCGCGACCAAGTCATACGTGATCGTCGCGCCCGCGGACAGAGTGTCCGAGGTCGTCTTGGTGAGCGTGATACCCGGTGTTGCCGTCGCGGACAACGTGACCGCGTCAGTGTCGGAGACGGTGCCACCACCGGGAGGCGTGCCCACCACCGACGCGTCATTGGTGAGGCTCCCCGAATCGATGTCGCCCTGGGTTGCGGTGTATGCGAACTGGCAACTCGTCGTCTCGGTCGGGGCCAGACGTGGCCGCAGGGCAGGAACCCACCACCGACGAACCACTGAGAGCTTCAGAGATCTGCACGTTCGTGAGGGTCACGTTGCCGGTGTTCTCCGCGACCAAGTCATATGTGATCGTCGCACCCGCAGACAGACGTGTCCGTCGTGGTCTTCGTGAGCGTGATGTCCGGGTCGCCGTCGCGGACAACGTGACCGCATCAGAGTCCGACACGGTGCCACCACCCGGAGGCGTGCCGACCACGGAGGCCGAGTTCGTGAGACGAACCCGAGTCGATGTCACGCCTGCGTTGCGGTGTATTCGAACTGGCAGCTCGTGGTCTCCCCCGGGGCCAACGTGGCGGCCGGGCAAGACCCCACCACACGACGAACCCGACTGAGACCCTCGGAGATCTGGACCCCGGTGAACGTGACGTTGCCGGTGTTCTCCGCGACCAAGTCATACGTGATCGTCGCGCCCGCGGACAGGGTGTCCGAGGTCGTCTTGGTGAGCGTGATATCCGGGGCGGCCGTCGCGGACAACGTGACCGCGTCCGTGTCGGAGACGGTGCCACCACCGGGCGGTGTGCCCACCACCGAGGCGTCATTGGTGAGGCTCCCCGAGTCGATGTCGCCCTGGGTTGCGGTGTATGCGAACTGGCAGCTCGTGGTCTCGGTCGGAGCGAGAGTCACGGCGGTGCAGGAACCCACCACCGACGCACCACTGAGAGCCTTCAGAGATCTGCACGTTCGTGAGGGTCACGTTGCCGGTGTTCTCCGCGACCAAGTCATACGTGATCGTGGAACCAGCCGCGAGGGTGTCCGTCGTGGTCTTCGTCAGCGTGATATCCGGTGTTGCCGTCGCGGACAACGTCACCGCATCCGAATCCGACACGGTGCCACCACCCGGAGGTGTTCCGACCACCGAGGCGTCATTGGTGAGGCTCCCCGAGTCCACATCCGACTGGGTTGCGGTGTATTCGAACTGGCAGGACGTGGTCTCCCCCGGCGCCAACGTGGCCGCGGGGCAGGAACCCACCACACTCGAACCCGACAAACCCTCGGAGATCTGGACCCCGGTCAACGTGACGTTGCCGGTGTTCTCCGCGACCAGGTCATACGTGATCGTGGCGCCCGCGGACAGAGTGTCCGAGGTCGTCTTGGTGAGCGTGATACCCGGGGTCGCCGTCGCGGACAACGTCACCGCATCCGAATCCGACACCGTGCCACCACCGGGAGGCGAGCCGACCACCGAGGCGTCATTGGTGAGACTCCCCGAGTCCACATCCGACTGGGTGGCGGTGTATTCGAACTGGCAACTCGTGGTCTCGGTCGGGGCGAGAGTCACCGCCGGGCAGGACCCCACCACCGACGAACCACTGAGAGCTTCGGAGATCTGCACTTCGTCAGGGTCACGTTGCCGGTGTTCTCCGCGACAAGGTCATAGGTGATCGTCGCGCCCGCAGACAGCGTGTCCGTCGTGGTCTTCGTGAGAGCAATGATAGCGGGTCCGCCGTCGCGGACAACGTGACCGCGTCAGTGTCCGACACCGTGCCACCACCGGGCGGAGTTCCGACCACGGAGGCGTCATTGGTGAGACTCCCCGAATCGATGTCGCCCTGGGTGGCGGTGTATTCAAACTGGCAGGACGTGGTCTCCCCCGGGGCCAACGTGGCCGCCGGGCAGGAACCCACCACCGTCGAACCGCTGAGGCCCTCGGAGATCTGGACCCCGGTCAACGTGACGTTGCCCGTGTTCTCCGCGACCAAGTCATACGTGATCGTCGCGCCAGCGGACAGCGTGTCCGACGTCGTCTTGCTCAGCGCGATAGACGGCGCCGGAACCTCGATGTCAACCGAGTGGGAATCGGTCGCCGTCGGGATGGCCTCGCCATTGAGGTCGGTCCCGTCGACGGACACCGTATTCACGAGAGGGTCGGGGTCGCCGCCGCCGATCGTGTAGTCGACGGTGTAGTTCCACGTCTCGCCGCTCTCGAGCAGGCCGTCGCCGTCGTCGCCGCTCACGTACGTCGGCGTGCCCGCGATGTCGTCGGAGACCGCGATCGCCGACACCGGCGAGCCGTCGCTCGAGGGCGCGTGCGACACCGCGAACGTGTACGTCACCGTGTCGCCAACGAGCGCCGTCGCTGGCCCACCCTTGACGACCTGAAGCACGGGGGTACGGTCAATCTCGTCCGTGACCGAGCCCTGGGCGCCCGTCGGGTCCTCGTACGAGGTCGCGGTCGCGGTGTTCGTCAGGTAGCGCTGAGTCGGTGATGCCACCGGGTCATCCACCGTCGCGGAATACGTGATCGTCATATCCTCGCCGGCACCGAGGTCGAACCCGTCGGCCGCGGTCACAAGCGTCGGCGGCACTCCGCTGTCGAGCGTGCCCCCCGAGCCGTTCGTGCGGGTGTCGGTGGTGGCGGGCACGGTCGCGGTCAGCGTCACATTGTCGAACTGGAAGTACTCCCCTGGTCCGGAGTTTCCCGCGAGCACACGGAAGTCCACGGAGAGCGTCGTTGCCCCGACAAGGTAACTCGAAAGGTCGACGGTGACCGTCCGAGGGTTCGGACTCGACGCGCCCGGTTCTGTGCCGATTTGCTGGAACGCGCCCCCGTTGACGCGGACCCCCCACGCCCCGATATCGGTGTCTTCGAGGTCGGCGAAGCCGCCGGTCGACGTCGCGAGATCGAACGTCAGCGAGGCGGACGTCGCCCCCGCGACGTTGAAGGTGCGCTGGGCCCCGCGCCCGGCGGTGGTGTCGATCCGCAATGAGCCAGCGTTGGCGGTGACGAGCCCGCTTGAGGCGCCATCGGATTCGCCGATTTCCGCCCACGAACCGGTCCAGCCAGAACCGCCCGCATAGGAGCCAGACGAGAAGTCGTCCGTCGCCGTTGTCGTCGAGCCGGGCGTTCCACCAACAACCACGGTCGAGCCTGGCACGTACGTCATGCCCGTCGGGAGCGTGTCATCCACCACGACGGACGTGTGGTCCGACGTCGTGGGGTTCTGGACGACGATCGTGTAGTCGACGGTCTGGCCGGGGACGACGGGCGCGCCTCCCGTGTCCGACGTCTTCGTCACGATAAACGACGGGGGCTGGATGGTGTTGACGTCGTTGGAGGCGGAGACGTCGGGGTAGTTGTTGCCGTAGGCGTCGTTGTAATCTGCGGTCGCCGTGTTGGAGACAGTGCCGTAGTGCCAGTAGTCCACGGTCGCGGTGAGGCCGAGGTCGAGGTTCGCGCCCGCGTCGAGGCCGTCCGTGAGGGTCCACGTCACCACTCCCCCGGACTCAGAACACGAGCCCGCGGCCGTGCCCATGGAACACGAGACGTAGGTGAGCCCCGCCGGCACCGCGTCGGTGACGACCACGCCGAACGCCTTGCCGGGGTTGACGTTTCCGTCGGACACGTTGGCGACGTTGATGACGTAGTTGAGCGTGTCGCCCCACTGCGCCGTCGTGACCCCGTCGGTCTTGGTGATTGCGAGCTCCGGAGCCCCCGGCGCCTCGTCCATATAGAGGAGCAGGTTCTGCGTGGACTCGAACACGTACAGGTTGCCCGAGTTGTAGCAGAACTGGACGTGCCACCATCCGGACTGCCCCGCGCCGACCGGGACGGTGTCCTCCGCCCACACGCCATTGCCCGACGCCGTCCCCGGGACCGTGCTGCCGTCGCCCCTGGTGTAGGTGATCGTCCCGGTGTTGTCGAGGTCGAAGTTGCGCATCGTGACGGACCCCATGGTGTCCGGAACGAAGAAGTAGTGGTCGTTGCAGACGTCCGTCGCATTGTCGTGCTGCCAGCCGACGCGGATGGCGTTGAGGAGGATCTCGTCGCCGGTGCCGGAGACCCCGTCGATGTCATCGACCTGGTTGCCGTTGTCGAGCTGCGCCGCGGTGCACGTGTTGGTGCCGACGGCGCAGTCGGGGTCGTACGTGACGCGCGCGCGCCAGGAGTTCTCGTCATCACCGCCGGTGACCGTGTGGATCTCGTACGTGTACCCGACGGTCGGCGTGAAGGTGAGGAGTTGGTCCCACAGGCCGTTCGTCGTGTCCACCGGCGGCGTAGGTCTTGGTTGTGAGGGTCGTCCCCGAGGGCCGCTCGACGATCCAGAAGGTCGTGCTGTCGCCCGAGTTGCGCACCTCGTCTCCCGCGGGCAGTCCCGACGCGAGTGCGCCGCCCCACGACTCGGGGTCGTAAATCGCGACCGTGATGGGGTGACCCGCTGGCCAGTCGCTGGGCGTCGCGAACTGGACCATGTGGTCGGTGCCCGCGCCTCCCTGCGCCACGGACGCCGAGTAGTAGTCGCCGTAGCTGAGTTGGTCGTTGGGACCTTGCGTCTGGAAATAGACAGGGTTCGTGACCGAAGGGATGTCGGCGGCTGCTGCGCGATCCACGGGAATGACGAGCGACGCCGCAGCGAGGACGGCGACGAGAGCGAGGGTCGCCAAGGCGCGCGCACGCCTCCCAGCGGGCGCGTACGTTGTCCTAGCCAACAACGTCACGCGTTTTACTCCTCAGCTCCGGACTGTAGGTACGCCAAATGCGCGCCGACAGTGCCAGCCGCCCAAATTTACCAACGCGAGGGCGGCGCCCCAAGGACGTTTGACCCTGGCAAGGCGGGCTTGTGGGATATGTCACATGGAACGGACCTCGGCGGGCCCACGGCGGGTCGGGCGCTACGCGCGCTCCTGGCGAATGGCCTCGATCAGGGCCACGACCCGCGGGTGCCCGAACAGGGTGTCGAGCGCGACGGGCAACCCTCGAGAGTCCGTCAGGGGCACGCACCAGTTGGGGTACTCGCGGTCCGTCCCGGGCTGATTCTGCGTGCGCATGTCCCCGACCGCATCGGTCAGCGCTACCCCGGCGAGCAGGGCGGGCGCGGCAAAGACCGCACGGTAGATGCCGATGAGCAGCGCCTCCGGCGAAGGCTCCTCGCCGCCCGGACCCACACGGGCCCATCCGCGCGACACGAGGAAGGCAACCATCTCCGCCCGTTCCGCCGCCGCCTCCGCGCGCACCTCGTCCACGGGCCTCGCGAGCAAGCCAAGCTTCTCCCTCAGGTCTACGCCCGCCCCGGCGAGGTAGGCGGCCGTCGGAGGGATGTCGTGCGTCGTGGCGGTCGCGAGCACGTCCGCGCGCTGATGCTCCGGCGGCCGAAGGGTTCCGTCGTCCTCGCGCTCCCACCACACGACCGTCGTCCCGAGGATCCCGCGCGACGCCAGATAGTCCGCGACCCACGGCTCCACGGTGCCGAGGTCCTCGCCGATCACCATCGCGCCCGCGCGCTCGGCCTCGATGCACAGCACCCCGAAAAGCGCCTCGTGGTCGTAGCGAACGTAGGCCCCGTCGGAGGCGTCGCCGCCGTCCGCGTCCCGAGGGACCCACCACAGGCGGAAGAGCCCAAGGATGTGGTCGATACGCAGCGCGCCGGCGTGGCGCAGCGCCGCCCGGACGACGGCGCGGAAGGGCTCGTACCCGGCCTCCTCGAGCGCGCGCGGGAGGAAGGGAGGTTGAGACCAGTTCTGGCCCTGCTGGTTGTACATGTCCGGGGGCGCGCCCACCCCGACCCCGCGCGCGAGCACGGGCGCGAACGCCCACGCGTCCGCCCCCGTGGGGTGCACGCCCACGGCGAGGTCAGTCATCACGCCGATCGCCATCCCGGCGCGGATCGCGGCGTCGTGCGCGGCGCCGCGCTGCTCGTCCGCCACCCACTGGAGCCACGAATAGAAGGTCACGCGATCGGCGTTGGCCGCGCGGAAGGCCGCGACGCCCGCCGCCGACGGGGATGCCAGCGTCGAGGGAGGGGCCCGGTGTCGCCCGCGGCGGCGCGGCGTTCGACGATCGCGCACCAGGTCGCGAAATCCTCCAGAGCCGAGCCCCCCGCGGCACGGAAGGCCCCGAATGCCGACTCTCGCGCCGCGGAACGCGGCAGGCGGAAGACCTGGTCAAGCGCGTCGCGCTTCGCCTCCCAGATGGGGTCGCGGTTGATGAGTGCCGGGCTGAGGGACGCCGCGCGAGGCTTCTCCGCCGCCCAGTCGAGGAGCGACCTGTCCTGGCCCGGCATGTAGGCGACCTCGGGGATCTCCTCCACGCGGATGTAGATCGGGTTGATCCACAGGCGGGACGACGGCAGGTACGGCGAGGGCGTGAGCGGCGGGACGGGCTCGGCGGCGTGGAGCGGGTTGACGAGCACGAAGTCGGCGCCCGCCTTCGACGCCGCGAGCTGGCACAGGTCCCTCAGGTCGGCGAAGTCGCCGATTCCCCACGAGGCGCGCGAGCGCACCGCGTACAGCTGCGCCATGAAGCCCCAGCGACGGCGGGCGCGCACCGCGGGAGGAAGCTCGAGCCGGGCCGGGGCCACAATGAGGCGGCTCGCCGCGTGGGCGGGGGCGCCGCTCGCGCTCGCCTCGCCCGCCCCGACGCGCGCGGTCAGCGTGTGGTACCCGATGGGGATGCCCGCGGGAAGCCGGAAGACCCCCGGCGCGAACCTGCGCGAGCTCCATCGCGAGTCCCGACTCCAGCGTGAGCGTCACTTCCGCGTCGGCTCCCTCGGGAACCCGCACCTCTATATCGCCCGCCTCGCCCGCGCGTCGGACCGTGACCGGAGGCAGGATCCGGGCCCGCCGCTCGGCCTCCAGGCGGTCCGCCGCCTTCTGGCACGCCGCGTCGTCCCCCGCCTCGACGCCCATCACGGAGAGGATCGCGCGGAGCGCGCGGGCGGAGCTGGAGCGGCGCTCGCCGTCGTACGCGGTGTACGCGGCGGAGACGCCGCAGACGTCCGCGAGGCGCGCGAGCGCGGCGGTAGGAGCGTTGACCCGCGAGTGCGGGGCGGGTGCGGTCTCGCTCACCGCTCTATCCTGCCAGAGCGCCCGGGCACGCCCGCCGAGGCGCGTGCCCCCGTTACGCTGGAACACATGAGACCTCTGATGGCATCGCACGCGACGACCGGATGGTGGAGTTCGACCACCTCTACTCTGGGCGACTGGTGGCAGTGGATCCTCGACCGCGGCGAGACCGCGGGCAAGGTCCTGCTCACCATCGCGGTGGCGATCGTCCTGTGGATCATCGGGCGCCTGCTCATCCGCGCCGCGACCAAGGGCATCCGAGACGGGATCTCCCGCAGCGAGCGGCGCACGCGCAGGCTCCTCCTCAAGGCGAACCTCCCCATTCCCGAGCGCACGATGGAGGACAAGCTCGAGGAGACGCGGCGCTTCCAGCGCGCGCAAACCATCGGCTCGGTGCTGAAGAGCGTTCTGAGCGTGGCGATCGTCGCGACGGCCGCGATATCGATCCTCGGCATCTACCAGGTGAACGTCGGCGGAGTCATCGCGGCCGCCGGGATCGTCGGCGTGGCGCTCGGCTTCGGCGCCCAGTCCCTCGTCAAGGACCTGCTGAGCGGCATGTTCATGCTGATCGAGGACCAGTACGGCGTGGGCGACGTGATCGACACCGGCGAGGCCACGGGGCTCGTGGAGCTCGTGGGCCTGCGCTCCACCCGCCTTCGCTCGCTCGACGGCACGGTCTGGTTCGTTCCGAACGGCGAGATTCGCCGCGTGGGCAACATGTCCCAGCTGTACTCGCGCGCCAAGGTCGAGGTGCGATTCGCGTTCGACGTCGACATCGAGGCGGCGCGGCAGGCGATGCTCGACGCCGTCGCGACGGCGATGGAGGACCCGGATGTCGCGGAGGCGATCATCGGCGAACCCGCGGTCGCGGGGGTCGAGGAGATGGACTACAACTCGGTGACCCTTCGCCTCCTCGTGCAGACCAAGCCCGTCACTCAATGGACGGTCATGCGCGCGATCCGACAGAACATGCGCGACCTCCTGCTGGAGCGCGGCATCCCGCTCGCGGCCCCCGAGGGAGCACTCCTGCAGCCCACGGCCAACCTTCCGGCGCCCACCGCGACGGCCAACGAGAAGCCGCCCGCCGCGTCGAAGGCGCGGCTTCGGTCCGCGACCGCCGCGAAGCCGCGGGGCTCGGGCTCCGCCAAGAAGTGACGTGACGACCGCAGCCCCCGAGGCGGACGACGCCTCCGAGCCGTACGCGGCGCACGACCCGGCCGACTTCAGCGAACCCGCGTCCTTCTATGCCGTCGTCGGCGGCCACGAGACCTTCGCCCGGCTCGTCGACCGCTTCTACGAGGGCGTCGCGACGGACCCCGTGCTTCGGCCCATGTACCCGGAGGAGAGCCTCGACGGAGCCAAGGAACGGCTCCTGCTCTTCCTCGAGCAGTACTGGGGCGGGCCAACGACCTACCAGGAGACGCGCGGCCACCCACGCCTGCGGATGCGCCACGCGGGCTTCCACGTCAATCAGGACGCCCGCGAGCACTGGATCGGCCACATGCGCGCGGCGGTGGAGTCGCTCGGGCTCGCGCCCCTGATGGAGGGCACCCTCATGGACTACCTGGAACGCGCCGCCCACGCCATGGTCAATACGAACGATCCGACGCCGGGCGGCTAGGCGCCTTCACGCGACGCGCGGCGCTCGCGCCACGTCAGCCACAGCGTCGCGCCCTCGATGGCGAGGAGGGAGGCGACGAAGACACTTGTCGCGAAGCCCGACGGGGATCCGGGGACGTGGTTGCCCCGGACGAACAGGAACACCGCCTCGAGCGGCCAGCTCGCCGCGAACATCCACGCGCCGAGGTACGCGAACCTCGCGGGCGTCGCCGGGGCGATGGAGTACCCGCGCCAGAGGATCAGCGCCGCGCCGACGGCAACGAACGCGGCAAACACCGTCGCCGCGATGAGGAGGCCCGCCATCTCGATCGGGATGAACATCGCCGCGGAGACGCCGAGCTCGGCCCACCCGCCCTCGGGGAGCGGGTCCTCGAGGCTGCGGGACACGACGCTCTCGGCCACGGCATAGGCCACGACCCCCGCGGCGAGCCAGCCGGCGGCGCGGAGGCTCGCGCGGCGCGCCACTCCCGTCGTCACTCCCATCCCCCGACGGTGGCCTCGCTTCGGGCTTCTGTCAACGGCAGAACGTGGTGCGGCGGCGCATCTTCCGGGTGGCGGGCGACCGCCCACGCCTCGCGCACGAAGCGATACTGGCGAGGAAGGGAGCCCGGCACGAACCACGCGAACGCGTAGCTGGCGATGACGAGGCCGAGGAACTCGATCGGCCACACCGGGCGCCGCGCTCAAGGTCGACTGGCCGAACTTCGCCGCGTCAAGACCCGGATTGGCGAGGGCGACTGGCCGACATGGCAGGCATGAAGACCGCGACGCCGACGAGCTGCAGTCCGTAGAGGGCCACGGCCCCGTACCTGGCGGCGAAGTGGTCGATGATGAAGCCAGCCGTCACAAGGTACGCGAGCACCGGCGCCGCGGCCCACAGGGCGCGGGGTTCGCCCCCGGCCGCGGAATGAGGGGCGCCCGGCCAGACGGCGAGGAGAACCCACACCACCAGCGCGCCGAGAGACGCGCGGCCGAGCGTGGCCCAGAAGGTCCGGCGATAGGTGCGTGAGGCCCGCGTGACCGGGGGCGTGTCGGCGGCGCGCTCAAGCGCAAGCCAGAAGAGGGCGCGGGCAACCCTGACGGGGCGCGGACGGCCGACGCGGAGGCGAAGTCGAGCGCCACCGCCCGACGGCTGAGGGCTGGCTGGCGATGGGCTCGCCGCAGGAGGAGTCCTCACGGTAAGAGTTGCCGAGGCTGGCGACACGACGAGTCTCCCTAGGCCGCGTGATGCGAGGTCTTCGGAGGAACGCTTGTGCGCCCCGTGGGGTTCCGGGGGTTACGCGCACCGCGCAAGCCCGGATTCCCCCGCGGCCGGGGTAGCCTCGAACCACCGGGAGAGGGGAAGGGGGGAGACGCGTGGCGGACGGCGAACGGACGGCACGAGCATCGACGACCCGTGGGCGTCGCTCGCCGTGGTCTCCGGGCTGGGCGCCCTCACCTTGCGCCAGCTCGGGCCGACGGCGTTCGAGGGCGACTCGCTGCCCCTTCCCGGGGGCCGCGTCTTCGGCGGCCAGGTGCTGGGGCAGGGCGTGATGGCTGCGGGCCGCACGGTTGACGACGACCGGCACATCCACTCGCTCCACGGCTACTTCCTCCGCGCCGGCGACGCGACGAAGCCCATCCGTTTCGAGGTCGAGGTGCTCCGCGACGGCGGGTCGTTCTCCGCTCGTCGGGTTCACGCCCTCCAGGACGACCGCCCGCTCCTCAGCATGATCACGTCGTTCCAGCTCGCCCAGGACGGGCCCGAGCACTCCGTGGCGATGCCGGAGGTACCGGGGCCCGAGACCGTGACACCGGGCGTCGACGTGTTGCGCCAGTTCGAGGGCCACCCGATGGCGGACTTCTGGCTCAAGGAGGCGCCGTTCGACGTGCGACACGTCGAGGGCTCCCTGTTCTTCAAGTCCGATCCGCAGCCCCGGCAGTATCAGACGGCGTGGATGCGGGTGCGCGAGCCCCTCGACGTGCCCGAGCTCACGCACCGCGCGCTCATCGCGTTCGGCTGCGACCAGGTGATGCTCGAGCCCCTCCTCCGACGGCACGGGGTCTCGTGGGCAACCAAGGACCTCGGCTTCGCGAGCCTCGATCACGCGATGTGGTGGCACCGCCCGGCTCGGGCGGACGAGTGGCTCCTCTTCGTGCAGGACACGCCCACCGCCCAGGGCGGGCGCGGCCTCACGGGCGCGTGGGTGTTCTCCGAGGACGGACGGCTCGTCGCGAGCGTCGCCCAGGAGGGCATGGTCCGCATTCCCGGCTAGGCGTCGTCGACCACGTGCGCGCGCACGATCATGCGCAGCGGAGCCTCGTCCGACGTCAGTTCGACGCCGTACAGGAGTTCCTCGAGCGTCACCGTCGCGGTGAGCTGGTACCGCGGGCCCACCCCGAGGGGGAAGCAGCCGGAGCCCACGTCGTCGATCAGGAGACTCGCGTTGAGCGTGACGTCCCCGCCGCCGAGCAACACGGGCGTCGCGTCCGTCGGGAAGGCGAAGACGCCGTCGTCCGGACCCGAGTAGCAGAGGTGTCGGCTGCTGTTGGGGAAGTGATGGTACGGATCGACGCGATCGTTGAGTTCGCGACTGACGAGCCAATCGAGGTACGCCCCCCGCGCAACCCCGTCGGCGCGCGTCTGGGACACCGTCAGCGCGCCGGGCTCGGCGTACACCATGTAGTAGGCGTCATCCGGACCGAACGTGAACGGGCCCAGCGTCGCTATCCCACAGCATCGTCGCCTGGATCTCGACGGTGAGCGGGCGCGTGTTCACCGGGAGGGTGTCGCGACGCGACCATCCGTCGACGATGATCACTCCCTGGTGGCCGTCGGCGTTGTGCGCCGTGATGCGGGCGAGGTAGCTCGTTCCGGGGCAGAGGCCGGAGACCGTCACGTCGTGCCGCGTCGTGAGCTCGAGCGAGCCGTCCACGCCGGCACCCGAGCGCAGGCACGGATCGCCCCCGTCGGGAGCGAGCACGTCGATCTGGACGCTCACCGGCTGGTCCGCCTCGACCACGAAGTGGATGGCGCTCGTCCGGGAGACGTCGGTCGTCGTCTCCCAACTGACGTCGAGGCGCGGAACGTCCCCTGGGAGAGTCTCGGCGTCCGCGAAGGCGGACGGGTCGCCGATGGTCCAGCCTCCGCCGCGAGCCTCGTGGGCGTCGTAGTCGATCTGGAACACGGAGTGTCCGACGGAGGCCATCGGGGAGTCCCCGTCGCATCCGGTGCCGTCGCTCGCCCGGCACACGTCGGCGGAGACCGGAACCTCGGGCATGGGGAGTACCGCTGCCCTGCTCGCCGGAGCGGCGCAGACGGTGTCCCCCCCGCATAGGAGAAAGACGGGGATCACACCCACGTTCGTGTACACCTCGCCGGTGTTGAGCGTCAGGGTTTGGCGGACGCGCACGCCGCCGTCGCCGTAGAGGTCGCCGAGGTGCGTGCTCATGGTGCACAGGAACGAGTTGAGGGTGTGGTCCCCGGAGTCGCCAGAGAAGCCAGAGAAGGCGTGGTGGGCGTCGCACGCGGGCCGGTCGATGTCGATCGCGAACGATGTCGAGCCCGTCGGGAGACCCCGGAGGCCGGCGAGAGTAAGCGACGGCGTCCACGCGTCCGGCGTCGTCACCGACGACTGCTCCGCCGACTCGACCACCACGTCGTCGAAGCTTGGCCCGTCGCCGAGCCAGAACACGCACGCGACGTACGCGGTGCCCGGCTCCAAGTCGAGCCTCGCGAGGGTGCGCTTGTCGTCGTCGAGCAGATAGGGGTAGCTGGGGCGGTGCCGCTGCGATTCGGGAATGGGGAAGATCGCGATGGTCCGTCCGGCGATGCGGCCGTGGTCCGCGGGATGGAGGATGACGTCGTTATCGCCGCCCGTATCGCAGGTGACGCCGGGCCCGGCCGGGATGGCCTGCACAACGATGCGCTGGTCTGCCGGGTGCGCCGCGTCTACGTAGAAGATGTCGGGGCCGTACCCATAGGTGATCGTCGCCCTGCGGTGGCGCGCGTCGGGGTCGGCGCTCCCGACCACGAGGGTCGTGATGTGATCAGACGCTCTGGGTGTCGATCGTCCTTCGCGCGGACGTGGGACTCCAGTGAGTACGTGCCCGGCTCGAGCGGCCCGATCACCACGCAGTGGTCGATCCACGCGCGCGGGATCCGCGTCGAAGGACGGTGGGGTCGGCGAGCCACTCGTTGTAGCCCGCCTCCTCGGAGAGGATCGTCGTCGTCGGCTGGCGGACCCAGGCGGCGTCGGGGATCCCGGTCCCGTCCGCCGGGTGGAGCGCCCAGGAGATCTTCGCCGGTGATCGGGGCGGTTGGTTCCGAGGCCGATCTGCACGTAGCCCGGCTCCAGCGGGACGGGATCGCACTCGGGGTACACGTAGCTGAACGCGTCGCCGGGCGCGGGCGGGTCGGGGAGCAGGTACGTCTGCAGGGGCCCCGGCGTCACGATGGCCAGAACGGTCCCGGACACGCCGGTCGGGCAGTCCGGCGACTCGGGATCGTCGACGCACGGGTCGACGACGGGAAGGGGCGCGGGGTCGAGCGGGGGAATCGACGGCGGAGGACTCCGGGGCGGGAACGACCCTGGGCTCCGGCGCGGCGCCCACTCCCTCTCCCTCCGCCGCGGCCGCGCGTCGCGCATCCGCGTCGTCGATGTACTCCGAGGCGGCGGCGAACGCCCCCTCCTCCCCGAAGGGAAGCATGTGGGCGAGTTGCACGTCGCCCGCATCCGCAGGCGACGCGCTTGCCGTCGCCGCCGGGGCCGCGGCCGCCGAGGACGACGCGGACGACGAGGAGGCGCCCGACGCCAGCGGGTACGCGATGGCGGCGCCCGCGACGAACGTGCCGAGCGCGGTCAACGCGATGGAGATCGGTAGCTTCCTCATCGCTCCCCCTACCCGAAGCATTCCGCGATCGAGTGGACGCTCACCGATGCGGTGGTCGTCGCGGAGTTCCCGCTCGTGTCCTTGACGGTGATGGTGACGGTGACTGACGGGGCGGTGCTGTCAGGCACGGTGCTCGCGGCCACGGGGCCGAACGTCGCGCTCCAGGTCGACCCGGACCCAGACATCGTCCGCGTGACGGGACCCGCGCCGGGGACCGTGTAGGTCATCGAGGCGGACGCCACGCCCTTGTCGTCTGTCGCGTTGACGCTGACCACCGACGTTCGGGCGGGACCGCCCAGGCACGTGATTCCTCCGCCGTCTTGTTCCCAGATGTCTCCCGGCGTGCCGTGGGCGTTGGCGAGAGTCGGCGGGGTCGTGTCCGGCGGCGGCGGGGCGGCGGTCGTCTCGACCGGCGCGGGCTTGGTCGTGGCGTGAGGCGCGGGCGCGGGCGCGGGAGTCTCGACCGGGGCGGGCGTCGTCGCCTCGACGTAGGGCGCCCAGGTGCCGACGTCGTCGCAGTTCATCGTCTCGAGGTCGGCCGCGCCGTCAAGTTCGACGTAGGAGGCGTCGACGAACACCGGGGCGTAGCCGGCCCTGACGTCCCTCACCACGATCCACGCGCCGTCGTCCGTCTTGCCGATGGCGTAGATGCGATCGCCGCGCACGAGCTGGTCCACGACGCCCGCGCCCGGGCAGGCGTAGGCGGGAACCGTTCCGCCCGCGCTTCCGACCTGGACGGGAACCGCCTCGTCGCCACCACCCGACGCGCCGAGCGCGTAGCCGGTTCCGGCGCCGAGCACGAGGCCCGCGGCGCCGAGCACGGCGAAGGGACCGCGGGCGCCGAGTCCGAGCCATGGTCCCCGCGTCGGCGGCGTCGTCACACCTTCGGTGTCGGCAGACGTCATTAGAGCCCTCCCATCGCCCGCGATCCTTCAGCATCGCGGTCGTCCTACCTCATCGACGTGCGGGATGCGCCCGTGGGTTGACATGCCCCGCTCCGTGCAAGCGAGTTTAGGGTTGCCTTACCCCAAGACGCGAGCGAACGGTGGATACCGCCGACGTGTGCGGCTACCCTCGCGTGAGCTTGCGATAGGTGACGCGGTGAGGGCGCGCGGCCTCGGGCCCGAGGCGTTCGATCTTGTTCTCTTCGTAGGACTGGAAGTTGCCCTCGAACCAGAACCACTCCCCCGGCTTCTCGGCGGTGCCCTCGTAGGCGAGGATGTGGGTGGTCACCCGGTCGAGGAACCACCGGTCGTGGCTGACCACCACGGCGCACCCGGGGAACTCCAGCAGCGCGTTCTCGAGGCTCCCGAGGGTCTCGACGTCGAGGTCGTTGGTCGGCTCGTCGAGGAGCAGCAGGTTGCCGCCCTCCTTGAGCGTGAGCGCGAGGTTGAGGCGGTTGCGCTCGCCGCCGGACAGCACGCCCGCGGGCTTCTGCTGGTCCGGGCCCTTGAACCCGAACGCGCCCACGTAGGCGCGCGACGGCATCTCGACGTTGCCCACCTTGATGTAGTCGAGCCCGTCGCTGACGACCTCCCACAGCGTCTTCTTTGGGTCGATCCCGCCGCGGCCCTGGTCCACGTAGCTGACCTTGACCGTCTCGCCGATCTTCAGATCGCCCGCGTCGAGGGGCTCCAGGCCCACGATCGTCTTGAACAGCGTGGTCTTCCCGACGCCGTTGGGCCCGATGACGCCGACGATGCCGTTGCGCGGGAGCGTGAAGCTGAGCCCCTCGATGAGGACGCGGTCGCCGAAGCCCTTCTTCAGGTCGGTCGCGGCGAGCACGATGTTGCCGAGGCGCGGGCCCGGGGGGATCTGGATCTCCTCGAAATCGAGCTTCCTGGTCTTCTCCGCCTCCGTCGCCATCTCGTCGTACCGCGCGAGGCGCGCCTTGGACTTCGTCTGGCGGCCCTTCGCGTTGGAGCGGACCCACTCGAGCTCGTCCTTGAGGTGCTTGGCGAGCTTCGCGTCCTTCTTGCCCTGGACCGCGAGGCGCTCGCCCTTCTTCTCCAGGTACGTGGAGTAGTTGCCCTCGTAGGGGTAGGCGCGGCCGCGGTCGAGCTCGAGAATCCACTCGGCGACGTTGTCGAGGAAGTACCGGTCGTGGGTCACGGCGAGCACGGCGCCCGGATACTTGGCGAGGTGCTGCTCGAGCCAGAGGACGGATTCGGCGTCGAGGTGGTTGGTGGGCTCGTCGAGGAGCAGGAGGTCCGGCTTCTCGAGGAGGAGCTTGCACAGGGCGACGCGGCGCTTCTCGCCCCCGGAGAGGTTCTTGACGGCGGCGTCGCCGGGCGGGCAGCGCAGGGCGTCCATCGCCTGCTCCAGCTGGGAGTCGAGGTCCCACGCGTCGGCGTGGTCGAGCTCCTCCTGGAGCTTCCCCATCTCCGCGAGCAGGGTGTCGAAGTCGGCGTCCGGCTGGCTCATCAGGTCCGAGATCTCGTTGAAGCGGTCGAGCTTGGCCTTGATCGGGCCCACGCCCTCCTGGACGTTGCCCAGCACGTCCTTCTCCTCGTTGAGCAGCGGCTCCTGCATGAGGATGCCGACGGAGTATCCGTCGCTCAGCCGCGCCTCGCCGTTCGACGCCTGCTCGAGGCCCGCCATGATCTTGAGGACCGTGGACTTGCCGGCGCCGTTCGGCCCGACGACGCCGATCTTGGCGCCCGGGTAGAACGCGAGCGTCACGTCGTCGAGGATGACCTTGTCGCCGTGCGCCTTGCGCGCCTTGTGCATTTGGTAGATGAACTCAGCCACTGGATCTCCGGGGGGTTGGTCGCGATGGTTTCGGCGCCCAGCCTACGCGCTGGGCGCGGTCGCCTCCCGCCGCGCCGCCGGAGCCACACGCCCGAATTTCATACCAAACCGTAATCTCCAACGTGTCACATGGTTCCCACCCGCAACACGTCGCGACGGCCACGCAAGTAGGGTCGAAGGACGCACATGCCTGGCGGAATTCAGGCTCATGACCAAGCGAATGAGGATACGAATAATGAAGAACATCGTGCGCATGAGCGCGGTTGCGGCTACAGCCGCCATCGCGTTGGCAGCATGCTCTGCGGCCCCGGAGGCATCGACGACCACGTCTGCAACCGCGACCGCGGCCCCGGCCTACAAGGCCTGCATGGTTTCGGACTCCGGCGGATTCGACGACAAGTCGTTCAATCAGTCGGGGTATGAGGGACTCGTCAAGGCTCAGGACGAGCTCGGCATCGAGATCGCGAAGGCGGAGTCGAACGATGAGGCGGACTACGCGCCGAACATCGACGCGATGATCGCCGCGAACTGCGACCTGATCATCACGGTGGGCTTCCTCCTCGCCGACGCGACGGCGGCCGCCGCCATCGCCAACCCCGACCAGGACTTCGCGATCGTTGACGCATCGTTCTCCGACGCGGACTTCAACCCGGTCATGTACGACAACGTCAAGTCGCTCCTCTTCGCCACCGACCAGGCCGCCTTCCTCGCGGGCTACGCCGCGGCCGGCCACACCAAGACCGGAACGGTCGCGACGTTCGGCGGCGGGAACTTCCCCGGCGTCACGGACTTCATGGACGGCTTCCTGTCGGCGTGAACTACTACAACACCGAGAACGGCACCAACGTCGCGGTCCTCGGCTGGGACGGCGAGTCCGGTTCGGTCGACGCTGGCTTCTCCGACCAGACCGTCGGCCAGACGCTCGGCAAAGGGCTTCATCGAGCAGGGCGCCGACATCATCCTCCCCGTCGCCGGCCCCGTGGGCCTCGGCACCGCCCAGGCGGCACAGGAGGCTGGCAACATCCGGATCATCGGCGTCGACTCCGACTGGACCCTCACCGCGCCCGAGTACGCGGATGTCATCTACGGCTCCGTGCTCAAGCAGATCGGTGCGGCCGTCTACGCCGCGATCTCCGAGGCCACCTCGCCGTCGGGCTTCTCGAATGAGTCCTACGTCGGAACCCTGGAGAACGACGGTGTTGGCCTTGCGGGCATCACCGGCGACTTCACGGCACCTGATCGCCGGCATCACGTCGGGCGACATCGCCACCAAGTAACCAGAACGGCAAGACGAAGGGCGTGCTGCGTAGACCGCGGCACGCCCTTCGTGCTTGACTGGCGAAACGTCTCATCGATGGCGCAAAGGAGCGGGAACCAGGCGTGAAACTCGAGTTGCGGGGCATCACCAAGCGTTCGGAAACCTCGTCGCGAACGACGCGATCGACCTGGTGGTCGAACCAGGACAGGTCCACGCCCTGCTGGGAGAGAACGGCGCGGGCAAGTCCACGCTCATGAACGTCCTCTTCGGCCTGTACGACGCCGACGCGGGCGAGATTCTTCTTGACGGCGAGGTGGTGGACTTCGACGGACCGGGCGACGCGATGGCCGCGGGCATCGGCATGGTCCACCAGCACTTCATGCTGGTGCAGCCGCTCACCGTCGCGGAGAACGTGATGCTCGGCCACGAGGACCTGCGCGGGCGCACGGGCCTCCTCGACTTTCCGGCGGCCAGGCGGCGCGTCCGCGAGCTGTCCGAGCGATTCGGCTTCGACGTCGATCCGGACGCGCTCATCAGCGGACCTTCCCGTGGGCGCCCAGCAGCGGGTCGAGATCATCAAGGCCCTGTCGCGCGACGCGAGGGTCCTCATCCTCGACGAGCCGACCGCGGTCCTCACCCCCAGGAGACCGACGAGCTCCTCGCCATCATCCGCGAGCTCGCCAAGTCCGGAACGTCGATCGTCCTCATCACTCACAAGCTCCGCGAGGTCAAGGCCGTCGCCGACACCGTCACGGTGATCCGCCGCGGCAAGGTCGTCGGCTCCGCCAAGCCGACCGCGAGCCGCGAGAAACTCGCCTCGATGATGGTCGGGCCGCGACGTCTCCATGACCGTCGAGAAGGCGCCAGCGAAGCCGGGCGACGTGGTGCTCGACGTCGTCGGACTCAGCGTGATCGACGCCGTGGGCGTGCCGCAGGTGCGCAACGTGAGCTTCGACGTCCGCGCGGGGGAGATCCTCGCGATCGCCGGCGTCCAAGGCAACGGGCAGACGGAACTGACCGAGGCGCTCCTCGGTCTGACGCACCCGGTCGCCGGCTACGCGACCCTCGACGGCGAGCGGATCACCGGCCGGTCCATCAAGGAGGTCCTGATGGCGGGCATCGGCTTCGTTCCCGAGGACCGCACCGAGGACGGAATCGTCTCGACGTTCACGCTCGAGAACAACCTCATCCTCGACCTCCACGATCAGGAGCCCTTCGCCACGCGGCATCGCCCTGCAGACTGGCGCGATCGCCCAGAACGCCACGCGCCTCATTCGAGGAGTTCGACGTGAGAACCACAGCGAACCAAGGCGACGGGAGGATCGCTCTCCGGCGGCAACCAGCAGAAGCTGGTGCTCGCGCGCGAGTTGTCGCGCCCCCTCAAGCTCCTCGTCGCCTCGCAGCCGACCAGGGGCCTCGACGTCGGCTCCATCGAGTTCGTCCACAAGCGCATCATCGCCGAGCGCGACGCCGGCGCGGCGGTGATGATCGTCTCGAGCCGAACTCGACGAGGTCGTGGCGCTCGCGGACCGCATCGCCGTGATGTATCACGGGCGGATCGTGGGAATCGTCCCGCCAGGAACAAACCGCGAGCACGCTCGGCCTCGATGATGGCCGGCGCCTCCGAGGGGGTGAAGCGCATGACGGCAAGACAGAGCCGGACCGCGACGCCGACGACGCTTCATGCGCGCGATCACTCAGAGCTCAATGGCTCGTCGTCGTTGCTCGCGATCGCCGCCTCGCTCGTCGTCAGCAGCATCCTTGTCATCGCGGTCGACCCGGACGTCGCGGCCGCCGGCGGACTACTTCTTCGCGCGTCCGAGCGACATGGTTCAGCGCCGCTGGGCGGCGTCATCGGCAGCACGTATCTCCGCGACTGTTCGAGGGGGCGATCTACAATGCCGGCGCCGCGAGCTGGGCGGAGAAGCTCAAGCCCTTCACGCAGACCGCTCACCGTCGCCACCCCACTGATCTTCGCCGGCCTCGGCCTCGGCGTCGGCTTCCGCGCCGGCCTGTTCAACATCGGCGCCCAGGGCCAGATCATCATCGGCGCGCTCATGGGCGGATACATCGGATTCGCGTGCCACCTGCCGGTGGGGCCTCCACCTCATCGCTCGCCGATTCATCGGCGCCATCATCGGCGGCGCGCTCTGGGGCTTCATCCCCGGAGTCTTGAAAGCGAAGACGGGGGCGCACGAGGTCATCATCGACCATCATGCTCAACTACGTCGCCCTCAACCTCATTCGTTTCGCTCTTCAGCAGGACGCCTTCCAGCGGCCGGGGAGCGACTACCCCAAGTCGCCGATCGTCGACTCCTCGGCCCAATACCCGCTGATCTTCGGCTGGGTCGGTGACGTCGCCATTCGGCTCCACCTGGGGTTCGTGGTGGCGCTGCTCGCCGCCGTGGGGCGTGTGGTGGCTCATGGAGCGGTCCACCTGGGGCTTCCGATTCCGCGCGGTGGGTGCCAACCCGCACGCCGCGAGGAAGGCGGGCATGAGCATCGCGCGCGCGTACATCCTCGTGATGGTCATCGCGGGCGCCCTCGCGGGGCTCGCGGGATCGGCCCAGGTGCTCGGCACGGAGAAGGCGCTGACCGAGGGCATCGCTGCGAGCTTCGGCTTCGACGCGATTACCGTCGCGCTGCTCGGCCGGTCGCGACCCCTCGGCACGGTCCTCGCCGCGATCCTCTTCGGCGCCCTCCGCGCCGCCGGGCCGACGCTCCAGGTCCAGGCGGGACTCCCCAGCGATATCGTGCTGGTGATCCAGGCCTTGATCGTGCTGTTCATCGCCGCGCCGCCCCTCGTGCGCTTCCTCTTCCGATTGCCCTCCCCCGCGCGCGAGGAGGTGGTGCCCGCATGACCGCCGTCGTCGCCTCACCCGCCCAGGCGTCGGACGAAGCCGAGATCGAGGTCCCGCGCAGCTGGAAGGCGCCCATCTCCTACGCCGTCGTCGCGCTCCTTGCCTTGGTGTTCTTCGGCCTCGGCTCGGCGGCGGGAGCGCAGACGTCGTTCCACCTTGCCCGCGAGACCGACGCGTTCCACATTCCCGACTTCTCCGTCGCCTCGCGCGGTTCGGCGGTGCTGCTCACCGTGCTCGCCGCCGCCCTCGCCGGACTGTCCGCGTGGTCCGTGTGGAAGCGGCGCAAGCTGCGGGGCGTGGCTTCCATCGCTCTTCGGCGTCGCCGTCCTCCTGTCCCTCCTTCTCTGGGCGGGGGCGGGCAAGGACGACACGAACATCAACATCACCGGCCTCCTGGCCGGCGGGCTCGTCTTCGCCGGTCCGCTCGTCTTCGGCTCGCTCGCCGGCCTCATCTGCGAGCGCTCCGGCGTCATCAACATCGCGATCGAGGGTCAGCTCCTGTTCGGCGCGTTCCTCGGCGCCGTGGTCGCGAGCGTCACGGGGAGCGCATGGCTCGGAATGATCGCGGCCCCGCTCGCGGGCGCGCTCGTCGGGGCGATCCTGGCCCTGTTCGCCGTGCGCTACTGGGTGGACCAGATCGTCGTCGGCGTGGTGCTCAACGTGCTCGTCGTCGGCCTCACCGGGTTCTTCTTCGGCACGGTGCTGAAGACCCACCCGAACCTCAACGTGCCGACGGGGCTGAGCGACTGGCCGGTTCCCCTGCTGTCCAAGATCCCCGTCATCGGGCCGGTCCTGTTCGACCAATCCCCGCTGATCTACATCATGTTCGTCGTGGTCGCCGCGCTCCACGTGATGCTCTTCCGGTCGCGATGGGGCCTCAGGGTGCGGGCCGTCGGAGAGCACCCTCAGGCCGCCGACACCGTCGGCATCAAGGTGAACCCCACGCGCGTCCGCAACACCATCCTCGGTGGCGCCGTCGCGGGCCTCGGCGGCGCGTTCTTCACCGTCGCCGCCGGCCTCGGCTTCGGCAAGGAGATGACCAACGGCAAGGGGTATATCGCGCTCGCCGCGATGATCCTCGGCCGCTGGTCGCCCAAGGGCGCCCTCGCCGCCGCGCTGCTGTTCGGCCTCGCCGACCAGCTGCGCCGGGACCTCGGCATCATCGGTTCGAGCATTCCGGGCGAGTTCATCAGCATGCTCCCCTACCTCGCCACCATCTTCGCCGTCGCGGGAATCGTCGGGCGCGTCAGCCCGCCTGCGGCCGAGGGAACGCCGTACAAGAAGTGACCGGCGTCGAGATCGACTGGGACGCGCTTCGCTCCGCCGCGCGCGCGGTGTCGGCGACCGCCTACGTCCCGTACTCGCGCTACCCCGTGGGCGCCGCCGCCGTGACGGACGACGGGCGGATCATCGCCGGTTGCAACGTCGAGAACGCGAGCTACGGGTTGACACTGTGCGCCGAGTGCTCGGTGGTCTCCCAGCTCCACGCGACCGGCGGCGGGCGGCTCCTCGCCCTCGCGTGCGTCGACGGCGCGGGAGACCCCCTCACC
The DNA here is from genome assembly GCA_963743485.1 of uncultured Actinomycetota bacterium. Lineage (GTDB taxonomy): Bacteria > Actinomycetota > Actinomycetes > Actinomycetales > Demequinaceae > JAFGBM01. The sequence continues at coordinate 30,721 of CAVUPQ010000006.1, forward strand.
CCCTGCGGGCGTTGTCGACAGTTGCTTCACGAACACGGCGGCCCCGACATGCTCGTCGACTCCGACGGGGGCCCCGTCACCGTCGCGACCCTTCTCCCGGGCGCCTTCGGCCCCGGCCACCTCGAGCCTCGGCGCCCAGACGGTGACCAACCCGGGGCGAACGCGTGACCGAGACGTACGACGCCGTCGACGTCATCGTCGCGAAGCGCGACGGTCACGTGCTCACGGACGGCCAGATCGATTGGGTCGTTGACGCGTTCACGCGCGGGGTCGTGACCGACTATCAGATGAGCTCCCTCGCGATGGCGATACTCCAGCGCGGCATGAACCGTGCGGAGATCGCGCGCTGGACCCTAGCGATGATCAACACGGGCGAACGGCTCGACTTCTCCGGGCTCTCGCGGCCCACGGCGGACAAGCACTCCACCGGAGGCGTGGGCGACAAGATCACGCTTCCGCTCTCGCCGCTCGCCGCCGCGTGCGGGCTCGCCGTGCCCCAGCTTTCGGGGCGCGGCCTCGGTCACACCGGCGGCACCCTGGACAAGCTGGAGACCATCCGCGGCTGGCAGGCGGACCGCACCAACGCCCAGATGCTCGATCAGCTGGGGTCCGTTGGCGCCGTCATCTGCGCCGCCGGGGCCGGGCTCGCCCCCGCCGACAAGAAGCTCTACGCGCTCCGCGACGTGACCGGGACGGTGGAGTCCATCCCCCTCATCGCGTCGTCGATCATGTCCAAGAAGATCGCCGAGGGCACGGGCGTGCTCGTCCTGGACGTCAAGGTCGGCTCCGGGGCCTTCATGAAGGATCTCGACCGCGCGCGCGAGCTCGCCCAGACCATGGTCGAGCTCGGCACCGACGCCGGAGTCGCCACGTCCGCCTTGCTCACGGACATGTCCACGCCGCTCGGGCGCGCGGTCGGCAACGCCCTCGAGGTCGCCGAGTCCCTCGAGGTGCTCGCGGGCGGGGGGCCGGCCGACGTCGTGGAACTCACGCTCGCTCTTGCGCGGGAGATGCTGGAGCGAGCGGGGGTCGCGGACAAGGATCCCGCGGACGCCCTCGCCGACGGCAGCGCCATGGACGTGTGGCGCGCCATGATCGCGGCGCAAGGCGGAGATCCAGACGCCCCCCTCCCCACGGCGAAGCACAGCGAGGTGATCACGGCCGACGACGACGGCGTCGTCTCCCGCATCGACGCGCTGGGCGTGGGCATCGCCGCCTGGCGCCTGGGCGCGGGCCGGGCGAGCCTCGTCGACGTGATCCAGCCGGGCGCGGGGATCTACCTGCACAAGCAGCAAGGCGACCCCGTCTCCTCGGGCGAGCCCATCATGACCCTGTACACGGACGAGGAGTCGCGGTTCGGGAGGGCTCGTCGGGCCCTCGAGGAGGCGTGCGACGGCGCGGGCGCCCTCGCGGTGGCGCCCTCCGGGCACGAACGGCGGATCGTCATCGAGCGCGTCGACGGCTCGTAGGCGACCCACGGGGGCCGGCCCGCCGGGCGACTAGTGTTGGCAGGGTGACCGACACCTTCGAACGCCTGCTTCCGCTGCCCAAGATCGCGCTCCACGAGCACCTCGACGGGGGCCTCCGTCCCGAGACGATCATCGAACTGGCGGCGGACGCCGGGCACGAACTCCCCGCCACCGACGCCGCCGCCCTCGCTGCGTGGTTCGTCGAGTCGGCGAACTCCGGATCGCTCGTCCGCTACCTCGAGACGTTCGCCCACACGGTCGCCGTCATGCAGACTGCGGACAACCTCGCGCGCGTCGCCCGCGAGGCCGTGGTCGACCTGGCCGCGGACGGCGTGATCTACGCCGAGCTCAGGTACGCGCCGGAGCAGCACCTGGAGGGCGGTCTCAGCCTCCAGGAGGTAGTCGAGGCCGTTCAGGCGGGCATCGACGCAGGCGTCGCGGAGGCCGCGGCCGCCGGGCGCGAGATCAGGGCGGGCGCGCTCCTCACCGCGATGCGGCACGCCGACCGCGGGACCGAGATCGCCCGCCTCACGCTGGAAAACTACGGGCGCTGCTGCGTCGGATTCGACATCGCGGGAGCCGAGGACGGGTTCCCGCCGTCCAGGCACGCCGAGGCCTTCGCGCTTCTTCGCGACGCCCACGTGCCGACGACCATCCACGCGGGAGAGGCCGCGGGGGTCGGGAGCATCTCCGAGGCCGTGGGACTTGGCGCCGCGAGGCGCATCGGCCACGGCGTTCGCATTCACGAGGACATCGACGGCTTCGGGACGCAGGCGCCCGTCTACGGTCGGGTCGCGGCGTTCGTGCGGGACAACCAGATCCCGCTCGAGTTGTGCCCGTCGTCGAACCTCCAGACGGGAGCCGCGGCGTCGATAGCGACGCACCCGATCACCGGCCTACGCGATCTCGGGTTCACCGTGACCATCAACTCCGACAACCGCCTGATGTCAGGGACCTCGTTGACGCGCGAGATGGCCCTCCTCGTCGACGAGGCCGGCTGGGGCCTCGAGGACCTCGAGCTCGCGACGCTCGACGCGGCGTGGGCTGCGTTCCAGCCGTACGACGTGCGCGAGGAACTGGCCGAGGCCGTGTTCGAGGCCTACGAGGGCCTCGTCGAGTAGTCGCCCCACCCGAAAGGACACCCCCATGACGCTCTCCCGCGCCGAGCTCGCCCGGTACGTCGACCACACGCTCCTCAAGCCAGAGGCCACCGCCGCCGACGTTGCCGCCCTCATTGCCGAGGCGGCGGACCTCGGCGCGTTCAGCGTCTGCATCTCGCCGTCGATGCTTCCGGTCGCGACGCCCGCGGGACTTGCGGTCGCGACCGTGTGCGGATTCCCATCGGGCAAGCACCACAGCGATGTCAAGGCGACCGAGGCGGCGCGCTCCATTGCCGACGGCGCCGACGAGGTGGACATGGTGATCGACGTCGGCGCCGCGGTCTCCGGAGATTTCCCGGCCGTCGAGGCGGATATCCGCGCGGTTCGGGCCGCGGTGCCTGCCGACAAGATCCTCAAGGTGATCATCGAGTCGGCCGCCCTGACCGACGAGCAAATCGTCGGCGTGTGCCGCGCCGCCGAGGCCGCGGGCGCCGACTTCGTCAAGACGTCGACGGGCTTCCACCCCGCCGGGGGCGCCACGGAGCACGCGGTGGCGCTGATGGCGAAGACCGTCGGCGGCACACTCGGCGTCAAGGCCTCGGGCGGCATTCGCACGGCCGATGCGGCCCTCGCGATGATCGCCGCGGGAGCGACGCGCCTCGGCCTCTCGGGTACCCGCGCGGTGCTCGACGGCCTCGACGGCGTGGAAGGGAAGGCGGGGGGCGACGCCGGGTACTAGAGGCCAAGCGTCGCGTGGACGTCGGACGCGAGTTCGTCCATGAGCCGCTCCGCCGACGCCCGCGCGTCGGGCACTGAGTCAACGACCGGCACGATGACCTCGAGGTACGCCTTGACCTTGGCCTCGGTCCCGCTCGGACGGATGATGACCCGCGCTCCGCTCGCCGTCGCGAGCCTGAGTCCCGGCGTCGGGGGAAGCCCGTCGATCCCCGACGCCATGTCGTCCGCGACGGTGACCGCCGATCCGCCGAGCGTCGTCGGTGGTGTCGCGAGGATCCCCGAGACGGCCGCCGCGACCGCCTCCGTCGAATCGAGCCGCGCCGAGACTTGGCGCGTGAGGTAGACGCCGTAGTCGCGGTCGATCTCATCGAGCGCGTCCTCAAGCGTGCGTCCATCGGCGTGGAGTTCTGCCACGAGGTCGGCGATGACGACGGCCGCGGAGATCCCGTCCTTGTCGCGGACGAGATCCGGCGCGACGCAATACCCGAGTGCCTCCTCGTACCCGAAGACCAGGTTCTCCGCCCGGGCGATCCACTTGAAGCCCGTCAGGGTGGACTCGTGCGCGAGCCCGTGGCGTTCGGCGATGCGCGCAAGGATCTGCGACGAGACGATCGAGTTGGCGAGAGTCCCCGAGCGCCCTTCCACGGATGACTGCCGCGCGAGGCGTTCGCCGAGGAGGGCGCCCACGCGATCGCCGTGGAGCGTGGTCCACCGGCCCCGGATCACGGCGGCCACGGCGCATCGGTCGGTGTCGGGATCGTTGGCGATCACCGCGTGAGCGCCCACCGCCTCGGCGAGCGCGAGCGCCAGGTCCATCGCGCCCTTCTCCTCGGGGTTCGGGAACGCGACCGTGGGGAAACGGGGATCGGGCTCGGCCTGCTCCGCGACGGTGTGGAGGTCGGTGAAGCCCGCGGCCCGCAGCACCGCAGTGACCGTTGCTCCGCCGACGCCGTGGAGCGGCGTGAGGACGAGCGTCACCTCCGCGCGCGCCGCGCGCCGCGAGGCGTCGGGGTCGCCGACAAGGGCGGCGGTCTTGGCGATGTACCCGTCGAGCAGGTCGTCGCCGATGATCTCCCAGCCCGAGTCCGCGCGCGGGGTCGCCGCGACGGACGCGACGCGGGCGATCCTCGATGCGATCTCCGCGTCGAAGGGCGGGACGATTTGGGCCCCCTGGCCCGCCCCGCCGACGACGCGACCCCCGAGGTAGACCTTGTAGCCGTTGTCCTGGGGTGGGTTGTGGCTCGCGGTGACCATCACGCCCGCGTCCGCCTCGAGCTCGCGCACGGCGTAGGCGAGCACGGGCGTCGGGAGCGCGCTGGGAAGGAGCATCGCGCGGTGGCCCGCGGCCGTCATGACCGCCGCGGTGTCGAGCGCGAAGAGATCGGACTTGAAGCGGGCGTCGTAGCCGATCGCGACGGTGCCGGGGCCGCCCAGGGTGTCGGTGAGGTAGGACGCGAGCCCGGCCGCGGCACGGATGACGACCGCGCGGTTCATGCGATTCGGGCCGGCGCCGAGCGCGCCGCGGAGGCCCGCCGTGCCGAACTGGAGCATGCCGCTGAATCGGTCGGCGGCGTCGGCCGCGGCGTTCGGGTCCCCCGCCCGCATGGCCGAGAGCACGCCCGCGAGCTCGGCTGCGGTCTCGTCGTCGGGATCGTCCGCGATCCAGGTTTCGACCCGCGACGCTAGGTCGGCGAGATCGGGGGCGGGCGTCACGCGATGCGTCCGACGATGTCCGCGAGGAGCCTCGAGATGCGCGGCCCGGCCTCGCGGCCCGCCTCGAGCACCTCCTGGTGGTTCAGCTCGCCGCCCGAGATTCCCGCGGCGAGGTTCGTGACGAGCGAGAGCCCAAGGATCTCGAGCCCCGCCGCTCGGGCGGCGATTGCCTCAAGCGCCGTGGACATGCCGATGAGGTTCGCCCCCATCGTCGCCGCCATCCGCACCTCGGCTGGGGTCTCGTACTGGGGCCCGGGGAACTGGATGTAGACGCCGTCGACGAGGCTGGGGTCGACCTCGCGCGCGATCGCGCGGAGCCGCGGGGAGTAGACGTCCGTCATGTCGACGAAGGTCGCGCCCGTGAGCGGGGTCGCTCCCGTGACGTTGATGTGGTCGGAGATGAGGACGGGCGTGCCGGGGCCCACCTCCGGTCGCGTCGAGCCGCAGCCATTGGTGAGGACGAGGGTGCGGCACCCCGCCGCAGCCGCGGTGCGGACCCCGTGCACGACGGCCTGGGCGTCGCGGCTTTCGTAGAAGTGCTGCCTGGCGCCGAGGACGAGCACGCGGCTCCCCGAAGGGGTGAGGATCGAGCGGAGCTCCGCGTGGTGCCCCTGCACCGCGGCGTCCTTGAACCCGGGGACGTCGCCCGGCGGCACCGACGCGACCTCCTCGCCCAGGAGCCCGGCTGCGTCGCCCCAGCCGGAGCCCAGGACGAGCGCGATGTCGTGGCGGTCGACGCCCGTCGCGGCGGCGATGGCGGCGGCGGCTTCGGCGGCGAGGTCAGCGGAGGTGGGCATACCGCGAGCGTAGCCCGCCGCCCCGCCTCACTCCATCGCCTGGCACCCCACCCACGGTGGCTGCGACGCTAGGCCACGGCCTCGAGCTCGGCCTCGTTCGACGTCGCGACGCCCGCGTTGTCGGGATCATCGGCGTCGTCGGGACCGCCCACGTCGTCGGACGCGGATCCCTCCGCGTCGCTCGCGTCCCCACCGAGCGCCGCGTCGCCGAACGCCCGCGTGAACTCCGCCGTGCCGCGCGTCAGGTCGTGGCCCACGCTCGTCGCGTCGATGACGAGGTCCGTGCGCGTCCCGCCGTCGCTTTCCCACTCGTTGGTGCGGAAGCGCCCGTGCACCGTGACGGGCTGGCCCTTCTTGATCGAGTTCGCGACGGTGATCGCCGCGTTCCGAAACACCTTGACGGTGAACCACTCGGTGCGCCCGTCGGTCCACTCGCCCTTGTCGCGGTCGAAGAAGCGCGAGGTCGAGGCGAGCCGGAAGCTCGTGAGCCTGGCCCCCGTGGGTCCGACGTGCTGGCTGGGCTCGGTCGCCACCCACCCGTTGACGGTCATGATGAGGTCGTTCATGCCACCCTCCTTGGGTCGTGCCGCACGGTGCGGCTCCGCCCACGGTGACGCGCGACGATCTCCGTCTGCCGATCGAGAGACTCCAGGGGGCAAGCCGACCGCGCGGGCGCACCCTGGGGACATCGCCCGGCGGGGGACGCGGAGCGTGGAGTGTCGCCGCCTACTCCCCCGAGGCCCGCGGGCCCGGCCGCGCCGAGCTGCGTCAGCTCGTCGAGCGCCCGGTACGCCTGGTGCACCATCTCCGTGGGTTCCACCACGTCGTCGCGGATCGCGCCCAGGACCGCCTCGCGCCCGAGGCCGAGGATCGCCTCCTCCATCGACGGGGCGGCCGTCGTCCGCCACAAGCCGCTTCTTCGCGGGCTTGACCTCGGGCCAGCGGACCACGCCGAGGGCGTCGTTGATCGCCTCCGCGATCGCCGCGGGCTTGGCTATCGCGTTGCTCATGACGAGGCGCCACGCGCGCGGGAGCCCGTCGGTCGCGGCGTCGACCCACGCCTCGCGCAGCGGCGAGACCGCCGCGGCCGTCAGGGTCGCGAGCCCCGGGTACGCCGCCTGGCGTCCCGCGGCGACCTCGCCTGCGGCCTTCGCCCTGACGTCGACGCCGGCCGCCTTGGCGAGCTCCGTCGCGAGTTCCATCGGCTCGGGGAGCGCGGGTTCCGAGTCCTTGGCGAGCGCGTTCGCCAGGAGCCTGCCCGCCGCGACGAGCTCGGCGCGCACGGACTCCGCCGCGACCGAGCGGCGCCGGGCGACGTTGGCGAGGACGCTCCTGACGCTGTCCACCCCTGCCCCGGTCGTCGCGGAGGTCATGAGAACGGGAACGGACTCGATCCCCTTCTCCGCCAGGAGCCTGCGAATGTCGTAGAGGACGGCGTCCGCGTCCTTCCTCGTGAGCCGGTCCGTGTGGTTGAGGACGATCGCCGACGGCGCCCCGGACTCCGCCACCGCGGTGAGGTACCGCGAGTGGAGCGCGTGGTCCGCGTACTTCTGGGGGTCCACCACCCAGATGAGCAGGTCCGCCATCGGCACCACGCGGTCGACGATCTCGCGGTTCGCCGCCTGGACGGAGTCGTGATCGGGCAGGTCCAGCAGGATCATTCCGCGGAACTGCGCCTCCACCTCGGTGTCGAGCGCCGTCTCGCACGCGAGCCTCCGGTCGGGATCGACGCCCAGCCAATCCAGGATGGGGTCCGCGTTCCCGCCCCACGTCGCCGCGCTCACCTGCGCCGTCGTCGGCCGGGAGACCCCGGCGAGCGCGAAGTCCAGGCGCACGATCGCGTTAAACAGGGAGGACTTGCCGGAGCCCGTCCCGCCTGCGAGCGCGACGATCGTCGTGTCGACGCCGAGCGCCAGCCGCTCCTCGCAGCGCCTGACGGTTTCTCGGATGGCCGCCTTGACCTGCGGCGTGAGGGCCTCGCCCGCCCAATCGAGCGACGCCTTGAGGCGCGAGACCCGCTCCCGAAGGAACGTGGTCTCGCTCGGCGGATCGAGGTGCGTGAACGACACCGTCACAGCAGGCCCCTCAGCTCCGCGCGGCGCAGGCGAATCGAGGCGGACGCGTCGGGGGCGAGCGTGGGCATGTCGCTCGGGGCGATCATGTCGAGGGCCTCGCGATTGATGCAGTAGCGGCGGGCGGCGGTGAGGTTCGCGCGGGCCTGGTCGAAGTGCTCCTGGAGGCCGGAGCCGACGAGAAGGGCGAGGGCCTGCCTCGCCTGCGGCACCCCGAGCGCGGCCGAGGCGAAGATCGTCCCGAGCCCGTCCGGACCCACGAACTGCACGGCGCCCGCGGCTCCCGGGAGGGCATCGACGATCTCGCCGCAGCGGGCGAGCCACCCCTGGGCCGCCTCGCGGGCGTGACGGGCGCGCGCGCCCGCTGCCTCAGTCGGGTCGCGCTGCTCGATCATCCAGGCGCCGACGCCGCTCGCGTCGACGGTCAGGCCCTCGAGCATCCGCGCGGAGGCCTGCGCCGCGGTGAACGCGAGCGTGCCCTCGACCGCGCGCATGAGTTCCACCCGCATCTCGGCGAGCGCCTGGTCGCGGGAGACCACCGCCGCCCTCTTCTTGGTGAGGGGGTTGGAACTGATCCGGTACAGGGGTCCCCCCGGGTCGGCCCCTCGCGCCCACAGGGCCGCGATCGGCCCCACGGCGATCTCGCGGAACCAGAACTCGCCCCCGTCCTGCTCGGCGCGCGCGGCCGCGCGCCGCACCTCGCCCCGCGCCTGCTTGACCGCCGCCGCCTGGTTGTCCATGAACTCGGCGAGCTGCTCGAGCCACTCCTTGAGCGCCTGCGACGCGCCCTGCATCGTCCGCTCGATGATGGTCGTCGCGCTCTTGGCCGCGACCGTGTCGAGCCAGCGCCTGAGGCCCTGGATGACGTCTTCGGGCAGCGCGGCGAGGCCCTCGGGCTCCTCCGGGATGACGAACAGGGGAAGGGATTCCAGGCCCTCGACCTTGAGCCGCTCGACGAGGTCGCGCCTCACGTGCGCGGCGACGTCTGCGGTGACGCGGCTCAGCACGATCGCGATCGACGCGCCGCGCTCCGCGCCCCTGCGGAGCACCTCCCACGGCACGGCGTCGCCGTAGCGGGCGGCCGTCGTGACGAAGATCCAGAGGTCGGCGGCATCGAGTAGCTCGCGGGCCACCTCGCGGTTCTCCCCCACGAGCGAATCGATGTCCGGCGAGTCGACGATCACGAGCCCGCGCGGGACCGCCGGTGATGGCCGCGTGGTGGCCCGACGCGTCGCGGAGCTGAGCAGCACCCCGTCAGAGGGGTGGTGGAAGAGGTGGGGAACCTTGGTCGTCGGGCGCAGGACGCCCGCGGCGGTGACGTCCGCCCCGAGGAGCGCGTTCACGATGGTGGACTTGCCGGAACCCGTGGAGCCAGCGACGACGACGACGGCGGGCACGGAGCCCTCGGTCACGCGGGGAATGAGGTGCTGGTCCAACTGCTCGATGATGTCGTGAACGAGCGCCTCGGCGCGCTCGGACTCCGGGGATTCGAAGGGGAGTTCCACGGCGCCGACGGCGGCGCGCGTCGCCCTCAGGGCGTCGAGCAATGCGCCCGGGCGGCCCCACGACCGAACGGGACGGATACTCATGGGTCTAGCGTGCCCCCTCTCGACGCGTACACCAAACTACCGCGCCGTAGGCGCTTCGCGGGTTCGGAGCACTACCCTGGAAGGCGCGTGCCCCGCCCCCGTAGCTCAGCCGGATAGAGCGTCGGACTTCTAATCCGTAGGTCGCAGGTTCGAATCCTGCCGGGGGCACCTATCGCGCGTGGGGCGCTACTTCTTCTTGGCGCCGGACGCGGGTCGCCGGCGACGCCTGCTCCCCCACGCCGCGACCTTGCCCGTGGTGGGACTCACGACCTCCTCGAGCCCGAACGCCCGCGCGAGCTCGGCGCGCGTCTCGGGGCCGGCGAGGATCATCACGTCGTCCCCGGCGCTCAGCACCGTGCTCGGGCGCACGTTCACGAGCTTGCCGCCGCGCACCACCATGCTGACCCACGCGTCGTCCGAGACCTCCGTGAGGTCCTGGATGCTCCGCCCGTCGGCCGGGGAGCCCTCCACCACCGTCATGCGGTGGACGCCGTCCGGCTCGCTCCGGAGCCGGACGCCGAGCGCCCACGGCTGAGGCTCGATGATCCGCATGGGCACCCGGAGCCAGCGCGCCACCATGGGCGCGAGGCTGCCCTGAACGACGACGGAGAACACCACGACCACCACGACGATGCCGTAGAGGCGCTCGGCCTCCGGCACGTGCGCGGCCAGGATGAAGCTGCCGAGGAGGATGGGGACGGCGCCTTTGAGGCCCGCGAAGAGGATGAACGCCAGCTGGTTCTTTGGCAGCCCGCTGGGAAGCAGGCACAGCCCCACGAGCACGGGCCGGATGACGAACGCCAGCACCGCGGCGAGGATGAGGCCGGGGAAGAGCACGTCGCGGTGGAAGATCACCTCGAGGTTCACGGTCAGCCCGAGCGCCAGGAACGCGACGATCTCGCCGAGGCTCGCGAGGGCGCCGTGGAACCGCTCGATCTCGCGCTTGAACGGCGCGGGCTCGTCGCCGATGACGATGCCGGCCACGAACACCGCGAGGAACCCGGAGCCGTGCGCCGCGGACGCGACGCCGAACAGGATGAGCGCGCCCGCGAGCGTGCGGATGGGGTACAACCCCTCCGACGCGAGGGAGACCTTGCGCATGAACCACAGCAGGGCCTTGCCGCCCACGAGCCCGACCACGGCGCCGACGCCCATCTGCAGCAGGAAGTCGTCGCCCACGTGGCCCCAGGCCTTGGCGCTCAGCGCGCCGGCGGTGATGAGGCTCGCCATGAGCGCGATGCCCACGGGGTCGTTCGCGCCGGATTCGCCCTCGAGGATGGTCCCGCTGTCGCCGGAGACCTCCCGCTTGCCGAGCACGGAGAAGACGACGGCGGGGTCCGTCGGCGAGACGGCGGTGCCGACGAGCACGGCGACGTACCAGTCGAGGCCGAACGCGTAGTGGATGAGGGCGGCGGCCGCGGCGACGGTCAGGACGGTGCCGAGCACGCCGACCACCCCGATGGGCGCGGCGGCCTTTCTGAATCTCGACCACCCGATATGCATGCCCCCGTCGAACAGGATGCACAGGAGCGCGATGGTGACGACGTGCTCCACGGTGTATTCGGAACCGGGCTGCAGTGCCGGCACGATCTGCACCGCGACGGCGGCGCCCACGAGAACGATCGCGGGCGACGGGAATCTTCAGCCACTCGGTGAGGCGGCTCGAGACGACGGCGATCATGCCGACGACAGCGATCAGCAACACGACGAGCGCGAAGTGTCCTACGTCTGTCACGTTGGCTCCAGTGCGAGGGGTGGCGAAGGGTGTCGCCGACCAGGCTTCCCGGCACTCCGGTGCCCAATCTATCAGTCCGCTAGCATCGCCACGAGGACGCCTCACCCCCACAAGGAGCACCATGACCGCCGCACTCTTCAGCCCGCTTTCCCTCAGGGACGTCACGTTCCGCAACCGCCTCTGGGTCTCCCCGATGTGCCAGTACTCCTGCGAGGATCTCGACGGCGTGCCGACGCCGTGGCACCTCGCGCACCTGGGCTCCTTCGCGCGCGGCGGCGCCGGCCTCGTCATCGCCGAGGCGACCGCTGTGGTGCCCGAGGGGCGCATCTCCGCGTGGGACACCGGGCTGTGGAACGACGCCCAGCGGGACGCCTTCGCGCCGATCGTCGAGTTCATCCACGAGCGCGGCGCGCGCGCGGGAATCCAGCTCGCGCACGCGGGCCGCAAGGCGTCGACGTACCGCGACTGGAGCGGGCGCGGCACCCAGGCGATCGCCGACGGCGGCTGGCAGACGCTGGCGCCGTCCGCCCTCGCCTTCGAGGGATACGACGAGCCACGGGCAGCGACCACCGCGGACATCGCCGCCGTCATCGCCGCTTTCGGCGCCGCGGCCCGCCGCGCCGTCGACGCGGGTTTCGACGTCATCGAGGTCCACGCGGCTCACGGGTACCTCATTCACCAGTTCCTCTCCCCGCTCTCGAACACCCGAAACGACGAGTACGGCGGCCCACTCGAGAACCGCGCGCGCCTGCTGCTCGCCGTGGTGCGCGAGGTAAGGGAGGCCGTCGGCGACGCCGTGCCCGTCTTCGTCCGCATGTCGGCGACCGACTGGGTCGAGCCGGAGGGCTGGACGCCCGAGCAGACTCACACGGTCGCGGGGTGGGCTCGCGACGCGGGCGCCGACCTCTTCGACATCTCGAGTGGCGGACTGATCCCCGGCGTGAAGATCCCCTCGGCGCCCGGGTACCAGGTCCCTCTCGCCACAGCCGTCCGCGAGGCGACCGGCTCCCCCGTCGCCGCCGTCGGGCGCATCACCGAGGCGCGGCAGGCGGAGGAGATCGTCGCGTCCGGCGCCGCGGACGCCGTCCTCGTCGGCCGAGAGTTCCTGCGCGACCCGCACTTCGCGCTCCGCGCCGCCCACGAGCTGGGGGCCACGATCGACTACTGGCCGCCGCAGTACCTGCGCGGCCAGTGGCCCGCGTGAAGCCCTAGGGTGGTTTCCATGGCGACGCCCGACCACCTGGTGTGGATTGACTGCGAGATGACCGGACTCGACGTCGCGCGCGACGCCCTGATCGAGGTCGCGTGCCTCGTCACGGACGGCGAGCTCAACGTCCTGGGCGACGGCGTCTCCGTGGTCATCAAGCCCACGGCGAAGGCGCTCAAGGGCATGGGCGACTTCGTGCGGGACATGCACGCGACCTCGGGCCTGCTTCCCGAGCTCGCCGGGGGCACGACGATGAAGGACGCGGAGCAGCAGATCCTCGCCTACGTCAAGGAGTACGTCGCCGAAGGAAAGGCGCCCCTTGCGGGCAACACGGTGGGCATGGATCGGCTCTTCCTTGAGCGGGACATGCCCGCGCTGACCGCGTGGCTCCATTACCGCGTCGTGGACGTCAGCTCCATCAAGGAGCTCGCGCGGCGCTGGTACCCGCGCGCCTACTTCCAGGCCCCGGAAAAGACCGGGGGGCACCGGGCGCTCGGGGACATTCAGGATTCGATCCGCGAGCTGCGCTACTACCGGCAAACGATCTTCGTTCCGCCGCCGGGGCCGGAGACCGACGTCGCGCGCACGGCGGCCCAGGCCGTGACGGACGGGCCCGAGCCCACCGCCTAGAGGCGATACACTTACGGCTGGCCCGCAGGGCCCATGGTGGCTGTAGCTCAGTCGGTAGAGCACCTGGTTGTGGTCCAGGGGGCCGCGGGTTCAAGTCCCGTCAGCCACCCCATGCACTAGCCGGCGGCCCCCAGGCAACGGCGCCTGAGGGCCGTCCTCACGCTTGCTTCGTTCGCGGCGCCCCTACTTCTTTCGTCCGCCGATGGCGCCGATGACCCAAATTCCCACCAGCGCGACCACGACGCTCAGCGCCCACCGAATCCAGTCGATGCCGCTCGTCGACTCGACGCCGAGTTGGCTCGCGAGCGCGTAGCCTCCCATGGCGCCGACGATGCCGACGAGGTACAGGCCCCACCACGGCAACTTGGTCTGGCCCCGCTTGACGATTTGCACAATGAGGGCCACAACAACGCCCGCGAAGAGATATCCCCAGAAACCCATGACTGTTCCCCTCCATCTGCGCGCCGGTGGCGCGCTTCTTTAGAGGCTATCGTGGTACCGCGCGGAGCGCGCGGATGCACCGTTCGTCGAGGAGAACTCCATGCTCGCAGCCCTCACCGGCGCCGGCCTCTCGGCGGCCGCAGGCCTCAACGCCTTCATCCCCCTCGTGATCGTCGGCACGCTCGCCCGGTTCACGAGCCTCATCGAACTGCCGCCCGGCCTCACGTGGCTCGCCTCGTGGCCCGCGATCATCGTGTCGCTCCTCCTCCTGCTCGTCGAGCTCGTCCTCGACAAGATCCCCGGCGTGGACCACGTCAACGACGTCATCCAGAGCGCCGTGAGGCCCGTCGTCGGCGCCGTCATCTTCGCGGCGACGGCGGCGGCCGACGTCGTGGAGAGCAGCCAGTTTTGGAAGGACCACGAGTGGCTGGGCTACGTGATCGGCGCGATCATGTCGTTCGCCGTCCATCTGGGCAAGGCGACGTCCCGCACGGCGATCAACGCGGCGACCGCCGGCACGGGCTCCCCCGTCGCCTCGTTCACCGAGGACGCCGTGGCCGTCGGCCTCTCCTTCTCCGCGATCCTGCGTTCCGTGGCTCGTTGCGTTCGTCCTGATCGCGATGGGTGCCGCGGTCTACCGCATCGTCACGACGGGGCGGAGGCGACGGCAGCGGAAGGCGGCGGCACAGGCCGAGGATCGGGCCGTTCGGGAGGCGCGCGAGCGGGAAGCCGAGCCGTGGTGGAGGCTCTTCGCGCGGAGCAAAGAGGACTAGCGCGACGGCGGTGGTACGCCCCCCGGGACTCGAACCCGGAACCCGCTGATTAAGAGTCAGCTGCTCTGCCAGTTGAGCTAGAGGCGCGCGGTGAATCATCGTACCAGCCCCCCGGAGCGCCGGAAGAACGGGCGCTAGCGGAGCTTCTTGAGCTTCTCGTAGGTCGCCGCGATCGCGAGGAGGAGCGAGCCGACGAGCGCGAACGACACCCACTTCTGCACGAGCGGCTCGCTCGAGAAGACCTGGGTGAACGACACCGTCACGGCCGTGATGGACGTCGCGAGGATGGGCGCGAACCACCGCAGCCCGACGCCGAAAGCGGCGAGCACGACGGTCGCTCCGGTCAGCGCGAGCGTCCTCGCGAGGTGGTGGGGATTGGCCGCGAGCGTGATCAGGCTCGGCACCAGCCCGACGGCCAGGCCGGGGCCGAGGGCCCGAAGCGTGCGCGTCTCCGGGTCGTCCGCGAGCCACCACAGCCCGATCGCGAGCACCGTGATCGCGGGCACAGCGACGTAGGCCTCGACGACGGTGACGTGGGCGCCGATCAGGACGAGCGCCGTCCCGAGCGAGAGGACCCCGGAAGAGAGCCAGCGGCCGGGCCGCCACTGGAGCACGGCGAGCGCGAGCCAGCCAGCGCCAGCAAGGATCAAGGCGACGCCCGATCGCGTCGCGCCCGGCGCGACAAGCGGAACCACGAAGGTCGCGACGCCCACGGTCCATGGGGTCACGGCAAGCCTTCGGTCGAGACCCGCGGCCGCGGTCCCGATGGAGACCCCGAGCGCGCCCACCATCGCCCCGGCCATCGCGATCCCCGCGCCAAACCCCAGGGAGAGTGCTCCCGCGCCCGCAGCAACGGCGCCGGTGACGGGAGAGAGCCACAGCGCCCGTTGCCGGAGACCCCGGTGGTGCCTCGCGGCGATCGACACGGCCATGGCGGTGACGACGGTCGACATGATCGCGAGGGAGCCGTTGCCCCGTTGCGCCCACGCGACCGCGGCGAGCGCGAGCACCATCACGGAGTCAGCGGAAATGTGGAGCCGCGGTCCGGCGATGTGGAACGCGACGAGTCCCGCCGCGGCGATGAGCCCGAGAGCGATCCACGGTCCGTGCACCGGAAGGCTCGCGGACGCGACGATAAGGAACGGCACGACGACCCAGGTCGCCGCGCGCCGCGCCGGACTGAACGTGAGGACCGCGGCGAGCACGGCGAGGGTGATCCCGGCCGACCATGCGCTCACGGTGCCCCGGTCGTCGCGAATGAGCACGGTCGCGAGCCTCGCGAGGGCGAACCCCGCGGCCAGGACCGCCGCGCCAGCCCCGTACAGCCCCACCGGAATGAGGCCGAGCCGCACGGCCTCCCTGGCTACGGCCCTTGAGGGCGTCGGCGAGCCAGGCGCCGAGGGCGAGGGCGACGGCCGCGGCACACGCGACCGCCCAGGGCGAGCCCTCGCGACCCATGACGGCGAGGGGCAACGCGACCGAACCGAGGAAGGACGCGGGGCCGAGCGCGACGCGTGGCCACCGCGTCCCCGCGAGCGCGAGGGCGGCGACCGTCGCCGCAGCCACTCCCATGCCCTGCCACCACTCCACGTTCCTCGCGGCCACGTCGATCAGGCCGACGAGGGCGAGAATGGTCGCCCACGCCGTCGCCGCGATCCCGACGGTCCACGATGCGGGGCGGCGCGACCACACGCGCGCGCTGAGGGCCGCGAGGCACGCAAGCACCAGCGCGACAAGCCGCACGGCCACGGGCGCGTCCGGCCACGCCGCCGCGCTCAGCGCGGTTCCCGTCACCATCGCGCCGACGATCGCCATCGCGCCGAGGACCTCGACGGCGACGACGTCGGCATCCCTCCACTGCCATCCCCGCGCCGCCGCCGCGCCGAGGGCGAGCGCGAGCAGGCCAGCCACGGTCCACGCGTGGTACGAGCGCTGCGTGCGACGAGCCGTCGGCGCCGAACGCCTCCGGGGTCGCGACGGGCGACGAGGTAGCCAGCGGCGACGGCGATGGACACGGCCGCGGGCGCCAGGCCCGCAAGGATCGGCGCGCGCCACCGCGCGGGGACGACGAGGCACAGCCACCCGATGGCCGCGACGGTGATGGCGATCGCGCCGAACAGCGATGGCGCGTTCATTTCGAAGTGTCGGTTGGCGGCGTACACGGCGAGCACGACGAGGAACGACGCGGGCGCGAGCGTGATGCGGGGCCACCATCGCGCGAACACCGCGAGGATGACGATGGGGCCCAGGACGACGGCGAGGCCGAGAGCGAGGCTTGCCGTCGGCTCCGTGAAGGCGACGGAGCCCTGGATGCTGCCGACGGTGAGGAGCACCGTGGCCCCGATGCCGTGGGCCGTTCGCGCGTTCCGAGTGGCCCAGATGGGCGTGAGGAGCGCGGAGGCGAGCGCGAAGATCGCGGCGTTGACGGCGAGGCCCGGGTGTCGCGGCCCTCCCCACACGTGAACGGTGGCCACGGCCGCGGAGGAAGCCGCCGCCGTGACGACGAGCGAGCCCACCACGGACGAGGCCCGCGCGATCCTCTCCCCGAGGTGCAGTCGACCGAGCGCGCCGAGGGCGAGCCCGGCAAGCGCCGCCGTACCGCTGGTCCAGAGGCTGTACGCCCAGGACGCGTCGGCGAATTCGCCCACCGCCAACCCCGCGACCGTGGGAATGACGGCCCCCACCGCGACGCCGATGGCGAGCGCGAGAGCCGGGGCGACGCCGGCCACCGCGGGGAGACGCCATGCCTGCGGCGCCAGGGAGAGGAGCCACAGGAGGGCCGCCGCGGCGAACGCGGCCCCCGCGAAGATCGCGGGCGCGCCGCCCACCGTGAGCGCGAGGGTGCCGGCGCCGAGCGCCGTCGCGATGAGCGCGGCGGGACCGATCGTGACTCGCGGCCAACGCAGGCCGAAACCGACGAGCAACGCGAGCGGCACGAGCGCGAAGGTGAGCGCCTCCGGGGCGGGGATCTCCGCCGTGGCGAACGACCACGTGCCGTCGAGGCCGGCGATAGTCGCGAGCACGGTGGCCGAGATGCCGGCGATCCAGCGGGCGGGCACGGAGCGCCAGAGCAGGGCGGAGGCGACGCACAGGATGCCGCCCGCCGTGAACGCCGCGGAGACCGCCCACACCTCGAACGGCCACCAGTGGATCGCGGACCAGTACGCGGCCTCCGTCACGCCGGTCACCACCAGGATGGAGCCGACGACGGCGGCGTTGCGCAGCCAGCTCGGCCGCGGCTTCCATCGCTCGGGCGCGGCGAGGGCCAGGCCGGCGAGCACCGTGGTCCCGGAGGTCCAGAGGTCGTAGTCGAGGGGGGTGCCGGCGATCCAGTTTCCGGACAGGGCCGCGAGGGCGGGGATGATGCTGCCGAGCCCCACGGCGAGCGCGATCGCGTAGGCGGGGGCGAAGCCGAGCAGGAGCGGGGTCTTCCACCGATAGGGGAGCCAGGCCGCGGCCCAGGCCGTCACGACGACGACCGCGGCGGCGCCGAGGATGGCCGCGGGGCGCGTGCCGATGGCAAAGTATGCGGTCCCGGCGCCGAGGGCTGAAAGGACGAGCGCGGCGGGGCCGACGGTCACGCGCGGCCACCGGCGCGCGAACACCACGAGCAGCGCGAGAGGGGTCAGCGCGCACGCGAGCGCCTGCGGTGCAGGAATCTCGGAGACGCCGAACGTCCAGGCCCCGTCGATGCCGGCGATGGTCCCCAGGATGGTCGCGGCGATTCCCGCGACCCACCGCGCCGCGCACGGAGGTCCACAGCAGCGCCGATGCGATGCACGCCACGGCCCCGACGGTGAAGGAGGCGGACACCGCCCACACCTGCCAGGGCCACACGTGGATCGCGATCGAGTACGCGGCCTCGGTGACGCCCACGACGATGAACGACGCTCCGACCACGCCGACGCCGTCGAGCCAGGCGGGGCGCGGCTGCCAGAGGCGTGGCGCGGCGAGGGCGAGCCCGCCCACGATGACGGAGATCCCGCTGTACGGGCTGAAGGGGAGCCAGTCGGCGACGTGGCCCGCGCCGCCCATGAGCACCACGAGCTGGGCGGCGACGGTGGCAGCGGCAACGGCAATCGCGGCCCCGGCGGGCGCGAGGCCGAGGAGCACGGGGTTGCGCCAGTGCAGCGGGACGAGTGCGCACGCGGCGGCGATCACGACCGTGGAACCGGCGACGGCCGCGACGGCCTGGGACTGCGTGGCCCCCGCTCCCCACGCGAGCGCGGCGACCACGGCCGTCGCGAGCGCGGATGCGGGGGAAAGCGTGAAGCGGGGCCAGATCCTGGCCAGCGCGACGAGCGCGGCGACGGGGAACACCACGACGAGGGTCGCGGCGAGCGATCGGTCGTTGATGGCGACGTCGACGAGCAGCGGGAAGGGGCGAGAGGCTGAGCAGCGCGACTCCCGCGACCTTCACGACGAGGCGAGCCGGTGCCGTGGGCCACAAACGGAAGGTCCACAGGAAGAGCAGCGCGAGCGCGGGCCCCGCGAGCGCCCACGCCATGCGGTCGTCCACCCGGGGGAGGAGGGCGATGGCCCGCGTCAGGCCCGTCGCCGACGCGCCGAGCGCGAGCGCGGCGGTCACGCCCACCCACAGCACCCCCTGCGCGACAGCGCGAGCCCGGCCGCGGCCGTTCCCACGAGCGCGACGGGCACGGCGAAGTCACCCAGGACGCCCGCCTGCCGGTCCACGGCCACCACGGCCACCCCGACGAACGACATGGCCACCACGCCGACGGCGCCGCCGGAGACGGTGAGGTCGTGCCGCTTGAGCCACAGCGCGAGGTAGCCCGTGGCGGCCGCGACCGCCGTGATGATGAGCCCCTGAGCGAGCGGGAAGAAGGTCTGCCACGTGACGGCGATGAACACGATGGCCGAGGTGATGAGGAGCGACGCTCCGGATACGCCGAGCAACGCGGGGGCGGTGAGGCGCCGGGGCGCGGTTCGCACGGGGCGTTCGCGCCTTCTGGCGCGGGGGCTTGGGCGCCGCCTTCGCTGGGGGGACGGCGACGGTCGGCGCCGGGGCCGACGTGGTGGCCGAGGGCCACGCGAATGCCGCCAGCGCCTCCTCCGGACTCGCGGCGTTCGCTGGCGCGGCCGCGACGGGCGCCGCAGCCTCGGGCGCCGCAGCCTCGGGCGTCGGCGCCGCCGCTGCGGGAACGCTCCCGCGGGTCGCGATGAGCGTGCCGAGAAGCTCGTAGCGCTTGAGGCTCAGGGCCTGCCAGTCGGCCACGAGGGCGTCGTACGTCGCCTTGTACCCGTAGAGCGTCTCGTCGGCCGCGACGATCTCGGCGAGCGCCGGGTGGTTCGCGTCGACGCCGCACCCGCGGCAGACCTGGTCAACTCCGGGGCTGATGTCCGTCCCGCACGCGGGACACGCAACGGGACCGCCGGTCGCGCCCCCTGCCTTCGCCATCGGATCCCCATCCCGTCGTTACGCTGACGGTACCGACGCGGGACCGCGGGTGCAACGCGAGCGCGGGCCCGGGGGAATTCTCGCGGTCCCGCCGGGGTTGCAAGCGACATGACCCCATCCCTCGCGCCGGGCGATCTCGCCCCCGATTTCACCCTCCCGACGGACCAGGGCACCTTCACGCTCTCCGACCACCGGGGACGCAGCGTGATCGTCTACTTCTACCCCGCGGCGGGCACCCCCGGCTGCACGACGCAGGCGTGCGACTTCCGCGACAACCTCGCCTCCCTGCAGGCGGCCGGCTACGTCGTCGTCGGCGTCTCGCCCGACGGCCCCGCCGCCCTCGCCAAGTTCCGCGAGAAGGAGCACCTGACGTTCCCCCTCGCGTCCGACGCCGACAAGGCCGTCCTCACGGCGTACGGCGCGTACGGCGAGAAGTCGCTTTACGGCAAGACCGTCACCGGCGTCATCCGCTCCACCGTCGTCGTGGGGCCGGACGGGCGCGTCGTCCTCGCGCAGTACAACGTCAAGGCCACGGGGCACGTCGCGAAGCTTCGCCGCGACCTCGGCCTCGACTGACGCCGGGCGGCGCGCGCCGTATCCTTGAGTTCGCGCGCGGGTGGCGGAATTGGCAGACGCGCTGGATTTAGGATCCAGTGTCTTCGGACGTGAGGGTTCAAGTCCCTCCTCGCGCACCAGACGAGAGCGCAAACAAAGCGGCGGCCCTCCCGTGAGGGAGGGCCGCCGTGCGCGCGCCCGGGGGATGGGGGGATGGGCGCGAGCGTTCGGGGTGCCGGGAACTAGCCTGAGAAGCCTCGTGCTCGGCGATCTGCTTGCGGACGTCGTCCATGTCCAGGGCCTCGACGGCGTCGATGACCTGCTGGAGGGCGGGGGCGGGCAGCGCGCCGGCCTGGTTGAAGACCATCACGCCGTCGCGGAACGCCATGAGCGTGGGGATGGCCGTCACGCCGAACATGGCGCCGAGCTGGCCCTGGTCCTCGGTGTCGACCTTGGCGTGGACGATGTCGGTGTGCTTCTCGGACGACGCCTCGAAGATGGGGCCGAATCGCTTGCACGGGCCGCACCACTCCGCCCAGAAGTCGACGAGGACGGTGCCTTCCTTCTTGACGGTCTCTTCAAACGTCTCGGTGGTGAGGTTCACGGTTGCCATGGGGTTCCTTTCGACGGGCGAGTGCTCTGCCGGAGATAACGACCACACCTCCAGGGGTATTCCCGACATCGTAGCCCGGCGCGCGGCTCGGGACGAAGCGGCCATCCGCGCGGTAGAAATAGACCATGACCGACATGTGGGAGCTGCCCCCCGAGCCGGAGGGCTGGCTACCTCACAAGGAGCTCGAGTACATCCGGGCGCACCTGCCCATGCTGTACGTCGACATCATCCCCGTGCGCACGGACGACGCGGGCGCCATCACCGAGGTCGGGCTGCTGCTGCGCGCCTACGACGACGCCATGGTCAGGGCCCTGGTGTCGGGCCGCGTCCTGTACCACGAGAGGGTCAGGGACGCCCTCGTGCGCCACCTCGAGAAGGACCTGGGGCCGCTGTCGCTCCCCCGCGTCCCCGCCGCGCCCGAGCCCTTCATGGTCGCCGAGTACTTCCCCACCAAGGGCGTCGGGCCCTTCCACGACTCGCGCCAGCACGCGGTGTCGCTCGCGTTCGTCGTCCCCGTGGACGGGGAGTGCGAGGCGCGCCAGGACGCGCTCGACATCATCTGGCTGACGCCCGAGGAGGCCGCGAGCGAGGAGATCGGCGCCGAGATGCACGGCGGCCAGGAGGTCATCCTGCGGCGCGGGCTCGAGAGCCAAGGGGCGCTGCCGGAGGGTTAGGTCGCAGCAGGGTTAGGCCGCAGGTCCGCCGAGCAGCTCCCCGAGCCGCGGCGCGAGCGCGCGGAACGCCTGGCCCCGGTGCGAGATGGCGTTCTTGAGGTCCGGATCGAGCTCCCCGTTGGTCAGGGTCTGCCCGTCGGCCACGAAGATCGGGTCGTACCCGAAGCCGTTCTCGCCCGCCGCCGTCGCGCGCGATCGCCCCCGTCAGCCGCGCCACCTCCACCACCTCGCGCCCGTCGGGGTGGACCGCGACGGCCGCGCACACGAACGCCGCCCGACGGTGCTCGCCCCGGACGTCGGAGAGCTGGGCGAGCAGCAGGTCGAGGTTCGCCTGGTCGTCGCCGTGGCGCCCGCTCCAGCGCGCGCTGAAGATCCCCGGCGCCCCGCCCATGATGTCGACCGCGATCCCCGAGTCGTCGGCGATCGCGATGATCCCCGTGTGCGCCGCGAGCGCCCGCGCCTTGATCAGCGCGTTGGCCTCGAATGTCTCGCCGTCCTCGACGGGCTCCTCCGCGCCGCAGTCCGCGGAGGTGACGAT
The DNA here is from genome assembly GCA_963743485.1 of uncultured Actinomycetota bacterium. Lineage (GTDB taxonomy): Bacteria > Actinomycetota > Actinomycetes > Actinomycetales > Demequinaceae > JAFGBM01. Next base: position 52,784 of record CAVUPQ010000006.1, read on the forward strand.
CTCGTCGGCGCTCGAGCCCGGGCACCAGCCCGGCGAGGATCGCGCGGATCTCCCCCGCCTTATGGGCGTTGTGCGTCGCGAGCGCGACCCGCGCGCCCAGCGGCACCGTCGTCTCGCCCGTCGTCTCCCGCATCGCCTCGCCCGGCACGGCCGCGCCCTACGCGCCCGCCGCGGCGTCGAGCGCCGCCGCCTGCATCGTGGCCAACTCGGCGTTGCCCGCCGTCGCGAGGGCCAGCAGCTCGTCGAGCTCTCGCTTGTCGAACGGCGCCGCCTCGGCCGTGCCCTGGACCTCCACGAACAGCCCGCGCCCGGTCATGACCACGTTCATGTCCGTCTCGGCGCGCACGTCCTCCTCGTAGGGAAGGTCCAGCATGGGGACGCCGCCGATGATCCCGACGCTCACCGCGCTCACCGAGTCGATGAGGGCCTTGGCGCTCGGCGCGACCGCCCCGTGCGCCTTGCCCCACGCGATCGCGTCCGCGAGCGCCACGTACGCGCCGGTGATGGCCGCGGTCCGCGTGCCGCCGTCGGCCTGAAGCACGTCGCAGTCCAGCACGATGGTGTTCTCGCCGAGCGCCTTGACGTCGATGACGGCGCGCAGCGAGCGGCCGATGAGGCGCGAGATCTCGTGGGTCCGCCCGCCGATGCGCCCCTTGACGCTCTCGCGGTCGTTGCGCGTGCCCGTGGCGCGCGGCAGCATCGCGTACTCCGCCGTCACCCACCCCTGCCCGGAGCCCTGCTTCCAGCGCGGCACGCCCTGGGTGAAGGACGCCGAGCACAGCACGCGCGTCCCCCCGAACGTCACGAGGCACGATCCCTCAGCGCTCGCCTGCCACCCCCGCTCGAACGAGACGGGGCGGAGTTGGACGGGGGTGCGGCCATCGCCGCGGAGCGTGTCGGTCATGCCACGAGCCTAACGGGGGCCCTAGCGCGCGATGTTCTCGACGCTCGCCGACCACGGGGCCGAGGAAGCGCTGGGCGAGCGCGGCGAACGTCGCCGTCTCGCCCGTCGCCGAGAATCGGTGCGTGGGCGGCTCCTCCGCCGTGCGCTCCATGCCGCCGGCGACCAGGGCGCGGTAGACGTCGAGGGCGGTCTCGGTCGCGCTGTCGATGAGCGTGACGTCCTCCCCCATGACGTAGGCGATGACGCCCTCGAGCATCGGGTAGTGCGTGCAGCCAAGGATGACGGTGTCGACGCCCTCGGCGCGCAGGGGGGCAAGGTACTCGCCCGCGAGATCGATGAGCTCGGGCCCGCTCGTGATCCCCTCCTCCACGAACTCCACGAAGCGCGGGCACGCCTGGGACGTGACGGTGACGCCCGACGCCGCGGCCAGGGCGTCCTCGTAGGCGCCCGACGTGATGGTCGCCACGGTGCCGATGACGCCCACCTTGCCGTTGCGGGTGGTGGCGACGGCGCGGCGCACGGCAGGGACGATCACCTCCACCACGGGGACGCCGCGCTCCTTGCTGAAGCGCTCGCGCGCGTCCCTCAGGACGGCCGCGGACGCGGTGTTGCACGCGATGACGAGCATCTTGACGCCGTCGGCGACGAGGGAGTCCATGATCGCGAGCGCCCGCGAGCGCACCTCGGCAATGGGGAGCGGGCCGTACGGCCCGTGCGCGGTGTCGCCCACGTAGTGGATCGCCTCGTTCGGCAGCACGTCCATGATCGCGCGCGCGACCGTGAGCCCGCCAACGCCGGAGTCGAACACCCCGATCGGCGCGTCATTCATCGTCGCCCTCCTCGCCCATGACGAACGCTATCAAGGAGTCCTGGAGCCACGTGAGCGCCTGGTAGAGCATGCCGAGCCACAACGCCTCGGGGTCGTCGCCTGGCGCCCGGACCACCGTCCTCGCGCTGGGACGAGCGCCACGGCGACGTGGAGCCGCTCCGCGTCCTCGTCCGTCTCGAGTCCCAGCCGCGACGCGAGCACCAGGCGGACGTCCGTCAGGGCCGCCGCGGTGTCCATCGCCTCGTCCTCCGCGACCTCCCACGCGGGCCCGTCTTCGCTCAACTGGGACCAGAGGGTGCGCAGGCGCGCGATCTTCAGCGCGCGCAGGTCCGGCTCGGTATACCGCCGGAATTCCTCCGACGCCTCGCGGTCGGTGGGGGCCGCATTCGGCAAGAGGCGGAGGATCGCGGGATCGTCCGGCTCCGCGAGGTGCGCCTCGAAGTTCGCGAAGTGCTCGAGCAGGTCCTTCGGGGCGTCCGTTTCCCACGGGGCGCGCTCCATGCCGAAGACCTCGCCTCCCAGCAAGAGCCCGACGTCGGCGACGATGCGTGCGACGACGGTCCGCTCGTCGTGGTCGAGCTCGGCGACCGCGACGGCGCCGCGACGCCGAAACGCCCTCACTCGCCGCTCCTCTGCATCGTCGCCCAGAGGCCGAAGCCGTGCATCGCCTGGACGTCCACCTCCATCTGCTCTCGCCCGCCGGTCGACACGACGGACCGACCCTTCTCGTGGACCTCCCGCATCTTGCGCTCCGCCTTGGCGCGCGTCCACCCGAAGTACGACTGGAAGACGTGCGTCACGTAGTTCATCAGGTTGACGGGATCGTTCCAGACGATCGTGACCCAGGCGTCGTCGAGCCGCGTGGCGACGCTTGTGGCCCCGCCCGTAAGGGGGTCCGTGCTCACCGAGAACCCCGCTCCTAGTCGCCAGGCGCGTCGTCGGGCGGGAAAGCCTTGTCGAGGATCTCCTGGCACATCGGGCACACGGGGAAGCGCTTCGGATCGCGGTTCGGCACCCAGACCTTGCCGCACAGGGCGATCACGGGGACGCCGGTGACGGCCGCCTCGACGATCTTCTCCTTGCGAACGTAATGGGCGAAGCGCTCGGAGTCCCCGGGTTCGGCAACCTGGGTCTCGGGGCGCGTCGCTGTCGTCGTCGACCCGCGCGTGTCGACGCCCGGTCGGGTCTCCTGCTGGCTCATGGCCACCATCGTACGCCGGGCGCGCACGACGCCCGGGGAGACGGAACTAGACGACGGCGCCGATGAGTCGGCCGCTCTTGCGGTCGTAGAGTGCGCCCGCCCAGCGGCTCGCGACGGCGAGGACGATCACGCCCGTCGCGACGCCGAGGACGAGCCCGGCCCAGCCGATGCGGGCGTCCCAGCGGATGGCGGCGAGGAGCGGCAGGGTGACGGGGATGGCGACGATCCACGCGCTGACGGACGACACCAGTTGCGACAGCAGGCCCGCGCCGATGGAGCCGACCTCCGCGGAGAAGGGATTCTCACCGGGCGCGGGCGCGCGGTAGGGCATGGCGACGGCGCTGACGGCCGAGACCCCGAGGCTCGTCCCGAGGACGCCGGCGACCGCCCCGAATTCGGCCGCCGCGAGATCCCAACGGCCCGCAAGACCCACCGCGATGAGGACCGCCAGCACGACGAGCGGAAGCGCCCAGACGAGAGTCGCGACGATGCGGCCGCGCATGACGTCGCGACCGAGCCTGCCGGAGGCGACGTCGAGCCACAGGGCGCTCGAGTCGAAGGCGACATCGTTGTGCCGCGCCCACCCGATGGTCCCGGCGAGGAGCACGGGTACGGCCATCACGATCGCGACGGGGGACCCGAAGATCGGATAGACGAGCGTGAAGAATGCCGCGGGGAAGACGATGATCGAGACGAGCCCGCTGAGGTAGCGGGGATCGGAGAACCAGTAGCGAAGCGCCCGCGAAGCGACGGCCGCCTGCGGCCGTGGGTGCGGCGACGAGACGGTCGGGCGCCGCCCTCTTTGCTGCGGAAAGCACCGCGTCGTCGCGGGTCCGCGCCCCGCCGCCGCGGAACGTCGGATGCACGAGGGCATAGGTGACATTCGCGCGCCACACGAGGTGGAGGGCGACGATCCACGCGAGCGACGCTCCCAAGCGCCAGGCGACCTCGCCCCAGGCGCCTGCCGCCGCGGCGCGGATCGCGGAGACGGGAAGGGCCACGGGGGTCGCGCGGAGCGTCTCAAGGAAGGCGGGGAGGTCGACATTCACCAGGGTGTCGAGGCCCTCCGAGACGACGGCGTACGCGAGAGGCGTCGCGACGAGCACGCCGGCGACGATCGCGGTGAGGGCGGCCTCGCGCGAGCGCCGCGACTGAAGGATCCGCGTGGTCCACGCGACGGCGACGCGCGCCGAAAGCACCATCGTCGCGATCGACGAGCGCCGCCCAGACGTAGGCGACGGCGAGCGTGGGCCGGTCTTCCCCCCTGAACGACGCCGCGAGGAACGACAGGACGAGGAGGAAGAACACCACGGGGATGGTGAGGAAGACGGAGACGGTCAGCCCCGGCATGAGCCGGCGCGCCGGGACGCCGAGCGACGCGAACCTCCCCGGGTCGAGCGTGTCGTCGAGGCCCGTGATGAGGATGGGAACGACGACCCACCCGAGCATGAGCGCGCCGCTGATGGCGGTGAGCGCGTCGATCCGGACCGGAACGGTCTGAAACTCGAGCGCGCGCGACGCCCACCACGCCGACGGCAGGAGCGACACGGCCCAGATGGCGCCGCCAATGAGCACCAGGATGCGCCACCACTCGCGGCGGAGCTGGTGAAGGGTCGTGATGAGGCGGAGCCTCAGGACTGTCGCAACCACGCGAGATCCCGTCGCTCAGACGTGTCGCCCACGAGCTCGACGAACCTCTCCTCGAGGTCGCGCCCGCCGCTGACCTCCGCGAGCGATCCGTGCGCCAGCACGCGCCCATGGCCAACGATCGCGACGTGGTCGCACACGCGCTCGACGAGCGCCATGACGTGGCTCGACATGACGACGGTGCCCCCGGTTTCGGCGAAGTCCTGAAGAATGCGGCGGATCGCCTTGGCCGAGACGGGGTCGACGGCCTCGAAGGGCTCGTCGAGCACGAGCACCCGTGGCGCGTGCACGAGCGCGCACGCGAGGGCGATCTTCTTGGTCATGCCCGCCGAGTAGTCGATCACGAGCGTCCTGCTGACCGCCTCGAGATCGAGGGCGGACGAGCAGGTCGTCCCTGCGCTCCTCGACGGTGGCGGGCGCCATGCCCCGGAGGAGCCCGGCGTAGGAGATGAGTTCCGCCCCCGTGAGGCGGTCGAAGGTCCTCAGGCCGTCGGGGAGCACCCCGAGCATCGGCTTCGCGACCTCGGGCAGCTCCCAGAGGTTGACGCCGTGAACAAGCACGGTCCCCGCGTCCGGGGTGAGCAGACCCGTCGCCATCGACAGCGTCGTCGTCTTGCCAGCGCCGTTCGGGCCGACGATGCCGTAGAAGGAGCCCGCCGGGATGTCCAGGTCGAGGGCGTCGACGGCGATGGTCGCGCCGAAGCGCTTGCGCAGACCCCGGAGGATCAGCGCCGCCGGGCGCGATTCGGGGGCCATGCGCTCAGCCTAGGCTCGCCCTACAGCGACGTGACAAGCACAAACACCGTGTACGTGACGAAGGCCACGAGGAGCAGGGTCCCCTCGATCCGGTTGATGCGGCGGTCCCTGCGGAATCGGTAGGCCATGAGCGCGAGCGCCACGGTCAGGATTCCGAGGGCGGGCAGGTCCCGCGTGAGGATCTCGTGGTGAATGGCGGCGGGGTGGATCGCCCCCGCGAGCCCGACGACGCCGAGCGCGTTGAAGAGGCAGGATCCGACGATGTTGCCGATGATGAGGTCGTGCTCGCTCCGTCGCGCCGCGGCGACGGCGCTCGCCAACTCGGGAAGCGACGTGCCGATGGCGATCACGGTGAGTCCGATGACGAGGTCGCTCAGCCCGAGCCTCTGGGCGACGTCCTTCGCGCCCTCGACGAGGAAGTACGACGACGCGATAAGGGCGGCGAGCCCGACGAACATCCACAGGAGCGCGCGCCCGCGGGACAGACCCGCCTCCGCGAGCTCCTGCTCGGCGTCGATCGCCAGGTGCTCGCCCTTGGTCCTCATCGCGTGCCGGAACGACCAACCGAGGAACGCGGCGAACGCGACCAGCAGGACGATCGCCTCGGGGCGCGAGAGCAGGCCGTCCCGGTACTGCCACGCGGCCAAGGCCAGGACGCCGAACAGCATCGGAATCTCCACCTTCACCGCCCCGCGGTGAATCAGGATCGGCGAGACGATCGCCGTCACGCCCAGGACGAGCCCGATGTTGGCGATGTTGGAGCCGTAGGCGTTGCCGAGCGCGATCTCGGGGTGACCCTCGCTCGACGCGAAGGCGGAGACGACCAGCTCGGGTGCCGACGTGCCGAACCCGATGATGACCATCCCGATGAGGAGGGCGGGGAGGCCCAAGTAGCGCGCGGTGGACGCGGACCCCAGGACAAAGCGATCGGCGCTCCATCCGAGCACGAGGAGTCCGCCGATGAGTTCCACGAGGGCAAGGGTCACGAAGCGAGGCTATCGGACGGTGGATTCCGGGGAACACGAACGTGAACCTCTCCACACATGGGGGACCTAAGTCCCTGGTGGCGCGTATGCTGGCTGAATCTACTGAGCATTCGCTCGCGCCTCGGCTGGGAAGTCGGACCCGACACCCAGGAGGACGTATGAGCACTGTGCCCACCGTCGCCACCTTCCGCCCCACCGAGCCTCGCGATCCCGAGCGCGGCAGTTACACCACCACGTACGCCGGGCTACTCGACACCGTCAAGGACGCCGGGCTGCTGCGTCGCCGGGTTCCCTTCTACGCCATCCTCTTCGCGGGCCTGGTCCTCGCCCTCGGGGGCCTGTGCGCCGGGTTCTTCCTCCTCGGCGCCTCGTGGTTCCAGCTACTCATCGCCGGGGCCCTCGGCATCGTCCTCACGCAGTTCGCCTTCATGGCGCACGAGGCGGCGCACCGCCAGGTCCTCACCACCGGCAAGGCCAACGACGGCGTCGGCCGCGCGCTCGGCACCTACGTGGTGGGCATCAGCTACGAGTGGTGGATGAGCAAGCACACGCGCCACCACGGGAACCCGAACAAGATCGGCAAGGACCCGGACATCGACACCGACACCATCTCGTTCTACGAGGAGGCCGCCACCGGCAAGAAGGGCTTCGGCCGCTGGCTCACCACCCACCAGGGGACGCTGTTCTTCCCCCTGCTGATGCTCGAGGGCGTCAACCTCCACATGCGCTCCGTGTCGTCGCTCGTCGAGAAGCGCCCGGTTCGGGGCCGCAAGACCGAACTCACCGGCCTCGCCGTCCGCTTCGCCGCCTACTTCGCCGTCGTCTTCTGGTTCCTTCCCCTGGGCCTCGCGTTCGCGTTCGTCGGCGTGCAGCTCGCCGTGTTCGGGTTCTACATGGGCGCGTCGTTCGCCCCGAACCACAAGGGCATGCCCATCGTGGCCAAGGACGCCAAGCTCGACTTCTTCTCGCGACAGGTCGCCACGTCGCGCAACATCTCCGGCGGCTGGCGCGCGAGCGCGCTCCTCGGAGGGCTCAACTACCAGGTGGAGCACCACCTCTTCCCGAACATGCCGCGCCCCAACCTCGGGCCGCGCCCGCCGCATCGTGCGCGAGGAGTGCGAGACGCTCGGCGTGCCGTACACGGAGACCACGCTCATGAAGTCCTACGGGATCGTGGTGCGGTACCTCAACAGGGTGGGGCTCGCCGCGCGCGACCCGTTCCTGTGCCCGGTGACCGCGGCGTACCGCATTCACTAGGCGGTCGAGTCTCGCGGGGCGCCGGGCGCGCGTTCTACTCCCCGGCCAGCGCCTCGGCCACGCGTTCCTCCAGGCCGGCCCGCACGCCCGGCCACTCCTCCGCGATGATGGAGAAGAGGACGGTGTCGCGCACGGTACCGTCGGCGCGGCGCTTGTGGCGGCGCATCGTTCCCTCGTAGCGTGCCCCGAGTCGCGCGATCGCGCGTTGCGAGCGCACGTTGCGCACGTCCGTGACGAGGTTGACCCGTCCGGCGCCGAGGGTCTCGAATGCGTACCCGAGCAGGAGGAGCTTGGTCTCCGGGTTGACTCCGCTCGCCCACACCTCGGGGGCGTACGCGGTCGCCCCAATCTCCAGCCGGGCGTCACGCTGCGAAACATCGAGGTACGACGACGTCCCCACGATCGCGCCAGCCGGGAGACCTCGGTAGTCCCGCGCGAGGCGAACCGTCCAAGGCGCCCAGCCCGCAGCGACGTCGCCCTCGAGCCGCGCGGCGACCTCCTCCGGGCCGGAGGGGAGGGGGCGCGTGAGGTGCGCCCACACCTCGGGGTGATCGAGCGCCCGGAAGAGTCCCTCGGCGTCGGAGTGGGGCGCCGCGGGCGCCACGGTGACGACGCGCCCCGCGAGCACGACGCCTTCCGCCGGGGGCCACGCCATCTCCTGCCACGGCGCGTCGGCGGGGCGCGCGTCGGCGACGGGATCGAATGCGGAACGTTCGCTCGGCATGCGACGACCCTATCCGGAGGCTTGCGGCGACAGCGGCGGCGCGAGGCGATCCCACGCTCGCGCCATCGCGATCGAAGCGACCAGCAGCACGGCACTTCCCACGACGTCCAGCACATAGTGGTTGGCCGTCGCGAATACGTCCACCACCATGATCGCGGGGAACGCCCAGGCGGCCCAGGCTGCGCGGGGGTGAGTGCCACGCAGGGCGCGCCACGCCGCATATGCGCACCATGCCGACCACGCAACGTGCACGCTTGGCATCGCCGAATAGCTGCCCGCCTCATGGAGCGCCGCGCCGCCGAAGAGGTCGTGCTCGGCGACGATGTCGACGCTGCCCGCGAGTGCGAACCGCGGGGGCGACATCGGAACGACCCAATACACGGCGAGCGCGAGGGCGCACAGGACGACGAAGGTGCGACGGACGTGGCGATAGACACTCGCGTGCCGGACGAAGACCCAGACGAGAACGCCGAGGAGGACGGCGTAGTACAGCCGATAGAGCAGGACCGCGGGGAGGATGAGCGCCGGGTGGCCCGCGAGCCACGCGTTCATGGATAGCTCGATGTCCAGGTTCATAAAGCGCTCCACGTCCTGCAAGGCGAGGGCGTTAGTCGTCGCGGTCGCCGCGTCGGTCCCGACGAGGGCGTGCACCCGGCTGAAGATCAGCAGCACGAGCGCGAGCAGGGCGGCCTCCCTCAGCGCGAGGCCGAGGCGCCCGCGTGCCGCGCCGCGCGCGGCATCGGTCGCACGCGCCCGGGCCCCCTCGATCCGCATGGTCGTATCCTCGCAGACGGCCGGCACAGCGAACGGCCGCCCCCGAACCAGGTAAGGAACGGAAGCGGCCGTCTGGCTACTTCAAGGGATGGTGGAGATGGCGGGAATCGAACCCGCGTCCGCATGTCCGACACCAGGGCTTCTCCGGGCGCAGCCTGAGAAGTGTTTCTCGGCCCCTCACCTGCATCAGGCGAGCGAGTGAGATAGGCCCAGTCACCTAAGAGTCCCGAACCCCCCGATGACGAGAGGGCTCAGCAAGTTCCCTAGATGACGCCAGGGACCAGGACGGGAACAAGCCTGGGCTGACGGACTACTTGGCTCGCCTAAGCGGCGAGGGAGTAGTCGGTGCGGTTTGAATTGGCACCTATTGGTTTGCGGGGGGCGTTGACGAGATAACCCCGCGTCCTCGGCCCGCTTCACCTGATGAAACGACACACGTCGAAACCGATCATCCCCTATGGAGTTGTGCCCACCCATTCTACCGGGCGGCCCGCCACCGGGACATGGCCGACGCGCAACCGTGACGTTGCCTACCAGCCGCCGCCGCCGCCACCGCCACCGCCGCCGCCTCCGCCGCCGCCTCCGCCGCCGAAGCCCGATCCCCCGCTGGACCCTGGCGTCGGCGCGCTCAGGGCGGTCCCCGCGAACGACACGAAGCTGTTCATCGTGGATCCGAAGTTCGTCTGGGTAGACCAGAACGTGCCGTAGGCGTGGCCGCCGTACCACGTCGGCTCGGCGAGCTGGTGCCCCTGCGCGGCGAGCTTCTCGAAGGTCGCCGACCACTTGTCCGCGACGCCGAACGCGATCGCGAACGGGAGGTAGCGGCTGAAGATGTCGCTGCCCTCCTCGAAGCGGCAGCTTGTTGCCGTCGGCCTGCGACAGGAAGAGCTCGAAGCCCTGCGTCTGGGCGAGGATCCGGGTTCCCTCGGCCTTGCGCGCCGGCGCGATCCTGATGGTCGCGATGACCATGAAGCCCACGAGGGCGATCGGCAGGGGAATGAGGGCCCACGGGCCGGCGGCGCCGGTCACCCATGTCACGACGATGCCAAGCGCGGTGAGCCCGAATCCCGCGAATCCCCACTGCATCCGCGCCGTCGCGGGATTGCCGCGGAACCAGCCGAGCTTGGTGACGTCCTCGTACATCTCGGTCTGGACCTTCGCGAGGGTCGAGGCGAAGGTCGTCTTGATGGACGACAGCGAGACCGATTCCGCGCCATCACAGGAGCTTCGCGAAGAGGGTCTTCTCGTACTTCACCATCGCGTCGTCGGCGTCGCGAAGCTTGACGAGTGTGTAGTCCGTCTTCTTCTTGCCGGGGTTGACGGGATCGATCCTGAGGTAGCCGCGCACCGCGAGGTCGACGATCGTCGCCGTGACGTCGCGCACGTCCGCCCGCTCGTCGATGAGGGTGCCGAGCTGTCCCGGCCGGAGCCCCGGCGGCGGTTGGAACTGGACCGCGACGGGAGACGTGTAGTCGCGCTTGACGATGCGCAGGTCGTCGTCCGACACAGGAGAGATCCCTGGCGTGAGGCCCGCGTATTGCTCGTCCTTCGCCTTCCCGCGAATGGCCCGCGAGAGCAGGAGGATGCCGGTGCCGAGCATGATGAGGAATCCGATGCCGGTCACCCAGTTCAGCGAGAACGCGTACAGGAAGTCGTTGCTCGTCCGAACGATCGGCGTGGTGTCGAACGACCCGGGGGGAAAGGCGACCGCGACCGTCATCCCGGTGTAGGGGTCGAGGTGATCCTGGGTGAACGTCGCGACGCCGTCGGCGATCCCCGCCGTGGTGCATTCGCCCGTGGCTCCGTAGCCTCCCGCGAAACAGCGGAAGTCCGTCGCCCCCGCGGCGCCCTTGACGATGATCGTGATGTTGTCGAGCGGGATCGTCCACTGGTTGCCAAGGACGTTCCAGAAGAACTCGTCGAACAACTCCTTGTCGTCCGCCGGGGCGACGCTTGGGTCGAGCTCCGACGCCATCGTCGCGTTGAGCGTCCCGAGGACGGTGTAGGTGAGGCGGTACTCGTGGACGCCGGAGATCCCGCCCTGGTTCTTGTCGCCGATCTTGATCTCGAGCCAGCCGTTGGACTCGGTGAGGTACGTCTTCGAGGGCGCCCCCGTCGGGCTCGACGCACGGACGTTCGAGATCGGGATAGAAGCGATCGTTGTGCTTGTCGTACGGCTCGCGCGTGATGTACGTGACGTACGGGCCGTGGCCTGGCTCCTTGTTGAAGTTGAACAGGAAGTCGACGGTGACGTCGACCGAGCCATCGGCCTGGATGTCGTACGTGGCCGTGTATTGGTCGATGGAGCGCGTGTAGTAGTCGCTCGCATGCACCGTCTGCGCGCTCGCGGCGCTCGGAACGAGAAGGACCATGGCCACGGCGAGGAGGAGCCCGAGTTTCTTCATGGGCCCATCATGCCGTGACTGGCACGCTTTGCGCAGGCTCCGGGCCCGGCGATTGCCCCTACCGAGGCGGGCTCCACACGTCGGGCTCCCCGTGCCCACCCGAACCCTGGCGCGGGGCCTCGTCCCACGGCGCGGCGGCCAGCGTCTTGCGGCGGTTGGCGCGCACGCCGATGACGAGCGCGGCGAGCAGCGACGAGCCCCGCGCCGCCGGCGGCGTACCACCACCACGTTTCCGACGAGGTCCCCCCAGGTTCGGCCGCCGACGCCGAGCGCGGACGGGCTCGGGTCGGGCGCCGCGCCCGGCGCCGGGTCCTCGAAGTACCGGCGAGGTGTCGAAGGAACCCGGCGGGAAGGCCACGGCGATCATCAGGGCCTCGTAGGGATCCAGGTGGTCCTGGGTGAAGCTCGCGACGCCGTTGGAGACCTTCGAGGACGTGCACGAGTCCGTGCTGCCCTCCGGTCCCGCGGAGCAGCGGAGTTCGGTCGGCGGCCGTGTTCGCCTCGACGATGACGGTGACGTCGTCGAACGGAATGTTCCAGGGGTCGCCGACGACGTTCCACGAGAATTCGTCCGCGACGTGGGCGTCGTCGGCGGGAGCGACGCTCGGATCGAGGTCCGACGCCATCGTGGCCGCGAGCGCGCCCCGCAGCGTGTACGTCACGACGTACTCCTGCACGCCGGCGATGTCGCCCTGGTCGGGATCGCCGATCCAGACGACGACCCACCCGTCGCGCGGCTCGACGCGCACGGGGGCGGGGGCGCCGGTCGGGCTCGACGCCCAGACCTCGCTCACGTCGTAGGCGTGGCCCTCGACAGAGGATCGTGTCGGCAGCCTGAAGAAGACGCCGTGGCCGGGCTCCGTGTTGAAGTTGAAGAAGAGATCCATCTTCACCTGGATCGAGCCGTCGGCGTGGATGTCGTAGAGCACCGTCATTTGATCGACGGACTGCGTGTCGTAGTCGCCCTCCGCCGCCGCCGGGGCGCTCACGGCGCCGAAGAGCATCAGGGAGACCGCGAGGGCGAGGAGGGACGCGCGCTTCGTCATCGAACGCCTACCGGGCCTTCCGCAGGCTCATCGCGCTTTGCGCCTCGCGGTTGTCCTGCTGCTCGCGCAGGGTCGCGCGCTTGTCGTACAGCTTCTTGCCGCGCGCGATCCCGATCTCGACCTTCGCCTTGCCCTTCACGAAGTACAGGCTCAGCGGGACGACGGTATGCCCCTTCTCGCGCGAGCCCTCGGCGAGGCGCTCGATCTCGTCGACGTGGAGCAAGAGCTTGCGCTTGCGCCTCGGGGAGTGGTTGGTCCACGTACCCTCCGTGTACTCGGGGATGTGGACGGCCTCGAGCCACGCCTCGCCCTTGTCGACGCTGACGAAGCCGTCGACGAGCGACGCGCGGCCCTGCCGCAGCGACTTGACCTCGGTGCCCATGAGGACGATTCCCGCCTCGAAGACGTCGTCGATGAAGTAGTCGTGCCGCGCGCGGCGGTTGCTGGCGACGACCTTGCGTTCGGACACGATCCACCTCCTTTGCGCGGCTTGACCTGGCCTGCGGCGCTCCCGCCGGGGTACAAGGCTACAGGGGCAGGCAGGATCGTCATGGGGTCGACGTGGTTGCCGTTCACGTAGATCTCGAAGTGCAGGTGGCACGCGGTCGAGGAGCCCGTGGTGCCCGAGAACGCGATGACCTGGCCCATCGCGACGAAGTCGCCGGGCGAGACGTTGAACGCGCTCAGGTGGTTGTAGCTCGACATGTACACCGGGCCGCTGCCGGGAATGTGGCCGTGGTTGAGGAGAACCTGGTTCCCGTACCCGCTCACCCACTTGGTCCAGACCACCTGGCCGTCGGCCGCGGCCAAGATGGGCGTCCCGCAGTAGGCGCGGAAGTCCGTGCCGGAGTGCAGGCGCCACGTGTGGTAGATCGGGTGGAGGCGCCAGCCGTACGGCGAGGTGATGTAGTGCGACGGCCGTCGGGTACTGCCACGTCCCGTCGCTCAGGATCGTCCCGTTGCTCTGGGCGCGGATGAGCCGCACGAGCTCGAGCCGAAGGTCGAGAGCGTACTGCTCGAGCTTCCGCCTGCTTCGCCTCGTACTCCTGCTTCTTCGCCTCGATCTGCGCGGCGAGGGTCTGCTGCTCGGCGAGGTTCGCCTCAATCTCCTTCTTGCTCGCCTCCGCCGCCTGACGCGCCTTGTCGGCCGTCGCGACCCACTCGTCGGCCTGCTTCTTCAGGTCCTCGATGTAGGCCTGCACGGCGTCCTGGCGCGCCGCGAGGTTGCGGTCCGCGGCGGCGATCTGCTCCATCTGGGCGAGCGCCTGGCTCTGGGTCCGGGTGGCCGTGTGCTGGGCGGCGTACTCCGAGACGAAGTCGTCGGTGGACGCGGCACCCAAGACGAGCCGGAGGAACTCGCCCTGCCCCTCACCGCGGTAGGCGGCGCGGGCGAGCTCGCCCAGCAACGTCTGCAGCTCGGCGAGCTTCTCTTGGTCCGCGTCGAGCTGGGCCGTGATGCGCGCGTCCTCGGCGTTCGCCGCCGCGAGGAGGTCCTGGGTGTACTGCTGCTCGAACAGTGCCTTGTCCAGCTGGGCGTTCGCGAAGTCCAGCTGTTGCTGGGCGACCGGGAGCTGCGCCTGGAGCTCGGTGAGCCGCGCGTTGGCCGCGACGAGTTCCGCGTCGGTGTTCTCGAGCGCGGCGTCGTTCTCCGCCTGCTCGGCCGCGTTGTCCTCTTGCTTCTGCTTGGCCTCGGCGATGGCGTCGGCGTAGTCGTCGGTGCCGACGCGGGCGGGGGCGCTGGCCGTCGCGAGCGCGCCGAAGCCCACGGACAGGGCGAGGCCCGCGGCCACGAGGGCCGCGAGCGCCGACCGCCGGGCGCGCGTCATGCGGAGGTGTACTTCCCGAGCGTCACGAGCGAGGCGACGGCGCTCAGCGCGATGGCGATGACGAGGATCCACGGGGCCACGACCAGGACGTCGGACGCCTGGATGTAGTCAATCCAGTTGAACTGGGTCGAGAGCCAGTCCTCGACGAGATATCGCACCGTGAGCCACAGCCCCACGATCGCCAGCACGGCGCCCAAGGTCGCGGCGATCGCACCCTCCAGCATGAAGGGCAACTGGATAAGGGTCTTGGACGACCCCACCATGCGCATGATCGTAGTCTCCCGCCTTCTGCTCAGCGCGCGACAAGCGGATCGTCGTCGTGATGAGCATGACGGCGGCGAGCAGCATGACGCCGGCGAGCGCTGCGGCGATCAGGGTGGCCCTGTTGAGAACCTGGAAGAGCGTCTTGAAGATGTCGCGCTGGTCCACGACGCTCTCGACGCCGTCGAGGTTCTCCGTGGCGTCGGCCACCACCTGAAACTGCTCGGGGTCCTTGAGCTTGACCCGCAGGATCGGCTGCATGTCGTCGGCCGTGAGGTGTTGGGAGAAGTAGCCGTCCTTGTCGCGCGCGACGAGGTTCCTGTACGCCTCCTCCTTGCTCTCGTAGTAGATCGGAGGCTTGACGATGCCGCCGACCGCGCCCGTCGTGAGAATGCGCTCGATCGCGTTCTCTTGCGCCTCGGTGACGGGCCCAGACGCGCAGTTCGCGACGGCGGAGGCGTCGGGGCACAGGAACACGGAGACCTCGACCTTGTTGTACCAGTCGTTCTTGAGGTTGGTCACCTGCATCTGGAGGAGCACGGCGGAGCCGAGGAACGCGAGCGACACGAACGTGACGATGACGACGGCGAGGGCCATCGTCGCGTTGCGGCGAAGCCCCTGCCACACCTCGGCGGCGATGAATTGGAGCCTCATACCGTCTCCAGCCCGTAGACGCCCTGAAGCTGGTCGCGGACGACCCGGCCATCGCGCAGTTCGATGACGCGCTTGCGCATCTGGTCCACGATCTTCTCGTCGTGCGTCGCCATCAGCACCGTCGTTCCCGTTCGGTTGATCCGGTCGAGCAGCCTCATGATTCCGACGCTCGTGGCGGGGTCAAGGTTCCCGGTGGGCTCGTCGCACAGCAGGATCGGGGGGTGGTTGACGAAGGCGCGGGCGATGGCGACGCGCTGCTGCTCTCCGCCGGAGAGCTCGTGCGGCATGCGCTTCTCCTTGCCGCCGAGGCCCGACGAGGTCGAGCGTCTCCGGCACGGTGTTCTCGATCTGCCTCTTGCCCTTGCCGATCACCTGGAGCGCGAACGCGACGTTCTCGTAGACCGTCTTGTTCGGCAGGAGGCGGAAGTCCTGGAAGACCGCGCCGATCTCGCGCCGGAGGGTCGGCACGCGCCACGCGGCGAGGCGGCCGAGGTCGCGGCCTGCGACGTGGATCGACCCGGACGTCGGGCGCTCCTCGCGCAGCACCAGCTTGAGGAAGGTGGACTTGCCGGAGCCCGAGGCGCCCACGAGGAACGCGAAGTCTCCCCGCTCGAGCGTCACGTCGACGTCCTCGAGCGCGGGGCGCGCTCCGCGCATGTAGATCTTGGTGACGTACTCGAATCGAATCACGGTGAGTTCGGGCGCGTGGGGTCGACACCGCCCCTGCCATGGTAGGCAGGCACCGACGCCGAGAAGCGATACGCCGCGCCCAATCCGGTGTGTCCACTTCGTCACAGTTGGGCGAGTTGGCGACGGGGGCGGGCACGGCCCGCCTTCGGATCCTGGGGGAATCCGGTGTCCGGGCGCGATGGGAGCCTCCCTGCCGACGGAAATGGGTCGAAACGCGGCTGCTCGCGACCGCCGCGTCGGCAGGGCGCTCGACCGCGCCGCGGAGCCCTGGCGCGACCGTCAGCGTCGGCAGGCGCACCCGGAGCGCGCCTGCGGGCGATGGAGTGCACGGAAATCGGTCGAAAGCGCTCGCACTGCAGCGTCCGCAGGGGCGCTTCGATCGCGCCGGGAGCCCGGACGTGCACCGCAGTGCCCGCAGGGACGCCGTCCGCGCGGGCCGCGGCGCGGTCGCTGGCCACGCGAACGGTAGCGGCCGCGGACCGCCCGCCTAGTGCCCGTTCGCGGAGAAGTGCGTGTAGTCCTTGAGGCTCGACCAGTCCCCGCCCCAGCCCCACCCGATGTCGTGGAACGCCTGCCACACCAGGTCGCCGTGGTGCACCATGCCGGGCAGTTGCTGCGAGCGGTCGAGGTACGAGCCGGAGAGCTCCGGCACGACGAGGCTCCCGTTCTTGTAGGGGTTCTGGAACGGGTTGAGGTCGATGGCGAGGCCGTACGCGTGCATCGACCATCCGGACGTCTTGGTCGCGACGGGTCGGCACGTGTACGAGTCGGTGATGTTGTAGTCCCCGGTCGGCGGCGCGTTCATCTCCTCCACGGACCACACGCGCATCTCCTCGATCGGGTACCGCGCGTCGTAGAGCGTGTGGAAGACGCCGACGATGTCCTCGGCCACCGACGCGTTGATGAGCATCTCGCCCATGTGCGCCTTGTCGTCGAAACCCCAGTACGTCATGACGACGTACGCGAGCTCGCTGGGCTCCACCGGGCAGCCCTGGTACCAGGTCGAGCGCGCGAGCACGTAGTCGGGGACGGGCGAGATGGTGGCGCGCCACTCCTGCGTCGGCGGGTCGGCGAACCACGCGCGAGGCGGCATCTTGCGGTTGACGAGCTCGGGAGGCGTCGGCTGGGCGTACCCGAACCCGTCGCCCCGCTCCTTCAGCACCTGCGTGCCGATCCAGTCGGGCCGGGCGAGCGTGCGGGTCGGGCGCGACGTTCGGCGCGGGCACGGAGCCCGCATCCCCGGTCGCCGACGGCGAAGGCGCGGGGCTCGGGAACAGGGCCGGGACGACGGGCGAGGGGGTAACGATGGGGGTGACGATCGGCGACGGCTCGGGGTCCGCGCATCCCGCGAGCGCGACGAGCGCCGCGGCGACCGTGACCAGGCGCCTCACCACGAATTCAGGCTACCCGCGGGCTGTGGCGGTTCATTCGCCCTTGAGCGGCTGCCACCGAACCGGACTGCCCTCCCACACCGGGCCGGGCCACGCGCCCATCGTGGCGCCCGGTCGCCCAGACCGCCGGGGCCGACGAGCCGTCCGAGGGAACGATGAGCAGGCGGTCGAACGAGTCGATCAGCGCGTACCAGCGGCCGTCCGGGGACAGGGAGGCCGCGTTGACGCTGTAACGACTCGACGCCCCGACGGTCCACAGCGCGACGCCGGAGTCGTTCGCCCTCACGACGAGCGTCCCGTCCCGCCACTCGTTGACGACGCCGCCCTCGTAGACGGGCGAGGCCCCTTCCTGCGACGTATCGTGCCGGACCACCGCGCCGGACTCGGGGTCGAGGTAGTCGATCCCCGGATCGGGTCCGTCCCACGTCGTGGTCGCGATGCCGATGGCGGGCCACCCGAGGACCTCGCCGAGCGCGCTCCTGCAGGTCACCTGGTGCCGGGTGCCGTCGGGCCGAATGACCACGAGTGCCGTGCACGACTCGCCGCTCGACCAGAGCACGCCGGCGACCGCGCCGGGGGGCGTGACGCCTGCCTCGGCGATCGACGGCAGCGCGGGCGGCCGGGTGACGCCGAACAGCAGGACGAGCGTCGCGACGACGGCGATGAGGACGGCGGCGGCGGCGAAGAGGGCGGTGCTCCGACGCGGCGAGGGGGCGCCGGGCGCCGACGCGGCCGACGCGGTCACGAGGCAGCCTCCGCCTTCTGCGGCCTCCGGCCGCGCGCGAGCCTCACCGCGAGGAGCACGAGCCCAAGCCCCACGACGAGCATCGAGACGAGCGCCCCGACCGCGTCTCCGAAGAGCTCGACGACGAGTTGCGGGAAGGAAGACGAGAATGCCGATCGCCCCGATCGTCACGAGGTACGCCTCGGCCGTCACGACGCCGCGACGCGAGCAGCGCGCCGGCGGTCGCGAGCGCCATGAGGAGCATCGCCACGCGATAGTCGCCGAAGGACGCGATCTGCAGGCCGGTGAGCGCGACAGCGGCGCCGACGCCCGCGGCGATCGCCTCCGGCGTCAACCACCTGCCGAGGCCGCACAGGACCCACGCCCCGCCGAGCGCCCAGATCGAGAGTCCCAGCCACGTGGGCGTCCCGCCGAGGCTCGGGCGGGAGAACATCGCCGAGACGGCGACGATGGCGCTCGCGAGCGCCGCGAGCTGCGGGAGCGCCCGCTCGCGCCACGAGTACAGGAGGAGCGGACAGGGCGAGGCCGGCCACCCCGGCGGCGAGGGCGGCGTCCTGGCCCGTCCACGTGAGGAGGTCGGTGGCCGCGATGCCGACGAGCCACGCGACGCCCGCGATCCCGGCGGTCAGCAGGACGCTGACGAGGCGGCGTATCGGGGCGCGTCCGGAGCCGCGCAGGGCGGCGCCCGCGCCGGTGACGATCGCGGTGAGGAGGGCGACGATGCCGAGTCGTCCGCCGACGTTGAGGCCGTCCCACTCGTTGCCCAGGAGGATCGCGACGGCCGCCACCGCGAGTGCCGCGCCAACGTAGCCGACGGCCTCGGCGATGAGGATCCCTCGGCCGGACTCCTCGGCCTCGCGGTCGCGCTCGAACGCGACGATGGAGGCCGCCTGTTTCTCGGTGATGAGCGCGGCAGCGCGCCAGGCTCTCATGTGCTCGTCAAGGTCCCGCACGACTCCCCCTCGATTCCCCAAACCGGGCGCCGCCGCGCGGCCCAAGGCGCGCAGCGACCCCTCGACTTTACGCGCGCGCAGGACGCCCCGAAAGGGCGGCATTTCGCACAAATGGCCCCCGAAACGCCTCCAGTAAGGCAAACCTCACCTCGAAACCCCGTCGGACCCCTCCAAAAAGGGACCTTCGTCCTGTCGGCCCCCATCCGGCCGGGCTGAGCATGGAGATACAGAGGAGGAACAGCGATGTTCCAGATCCCAATCCATGGCCAGGGCGGCCAGGGTATGTCGACCGCCGCCCGGGTCTCGCTCGCCCAAAATGGATCACGATCCCCCCAAGTCTCCTCTGACCTCACCTTCGCTGCCGCGCCAACCACGGTCCACCCGACCGCGGAATGCGGAGCAGCGACGCACCCGCCGAAGACCTCGTGCCGGTTCGCCATCACCTCAGGAGTCGCGCTATGACCGCCGTCAAGACCACCCCCGCATCGAAGACCGCCTCAGGATCCAAGGCCTCCGCCGCCAAGCCCAAGTACCCCGGCCTCGAGACCGTGATCAACGGCAACGGCGCGGTCGCCCACGTCATGCAGCACGTCTGCGACGGCGTCATCGGCTACCCCATCACGCCGTCGACCGAGATTTCCGAGCTGTTCGAGCAGGCGAGGGCCGAGGGCAACTGCAACGTGTGGGGGCGCCACCCGTTCTTCGTCGAGACCGAGGGCGAGCACTCGGCGCAAAGCGGCGCGCTCGGCGCGGCGCTGACCGGCGGGCAGTACATCTCCAATGCGTCGTCGAGCCAGGGCGTGCTCTACGCGATGGAGTCCCACTTCGTGACCGTCGGCAAGAAGATCGGCGGATTCGTCCTCCAGGTCGCCGCGCGCGTCGTCTCCAAGCACTCGCTCAACGTCATGGCGGGCCACGACGACGTCTACGCGCTCCTCCCGTCCGGCTACACCATCCTCTTCGGCTCGAACCCGCAGGAGGCGGCGGACCTCGCGGCCATCTCCTACCGCGCGTCCGCGCTGTCCCTCATCCCCGTCACGAACGCCATGGACGGATTCGCGACGAGCCACGTCATGAGCGAGGCGCTCATGCCCGAGCCCGAGCTCCTGCGCGAGTACCTCGGCGACCCGTCGAGCCGCATCGCGTGCCCGACGGTGGCGCAGGAGATGCTCTTCGGCGCGAAGGGCCGCGTCTTCCAGCTGGGCCAGTACCTCAGCAGGCACGCAGACGACTTCACAGAGGACGCCGTCGCGAGCCTGCGCGAGTTCCTCGACGCCAACGCCGCGAAGATCGAGAAGGACGCCGAGGGCGCCCTGGTCGCCAAGACGACGGCGTGGGTACCCGAGGAACTCCGCGGCCAGTGGCGACGCCAGTGGATCAACGCGGACGAGAAGGGCACCCGTCAGCTGGTCCCCGCGCTCGTCGACATTCACAACCCCGGCGTCACGGGCCCGGTTCAGAACCAGCCCGACTTCCAGGCGGGCGCCGTCGACCACCGCACGCACTTCGCGAACGCGGTTCCCGGCCTGGTGCGCCAGGCGATGGACGAGTACACCAAGCTCACGGGCCGCGCGTACTCGCCGATCATGGCGTACGACTGCGAGGACGCGGACTACGTCATCGTCGGCCTCGGTTCGATCACGGACGACGTTCGGGCCGTGGTCCCGTACCTCCGCTCGCAGGGCCTCAAGGTCGGCGTGGTGTCGGTCAAGCTGCTCCAGCCGTTCCCCGAGGCGGAGTTCGTCGACGCGGTGAAGAACGCCAAGGCCGTCACGATCCTCGAGCGCTCGGACGACACGGCGCTCACCCGCTTCGTCACCCAGGCCCTGTTCCGCGCCCGCGCGAACGCGGACGGCGCCGAGAACGCCGGCATCCCCGCGATCAAGGCCCTCCCCTCCCTCACGACCGCGATCTTCGGCCTCGGCGGGCACGACGTCCAGCCGCGCCACGTCATCGCGGCGTTCCGGCACATGGCCGAGGGCAAGAAGGCGCCGCTCGTCTACCTGGGCTCGCAGTTCTTTGAGCCCAACCCCGGCCCGACGATGGAGGTCCTTCAGGACAAGCTCCGCGCCGCGTACCCGGAGACGGTGGCGATGGCCCTGGAGACGGAGCCGAACCCCATGGGGCTCCTGCCCGAGATGGCGATGCGCATCCGGTTCCACTCCGTCGGCGGATACGGCACGGTCGCGACCGGCAAGCTCCTCACGGACATCCTGGCCGGCGTGCTCGGCATGCACTCCAAGTCCGCGCCCAAGTACGGCTCGGAGAAGAGTGGCGCCGCGACGAACTACTACATCACCCTGAGCCCCGAGCCCGTGCTCTTCACCAACGCCGAGCTCGAGGACGTCGAGGTGGTCATCTCCCCCGACCACAAGGCGTTCATCCACACGAACCCCCTCACGGGGCTCGTCCAGGGTGGGACCTTCATCCTCCAGAGCGACCTCTCGGCCGAGGACACGTGGCGCTCGCTTCCGTCGTACGCCCGCCGCACCATCCGCGAGAAGAACATCCGGTTCCTCGTCGTCGACGCCTTCACCGTCGCGAAGAAGCACGCCCCGACCCCGGAGCTCGAGACGCGCATGATGGGCATCGCGTTCATCGGCGCCGTCGCCGGCCACGTCGACCGCGTGTCCCAGGGCGCGTCCGCAGACGCGATCCGCGACAAGGTCCGCGCGCAGATCGCCAAGAAGTTCGGCTCGAAGGGCGACGCGGTCGTCGACGCCAACATGTCGGTGATCGACGACGGGATCAACGCGACCCACCTGGTCGAGTACAACACCCCGGCGTTCGAGGCGATCGAGAAGGAGACGGTGCTGCCGATCATCCGGACCGGCGCGATCTCCGCCTCGATGTGCCCGACGGCCTCCGAGGAACGCACCAGCGCCCTCTTCGACCCGGTCTACTACGAGGACCTGATCGCCCGCCCGTTCCGCGAGGGAACGATGAGCGAGTCCCCCGTCCTTCCCGGATCCGGGCTCTTCATGCCGGTCGGCACGGGCGCGACCAAGGACAAGGGCCTCTTCCGCAGGACGGTCCCGACCTTCAACGCCGACGTCTGCACCGGATGCCTCGAGTGCACCCTGGTCTGCCCCGACGTCGCCATCCCGAACGTGGTGCACGAGATCCACGACCTCCTGAACACCGGCATCGAGCAGATCGACGCCACCGAGGCGCAGCGCAAGGCGCTCTCGTCGCAGGTCCACGCGTGGTCGGAGAAGATCCGCGAGATCTACCGCGAATCCAAGGAGACGGGCACGTTCGCCGAGGTCGCGGCCCAGGCCACGACGGCGCTCGACACCTCCAAGGCCGCGGTCGCCCGCAACGCCGAGCAGGTCGTCGCCGTCATCGCGAAGTACCCCGTCGCGCGCACCCGCCCGTTCTACGACTCCGTGGAGAAGGACAACCCCGGCGCCGGCGCCCTGTTCTCCGCGACCATCGACCCGTGGAAGTGCACCGGCTGCCTGCAGTGCATCGACGTCTGCGGGCCGGACGCCTTGACCGAGGTCGAGCAGGATGACGACATCCTCCTCGACCTGGAGGAGCGCTTCGAGTTCATGACGAAGCTGCCCCCCACGCCCAAGCGCTTCTTCGAGGGCTCGACCGCCGAGGGCGGCGACATCAAGCGCATCATGCTCGACACCGCGAACTACTACGCCACGACGGGTGGCCACGGCGCCTGCCGCGGCTGCGGCGAGGTCACGGCGATTCGCCTGATCACGTCGCTCAGCAGGGCGCTCGGCGAAGAGAAGCGCCGCACCCACGTCGCCGAGCTCGAGGGACTCGTCGGCGACCTGGGCGAGAAGCTCGCGTCGGTCGACAAGGCGGACGCGGACCGCAGGGCCCGCATCGGCCACGCGATCGGCGAGCTCGACCGCTCGCTGTACCTCTACGAGGCCGGACCGAGCGGGAACGGCCCCGCGCCGACCGTCGTCGCGAACTCGACGGGGTGCAGCAGCGTCTACGCCTCGACCATGCCGTTCACGCCGTACCTCGACCCGTGGGTCAACAGCCTGTTCCAGGACGCCCAGCCCCTCGCTGGCGGCATCTACGAGGGCATCTCCGCCCAGATGGTCCGCGAGATCAAGGCGCTGCGCACGGCCAAGCTCGAGCTCGACGACGCCTACAACCCGGCGATCCACGACGCCGAACTCCGCCTGCTCTCCTGGCGCGGGTTCACGTCCGCCGAGAGCCGCCTCATGCCCGAGGTGCTCACGATCGGCGGCGACGGCGCCAACTACGACATCGGCTTCGGCGCGATGTCCCGCGTCCTCGCCGGCGGCACGCCCGTCAAGATGCTCGTGCTCAACACCGGGTCCTACTCCAACACCGGCGGCCAGGCCTCGACGGCCTCGTACATCGGCCAGGATGCCGACCTCTCCCGCTACGGGAAGGCGCACGACGGAAAGACGGAGAGCCGCAAGGAGCTCGCCCTTCTCGCGGCGTTCCACCCGGGCGTGTACTCGTGCGTGACCGCCACCGCCCTGCACGGGCACTTCCTCCAGGCGTCGCTCGAGATGCTCGGCTACCAGGGCGGCGCCGCCGTCATGGACGTCTACACGCCGTGCGGCACGGAGAACGGCATCCCCGAGGACCTGTCCAACACTCGCTCGCGCCTCGCGGTCGAGAGCCGGATGAGCCCGCTCTTCGTCCACGACCCGCGCAAGGGCGAGTCGCTGGCCGAGCGGTTCTCGCTGGACGGCAACCCGGACCCCGACAAGCCGTGGACCACGTCGACGCTCCAGTACGTGGACGACGACGGCCAGCTCCAGTTGATGACGACGCCCCTGACCCCCGCGGAATTCGCGCTGGGCGAGGTGCGCTTCAAGAAGAACTTCAAGAAGCTGGCGAAGGACCTGGAGGACGGCGCGCTGCCCATCGCCGAGTACGTGGAGCTCGCCCCCGCCGAGCGGGCGGCGCGAACCCCCTTCGTGTACGCGACCGACGACGACAAGCGCCTCATCAAGGTCGCGTGCTCGCACGCGATCGTCGAGCTGGTCGAGGAGCGCCGCCACTACTGGCAGACCCTGCGCTACCTCTCCGGCCAGACCCAGGCGGAGGTCGACAAGGCGTACCTCGACGAGATCGATGCGCTCAAGGCCAAGTACGACGAGGCCCTCGAACAGCGCGAGACCTCGCTCGACGACATCGCCAAGGCGATGGCGGACCTCGTGGCCTCGAGCAGGGTTCCCGGCGGCCGCCCCGCGACCGTGACGACCACGCTCCCCGCGTTCAGGCCGACGGCGTCGGCCGCGGGCGCGGCTGGCGCACCCGAGGCGGAGGCCGCTGGCGCCGCCCCGGCGGCATCGGGCGCGGAGGGCAAGGCCGTGTGGCTCGAGCCGTCCGACGAGCACCTGTGCAACGACTGCGGCACCTGCTACCAGGAGCTTCCGCAGTTCTTCAGGAAGAAGACCGAGGTCATCGACGGCGAGGCCAGGATCATCGCCGAGTTCATCCCCGGTTCGCTCGACGGCGTCGAGATCACGGCCGATGTCCAGAAGCGCATCGACCGCGTGAAGGACAACTGCGACGCGGAGATCATCCGATGAGCACCACCACCGAGATCCCGGACGGAGCGCCCAAGGGCGAGGACATCCGCCGGTACGTCGACGCGACCCGCGCGCTCCAGGCGTCGAGGAACGAGGTCCAGGAGCTCGAGGCGAGCGCTGGCGTCGAGTCCTTCAACAAGCAGGTGGAGATCCTCAAGCGCCACCTGCTGGCGGATCCCGGATCGTTCCGCGACATGTTCATCTCGGACGGGATGCAGGCGGCCGCGTGGGAGTTCAACCAGGGCGACCTCTCGCCGGAGTTCGTCGAGAAGCTCTGGGCCCTCCTCCAGCGGAACGACGACGCCAGCACCGTCCTCATGCGGTTCATCTGGAACATGCCCATCGGCAAGAAGCGCGCCTTCATCCGCGGCCTCGACAAGAACCTGAGCGACCGCTACCCGATGTTCGACGGGCTCAGCAACGATTGGCCAGCCGGCAGCTCGATCCCGCCGTACATCCGCACGCCCGAGGAGCGCTCGGACGACTTCGCGCTGGTGAACCAGGGCTACTTCGGCTACATGAGCCTCGGCTACTCCGAGCGCGACGTCGAGCTGCTCGTCTGGCTCGAGGCGCTGCGCGACAAGCAGTGCGCCGAGAGCCCGTGCGAGCTCGGCATCTTCATCGCCGAGCACAAGCCCCCGAAGGGCGGCTGCCCCGTCCGCATCCACATCCCCCAGATGCTGGAGCTCATCGGCCAGGGCAAGTTCCGCCAGGCGTTCGAGCTGATCGAGGGCTCGAACCCGCTCCCCGACGTAACAGGGCGCGTCTGCCCCCAGGAGCTCCAGTGCCAGGGCGTGTGCCTCCACAAGGAGCCCATGGCGATCGGCCAGGTGGAGTGGTTCCTGCCGCAGCGCGAGAAGAAGGTGAACCCGGGAGCGGACGAACAACGCTTCGCCGGTTTCCCCGACCCGTGGAAGGCGGCCACGCGCCCCCCCATCGCCATCGTCGGCTCCGGCCCGTCCGGCCTCATCAACGCGTACCTCCTCGCGGTCGAGGGCTTCCCCGTCACCGTCTTCGAGGCGTTCCACGCGCTCGGCGGCGTGCTCCGCTACGGCATCCCCGAGTTCCGCCTGCCCAACGACCTGATCGACGACGTCGTCGCCAAGATCAAGTTGCTCGGCGGACGGTTCGTCGAGAACTTCGTCGTCGGGAAGACGGGAACGCTCCAAGACCTCAAGGACGCGGGGTTCTACAAGATCTTCGTCGGCTCCGGCGCGGGCCTCCCCCGATTCATGAACGTCCCGGGCGAGCACCTGCTGAACGTGATGAGCGCCAACGAGTTCCTCACGCGCGTCAACCTCATGCAGGGCCTGCGCGCGGACTACGAGACGCCCCTTCCCGAGACCAAGGGCAAGGAGGTCCTCGTCATCGGCGGCGGTAACACCGCCATGGACGCGGCCCGCACCTCGCGCCGCCTCGGAGGAAACGTCACGATCGTCTACCGCCGGACCAAGGAAGAGATGCCCGCTCGCGTGGAGGAACTGCACCACGCGATCGAGGAAGGCATCAATGTCCTGGAGCTCCGCAGCCCCACCGAGTTCCTCGGCGACGAGAAGAACTTCGTCACCGCCGCCACGGTGGACGTGATGGAGCTCGGCGAGCCCGACGACTCGGGGCGCCGCAAGCCGGTCGCCACGGGAAAGCAGACCACGATCAAGGCGGACCTGGTGATCATGGCGCTCGGCAACGACGCCAACCCGATCATCAAGGACTCCGAGCCGCGCCTCAAGACGTCCAAGTGGGGCACCATCGAGCTCGAGCACGAGGGCTCGCAAGAGACGACGCTCAAGGACGTGTACACCGGCGGCGACGCGGCGCGAGGCGGCTCCACCGCCATCCTCGCCGCGGGCGACGGCCAGAGCGCCGCGCGCGAGATTCTCGGCGGCGTGGACCTCACGGCCGCGGAGATCCGGGACCGCGTCAAGCGCGCCAGGACGTACACCGACCTCGGCTCGACCGACCAGACCATCCTGTCCAAGTCGGAACTCTCCGACGGCATCGTCGAGTTCACCATCCGCTCCCCGCTCATCGCGGCGGCGGCCAAGGCCGGCCAGTTCGTCCGGGTGCTCCCCCGCCCCGACGGCGAGCTCATCCCGCTGACGCTCGCGGACTGGGACAAGGATGCCGGGACCATCAGCCTCGTCATCCAGGGCGTGGGTACCTCGTCCATCGAGATCAACGCGATGGAGGTCGGAGACGCCTTCACGGGCATCGCCGGCCCGCTCGGACAGCCGAGCGACGTCCACGACTACGGCATGGACAAGACCGTGGTCTTCACCGCAGGCGGCCTCGGCCTTCCGCCGGTCTACCCGATCATGCGCGAGCACCTGGAGCGCGGGAACCACGTCACGCTCATCAGCGGCTTCCGGAGCAAGAACCTCATGTTCTGGGACGGCAAGGACGAGCGCGTGGGCGCCCTCCAGGCGAAGTACGGCAAGCAGCTCGACGTCATCTACGCGACCAACGACGGCACCTTCGGCTTCGAGGGCTTCGTCACCGGGCCGCTCCAGGAGCTGCTGGACAACCACAAGGCGGGCAAGGGTCGCCCGATCGCGGAGATCGTCACCATCGGACCCCCGATGATGATGCGGGCCGTGAGCGACCAGTGCGAGCCGTACGGGGTCAAGTGCGTCGCGAGCCTCAACTCGATCATGGTCGACGCGACCGGGATGTGCGGCGCCTGCATGGTGCCCGTGGTCATCGAGGGCAAGCCCGTCCGCAAGCACGCGTGCATCGACGGCCCGGAGATCGACTCGCACTCGATCGACTGGGACAAGTTCCTCCCGCGCTTCGGGCTGTTCAAGGCCCAGGAGCAGGCGAGCAGGGTGGCGCACGGCTTGTAGGGGAAGCGTCGCAGGAGCAGCGGCGGAGGCCTCCTTTCCGCCACACGCACCACGGCGCCCGGCCCGCGGATCGCGCGGACCGGGCGCCGTCGTCTGGCGGTGCGGAGGAGGTTACTGGGTGAACAGTGCCGCCGTCTTGATCGCCGTCATGACGACGCCGAACACGAGCGCGACGCTGACGATGGCCCACAGCACGTAGGCGAGCGGGTTGCTTGCGGCCTTCATTACTTGGCTCCCTTGGTTGCGGGCTTCTTGGCGGGGGCCTTGGGGGCCGACGCCTTGGTCACGGTGTCCTTGCCAGCGGTCACGGGCTTGGTCGCCTTGGCGGTCGCGTGCACCACGTCGTCCTTGTGGTGGTCGGGGATCGCTCCCTCGGCCTCGTGGTACTTGGCGCTCACGGGGCGAACCAGCAGGTTCGCGACGAAGCCGACGCCGAGGATCCCCACCATGACGTAGAGCGACGGGCGGTAGAGGGCGGCGCCCTCGTAGCCCCGCTTCTCCATGGTGTCGAGGATGCCGTTGATGATCAGCGGCCCGGCGACGCCGGCGGCCGACCATGCGGTCAGCAGGCGGCCGTGGATGGCCCCCACCTCGAACTCGCCGAAGACGTCCTTAAGGTACGCGGGGATCGTCGCGAATCCGCCGCCGTAGAAGCTGATGATCACGAACGCGAGCAGCACGAACAGGACCACCGACGTGGCGCCGAAGAGCGCGATCGACGTGTAGAGGATCGCGCCGACGCCCAGGTACTTGATGTAGGTCCACTTGCGGCCGATGACATCGGACAGGCTCGACCAGCCGATGCGGCCCAGCATGTTCGCGAGCGACAGCAGCCCAACGAAGCCCGCGGCCGCGGCGGCCGTGACCTCGGGGAAGTAGTCCTGGATCATCGGCTTGGCGTTCTCGAGGATCCCGATGCCCGCCGTGACGTTGAGGAACAGGACGAGCCACAGGAAGTAGAACGACGGCGTCTTGATGGCGTTCTTGGCGTTGACCTGGCCGCCGGTCGAGAGCTTCGCGGCCTTGGGCTTGGGCGTCCATCCCTCGGGCTTCCAGCCGACGGGAGGAACGCGGACGACGATCGCGCCGAGCGCCATGAGGACCAGGTAGATCGCGCCCATCGTGAGCCAGGCAGGGACGAGGGCCGTGGCCTCCGCCGCCTCCTTCGGCACGTCGGCGACCGAGACGCCGAGGGACGCCGCGGCGGCCTCCACGTCGGCGAAGCGCTGGAGCAGCCAGCTGGACAGCGGCGAGGCGAGCATGGCGCCGCCGCCGAAGCCCATGATGGCGAGGCCGGTGGCGAGGCCGGGCCGGTCCGGGAACCACTTGATGAGCGTCGAGACCGGCGAGATGTAGCCCATGCCGAGCCCGATGCCGCCGACGAAGCCGTAGCCGAGGTACACGAGCCACAGCTGCTCGCTGTAGACGCCGAGCGAGCCGAGGGCGAAGCCCGAGGACCAGCACAGGGCCGCGAGCACCATGGCCTTGCGCGGCCCGTTGCGCTCCATCCAGCGCCCGCCGAAGGCGGCCGAGAGGCCGAGCATCACGATGCCGATGGAGAAGATCACGCCGATGGAGGTGTGGCTCGCGCTGACCCACTCCCCGTCGACCTCGCTGCCGAAGCGCCAGCGAAGGGCGTCCTTGAAGACGCTGAGGGCGTAGATCTGGCCGATGGACAGGTGGACGGCGAGCGCGGCAGGGGGAACCAGCCAACGGTTGTAGCCGCGGGGCGCGAGGGTGTGCGCCTTGTCGAGGATGCTCACGGATTTCCTTTCGTGTCCCGGCAATCCTGAGGGGTCCCCGCAGGGCCTCCGTGGGACCTACGTCAGGGCGGGACCTTGGTCCGCGACGGACCGAAATTCGCCGCCGTCGTGGCCCCTACGGGACGCCCGGACCCGGTTCGCGGGACCAAGGTCCGGTCGGCTACGCAACTAGATGTAGCGATAATGGCCGTACACGTCCGAGGAGGTACGTATGCCCGTCGTCGTCGCAGCCATCAAGGAGCGCGCCGCAGGGGAGAGCCGTGTTGCGCTCGTCCCTGAAGTAGTCACCAAACTCGTCAAAGACGGGTACAAGGTGGTGATCGAACCCGGAGCAGGAGAGGCCGCGTCACATGACGACGCCGCCTACAAGGCAGCTGGCGCCACCATCGCCAAGCTTCCCGACCTGCTCAAGTCCGCCGATGTCGTCGCCTGCGTGCGCCGACCTGGGGCCGATGTTCTCGGCAAGTTGCGAAAGGGCCAGGTCCTCATCGGCCTGCTCGACGCGCTCGCCGACCGCGCCCCGCTCGAGAAGGCCGCCACCGGTGGTGGTTGCCCCATGAGCCTCGACCTGCTGCCCCGCCAGCTCTCCCGCGCCCAGACCATGGACGCCCTGAGCTCGCAGGCCTCGGTCGCCGGATACCGCGCCGTCATCGTCGCAGCCGAGACCTTCGGCCGCTTCTTCCCGATGATGGTCACGGCCGCCGGAACGGCCAAGCCCGCGTCCGTCCTCGTCCTCGGAGCCGGCGTCGCCGGCCTCCAGGCGATCGGCACGGCGAAGCGGCTCGGAGCTCAGGTCTCCGGCTACGACGTGCGCCCCGCGGCGCGCGAAGAGGTCAAGTCGATGGGCGCCCAGTTCCTCAACACGTCGGTCGATTCGGCCGCCGGTGAGGGTGGGTACGCGCGCGAGCTGAGCAAGGCCGAGGCCGCGCAGCAGCAGAAGGACCTTGCCGACCAGATCAAGAAGTTCGACATCGTCATCACCACGGCGAAGGTTCCGGGCCGTAAGGCGCCGGTGCTTGTGACGGCCGACGTTGTGGCCGCCATGAAGCCCGGTTCGGTCCTCGTGGACCTCGCGGCGAGCTCGACCGGCGGCAACGTCGCCGGCTCCAAGCCCGGCGCGACGGTGACGACCAAGAACGGCGTCATCATCGTCGGAGGCGACGAGCTCGCCGCCGGCATGGCCACCGGCGCCTCGGCGAGTTACTCGCGCAACATTTCGGCCCTCGTCGCCTCGATCACCAAGGACGGCGCGATCGTCCTCGATGACGAGGACGAGGTTGTGGCCGCCTGCCTCATCCGGCCCGCGACGAAGGGAGCGGCGAAGTGACCCCCCAACTCCTGACGGACCTCAGCATGTTCGTCCTAGCACTACTGGTGGGCTTCGAGGTCATCTCGAAGATCCCCGCGATGCTCCACACCCCGATGATGTCGGGCGCCAACTCGATTCACGGCGTCGTGCTCGTCGGGGCGATCCTGCTCGCGGCTGAGGCCGACAACACCGGCGGGTACATCCTCGCGTTCTTCGCAGCGGCCTTCGCGGCGATGAACGTCGTGGGTGGATACGTCGTGACTGACCGGATGCTCGGGATGTTCCGCGCCAAGCCGGTCGCAGCCAAGAAGGAGGACGACAAGTGACCACGTTGACCGGCGTCGAGACCGCCATTCGTCTCGTCTACCTGATCGCCGCGGTCGGCTTCGTGCTCGGCCTGCACTTCATGCGGTCGCCCGCGACCGCGCGTCGCGGGAACACGCTCTCGTGGGTGGGTATGGCGCTCGCCGTCGCGGTGACGCCCTTCTACCTCACGTCGATCTCCGACAAGCCGTTCATGGTGACCACCACCGCGTGGATCGTCGTGGGCGCTGGCGCGGCGGTCGGTGCGCTCGGAGGCCTCTTCTCGGCGCGGCTCGTGAAGATGACGGACATGCCGCAACTGGTGTCCGTCTTCAACGCGGTCGGTGGTGGCGCTGCGGCGCTCGTCGCGGTCGTCGAGTTCATGCGCATGTTCGGCGAAGGCGGGAGCCTCCGGCTCGACTTCTCGATCCCGGTCGGCCTCGACATTCTCATCGGCTCCGTGACCTTCACCGGCTCGCTCATCGCGGCCGGGAAGCTCCAGGGCTGGGTGTCGGGTAACCCGATCATCTTCCCGGGCGCGCGCGTTCTCGCGGCCCTGTCGGCTGCTGCCGGCATCGGCGGCGTCGCGTGGCTCGCGGTGGACCCGGGGTGGCTTCCGTTCTACGTCCTC
Organism: uncultured Actinomycetota bacterium; assembly: GCA_963743485.1. Lineage (GTDB taxonomy): Bacteria > Actinomycetota > Actinomycetes > Actinomycetales > Demequinaceae > JAFGBM01. The sequence continues at coordinate 84,228 of CAVUPQ010000006.1, forward strand.
ACGGCCGGCGCCCTGGTCTTCGGCGTGCTGCTCGTGCTGCCGATCGGTGGAGCGGACATGCCGGTCGTGGTGTCGCTGCTCAACGCGTTCACCGGCCTCGCGGTCGCGATGGCGGGCTTCGTGGTCGAGAACCCGATCCTCATCATCGCTGGCGCGCTTGTCGGCGCGTCCGGTTCCATCCTGACGAAGCTCATGGCCGATGCCATGAACCGGTCGATCATGAACATCATGATCGGCGGCTTCGGCACGACGGACTCCGGCGGCGGACCCGCCGAGGGCGGGGGCACCACGCGCCTCGTCAGTGGCGACGACGTCGCGGTTCAGCTCGCGTACGCGGACAAGGTCATCATCGTCCCGGGCTACGGCCTGGCGGCGGCGCAGGCCCAGCGCGAGGCGGGCGACCTCGGCAAGCTGCTCGAGGACCACGGCAAGACGGTCTACTACGCGATCCACCCGGTCGCCGGCCGCATGCCCGGTCACATGAACGTCCTCCTCGCCGAGGCGGACGTTCCCTACGAGATGCTCAAGGAGATGGACGAGGTCAATGGCGACTTTGACACGTGCGATGTCGCACTCGTCATCGGCGCCAACGACGTCACGAACCCGGCGGCTCGACGCAAGGGCAACGCGATCTCGGGCATGCCGATCCTCGACGTGGACCACTCCAAGTCGATCGTCGTCATCAAGCGCTCGCTCGGCTTCGGCTACGCGGGCATGGACAACGAGCTCTACACCAACCCGAAGACGGGGATGTTCCTCGCCGACGCCAAGAAGGGGCTTAACGAGCTCCTCGTCGGCGGTGAAGGAGTACCTCTAGCACTCAGGTTTTTCACCAGCAGTACCGGTCCCGCCCGCGACACCCTCCCGTCGCGGGCGGGACTTTTGTCTCCGGCGCTTTCTACCCCTAGGGGTATAGCATCGGAGGGTCGCACCGCCGCCACGCCCCGAGGAGTGTCCATGGCCCCCGAACCCAGGCCCGCGCAGGGCATCGCCCATCTGCCCGTGAGCCTCTTCGCCTCCGCGATGGGGATCGGCGGACTCGCGGTCGCGTGGCGGCGTGCGGCCGACGTCTTCTCCCTGAGCCCGGAGATCGGCAAGGCCATCGCGTGGGCCGCCCTCGCCGTGCTTGGCGATCCTCGCGCTCGCGTACGCGGGCAAGCTCGTCCGGGCCCCCCGCGCCGTACGCGAGGAGTGGGCCCACCCCATGAAGATGGCGTTCGTCCCCACGATCACCATCGCGCCCATGGTCGTCGCGGCCGCGCTCATGCCGGAGCACCCACGCCTCGCGGAGGTGCTGTTCTGGCCCGGCGCGATCGGGCAGCTCATTCTCACCGTCGCGATCGTGCGCGCGTGGATCGGCGACCCCAAGATGCGAACCGAGCACATCCACCCGGGCTGGTTCATTCCCGCGGTCGGCCCCATCGTCGTCCCGCTCGCCGGCGTCGCCTTCGCCCCGTCCGAGGTCACCTGGTTCTTCTTCTCGATCGGCCTGATCTACTGGATCGCGCTGCTCCCCCTCGTGCTCGGGCGCCTGATCTCTGCCGAGCCCCTGCCCCCGCGGATGCTGCCGACGCTTGCCGTGCTGATCTCTCCCCCGCCGTCGGCGCCATCGCCTGGGTCAAGGTGGGCGGCCACTGGGGCGACCAGGTCTCGACCATCCTGCTCTCGATCGCCGTGTTCCAGGCCATCCTGCTGCTGTCGCAGATCCCCGAGCTCCGCCAAGGCGCCCATGGGGCCCTCCAATTGGGCCTACACCTTCCCCCTGGCGGCCCTCACGGCGGCCCTGCTGGCCGACGCCGGCGCCACGGATTGCGGCG
>CAVUPQ010000007.1:0-14733 GCA_963743485.1 uncultured Actinomycetota bacterium
GCCTGTTGGTGCCCTCAAGGACGGCGGCATCCTCGACGTCGTGATGGGCTAGCGCGACTAGCGGTGCGACGCCCACGCCTCCGTGTGGGCGATCTACGAATCAGCGCACGCGATGCTCATGCCACGCACAGCGAACCGCACGTGGACGCTCCAGGCGAGGCGATCGGCGCTCCGAGACACCCGGGCTTGCGACCGGTTCGGCTAGTCGAGCCGAACCAGTCGCGAGGCCTCAGAGTGGCACCGTCCGTTGCAAAACCTCGTTGTGAGTGAAGGAGTAGGTAGCATTGCGAGCGTGACCGACGACAACGAGGAGAAGACTCAAGCACAGACGCGGGTGACTCGGAACAGTGTTCCAGCACAACTCTAGGAACACCCGAACTCGTGTCAATCGAGTTGACGAACTTCCTTTCTTACACACAAGTCCGCACAACTCTGCCGACAACTTGCAGACTTCGTTGCATTGGTCGGGGGGACCCAAATGCGAGCGGCGAATTCAAAACGCGGTCGCTGCGCTGAAGCTCCTCCACGACATGTCCGATTTACGGTTTGCCAACAGCCATCGCGCGGCGGGGAGGCTTTGGACCAATTGCGCCACCGGAGCCACAATGCCTACGACCCGGCGATTTCATTAATTGCGGCTCGGGTCGGCGCGGGGGTCTGGTGTAGCGAATTCGCGCTTAAACTACGTTCCGGGGCCAGCGTTAAAACGGTGAAGGCCGAAGCCGGCCCGTCTTACCTGGCTTTAATGGCGGCGAGTGGCGATTACCACGAGCAACGGCACGAAGGTCCTGTGGTCCGAAGGCGATGAGGGGTCCAGAGGCGCTCAGGGAGTTCACCTGTGGCGCCGGGTCGAAGCGCGATTCAGTCGGGCAACTTGGCTGGGCTGGTGGTCTATCGCGTGCTTCAGCAACTTCAGATTGTGGAGATCAACCCGGCGAAAGTCGCAGAACTGCCCGAACCGTCATCGATTCACGAGTTCGACCCCGATGGGTTGCGACCCGACAAGCATTTATGAGACTCTGTCGCCGAACGAGCGAGCAGAGCTGGTTGACCTACCTGGCCGCCATAAGTACCAGAAATAGTCCGTGTCGAAGCTCGAAACTTCGCCGATCGCCAGACCGTGATCTTTGTTCAAGACACGGCAAGTGGCGATCGAGAGTTCCGCGCGAAACAGATGTCCGACGGCACGCTGCGAACGTTCGGCATTGTCCTCGCCATCGTGCCGCAGAAGTCCCGTCCGGCGTTGCTCGTCGTTGAGGAACCAGAGATTGCCATCCACCTCGGCGCGCTACGTACGCTCGTTCCAAATCTTCAGTCCGCTGTCGCCCAGGACACAGGTCATGATCACTACGCACAGTGCAGACATCATTGACGCACTTCCCGTTGAAGCGCTCCGCGTTTGTTTGGAGTGATCCATTTTCGTCGCGCTTGTCAACAGTCGCTGGCCCATCCAAGAGGAAGCGGTGCGTTGGGGGCTCGTGCCGCGGCGGAATTGCTGCGTGCGGACTCGCTGGACCCCGGCGGTGCCTGAGTGACGGCGTTGCCCTCCGACCCACACGCATCGGCCTGTTGGTCGAGGGGCCGGGTGATGTGGCCGCGGTCCCGTTGCTCCTGCGACGCCACCTCGAATCGCGCGGGGTCTACCGCGACATACTCGGCAAGCCGATTCCATTCCACGGCAAGGGCGCAGCAACGAAGACGGGTGGAATTGAACGGTACCTGCAAACCGCAGCCCTCCGCCCTGGGTCCCGCGGCGTCCTAGTGGTACTTGACGCTGATCGGGAACCCGCGTGCATGCGAGGCCATCGTACTAACCGTGCGGAGGCAGCAGTTCAAGTCCCCGTTGTCGTTGCGCTTGCAGAGCGGGAAGCTCCGCGGATTGGATCTTCGCTTCGGCTGAGTCGCTCGAACTTGGGTTAGTCTCTTGGGACCCGAGTGCCGGTGGCTCCGCAGCTCTCAAGGCCGCGATGTCCCGTCAGTCGTACCGAAGCACGCGGCAAGAAGTTCAAGATGGTGCCCGAAACGGTCTGAAGTGCTTCAATCCGCAGGTTCGGATGCTCGTGAAGCCTGGCCTTCCTCCAGACTCTCGCAAGGACCGCGCCCGGCTCAACGAGCTTTGCGCACCGGGCGACGCGTCCAGAGTTTGCGTCGACGCGTTACACGGCGCTCTCGGCACGCCGCCGAGGCATGAGCCTCACCGGCGGCAGCTCCGGCGCGGGCAGCCACGCGCGCTCGCCCTCGTAGCCGGTCACCTTGCCGAAGCGGTCCGACTGCGCCTGCCAGTCGCGGCGGGCCTCCACGATGTCGTCGTGCGTGCGGCCCACGAAGTTCCACCACATCACCAGCGGGTCCTCGAACGGGGCGCCGCCCAGCAGGATGAGGCGCGCGGGTTCGTCGCCGAGCGCGGTCAGGCGGAGCGAGTCGCGGCCCGGCGGCACGTAGGCGAGCTGGCTCGGCGCGAGCACGGTCGGGTCGGGCGCGCCGCCGAGCCAGCGCCGCCCACCGCGAGCGCGCCCGCGTCGAGCAGCACCCCGTGCTCGAACGCCGCGTCCACGGGCAGCTCCACCGTCGCGCCCGGCTCCAGCGTCAGCTCCGCCCCGACGAGCGGCGTGAACGCCGGCACGTCCGCCCGCACCCCCGCCAGCTCCCCCAGGAACACGCGCACCCGCCCGCCCCCGGTGACCACGGCGTCGTCCAGATCCCCGAGCGCCACCTCCTCCGTGACCAGGTGCGCAAAGCCGCGAGGCCCCGCAGCGTCGTCCGCTGGCAATGCGACCCACAGCTGGACGCCGTGCAGGGGCGCGGACCCGGCCACCGAGACCTCGGAGTGCGCGATGCCGCGCCCGCTGGTCATGAGGTTGAGTTCGCCGGGCCGGATCAGCTGGTGGTTGCCCATGCTGTCGCGGTGCTCCACCTCGCCGGAGAAGAGCCACGAGACGGTCTGCAGGCCCGAGTGCGGGTGCGGCGGCACGTCCATGCGCCCGGCCGCGGGGCCGTAGTGGTCGGCGAAGCACCACGCGCCGATCAGGGAGCGGTCGCGGTGCGGGAGGGTTCGGCGCACCATCATGGCGCGCGGGCCGCCCAGCGGGACCTCGCGGGAGGTGATGAGGCGGATGGCGCGTGGGGTGGTCATGGCGCTCGGTGCAACGCCCAGGCTCCCGGCCCGCATTCCGGCGGCGCCACAAGCCCGGAAGAAGGTCACTCGGTGGCTGCGGCCTCCAGCACAGATCGCGCCCAGTCCAGGTGTGTTCGAGGATCACCGAAGCCGGCCCACAGCAGCGTGTCGCGCCAATCAGTCTCCGCGTGAGCGATCGCTTCTTCCAGGGTTCGGGAATTCCCCTCGGCGACCTTGATCACCGCGAATGGGATTCGGGTAGGACCCTGCTCGTGCGCCCAGGGACCCGCCTCGAATCGCGCCATGAGCTCGCGCGCCCTGTTGAGGCTCGCGCCGACGAATGTCGCGTCGAGCATCTGCGCAACGGTCGGCTCGCTCACCGTTCCACGCTAGCGCGAGGCGCTCGCCCTAGTGCCCAGCTGGCGCGCCAGAGGCACCGCCCGGCGCCTGGCGCGGCAGCAGCCACGTCAGCCCGAAGCCCACCGTCGCGAGCGCGGCCGAGACGAAGAACGCCACCTGGATGCCGCCGGCCAGGCCCGCGACCTAGACGCCCCGCCCGCCACGCGCGAGAGCGCGACGGCGGACATGGTCGAGACGAGCGCCGCGGTTCCGGCCGCGCCCGCCACCTGCTGCGTGGTCGCGAGGGTCGCGGACCCGTGCGAGTACAGGTGCGGCGGGAGCGAGCCGAGGCTCGCGGAGAACAGCGACGTGAAGAGCAGCGACAGCCCGGCGCTCAGCACCACGTGGCACGCGATGAGCACGCCCCACGGCGTGGACTCCGACGTGAACGCGGCGAGCGCCCACATCGCCCCCGCCACGAGCGCGGCGCCGGGCACCACGAGCGGGCGCGGCCCGACGCGGTCGTACCAGCGCCCGACGACGGGCCCCATGAGCCCGAACATCAGCCCGCCGGGGAGCACCAGCAGGCCCGTGGTCAGCACGGACAGCCCGAGCACCCCCTGCGCGAACAGCGGGAGCAGGATGATGGAGCCGAACAGCGCGGCCATGGCGATCACGAACAGGATGATCGAGAGCGTGAAGACGCGGCTACGGAACGTGCGCAGGTCCAGCAGCGCGCGGTCGGTGCGCTGCATGACGAGCTGACGCCACACGAACAGCCCGAGCGCCACCGCGCCCACGGCGAGCGTGGCGTACATGACGCGGTTGTCGCGGGTCGCGGGGTCCTCGCCGAACTTGCTCAGCCCGTAGACCACGTCGCCGAACCCGAGCGCGACGAGCGGCACGGACCACCCGTCGAGCACGCCAGCGGTCCGCTCGCCCACGTTGGTGATGCGGACGGCGCCGAAGATGAGCGCGGCGACCGCGACGGGCAGCACGAACCAGAACAGGAACCGCCACCCGGCGTAGTTGAGGATGGTCCCCGAGATCGTCGGGCCGAGCGCCGGGCGCGAGCGCGATCACGATGGTGATGTTGCCCATCCGGCGCCCGCGCTCGGCGGCGGGGACGAGCGTCATCACGGTAGTCATGAGCAGCGGGATCATGATCGCCGTGCCGGACGCCTGGACGACGCGCGCCATCAGCAGCATCGGGAAGCCCGTCGCGAGCGCGGCGAGCAGGGTCCCGGTGAGAACAGCGACATGGCCGTGAGGAAGACGCCGCGGGTCGAGAAGCGCTGGAGCACGTAGCCCGTGACAGGGATGACGACGGCCATGGTCAGCAGGAACGCGGTGGTCAGCCACTGCGCCGCGACGGCCGTGATGTCGAGGTCGGCCATCAGGTGCGGGATGGCGACGCCCATGACGGTCTCGTTGAGGATGACCGTGAAGGTGGCGACGAGCAGCACCCAGATCACGGGTTGTCGCGGCGGCGATCCTCCGCGGAGATCTCCGGGGCGGTGGTTACGGGGGCAGGACGGGCTGCGGCCATGGGTGGTGCCTTTCGACTGAGCGTGGCGCGAGGTACGAGAATGCTAACCCGCGGCACCGACGTCCGCCATACCCGCGAGCGCCGTCCGGATCTCGTAGAACCGCACCAGGAACGCGGGCTCGTCGAGGCGCTTCCGCCGGAGCCAGTGCGTGACCTCCTCGTTGCACTTGCTCGCGTTGCAGGAGCGGCACGCGGGCACACGTTGGTGAGCGTGTAGCGGCCGCCCCGAGACAGGGGCTGGACGCAGTCCTTCTGCATCGCCCGTCGGCCTTGCCGCAGTAGGCGCAACCGCCCCAGGCCGCCTGAATCGCGGCCCACTGAGCCGCGTCAGGTCGTTGTCGGCCGCGTCCATGCGCCGCTTGCGCTTGCGCGCCGCGCGCGCACGCCGACTCTGACTGACCGCCACAAAACTCAGCGTACGGCGGGCTGCCTCACGATGGTCCGGAGCTTCTCGGGCGCGGTGCGCCGGAAGTCGCTGAGGTAGATCTCGTGATGCTTGCCCGAGAGGGCGAGACCTGCGTCGGCGATCGCCGTATGGAGGGCGACGACGGTGGGGCCCTCGCTGGAGAAGGATCCGAGGTGGAGCGTCTGGCCGCACGTTCCCTCAAGCAGGGTCTCGACACGTACTCGCGAGAGAACCTCCGGGGCGACCTTGGGCGCGCATGCCTCGCGCGCTTCGGAGACCATGGCGTCGTTGATCCACTCGGGCAGCAGGATCAGCGCGGTCGAGCGCCACTGGGACCGATGAGCGACGTGGTGAACGCGGCCATCTCGGCCGCCCACCACAGGGCTTCGAGCGGTGGCACCACATAGTCACGGCCGAGGGTGCGTTTCGACGCGAACTTCAGGGAGTACGCCAGAGGGAACAGCGCCCCGATCGCCGCGCCGAACTCTGCGTCCTCCGGCGCACCCGCCGCGTCTATCGCGAGGTAGCGGAGCCGCGGGACTTACGATAATGTCGTAACGCCCGCTCGCGGCGGAATACGACGGGAGCATCTTCTTGAGGTCTGCCTTCATGACACCTCCTCCACGAATGTGCGCACCCGGCGCGTCATGAGAGCCGCGGACTCCGCGTCGTAGTCCTCGTATCCTCGAACCCGAACAGATGGGCGCCGCCGGATAGACGAGCGACTCGCACGCTCCCGCCGGGGCGAGGCCGGCGAGCGCCTCCGACGGCCGCCGCGTCCACCCACGGGTCGCCCTCGGCGCGGTGGATCTGGGCCCTCAGCTCCTTCGGCCAGGACTTGATCCGAGCATCGCCGGCGGAAGGCACGCGTGCATCAACACCGCCCCGAGCGCCCCCGGACGCGCGAAGGCGAGTGCCTGAGCGGACGCGGCTCCCATGGAGAACCCCATGTAACAGGAGTTCCGCAGGAAGACCGTCTACGGCGACGGCGGCGCGGCGGGAGAGCTCGGGGATGCCCACGGCGTCGCGCTTCGCCACGCCGTCGGCAAGGTTGAGAACACCTCGCCGTCGTAGAGATCGGGCGTGCCGACCTCGTGGCCGTCGGCGCGGAGCAGGTCGGCAAAGTCGAGGACGCGGCCGCGTGAGGCCGAGCCCGGAATGGAACAAAACGATGTGGGCCACCGGGAACCTCTCTGAGAGTTGATAGACCCACGGTAGAGGCTCACGTTGACACCGTATTGTCACCGTTTATAGGCTCGATTCCGTGAACCGCAGTGAACGCCTCTTCGCGATCGCCGAGGATCTCCGCGGCGCGGGGAGTCGCGGCCGCACCACCGCCCAGCTTGCTCGCTCCTTCGGGGTATCGCAGCGCACCGTCAAGCGCGACATGGCCGCGCTGTTCGCGTCGGGCATTCCCCTCGTGTCCTTCGAGGGCCGAGGCGGCGGCTACCAGGTGCTGCCCGAATCGCACCTTGCCCCGCTGCCCCTCACCGCGGGCGAGGCGGCGGCGGTAGCGATCGCGCTGGCGTCGCAGCCGCAGATGCCCTACGCGGCCGAGGGGCGCTCCGTGCTCGCGAAGATGTCCGCGGCCATGACCCCCGAACAGCGGGCCATGGCGGTCGACGCCGCGAGCCGCGTGTGGATGCGCTCCGACCCCGACGTCGAGCGGTCGCCGAGCGCGACCGTCATCGACGACGCCCTCCGCCGCCAGGTCGCCGTCACCATCGAGTACACGGACTCCGAAGGCAACCGGACGCGCCGCACGATCGAGCCCATGGCCTACGCACGCACGAGCGGCAATTGGAACGTGCTCGCGTGGTGCCACCTCAGGGACGGGGGCCGATGGTTCCGGCTGGACCGCATCTCGCGGGCGTGGCTCACCACCACCCCGTGCGAGCCGCGCGATCTGCGCGCCGAGTTCGGAGACCCGCCGGCGGACGCGCAGCCGGCGACGGTCGTCCTCGCCTGACGGCCGGCGACGGCGGGCTAGCTGGCCGCGATGACGTCCACGGCGAAGACGAGCGTTGAACCAGCCGGGATGGGGCCCATGGGGCGGTGGCCGTAGCCGGCCTCCGGCGGGACCACCAGCAGCACCTTGGAGCCGACGGGCTGGCCCACCAGGCCATCGACCCAGCCGTCGATGAGGGAGCCGCGCGCGATGACGAACGAGATGGGCTCGCCGCGATCCCACGACGAGTCGAACTTGGCGCCGTCCCACAGCCACCCCGTGTAGTGGACGGTGATGGACTGGCCCTCCGCGACGGCCGCGCCGTCGCCGGGCTCGAGGATCTCGACGACGAGGCCCTCGGGCATCGCGGCCGACGCAAAGTCGACGGCGGGCGCGCCGCTACCGTCGCGCGTGATCTGGGGAAGCGTGCTCATGCGCGAAAACCTACCAGGCGCCCCCGCGCGACTGGGACCCCCGCGAGTGCGCGACGAGCGCGTTCGCGTGCCCGTGGCCGATGCCGTGCTCCTTCTTGAGCCACTCCACGGTCTCCATGTGCTTCTCCTCGGGGCGCGCCGCGATGAGGGCGAGCCACTCGGAGACGGGGCGGCCGTACTTCTTCTCGATCGACGGGAAGTACGACGCCGGACCCTTCGCGTCGGGGGCGGGTTGAGCCGGTGGAATTCGTCATGGCTCAAGGATACGAGAATCAGTCCGCGGGCGCCTGGTCGTTGCCGGCAGCGCCCGTCCGCCGCTCCCGCCTCCGCAGCGCCCCGATCAGCGCGCGCAGCGGAGCCGTCCAGCGCCACGACTTCGAGGACTCGTAGCGCTCGAGCTGGGGCTCGTAGTGCTCGATGGCGTACGTGGCGAACGGAACCACCATCCGCGAGGCCTCGATCCCGCACACCCGCTCCACCTCCGCCATCGACGGAGCGCCCGGGCACGGGTGCGGCGGGCGCGCCTCCGGGTCCTCGGAGAGGGCCGCCGCCGCAGCGTCTCCCCACTCCGCGTTGAAGGCGTCGTCGATCCACCCGCTCATGAACGCACGCAGGAGGCCCGGCGCGGATCGCCCGCCCTCGTGGGTGATCGCCGCCGTCGGCACCAGCGCCACGGTCCACCCGTGGGCCCTCACGTGGGTGCAGAACTGCATGTCGACCCGGCCGAGCGGGTACGTCCTCGGGTCCGGCCCACCGACGTCGTCCCACGCGGCCGTCCTGACGAACATGCCCTTGCTCGTGACCCAGTGGAGCGTCGTGTAGTCCGCCGGGGGCGAGACGCGCGTCGTGTCCGTCTCGGGCCAGTGCCGCGCGTCCCTCGGCGGAATCGCCAGCCCGCCCGCCGCCTTGTCGGGGCTTCCGTCGGGATAGAACGAGAGGGACCCCAGGCACGCGGCGTCGGGGTGGGCGTCCGCCGCCGCGACCATGGCGTCGAGCCAACCCTCGCGCGGCACCATGTCGTCCTGAATCCACGCCATGTACCGCGCCGTCGTCCGCGACCGCGCGAGGTGAAGTCCGCCCGCCCAGCCAAGATTCATCTCGGGCGTGACGACGTCCACCCCGGCACCGACCCACGACACGTCCGGGTCCGCGCGCTGTCCGTCGGGATTGACGACGCAGATCACCTCGAAGTCGGTGGATGACGCGTGCGAAACGAGCGCCTCGAGACACCGCCGCAGCCGCGGCGTCGCCCCATACGCGACGACGGCGAGCGCCACGGGCGCGCCCGAACCGGCAGGGACGAACACGGCGCCCTAGAACGCGGGGAGGTGCGCGCGAACCGAGACCGGCACCTCGGGGCTGTCCCAGGCGAGCAAGATCCGGTCCGGAGCCTCGTGGTGATAGACGTCGGTCGGAAAGTTGATGAGGTACGCCTCGACGTTCCCGAGGTTGACGCTCAGGTGCCAGACGCCGGTCGGAATGATGACCTGGCGGACGCCGCGATCACCGAGGACGAGCTTCTGGACGACGCCGCGCGTGGGCGAGTCGGGTCGGTCGTCCCACAAGAACAGCAACGTCTCGCCACTGATGATGGTGTACCGGTCCGTCTTGCGTTCGTGAAGTCCCCACCCCTTCATCTGGTGGGGGCGAACCGAGAACTGGTACGCGTAGACGATAGGCGTCTCGAGAAACTCGAGGTCGCCCTCGAATACCTCGAACACCGACCCGCGATGGTCGACGTGGTTCGGTGTCGACCGCGTCTTCACGCCCTCGATCGTCGCGAGGACCGAGCGACCCGAACTGTCCACGGTCTGGACGTCGCGCTCGCCGAGTTCCTTGTCTTGCGCCATCCCTCAGATCCTTTCGCCGTGCCGCGAAATCATGCACCGACACTAGCGACTGTGGCGCCCCGGCCGCGCGACGAGCGCCGGCGCTACCCGATGAGGCGTCGCAACTCCGCGACGTGGCCCGCATACGCCTCGGCACCCGCACGGGTAAGTGCCAGGCGCTTGCGCGCCCGCCCGCCCGAGGTGCGCGAGGTGGTCCCGCACGTAACCCTCGTCGGCGAGCACCTTCACGTGCTTGCTGAGCACCGAGTCGCTCACGTCCAGATCCTCGCGGGCGGCGGCGAAGTCCAGCGCGTCGACCTCGGCGAGCATCGCGCAGAGTTGAAGGCGCAGCGCCGCGTGGATCGTCTGATCGAAGCGGGGCTCGGTCACAGCACGTGTGCATCGGGGCCGTGGCCCGGCCAAGGGGTCGCCGCGACCCGACGTAGATGATCGCCGACGCCAGAAGCGAGGTCGCCGCGGGCGCCAGGGGCCACCAATGGCGGAGTGCGATGCCGGTCGGGAAAAGCGCCAAGACCACGCCGAATCCGACGAGCTGGAACGGGGCGAGCGTGCGGCGGGTGTTCCCGACGGAGACGATGCCGGTGCTCCGTTGACGCGCACGGCGGAGCGACCGGTAGGCGACCACCCACGCCGGGATCACGGCCCCGGCCACCGCTCCCGAGAGGTACGAGAGAAGCGCCATATAGATCCCGAAGCTCGCAGCGATGCACGCGTCCCATGGCCACGAGCCGTACATCCGGCGGGCAACGGCGTCGCGCCCAGCCGCGGCGCTGGCGAGCGCTTCCTCGGGGCTCAGATCCCGGTCGTCACCACTTTCCATAGTGGAAAGTTAACCCGTGACTTTCCATATCGTCAAGTCATGGCGCCACGAGTCACGGGCCTCGGACTCACCGCCTCCGCAGCGCCCCGACCACCGCGCGCAACGGCGCCGTCCAGCGCCACGACTTCGAAGACTCGTAGCGCGCGAGCCGGGCTCGTAGTACTCGACGGCGAATCGCGAGAACGGCACCAGCATGCGCGAGGCCTCGATCGCGCACACGCGCTCCACCTGCGCCATGGACGGCGCGCCGGGGCACGGATGGGGAGGGCGCGCCGCAGGGTCCTCGGCGAGGGCCGCCGCCGCGTCGCCCCACTCCGCGTTGAACGCGTCGTCGATCCAGCCGCTCATGAACGACCGCAACAGGCCCGGCGCCGAGCGGCCCCCCTCGTGGGTGATCGTCGCGGTCGGCACCAGCGCGACCGTCCACCCGTGAGCCCTCACGTGGGTGCAGAACTGCATGTCGACCCGGCCCAGCGGGTGACGTCCTCGGATCCGGCCCGCCGACGTCGTCCCACGCGGCCGTCCGGACGAACATGCCCTTGCCGTGACCCAGTGGAGGTGTCGCGTAGTCGTCCGGGGGCGAGGGGCGGGTCGTATCCGTCTCCGGCCAATAGCGTGCGTCCCTCGGCGGAACCGCGAGCCCGCCCGCCGCCTTGTCCGGGCTCCCGTCGGGAAGAGACGAGAGCGACCCCAGGCACGCGGCGTCGGGGTGGGCGTCGGCCGCGGCGACCATGGCGTCGAGCCAGCCCTCGCGCGGCACCATGTCGTCCTGGACCGACGCCATGTACCGCGCCGCGGTGCGCGACCGCGCGAGGTGCAGTCCCCCGGCCCAGCCCAGGTTCATCTCCGGCGTGACGACGTCCACACCCGGGCCGACCCACGACACGTCCGGGTCCACCCGCTGCTCGTCGGGATTGACGACGCAGATCACCTCGAAATTCGGTGGACGACGCGTGTGAGACCAGCGCCTCGAGGCACCGCCGGAGCCGCGGCGTCGCCCCGTAGGCGACAACGGCGAGCGCGACGGGCGCGCCCGAACCGGCGGGGACGAACATGGGGGACTAGAACGCGGGAAGATGCGCGCGAACCGAGACCGGCACCTCCGGGCTGTCCCACGCGAGCAGGACGCGGTCCGGCGCCTCGTGGTGATAGACGTCGGTCGGAAAGTTGATCGAGGTACGCCTCGACGTTGCCGAGGTTGACGCTCAGGTGCCACACACCGGTGGGGATGATGACCTGGCGGACGCCGCGGTCGCTCGAATACGAGCTTCTGGACGACGCCGCGGGTCGGGGAGTCGGGCGCGGTCGTCCCACAGGAAGAGCAACACCTCGCCGCTGATGATGGTGTACCGGTCCGTCTTGCGCTCGTGAAGTCCCCATCCCTTCATCTGGTGGGGACGAACCGAGAACTGGTACGCGTAGACGATACGGCGTCTCGAGGAACTCGAGGTCGCCCTCGAAGATCTCGAACACCGATCCGCGGTGGTCAACGTGGTTCGGGGTCGAGCGGGTCTTGACCCCGTCGATCGTCGCGAGAATCGAGCGACCCGGACTTGTCCACGGTCTGGACGTCGCGCTCGCCGACTTCCTTGTCTTGCGCCATCCCTCAGGTCCTTTCGCCGTGCCGCGAAATCATGCACCGACACTAGCGACAACCGGCCTCGTGGCGAGGCCGGGACGTCGGTCCCGTAGGACGGAGGTCCGACACACATTCGGCTAGGCGGTCCTAACCTGCAAGAAGACACGACGCGCGCCCCGCGCGCCGTCCCAGGAAAGGCCGATACCCCATGAGGCGACTCGCCGCCACGATCAGCACCGGACTCCTCGTCGCCGTTCTCGCGGCCTGCGGGGCTTCCGACCCCACGCCGTCGGCGTCGCCGTCGGCCTCCGCCTCGGAGACCGCCGCCGTCCCCGTCACCGTCAACATCGCCTCGCTCAAGGGCCCGACGACGATGGGCCTCGTCGGCCTCATGGACGCCGCCGCGAAGGGCACCGCGGCCGAGGACTACCAGGTGACCGTCCACGGCACGCCCGACGAGATCGTTCCGCAGATCGTCCAGGGCAACCTCGACATCGCGCTCGTGCCCGCGAACCTCGCGGCCGTCCTCTACAACAAGACCAAGGGCTCCGACGCCGCGATCCAGGTCGCGGGCATCAACACCCTGGGCGTCCTGTACGTCGTCGAGTCCGGCGATACGGTTCACAGCATCGCGGACCTCAAGGGCCGCACCATCTACTCGACCGGCAAGGGCGCGTCCCCCGAGTACGTCCTCAACTACCTCCTCACCGAGAACGGGCTGACGCCGGGCGTCGACGTCACCGTCGAGTTCAAGAGCGAGGCCACCGAGGTGACCGCCGCGCTCGCGGCCGAGGCGGGGGCCGTCGGCGTCCTTCCCCAGCCCTACGTGACCATCGTCGAGGCCAAGAACCCGGCCGTCCGCACCGCGCTCGACCTCACCGAGGAGTGGGCCAAGGTCAATTCCGACTCGCAGCTCGTCACCGGCGTCGTCGTCTTCCGCACGGCCTTCGCGACCGAGCACCCCGACGCCCTGGCGCAGTTCCTCGCCGACTACGCCGAGTCGACGGCGTTCACCAACGACAACCCCGACCAGGCTGCGCCGCTCATCGTCGACGCCGGGATCGTCCCGAGCGACGCGGTCGCCGTGGCCGCCATCCCGTTCTGCAACATCGTCGACATCACGGGCGCGGAGATGAAGGCGACGCTCGGCGGGTACCTCACAGTTCTGTTTGGCGCCGATCCGAAGTCCGTAGGCGGTAGCCTCCCGGGAGATGACTTCTACTACGGCGGCTAACAGCCAGACCGGCCGAGCAGCGCGGCGATACGCTCCCGCGCTGCTCGCTGCCGCGTTCTGGATCGGCGTGTGGCAGGTCGCCGCCGTCATCGTCGGGCGCGACTTCCTCCTCGCCTCTCCCGTCCAGGTGGTCCAGCGCCTCGGGGAGCTCGTCGTCACCGGCGGCTTCTGGCAGACGGTCGCGACCACCCTGCTGCGCATCATCATCGGGTTCACCGCGGCGGCCGTCGTCGGCGGGCTGCTCGCGACCGCGTCGTCCGCCTCCCGCATCGCCGACGCCCTCGCCGCCCCGCTCATCGCGACCATCCGCTCCGCCCCCGTCGTCAGCTTCATCATCCTGCTGCTGCTGTGGACGGACTCGGGCAAGCTCGCGGCGTTCACGAGCTTCCTCATGGTCCTGCCCGTGATGTACGCGAACATCCTCGCGGGCATCCGCAACCGCGACCGCGCGCTGCTGGAGTTCGCCGACGGTGTTCCGCGTGCCGTGGCTCCGCCGGGTCCGCGCCATCGACGTTCCCGCCGTCCTGCCCTTCTTCGCCGCCGCGTGCCGCACGGGCGTCGGGCTCGCGTGGAAGAGCGGCGTCGCGGCCGAGGTGATCGGCGTCGCCGTCGGGACCATCGGCGAGCGCCTCTACGAGGCGAAGCTCTACCTCGAGTCCGCCGACCTCTTCGCGTGGACCATCGTCATCATCGCGCTGAGCGTCGCCGGCGAGGCGTTCGTCCTGTGGGTGCTGCGCCGCGCTCAGGCGCGCTTCTCGGCCGGGGGCGCGTCGTGAGCGCGCCCGTGTCGCCCGTCGCGGACGTGGTGTTCCGCGGCGTGACGCGGCGCTTCGGGGACCAGGTGGTGCTCGACGGGCTCGAGCTGACGCTTGCCGGCGGCGCGGTCACCGCGCTCATGGGCCCCAACGCTTCGGGGAAGACGACGGTGGGGCGCCTCGCGCTCGGGCTCGACGCCCCCGACGCGGGCGCGGTCGAGGGTCGCGTCGGGCTCCGGTGCGCCGCCGTCTTCCAGGAGGATCGCCTCTGCGGGCACCTGAGCGCGGAGGAAAACGTCAGGCTCGTGCTCCCGCACGCGGAGTGGCCGCGCGTCGAGGACGAGCTCGCGCGCGTGGGCCTGCGGGGCGAGGCGCTGACCAAGCCCGTCCGTGACCTCTCCGGGGGGCAACGCCGGCGGGTCGCGATCGCGCGGGCCATGATGGTCGACGCGGACCTCGTGGTGCTCGACGAGCCGTTCACCGGCATCGACGCCAAGACCAAGCCCGCCCTCCTCGACTACGTGCGCGAGCGCGCCGTCGGCCGCACCGTGCTGCTCGTCACCCACGACCGCGCCGAGGCGCGGGCGCTCGGCGCGACGGTCGTCCGCCTCGGCTCGCGCTGACGCCCGCCGCTCCCCGTCGCTCCCGCCTCTCCCCGTCGCCCGAAGGGTCCTAGGCTGAAGGCGTGGGGATCGCCGACGAAC
>CAVUPQ010000008.1:0-84074 GCA_963743485.1 uncultured Actinomycetota bacterium
TGTGTCAGTGGCTCGGAGGGGCCTTCCTTGGCCTGACGAGCGCCGTCGTGGTGTGGGTGACGCTCTGCACCATTCGGTCCGTCTTCACCGGAACGCTGCTGCGCCCCGAGGCCGCGCCCGCGCCTGCCAAGTAGCGGCGCCCTCCAGGTGACAAGCGCCGCGAGGTCGCGCGGGGCTACTGGACGACGACGTACCCCGCGGAGGCCCACGCCGTGATGCCGCCCTCGAGGCCGACGGTGTGCGCGTAGCCCATGTTCGCCATCGCGGTCATCGCCGCGCGCGAGCGGTTCCCGCTGCGGCAGTAGACAGCGTAGTCCTTGGACGGGTCGAGCGCGGAGATGAGGCCCGCGAAGTCCGGGGACTCCACGTTGGCGTTCACGGCTCCGACCAGATGCCCTGCCGCGAACTCCTCCGGGGTGCGGACGTCGATGATCATGACCCCGGGCTCTGCCGCGGCGGCCGCGAACTCCGCGACGGCGACGTGCTGACCCGCGAACGCAGGCGCTTGCGCGGCGGCCGCCGGTGCGTCGGACCCCGCCGAGGAACAGGCGGTTCCTGTCAGGGCGAACGCGATGCCCAGGGCGACTCCTGCGGCGCGCGTGGTACGGAACCCGGCGATACGGAACTTCATGGGAACTCCTCGAGATAGGCCTAGCGGGAGTATACCCCCGTGGGTATAGCAACGTCCGCGTGCCCGGCCGCTATTCCAGGCTAGTAGACCGTCAGTCCCCGCGCTCGGAAGATGGTCCTTGCGTCCTCCGCCTGCTCCGGCGTCGCCGCCCGCGTGCCGCCCAGGAGGTACTTCTCCCCCGTCGCCGCCCACTTGGTTCGCCCCAGCTGGTGGAACGGAAGCACCTCGACCCGTTCGACGGTCGCGAGCCCCGCCACGACGTCGGCGACGGCCGCGACGTTGTCGGGGGCGTCCGTCAGCCCGGGCACCAGGACGAACCGGACCCACATCGTCTTGCCCATGTCGGACAGGCGCCGGGCGAAGTCGAGCGTGGGCTGGAGCGGGCGTCCCGTCACGCGCCGGTAGGTCTCCGGGAGGCCGGACTTGATGTCCAGGAGGGTCAGGTCCACGTCCTGGAGATCCTCGTCGCTCAACCGCGCGCCGAGCAGGCCCGACGTGTCGAGAGCGGTGTGGATGCCGAGGTCCGCCTTGGCGTGGCGGAACACGTTCGCGACGAAGCGCGCCTGGAGCAGGGGCTCTCCCCCGGAGATGGTGAGGCCGCCTCCCGTGACCTTCATGACCTTCTCGTAGCGGGAGATGCGGTCCATTACTTGCTCAACGGAGCGGGGGATGCCGTCGCGCATCTTCCACGTGTCCGGGTTGTGGCAGTACTGGCACCGCATGCCGCAGCCGGCCATGAACAAGGTCATGCGCGTGCCGGGACCGTCCTGCGCGGTCACGAGGTCCCACGAGTGGATAGCGCCCGTCGCACCCGCGGCCGCGATGCGCTCGGACGCGTCGAGTTCGGCGTCGGCGATGCCCATGAAGGGCGTGGGGGAAGGAACGGGCTCGACACTCATGGACACCTCCTTCGGCCACCGGCGGCCGGCGCACCGCGCCGCCGCCCTGGCTCTCCTCGACCGGCCCGCCCACGCCCTGGGCTGACCCGGCCGACGCTACTCGACTAGAGCCCCGCGTGGAACGTCCGCGACAGGACGTCCTCCTGCTGCTCGCGCGACAGCCGGGTGAAGTTGACCGCGTATCCGGAGACCCGGATCGTCAGTTGAGGGTACTTCTCCGGGTGCTCCATCGCGTCCTCGAGGGTCTCCCGGTTGAGCACGTTGATGTTCACGTGGAAGCCATCCGAGACGCTGTAGGCGTCCAGGATGCCGACGAGGTTGGTGATCTGCTCCGACTTCTTGCGGCCGAGGCCCGTCGGCGTCACCGTCGCGGTGAGCGAGATCCCGTCCTGAGACTCGTCGTACGGGAGCTTGGCCACGGACAGCGCCGCGGCGAGCATGCCGTGGGTGTCGCGACCGTTCATCGGGTTCGCGCCCGGCGCGAAGGGCTCGCCAGCGCGGCGCCCGTCGGGCGTGTTGCCGGTGCTCTTGCCGTACACGACGTTCGAGGTGATGGTCAGCACGGACTGCGTGTGGAGAGAGTCGCGGTAGGTCTTCTGCTTGCGGATCTTCCCCATGAACCGCGTCACGAGGTCCGCGGCAATCGAGTCGACGCGGTCGTCGTCGTTGCCGAACTTCGGGTAGTCGCCCTCGATCTCGTAGTCGACAATCAGTCCGGTCTCGTCGCGAACGGGGCGGACCGTGGCGAACTTGATCGCGGACAAGGAGTCGGCCGCGACGGACAGTCCGGCGATGCCGCACGCCATGGTCCGGAGGATGTCCTGGTCGTGCAGCGCCATCTCGAGGCGCTCGTACGCGTACTTGTCGTGCATGTAGTGGATGCAGTTGAGCGCGTCGACGTAGGTCTCGGCGAGCCAGTCGAGTAGCCGGTCGAACTTGGCCAGCACGTCGTAGAAGTCCAGGACGTCGCCCACGACCTCGTTGAGCGTCGGGCCGATCTGCTTGCCCGTCATCTCGTCGCGGCCGCCGTTGATCGCGTACAGGAGCGCCTTGGCGAGATTGACGCGGGCGCCGAAGAACTGCATCTGCTTGCCCACGCACATCGCGGAGACGCAGCACGCGATCGCCGAGTCGTCGCCCCAGGAGGTGCGGATGATCTCGTCGGACTCGTACTGGATGGCGGAGGTGTCGATGGAGACCTGCGCGCAGAACCGCTTGAAGCCGTCGGGGAGGCGGTCGCTCCACAGCACCGTCAGATTGGGCTCCGGCGCCGGGCCAAGGTTGTACAGCGTCTGGAGGAACCGGAAGGACGTCTTGGTGACGAGCGGGCGGCCGTCGTCGCTCATGCCGCCGATGGACTCCGTCACCCACGTGGGGTCGCCCGAGAAGAGCGTGTCGTACTCCGGGGTGCGGAGGAAGCGGATGATGCGCAGCTTGATGACGAAGTCGTCGATGATCTCCTGGGCCTGGCTCTCCGTGAGCGTGCCCTCGTCGATGTCGCGCTGGAGGAAGATGTCGAGGAAGGTCGAGGTGCGCCCGAGCGACATCGCGGCGCCGTTTTGCTCCTTGACCGCGCCAAGGTAGGCGAAGTACAGCCACTGGACGGCCTCGCGACCGTTCTCCGCCGGGCGCGAGATGTCGAACCCGTAGGACGCCGCCATCTCCTTGAGCTCGCCGAGCGCCCGCATCTGCTCCGCGTTCTCCTCGCGGTCGCGGATGACGTCCTCGACCGAGCGCTGCATGTCGAGCTGGATGCGCTCCAGCTTCTTCGCGTGGATCAGGGCGTCGACGCCGTAGAGGGCGACGCGGCGGTAGTCGCCGATGATGCGGCCGCGGCCGTACGCGTCTGGCAGCCCGGTGATGATGTGGCTGGAGCGGGCGGCGCGCACGCTCGGCGGGTAGGCGTCGAATACGCCGGCGTTGTGGGTCTTGCGGTACTCGGTGAAGACCCTCTCAAGGCCGGGGTCCACGTCGTAGCCGTAGGTCTCGAGGGCGTTGGCCACCATGCGCCAGCCGCCGTTCGGCATGATCGCGCGCTTAAGGGGCGCGTCCGTCTGGAGTCCGACGATGACCTCGGTGTCCTGGTCGATGTAGCCGGGCGCGTGCGCGGTGATGGTCGACGGCGTGGTCGCGTCGATCGAGTAGACGCCGCGCTCGCGCTCCTCGGGGAACATGTCGGTGAGCCGCTCCCAGATCGCGAGCGTTCGCTCGGTGGGGCCGGCGAGGAAGGAGGCGTCGCCATCGTGAGGCGTGAAATTGCGCTGGATGAAGTCGCGAACGTCGATCCCGTCGCTCCAGGCGCCCTCACGGAAGCCGCGCCAGGCACCGGCGGTGCCCCGGGCGTCGTCGTCTTCCATGGTGCTGATGTTCGCGGTGGTCGTCATCGCGGATTCCCTCCCAGGTATCCCACCCTTGTGGGGCGGTCAAACGGTGTCGGTCGGACCTATCCACGGTAAGCGTGGCCTCATCGGGCCGGGTGGGACCATGGGCCGAGGGACCAAGGGCCCAGGACGAGGGCCCTTGAGCCGTGCGCTCCGCGCCGGAGAAGCGCGCGGGACCACAAGGATAGGCCGAGCGGACGCGACGCCCCTGCCCTAGGGTGAAACCAGACAATAGGGAGCGCCATGACCTTCCCCCCTCCCGACGGCGAGCGCGAACGGGCGGACCCATTTCTGAACCGACCCGGGACCCCGCCGCCACACGTAGACGCGGCGCGGCCGGACGAGCCCCGGTGGATGGTCGAGCGCCGACGCGCGCGCATCACCGTCCTCGTCATCGCCGCCGTCGTGGGAGCGGTGGCCGTGGTGGCCTATGGCGCGGTGAAGGTCGAGCGAGCCCTCCAGGTGGCCCTAGCCACGCCCGCGACCGGCACGACGACGGCGTCGGTCCCGGACGCCGCCGTCGACGATCCCGTCGTCGCCACGACGCATCAGATGTCCGACATGGTCCTGCCGGACGGATGGCAGATTCGCACGTCCGACGGGGGCCTCGCGCCCGTCGCCTTCGCCTACGACCCCGCGTGGACGGACATCCTGGGTTCGCCGGAGGACGAGCAATTCCAGGCCGAAGCCAACGCGGCAGCGGGCGACCACCCGGAGAACGCCGTCGTCCTCCTTGGCGACTGGCAGCGCCCAGCGAGCGCGACGCTCCCCGCCGTGAGAATTCGGGTATTCGAGGACCCGTGGGCGGGGCTCAAGGGCGACCTCCAGGCCGTCGTCGAGCAGTTCGCGATGGATCTCGAGGCCGCCGCCGGGGACGACGATCCGGACCGCTTCTACAGCGGCGATTGGGTCCATCACCTGGGGTACGCGGGGCTGGAGGTCGACATTCTTCAGCAGCGCCGACGATGGGGGATTCACCATCACCATCACGGCCGTCCAGTACGGGGCGGCGGTGGTGTTCGTCGCGGACACCACCGACGGCTACCCTCTCCCGATCGAGGGCCCTCCCGCGTCCGTCGTCTTCCTCCCCGCAGACTAGGCGCCGCCCCCGCCGCGCCGCCAGCGGATGCCGGCGTCGATGAAGTCGTCGATCTCGCCGTCGAACACCGCCTGCGGGTTGCCGGACTCGTGCTCGGTGCGCAGGTCCTTGACCATCTGGTACGGCTGAAGCACATAGGAGCGCATCTGGTCGCCCCAGGACGCCTTGACGTCGCCGGCGAGCTCCTTCTTCTGCGCGGCCTCCTGCTCCTTGCGAGCAGCAGGAGCCGCGACTGGAGGACGCGCAGCGCCGCGGCGCGGTTTTGGATCTGGCTCTTCTCGTCCTGCATCGAGACGACGATGCCGGTGGGCAGGTGCGTGAGGCGCACCGCGGAGTCGGTCGTGTTGACGGATTGGCCGCCGGGCCCGGAGGAGCGGAACACGTCCACCTTGATCTCGGAATCCGGGATCTCCACGTGGTCCGTCTGCTCGATGAGCGGGATGACCTCGACCGCGGCGAACGACGTCTGCCTGCGCCCCTGGTTGTCGAACGGGCTGATGCGCACGAGGCGGTGGGTGCCGGCCTCGACGGAGAGGATGCCGTAGGCGTAGGGGGCGTCCACCTCGAAGGTCGCGGACTTGAGGCCGGCCTCCTCGGCGTAGGAGGTGTCGAGGACCCGCGTGGGGTACCCGTGGCGCTCGGCCCAGCGCAGGTACATCCTGAGCAGCATCTCGGCGAAGTCCGCGGCGTCCACGCCGCCCGCTCCGGAGCGGATGGACACCACCGCGGCGCGCTTGTCCCACTCGCCCGTCATGAGCGTGCGGACCTCCAGGGCCCCCATGTCGCCGCGGATGGCCGCCAGTTCCGCCTCGGCCTCGGCGAGCGCGGCGGGGTCGTCCGCCTCCCCCGCCAGCTCCACGAGCACCTCGAGGTCGTCGATGCGCGAGGCCATCGTGGCGAGCCGCTCGAGTTCGCCTTGGGCCTGGGACAGCTCGGTGGTGACGCGCTGCGCCTTCTCCTGGTCGTCCCAGAGGTCGGGCGCCGAGGCGTCGACGGAGAGCCTCTCGATTGCGGCGCGCAGCGCGGCGGGGTCCAGGACGGCCTCAATCTGCGAGAAGGTGCCGCGGAGCGCGGCGATCTCTGCGGGAAAGTCGATGGTGGCCACGCGTCGAGCCTACGGGAGCGGGCCGTCGTCTCGATGCGCGTCCACCGCGACTCCGGGGGGCCGAACCCCGGGCAAACACTCAATACATGTAGAATCTGGGTCGCACCGGTGTGCGCACTTTTCCACGTAAGGGGACATACACATGACATGGACACGCGCCCGTGCGGTGAGCGCGCTCGCCTTCGGCACGGCCTCGGCCCTCCTACTCTCCGCGTGCGGCGCTGACGAGCCGGTGATCACTGGACCGTCGCACGACCCGGTCACCGTCTCCGTCGGCTACTACGGCAACTTCGGCCTCGATGGGCTCGAGAAGGAGTACGAGAAGACGCACCCGTGGGTGACCATCGACCTCGTCACCGGCGCGTATGCCGCGCAGCACGACCAGCTGCAGCAGGCCCTCATCACGGGCTCGGGCGCGTACACGGTCACGGCGATCGACGAGGGCTACGTCAACCGCTTCGTCTCGCAGCCGGACGGATTCGTCAACCTCGTGGACCTTGGCGCCAACGACTACAAGGACAAGTTCCGCCCGTGGGTGTGGTCGGAGGCCGCGAACGCGGATCAGTCCGTCGTCATCGGCATCCCCAACAACGCCTACGGCCTCGCTCTGTGCTACCGCTCGGACCTCTTTGAGGCGGCGGGCCTGCCCACGGCGCGGGAGGACGTGTCGGCGGCCCTCTCGGGCAGCTGGGAGGACTTCATCGCCGAGGGTCAGAAGTACGTCACGGCCACGGGCAAGCCGTTCCTCGACGACGCGACCACGGTGCTGAACCCCGCGCTCATGCAGCAGGACACGGGCTACGCGTACTACAACCTCTTCGACAAGCTGGACATGGAGGCGGTCCAGCCCGCATTCCAGACGGCCACCGACGTGATCAGCGCGCACCTTTCCGCGGGCATCGAGCCGCTGTCCGAGGCGTGGAACGCCGCTCTGTCCACCGACAAGTTCGCGGCGACGGTGTGCCCGCAGTGGATGCTCGGCTACATCGCCTCCAAGCTTCCCGAGGACGGCTTCACGGGCCAGTGGGACGTCGCCGACCTTCCCGGCCCCGGCGGCAACCAGGGCGGCTCGTTCTTCACCATCCCGAACGAGGGCACCGCCGAGCAGCAGCAGGCCGGCTGGGAGTTCGTCCAGTGGCTCCTTGAGCCCGAGCAGCAGGTGGCCATGATGACGGCGACCGGCACGCTCTCGGCTCAGACGGCGCTCCTGCAGGGCGAGGAGGTCAAGGCCTTCACCAACGAGACGTTCAACAACGCCCCGTACGGTGACATCTACGCCAAGTCCATCCTCGCGATCCCTGGCTCCTTCTACCTTGGCCCCAAGAACCTTTCGGTTCGGACCGCCGTGGAGCACGTGCTCGCCGACATCCAGGATGGCAACATCGCCGTCGCCGACGCGTGGGACGCCGCCACCGCGGCGGCCGAGGCGGCCGACGCTGCCACGACGTAGCCGACAGCTTTCGACGCTGCGTTCAACGAACGACGAGCGGGCGGGTCACCTTCGGGTGGCCCGCCCGTTTGCGTGCCCCCTTCGCGCGCGCCTCAGCGGGCGCGGGCCGACGACGTCGCCGTGAGTCGAATTCCATCCGCCCACGGAAGAAGGGCCTCGAGGCCGAAGAGGGGCTGGACGACGACGGCGATGGTCACCACTGCCGTCTTCCCGTCGGGAGATGACACTGCCACGACCGTCGCGTCGCTCAGGTGACAACGAGCGGCATTCTCGTTCAGGTGTGACTCCACTACATCGAGCATCACCGACTCATCGAGATCGATCGCCGCGTCGGCAGTCGGACGCTCCGCTGTCCCCGCGTAGTACGCAGGAACGTCCATCGCGTCGGCGGCGTCGATGGCGGACTCGTCGGCCAGTTGCGTCAGCCGCGAGCGATCAAGCTGAAGTTGAGTCGCCGCCGCAATCACCAGGATCAGCAGAATCGCAAGTATCGCGAATCCCAGAGTCAGGATCGTGACGCTTCCCGCGTCCGTGGCACGCCGTGGCTGAACGTCGGCGCGGCTCACGACCCGCTCGCAAATCCGTCGACGGCCGAGGCGGAACTTGACTCAACGGTGACGTGAAGCGGCATCCACGAGTTCACGAAGCCCGGGACGCCGGGGAGCGCGACCTCGATCGTCACCGTCGCGACGACATCGGTACCCGGGGCCAAACACGCCGCCGGTTCGCAGCCGAAGGCCACCGTCGTCGACCGACGATCGGTGAAGCCGAAGTCTTGGGCGGCCAGCGCGGCGACCTCGTCGCCCCGTTGCTCCGCCGCAGCCAGTGCCTGGCCCTGGGTCGCCCCACCTTCGAGCGCGGCGACGCCCGCGACGACTGCACCGCGTGCTGCCTCACGAGCCGCAAACTCGGCGCCGAAGGCACCTGCCTGAATGCGCGCCAGCGTAACGACGAGGTAGACGAGCGGCACGAGAAGCAGCACCGACATTCCGAGGAACTCAACGATTGCACTTCCCTCGTCGTCACGCCGTCGACGTGTTGCCTCGCCCCTAACCACGATCGACCTCTTCGAAGGCGCGGACCGCCACCGACATGCTTCCGAACCCCCACAGCCCGAGCACGGGTACCGGGGACTGAACGGTCACCACGACAACGGGCGCCGAGTCAATGCTCGCCTCCTCGACGGCGACCGACGCGGGATAGCGTCCGAGAGCCTCACGCAGCATGGCCTCCGTACGGTGGCGGCCGTCATCGAAGGAACGATCGCCCGAGGCTGCAAGCCGCGCGCCCTCTGCCGCGCACGAGGCCATCGTGTTTCGGACGTGCAGGGTGAGCGCTAGTTGGAGCACTCCGGTAACCAACACGACCAGAAGCGCGGAGACCAGCGTGAACTCGACTGCCGCGCTCCCGCGGTCATCGCTCACGCTACCCTCCGGTGACGCTCTCGATTGCGGATGTGAAGAGGTTCGTGAGCGCCGGGCCAGCTACGGCCCACAGTGCGGCCACGAGCCCCGCGGTCATCAGCGTGATGAGTACCCATCCGGGGACGTCACCGCGGTCGGGGTGCGCAGCAAGCTCCGAGCGTCTCAATGACGCGAGTCGGCGTGACATGACTACTCCTTACTAGGGTTGACGGGCCTATTGGCCCAGATTGATGGCGACGATCCCGGGGAAGACCGCGAAGATCACCGTGACGGGCAGGATGAGAAACACGACCGGAATCATCATGGCGATCTCGCGCTTGCCGCCCTCCTCCAGAAGGCGCCGTCGTCCCGCCTCTCGGACGTCATTCGCCTGGGAGTGCAGGAGGTCGGCGAGCGGGGTTCCTCGTTCGACCGCGATCGCCACGCCATCGGCGAAGCGTCGAAGCTCCGCGACGCGCGTGGCATCAGCCATGTCCCGCAGCGCTTCTCCGAGCGGCATCCCGGCCTTCGTCGACCCGAGCACCGCGCGCAGCTCCTGGGGAACGGCTCCCGCAGCGATCTTCGACACCCTCTCGAGCGCCGGGCCTATCGCCTCTCCGGCGTTAACCGCTAGAGCGAGCATCTCGGCGATCGTGGGAAGCTCGTCGAGCATCCGCCGTTCGCGCTGTGCGACGGCACGGCCCAAGGCGTACTCGCGTGCGGCGACTCCCGCCGCTCCGAGCGACGCTGCGAGCGCGATGACGGCGATGGGTGAACTCGCCCGCGACGCCATGAGCCCGAACCCCAGGGCTAGCCCCGCCGCGACGCCCGCGACACCCCACACGACTTGCTCGGCGCGAAACTGCTCGATCGAGGCCGCCGAACCGGCCCGTCGGAGCCTTGACGCGAGGTCGGATGGCTGGGCACCCAGGCGGCCCGAAAGCCGAACGATCGCCGCGATCCTGGGACCGAACCACTGCTCGACCCGCGGATATCGGACCGACGCCGCGCGCGTTGGCGCCTGCGGCCCGCTGCGAGAGAGGCGGAGCGCTGGCGCGATGCGCACCTCGAGGGTGGGCCGGCTCGAGGAGACCCAGGCGGCAACGAGCGCGACGCCAGCGCCCATCGCCAGGCTAAAGAACCACGCCGTGCCGGTCATCGCATCACTCTCGACTCAACGGGCAGCTGACCGACGCGGACCATGAGGCGGTACGCCGCGACCGAGCTCAACGCCCCGAAGACGAGCACCGTGACCCCTGCGGGCGAGTCGTATGCGGCGGCGGCCTCGGCCCGCGTGGACAACAGAATGAGCACGACCCACGGCGCCACGACGGCAAGCCTGGCGGCATTGATGGTCCAGCTCTGGCGCGCTTCCAACTCGCCGCGAACGTTCGCGTCTTCTCGAAGGAATGTGCTGAGCGTTCTCAGAACGCGCCCGAGGTCTGAGCCGCCAACCTCCCGCGTCACCCGAAGCGCCTCAACGATGCGGTCCCCAACGGGATCCGCGAGCCGAGCCTTCAGCGCATCCAGGCAGTCCTCGAAGCGTCCCGTCGCGCGGAAGTCCTGGGCGAACGCGGAAAACTGCGGACGCAGGAGCTCGGGTCCACGATCGCCGAGCTTCCCTAGGGCTTCGGGGAGCGACAGCCCGGCCCGCACACCCGAAGCCAGGTTGTCGACGGCTTCCGGCCATGCGTCGCGCAGGCGCCCGCCGCGCTTCCTGGCTCGTGAGCGCACCCACGACAGCGGCGCTCTGACGGCGAGAGTTGCGAGACACAATCCGATGACGGGCGATCGAGTGACGCCGGATACGACGATCCACGTGGCCGCACAGATACCAGCGGACGCCGAGAACAGCCCACCGAGCGAGACTCGCGGAAGCCCCGCGGCAATCAAGTCGTCGCGAGTGCGGGCAGCCCAGCCGTTCGCGGGCACCGCGCTTACGGGCTTAGCTGGCGTGAACGACCACCCAACGCAGTAGATTCCGGCTCCGAGCAGCAGTCCCAGGAACGCCCCCATGTCACGTCACGCTGCCGCAAGTATTTCGACGATGTCGAATCCGGCGCGGGCGAAGCGATCCGGCTGGGGAGGAAAGCCGTCGCCGCGAACGAGGGTGGAGCCGTCGAGGTGGAAGAGCCCGGACGTCTCGATCACGCCACCATCCACGCGCCCCGACAAACCGACGATCTCCGAGACCTTCCTCGTGCCCGTGCCGTCGAGACTGAGGTGCACGACTAGGTCGATGGCGCTTGCCACCGTCGGCACCACGAACCTGTCCGACACGTTCTCGCCCGCGAGGAGGGGAAGGGTGCACATCTTGGTGATCGCGTCGCGCGCAGAGTTGGCATGGATGGTGCACATCCCCGGTACGCCAGCGTTGAGGGCGATCAGCATGTCGAGTGACTCGGCCTCTCGTACCTCGCCGATGATGATGCGGTTCGGTCGCATGCGCAACGCCTCTTTGACCAGCCGGCGGAGCGGGATCTCGCCGGTTCCCTCGAGGCTGGGTTGGCGGCACTGAAGAGCGACGACGTCGCGGAGCGGCACCCTAAGCTCGAAGACTTCTTCGCATGTCACGACGCGTTCACGCGGAGGGATACAGCCCGCGAGGGCATTCAGCGCGGTCGTCTTGCCCGCCTGAGTTGCGCCCGAGATGAGGATATTCAGGCCGGACACAACCGAGGCGGAGAGGAACGCGGCCGCGGGCGCGGGCAAGGACCCCAGCCGAACCAAGTCGTCGATGTGTGTGGCGCGCGTGACGTACTTGCGGATGTTCACGGCCCAGTGATCTCGCGTGACGTCAGGGATGACGACGTGGAGGCGCTCGCCGCCGGGGAGGGCCGCATCAACGAACGGGCTCGAGAGGTCGAGGCGACGGCCAGACGCCTTGAGCATCTGCTCGACAAGGTCGCTGACCTGGCGCTCAGAGAGAATGGTGGTGGTGAGTTCTGGCTCGCCTCCGCGCGCGACAAACACCCGCGACGGGTCGTTGATCCAAATCTCTTCGACGGCAGGATCGTCCAGGTACTGCTGAAGCGGTCCCAGGCCGGCGACCGAGTCCATGACCGACTTCGCCGTCGCGCTCCGGTCGGCGACCGGCGCCACCGCGCCGACCAGCGCCCTCTCGTCCCACTCCTGAAGGGCTTCGTCGACGAGCACCCGAACGGCCTGAGCGTCCCGAACCGGGTCCACGCCCCTCGTGCGGATGAGGGCGCGCACCTGCTCCTCGATGTGGGATGCGGCCTCCGCGCTCATGGTCGGTATGGTGGCGGAGCGCGCGGAATCTCGCTCGGCGAGTGTGGATAACTAGGGCGCCCTCGCGCCAGCTTGCGCGCTGAACGCTTGTTCAGTACACTGAACGCATGGTCAGCGATCCGGATCAAACCTCCCGCGCCAACATCCGCGAATGCGCGCTCTCGCTGTTCGCCGATCGCGGGTTTGACGCCGTCACCGTCCGAGACATCGCCGCATGCGCCGAGGTCTCCCCCGCGCTCGTGCTCCACCACTTCGGCTCCAAGGAGGGCCTCCGCGAGGAGGTGGACGCCCACGTCGCCGGGCTGTTCGACGACATGATGAACCAGGGCCCCGAGGCATGGGAAGCCGCCACCGTGCAGGAGTTCGCCGGCTTCGCCGAGATGCTGCTCGCCAACCTCCCCCCGGGCACCCGCATCCCCGCCTACCTGCGCCGCATCTTCCTCTCCGGCGACCCCGTGGGGATGCAGCTGTTCCGCCGCTGGGTGGAGATGACGGTGACGCTCACCCAGCAACTGATCGACGCGGGAATCATGCGCCCCGTCGACGACCTCGAGGCGCGCGCCGCCTTCCTGGTCTGCAACGACCTGTCCATGATCCTGTTCCGGCTCCACCTCATCGACGCCATCGGCCTCGACCCCCTCGCTAAGGAAGGCCTGCACCGCTGGGCCGCCACATCAATGGACGCCTACACCACGGGCGTCTTCAGAACGGAGAAGCAATGACCGCCACCGCAACCGCGACCGACACCTCGGTCGTCCTCAAGGGCCTCACCAAGGTCTTCGGCACCGGCGACGCCGCCGTCCACGCGCTCAAGGGCGTGGACCTGGAAATCGCGTCCGGCGAACTCATCGTCATCCTGGGCCCGTCCGGGTCAGGCAAGACGACGCTGTGCAACATCATCGGCGGCATCGAGTCCGCGACGAGCGGGCAGGTGACGGTGGCCGGCGAGGAGATCGGCGACCGCGAACCCGGCGACCTCAGCACCTTCCGGCGCGACCACATCGGCTTCGTGTTCCAGTTCTTCAACCTGATCCCCACGCTCACGGCGAGGGAGAACGTCGACGTCATCGTGGAACTCACCGACAAGGGAGACAAGGCGCACGTGCCCGCCCTCCT
Organism: uncultured Actinomycetota bacterium; assembly: GCA_963743485.1. Lineage (GTDB taxonomy): Bacteria > Actinomycetota > Actinomycetes > Actinomycetales > Demequinaceae > JAFGBM01. The sequence continues at coordinate 13,337 of CAVUPQ010000008.1, forward strand.
CAGCTCCGTGGGCCTGTCCGACCGGGCCAACAACTTCCCCGCCCAGCTGAGCGGCGGCCAACAGCAGCGCGTCGCGCTCGCCCGGGCCCTCGCCACCGAGCCGGACATCCTGCTCGCCGACGAGCCCACCGGCGCCCTCGACCTCGCCACCGGGCGCCAGATCCTCGGCTTGCTCCAGGACCTGCACCGCGCCGGAACCACGGTCATCATCGTCACCCACAACGCCTCCGTCGGCCAGATCGCCGACCGGGTCGTCACCGTGGTCGACGGCCAAATCCGCTCCGACAAGCGCAACCCCAAGCCCGTCGACGCGGCGAAGGTGGAGTGGTAGACCCATGCGCGCCACGACCCACAAGACCATCCGCGATCTCGCGCGTCAGCGCGGGCAGGTGATCGCCGTCGGCATCACCATCATGCTCGGCGTGCTGCTGTACGTCGCGAGCGCCGGAGCGTTCCAGAACCTCAGCGGCTCCTACCGGCAGACCTACGACCTCATGAAGTTCGCCGACCTCACCGCGACGGGCGGCGACCCCGCGGCCGTCGCCGACGCGGCCCTCGCCGCGGGCGCGGCCACGACCGCCACCCGGGTCCAATTCGACCCGCCGATGCTCATCGACGGCACCAAGCTCGTCGGCCGCGCGATTGGCGTCCCCACCGACGCGCGCCCCGCCGTCGACGACGTTCGGGTGATCGACGGCTCCTACCTCGACCCCGGAACCACGTCCCAGGCCCTCGTGGAGAAGCACGCCGCCGACACTTTCGGCATCCAGCTGGGCGACACCGTCAAGGTGTTCGGCGCGGGCGCCTGGCACGACGTGACGGTGCAGGGCATCGTACGCTCGGCCGAATACCTCTGGCCGGCCCGCAACCGCCAGGACGTCATCTCCGATTCCCACTCCTTCGCCGTGCTCTTCGTGCCCGAGACGGCCGCCGAGGCGTGGGCGGGCACCGGCCCCGACCAGGCGCTCGCGATCATGCCCGCGGGCTACACGACCGCCGAGCGCGACGCCGTCGCGGCCGCCATGCGCACCGCCGGCGCGACCGACGTCACCCCGTGGCAGGAGCAGGCGTCGCACGCAACCCTCAACGAGGACCTCAACGGCTTCAACGAGATGGCCATCGCGTTCCCCCTGCTGTTCCTCACCGCCGCCGGCGTGGCCGCGTACGTGCTCCTCTCGCGCCGCATCCTCCAGGAGCGGCCCATCATCGGCACGCTCATGGCGGCAGGCGCGAAGCCGCGCCGCGTCATGCGGCACTACCTGAGCCAGGGCCTCGCCGTCGGAGGCATCGGCGCGGTGGTCGGAGTCGTCCTGGGTGCCGTCGCGACCGGGGCCGTCACCAGCTCCTACGCGGGCGCCATCGGCGTGCCAGACGTCGTGGTGAGCGCGCACCCGTGGCTCATCGTCAACGGGCTCGTATTCGGGATCGTCGTCGGGCTGCTCGGCGCGCTCGCCCCGTCGCTCCGGGCATCCAAGACCGCGCCCGCCGAGGCGATGCGTTCCGCCGCCCCCGCCGAACCGCCGGGGCCGTGGAGCCGCCTCGTCGCCCGCTGGACCCGCCTGCCCGCCACCGTGCGCATGGCCCTCCGCGACGTCGGCCGCAGCCGCCGCCGCACCCTCGCGACGGCGCTCGGATCCGTGCTCTCGCTCGTCCTCGTGCTCGCGACGGTGGGCATGATGACGAGCATGGTCGGGGCGCTGCACCTGCACTTCGACAAGATCAACAAGGAAGACGCGATCGTGACGGTCGACGCCTCCGTCGCCGCCGCGGCGCCGGGGACGCTCGCCGCGCTACCCGGCGTGTCCGCCGTCGAGCCCACCACCGTCGGCGAGGTGACCGCACTCTCGGGCGGCCACTCCTACGTGACGAGCCTCCGCGGTTTCGCGCCCGGCACGACGATGCACGGATTCCACGCGACCGACGGCGCGTTCGTCTCGCTGCCGGACAGCGGAGTGCTCGCCGGCGTCGGCCTCAAGGACGCGCTCCACGTGAACGTCGGCGACACGATCACGCTGTCCACGACGCGCGGTCAGCAGCAGGCGGTGATCCGGGGATTCCTGAGCGAACCGCTCGGCACCACCATCTACTCGACCAACGCCTTCGCCGCGACCGTCCTGCCGGACGCGGGCGTCTCGACGTTCGTCCTGGGCTTCGACTCCGGCGTGAACCGCGACCAGATGCGGAACACCATCACCAACCTGCCCGGCGTCGTCGCCTACAACGACACCAAGGCGTTCGCAGAGTCGCTCAACCAGTACCTCGGCCTGTTCTGGGTGTTCGGGATCGTGATGATCGCGCTCGGCGCGGTGCTCGCGCTCGCCATCATCTACGTGACGATGGCCGTGAACGTTGTGGAGCGCACCAACGAGCTCGCGACGCTCCGGGCGGCGGGCGTACCGCTGCGACGGGTCGCCGGGACGATCGCGACGGAAAGCCTCGTGGCGACGACGATTGGGTTGCCCTTCGGGCTCCTGCTCGGGATCGTGGCGGCGAAGCAGTTCCTCGCGACCTTCTCGAACGACATCTTCCAGTTCCCGCTCATCATGCCGTGGTGGGTGCTCGCGGGCGCCGCCGTGGGCGTGCTCGTCGCGGCGGGCGTCTCGCAGGGGCCGGCCGCGCGGGCCATCCGCAAGGTGGACGTCGCGAAGGTGGTCAGGGAGCGCTCGATCTAGGCGCGGCGGCCCGGGCGCTGTGCCACGCGCCCGGGCGACGCCCGCGACAGATGTGGAGGGGGAAAGTAGGGAAAGGTGAAACCGAGACAACTCTGGATTCGATGGATGCTGATCATCGCGGGGCTTCTGGTCGCGATGGGAGCGGCGATGGCGGTGCTCGGCGGGACCTCCGCGATGGGCCCGCTGAACGACAGGATCGACCCCGCCTTCTGGGGCGGCGCGAGCGCGTCGGGCCCCGCGGCGGACTACCGCGCGTGGCTCTTCGCCGTCCTCGGCGGCACCATGGCGGGCTGGGCGGTCGCGGTGTTCGCGCTCGTCCGCAACGGGATCGCTCAGGGGCTTCGATGGGCGTGGAACGCGGTGGCGCTCAGCCTCGTGGTGTGGTTCCCGCTCGACACGGGGTACTCGCTGGCTCACCACGTCTGGGTCAACGCCGCGGGCAATACGGTGATCCTCGCGCTGATGGCGATCCCGCTCGCGAAGACGCGAGGTCTGACGAAGTAGGAACTCCCGGTCGCGTCGACGGCGCAGGTGCGCGACCCAGGTCGGGTTGGTGGGCTGGTTGGCCCCCATCCTCGAGTGGATCCCGCGCGTCATTCGAGAATGGGCGATAGGTTGCAGACGTGGACGCAAAGCAGATCGACACCGCTTTCGGAGACGTCTATGACTCTGCGCTGATCCATCTTGCCTACGCGGACTACATGCGCGACTTCCAGATGTACTTCTACCTCGGGCCTGGTTGCATCATGAAGTACACGTTCGTCAACTGCGTGAGTGCAGACTCAGCGACCACCTTGCCGCCAAAGACTTGGAAAGGTTCGCTCGACGACCAACTCGTCGGAGATCTCGACGCGGTGGCTTACCCAGCCGACGGCTGGGTCTGGGCGACGCGGTACTGCAACATGGACCCCGGCGCGGAGCTCGTCAAGAAATCGCGCGACGCCGACGCCTGGTCCAAATCCCTCGGCATCCAGTTCTACGAAGCGGTCTTCGTCGCGGACCCAATACGCGTCAGACTCATCTTCTCGGACCTGATCGTGGAGCCAGCGAAGCAAGGCGACAGCCCCTTCACGGTCGACCTCACACCTGAGCCAACGCGGACTCTCGATTGGGGCCCCGCGCCCGCTTGAGCCTTCGATCCCCTTCGCATCGACCGGAAGGCGGAGGGGGTGTATTGGCGAATAGTGGGGTTGCCGACTTCCGTGGCGGCACCACCGCGCGAACCCCCGGCGGGTTCGTTAGCATCGCCCTGAGGGGTGAGGAGGCGATGACGCCATGAAGACTGCAGGACTGGTCCTGGCGGCACTCGCCCTGACGACGCTCTCCGCGTGCAGCGGGGACTGGACCACTCCGGGCGAGCCCTGCCCGGGCTTCCAGGGCTTCCCAGAAGATGATTTGCGCATCACGTGCGGCGATGACGTCTTCGAGGAGATCGGCCTCAGCATCGCTTGGAGGGAGATTCCCGAAAGCGGGACGTGTCCCGAGGCCTCCTGCTTCGCGATCGAGATTGTCACCAACTGGGCGTGCCCTCGCGTCGAGCTGGACTTCGCCAAGGGGACCAAGCCTCGAGATGGGCAGCTCCCGGATGGCGCACTCGGGGACATCTCCAACGCGAAGCCCGGTGTCCGATACACGCTCCGCTACGTCTCCGATCAGGAGTCTGTCTCGTCGAAGCCCCAAAGCGCGCAGTGCTGGTTCCCTGACTAGGTGCGCTTGCCCCGTACATTGCCTCGGGCTGAGCGACGAAGACCGCGACTTCGGCGAACAAACCGCGTTCGACGCCTGATCGCGAGGGGGTGCATTGGCGAGTAGTGGCGTTGGCGACCGAGTTCATGCACGAGGACCCGAATCACGCGTCGCTAGTCTGGGGAGGTGAAGGAAGACTCGTGGCGACCGCCCTCGGCAGCGGAACGCGCGATGGTCGAGGGGTGGATCCAAGCATTCACGAGTGGATCCGGTCGCGCCGCGACGGTCGGCGACGAACTCTTGGTCCGCGGAAGCTGCTCGTGCGGTTCGTGTCCAAGCTTCCAGGCAACACCGGTGCATGTTGAACCGACGCCAGACGGCAGGCCCATGCTTCCCGTCGACGGCACGGGCCAAAGCGATGATGGATCCGAATTGGCCGGACTCATCACCTGGCGCGTTGACGACCGCACAGTGGACTTCGAGATCTACTCGTATCTGACCGGACCTTGTGCGCTCGAACGACTGACGTTCGAGTTCACGGATCGTCCGACCTAGACTCGCCCGCTGGGCCGCAACCCCTTTCGACGGTCAGGCCAAGGGATGTATTGGCGAGTAGTGGGGTTGCCGATCGGCGCCGCGCCAGGCGAACGCCCCTACCCCGCGATCCCGCCCCAGACGGCGCGCGCGCCCGAGTCGCCGATGAGCACGAGCAGCACCAGGCTCCCCCCGCCGACGCCGGCGATCGCGACCCCGAGCCCCCACCACACGAGCCGCCGCACCCCGGGACGCTCCTTGCCGACGCGCTCCGCATACCAGCGGAACCACACCCACTGGGCGGCGGCCACGACGAACAGCCCCGCCGCCCACGGCAGCAGCGTGCGCGCGTAACCGGCGTGCGTCTGCGCCGCCGGGATCGGCCCCACGGCCACCAAGAGCTGCTCCCCCGCGCGCTGCGTCACCGGCACGAGCGCCAGCACCGCGAGCGCCGCGAGGGGCGTCACCAGGCCCAGCCGGCGTCGTGCCCCGGGCCAGACGTGCGCGAGCGCGACCGCCAGCACCGCGAGCGGCATGAGCACCAGCACCGCGTGCACCAAGAGCGGATGCAACGGAAGATTTCCCACCTGCCACATGTTCTCCATGCGGGGTACACGAGGCGCGCGGCCCTTTGGTTCAACGGCGGCACGCGCGTCGGCGGCGGTGAACCGAACGGCGCCCCGCCTCGTTACTCTGACAGGGCGAGACGGCACCGTGCCGAGTCGCCGCTCACGGGAGGTCCACGTGTCGCCAGACCGGGCGTCGGTCCTGCGCGAGCTGCACGATCAGCACGCCGCGGTGATTTGGCGGTACGCCGTGCGCCTCACGGGCACGGCATCGGCCGCCGACGACGTGGTCCAGGAGACGCTCCTGCGCGCCTGGAATACCCCCAAGATCCTGGACCAGGACCCCGCGTCCACCCGCTCCTGGCTCTTCACCGTGGCGCGCAACCTCGTCATCGACGACGCCCGCAGCGCGCGCAAGCGCCACGAGACGGCCCCGGGCACCCTGCCCGAACGGCCCGCCGACGACGGCACGGACGCGCTGTTCGACACGCTCCTGGTGGGCGAGGCGCTGGCGACGCTGAGCGACGACCACCGGGCCGTCATCGTCGGCGCCTACTACGGGGGGCAGAACACCGCGGGACTCGCCGCCGAGCTCGGCATCGCCGAGGGCACGGTCAAGTCCCGCCTCCACTACGGCATGCGCGCCCTGCGCCTCGCCCTCCAAGAGAAGGGAGTGACGCGATGAGCGGAGAGCACACCACGAACCCGGACCACGCGATGTACGCCGACTGGGACGCCGCCTACGTCCTGGGCGCGCTGACGCCCGGCGACCGGCGCGCCTACGAGACCCACCTCGACGCCTGCGACCTGTGCCGCCGCGCCGTCGTGGAGATCTCGTCCCTGCCGCCCCTGCTCGCCGCGGCCCGGCCGCTCGTCGAGGGCGCGCCGTCGACGGAGGCGGCCACCGAGCCCGACGCCGCCCTCGCGCCTCCCGCCGACCTGCTCGGCCGCATCGAGGCGCGCGAAATGCGCCGCCGCCGGACGGTGCGCCGCAGGTTCACGGTCGCCGCCGTCGGCATCGCCGCCGCGATCGCGCTCGCCATCGGCATCCCCGCCGCCCTGACGACCGCCCCAGCCGAGCCCGTGCGGGTGACCCTCGCCGCCGTCGTCGACACGCCCCTGACCGCAAGCGTCGCCCTGGAGGATATGGCGTGGGGCACCGCCATCACCATGGACTGCACCTACCCCGCCGGCGGCCCGGCCCCCGGCTACACGAGCGCGCCGTCGTACGCGCTCGTGGTGACGGACGACGCCGGCGTCGCCAGCCAGGTGTCGACGTGGACAGCGGTGCCCGGCAAGACGATCAGCCTCGACGCGGCGACGGCCGTGCCGCTCGACCGCATCGCCTCCATCGAGATCCGCTCGACGGCGGGCCAGACGATCCTCGCGGCACCCGTCGGGGCGTAGCGGCCCGGGATCCGGAACGCCGGCGCCGAGCCGATTGAACCGAACCAGCCCCCGTCTCGTGTTCCCAGTGACCGCGCCTGCGGTCGCTCGGACTAGGAAGGGATCCGTTCCATGAAGTCACGCATCGCCGCCGGCATCGCCGTCGCAGCCCTCAGCGTTCTCGGCCTCGCCGCCTGCTCCACCAGCGGGAGCGACGCGCCCGCGCCTGCCGCACCCGCCGAAACGACCGCGCCCGGCGCGGCCCCCGTCGCGCCCGCCGCCTCGGACGGAGCGCTCATGGTCGCCGACTCCCCGCTCGGCTCCATCGTCGTCGACGGAAACGGCGCGGTGGTCTACCAGTTCGACGCGGACACCCAGGGGAGCGGCGCCTCCGCCTGCTCCGGATCATGCCTCGGCAGCTGGCCCCCCGTCCCCGGCGGCGCTGCCGCCCCGAAGCTTGAGGGCATCACCGGCGAGGTCGGCACCATCACGGGCACGGACGGCCAGCCCCAGCTCGCGCTCAACGGGTGGCCGCTGTACTACTACGCGGGCGACACCAAGGCAGGCGAGACCAACGGCCAGGGCGTCGGCGGCAAGTGGTGGGTGCTGACCCCCGCGGGCGAGCCGGTGCGCAACTAGCGGACCCTCGCTCGAGCCCCGCTCGACCCAGACGACGACCCCGGGCGATCGGGCCCTGCGGCCCGACTTTTTTGCTCGTGGGTCGCGCGAACCGAACGGCGCCCCGCCTCGTTACTCTGACAGGGCGAGACGGCACCGTGCCGAGTCGCCGCTCACGGGAGGTCCACGTGTCGCCAGACCGGGCGTCGGTCCTGCGCGAGCTGCACGATCAGCACGCCGCGGTGATCTGGCGGTACGCCGTGCGCCTCACGGGCACGGCGTCGGCCGCCGACGACGTGGTCCAGGAGACGCTGCTGCGCGCCTGGAATACCCCCAAGATCCTGGACCAGGACCCCGCGTCCACCCGCTCCTGGCTCTTCACCGTGGCCCGCAACCTCGTCATCGACGACGCCCGCAGCGCGCGCAAGCGCCACGAGACCGTTCCCGGCACCCTGCCCGAGCGGCCCGCCGACGACGGCACGGACGCGCTGTTCGACACGCTCCTGGTGGGCGAGGCGCTGGCGACGCTGAGCGACGACCACCGGGCCGTCATCGTCGGCGCCTACTACGGGGGGCAGAACACCGCGGGACTCGCCGCCGAGCTCGGCATCGCCGAGGGCACGGTCAAGTCCCGCCTCCACTACGGCATGCGCGCCCTGCGCCTCGCCCTCCAAGAGAAGGGAGTGACGCGATGAGCGGAGAGCACACCACGAACCCCGACCACGCCCTGTACGCCGACTGGGACGCCGCCTACGTCCTGGGCGCCCTGACGCCCGGCGACCGCCGCGCCTACGAGACCCACCTCGACGCCTGCGACCTGTGCCGCCGCGCCGTCGTGGAGATCTCGTCCCTGCCGCCCCTGCTCGCCGCGGCCCGGCCGCTCGTCGAGGGGGCGCCGTCGACGGAGGCGGCGCACCGAGCCCGACGCCGCCCTCGCGCCTCCCGCCGACCTGCTCGGCCGCATCGAGGCGCGCGAAATGCGCCGCCGCCGGACCGTGCGCCGGCAGGATCACGGTCGCCGCCGTCGGCATCGCCGCCGCGATCGCGCTCGCCATCGGCATCCCCGCCGCGCTGACGGGCGCGCCAGCCGAGCCCGTGCGGGTGACCCTCGCCGCCGTCGTCGACACGCCCCTGACCGCGAGCGTCGCCCTCGAGGATATGGCGTGGGGCACGGCGATCACGATGGACTGCACCTACCCCGCCGGCGGCTCGGGCCCCGGCTACACGAGCGCGCCCTCGTACGCGCTCGTGGTGACGGACGACGCCGGCGTCGCCAGCCAGGTGTCGACGTGGACAGCGGTGCCCGGCAAGACGATCAGCCTCGACGCGGCGACGGCCGTGCCGCTCGACCGCATCGCCTCCATCGAGATCCGCTCGACGGCGGGCCAGACGATCCTCGCGGCACCCGTCGGGGCGTAGCGGCCCGGGATCCGGACACGCCGGCGCCGAGCCGATTGAACCGAACCAGCCCCCGTCTCGTGTTCCCAGTGACCGCGCCTGCGGTCGCTCGGACTAGGAAGGGATCCGTTCCATGAAGTCACGCATCGCCGCCGGCATCGCCGTCGCAGCCCTCAGCGTTCTCGGCCTCGCCGCCTGCTCCACCAGCGGGAGCGACGCGCCCGCGCCTGCCGCACCCGCCGAAACGACCGCGCCCGCCGCGGCCCCCGCCGCGCCCGCCGCCTCGGACGGAGCGCTCATGGTCGCCGACTCCCCGCTCGGCTCCATCGTCGTCGACGGAAACGGCGCGGTGGTCTACCAGTTCGACGCGGACACCCAGGGGAGCGGCGCCTCCGCCTGCTCCGGATCATGCCTCGGCAGCTGGCCCCCCGTCCCCGGCGGCGCTGCCGCCCCGAAGCTTGAGGGCATCACCGGCGAGGTCGGCACCATCACGGGCACGGACGGCCAGCCCCAGCTCACGCTCAACGGGTGGCCGCTGTACTACTACGCGGGCGACACCAAGGCAGGCGAGACCAACGGCCAGGGCGTCGGCGGCAAGTGGTGGGTGCTGACCCCCGCGGGCGAGCCGGTGCGCAACTAGCGGACCCTCGCTCGAGCCCCGCTCGACCCAGACGACGACCCCCGGCGCGATCGGGCCCTGCGGCCCGCACTGTCCGCCGGGGGTCGTCGCGTGTCGCTCCGATGGCCCGAGGTTCGCGCACATGGCTCCCGTTCCACAGATTGTGCGGTTCACGCGACCGGCGCGCTTGACCGTGGGAAGGTCGACGCGTGCATCCAGCGCGCCAAACTCCCCACGCCCCCGGCAATGCCTCGCGCGCCGTTGCGTGTACATCTTGTACACTTCGTACATGGAGAGCATCCCGGCGGCCGAGGCCCGCCAGCGCTGGAGCGAGACGATCGACGCCGCGCGCCTTGCCCCCGTGGCGATCACGCGCAACGGCCGCGAGCTGGCCGTCCTGATGGACGCGTCGCTCGCCTCCCGCGCGCTCGCCGCGCTCGAGGACGCCGAGGACATGTCCGCGGTCGACGCCGCACGCGCCGAGGGCGGCTCCGTCCCGTGGGACGAGGTCAAGGCGGACCTCGGGCTCTCGTGACCGCTCGCTACCAGGTCTCGCTCTCCACGGCGGCGGCACGCCAACTCGCGAAGCTCGACCCCACCGCCCGCCGCCGCGTAGGCGCGGCCATCGACCTCCTCGCCGAGGAACCGCGGCCGCCGGGCGCAACGAAGCTCGTCGGCATCGACGGCGTATGGCGGGTCCGGACCGGCGACTATCGAATCCTCTACGAAATCACCGACCGAACCCTCCACGTCTGGGTGGTCGCGGTGGGTCACCGCCGCGAGATCTACCGCTCGCCGTCCTAGACTCGCGTCCCATGAGCACCTATGCGGTCCTGCTGCGCGGCATCAACGTGGGCGGCAAGAACAAGATCCCGATGGCGGACCTCCGGGCGAGCCTGGAGGACGCGGGGTTCCAGGACGTCGAGACGTACATCCAGAGCGGCAACGTGATCCTGCGCTCGGACCTGGACGCGAGGGCGCTCGCGGAGACGATCGAGGCGCTGCTCCCCACCCGCTTCCCCGCCGACGGCGCGCCGGTGCGCGCGCTCGCCGTCGGCCACGACGCCTACCGCGCCATCGTCGCGGGCGCCCCACACGGCTTCGGCGACGACCCCGCCACCTACCGGTACAACACCGTCTTTCTCCTCGGCGTCGGCGTCGACGAGGCCCTCGCCCAGATCACGACGCGCGAGGGTGTCGACGCCGTGTGGCCGGGCCCGGGAGTCCTGTACTTCCGCAACTCCGTCGCCCAGGCGTCGAAGAGTCACCTCAGCAGGATCGCGGGCAAGCCCGTGTACGCGTCGCTCACCATCCGCAACTGGAACACGACGCGCAAGCTGCTGGAACTGCTCGACGCGCGGAGCGCCCTAGGCGACGCGTCGAGGCCAGCCGCTTCCGGCCGAACCTCCGCAGCGCCCACTCGCCGCCGAACGCCACCGCCGCGAACGCGGCGAAGATCACGAGGACGCTCGGGTTGCTCCGCGCGCGAATCCACGAGCGTCGACGCCACGATCGCGAGGAGCGCTGAGCGCCGCGAGCACCACTACAGCCGGTTCGCGCCCGTCTCGCGGGCGACGCGCAGGTGCCCGATGTGCACGGACGCGTGCACCACGAGCACGGTGATCGCCCCGAGCACCGCCACCTGCGTCAGGTCGAGCGCGACCGCCATCACCGCGACGAGGAACCCGCTGACCAGGAGCCCCTCGCGGCTCCGCCGCACCGGTGCGTGAAGATCCAGGGAAACTCGCCGTCCTTGGCCATCTGGTAGGACACGTTGGTCGCGGAAAACAGCCCCGCGTTGATGGCAGATGCCGTCGCCACGAGCGCCGTCAGCGACACCACCACCACGCCCGCCGAGCCGAACACCGGCCGCGCCGCCTCCGCGAGCGCGTGATCTTTGGCCGCGGCGACCTCGCCGGCGTCAGCGTCCCGAACACCACGACCGCGATACCACGTAGAGCGCCATCACCAGAAGGATCGCGGTCGATGATGGCGCGCGGAATCGTCCGCTCGGGGTTGTCGACGACCTCCGCCGCGTTGGTGATGACGCGGAAGCCCGCGTACGCGAAGAACGTGACGGCGACGTCGGCGAAGATCGAGCCGTGCCCGGGTAGGTGCTCGGGGCGAGCAGGCTGGGCTTGAGGACCACGAGCCCGCCGACGGCGAGAGTCACGAGAACCGCGAACTTGATGAGGACGATCCACAACTCGACGCGACCCGACGCTCGCCCGACCCGCCAAGGTTGATCGCGACGAACACCACCATGATCGCCACCGCGAGCGCGAGCGACACCCAGCCCGGGCCGCCGACGAGCGCGGCCCCGTACGAGCCGAACGTCTTCGCGACGAGCGACGAGCGAGATGAGCGCGGCGATGTACATCATCACGGAGATCGCGCCCGCGAAGAGGGTGTTTCCGTAGCCGTGGACCAGGTACTCGACGATCCCGCCCGCCGACGGGTAGCGCGCGCCGAGCCTGCCGAGCGAGTACCCCGTAAGCGCGGCGACGGCCCCGCCGATGAGGAACGCCACCCACACCGCGCTCCCCGCGATCGCGCCGGCCTCGCCCAGCAGGGCGAAGATCCCCGCGCCGATCATCGCGCCGACGCCCAGCGAGACGGCGGCGGTGAAGGACATCGACGTGCGGCTCACGGTTCGATCCATACGCCAGAGATCTAGGCGGGCTATCTTCTGTCGCGCAGGCCTGGGCGCGCACCTCGCCGTCGGCCCGCGGGCTTGGCCTGCGCGGAGGGGCGGTGGACTCCCGGACCACGAGCGGTCGGAATGGGCGTCGATTCGCCGCGGCGTCCGGCTCCTCGAGCGCGATGAGCACGCGCTCGAGCGTCAACGAACCAAGCGCGGCGAAGTCCTGGGCGACGGTCGTCAGGGGCGGTTGGTAGAACGCCGTCTCGGGTGCGGCGTCGAAGCCGACGATGCTGATGTCGCCGGGGACGGATAGCCCCCTCCCGTGCAGGGCCGCCACAAGCCCGAGGGCCATCTGGTCGTTGGCGACGAAGACGGCGGTCGCGTCGTCCAGCGCTGCCCGAATCGGAACCCGCTCTCCGCCGACCAGTCTCCCCTTGCAGGCTCGGAGGCCACGAGGTGCGCGTCGCTGCAGCTCGTCGCGCCAGCCGCGTAGCCGCTCGATCGCATCCGGATGCGCCTGCGGTCCTGCCAGGTGGGCGATCTTGGTGTGTCCGAGCTCGACGAGGTGGCGGACGGCGGTGCGCGCTCCCCTGTACTGGTCGATCGACGTGGTGAGTGGTCCGCGGCGCGGCCCCGCGGCGACGGCGATGACGGGCACGCCGACGTCGAGACCGCGCACCGCCGACAGGACCGCCACGTCGGCAACGACGAGGACGATCGCCTCGACCCTCTGGCTCAGAAGCGACTCGACGAAGGGCCGAATCGACGACGCGTCGGCGTTGACCGACGTCACGGTGATGACGCCGTAGCGGGCGTCTCTCGCCGCGCCGCTGAAGTGGAGAGCGATCGAGGACGGCCCGTAGTCAGCGCTGTTCGGGGCGATGAGGCCGATCATGCGCGTGCGCTTGGTGACGAGGGCGCGCGCCGCGGGCGAGGGGACGTAGTTGAGCTGTCTGATCGCCTGCTCGACCCTCTCACGCGTCGCCGGGCGAACGCGTGGGAGGTCGTTGATGACCCGCGACACCGTCTGATGGGAGACGCCAGCAAGGCGGGCGACGTCGAAGATGTTCGCCGCGCGTGCCCGCTTCTCGGAGGTGCGCGGCATCTTCTCCTTCGCGACGCCCGGGACGACTTCTCGGTGTCAGTCATCGCCGTCCGCCTTTGCGACGATGGCGAGAAGCATCTCGAAGGTGACCGCGTCGGGGTCGAGCGTCGCGACCACCTCGCGATCCCGGAGGACGAGGATCCGGTGGCCCACGCGCAGGACCTCCTCGAGCTCCGCGGAGATGAACACGACCGACATGCCGTTCGCTGCGAGGTCGCCGATGAGCCTCTGGATCTCCACCTTGGCCCCGATGTCGATTCCCCGGGTCGGCTCGTCGAGGATGAGGACCCTGGGGGCGAGCGCGAGGAGGCGCGCGAGGAGAACCTTCTGCTGGTTCCCCCCGGAGAGGACTCCCGCGCGACGCTCCGGATCGGGAGGACGGATGTCGAGCGCCTCGATCCAACTCGCGCTGAGCGTGTCCTGTCGCGACTTCGGTAGCCGCCTGAGCCAGCCGCGGTCCGCCTGAAGCGCGAGGGCGATGTTTTCGCGGACGGTCAGTTCCGCGACGATTCCCTCGGCCTTGCGGCTCTCGGTCGCGTACGCGATCCCGGCCTTGAGTGCCTCGAGGGGCTGATGAAAGTGTCGGCGCTTCCCCTGGGTCACGAGTTCGCCGGTGTCGGCGCGGTCGACGCCGGAGAGGATCCGCGCGAGCTCCGAGCGTCCGGAACCGAGCAGGCCAGCCACTCCGAGGACCTCTCCCTCGAAAACCTCGAGGTCCGTCGGCTTGGTGGCGCCGCGACGGCCCAGGTCCCGCGCCGTCACCACCGCCTTGCGACCGCCCGGGTCCGCGGGGCTCGGCGCGCGCGCCTCGAGGGCCGTGAGGTTGACTGACGCGGATCCCAGCATCTTCTGCACCAGGTCGATCCGCAGCATCTCCGCCGTCTTGTACTCGCCGATGAGCTTGCCGTGGCGCAGCACGGTGATGCGGTCGCAGATCTCGTAGACCTGCTCAAGGAAGTGCGAGACGAAGAGGATGGCGACGCCGCGAGCCTTGAGTTCGCGGATGATGCGGAACAGTTCGCTGACCTCGTCCTGGTCGAGGCTCGACGTGGGCTCGTCGAGGATGAGCACCCTGACGTCGCGCGAGATGGCGCGGGCGATCGCGACCAACTGTTGCGTGGCGAGGGAGTGGCTGCCGAGGGGCGAGCGCGGGTCCACCTCGATCCCCATGACCGCGAGCGCCTCGGCAGCGAGCGAACGGGTGCGCTCCCAGTCGATGCGCCCGCGCTTGCGAGGCTCGCGCCCCAGCATGATGTTCTCCGCGACCGAGAGGTTCGGGAGGAGGTCGATCTCCTGGTAGACCGTGCTGATGCCCGCGTGCAGCGCCTCGGCCGGGCTCGCGTACGAGACCTCCTCGCCGTCGAGGAGCATCGTTCCCGCGTCGAGCCGCAGCGCGCCGGTCATCGCCTTGATGAGCGTCGACTTGCCCGCGCCGTTCTCGCCCATGAGCGAGTGGACCTCGCCGGGGAACATCCGGAAGTCCACGCCGTCGAGCGCGATGTCCCCGGTGAAGCGCACATGGGCGCCACGGACCTCAACGACCGGGGTTTGATCCATCGCCGACCTCGCGTTCCACGCCCAGCACTGGTGTGTGCAGGCGAGTCTATCTGCTCGGCTCGGAGCCCTAGCGTCGGTTGGCCCGCGTGACGATCGCGCGCTGCACGACGACGAACGTGAGCAGCAGGATGCCCACCCAGATTCGCGTCCACGACTGGGGGGCGCCCGCGAAGTTGATCAGGGTCTTGATCACCCCGTACACCAGCGCGCCCAGGAGCGAGCCGAAGATGTAACCGCTGCCGCCCGTCAGGAGCGTTCCGCCGATGACGACCGCCGCGATCGTATCGAGCTCCGTTCCCACGCCGTCGAGCGCGTAGCCAGACGCCGTGTACGCCGCGAAGATCACGCCGGCGATGCCCGCGCACGTTCCGCTGATGACGTAGATCAGTACCTTGGTGCGCGCCACGGGAAGCCCCATGAGCTTGGCGGACTGCTCTCCGCCACCGATCGCGTAGATGGTCCGGCCGAAGCGGGTGTAGGCGAGCACCCCGGCGGTGATGAGAACAACCGAGATCGCGATGATCACCGTTCCCGTGAAGTACCAGTCGCCAAACCGGAACTTGTGGTTCTGGAGGCTCAGGATGGCCGTGTCCTCGATCTTGATCTGGCGGGGGGCGAGGACGTAGCACAGGCCCCGAGCGAGGAACATTCCCGCTAGGGACGCGATGAAGGGTTGAACATTGAAGTACTGCACGAGCACGCCGATGAGGAGCCCGAAGGTGGCGCCGGAGATGAGCAGCAGCGGAATGACGACCGCGGCCGAGACCCCGCCCTGCAAGAGGGTCGCGGCGAGCACGCCCGAGAAGCCCATGATCGCGCCCACCGACAGGTCGATGCCGCCCGTAATGATGACGTACGTCATTCCGCACGCGAGCACGATCAGGTAGGCGTTGTCCACGAAGAGGGACGACAGGTTGCCCGCCTTGAGGAAGTACTCGAACTTGAGGCGAGCGCCAAGGAACATGATGATCAGGAGGACGCTCGAGGCAATCACGGGGAACCACGAGGACCTGTTGATGACGAACTGGCGCCAACCCGAGGGGCCCACGACGACGGGCGCCGCCTTGGCGCGCGCCGCCGAAGCGGGCTGCTTCGTGGAACTGGTCTTGGCGCTCATGCTGCGGCCCTCTCCATGGAGGCGGGGGTCGAACCACCCGCGGAGTTGCTTCGTTGGGCTGTGACCCTCTTGAGCCACGCGCGAACCATCGGCGCCTGGGAGACCACGACGACGATGACGGCGCACGCCTTGAAGACGGGAACGGCGGACGACGGAACGCCAAGGAACGTCACCGTCGAGACGAGCGTCTGGATGATGAACACGCCGACGACCGTGCCCCCGAGCGTGAACTTCCCGCCCGCGAGCGACGTCCCGCCGAGCACGACCGCGAGGATCGCGTCGAGCTCGATGTTCGCGCCCGCCGCGTTGGCGTCGGCGGCCATGATGTTCGAGCTGTAGAGAATGCCTGCCAGGCCGGCGAGCAGGCCGCTCGAGCCCGTAGAGGCTCCACATGATTCCCCGCGAGCGGACGCCCGCGAGGCGGCTCGCCGCGGGGTTGATGCCGATCGCCTCGGTGAGGACGCCGAGGGCGGTCCTGCGGACGATGACGGTGACGACGATGATCGCCGCGAGCGCGATGAGGAACTCCACGGGGAAGCCGAGGAGGTACCCGTTCGATAGCGACTTGTACGGCCCGCTGTTGATCGTGGTGATGAACCCGCCGGTGATCAGAAGGGCGATGCCGCGACCCGCGAACAAGAGCACGAGGGTCGCGATGATCGGTTGTATCCCGACCACCGTCACCAGGAACCCGTTCCACACCCCGAACGCCAGGGTGATCCCCACTCCGGCAAGGATCGCCACCGTGATGGTGCCGATGTTCTCGGGGGTCGTCCGACTTGGAGATGATCGTCAGCGCCACGGCCCCTGAGATCGCCATCAGCGGCCCCGACCGAGAGGTCGATGCCGCGCGTCGCGATGACGAGGCACATGCCGAGGGAGACGAGCATCAGCGGGGCGCAGTTGCGCAGGATGTCGATCAGGGAGCCGTAGAGGCGGCCGTCCAGCACGGTGATGCTCAGGAAGCTGTGGCGGAAGGCCGTGTTCAGCAGGACGAGCAGCACGAGGAATCCCAGGGGCCACATGATCCGCTTCTTGCCGAGATCGGTAAGCCAGGTCATCATGCTGCGCCCTCCTTGGCGATCATTTCAACGATGTCATCGACCCCGGCCTTGGCGCTGTTCTTCAACTCGCCAATCTTGCGGTGGTCCCTCAGCACCACGATCCTCTGCGCGAGGCGCATGACCTCGTCCAACTCGGATGAGATGAAGATTACGCCCATCCCCTTCTCCGCAAGATCGGCGACGAGCCGCTGGATCTCCGCCTTCGCGCCGACGTCGATCCCTCGGGTCGGCTCGTCGAGGATGAGGAGCTGGGGGGCGGTGGCGAGCCAGCGCGCGAGCAGGACCTTCTGCTGGTTCCCGCCGGACAGCGTGCTGAGCAGGGCGTTGGGGTTATTGGGGCGAATGCCGAGCGACTCCATGTACTGGCCCACGAGCTGTCGCGCTGCGAGGAGCCGACGCGCCTCAGCCACCCGCGCTTGGCCTGGACGCCAAGGGTGATGTTCTCCGCCACCGTCAGGTCCTGGACGACGCCCTCGGCGCGGCGGTCCTCGGAGGAGAAGGCGATGCGCTGGTCGACCGCCTGGCGCGGCTGAGCGAAGCGAACGTGCTTGCCCCGCACTTCGAGCGAGCCGTGGTCGGGGCGGTCCGCGCCGTAGATGATGCGCGCGAGCTCCGTGCGGCCGGATCCGAGCAGCCCCGCGAGCCCGAGCACCTCGCCGTCGTAGACCTCGAGGTCAACGGGCTCGATGCTTCCCTTGCGGCCCAGCCCCAGGACCTTGAGGACGGGCTCGCCGGTGCGGTCGATGGTGCGGGTCGCCGCGCGGCTGATCGATTCGAGCTCGGCCATCTCCCGGCCGAGCATCTTCTCGATCAGTTCGCGGCGGTTCAGCGCGCCGATGGCGTATTCGCCCTCCAGCTTTCCGTTGCGGAGGATGGTCATGGTGTCCGAGATCTCGTAGACCTGGTCGAGGAAGTGCGAGACGAACAGGATCGCGACGTTGCGCTCGCGAAGGCGGCGCATGACGGCGAAGAGCTGTTCGACCTCGGAGCGGTCGAGGCTAGAGGTGGGCTCGTCGAGCACGAGGAGCCGGCAGTCGAATGACCACGGCGCGGCTGATGGCGACGAGCTGCTGCACCGCGAGCGAGTGGCTCGCAAGGGGCGAGCGCGGGTCGATGTCGAGGCCCGAGCTCCTCGAGGTAGGTGCTGGCCTTCGCGTGAGTGGCCTTCCAGTTGATGCCGAACTGGCCGCGGACCTCGTGGCCCAGCATGACGTTCTCGCCGACGGTGAGGTTCGAGCAGAGGTTGACCTCCTGGTACACGGGGGCGACGCCCGCGTCCTGCGCGTCCGCCGTGCCGTGGAACATGCGCGTGGCGCCCGCGACCTTGATGGTGCCCGAATCGATCGCATAGACGCCGGTCAGCGCCTTGATCAGAGTCGACTTCCCTGCACCGTTCTCACCCAGGAGCGAGTGAATCTCGCCCGCCGCAACGTGATGTCCACGTTGTCGAGGGCCTTGACGCCGGGGAACTCGATGGAGATGTTCCGCATTTCGACGACCACATTGTTGTCGACCACGATCAGATTCTCTTCTATTCGGCGACGGTCGGGGCCGTCTGGTGGCGAGGGAGAGCCGGCGGGGCGAGAGACTCGCCCCGCCGGCGTTGCGGCCGTTAGGGCCGCGTGCTGTTTCTAGTACTTGCGGTCCGGCAGGGCCGTCGATCGCCGCTGCTGGTTGAACGTCACCGTCAACGGCGTACTGCTGCTTCTCCACGTGGTCGCCCTCGAGAACCTCCTTCACGATTCGGCAACACCCGGTGGCCGAGCAGCGGCTGGCACTCAACGATGTAGTTGATCTTGCCATCGGCAAGAGCCTGCATGCCGTCGTGGACGCCGTCGATCGAGACGATCGCGATGTCCTTTCCGGGAACGTAAGTCCAGCACCCTCGATGGCGTCAATCGCGCCAAGGGCCATGTCGTCGTTGTGCGCGAACAGAAGGTCGATCGTAGTCACCGTACTTCTGGAGGAAGCCCTCCATGACGGTCTTGCCGTCGGCACGGGTGAAGTTACCCGTCTGCGAATCCACTTCACGATCTGGGGTTCCCTCGATGGACTTGTCGAAGCCGGTCGGCACGGTCAATCGCCGGGCCGAGCCCGTCGTGCCCTCGAGAACGACCATGTTGGTCGGCTTGTCACCGAAGTTCTCGGCGGCCCACTTACCGGCCTTCTCCCTTCCGCTCGGAAGTCGTCGCCCGTACCAAGCCGCGTAGAGGCTCGGGTCGGCGTCGATCGTGCGGTCCTCGAGGATGACCGGAATTCGGCGTCCTTGGCTTCCTTGCAGGACGTCGTCCCAACCGGTGGACGACGACGGCCGCGATAACGATCGCGTCGACGCCCTGGTTGATGAAGCTGTGGACGGCCGCGATCTGGTTCTCGGGCTTGTTGTCCGCAGCGTTGAAGATGAGCTTGAAGCCATTCTCCTCGGAGAATGCCGCCTTCATCGACTCGGTGTTGGCCGAACGCCATCCGCTCTCAGAGCCGGTCTGCGCGAAGCCGACGGTGATCAGGTCGGACGAGGAGCCACCATCGGTCGTCCGCCGCCGTCGTGTCATCCGCCTTGGAGCAGCCGCCGAGCGCGAGAGCCATGGCTCCCGTGAGCAGCACTCCGGTGATGATCTTCTTCTTCATTCCCAAAACCTCCTTGTTTGGGGCCCGTCCAAGAGCGGGCAACTCACGTCCCGCCTCTTCGCAGGGTAGCGATGCCCATGTTAGCCTTCACATCCCGTGGCCCCGCAACGGCTGAGCGGTAACAATTGCGTAACAGGGGCGGATCCCACCGAGACACAATCGGTCGCATATGCCCCATGGAACCTCCTCGTCGCGAAATGTGAGGGATAACACCAGCGGTAGGGTCGCCAAGGCCACGGTCGCGGAAGCGCGCGAGCCCCTCCCGGGAGTCTCGCCGCCGTCGCACCTCCGTGGCACGCGAACACCATGTGCGGCCGATACGCCAACTTCCTTGACGAGCAGGATCTCCTCGACGATTTCGCCATCGCGGAGGCGGCGGACGACGCCCGCCTGCTGCCGCCGTCGTGGAACATCGGGCCCATGCAGCTCGCGCCGGTCGTGACCCTCACGCCCGTGGGGCAGGACGCCGCCGCGGCGCGGAGCCGACGCCTGATCGCGGCGCGCTGGGGCCTGGTCCCCACATGGGCCAAGGACCCCTCGATCGGCGCCAAGATGTTCAACGCCCGATCGGAGACCGTCGCCGAGAAGCCATCGTTCAGCGCGGCGTTCGCGAAGCGCCGCTGCCTGGTCCCCGCGAACGGCTACTTCGAGTGGCAGGCGCGGCAAGACGCCAAGCAGCCCTACTTCATATATCCCGCGGACGAGCGCCCCCCTCGCGTTTGCCGGGCTCTGGGAGACGCGCGGGGAGGGCGAGCTTCGCACCTTCACCTTCACGGTCCTGACCGCCGCCGCCCGGGGCGACATGGCGCGCATCCACGACCGCCAGCCCGTGATGCTCCGCCCGCGCCGAGCGCGATGCATGGATGGACCCCGCCTCACCCCCGACGAGCTCGCTCGCGGCATCGCCTCGCCCGCGCCCGACTGGCGACGCCGCCCGTGGGAAGGCCGTGGGCAACGTCCGCAACAACGACCCGAGCCTCGTGGAGCCGGTCGACGTCCGGCGCCTAGGCGGCGACGGTCGCGTGGCCCACGTAGAGGCCGAGCAGCACGAGAGCCGCGGCGAGCGCCGGGCCGTAGGCCACCGCGACGGACGACGATGATCCAGCGCCGCGACGTCGACCACTTCGTCCACTTAGTAGGGCGCGCGAGGTCCCACCGCGAGGGGCAGCGGGGAGGCCGAACATCCACAGCGCGGGAGCGAACGCCGACGCGGTGCGGCGCGGCCGCGATGACGAAGAGAGACCGCCGCCACGGCGAGGAGGGCGCCGAGGGCGACGAACGCGGCAACGGCGTCGTCCCGCCTCCACTTCGCGGTGGCGCGGTCGAGCATGAAGCCCCCGGTGTGGGCGAGCACGGGCCCGGCGATCAAGACGGCGCCAAAGTAGAGCCCGACCACCGCGCGCGGATAGGCCCCGACGGTCTGTCCGTGGGGCACGGAGAGCTTGGCCGATCCCCGTCGCCACGGCGATCCAGAAGAGCGGCGTGAAGATCGCGGCCGCCGTGGGCGGCGGCGGTCCAGGCGCGCTTGGTGCCGTCGTTGAACGCCCAGCGGCGTGCGCGGTCGAGGGCCTCGACGGACTTTCGCCACGCGCGCTCCACGTCGCCCCGCTCTCCGGCCGTCGCTCGCGGCCTCAGGGAAACGCTACCGCGCGGACGGCCGCCCGGTCAGGGGCGATCGTGCGCGGCGTCGCCGTCGCGCGTCCACACGCCGAGCGCGAGCAGGTCGCGCGCGGCGGGCTCGCCCGCGGCACGCGCGAACAACTCCATGCCGCGCCGGACCGCGTCCCGCTCCGCGTCGTCGAGCCCGCGTAGCACCGACCGGCGATGGCGCGGCGCCTGGTCCGGGTGACGTCGTCCACGAGCGCGCGGCCCGCGTCGGTGAGGTCTCACGACGACCTCGCGCCTGCTGTCGGGGCTGGGCGTCGCGACGGATCCATCCGCCGACCTCGAGGCGATCCGCCATGCGGCTGAACGTCCAGGGGTGGATCCGGTGCGTCTCCGCGAGGGATCCCATGCGCGCCGGGCCCGAGCCGCAGGACGACGAGCACGCGGAATTGCTGGAGGCTCATGTCCTCGAGCGCCCCGGCCATCGAGTGCGACACGATGCCGAGCAGCGCGCGCGAGGACGTGAGCGCGCGGTGATCGCCGCGGAGGCCGCGTCGCGGTCCGCTTGCCATGGGACCAGGGTAGCCCGGCGACGCGTGCTAAGGTACAACCGTTGTATATCTACATATATTCGGAGGTCGGCGTGCGTTTCCCGCCCATTCCGAGGCCCAGGACAGCGTGGCCCTGGCGATCGCCTCGCCAGTCTGTTGCGCAACGGCTCCATGCAGCTCGTGCTGCTCGCGCTCGCTGGTGGGCGCCGGCGCGGGCGTCGGCGCAGTGGCATTCCGCTGGCTCATCACCGTAGCCACCCATTTCTTCACAGGCACCGCCGACTACTCGGACGCAGGTCACGCCGCGCACCCGTGGCTGCCGTGGCTCGGTCGATTCTTCATCGTGCTCGTCCCCGTCGTTGGCGGGCTCATCTATGGCCCGCTCGTCGCGCGCTTCGCCCCCGAGGCCCGTGGACACGGCGTCCCCGAGGTCATGTACGCGATCAACAAGCGCGCTGGACGGATTCCGGCCAGGGTGGCGCTCATCAAGGCGCTTGCCTCCGCCATCACGATCGGCGCGGGTGGTTCGGTCGGTCGCGAGGGACCCATCGTTCAGATCGGGTCCGCAATGGGATCCACGATCGCGCGGTGGACCAAGCTCAACGAGTCGCAAGTGCGACTCCTCGTCGCGTGTGGCGCCGCGGGCGGCATCGCGGCGACGTTCAACGCGCCCATCGCGGGCGTCTTCTTCGCCCTCGAACTGCTGCTCGCCAACTTCGTCGCCCGCGCCTTCGCAGCGGTCGTGCTCGCCTCGGTGACTGCCTCCGTCATCGGCCGGGCGGCCTTCGGCGACGTAGCATTCCTCAGCTTCGCCCCCTTCACCGTCCACTCGATGGGCGAGTACGCGCTCTACGCGGTACTCGGCCTGCTCGCGGCGGTCGTCGCCACCGCCTTCGTTAAGGTGCTTTACGGCTTCGAAGACGTCGCGGACCGCCTGTGGAAGGGTCCCGAGTGGCTTCGCCCCGCGGTGGGTGGGCTCCTGCTGGGGCTGCTCCTGCTCGTGCTGCCGCAGATGTACGGCGTGGGCTATCCCGTGCTTGAGAACGCGGTCATGGGCAAGTATCTCGTGGGCTTCCTCGCGCTTCTGCTCATTGGCAAGATGATTGCCACCTCGCTCACGATCGCCATCGGCGGCTCCGGCGGCGTGTTCGCACCCGCACTCTTCCTGGGTGCGACGCTCGGCGCTGGATTCGGTCAGGTCGCAGCGCACGCCTTCCCCGGCGTCGGCATCACTCCCGGCGCCTACGCCCTCGTGGGAATGGGCGCCGTCTTTGCTGGTGCGTCACGCGCCCCGATCACCGCGGTGATCATCTTGTTCGAGCTCACGGGCGAGTATTCGATCATCCTTCCCCTCATGCTTGCCGTCGTCACGGCCGCGGGGATCTCGCGCAAACTCTCGCGCGACACCATCTACACGGCCAAGCTGCGCCGGCGCGGGGTGGACGTCGGCGCGCACGCCAAGGCCGCGGCACTCAGCTCCATCGCCGTGCGCGAGGTGATGACTGCCGCGCCGAGGTCGCTCGCCACGGGCACGTCCGCCGAGGCCGCTGCGCGCAGCCTCCTCGCGGCCGGGCGGCGGGCACTCCCGGTGGAGTCGAACCACGGCGTCTTCGTGGGGGTGGTGACCTCCGCGGCCCTCGCGGGCGCCCTCGCGGCCGACGCTGATGCTGACGAGGTGACGGTCTCCCGCCTCGTGGAGATGCCGGCGGTCCTTGATCCCGACATGACAATCGACGACGCGCTCGACGCGATGCTCGGCGAGGATGCGGGGGCGGGGCTACCGGTGGTCGACCCCAACGGAACACTCGTCGGATGGCTGGGCCAGGACGCGGTCCTCCGGTCGGTCGCCGGCCCCGCCGCCCGATCGCCGGGGAAGGGACGCCGCTAGATCTTCCCGGTGAAGATGCTCACGCCGATGCTGAGGGAGCCGATCACCACGACGATGGTGAAGACGATGGCGAACACCCGGACACCGCGGGACGCCATCGCGAGGTCCAGGACCATACGCGCGAGCCACGGAGCGAGCGCCGACGGGATGATGAGCTGGGTGAACGGGAGCCAGCCGTAGGCGTTGTTGACCATGTAGATGAACACCGCGGGCAGCGAACCCCTCACCAGGCCGGCGAGGCCGAACGTCAGTCCCGCGCGCCACGCCGGGAGCTTGGCGGTGGCGTCGTCGATGACCTTCCGAGGAGCAATGTCGCGGCTGGAATCACGAAGAAGATCGTGATGATGAAGGTGATGAGGAGCGCGCCGATGTATCCGCTCGCGGCCACGGAATCCTTGATGGCGGTGTTGCGCGTCGCGAAGTAGACGATGGTGAAGATCAGCGCCCAGAGCATCACGGTGATGGGGCACGGACAGCCATCCGCGCCGGTCCGGCAACAGCCCGTCGTCGCCGAAGCGGGGGTACATCAAAGGCCTCAGCCGCGCTCATGCGTGTCTCCCTTGTGCCCAGGTTTGTCACTTAGGCGTCCCTAAACCCCATGGTGCCATCGGGGCCCGGCGCGAGCGCGAGCGCGCGATCGGTGCAATACGTCACAAAGGCCACCCGGCCGGACGGGCGCGCTATCGTGCCGCGCGGACCCGGACGTCGCCGGCCAGCACGGTCCGCATCTCGCCGCTGTCGAGACGTACCTCGAGGCCGCCGTCCTCCGAAAGGCCCACCGCGGTCCCCGTGAGCGGCGCGGCCCCCGGAACATCCACGACGACGTCCTCGCCGATCGTGGAGCACGCGCGGCGACACGAGGTCGTGGGCGGTGGACGGATCGCGTTCCCACGCGATGATGATCGCGTCGAGCTCGCGGACGATGCGGCCGAGGAGCGCGCCCCGCGCGAGTGACGAGCGCCGACGACCTCGAGCGACGTGGCGTGCGGGACAGGCATCTCGTCGGCGCGCTGAGACACATTCACGCCGATCCCCACGACGACGGCGTCGAGCTCCACCTCGCACAGGATCCCGCGATCTTCCGAGGTCCCCCAGCCCGGGAAGCTCCTCCGAGTCGCGAAGTCGACCACGACGTCGTTCGGCCACTTGAGGCGGGCGCTCGACGCCCAGGCCCGCGAGCGCGCGCACCACCGCGAGCCCCGACAGCATGGGGACCCAGACGAAGGACGCGCGCGCGACCTCGGGACGGAGCACGACGCTCACCGTCAGGGAGGTCCCCGCGGGCGTGTCCCATGTCCGGCCCCCGCGGCCGCGGCCCGCCGTCTGGTGATCGGCCAGGTAGGCGCTGAAGTGCGGAACCCGGGCCCCCGAGCGAAGTGCGGCGAGCGCGTCGGCGTTGGTGGACCCGTCTCGGGAACCACCGTGAGGCGCGCGAGGGGCCCACTCGGCCACGTCAGACAGGCAACCAGCTGCTGCCCGTCGAGCGCCCGCCGAGAATCCTCGATCGAATCGCGGGTCTCAACCCTCACACGGCTAGGCTATCGGGGTATCCAAGGAGGTGCGACAGGTGACAGCAAAGAAATCGGGCGCGTCGAAGTCCACGGCCGGTGCGCTCGACGCGCTCCGGGCCAAGATCGACGCCGCCGTCACGGCCCCCGAGGCGGACAAGCAGGACAAACAGCACGCGCGCGGCAAGAAGAGCGCCAGGGAGAGGGTCCTCGCGCTCCTCGACGAGGGCTCGTTCGTGGAGGTCGACGCGCTCAACCGCCACCGCTCCCGCAACTTCGGCCTCGACAAGAACCGCCCGTTCGGCGACGGAGTGATCACCGGGTACGGGACGATCGACGGCCGCCAGGTGGCCGTCTACTCCCAGGACTTCACCGTCTTCGGGGGATCCCTCGGAGAGGTTCACGGCCAGAAGATCGCCAAGATCCAGGACTTCGCTCTGCGGACCGGGGTGCCCCTCATCGGGATCTCCGACGGCGGAGGCGCGCGCATCCAGGAGGGCGTCGCGGCGCTCACGCAGTTCGCGGAGATCTTCCGCCGCAACGTCGCCGCCTCGGGCGTCATCCCGCAGATCTCGATCATCCTCGGCCCGTCCGCGGGCGGCGCGGTCTACTCCCCCGCGCTCACGGACTTCATCGTGATGGCGGACGGCACCTCGCAGATGTTCATCACCGGCCCCGACGTCATCAAGTCGGTGACGGGCGAGGAGTGACGTTCGAGGAGCTCGGAGGTGGGCAGACGCACAACGTCAAGTCCGGCGTCGCGCACTACCTCGCCACCGACGAGGACGACGCGATCGACTACGTCAAGCACCTGCTGCAGTTCCTCCCGCAGAACAACCTGACGGACCCCCCGTCGTGGGACGTGGAGAACCTGCTCGACCCGACGGACGCCGACCTGGCCCTCAACGCGATCGTCCCCGACAGCGACAACCAGCCGTACGACATGAAGACCGTCGATCGAGGCCGTGCTCGACGAGGGCGAGTTCTTCGAGATCCAGCCCCTGTATGCCACCAAATCGTGGTCGGATTCGGCCACGTCGAGGGACACGCGGTCGGAATCGTCGCCAACCAGCCCAAGTCGATGGCGGGCACGCTCGACATCAACGCCGCGGAGAAGGCCGCGCGATTCGTGCGCACGTGCGACGCGTTCAACATCCCCGTGCTGACGTTCGTCGACGTCCCCGGCTTCCTCCGGGAACGGACCAGGAGTACCAGGGCATCATCCGCCGCGGCGCCAAGCTGATCTTCGCGTACGCCGAGGCGACCGTTCCCCTCATCACCGTCATCACCCGCAAGGCCTACGGGGGCGCCTACATCGTCATGGCGTCCAAGCAGCTCGGGGCGGACGTCAACCTCGCCTGGCCGACGGCCCAGATCGCGGTCATGGGGGCCTCCGGGGCGGTGAACATCCTCCAGCGGCGCGCTCTCGCCGCGGTCGCGGAGCGGGGCGACCCGGAGGCCGAGCGGGCGCGACTCGTCGCCGAGTACGAGGAAGAGATCGTCAATCCGTACGACGCGGCCGATCGGGGCTACGTCGACGCGGTGATCGAGCCGAGCGAGACTCGCGCGCACGTCACGCGGGCGCTCCGGGCGCTGCGCACCAAGCGCGCCGCGCTTCCGCCCAAGAAGCACGGGAACATCCCGCTGTGACCGAGCACGAGGAGGTGGCCGCGGCCGCCGCGCAGCTCCACGTGGTGCGCGGCCAGGTCGGCGAGGACGAGCTCGCCGCCCTCGTCGCGGGCGTCGTGGCCTACGCGACCGCCGTCGGGCGAGGACGCGCCGGGATCCCCCACCTCCGCGTGGATGGATCGCTCGCGCACCATGCGCGGCAGGAGGGTAGGCGTCCTGGCCGCGGAGACTCGCCTGGCGGCACTCGCTCCGGTAGCGAGCGGTAGCCCGACCCGCCGCGAGGCTTCGCCGCGCGCTTCCGCTGGCTCGTCGCCGTCGCGTCGCTCCCCGCGCTCCTCGCCGCACCCTGGCCGTTCCTGCACATCCGCGCGCCGGTGGGGCGACGTCGCGCCGGGAGCGACTGGAGCGCGGCCGAGGCGGCGCTCGTGTTCGGGACCCTCGTTAACGAGGACGGAACCCTCTCACCGCAACTCGCCGAGCGCGTCGGGTGGCGGCCGCCCTGTACTCGACGGAACGGTGCCCCTCCTCGTCATGTCCGGGACGGACGCGAGCAGCACCGGGCAGGACGAGCCGGCGCGCATGCGCGACTACGCGGTCACGCTCGGCGTGCCCGCGAGGCGATCGCGCTCGATCCGCTCGGGCTCGACACCTACGCGACGTGCGACCGGGCCGCGACACGTCTACGGGCTCACCGCGTCGTCGTCGTCACGAACGAGTACCACGTCGCGCGAGCACGTGGCTGTGCCAGCGCGCTGGCCTGACGCGACGGGCGTGCACCCACCCGCGAGCCCGGCCGCCTGGACGGCCGGGCAACGTTCGCGAGATCGGCGGCCGCGTGGAAGGCCGTCCTCGACGCTGGGGCGGGCGCGCAGGCGTCGGCTTCCGGCGTCAGATCGCTCAGCCGATTTTCCCCGTTCAACGCGCGAAATCGCCCAACCCTTGCCACGATGGACTATGGGGATATTCAGTACGGGGGGACCGAAAGCGGACCCCGACTTCAGGCTTCCTGACCAAGGCCGACGATGGCGCTTGTTGCGTGTCATGGCCGAGCAGGCGTTCGCGCGCGGGGCATGCCCGTGCAGCGCACGCGGCGACCACTGGTCGGGACCGGGCGGCGAGCTGTACGGGATCTACAGCGTCTCGCGGCGCAGGTGTCACGGCGTCGCCGAGGGCCCGGCGGGCTGGCTCCCGGTGGTCGACGCGCACGTCGCACGCTCTCATCGAGACGCGGGCGCCTCAGCCAAGGAGCCCACAGACCTCCTGAGCCGCGGCGGCTCCAACTCCCGCCCGTTGCAGTGGCGCCCTCGTCGGCCCGACCTCGCCCGGCGTGTCGCCCCCATCGATGTCGATGTGCGGCATGATGCGGTCGAGCCACGCGGGCATCCACCATTCGCGCGGCCCGAGCAGGCGCATGATCGCCGGCATGAGCACCACGCGAATCACGAAGGCGTCGAGGAAGATCGCGACCGCAAGGCCGAGCCCCAGCAGCTTCATGAGCGGGCGTCGGAGGTCACGAACGAGCCGAACACCACCACCATGATCGCGGCGGCGGCGACGATCACGCGAGACACCTCGGCGAGCCCTCGCCGACCGCGAACGCGTTGTCGCCCGCGCGTGCCACAGCTCGGCGATGCGGCTCACCAGGAAGACCTGGTAGTCCATCGACAGGCCGAAGAGCAGGGCGAACAGGATCAGCGGGATGAAGGGCTCGATGGGTCCTCCCCGCCGAGCCCGATGCAGCGAGTGGCCCCAACCCCACTGGAAGACGGCGACCGAGATGCCGAAGGCGGCGCCGCGCCGAGACAGGTTGAGGGCCGCGCCCACAGCGGGAGCACGAGCGAGCGGAAGGCGACCAGCGAGCACGAGCATCGAGAGCCCGACCACGAGCGCGAAGAACAGCGGGATTGACTGCGCGATCATGGCGGTGAAGTCGATCGTTCGACGCGGCGGCTCCGCCCACGTGCACCGCGAGTCCGTCCGCGAGGCGGCGGCGGCGTAGTCGTCGCGGATCCGGTCACCAGTTCGTCGGTGGCCGGCGCTTGCGGGCGTGATGTCGGGACCACCTGGATGACGGCGCGCGTCGCCGGCGGCGTTCGGCACGGGCCGATGACCGCGGCCACGCGGGGTCGAGGCGCGAGTCGCGCAGCTCGCGAGGTGAGCGCGGAGCGCCGTCGGGGTCAGCGGGCGCCGGTCAGGTCGACGGCCACGACGACGGCGCCGTTGGTGCCGGGGCCGAAGCCCTCGGTCGAGAGGTCGTAGGCGATGCGCGAGGGGGTGCCGGCGGGGTCGTTGCCCTGGTCGGCGTTACCCAGCCGGAGTGCCGAGCGCGGGGACCGCGAGCGTGGCAAGGATGGCGGCGACGGCCGCCGCGAGGCGAGATGGGGTGGCGCTCGACGAAGGCGGACGAAGCGACCGTGGGTCGGCGGCGGCTCGGGCACGCGGCCGTGCTCCGCGAGGGCGCGGCGCTCACGCGCGGCTCAGCATCCGCGTCCGTAAAGTGGAGCAGCGCGGGCACCAGGGTGACCGATGCCGCGACGGAGAAGACCACGGTGATGGCGGCGGCGATCGCGAGCCCGGTAAGGAAGCGAGACCGCGGCACGCACATGCCCGCCAGCGCGATGAACACGGTCGCGCCGGCGAAGACCACGGCGCGTCCCGACGTCGTCGTCGCGGCGACGATGCTGTCGCGCACGGGGCGGCCGGCTTGAGCCCGCGGCGGTGGCGGTTCACGATGAACAGGGCGTAGTCGATGCCGATGCCAAGCCCGAGCAGGACGGCAAGGATGGAGGCGCCGCGGCGAGAGGGGCCCAAGGTTGTGAGCGAGCCCGAGCGCGCCGACGTGGCGCCGACGGCGGCGATGGCGCAGATGAGCGGCACGGTCGCGGCGCGCGCGGAGCCGAAGGCGAGCAGCAGGATCACCCCGGCGATCAGCAGGCCGATGATTTCGCCGATGCCGACCTCGGGGTTCTGGAGGCGCGAGGCGGCCCGCCGCCGTGCCCCGACGGTGATGCCGCCATCGCCTTGAGCGCGTCGGCGATTTCGCCGACCGTCTGAATCGCTCGAGCGGAAGGTTGTAGGCCTCGCTGCGTCCCAGTGGACGGCGCGATAGGCGATGGTGCCGTCCGCGCTCACTGGTCGGCGCCCTGGGGTGTGAACGGGCTCGTGACGCGCGACGTGGGCACGGCGGCGATCTCGGTCGAGCGACGGCCGTCATCGTGCCGATTGGCGGGTCGGCGAGCGTGCCGTCGGCGACTACGCGATGGTGTCGGCGTCGCCGCGAGCTCGGGGAAGCGTTCGTCGAACAGGTCGTACGCGGCCTGGCAGTCGGAACCTTGAGGGAGAAGGTGTCCCTGAGGTCGGGACCGGCGGCCGCCGATGCAGCGTCAGGCCGATGACGGCCGCGATCCACGCGAGCACCACCAGGAGGGGGCGGGGGGTGGAGAACGGGCGAGTGCTTTCATGGTCGGGACCTTCCGGCATGACTAAACGACCGGTAAGATGACTCGGCAGACGATCGTGACACACTGACTGAACGTTCGTCAAGTGAAATCTAGGCGTGACGGCGATCCCCCAAACGGAGGTCCTCGCGTGACGAGGACGCTCCTGCGCGGTCGACCGGCGCACCCCGAAGACGCCGCGCACCGACACCGCGCCCGAATCCTCGACGTGGCCGCCCAGCTCTTCTCGGACGCGCGGATTCGCCGGGACGTCCATCCGCGACATCGCCGAGGAGCTCGGCGTCACCAAGGCCGCCCTGTACTACCACTTCCCCTCGAAGGACGCGATACTCGGCGAAATGGTGGACCAGCCGCTCGCCGCGATCCGCGAGGTCATGGCCCGGCCGCACGACCTGACCGACGCGCCGGGTCGCGCCGCGTTCATTCGCACGGTGGTGGACGCATGTCGTCGATGCGGACCCGAAGATGGTGGCGGTCTTCAAGGACCCGAAGCTCGCGCGCGGAATCGGCGCGGAGGTGGCGCAGTCGGGCATCCTCAGAGCGTGCGACCAGCTCGCGATGGGCCTGTCGCGGGACACGACCCCGACGAGGTCGCCCCCGTCCACATGATTCGCGCCATCGCGGCCGTCTCGGCTGGGCACGCCGCGATCGACAGCTGGCACCTGGTCTACCCCGACGTCCGAGCAGTACCCGAGGACACAGGACCTCATCGTGAGCCTCATCGTCACGACGCTCGAGGCTAGCGCCGCCGCGCCCGCGCGCCGGCCAGTAGGCTCGCGACGTGAGTCGCCCGCCCGCATCGGCCCGCGCTACCGCTGGCTGGTCGCGCCACGCGTCCTGGTTCTCGCGGTCGTGGTCGCCGGGCCGTGGGCTACGTGCGCCTCGCGACGGCGGGCGACGTCAAGGGCCCCGGCGACCCCGCGTCGGGCCACGCCGACGCAGCGCTCGTGCTCGGAGCAAAGGTGGGCGACGACGGCGAGCCGAGCCCCTTCCTCCGCGAGCGCGTCGAGCTCGGCGCCCAGCCTCTACCTCTCCGGCGTGGTCGACCGATCGTCATGACGGGCGGCGCCTCGCACGAGCGGGGCTACGACGAGCCGGCGACGATGCGCGACCTCGCGGTCTCGCTCGGCGTCCAAAGTGACGCGATCATCCTCGACCGCGAGGGCGTCGACACCTTCGCCTCGTGCGCGAACACTGCCGCTCTCGAACTCGGCGACGTCATCGTAGTCACGCAGGAGTTTCACGTGGCCCGTGCCGTGTGGCTGTGCCAGCGGGCGGATGCGCCGCCACGGGTGTCTATCCCCCAATCCAGGGCCGAGCCGGGACCGTCACGGGCAACGTCCGCGAACTCGGCGCGGACTGGAAGGCTGTCCTCAACGTGTGGGGCGGGCGCTCAGGCGCCCGAGAGTGACCAGCCGGGACCTCGGCCCCTCATCTCTTCTGTCCGATGCCAATCCTCCACGACGACGGCCTCGAACCCGCGGAGATGACTGTCGCCCCCATCCAGGCGTCACCCACGTCATGAGCCAGATCGTCTAGCCGCGCGACTTCCGCGTGGCGACGTGCGCACTGACCGATGGCTTTGCGGGACCCGGTCGGCCCCCGTCGGTGCGTTGTCGTGCACGGTAGGCCCGGACGCGGGCCCGATTGAGGCAGGTGGCTGAGCAGTATCGACGCGCACCTCGCCCGGCCTCGTCGACGTAGACATCCACACAGTCGTCGCCGGCGCAGATGCCCAGTGGCCGCCAGGAGCGCTCTTGGGTGACGGCCATCAGCGCGGCGACGCAGCCCGCCAGCAACAGCTGCTCAGAGCCGGTGCGAACGGTCACCCAGACGAGCTCGCCACGTTCGTTCACCTGTGGTGACAACTCGGCGTCGGCGAGGAGGCCATTGAGGAGGGCTGCGCGCTCGGCTTCGCCGACGGCAGCGAACAGCAACCACAGCCGGTGGGCGATGAAGATCAGATCCCGGTGGGTCATCCCGGAGATGCGCGGGCTAGGGGCTCGGTGATCACGTCCGGGTACGGGTCGTGGACCTCGCCAGCGACTTCGCGCGGCCGCGGGGCGTACTCGTTGACGAACTCGACGAGCCAGGCAGCGGCACATTGGGAGATCACACTCACGGGATGAGTGTAACTCTTCAATGTGACTATGAGGTTACTCGTGATGTAATCTTCAATCTGTGTTCAACGGTTACGTCGATCTCTCCCCACTTCCTGCTTTCTTCGTCACCGCCGGGCTCATCCTGATCGCCCCCTGGGCCGGACATGGCCTACATGGTCGGAGTGGCTCGCCGGTGGCAGATCCGCGGCGACGCGAGCTGCGTTCGGCATCACTGCTGGGGTTGCGGTTTATGTCGTCGCCGTCGCAGCGGGGCTCGGTGCGCTTGTCGCACGCCACACGAGCGTTCTTTTCGGCCTGCAGCTCGCCGGCGCCGCTTACCTCGCCTGGATCGCGTGCACCGCAATTCGATCGTCGCACGACCACACCGAGGTGCCTGCGGCCGCGGGCGGTCGGCGCTGGTTTCGTCGCGGGTTCGTCGTGAACCTGACAAATCCCAAGGTCGCACTTTTCTTTCTTGCGTTCCTGCCACAGTTCCTGGGTACGGCTACCAGCCCGCCGCTCCAGCTCCTCATGTTGGGCGTGCTTCTTCAGATGGCTGGGCTCGCCGTTCACCTGTCCGTCGGCTGGGCCGCCGGAGCGTTCCGCGACTTCGTGTTCCAAAACCCCAGGACCATGCGAGCGTTGACACTGACTTCTGCAGCAGTCTTCGCAGCCCTGGTGATTCTTGTAGTCGCCGATGCCGCGACGCGAATTTCCTGATCGCAACGCCACTTCCCCATCCGGCGACCCGCTCGGACACGGTGAATCTTTCGCCTGCCACGATGCCATTTCGCGGTCGCGATCGCGACGCTCGCCAAAGTCACGGAGGTAGCAGCGCGCCGAGGAACTACGGCAGGCAATACGTCCGGGATGGCGAGCACAACAAGCTGCTCTACGCCTTCGTGGGAGGCCGCCGACCGGTCGCGAGTAGCACACCCGCGATTGCTAGAGTGGCGCTTACAGTAGCGAGCGGCCCGCCAGCGTAGACGAGCCACATACGCCCGCTCCCCTTTGGAGGCCCTGTGGGTATCGACGACACCGCCGACGGCGCGGCTCCCGAGTCCACGCACTTTGGGTTCGGGTCCGTCCCCGCTGACAAGAAGGCAGACAAGGTCGCGGAGGTGTTCCACTCGGTCGCGCGCCGGTACGACCTGATGAACGACCTCATGACGTGGGGCCTCCATCGATCCTGGAAGCGTCCGCCGTGCGCCGCAGCGGCGTCAAGAGCGGGGACAAGGTGCTCGACCTCGCGGGCGGGACGGGTGACCTCGCACTCCGGCTGGCTCGCCGCGTCGGGCCGAGGGCCACGTCGTCCTCGCGGACATCAATCCTTCGATGCTCGCCGAGGCCAGCGGCGCCTCGAGGGAAAGCGCCTCGCGTCGCGCATCTCCGTCACCTCGCCGACGCCGAGGGCTTCCGTTCGACGACGAAGCCTTCGACGTCGTCACGATCGCCTTCGGGCTTCGCAACGTGACCAATCAGGACCGCGCGATCCGCGACATTCGGCGCGTGCTCAAGCCCGGGGGGCGGGGTCGTCCTCGAATTCTCGCGACCGGTCGCGAGGTACGTCCGGCCGCTCTACGACGCTTACTCGTTCGCGGTGCTGCCCGCTCATGGGCAAGCTGTGCGTCAACGACGCCGCGAGCTACCGGTACCTCGCGGAGTCGATCCGGGTCCACCCCGACCGCTACACGCTCCGCGACATGATGGCCGCCGCGGAGTTTGACGACTGCGATTACGACACGATGCTCTACGGCATCGTCGCCGCGCACGTCGGGGTTAAGGCGTAACGTCCTCGCAACGATTCGGCGCTCGGCGCGCCGGATGTCCGTGGGTGCTCCTAGACTCCGACCGTGAACCCCTCCGCGGACCCGCCCGAGCGGTCGCGCGCGCGCGAGGCCTGGGACACCTGGGTCGAGCGCACCGTCATCTCGCGCGCGGTGATCGCCAGGATGGTGCCCCGCGCCGGCTGGGGCCTTGCGGCACCCCTCATCGCGATGAACCTCGTCGCCGGCGCGCTCCCCGTCGCCTTCGTCATCGCGACATCCGTGGTGATCGGACGCGTTCCCGACGCCGTCGACGCGGGTGTGCCCTCCGAGGCGTGGGACTCGCTCGTTCGCGCCTTCCTCCTCGCCGCGGGAGCCTTCCTCCTCGCGCGCATCATCGCGCCCGTCGTGACGGCGCTCTCGTCGCGCGTGCGGCGGCGGATCGACGGCCAATTGCGCGAGGAGATCCTGGACCTGACATCTCGCACGGTCTCGATCGCTCCGATGGAGGATCAGGACGTGCTCGACGAGCTCGGCGAGTCGACGCGCCAGTTTGACGACGACATACGCACGCCGGGCCAGGCCGTCGCCGGGATCGTCGCTCTCCTCGCGCGCTACGGTGCGCTCGTGAGTTTCTGTGTGCTCGCCAGCGCCGCTTCGCTGTGGTGGACAGGGCCCACCGTCTTTCTCACCACCATGATGTTCCGCTAC
Organism: uncultured Actinomycetota bacterium; assembly: GCA_963743485.1. Taxonomy (GTDB): domain Bacteria; phylum Actinomycetota; class Actinomycetes; order Actinomycetales; family Demequinaceae; genus JAFGBM01. The sequence goes on from CAVUPQ010000008.1 coordinate 48,149, forward strand.
GGCAACCGCGGAGGCCTGAGGAGGTACTCGGCAATCTGGCGGACGGTCATGCCGCACTCGCGCAAACGCAGCTACCTGCGGGAACTCTCGCTGGGCGATGTCGCCGCGAAAGAGACGCGAATCTTCGGCATCAACGCGTGGCTCTCGGACCGCTACGAGCGCGCGCACTGGGCGGTCTTCGGCCCCGCCGCCCGCGAACGCCGCCGCATCTACTTCTACCCGTACCTCGCCATGACCACCGTCGGGCTCGCGGCGCTGGCGTGGGTCGTGTACGTGATCGGCCGGGCGGCCGTCGACCAGGCAATCTCGCTCACCGCGCTCGCGCTGTCACTCCAGGCGGTCATGGGGGCGATCGCGCTGGGCAGCGCGTACGAGGAGGCCGACGTTCCGACTCAGTGGGGGATGCGCGTCATCGAGGCGATGCGCAGGCTCCGCAGCCACATCGAGCGGGCGGAGGCGCGCGAACGCGACCAGACCGCCGCGAACGTCGCGCGAGAGGCCGCCGGCGCGACGAGCCCCGACGGCGTCGACGTCCGGGCGCTCCCCAGCGCGAGCCTCGTGTTCCACGACCTACGATTCGCGTACCCCGGAACGAGCGACCTCGTGCTCGAACGGGCTCGACCTCGAGATTCCCGCGGGCCGCTCGACGGCAATCGTCGGCGTGAACGGCGCGGGAAAGACCACCCTCGTCAAGCTCCTCAGCCGCCTCTACGAGCCGACCGGCGGCGCGATACTCGCGGATGACGTCAACATCGGGCTCCTCGACGCGCGCGAGTGGCGCCGCCAGGTCAGCGTGATCTTCCAGGACTTCATCAAGTACGAATTCACGGCCGCCGACAACATCGCCATGGGGGCGATCCACGCCGCCAGGAACGACGCGGAGATCGAGGACGCCGCGCGGCGCGCCGGAATCCTCGACGCCTTCGACCATCACCCGCTCGGGCTCGACACCCCGCTCGCCCGCGCGTACAAAGATGGCATCGACCTCAGCGGCGGCCAATGGCAGCGGATCGCGATCGCACGATCGCTGTACGCCCTGCGCCAGGGCGCCAAGATCCTCGTGCTCGATGAGCCGACGTCGGCGCTCGACGTCCGTGCCGAGGTCGCTTTCTTCGATCGCTTCGTCGAACTGACCCAGGGCGTGACATCCCTCCTCATCTCGCACCGATTCTCGTCCGTGCGGAGGGCCGACCACATCGTCGTCCTCGAGGCGGGGAAGGTGAGCGAGCAGGGATCCCACGAGCGGCTCATGGCGGCCGGCGGCCACTACGCCCGCCTCTTCTCCCTCCAAGCCGAGCGCTTCGCGAAGGGCCTGTCCGCGGAAGGGGACCTCGTCGACGCGGCCTGGACCCCGATGCGCTGATCGATCTCGGGGAGGTGACCGCACCGTGATCGAGACCATTCGCGGCACGGTGACGCTCGCGCGGATCGCCTGGAAGGCGAGCAGGGGCCGCTTCCTCCTGTCGTTCCTCCTCATGCTGCTTCAGTTCACCGCCATGCCGCTGGCCGCCCCCGCGCTCGCGGCGCTCACGAACGCCGCCATCGCGCACGATGCCTCGGGCGTCACGGGCGTCGCGATCGCCGTCGCCGCGCTCACCATGGCGGGCTCGTCGCCGGCCACTTCGGGCACGTCTTCTACTTCGAGCTCGGCGAGAGGGTCCAGCTCGCGCTCGAGCGCGATCTCATCGATCTGAGCAACGGCTCGGCCGGGCTTGAGCACCACGAACGGCCGGACTACGCGGACAAGCTCCGCGTCGTGACCCAGGAGGTCGACTGGGCGGGCTGGAGCGTCATGGGCACGCTCTTCAGCGCCATCGGCCTCGGGCGTGGGCGGCGTCATCACAGCGTTCCTCCTCGCCACGCTGAATCCGTGGCTCCTCCTGCTCCCGCTCTTCGCGATCCCGTCGCTCGTCCTTGGACGTCGCGGCGAGGTCGTCATGGGCAAGGCACGGGAGGACGCCGCGCCCTTCACGCGGCGCGTGCGCCACGTCTTCCGCCTCGCGACCGACGCCGGCCCCGCGAAGGAGCTTCGGGCGTGCGGGCTCGGCGAAGAGATGTTCCGACGCCAACGCGACTCGTGGAACGACGCCACGCGCGTCCTGGTGCGCGGCGAGGACCGCTCCGCGCTCCTCCAGGTCGCTGGCCAGGTCTTCTTCGCCGTCGCCTACATCGGCGCCACGCTTCTGGTGGTTCGCGACGTCGTCACGCACCAAGGCTCGGTGGGGGACGTCGTGCTGGTCATCTCCCTCGCAAGCCAGGTCAACCAGCAGGTGACGCAATCCGTGTTCCTCCTCGTGGGGCTCCAGCGCATCTCTCGAACGCTGGCCAACCTCGCGTGGATCCGGGAGCTCGTCGACTCGGGACCTTCCCGCTCCGGATCTCGCCCTGCCCCCGAAGATCGAGCGTGGCATATCCCTCCGGGACGTCTCGTTCCGTTATCCCGGAACGGAGCGCATCGTCCTCGGCGGCGTCGAATCTGGATCTGCCCGCGGGTCACACCGTCGCCATCGTCGGGGAGAACGGCGCGGGCAAGACCACGCTCGTCAAGCTGCTGTGCCGCTTCTACGAGCAGACCGACGGAGCGATCGAGATGGACGGCGTCGACATGCGGCGCTACCCGCTCGACGCGTGGCGGGAACGCATCGCCGCCGGGTTCCAGGACTTCGCGCGCTTCGAGTTCATCGCGCGCGAGGTCATCGGCGTGGGGAGCCTGCCCAGGTTGACGACGCCGAAGCCGTCACCACCGCGCTTCGCCGCGCGCGCGGCGAGGACCTCCTGACTCGCCTGGAGCGAGGGCCTCGACACCCAGCTGGGAAAGTCCTACGCCGACGGCACCGAGCTCAGCGGCGGCCAGTGGCAGAAGACCGCGCCTCGGGCGCGCGATGATGCGCGAGACTCCCCTGCTGCTCATCCTCGACGAGCCCACGAGCGCCCTCGACGCCCAGGCCGAACACAACCTCTTCGAGGAGTACGCGGAGTCCGCCAAGCGCGTAGCCAAGCGACCGGGGCGATCACCGTGCTCGTCTCGCACCGCTTCTCCACGGTCCGGATGGCCGACCTCATCCTCGTGGTCAACGACGGGCGAATCCAGGAGTCGGGCTCCCACGACGAGCTCATGGAACTCGGCGGGCTCTACGCCGACCTCTACGGGATGCAGGCCAAGGCGTACTCGTAGCCGCGGCTAGGCTGTCCGCATGCCCGTCCCGCTCGTCCTCGCCTCGGCCTCCCCCGCTCGGCTCGCGACGCTTCGCGCCGCCGGCATCGAGCCGACGGTGATCGTCTCGCGCGTCGACGAGGAGGCGCTGCATCCTCGCCGCCCCGGACGCGGCCGCGGCCGACGTCGCCCTCCTCCTGGCGCGCGCGAAGGCCGAGGACGTCGCCGGCCGCGCGGAGCCGGACGCGCTCGTGCTCGGATGCGACTCGATCCTGGAGCTCGGCGGCGCCATGCTCGGCAAGCCCGGCGACGCCGCCACGGCCGCGGCCGGTGGCGCGCGATGCGCGGCCGCGAGGGCATCCTCCACACCGGACACTGGCTCATCGACGCGCGCGCGAGCGCCGCTCGGGGCGCCGCGCCGTCGGCGAGACGTCGTCGACCGCGTGTCTGGTTCGCGGACCTCATCGGACGCGGAGATCGACGCGTACGTCGCCACCGGGCGAGCCGCTCGCCGTCGCCGGCGCGTTCACGGTGGACGGCCTCGGGGGTCCGTTCGTGGAGCGAATCGACGGGCGACCATCACAACGTCGTGGGCCTGAGCCTCCCGCTCCTGCGGCGCCTGTGCGCCACGTCGGCGTCGGCACCCGGAGCTGTGGGCGCGGCGCTGATTTGTTGGGTCGCCACAACCTACGCCGCCGTAACCACGCCCTGACGCTGAATTCCTTGTCGGTCTCCTACAAAGGGCGCCGGGCGCCTTGGCCCTGCGCCCAAACTTCCTCGCCGGGTCCCCGTCGAATGGTGACGCGGGCCGGAAGCGCGCTACCGTGGCGGGGTGCCGACCTTCGATTCCGTGCTCGTCGCCAACCGCGGCGAGATCGCGGTCAGGATCGTTCGCGCGTGCCGCGACGCCGGGCTGCGATCGATCGCCGTCTACGCCGAGACCGATCGCGACGCCCCCTTCGTCTCCCTCGCGGACGAGGCGTACGCCCTCGGCGGCGTCACCGCGGCCGAGACCTACCTCAGCATCCCCAAGCTCCTCGACGTCGCGCAGCGCTCCGGCGCGCAGGCCGATCCACCCCGGCTACGGCTTCCTCGCGGAGAACGCGTCGTTCGCGAGCGCGGTCATCGAGGCGGGACTGACGTGGATCGGCCCCTCGCCCGCCGCGATCGACGCCCTGGGCGACAAGGTCTCGCGCGCGCCACATCGCGCAGCGCGCGGGCGCGCCCCTCGTCCCCGGAACGCCCGATCCCGTGACGAGCGCCGACGAGGTCCTCGCCTTCGCCAAGGAGCACGGCCTCCCAATCGCCATCAAGGCGGCGTTCGGCGGCGGCGGGCGCGGCCTCAAGGTCGCGCGCGCCATCGAGGACATCGTCGAGCTGTACGAGTCCGCCGTTCGCGAGGCGATCGCGGCCTTCGGGCGCGGCGAATGCTTCGTCGAGCGGTTCCTCGACCGGCCCCGCCACGTCGAGACCCAGTGCCTCGCCGACTCCCACGGGAACGTCGTCGTCGTCTCGACGCGGGACTGCTCGCTCCAGCGACGCCACCAGAAGCTCGTGGAGGAGGCGCCAGCGCCGTTCCTGACGGACGAGCAGAACGCCGAACTCGTCCGCGCCTCGCAGGCGATCCTGCGCGAGGCGAAGTACGAGGGCGCGGGAACGTGCGAGTTCCTGGTCGGCACGGACGGGACCATCTCGTTCCTCGAGGTCAACACGCGCCTCCAGGTGGAGCACCCGGTGACCGAAGAGGTCACGGGGATGGACCTGGTCCGCGAGCAGTTCCGCATCGCCGCCGGCCTTCCGATCTCGAACCTCTCGCCCGTCGTCCGCGGCCACTCGATCGAGTTCCGCATCAATGGCGAGGACCCGGCCGCCGGCTTCATGCCCTCGCCCGGGCGCATCGCTCGCCTCACCTTCCCTCGGGCCCCGGCGTCCGCGTGGACGCGGGCGTGCGCCAGGGCGACACGGTCTCGGGCGCCTTCGACTCGATGATCGCCAAGATCATCGTCACGGGATCGACGCGCGCGGAGGCGATCGAGCGCGCGCGCCGCGCCCTCGCCGAGGCCGAGGTGCAGGGAATCCCGACGGTGCTGCCCTTCCACCGCGCGGTCCTCGACGCCCCGGAGTTCGTGGCCGCCGACGGCCCGTTCGGCGTCTTCACCACGTGGATCGAGACGGACTTCGCGCCCGTGGTCGCGGGCCTCGGCCGGAGCGCCCCGGGCGAGGGCGGCAGCGGCGAGGACGAGGGCATGTCGCGCGTCGTCGTCGAGGTCGGGGGAAAGCGGCTCGAGGTCGTCCTCCCCGCGGCCCTCGCCGCGGCCGGGCGCGCGAACGCCCGCAACGGCGGCCCCGCGCGCCGCGGAGCTCGGCGCAACGACGGCGTCAAGCTCGCCTCGGGCAAGACCCTGCACGTCGCCGATGCAGGGAACCGTCGTCAAGGTCGCGGTCAAGGACGGCGCCACGGTAGAGGAGGGCGACCTCATCGTGGTCCTCGAGGCGATGAAGATGGAGCAGCCCCTCGTCGCGCACCGCTCGGGCACCGTGAGCAAGCTCTCGGTCGAGGTGGGCGGCGGGCGTCACGGCCGGCGCGACGATCTGCGAGATCGAGCCCGCCGAGTAGCGGCCGCTGAATAACGCAACATCGGCGTTGCGTATTTTTGACAAGGGCGCATGCGGCGTCGTACGCTGACTCCAGAGGTTAGGTAACCCTAACTTCCCCGGAATCGAAGGGTGGCGACGTGCTGGCAAACTTCCTCATCGGGCTCCGCGAGGGGCTCGAGGCGTCGCTCGTCGTCGGCATCCTCGTCGCCTACCTGGTGCGCAGCGATCGCCGCGACCGCCTCCCGCAGGTCTGGCTCGGCGTCGCGATCGCCGTCGCCGATCTCCCTCGCCGCCGGCGCGGCCCTCACCTTCGGCCCGCGCGGCCTCTCGTTCCGGGCGACCGAGAGCATCGGGGGCTCCCTGAGCATCCTCGCCGTCGGCGCTCGTCACCTGGATGATCTTCTGGATGGCACGGACCGCCCGCCACCTGCGCCACAACCTCGAGTCCTCGCTCGACGCGGCCCTCGCACATGGGAGGGGGCCATCGTCGCGATGGCGCTGCTCGCCGTCGGGCGCGAGGGGCTCGAGACCGCGCTCTTCCTCTGGGCGGGAATCAACGCCGCCGGGCTCAACCACCGCACCGATCGCGGGCGCCGCCCTCGGTCTCGCGTGCGCGTTCGCGCTCGGGTGGGTCATCTACCGCGGCGCCCTGCGCATCAACCTTCGCGCCTTCTTCCAGTGGACGGGAGTGGTGCTCATCGTCGTCGCCGCGGGAGTGCTCGCCTACGGGGTCCACGACCTCCAGGAGGCGGCAGTTCTCCCCGGCCTCGAGCGCCCTCGCGTTCGACGTGTCCGCCCAGGTGCCGCCCTCGTCCTGGTACGGAAGCCTCCTCAAGGGAGTCTTCAACTTCTCGCCAGCGACCACATGGCTCGAGGCCATCGCGTGGACCGCCTACGTCGTCCCGACGCTCGCGCTGTTCGTCCGCGCCGCCTTCCGCCCCGCCCGCCGCGCGTCGACCTCGACCACCTCGTCAACCACCGCCCGCGCGCTCGCCCGCGAGCCCGTCCGTTCGTAACCGACCGCCAGAAAGGCACCATGCGAACCTCAGCCGCCCTTGCCCTCCTCGTCGTGCCCGTCGCGCTCGCGGGATGCGTCGCGAGCGACCCGTCCGGCACCGTCGATCACGGTGTCCTCGACCGCAGACGCGTGCGTCCTGTCGGCGGATTCCGCGGCCGGCAGGGACGCATCACGTTCCGGGTGACGAACGACGGCCACGAGGTGACGGAGTTCTATCTTCTCGACCCCGCGACGGACACGTCATCGCCGAGGTGGAGGACATCGGCCCCGGCGTCTCGCGCGACATGACCGTGGGTTCGGACGTCGCTCCGGGAACCTACGCCGTCGCGTGCAAGCCCGGCATGGTGGGAGAGGGCATCCGCTCGGACTTCACCGTCACCGAATCCTCGCAGTAGTCGATCGCGCGCGCCGGGGGGCCCGGCCGCCCGCGCAGACCCATGTCGCGATTCCCGCGATCCGGCTATGGTGTGGCCATGACTGGACCTCAACGACGAGTGACCGGCCTCGTGGCGGTATCCGCGTGGCTCACCCTTGATCTGATCCGATTCAGCGGACCCCTGATCAGCCAACTGTTCGACATCGGCGTCACGCTCGCCGTCGGCGCGGCGCTCGCGGCCTACGTCGGCGGTGGGATCCTGGCGCACGTCGGCTCCGTCGTGGCGCGACAGATCGGCCACGGCCGGGTGCTGCTCTGGCTCGCGATCGGCGCTCGTCGTCCTTCGCATCCTCCTCCCGTTCCTCTCGGGTGACGCCCTCATCGTCTACGGGCTCATCGCCCTCGGCCTCGGCCTGGCGCTGCTGCTCATCGCGGTCGGGGGCACGGCCGACGCCGCGGGCGGGGCGGGCGTTGTCGCCGCGGCGGGCATCGGGGCCATCGTCGCCCTCATCGAGCAGGGCGCTGCTCCGCACGTGGGACGCGCTGTGGCGCGACGGGCCGACGAGCTGGATCGCGACCGCCCTCCTGTGCCTCGCGCTCCTCTTCGGTGCGTGGAGGGCCCGCCGAGACGTATCCGAGCGGCCCGCGCGCGGCCTCTGGGCCCTCGGCCTGTGGTTCTCGATCCTTGCCTTCGGGTTCGCGAACCTCGCGTTCCTCGCGTCGCAGACGGGCTTCCATCTCGGCGTCGCCCTTGCCCTCGGCGCCCTGGGCCTCGGCCTGGGCGTGTACGCGGCGTCGCGGCGTCCGAATCTTCCCGGAGCGGCGGTCGGGGTCTTCGCCGCCCTCGCGATCCTCGCGCATCTGGACCACCGTCGCGTTCTCCGGCGCGGTGCTCGTGGTGATGCTTCCCGTCGCGTCGGCGACGCTCGCGTACCTCACGAGCCGCGTCGTCCGCCCGGCCGACGAGGGCGCGCGGGCCGGGTTCCGAAGCCTCGGCGCTGCCGCGGCATTCGGGCTCCTGTCCGTGCTGCCGTTCATGCTCGTGCAGCTCGACTACGACACGCCCATCGGGATACCCCACCTCCTCGTGATCGTGATCGCGGGCGCGATTGTCGCAGCAGGGGCGGTCGTCCGATCGCGTTCGCGCGTCGCCGCGGCGGTCGTCGCTCCCGCGACGCTCGGATTCCGACGCCGCGCGGGCCTCGGCGTCATTGCCGCGATCGCCATCGGCGCCTTCCTCCAGGCGACGTTCAACACCGGGGCCGGCGCCGCGGGCGAGCCGCCCGCGACGCTTCGCGTCGTCTCGTGGAACCTCCACTACGGCGTCACGCCCGGGCTGACCGGCGGACCCGCCGTGGACCTGGACGCGACGGCCGCGTACATCCGCGACCAGGACGCGGACGTCGTGCTTCTCCAGGAGGTGGAGCGGGGATGGGTTCTCGCCGGCGGCACGGACCTTCTCCAGTACCTCGCCGACGCCCTCGACATGAACTACGTGTACGCGGGCGCGCACGACCTGCAGTTCGGCAACGCGATCCTCTCCAGGTACGAGATCACGGACGCCGACATGATCCGCCTACCGTATGGCGCCGGCCCCCAGGGCAGGAGCGCCGTTCTCGGCACCGTCGAGACGTCCGCGGGCCCCATCCAGTTCGTCTCGGTCCACCTCCAGCACAAGGACGACGACGCGACGCGGGTCGAGGAGGTCCAGGCGCTTCTCGCCGCCCTGAAGCCCGTCCCGGCTCGGATGATCGCCGGCGACTACAACGACACCCCCGACTCCCGGGCCGTCGCGCTCATGCTGGAGGCGGGCTACGTGAGCGCGCAGGACGAGCTGTGGCACGAGCAGGACACGTACGTCGGATCGGACTTCAACGCCCGCATCGACTACCAGTTCCTTGACGGCGTCACGGGATCGGGATTCGGGATCGGGGACTCGCCCCGTTCGGATCACCTGAACCTGGCGCTCACGGTCGCGGTGGGCTAGCCGCGCCAAGCGAAGTAGCCGCCGCCGAGCCGCGCCCGCCCGCTGGGAGGAAGGCGGTGCGGCCCGGCGGCGCTACGCTTCGTTCTCCTCGGTTCGGCGCACGGCCCAACTCGCGAGGATCAGCATGAGGCCCGCGCCGATGAACCAGGCCATCCAGTTCACCGCGCGCTCGGCATCGAGGCCCGTCTCGGCAAGCACGCGCTCGACCAGCCCGATGTCGAGGGTGAGGTCGGAGAGCCTGTCGTCGTCGACGGTGTAGTAGCCCTCGGGCTCGAGCGTCGGCATCGAGGACACGAGCGAGAGGACGGCGCTGCGCACCTCGCCGCGCGTAGTCCTCGCCGTTCGAGTCGTCGTCCGCCCCGTTGTCCGGGTTCATCGACGCCCCTGCTCCCGTCGTCGCGTGGTAGCCGAACAGGGGCCCGCCCTTGGCGAAGTTCGACGCGGGCAGGACGAGGTAGTAGTCGCCCGACGGCAGCCCGGAGAAGAGGTAGTGACCGGTGCCCCCGGACGTCACCTGGAAGCCGTAGAGCGTGTTCGTGTCGGCGTCCCACAGCTCGACGCGCACGCCGTCGGGAACCGGGTGCTCGGTCCCCCGGTCGTAGATGCCGTCCTTGTTGGTGTCGATCCAGATCTGGTTCCCGAGCTCCAGGAGGTCCTGGACGATCCAGAAGCCGAAGTCCACGGTGCGGTTGGAGTTCGCGTCGGGCGTGCCGGCGCTGGGAGCCGTGTCGCCCGGTGGGCTCGCCGTCGGCGGTCAGGGTCACGACTCCCGAACGCACCGCGCCGGCGTCGAACAGGTTGCCCGGAGACGGAGTTGCCGTTGTCCTCGCCGCTCAGGTCGTTGTCGGGCCCCGGCGCGACGTTCGGCGTGACGTCATTGCCGTCGGACGAGCCGATGTTGCGGAGGGGCTGGCTCCCGGCGAAGTTGCTCGCGGGAATCTCGACGATGAAGGTTCCCTCCGGCAGGCCCGTGAACAGGTAGTTGCCGTTGAGGTCGGTCGTGGCCGTCGCCTGGTCGCCGCTCTCGCGGAGGTACGGGGTTCCGTCTCCGTTGTACAGGAGCAGGGTCACGCCGGCGAAGTAGCCGTCGCCGTCGTCCAGGCCGTTGTTGTTGAGGGCCTCGGTCGCGTTGCCGAAGTCGTGGAAGACGTTCCCGCCGAGCTCCAGGCGCACGAACCCGAAGTCGAGGACGAGGTTCTCGTTGGCCGTGGGCCGCACCGTGTCGTTGTCCGGGTTGGGGGCGACGCCGTCGGTCGTGGGCTCGCCGCCCGCGTTGACCGTGACCGGCGCCGCGGAGATCGGCGCCGTACGCGCCCGCCGCCAGGTCGATGCCCCGATCGAGCTCGTCGGTCGTCACCGTGTCGGCATCGCCCGCGTCACCCGTGGAGGACCAGTAGCCGTTGAGCGCTCCCGTCGACGCGAAGTTCGACTGCGGAAGGACGACGGTGTAGGTCGCCGCCCTCGGTGAGGCCGGTGAAGAGGTAGAGGCCGCCTCCCGCGGTGGTCTGCGTGTCGACGAGGGTCCCGCCGTCCCACAGCTGGACGGTCACGCCGTCGATCCCTGCGTCTCCCGAGGCCCGGCTCGTAGACGCCGTTGTTGTTGAGGTCCTCGAAGACATGGTTTCCGAGCGAGAGGGAGTAGAAGCCGAAGTCCACGGAGAAGTTGGACCGGTCGTCGTCGATGCGCGGCGAGGACTGGCCCGCGTCGTCGTCCGTCGCGTCGTCCCCGCGGAGGATCTCGTTGGTCGGCTCCGCGTCGGGGTTCGTCCCGCCGAGGGTCACGACGCCGCTCGCCCAGGAAGTTCCGCCATCGGTGCCGTCGTTGTCGTTGTCGACGTTCGCGTCCGTGGTCAGCGTGGACGTGGTCGATCCAAGGAACCCGTCCAGGGCATTGGTGCCGGCGCTCTGGTCCCTCGGGATGACGACGTAGTAGTCGCCGCCCGCGAGGTTGTCGAAGAGGTACTTGCCGTCCGCGTCCGTCGTCGTGGTGCCGACGAGCGCGTTCGTGTCCCCGTCGCGGAGCTGGACGATGACTCCGGGGATGCCTGGCTCGCCGGAGTCGGCTGCGCCGTCGTTGTTCTCGTCGAACCACACGAGGTTTCCGACGCGGTACAGCGGCACGTTGATGAAGCCGAAGTCCACGGTCAGGTAGGAGTCCTTGTCGCGGTACGTCCCGGTCGCCGTGTTGGCGGCGGCCTCCGCGTCATCCGCCGTGACTCCCGGGCCGTCGAGCTCGCCCGAGGGCGCTCCGTCGATGGACAGAGCGTAGAGGGGACTGACGCTCAAGTAACCACCGGACGGAGCGCCATCGTCCTCGCCGTCGAGCGAGAGCGAGGGGCCGGACGTGTTGGTCGACGAGAGGACCCCGCCGCCGGAGATCGACGGCACCGCAGCCCAGTAACTGCCCTCGGCGAGGTGCCCGAAGTAGTAGTGGCCCGAGCCGTTGGTGCTCGTGGTGCCCACGTAGACGTCGTCGCCGGTTCCCGCGTCGAAGGTGGCGTCGCCCCCGTCGCGCCACAGCTCGACGTCCACGCCGGCGATCGGGGTCTCGTCCGCGTCGTAGACGCCGTTGTTCTCGTGATCGCCCGCGCCCTCGTCGAGCCACACCTGGTTGCCCAGGCGGAGGCCCTGCCAGAACCCGAAGTCCACGGTCTGGTTGGAGCGGTCGTCGCGGACGCTCACCGGGGTCTCGGCGCTCGAGCCCGTGGTTCCGTCCGTCTCGCCCGTGGGCTCGGAGTTGTCGTCGCCCTCGCCGAGGGTCACGGCGCCGGACGTCCATCCGCCGTTCGTCCCGTCGACCACGGCGTTGTTGTCGTTGTCCTGGTCGTTGTTCGCGGCTGACGTCGGGCGTTCCCGACGTCGTCCAGCCCGTGAGGGACGCCTGCGACGGGATGTGGACGATGTAGTCGCCCGCGCCGAGGCCCTCGAAGAGGTAGCGCCCGGAGCCGTCCGTCGTGTCCGTGGCGATCGCCGCGCCGTCCGCTCCGGTCAGGACGCCGTCGCCGTTGTCCCGGTAGAGCTCAACGGTCAGGCCGGAGATGCCCGGCTCGCCGGAGTCGGCGACGCCGTCGTTGTTGTAGTCCTGCCACACGAGGTTCCCGAGCGAGTACTCGGGGATCGGGGAGAACCCGAAGTCGATCGTGAGCTGCGAGCTGGCGTCGGCGACGGAGAAGCCCGTCTCGACGTCGGCGAGGGTCTCCCACGAGCCCTCGCCCGTCACCATCGAGCCCGAGTCCATCGCGACCACGCGCGACACGGACGCGAAGCCCGAGGCAGGCTCGCCCTGGTCGAGGCTGTCGGTGAGGTCGTTCGCGGCCTGGCCGGTCGAGGAGCGGAGCCCGTCGAGCTCCGTCTGCGAGCCGGGGATGGCCACCCAGTAGGGGCCCTCGGTGAGCCCGGTGAAGTAGTAGTGGCCGTGGGTATCGGTCGTCGTGGTGTCGACGAGCGCGTCGTCCGTCCCGGGCTCGAAGACTCCGTCGCCGTCGTCCGCGTACAGGTTCAGGTCGACGCTCGCGATGCCGACCTCGTTCGCCGACGCGTCGAACGCGCCATTGTCCTCATAGGACTGCACGTACGGCGAGCCGCCGTCGTCGAGCCACACCCAGTTGCCGAGGCGCAGCAGCTCGTAGAAGCCGAAGTCGACGGAGAAGTTCGACCGGTCGTCCGGGCCGCCCGACCAGCCGGAGTCGTCGTCCGTGCCGCCGCCCGAGCGCGTCACCTCGTTGGTCGGCTCGGTTCCGATCGCGGAATCCGCGCCCGCGCCGAGCGTCACGAGCCCGGAGCGCCAGTCGTCCGTCGCGGCGACGCCGTTGTCGTCGTTGTCGACGTTGCCGTCCGCGTTCGCGGTGTCCGTGGTCGAGGACGCGAGGTTGTCGAGCGCGGCCGCATCGTAGTTCGCGTCGCTGCCCGGGTAGAGGGACTGGTCGTTCGGGATGGCGACGCGGTAGTCGCCAGCGGCGAGGTTCTCGAACGCGTAGTAGCCAGCCGAGTCGGTCACCGTGGTGTCGATCACGGTGCCGGCGGAGTTGAGGAGCTGGACCCACACGCCCGGAATGCCCGCCTCGCCCACGTCGGCAACCCCGTCGTTGTTCGCGTCGAGCCACACGCGGTTGCCGATGCGGTAGAGCGGAACCTCGATGAAGCCGAAGTCGACCCGGAGGTTCGAGTTCGCGTCGGGGTACGTCACCCCCGTCTCGGTGTTCGCCTCGGTCTCCGCGTTCTCCGCGGGGACCGCGTCGGCCTCGCCCGTCGGCGACGAACCGAGGGCCAACGTGACGGCCTTCGACACGGAGAGGTACCCGGAGACGGGTGCGCCGTCGTCGTCGTTGTCCGCGGTCGACACCGTTGCGCTCTGCCCGGCGGACGAGCGAGCCGTGCCGAAGGGCGCGCCCACCGTGGGGATCGCGACGTAGTACGTCGGGCCCGCCGGGAGCCCCGTGAACCAGTAGTTGCCCTCGGAGTCCGTCGTGGTCGAGTCCAGTTGGACGTCGTCGCTCAAGGGACCCTGGAAGCCGTCGCCGTTGGTGTCGAGCCACAGCTCAACGTCGACCCCGCCGATGCCCACCTCGCCGGATGCCGCGTCGAACACGCCGTTGTTGTCGGTTGCGGCCGTGGTGGCGGGGTCGCTGTCGGACTCGTCGCGCCACACCTGGTTGCCGATGCGCACGCGCTCCGTGAACCCGAAGTCCACCGTTTGGTTGGCCCGGTCGTCGCGGGGGGTGCCGTCCTCGGCGGAGGCGCCCGTGGTCCCGTCCTTCTCGCCCGTCGGCTCCTGGTGGTCGTTGCCCTCGCCGAGGCTGACGATGCCCGACGCCCATCCGGTCGATGACAGGTAGGAGAACGAGACGGCGTTGTTGTCGTTGTCGACGTCGTTCCCGGCGTTCGGCTCTTGCACCCCAGAGGATGCGAGGCCGTCGAGACCGGACTGCCGAGGGATGAACACCCAGTAGGAACCGGCGGCGAGGCCGGTGAAGTCGTAGCGTCCGGCGGCCGTGGTCGTCATGCTCGCCACGGGAAGGCCGTCGGGCTCACCGGCGCCCGGCTCGAACACGCTGTCCCCGTTGTCCTTGAACAGTTGGACGGTGATGTTCGGGATGCCGGTCTCGCCGGACTCCGCGATGCCGTTCTCGTTGTCGAGCCAGACCAGGTTCCCGATCTCGTAGGTCGGCACCGGCGAGAATCCGAAGTCCTCGACCAGGTTGGAGTCGCCGTCGCCCAGCGTGAAGCCGGTCTTGGTGTCGGCGTTGGCCTCGTCGGCCGAATCGCCGTAGGCCATGCCGCCGCGCACGAGCACGATGATCGGCGAGACCGCTGCGTAGCCGGCCTGGGGGGCGCCGTGGTCGTGATCGTTCGTGCCCGCGCCGTCGGCGGACTGACCCGTGGACGAGCGCAGGTTGTCGAGCTCCGTCCCGTCCTGGGTTGCCGCGTCGGGAATGGCGACCCAGTAGTGGATCGGACTCGTCGAGGCCGGTGAAGAAGTACTGGCCCGCGGAGTCGGTCTCGACGGAGTGGATCAGGGTGTCGTCCGTGCCGGGCTCGAACACGCCGTCGCCGTCGTCCTGCCACAACTGGACGTCGACCCCGGGAATCGTCGGCTCGGTCGCGTCGAGCACCCCGTTGTCCTCGTTCGCCTGCACGTAGGTGGAGCCGCCGTTATCGAGCCAGACCGTGTCGCCGAGGCGGAGGCCGGGGTAGAAGCCGAAGTCCACGGTGAAGTTCGAGAAGGCGTCGGTGCCGTTCGCCCAGCCGGAGTCGTCGTCCGTCGCGTCGTCGCTGCGCAGGGTCTCCGTCGTCGGCTCCGTGCCGTACGGCCCCGACGCGGCGCCGAGCGTCACGGTGCCGCTCTCCCAGTCGATGCCGGTCACCACGCCGTTGTCGTCGTTGTCGTCCGTGTCCGCCTCGGGGGTGCCGGCGTCCGTGGTCGAGATGAGGTTGTCGAGGGCCGTGGTGTCGATCACCAGGCCGCCGCCGAGCACCTCGGTCTGGCTGTGAGGGATGCGCACGCGGTAGTCGCCCGCCGCCACGTCCTCGAACGCGTACGTGCCCGCGCTGTCCGTCACCGTCTCGGCGATCACGGTGTCCGTGTCGTCGAGGAGCTGGACCAGCACGCCGGGTACTCCGGGCTCGCCGCTCTCGGCAAGGCCGTCGCGGTTGAGGTCCTGCCACACCAGGTTTCCGACCCGGTAGAGCGGCGACAGGATGAATCCGAAGTCGACGGTGAGCTCCGAGTGGGAGTCGAGGACGGGCTCGGTGACGAGGTTCGCCTCGGTCTCCGCGAGGCCGTCGGCCGCGGGAACGGCGTCCGCCTCGCCCGTCGGCTCGGTCGCCGGCGCGAGCGTGATGAGGTCGGAGACGGAAATGTAGTCGTCCACGTAGCCGTCGTAGGCCGCCACGCCGTTGTCGTTGTTGTCGGCCGCCGCGCCACCGGCGTTCCGTCCGTCGGAGGACTGCATCGCACCGAACGACCCCGGGAGGGACAGGATCGCCGCGAAGTAGTTGCCGGGGGCCAGGTGCTCGAACCAGTAGTTGCCCGCCGCGTCCGTCACCTCGCTCCCGATGTACGTGTCGTCCCCGTGGGCCGCGTCGAACGTCGCGTCGCCGCCGTCCTTGAACAGGAAGACCGTCACGCCCGCCATCGCCGACTCCGTGGACTGCGCGACGCCGTCGTTGTCGCCCGCGGCCGTGGTCGCGAGACTCGAGTCGGACTCGTCGTGCCACACGAGGTTGCCGAGGCGCAGTCCGGGGTAGAACGCGAAGTCCACGGTCTGGTTCGAGCGGTCGTCGCGGATCGACACCGGGGTCTCGGCGTCGTTGCCCGTGGTGCCGTCCTTCTCCCCCGTGGGCTCGGCGTGGTCGTTGCCGTTGCCGAGGACCACCGGGCCGGAGGTGTAACCGGAGTAGGCGTCGGGGACGCCGTTGTTGTCGTTGTCCTCGTCGTTGTCCGCGGTCGTGTCGGGGGTACCGGCGGGGAACCAGTCGGTGATCGCCGATTGCGACGGGACCATCACGAAGTAGGTGCCCGCTTCAAGGTTCTCGAAGAGGTAGCGTCCCGCCGAGTCGGTGGTCGTGGTCGCCACGGCGGGTCCGTCGCCGCCGGGCGTGAAGACGTTGTCGCCGTTGTCGAGGTAGAGGTTGACGGTGACGTTCGCGAAGCCCGCCTCGCCGCTGTCCGCGACGCCGTTGTTGTTGAGGTCCTTCCAGACCAGGTTCCCGATGGCGTACGAGGGCGTCGGCGAGAAGCCGAAGTCGATCGCGAGGTTGGAGTTCGCGTCCGCGATGATCTCGCCCGTCTTGGTGTCGGCGTTGGCCTCGTCCGCGCTGTCGCCGTTGGACATCGAGCCAAAGTCCATCGTGACCAGGTTCGACACCGCCGCGAAGCCGGTCGCCGGGGCGCCCTGGTCGCGGTCGTTCGTCGAGGTCGTTCGCGGCCTGGCCCGTGGACGAGCGCAGCCCGTCGAGAACCGTCGCGTCCGTCGCCTGCGTCTCGGGGATGGCGACCCAGTAGCTCAGCGCGTCGTACGGCGAGAGGAAGAAGTACTCGCCCTGGGCGTCGGTGGTCGTCGAGTCGACCAACACGTCGTCCGTGCCGGGCTCGAAGACGCCGTCGCCGTCGTCGCGGTAGAGGTTGACGTCGACATTCGCGATGGGGCTCTCGCGCCGCGTCGTACTCGCCGTCGTCCTCGTTCGCGGCGGAGTACGGCGAGCCGCCGTCATCGAGCCATACCGTGTCGCCGATGCGCCCCAGCGGGTAGAAGCCGAAGTCCACGGTGAAGTCCGAGCGGCTGTCGGGGCCGTTCGCCCAGCCCGTGTCGTCGTCGGGACCCCCGGCGCGGTCGACCTCCGTAGTGGGCTCGGTCTCGAACGAGCTGTCGAACGCCGCGCCGAGTGTCACGTACGGCGACTGCCAGTCGTTCCCGCTGACGACGCCGTTGTTGTCGTTGTCCGTGGGGTTGAGGTCGGGGTCCGGGTTGCCACCCTGGTACGTTCCCGCGAGGCCGTTCAGCACGCCGGACGTCAGGGTGAGGCCGCCGCCGAGGAGCTCCGTCTGGTTGCCGGGGATCCGCACGCGGTAGTCGCCGGCGACGAGGTTCTCGAACGCGTAGTAGCCGTTGGCGTCCGTCGCGGTCTCGGCGATGACGGTGCCGCCGTCGTCGACGAGCTGAACCAGGACGCCCTCGAGGCCGGAGTCCGTGGCGTCGGCGGTGCCGTCGGGCGTGGGCTCGAGCCACACGAGGTTGCCGATGCGGTACAGCGGCACGTCCACGAAGCCGAAGTCGACGCGGAGGTTCGAGTCGTTGTCGTCGTACGTGGAGCCCGCCGCGTTGGCCTCGGCCTCGGCGTTCTCGTACGGGTTCGCGTCGAACTCGCCCGTCGGAGCGCCACCGAGCGTCGCCGTGAAGGACCGGGAGACCGAGAGGTAGCCCGCGGCGGCGGCGCCGTCGTCGTCGTTGTCGTTCGTGAGCGGGTTCGCGCTCTGCCCGCCGGACGAGCGGGCCGTCGCGAATCCCGAGGGGATCGACTGGATCGCGACGAAGTAGTCGCGCCCGGGCATGACCTCCTCGAACCAGTAGTTGCCCTCGCCGTCGGTCGTGGTGTCCTTGACGAACGTGTCGTCCGTGCCCGGCTCGAAGACGCCGTCGCCGTCGTCCTGCCAGAGCTCGACGGTGACGCCGGTGAGCCCGACCTCGCCGCTCGAGACGTCGAACGTTCCGTTGTTGTCGCTGGGGATCACGGTCGCGGGGTTGGAGTCGGACTCGTCGCGCCACACCTGGTTGCCGATGCGCACCGTCTGGACGAAGCCGAAGTCCACCGACTGGTTGGAGCGGTTGTCCGCCACGGCCGCGGCCGCCTCGGCGTCGGCGCCCGTCGTGCCGTCCTTCTCGCCCGTCGGCTCGTCGCTTCCGGTTCCGCTCGCCGAGGCTCACGACGCCCGAGGTCCAGCCGCCGTACGTGGCGTCGGAGACGGCGTTGTTGTCGTTGTCGACGTTGTTGTTTGGCGTCGCGCTCGGCGTGCCCGACGCGCCCGATCCGTTGAGCGCGCTCTGCACCGGGAGTCGAACGAAGTAGTCGCCTGCGGGAAGGTCGGTGAAGCGGTAGACCCCGTTGGCGTCCGTGGTGTCGGTCTGCACCGGCGTGCCGTCGTCCCCGCCCGGCTCGAAGATCCCGTCGCCGTCGTCGAGGTAGAGCTGCACGGTTACGCCGGCCAGGCCCGTCTCGCCGCTGTCGGCCACACCGTTGTTGTCCGAGTCGATCCAGACGAGGTCGCCGAGCTCGTAGAGCTTCTGCTGGAACACGAAGTCGATGTTGAGGTTGGAGGCGCCGTCGGGGTAGGAGCCGACGGCGGCGTCGGCGCGCGTGGAGTCGTCGGCCTGGTCGGCGGGCTCGGAGCCGTAGGTCAGCGTGATGGTGTCGCTCAGCGCGAGCCATCCGCTCTGCGCCGCGCCGTCGTTGTCGAAGTTGAGGGCCTCGGGGTTCGTCACCGCTCCCGGGACGGGCTCGTAGCCGTCGAGCGCGGTGGGGCTCGGCGCGCCCGTCTGGTTGGTCGGGATGCCGACGGTGTAGTCGCCGGGGTAGAGGCCGTCGAAGAAGTAGTCGCCGTTGGCGTCGGTGTACGCCTGGGCGATGACGGTGTTGGTCGAGTCGCGCAGCTCAACCCGCACGCCCGCGACGCCCTCGCCGGTGCCGTCGCCCACGAGGTTGCCGTTGCCGTCGATGTAGACCGTGGAGCCGATCCGCATGAGGGCGAAGCTCACGCCCTCGGAGTCGTGGTCGTCCTCGTCCGCGGCGTTGACGCCGTGCAGCGGGGCGTTGTCCACGTTGTTGTGGCTGTCGATCGGGAAGACGACGCCGTTGGCCTCGAGCGCGTCGTTGTTCGGGTTCGTGTCCGGGGTGGAGTCGAAGTCGACGACCCAGGCGGGAATGCTGTTGCCCGCGTTCGAGTCGTTGTCGAACTGGGTGATCTCCGCGGTGTTGACGAGCGTGCTCTGCGTCGCCGTGGCGACGGTCGTGGCGACCGGGAACACGACGGACTCGCCGGCGTCGAGCTGGTCGACCACGAACTCGCCCGAGCCAAGGTACGTGATGGTCCGGGTAGTTCGCGAGGTTGGAGGTCACGGCCGTGGTGGCGTTCGTCCCGATGGCGAGGCCCGTGCCGACCGAGTCCTGCACGTGGACCAGGTACGCCGTGGCGCCGCCCTGGTTCTTGACGGTGATGTCGAAGTTGACCGTGGAGGGCGGGGAGGACGTGATGTACGCGTCCTGCCCCGCGGCGCGGGTCTTGATGAGCGCGAGGTCCCACAGGGGGACGACGGCCCGGTCGTGGTCGTCCTCGTCCGCGCCGGAGTCGTAGCCGGCGGGGGTGGGGCTCGTGTTGGCGTACGCGGTGCCGCTCGTGTCGTCGTCCGTGACGAACGTGTCGTCGTCCGTCGTGTCGGGGACCGAGTCGCGGTCGTAGCACGTGCCCGTGGACGAGTCGCCGTTGCTCGCGTCGCCGTCGGTGTCGAAGCGCGAGATCTCCGCGTCGTTGATCAGTCCGGAAACGAAGGCCGCGGCGACGTCCGCCGAGTCCCCCACGCCCCCGATCCCGTCCACGTCGCCGATCGCGATGGTGAGCGTGATCGGAACGGTGAGGCTCTCCCCCGGGGCGAGGACACCCGCGATGAACACCTGCGGCTTCGTGGCGCTCGCCCCGCCACCGGAGATCGACCACGTGTACGGGTACGCGTGGCTTCCCGTGGTGGTACCGCTCGGGGGCGCCGCGCCGAGCGCGGCGAAGTAGCGTGTGTCGACGTAGTCCGTGAGCGTGATGCCGTCGACGTCCTCGCCGGACGTGCCCTGGTTGGACACGGTCAGGTCGAACGTGATGGTGCCCCCGTCGCCCCCGAGCACGGGGGCGGCGTTCGCCAACGTCTTGATGAGCGCGAGATCTCGCGAATACGGCTCGACGAAGCCCGCGTCGAAGGTGTGGTCGTCCTCGCCGGGCGCCGTCTCGCTGGCGGCGACGGTGATGAGGGGGAACCAATCCGTGCCCAGGGTCCCGGTGTCCGGCGCCGCGTCGGAGTCGAGCGCGTCGGATTGGCCGACGTAGGCGTCGGCGCCGGTTGTCGCGTCCTGCGTGGCGAGGAAGAGGCCCTCGAGGGGACCGCCGGAGCCGTAGTCGGCCGCGATGCCCACCTTGACCGTGAAAGCCTCGTTGAACGCCAGGCCGCCGCCCCGGTTGTCCCCGTCGCCGCCTGCGGCCTCGGAGACCTCGGTGGAGAAGTAGTACTCGCCGCCCCCGGAGGTGACGGCCGTGCCCACGACCGTGTCCGTCGCGTCGAGCAGCTGAACCGTGACGCCGTCGATGCCGGCCTCGCCCGCGTCCTGGAGGCCGTTGTGGTTCGAGTCGAGCCACACCCGGTTCCCGATCTCGAGCGGCGCGAGCTCGGACAGGGTCTCGAGGTCGCCGAGGCCGCCGCCCTTCTGGAACGTGCCGTCGCCGCTGCGCTGCGGGTTGCCCGTGCCGTCGAGGGTCTCGTTGTATCCGCGCTCGATGTCGCCCGTCGTCGGCGAATACCAGCTCTGGCCCGCGATGCGCACCTGAGCGAGGGGGTCGTACGACGTCGACACGATCTCGTCGACCCCGAACAGGAGGCCGAGCGAGCCGAGCGTCGTCTCGTCGTGGAAGTCGCCGGTCCCGAGCGAGTTGGAGTCGTGATAGAACTCGCCGCCGCCCGGCCCATCCGAGTTGCCGATTCCGTACCCGGTTCGCGTGCCGACCGAGCCGTTGCTCTCCACGTCGAACGTGCCGTCGTACGGCGTCTTGGGCGCCGCGATGATCATGTCGCCGCTGGCCACCGGCTCGTAGAACGTCGACGAGTAGGTCGGGTCGCCCGTCTGCGCAGGGTTGTGCGTGCCGTAGTTGCGGTTACCGCCCTGGATGCCGTTGCGGTCGGCGAAGCCCAGAGTCAGGTACCCGCCGTCGTCGAATTGCAGGTCGCTCAGGATGGGCTGCGGGTACATCTGCGACGGCTTGGAGTACCAGGTGAGGTTGACGCGCTTGTCCGCGCCCCACGTGGACCAGGACCACTCGTCGGTCCACGTGTTCCAGCGCAGCAGGTTCGTCGTGGTCGAGGGCGAGCCCTGCGTGACGGCGGGGCCCTTGACGTACCCGAGGTCGAGGCCCGTCGTGCCCAGGAGCTCGCCCGACCACGAGGTCAGGTCCGACTCGGACGCCTTGATGACGTGCGCCTTGAGCCCGGCGGCGGCCGCGCTCGAGGGCGGCGACACGGACTCCCCCGTGTCGACGTAGCCGACGTAGACCTCGCCGCGGTACACCGTGATGGCCCACGGCCGCTCGCCGGAGCCGAGCCCGAGGCTGTACCGGTGGATCACGGGGCTCGAGGCCGCCGCGACGGGGTCGCTGATGTCGATCGAGTACAGGTTCTTGTCGTTGAGGTTGACGAAGTACAGGGTGTTCTGGTCGGCGCTGACGGCGATACCTCCGATGCCGACCTTGCCCGCCTTCTGGAAGCCGTCGAGGTCCTGCGCGGGAGCCGTCGCCGTCGTGATGCCGCGCGACGCGGTCGAGGCGACCGAGCCGACGTCGACCGTGCCGCCCTCGACGACGGTCTTGCCCTGGACGTTCAGCCACGACGAGACCGTCGGCGTCCCGGCGGTGATGTTCCCGTCGGTCCCGAGGACGCCCGAGATCCGGTAGATGCCGCCGAGACCCAGCGGCCCGAGCCCCGACTGGCGCTTGAGCGTCGCCGAGGCGTAGAGGCTGTTGGTGGACGCCTGGAACGCCGTGCCCCAGATGGAGCCGACCTGGCCCGTCGTCGCGAGGGTCTTGCGGCTGGGGAACGTGCCCGCGGTCTGGCCGTTCACGTCGGAATAGCCCGCGGACCACGGGAGCGACGTGATCGCGGCGAGCCCCGACACGGACGAGTCGTTGTACGCGCCCGCGCGCTGGATGGGGGTGACGAGCGGGGCGTTGCTCTGCGAGTGCTCCTCCGGCGCATGGATGGCGAGGTTGACGCCCGCTGTCATTGCGTTGCACGAACTGAACCGTCGTGCCGCCCTGCGTTCCCGACGCCCCGGTCCCCGTCGACGACGGGACCAGCCCCGAGGGGAAGCCGCTGAACTCGACGCGGATGTCCGCGCTGGCCTCACCCGACACGCTCAGGGAGTAGGTTCCCGTGGAGCCGGAGGTGGTGCTCCCGACGAGGGCGCCGGTCGAGTCGTATCCGCGGACGGTGACTCCGCCGACCCCGGTGTCGACGGCGACCCCGATGCCACCGGCGGTGTCCATCTGGCCGTTGGAGTTGTAGTCGCGGAAGACGATCCCGGTGATCGTCCCCGCGGCCGAGGCCGCGCCCGCGCTGATCGTGACGAGGGTCGTGGCGAGGAGGGCCGAGAGGGCGACGATGGAGGCAGGCCGACGGTAGCGCACGCGCAGCCCGCGTCCACTTGCCCTAGCCGGCACTCCCAGCACCAGTCATTTCCAATCGTCGGGTCATTGAGCCAATCAACCCGGAGCGGGACCAAGGTCCTACTCCCCTCAGGTCCACGAAGGGTATCGGCAGGATTGGTTAGGGAAGGTATACCTAAGGGAGAAATGGCACTGTGGGATTCGTCACACCGGTGGGCCCCGCTCGCCCGGCGATATGATTCCCAGCATGAGCCCGGAGCCGCGAGCGACGTCCCCGGCGAGGCGGCTCTCCGCGGCCCTCTTCGCCTCGCTCGCGGCGCTTCCGACGGGGTGCGGCGCGACCGCCCGATTCGACACCCGGAAGGCGGCCTCGACGTCGTCAACGTGCCCGGCGACGCCCCCACCCTCGCCGCCGCGCTCGACGCGGTCGCGCCCAGGCGGCATGATCCTGGTCGGCGCGGGCGTGTACACCGGAGCAACTCGTCGTGAACAAGGAGGACGTGACGATCCGCGGGCTGGACCGCAACGCCACGATCATCGACGGCGAGGGCGTGCGCCCGTACGGGATCGTCGCCGTCGTCGACGGGGTGCGGATCGAGAACCTCACGGTCAGGAACACCACGTTCTTCGGAGTCCTCGTCACGGGACTCTCGGACGAGAACGGGCCGAGCGCCGAGGCGAGCCAAGGGCTACGAGCCGTTCGATCCCGCGAAGTTCCCGCCCGTCGAGCGGTTCGCCATCAACTACGTCACCGCCTACAACAACGGGCTCTACGGGATCTACGCGTTCGACTCGCGCCACGGCGAGATCACCCACTCGTACGCGTCCGGCTCCGCCGACAGCGGGTTCTACGTCGGCCAATGCGCGGACTGCGACATCCTGGTGTCCGACAACGTCGCCGAGCGCAACGCCGTCGGATTCGAGAACGCCAACGCGTCCACCTCGCTCACCGTGGTCCGCAACCGCTTCAGCAACAACCGGGTCGGCCTCACGCTCATCTCCAACTACCAGGAGGCGTTCACGCCCCAGCACGCCAACCTCGTCGCTGGCAACGTCCTCACCGACAACATGAGCTCCGACTCGCCGGAGCAGGAGACCGGGGGGTTCGGCATCGGTCTCGGGAATCTCGGGCGGCCTCGACAACGTCGTGACGAAGCAACCTCATCGGGGCAACGCGCGGGCGGGCATCCTCCTCGACGAACACCGAGGACCTCCCGTCCGGGGGCAATCGCTTCCTCGCCAACGCCTTCGCCGACAACGGCGTCGACCTCGCCAACGTCTCCGCCGAGCGCGCCCCCGCCTACGACAACTGCGCGGAGCCCGCCGACGAGATCCATTCGGTGCTCCCGCTCGACCTGCTCGCGTCGTGCGCCGCGGGCGACGCCTCGTCCGCCAACCCGCCGCCGACCGCCGGCGACCTTCCGGGACCCGCAGCGCCCCGCCCGGCATCAGCTTCCTCAAGGTCGTCGCCCCCGTCGACCAGCCGCAGATGCCGGACGTCCGACCGTCACTCCGGCGCGTGCTGCCCGCGACGATCGTCCACCCGGCCCTCGCGGACGAGTCGCGCTTCCCCGCCGCCGACCTCTTCGCCGACTGACGCGGCCGTCGTGAGGCGCGCGCGGTCCGCCGGCCCACGCGCGCGCGAGCGCATCGCCGGCGCCCTCGTCGCGGTCGCGCTTGCGTTCCTCGCGTCGGGATGCTCTCGCCGGCGGGGCGAGCCCCTCGCCGCGCGCGGTCACCGCCGAGGAGGCGCAACTCCTCGCGATCGCCCGCTTCAAGAACTTCGACGCGGGCACGCGGTCCGTTTCGCGTTCGAGCTGCAGGACGCGGGCCACTCCCTGTCCCTCACCGGCTGGTTCGACTACGCGACCGGCGTCGGGTACGCCGCGCTCGGCGACGGCGGCACGCCCAATAGCCTCCTCACGTGGGAGGACCACACCCTCGCCGCCCACGCGCCCGCCTCCTGCGGCACGCCCGCTTCCCGCGCCCGGCGTCGCCGACACCCTCGACGCCTCGTGGACGAGCGGGCCGCTCGACGCGACCGCCTCGACGCTCCACGCGGCGCTCGTGTTCATCGAGGAACTCGGGTCGACTCGACCGGAGAACCCGCTCCTGCTGCAGCAGGGCGGGGCGCTGTGGCTCCGCGAGGACGCGGTCGAGCGGCGCCCCCGTCACGGTCTTCGCCGGGCCCACGGGACTTGCCCCGGGCCGGCGTCGGCCGCGCGACGCCCGCGCGCCGACGTCGTCCCGCGTCCACTACTGGGTCGACCCGACGGGCCTGCTCCTGCGCGTCGACGTGCTCCTTGGGGCCCAGTGGGTGACGATCGACTTCGGGCCCGGCGGCGGCACGACGCTCGAGCTGGGCCGTCGCCGAGGCGGCGGACTAGCGCCATGGGAGGACCGGCGCCGAGGCGCGCGACGGCATCGTCTCGCCGGCGAGGCCTTGCATCGCGGGCGGCGGCCTCGCGATCGGGGCCGCGGGCGCGAGCCTCCTCCCCTCCCTCTTCGGCGGCATCGCCGCAGGCGACGACGAGCGGCCGACGCCGCGGGCGCCGCCGCCGCCCGGACCCGTCGATCCCACGGGCGCGCACCAGGCGGGAATCGCTCGGCCCGAGACTCCTCAGCCTCATGCGCTCATCGCCGTCGCCGACTTCGCGGATCGCGCGTCGCCGGGCTTCGCCGCCGTCGCTGCGCGACCGCGCTCGCGGCACTGTCCGGGCGCAATCCTCGGCTTCGCCGGCCACGACGGGCCGACCGCCGTCGCCCCGGATGGCGCCGGGGACCTCTCCGTGACCGTCGGCCTCGGCTCGTCCGTCGTCGCGGCGGATCGACCCGAGCCTGCCCTGCGCCGAGGGCCTTCCGACCTTCGTCGGGCGATGAGGCGATCGCGCCCGGCCGCGCCGGCGGGGACATCCTCCTCGCCGCTGTACGCGACGAACCCCGCCGTCCTCTCCCCCGCCCTCGCGGCCTCCCTCGCCGCCCTCGGCGGCCCCGCGATCCGCTGGCAGCAGCTGGGCTTCCGTGCGCCGGGAACGGGAACGGTCGCGCGGAACCCTCTCGGCTACCACGACGGCGTGATCGTTCCGCGAGGTGAGGAGGCCCTCGATAAGAACGTGTGGATACCCGACGGCCCGGCCGCGGGGGGCACGGTGTGCGTCATCCGACACCTCCGCCTCGACGTCTCCTCCTTCGCCTCGGAGGCGGAGGACAGGCAGGACGACATCATCGGTCGCCACAAGGGCGACGGCTCCCCCCTGTCGGGTGGTGGCCCGCTCGACGAGGTCAACCTTCGCGCCAAGACCGAGACCGGGCGCTTCGTCACCCCGCCGCGCTCGCACGCCCGCGCGGCGCACCCCACCTTCACGGGCTCCCACCTGATGCTCAGGCGCGGGTACGCCTACGCCAACGGTCCCGCGACGGGCGCGGACGGGGCCGCCGTAGACGATCAGGGTCTGCTCTTCATCTGCTTCCAGCGCGAGCTCGACGACTTCGTCCGCACGCAGAGGCGGCTCGACGAGGTCGACGACCTCATGGCATACGCCACCCCGGTCTCGACGGGCGCGTTCCTCATTCTCCCGGGCTTCGACGCGGGGCGACCGCTCGGTCGCGCGCTGCTCGCGTAGGGCGCCCCCGGCTATCCGGCGAGACCCTTCCAGGACCTCCCGCGTGCGGGTGAGGCCGAGTCGCGTCGCGCCGGCGTCGATCATCGCCAGCGCGTGCTCCGAGCTCTCGTCGAACCCCGACGCCTTGATTCCGAGCCTGCCCCCGACGGCCTCGCGCAAGATCTCGACGGCGCGGATGGTCGCCCCGCCGGCGGCGTGGAGGCCCGTCGAGGTCGCGACATAGTCGGCGCCCGCCCACTCGGCCGCGAGGGCGGCGCCGACGATCTGCTCGTCGGTGAGGGCGGCGGTCTCGATGATCGCCGCCAGGAGCCGGCCGTCCGGCACCTCCGCCCGAACCGTCGCGACGTCTGCCTTGACCGCGTCGAAGTCATCGCGCTGGGCGGCAGCGATGTCGATCACCATGTCCACCTCGTGGGCGCCTGCCCAGAAGGCGCTCGCCGCGTCGTTTGCCTTGCCCTCGCTCGACTGCCCCCCATCGGGGAAGGAGCACACGGTGACGACCCGCAAGGCCCCGGGGTCCCCGAGCGGGAGGAACGACGGCGCGACGCAAATGCCGAAGGCGCCGAGCCCCTTCGCCTCGTCCCGCGCGGCGTCGATCTCGGCGACGTCCGCGTCGCGACGCACGAGGGTGTGGTCGACGTACCCCGCTACCTGCGTTCGCGTGAGGGCCACGGGCCTAGCCCCCCGAGGCCCAGCCGGGCCGCCGTCGCTCCACGCCGGGGACCTGCGCCCCCGGCCGGGGGATGAACGCCGGCTCCGGGGCGTCCCGGTCGGACTTGCGGCGCCTGCGGGGCGTGACGGAGACGCGGTATCCCGCGGCGACCCGGCGCGCGAGCTCGTCCCGCACGTCGTACGGCTGGAAGGCCGCCCACGCCGCCTCGAGGGTGGCGATCTCCAGGTGTCGCAGGGTCCAGCCGGCCTGCGACGCGAGACGCGTCATCTCCCGCATCTGGCTCGTCCCGCACATGAGACGGTTGTCCGGATTGATCGTCACGACGAAGCCGAGATCCCTCAAGCGAGTGATCGGGTGCCGCGCCACCGACTCGGCGGCGCCCGTCTGGACATTGGAGGTCGGGCAGATCTCGAGAGGGATCCTGTTGTCACGAACGAATGCCGCCGTCGGGCCGAAGCGGGGGCGGGCGGAGTCGGCATCCTGAATGTCCTCGAGTATCCGTATCCCGTGTCCGATCCTGCGCGCGGAGCCCAGCCCCACCGCCTCGGCGATGCTCCTCGGGCCGTCGGCCTCGCCCGCGTGGATCGTGACGGGGAAGAGCGCGTTCCGGAGCACCGCGAAGGCCTCCGCGTGCCGCGATGGCGGGAACCCGCGCTCGGCCCCCGCGATGTCGAAGCCCACGCAGCCCTTCGCGCGGTTCGCGAGCGCGAGGCGCGCGATCTCCACCGAGCGATCCGCCTGCCTCACCGCCGTCAGCAGCGTCCCGACGCGAATGTCCTTCCCCGCGTCGCGCGCCTCCGCGACGCCGTCCTCGACGCCCGCATGAACCGCGTTCACCACCTGCTGGAGCCCGAGTCCCCCGGCCCGGTGCTGCTCGGGGGCGAATCGAAGCTCGGCGTAGATCACCCCATCATGGGCGTGGTCGAGGACGGCCTCGCGCGCGACCCGCTCCAGGCTCTCGCGCGTCTGCATCACGGCGACGGTGTGCTCGAACGTCTGGAGGAATCGCGGAAGGGATCCCGCCGACGCGGCCTGGAGGAACCACGCCCCAAGGGCGGCCGGGTCGCTCGCGGGAAGGTCGCGCCCCGCCGCATCCGCGAGCTCCAGAATCGTCGCGGGTCGCAGCCCCCCGTCCAGGTGATCGTGCAGGGCAATCTTGGGAAGCGCGGTCGCGACCGCGTCGGAAAGGCTCACGGAATCCTCCTCGCGCGAGGCAGGATCATCCACGCCACGTGGGACCAGTTCCCGAGCGCCTTGAGCCCCGCGCCGCCCGCGCGCACCTGGGCGTCGGTGATGGCGTACAGGCGGGCGCTGCTGGGCTCGTACGCCGCGAACCCCGCCTGCAGGCGGCGAACAAGGAGGACGACGTGACGCGGAATCACCGTGTCGATGCCCCTCGCCGAGTCGCCCGCGGCATAGATCGGCACGGGGATGCCGTCCCGCAGCGCGGCCGACGCATGGGAGATCAGGGCGTTGACGTCGGCATCGTCCGTGTCGTCGACGAGAGCCCCGCGAAACGCGAGGCCCGCGAAGCGGGTCGCGTTGTTGACGCGCCACGGGGGCGTCCCGAAGCGCTCCGGCCACGGAAGCACGAGCAGGAGGCCACGCCGCACCGTCTCCGCATGAATGGATCGCTGGAGGGCGCCCCAGCGCCGCTCAACGGTGTCGAGCCGGTGGCGCGACGGAATCCGGCGCACCTCGGGGGGCGTGTAGGCGGCAAGCACCCTGCCGCTCGCGACCCACAGGCCGACGAACGGATCGCCCATCATCAGCATGATCGCCATGCTCGCGGCGCCGCAGGTCGTCGGGTCGACCTGCCTCGCGGGGACGCCCACGAGCTCGACCGGCCCCTCGTCCGCCGCGGGGAGCGGGCTCGTCGCGAGCGCCCGCTCGGCGTCCCCGAGGTGGCTCCACTCGTGCGCAAGCGCGAGGATCGCGCGCGCGGGAGCGCCCGAGGCGAGCGCGCGGTCGATGACGAGGCGGGCAGGGGGGTCGAGGTCGACGGTCGCCTTGGCAAGCGCGAATCGCTCGGTCTCCGAGAACCTCCGCGTCGCGCGCTCGGCCGCTCGGGCGAACACCGTGTCGGCGCCTGGACGCTCCGGGCGTGCGGCGAGCGCCATCGCCCGGTCGACGGCGGCGGCGCCTCCCCAGCGTCGGCGCAGGCCAACGGCGCGCGCTGCGCGCGCGAGGACGGTGGTCAGCTGCCAGGCCATGGGCTCAGCCGTCCGCGAGTGCGGCGGCCGCGTCCTTGACCCGCTGGGCGGAGTCGCGTCCGAGGACGAGGAGCGCATCGGGAGTGTCGACGACGGTCACGTCCTCGAAGTCCGATGATGACGACGGGGCGCTCACCGCCGACGACCATGGCACCCGTCGCGTCGAGGGCGCGCGCGGGCGCGACCCTATTGAGCCGGATGACGCCGTCCGCGTCGGGCTCGAGGATGGAAGCGAGGACGGCGAAGTCGCCGACGTCGATCCAGTCGCAGTCGGAGGGGACGACGACGACGCCGCCCTCCGCCGCAACCGGCTCCGCGATCGCGTGGTCGATCGCGATCTTCGTCAGCGTCGGCCAGACCGCCGCGAGCACTGCGTCCCGGTTCGGCCCGTCCCACGCCTCGGCGAGCGCCCGCACGCCGTCGTGAAGGGACGGCTGGAGCCGCGCGAGGTGCCCGAGCAAGACGTCCGTCCGGACCACGAACATGCCCGCGTTCCAGAAGTGGTCGCCGCCCGCGAGATAGGCCTCCGCGGTCTCGGCGTCGGGCTTCTCGACGAAAGCCGCGGCGCGAAACGCGCCGTCCACCCCCGCGAGCGCCTCTCCGCGCCGGATCCACCCGAAGCCCGTCGCCGCGAACAGGGGCTGGATGCCGATGGTGACGACGTCTCCCGCCTCGGCGGCGACCATCGCGACCTCGATCGCCCTGAGCAACTCGTCCGGCCGGGCGATCACCTGGTCCGCAGCGAAGGATCCGAACACATGAGGCCCATGCCTGCGCTCGAGGATCGCGGCCGCGAGCGCGATGGCGGCCATGGAGTCGCGCGGGCTCGGCTCGGCGACGACGTCCGCGTCGGCGAGCGTCGGCAACTGCTCCGCGACGGCGTCGGACGTGCGCCGCGCCCGTCACGACCATGGTTCGCGCCGCGACGGGCGCGAGCCGGGCGACGGTGTCCTGGAGGAGACTCGACCCCGTGCCTCGAAGGTCGTGGAGAAACTTCGGTCGCTCGGGTCGCGAGAGCGGCCACAACCGGGTGCCGGAGCCCCCCGCGGGTATGACCGCGGAGAAGCCCAGCGGGGGCATGGAAGATCGCTTGGGGCATGGGTCACGGAGTCCAGACTAGGATGTAACGCAGCGCCGCACACCCTACGGAGGGAGGGAACCGTGTCCGCAGGGCTCACCCTGTACCGGGGACGGACGGGAATGTGGATGTGGCTCGCGCATCGCACCACTGGTGTTGCGATCTTCTTCTTCCTGTTGGTCCACGTGACGGATACCGCGCTCGTGCGCGTCTCGCCCGAGGCCTACAACCAGGTGATCGGGCTGTACAAGAACCCCCTCATGGGCCTCGTGGAGTCCGGCCTCGTCGCCGCGATCACCTTCCACGCCCTCAACGGGCTTCGCATCATCTCCGTCGACATGTGGGACTGGGCGAACCGCCACCAGAGCCGCCTGGCCCTCGTCGTGTGGATCCTCTGGATCGTCCTGATGGCCGGGTTCCTTCCCCGTCACCTCGGACACGTCTTCGGGGGCGAATAGTGGCCGCGCCTGCCGTCATTCCCCCGCGCTTTCGGCGCCCGCCCCACTCGCGCACGCACGTGGAGCGGTGGTCGTGGCTCTTCATGCGTGCCTCGGGAACGCTGCTCATCGTCCTCATCTTCACCCACCTCTTCGTCAACCTCATGACGGGCGACGGGATCAGCGCCATCGACTTCGCCTTCGTCGCCGGCAAGTGGGCCAGCCCGCTGTGGAAGTGGTGGGACGCGGCAATGCTCGTGCTCGCGATGATCCACGGGACCAACGGGATGCGCGTCCTGGTCAACGACTACGCGAGGCACGGCTGGCTCCGCGCGACGCTCAAGTCCGCGCTCGGCGCCGCGTTCGCCCTCGTCGTCGTCCTCGGCAGCCTCGTCATCTTCACCTTCGACCCGTGCCCGTCCGGGGCGTCGCCGACGGACCTCAGCCCCGAAATTTGCGCCTCCATCACCGGTGCAGCGACCACAACGGAGGCCCCGTGATCGAGCACGAATACGACGTCGTCATCGTGGGGGCTGGCGGCGCGGGGATGCGCGCCGCGCTCGAGTCCTCGCAGCACGCCAAGACCGCCGTCCTCACCAAGCTCTACCCGACGCGTTCGCACACGGGCGCGGCGCAGGGGGGCATGGCGGCGGCCCTGTCCAACGTCGAGGACGACAACTACGAGTGGCACGTCTACGACACGGTCAAGGGCGGCGACTATCTCGTCGACCAGGACGCCGCCGACATCATGTGCCGCGAGGCGATCGACGCCGTGCTCGATCTCGAGAAGATGGGCTTGCCGTTCAACCGGACCGAGGACGGCAAGATCGACCAGCGCCGCTTCGGCGGCCACACGCGCGAGCACGGCGCGGCGCCCGTTCGTCGGGCCTGCTACGCGGCTGACCGCACGGGACACATGATTCTCCAGACCCTCTACCAACAGTGCGTGAAGCAGAAGGTGGAGTTCTACAACGAGTTCTACGTGCTCGACCTCATCCTGTCCGGCGACCCCCAGAAGGCCAAGAAGGGCGCCAAGGTCTCGGTGACGGGAGTGGTCGCGCTCGAGCTCGCGACCGGCGAGATCCACACCTTCTCCGCGAAGTCCGTCGTCCTCGCGACGGGCGGGGCCGGCAAGGTCTTCAAGACGACGTCCAACGCCCACACGCTGACCGGCGACGGGATGGCCATCGCCCTGCGCGCGGGGCTGCCCCTCGAGGACATGGAGTTCTTCCAGTTCCACCCGACGGGCCTCTACGGACTCGGCATCCTCCTGAGCGAGGCGGCGCGCGGCGAGGGCGGCATCCTGCGCAACTCCGAGGGCGAGCGCTTCATGGAGCGCTACGCGCCGTCGATCAAGGACCTCGCCCCGCGCGACATGGTGGCACGCGCCATCGCCCGCGAGGTTCGCGAGGGGCGCGGGTGCGGCCCCAAGAAGGACTACGTCCTCCTCGACCTCACCCACCTCCCGCCCGAGCAGATCGACGCCAAGCTTCCCGACATCACGGAGTTCGCGCGCACCTACCTGGGCGTGGAGCCGCACACCGAGGGCGTCCCGACCTACCCCACCGCCCACTACGCGATGGGCGGCATTCCCACGACCGTGCAGGGCGAGGTTCTCCGCAACGCCACCGACACCGTCTCGGGCCTCTACGCCGCTGGCGAGTGCGCGTGCGTCTCCGTCCACGGGGCGAATCGCCTCGGGACCAACTCCCTGCTCGACATCAACGTCTTCGGCCGACGGGCGGGGGCGGCCGCGGCGGACCACGCGGCAAGGGCCAAGCAGCCGACGATGCCCGACGGCGCTGCGGACCGGGTCGTCGACAACGTCGAGCGCCTGCTTGCGGGGACGGACGGCGGCGCGAGCCCGCGCCCGGGCGACATTCGGGCCGAGCTCCAGGAGGCGATGGACCGCGACGCGCAGGTGTTCCGCACGGCGGAGAGCCTGACCCACGTGCAGAGTCAGATCCCCGGCCTCAAGGAGCGGTTCTCGCGCGCCACGATTCAGGACAAGGGCCGACGATTCAACACGGATCTGCTCGAGGCCATTGAGCTTGGGTTCCTGCTCGACCTCGCCGAGGTCATCCTCGCGGGCGCCCTCGCGCGCGAGGAATCTCGCGGGGGCCACTTCCGCGAGGACTTCCCCACGCGCGACGACAAGAAGTTCCTCAAGCACACCCTCGCCTACGCGACGCCCAAGGGCGTCACCCTGGACTACAAGCCCGTGGTGATTACCAAGTACGAGCCGAAGGAGAGGGTCTACTGATGCGCACGGCAGCCACCTCCGAGACCACAGGCGGCGCGATCCCGACCTTCGAGGTCACGCTCAAGATCCGCCGCAACAACCCAGAAGCCTCCGGCGACCACAAGCCCGGCGCGGGCTACTGGCAAGAGTTCAAGGTCACCGTCCACTCGACGGAGCGCGTGCTCGACGCGCTCCACTCCATCAAGTGGGAGCAGGACGGAACCCTGACCTTCCGGCGCTCGTGCGCGCACGGGGTGTGCGGCTCGGACGCGATGCGCATCAACGGACGCAACCGTCTGGCGTGCAAGGCCCTCATCAAGGACCTCAACCCCTCGCGTCCCATCACGATCGAACCGATCCAGGGGCTCCCCGTCCTCAAGGACCTCGTCGTCGACATGGAGCCGTTCTTCGCCTCCTACCGCGAGATCATGCCGTTCCTCATGCCCGCGGGAGAGCCCCCGGAGCGCGAGCGGCTCCAGTCGCCCGAGCAGCGAGCCAGGTTCGACGACACCACCAAGTGCATCCTCTGCGCCGCGTGCACCACGTCGTGCCCCGTGTTCTGGACGGACGGCCAGTACTTCGGCCCGGCGGCAATCGTCAACGCGCACCGCTTCATCTTCGACTCTCGCGACGACTCCGCGTGGGAACGCATGGAGATCCTCAACGACAAGGCCGGCGTGTGGAAGTGCCGCACGACCTTCAACTGCACCGACGCCTGCCCGCGCGGCATCGAGGTCACCGAGGCGATCTCTCAGGTCAAGCGCGCGCTCAACACCGGCGAGATCTAGCCGCCCTCCCCCGCCGCGGCCGCTGCGGCATCCGCGGCTGCCTCGCCTTCGCCGCCACCTCGTCGTCGGCCTGCCTTGGCGGCCGCGGCGAGCGCGGCGGGATCCGTCGGGCCTCCGAGCGGCATGGCCGTCGCCCGTGCGTAGCGCAACCAAATGCCGATCTTCTCCGGATCGTCCCCGACGCGCCGACCCAGGCGAGTCCAAGGTCATTGTCCGTCGCCATCAATCGCCCCGGTGCGACGAGGCTGCGATCGCCCCGGATCAGGTAGGGCTGGACGACATCGAGAACCGTGCCGTCCTCGTCGAAGACGGCGACCATGCGCGTCGACGAAGATCGTCGTGTCCGGCGGCATCGTCGCCTGGGCGAACGCCACGTAGCACGACTGGCCCGATCCGGGGACGAGCCCCTCGACCGGCTCTCCGTCGATCGCGAGACCGGCCGCGCACCCGGGGTCGGCGGCGGGCGCCTCAAGCAACTGCGCCCCGCGCCAGTCGTCCTCGACGGTGATCCACCCGGCGAGCACCTTGAGGTCGTCCACGGTGAAGCCGTCGGGCAGCGGAAGCTCGAACGGCGCGGACTCGCCGGGCCGCACGACCATCGGCACGTAGTACCGCGAGGTGCCAAGGCCGATGACGATTCCCGCCGCGCCGGTCGTGGTGTCGACGGGCCCCTCTGCCGCCTCACCGGACGTTGACGACGGCGCCGGAGAGGGGCGCGGCGCCCCGGTACTGAACGAGGCCCACGGACGATGCCGTCGTGGAGCGAGACGGTCTCGGGCAGGAGCTTGACGCCGGAGCCCGCCGAGCGCGCGGGAAGCTCGGGCCCGAAGAACCCGTCGACGGTCGCCCCGGGGCCCCCGTAGACGCCCTCGGTGGCGAGGGGGTTGCCCTGCACCGAGATGAGGAGAGACTCGAACGACGACGGCATGCTGACGGACGAATAGACCTCCGCAGGATCGAAGTCGGCGCCGATGATCCACACTTCGCTCACGCCGTCTCCCGGCAGGCCGTTCACACACGGCGCGGCCTCCCCCGTCGGCCCGACGATCGCGACGCGGAGATCGAGGTCGAGCGCGGCGTAGTCGAAGTAGCAGCCAAGGTGGAGACCCGCGACGGTGGGACGGGGGGCGTCGACGGCGGAGTCGGGTCCACCCCAGTAGCGCGCGCCCGCGTCGAGCAGTTCGCGATGCACGTGGGCGAGCGTCTCGCGCCCCTCGCGGATGGACAGCCAGCGGTCGGGGCGATAGCAGCGCGCGACTGTGCCTCGAAGAGGTCGCACGGGTATGACCGCAGCCCGAAAGCCGCGAGGTTGATCGTCTCAAGCACCGCCTCCGCCGCCGGGGCCGGGGGGAGTCCTGCGTAGGGGTCATCGTTCGAGAGGCTGCATCCCGCGAGGCCCAGCACGGTCGCGAGCCCGAGCGCGATCGGCGCGCCCCGCGCGCGGCCGCCACGCTTCACCCACCCGCCGATGGTCACACTCGAAGGATATCGAACGCGCCGCGCGCTGCCCCTGACGCCCCACCCGCTACGCCGCGCGCGGGCCGGTGCGCGCGGGCGCGAGGACGGGCCGACGCCGATCCAGGCCGCGCCGACCAGCACGAGCCGCGTGACTGCGTCAACCCACACCAGCAGGGTCACGACGGCCGCGAACGGCGCAAGGATCGGGTTGGCCACGGCTCCCGCAACGAGCAACGAGGACCCCGCCCGCAGCGCCCCGATGGCCGCGGCGACAACGGCGGCCACCGCAAGAAGTCGCCTGCCGTGTCCCCGCGCACTCCCGAGCACAGGTAGACGACCAGGACGAACCCCACGTCGAAAAGCCACGTAGCCGCGACGACGGCGAGCCGGGGCGCGGCGCCGTGGACCGGCAGTCCGGCGAACGCGGCGAGCGCGGAGCCGACGGTCTGGAGCGCGGCGGCGAGGAGCGCCATCACGGCGAGCATGCCCACCGCGGCGGCCTCCGCACCCTTGCGCACGAGCACCGACCGCGCCTCACTCCCAGCATGTCGTGCGTCGCCGTCCGCAGGGCGCCCGCGTAGCGCATGGACGTGGTGAGGAGGACGGCGAGCGCGACGACGCTCGCGACGCCGGTTATCGGGCTGCTGCGCAAGGAGGCGTCGTTGATCACTCCGCCCGAGCCGTCGGAGGCGACCGACCCAGGAATGGCCGTCCCAAGGAAGTCGAGGACGCCTTGTCGGAGCCCCGGCCTCTGTCCCACGAGGACCGCCCCGACCGTCGTCGCCAGGACCACGCCCGAGGCGATCGAAATCAGCGCCTGGTATGCGATTCCTCCGGCGAGGACGTTGCCGCGAGACTCGGTGAACCGCGCCA
>CAVUPQ010000009.1:0-7410 GCA_963743485.1 uncultured Actinomycetota bacterium
CGCGTTCCTCCCCTAGCAATCGTCTCGTATTATGAGACGTCAGTATCGTTCTGTGGACAATCATAGCCGAGCCGCGCCGTTTGGCAACCAACGACCGCCGAGGTTGCCGGCGCGGCCACCGCGACGACCGGGAGGGGCGGCTCCACCCCCGGGGAGGGCCGCGCCTGCGGGTCGTCGGTGGCGAGGTCCCACACCGCGAACGTCAGCACGACGACGACGATCAGCCACGCCGCGGCCAGCGCCGAGCTGACTGTGCCGGGCGAGCCGAGGGATACGGGCCGAGAAGCCGTACAGCACGGCGATCGCCATGGTCGCGAGCAGTCCGAGCGCCACGCCGATGACGGCTGGCACAGAACGCCAGAAGGAGCCCGAGCCCCATCGCCCCCAAGGTTGTCCAGTATCCGACGACCCCGAGCTTTGGACGGGCGCCGTCGTGGCGACCTGAAGGAGCACGGGGAGCCAGATGACGACGGCAATCGGCAACAGGACGAGCTCGCCGAGGACGAGCCTGCTGCGCTTGGGACGCGGCGCCGCGGGCGCGACGCGTCCCGCGTCGGAGGGCGGCGGCCAATCGCGCGGCGCTACGTCGGAGTCAGTCACGATCCGAGTCTCACGCAGTGCCCGACACAGCGCCACCGGAGGCGCGGCGCTTGCGTCTCACAATGTGGACAACTACGGTTGAGCCGTGGACAATCACAGCGGGGTCGGCGTCATCGACAAGGCCGCGGCGATCCTCGCGGAACTTGAGAAGGGGCCCGCGACCCTCGCGGAGCTCGTGACGGCGACGCACCTTGCCCGACCCACGGTTCACCGGCTCGCCCTTGCCCTTGAGCACCACCACCTCGTCGGCCGCGACGCCCGCGGGCGCGTTCATCCTCGGCCGCCGCTTCCTCCAGCTCGCCGCCACCGTCGGCGAGGACCGGCTCGTCAGCGCCGCGCAACCCATCCTCGAAGCCCTCAGGGACCAGACCGAGGAGTCCGCCCAGCTGTTCCGCCCCCACGCGGAACACCGGATCTGCATCGCGGCGGCCGACCGACCCTTCGGCCTGCGGGACTCGATCCCCGTGGGAACGACCATGACGATGCACGCGGGCTCGGCGGCCCAGGTGCTCCTCGCGTGGGAGGAGCCCGAGCGCATGCACGCCCTGCTCGAGGGCGCTCGCTTCACCGCGAGCGACCTAGCGGTGGTGCGAGAGCAGGGATACGCCGAGAGCGCGGGCGAGCGCGAGGCGGGGGTCGCCGGGGTCTCAGCGCCGGTGTGGGGCGCCTCGGGGCGCGTCGTCGCCGCCGTCTCGATCTCCGGGCCGATCGAGCGACTCACGGGACACCCAGCGGAGAAGCACGCGCGCGACGTCACGGACGCCGCTCGCCGCCTGAGCGACGTGTTGCGCCACAGCGGGGCGTAGCGAGGAAGAGTCAGCCGACCGACGCCGCAAGCGAGCGTCCCCAGGCACGCGCGCGCTCGAGTTCGCCCGGAACGAGCATGCCCTCGGCGCTCGTCACCTGATCGGGCCTCAGCGCGACGCAGAAGCCCGTGGGCTTCGCGATCGAGGAGTAGCCCGCCTTCTCGAGCTTGCGCTGGATGCGCGCCGCGCCTCCCCGCCCGAGCGGACCGCGCACGCGCGTGTCGAAGGCCGCGCACTTCGCCGATCCCGCCGGGAGGTCGGCAAGCCAGTCCCGCATGAGGCGGTTCGAGGTGTCGGCCGCGACGGCGTTGTCGCCCGCGGGCTTCGCCGCCGCCTGTTTGACGGAGTCGGCGGTCGGAAGGTTCATCGCGTGAATCGGGGCGCCCGCGACGACGAGGTCCGCGCCAGCAAGAGCCTTGGGGGTGGCGTCGGTGGTGGACACCGCGACGGCACCCTCGCCGATGCCCTCGACGATCGCGCGCGCCACCGCGGCGGTGCTGCCCCAAAGCGACTGATACACGACGACGGCCTTCATTGGTTCTCCTTCGACGGCCTCCCAACGGTGAGGCTATACCCGATGGGCCGCGTCGCGACTCGCGCCGTCCACGCGCACATCGCGCCGCCCGACCACTTTCGGGTCTGAGGACCCCGAAGGTCGGGCGGCGCGATTTCCAAGCGTCCCGGTGGCGGCAGCTAGCCGAGGGGGATTGAGCTAGCCACCATGCCCTCTCCCGGGATGGTCCTCCGAGGCACCGGAGGGAGTCTTGTCGTCGGCGTGCGTCGAATCGGGCTTGCCCGTGTCCTCGGGCTTGCCGCCACTGTCGGACTTGCCCGTGTCCTCGGGCTTGCCCCCATCGTCGGGCTTGCCTGCGTTTCCGGAGTTGCCGAGGGTGCCCTGGTCGTCGCCGCCCGCGGCAGGGGACGCGTCGTCGCCCTCGGCAACGTCGTCGACTCCGAGGCCGCGCGCGTACGCGCTCACCGCGTGCCCGAAGTCCGACCCGTGGACGTCCGCCTGGCTCATCCACCGGAGCATCTCGCTCACCCGTGCGTGAACCTCGGCGGAGTTCGCGGAACCGTGAGACGCCAGCGCGTCCGCAGCGGCCAACGTGGCGACCGCCGAGGCCGAGTCGCCTTCCGCCGCAAGCGCGTCCGCGGCGTGGCGGAGCGCGGCGTCGACCTCGCCCTCGTCCGCGAGCTTGGTGGCCTCCTGGATCCGCTCGTGGCTCCCGCCGTCACCGATGCCGACCGCCTCAAGCGCCCGGTCGAGTCCGTACAAGGGATCGCCGGGCGCGGCGCCGTCCGCAGCGGCGGCCGTCCCCGCAAGGCCCGCGGAAGCCAGAATCGCGGCGACGCCCGTCAGCGCGAGTCGCCTGCGCCACGGGGCGCGGGAGCGCGCGGCGGCGGCGCGCGGCGCGCCGGGCGCCGCGAGGGTCTCCCGCGCGAGGACGGCGGCCATGGCGGCCACCGAGTCCGGGTCTGAGGTGCGGGCCGAGCGGGCGCGGAGCGCCTCGATCGCGGGTGCCAGGCGCGCCACGTCCGCGCTCACGGGGCTGTGACCCCGGAGCGCGGCCTCAACGTCCTCGGGGGACCACGATGCGCGCATGTCGCCCCCGTTATCGCCGCGGGAGCCGGAGGGGTTACGCGGTGTCATCGAGAGCCTCCCTGAGCGCCTTGAGGGCCCGGTGCTGAAGCACCTTGATCGCGCCAGGCGACTTTCCCATGATCGTCGCGGCGTCGGCGACGGAGAGGTCCCCGATCACGCGGAGGGCGAGCACCTCGCGATGCGGATCGCTGAGGCGTCCGAGCGCGGCCGAGAGGCGGTCGTCGCCGAGCGCACCGAGCGCGTCCGCCTCGACGCTTCGGGGCGCCGGGATGCTCGCGAGGGTCTCCTCGGCGTCCGCATCCGTCCGGAGCGGGCGCCGCATCGCGGCGCGTCGCGCGTCCTGCATCCTGCGGTGAGCGATGACGAAGACCCAGGTGCGAAACGCCGCCTCGTCGCCGTCGAATCCCCCGAGGCCCCGCGCCACCTGAAGAAAGGTCTCGGAGGCGAGGTCCTCGGGCTCCGCCGCTCCCCTGCTCGCGAGGTAGCCCGTCACTGGCCCGACGAGGTCGCGGTAGATCTCCGCCCACGCCCACTCCTCGCCCAAGCGGGCGGCCGCGAGGATCGCGCCGAAGGGTTCCCCGAGGGTCACGACACTCGCCGACGCCGCGCGATCATGGTGCCATCATCGCAGAGCGCCGAGATCGGGCGGGCTAGCCCTTCGGCTTCTTGGGCGGCGCCTTCTTCTTCGCCGCGGGAGCCTTCTTCTTCGTTGCGGGAGCTGCCGCCTTCTTCGCTGCGGGGGCCGCCTTCTTCGCCAGCGGCGCGTCCGGCACTGGCCGGTTGCGACGCCACAGCACCCAGACGACTCCCGCCGCGACCACGAGGCCGGCCGCGACAATCACCCACACCCACGGGAAGCCTCCCCCGCCCGCGCCGACGGGCGCCTCGGGCTCCGCGAGGAACGCCGCGACCCAACTGAGCGCGGAGTTCCAGTTCACGGCCATTTCGTTGGTCGAGTACGACTCGATGTCGTCTACGTAGCACATCTGGGGCGCGCAGTCCTCGTTCGGATAGAGGCCCTTCATGACGGGATCCCACGAGGCAGGTTGCGCGTTCGGTCCCCCGGCGACGGTGCCGGCCGGGGGGTGAGGGAAGGTCGGGTCGAGTTCCGCCGCGTACCAGCGGGAGTGCTGGTTCTGGGAGAACACGGTGCCGTAGCCGGTGACGTACGACAGGTCGAGCCCGTTGCGGCCAAGCACGTAATCCATGCTTTCGCGCACGGCGTCGAGGTACGCGGGCTCTCCCGTGATGTCGTAGGCGGTGGCGAGGATGACCATGTTGTTGAGGATGGTCGCGTTCGACCCCCACACGAACTTGTCTGCTCCGAGCGCCTGTCCGAACCCCTGTTCCGCCTGCGTGGCGAGCAGCGCGTCGGCCCCCGAGATGACCGACGCCTGAATCGCGTCGCGCCCGGGAATGTCGCTGGGAATGGTGGCAAGATCCATGCGGCCCAGGGCGGCGGTGTTGCCCCAGTCGAAGGAGCCGACGGTGAAGAGTTTGCTCATCGGCGACTCAAGCAGATAGTCCTCGTACGTGGACTCCCCCGTCGTGAGGTAGAGCTCCGCCGCCGCCCAGTAGAACTCGTCAATGACGTTCTTGTCGTCGTAGGCTCCGCCGCCCGCGGTACCGTCCGTGACGGGCGCGTACAGGTCGGGCGTCGCGATCGCCGCGTCCCACGCGGTCGTGGCCGCGTCGAGGAGCGTGTTCGCGTAGTCGCGGTCGAACTTCTTGAACAGGCGCGCTCCCTGCGCGGCCGTCGCGGCGAGGTTGAGCGTGGCCGCGGTCGACGGGCGGTGGAGGTATCGCACGTAGTCGTCGTCCGCTGGCATGAGCGGAAGGCTCGTCCAGCCGAAGTCGTGGATCTTGTGGTGGACCATGCCCGCGTACTGCTCGCCCTCGGGAACCATCATCGACATCATGAAGTCCAGCTCCCACTTGGCCTCGTCAAGGACGTCGGGGATGCCGTTGCCCGTCTCCGGGACGGCCAGCGTGGAGTCGCCCATGGCGGCGCGCCCGGCGCCGTCCTCGCGCAGCGACCGCTCGTACGCCGACATGAGCTGGTAGGCGGCGATGCCGCCGTTGACCACGTACTTGCCGTGGTCCCCCGCGTCGTACCAGCCGCCGACGACGTCGAGCGTGTAATCGCACGTCCACGGCTCGCCGTAGATCGAGTCCGAGTCCCCCGCGGGTTGGCACGGGACCCCGTAGTCGCCCTGGTTCGTGTCCGACCCGCCCGCGGTACTCACGTGGCCCGCGGCGCGGGCATAGTCGTCCCCCGCGAGGGCGGCGTCGATCTCGATGCCGGAGCGCGCGAGGTAGAAGTAGTGGAGGGCGTCGTCTCGCAACGGGCCATAGAGGTTCGCGGAGATCGCGAACGGGTAGCTCTCGTCGTCGTCCGCCTGAAGCGTGTACGTGCCCTCCGCCGTGACGTCGGAGAAGTCGATGGTCTGGACGACGAGGCGCGTGGAGGCGTCCCCGCCGAACGGGGTCGAGGTTCCCTCCGCCACCGTGGCCCCCGAGGCGTCGACGAGGCGCCACGGAACGGGGTCCGTCACGTCCGTCACGAGCGTGGCGCGCTTGGGCGCGTCGGGCTCGTATCCGTACTGGTTGACGCGCACGCGGGGTCCCGTCTCGGGCTGGTACGCCGGCGGCTCGCCCCCCGAGAGAAGTCCGACGTTGTCGAGGCACACGTCGCCCGCCGCCCCGCCGCCGAACTCGAACGATACGTCCACGGAATCGCCCTCGAGCTTGCGCTCGCCCTTTCCGGGGAGGGCGAAGAACGACGTCGACGTCGTCGCGTCGGCCGAGGGGGTCTCCGTGGTGTCGACGTAGACCACGGACGGATCGTCGTGGGAGGTCACGAGCACCCGCATGGGCGCGCCCGTTCCGGACACGTCACGCGTCAGCTCGTACGAGAACTTCGGAATCGCGACGTTCGAGAGGCTCAGGCTCACGTCCTCCGGGGCGGACGTGCCTCCAGGCACCGCGAGGCACACTCCGGTGTCGCCGACCGTCGCCTCGGCGCCCGCGACGCTCCAGGGCCCAAGCCCGTCCGTGAAGTCGCCGCCCACGAGGTAGTCCTTGGGGTGGACTTTGAGGACGACGTTGTCGACGCAGAAGGTGTGGGGCCCCTCGACGGGCGTCCCCACGTGGAAGTGGTATTCGCCGTACTGGAACGGCACGTCGGACGAGAAGCGCATCTCGTAGTGCTGCATGGTGTCGGACGGCGGCACGTTGAGGGTGCCGAGCCGCGCGTAGGCGCCCCCGCTCTGCTGCACCTTGGCGATGAAGGCCACCTCGGACTTCGCGTCGAACGACGCGAAGTAGTCGCCGGCCGGGAAGGTCATGCCGTTGAAGCCGAAGCCAGCGTCGTACTCGTTGCGGTGCGGGCCGAAATACTCGCCGCAGAACATGCCGTCCTTGACGCCCCCGGTCACGCCGTAGGCGCTCCAGCCCTCGTAGTCGATGGTGAAGTCCGGATTGCCGATCAGGTTCGCGTCGCCGTCGAAGGAGTCATCGGGCTCCGCCGCGGCGGGAGCCAGTGCGCCCGCCAGGCCGATCGCCACGGCAATCGTCGCCGCGAGCGCCGCCCGCGAAGTGCCCCGTCGAATCCCCATCGTGACCTCCTCGTCACTCGCGGCGGCTCCGCTGCGGCCGTCGCGACCTGAGCGCGACGTTACCATGGGAGCGCTCCCATGGAAACGCCCAGGAGCGTGCCGTCGCCGCGATGGCGCGGTGGCGCGCGGGTGTGATGGCGTGACGGCGTGATGGGGTGACGACCGAGAGAAGTAGCCCCGACCGGATTCGAACCGGCGCTACCGCCGTGAGAGGGCGGCGTGCTAGGCCGCTACACAACGGGGCCCCTAGCTGCCCGGGCGTGCGCCCGGAACGCGAGTACCAAGGTTAGCGCATGGACCCGCCCGGCGAGAACCGGAGAACCCTCGATCGTGCGACGGGGGATGCACGTTTCGCGGCGAAGCGCGGACAATGAGAGGACAGGTGCGAGGAGGCGCCATGCTGGTCGGTATTCCCCGCGAAGTGAAGAACCGCGAGTCTCGCGTCGCGCTCACGCCCGATGGCGCCGCGGCCTTGGTTGAGCGCGGGCACGAGGTCGTCGTCGAGTCGGCCGCAGGCCTCGGCGCGGGCTTCGCCGACGATGACTACGCGGGCGCGGGGGCGCGCATCGGGTCCGCCGACGACGCCTGGGGTGCCGCGCTGGTCCTCAAGGTGAAGGAGCCGGTGCCGGACGAGTACGCGCGCCTGCGCGACGACCTCACGCTCTTCACGTTCCTCCACCTCGCGGCGAACGAGCCGCTCGCCGGGGCCCTGGTGGAGTCGGGCTGCGCCTCGATTTCGTACGACACGGTGCGCGCCGCCGACGGCTCCCTTCCGATCCTGCGC